>JBBCJR010000008.1:0-82395 GCA_037190805.1 Sphingomonas sanxanigenens | reverse complement strand
GGCCCCAGCGGCCAGGCGATGGGCCTGGCGGAAGAAGGCGTGTCGCGCGAGGACGCGATCCGCATGTACACCGCCAACGGCCCCTATCTGTCGTGGGAAGAGGACATCAAGGGCACGATCGAGGCCGGCAAGCTCGCCGACCTCGTCGTCCTCGACAAGGACATCCTCACCATTCCGGAGGAAGACATCCTCAACACCAATGTCGATATGACCTTCGTCGGTGGCAAGCTCGTCTACGAACGAAAATAAGCACTTCACCACCCGCCACTTCGCCATGGTTTTCATGGACAGAAGTGGCGGGTGGTGTTATTCTGGCACGGTGCAGTAAAAGCAACACCAGAGGCCAATTTCTGGACAACCGAAAATCCGTTCCGCCCTTTGCGGCGCTGAAAGCGTTCGAAGCTTTCGGGCGATTAGGCGGGATTCGGAAGGCCGCGCAAGCGCTGGCCGTCGATCATGCCGTCGTCAGCCGCCATCTGAGGGCTCTCGAAGCCTGGGTCGCAACGCCGCTGATCGATCGCAGCAGCAACGCATCCTGGCTGACGGCTGACGGTGCGGCTTATCATGCCAAGATTTCCGCCGCCCTTGCCGACATCGCCATGGCGACAGAGTCGCTCTTCAAGCGCGACGAGCAGCAGCTTCAGATCTGGTGCGTACCCGGCTTCGCCTATCATTGGCTGAACAAGCGATTGAAGGATTTTCGTCGTCAGCATCCCGAAATCGACCTGGAACTGCGTCCGACCGACCATAATCCCGACTTCGCCAGCAATGAAGCGGATGGCGATATCCGCTTCATCCGCGCGGATGCCCCGCTCCGGCTGCCCAAGACCATCCGGTTCATGGAAGTGGCCCGGCCCGAGCTTTATCCCGTCGCCAGTCCCAGTTGCGCGGCCGAGCTGGAGGGCCGTCTCCAAACGATTACCGACCTCGCCAACGCTCCCCTGCTTCACGAGGAAGATCAGGAAGAATGGCGGATGTGGCTGGCTGGCCAAGGTGTGGAGGTCAGCGGAAGACTGCCGGGTCCACGCTTATGGCATGCGCATCTGGCGCTTGATGCCGCGCGGGATGGCCAGGGCATTGCGCTGACCAACGACTATCTCGCCAGCGACGATCTGGCCGCCGGACGACTGGTGAAAATCAGGCCGGCGTTGGATGAGTTGAAAAGCCTGGACGGCGGCGCCTACACTTTCCTCGCCCGTGAGGATCGCTGGACGTCCCCCGCAATCGTCAGCTTTCGTCACTGGCTGCGCAAGGTTCTGTCCCAATAGCCTGAGAGGCTTCGGATTCGTCGAGTCACAAGTCCCAGGAAGGCAGCCTTCAGATCTTGTCCGCATAGAGCAAGGTGCCCGGCGCCAGCCGCGCAAGAACCTGTTCCAGGTCCGCTTCCGACACCGCGAAGCACCCCTCGCTGCGGCCGAGCTTGCCGTGCTGCTGGACCATCGACGGGCTGACATACCAGGCGGCGTGCACGACGATCGCCCGCGCTTCTGCATTGCTGTTGCCGGGATCAAGGCCGATCAGACGCCGCGACCGTCCGTGCTTGCCGACATAAAGCGCCCCGGCCGCATAGGCCCCCGACGACGACGCCAGTGAACCGGGTTCGTTCGAGAAGCGCTCCACCCAGCCGCAATGATCTGGATCGGACCCGCGCCCATGGGAAACCAGCATGCTGGTCACTCGCGCTGAAGCCACATTCACCAGATGGAAGCGCGCGCTCCCCGACGCAACCGCGTAATCGGCGATGGCCATGGTTTCGCGAGCACCGATGCGACCACCATGCCGCTCGAGCGCGGCCAGTGCACGCTGCAACAGTTGCGGCTTCAAGGCGGATGTCGGCGCGGCCTGCGCGGGAACCGACCTCAACGAGGCCGCCAGAGGGGCAACAGCCATCGCGCCGGCAGCGCCCAGCAGGCGCCGCCGCGACAAATTAGTCTCAGTCATCAGCGGGTTATACCATAATGTGCCACCGCCGTCATCCCTCGCCAGCGATAACGGTCAGCGCCTTGCCCGAACTGCCGCTTTGCAAAGTATCCGGCGTCACCACGACAGTCGCTCCCGGCGTCAGAATGGCCGACAGCGCGCTGCGGAAATCCTCGGGGAGGCTTAGCTGCGCGCGCTGTTCCGGCGTGACTTCGGCCGACGCGGGATCACCCTGCCCTGGCAGGGCAAGCCGCATCCAGTGAAAGCCGGCGGCGTCGATGGCCCTTAATGTATAAGCAGTCGGGCCTTGCACCGGGCTGCGGATCGAGACCGGTGCGGAGCCGATCGGCACGCCGTTGCGCAACACCAGCAGGCGGTGGTCAGCTGCACTGATCACCATGGAAACCGGTCCGGTCGGCGCCCGCTCGGGCTGCCACAGCGTCCCGCCGGTCAGCGGCAGATCGGTCGCAGTATTCGCCTTCGCCTCGAGCACGGCGGGCGTCGGCGCGACGCGCGGCACCGCCTCTTCGTCAGTGATCACCACCGTGAAGCCGAGCCGGGTGATCCCATAGAGAAGCTTGGCGAACGCCATCGGCAGGCGGATGCAGCCATGCGACGCGGGATATCCCGGCAACTGACCGGCATGGAGCGCGATCCCGTCCCATGTCAGCCGCTGCATGTAGGGCATCGGCGCATTGTTATAGAGGTTGGACTTGTGGTCCACCGCCTTCTGAAGGACCGTGAACACCCCGGTCGGGGTCGCATGCCCGGCTTTGCCCGTCGATACGGTGGAAATACCGATCGGCAGACCGTTGCGATAAACATAGGCCCGCTGGCTTTTCAGGCTGACGATGATCAGGACGGGCCCGTCCGGCGCCACCTCCGGCGCCCACAGATAGTCGCCGGGCTTCATCTGGCGCACCGTCTCGACGATTGAGCCGTCCTGCAGCGTTGGTGCCGCCCGCGCCGTGGTCGCCGCCACTGCCGCCCCCGCGAGGCCCAGCATTACCCCGCGTCGGCCGACAAGCGCTCCGCCCATCCAAATCTCCTGTTCCATCTCGCAGCGACCATAGAGGCCTGCCGGCGCAAGCGAAAGCGGCGCGACGGGAAGGCAGGCTCAGGCTCTCCGGACGCGCTGGGCTTTTTTGCGCAGCGCCAGCCCGACCTGCATCGGAGACATCGCCTCGCTGAACAGGAAGCCCTGACCGATATCGCATCCTTCGGCCTTCAGATAATCGGCCTGTTCCTGGGTTTCGATACCTTCCGCCACGATGCGGATGCCGAGGCTGTGGCCCAGCCCCATGACCGCCCGAACGATCGCGGTGTCGCTGGACGTGTCGGTGAGGTTGGCGATGAACGACTTGTCGATCTTGATCACGTCGACCGGAAACTGCTTGAGGTGCGACAGCGACGCATAGCCGGTCCCGAAATCGTCGAGGGCGATGGTAACGCCCGCTTCGCTCAACAGTCGCAGCGCCCGTTCGACATGATCCGATCCCCGGCCCAGGAACACGGTCTCGGTCACCTCGACCTCCAGCCGGGTCGTCGGCACGCCGGCGGCCGCCAGCCGGGCAAGGATCCGTTCGGCCACGTCGTCGCGACGGAACTCCGCCGCTGACAGGTTGACGGCGATATGGCCGAAATCGATGCCCTGGCTGAGCCAGCCGCGCATGTCGCGCAACACACGGTCGAACATCCGGTCGCCCAACGCGATCGCCAGATCGAAATCCTCGAACGCCGCCGTGAGAGCGCCCGGACGGCGATAGCCCGCACTGTCATGCCAGCGCAGCAGGGCCTCGAACCCCTGAATCTCCCCTGTCTCCAGGCTCACCTTGGGCTGGTAGAAGGCCTCGATCTTGTCGTCCGCCAGCGCGGCTCGGGCAAGGCGCAGGACTTCGCTGCGCCGCTCGATCACCGAACGCATATCAGGCGTGAACGAACGGCAGGCGCCCCGCCCTTCGCTCTTGGCGACATAGAGGGCGATATCCGCGTTTTTGGTTACCTCTTCCACCGTCACCGCGTGGGCGGGATAGACGGCAACGCCGATGCTGGCGCAACATTCGACGATCCGCCCCTGATAGATCAATGGCTCGTTGAGACGGGCGACCAGCAGGTCGAGCGTTCTGTCTAGGGCGCCGTCTTCGTCGATATCCGCCAGCAACAACGCGAACTCGTCCCCGCCCAGCCGGGCCACGACGTCGCCGTGGCGCAAGCATTGGCCCAGCCGCTCCGCAACCGCCGCCAGCACCATATCGCCAGCATCGTGCCCCAGCGTGTCGTTGATCTCCTTGAAGTCATCGACATCCAGCAGCAGGACCGCCAGTCTGCCATAGCGTTCCCGCGCAGAAGACATCGCGCGTTCGGCGATCCGCAGGAACTGGGACCGATTGGCAACGCCCGTCAGCGTGTCCGTGGTCGCCAGCCGTTCGAGGTGAACCTCCATTGCCTTGCGGGCGGTAATATCGACGATGCTGGTCAGATAGCATTCGGTGCCGCCGATTTCCGTGCGCGTAGCCGCCAGCAGAACGTTGCGGGTCGTGCCATTGACGTGAAAGCGTGTTTCGAAGTCAATCACCGAGCCATTGCAGCGCAGCAGGGTGCGAAATGCCGCGCGATCTTCAGACTGGACGAAGGCGGCATCGACGGTCGCCGTGTCATAGACACGTCTTTCCATGCTGAAATAGCGCGCCGCCGCGTCGTTGGCCTGAATGAGACGTCCGCCCTGATCGGTCACGACGAGCGGCAGGGGTACGGCCATGAAAATCTGCTCAAGCTGATGTCGGCTGGCGGCCAGCGCTTCGGCGACGCTGCGATGGCTTTCAACCGCCGCCCAGTTGAGGCGGCGCAGGCGGTTGGAATGCAGGACGATCAGGATCATGGCGCTGTTGAGCATCGCCATTGCCAGGATCAGGCCCAGCGACATCGCGGTCGGCTCGTTCGGCTGCAGGAAGCCGATCAGCATGAAGGTGCTGCAACCGATGCCGGACGTCACGGTGTATCGGAACGACACCGGGATGGTGAGATAGAACATCAACGGCAGCAGCAGGATGACGAACAAGGCCAGTTCGGAATGGGAGCTGACCAATACGCCAACCAGCGCTCCGACAGGCCACTGCCAACCTGTCAGTACCCGCTGGACATAGTCGAAACCGTCCGCGCGGCGCAGCAGGGCATAAGCCGCTACGGAAAGTAGGATGATGGCGAAGCGCGCCGGCACGGCGATCCAGAAATGGTCCGTGCCCCAGAACCGCCAGTCCGTGATCAGGAACAAACTGTTCATGACCGTGGAAATCGCCATCACCAGCCGCGCCTGGCGCAGGGTCTCGGGCAGACGCTCGGCCCGGAACAGGGCCTCGCGCGCTGGATCGCGGAACTCACCGGTGGTCTGACCGAGCAGCGATGCGTCCGCGGTGGCTGACTTCCTACTCAACAACGTCACGCCTTTCTCAGCGGAACTTCAATCACAAATACTTTTCAGCCAATGTGTTAGCTCATCAAATGGAAGCAGTTGGTTAAAGCCGATGCCGGCGAAGCCGTCATCGCACCAACGAATGGTGGCGGCCATCGGTCTGAACCCTGGCAAGGTGACCACGACCTGCTCATCGGGCGCAAATGTCCGGTCGGTGGCGATCTTCATGCCCCCTTGGGAAATATCGCGCACACCGACCCGGCAGATCTGGGCGCCCGCTCGCAACGTCGCATGGCAAGACACATCCAGCCGAGGCGCGCGCGGCTTGGTGCCATCATCCAGCACTGTCGGATTAGCCAGCACGTCGCCGACATTGACCTTCTCGTCGAACCTGACACCGACATTGGCGTCGTGCGCCCATTGAATGGCCCCTCGCAGCCGATGTCCGGTCTTCAGTTCGACCTCGATCCGTTCGCCTACTTTTCGTGGGGAATAGACATGCAGCATCAGGCCGCCGGCCGAGATGTTACGGATCAGGCACAATTCCTGCGACCGGGACGTTATAAGCTTCCCGACACGCAATATAGTGACGTGGCGTTGATTTCTCCGCCGATCAGGCGGAGGCGGCACATCACTCGAAAAGGAAAAGGCAGTCGATTCGATATGCCCTTCGTCCAGCCCCATAAAACGCACCCCCGGTTCGGCACTCAGGCACGATGCAACGGGAAATTATGCGAGACAGGTTAACACAACCCTTAAATTGCGTGATCAGGCGCGTACTAGTCCTGTTACAGGCTCTTAAATGACATACGATCTGCAAGCCTGTCGGTGAAAAATCGTTCACGAGGAAAAGGATAGCCGTTGGGAAATCGAATAGGTTCCGAAACGACAATACGGCGATATGATCTGGATTGGGTGAGAATCGGCGCTTTCGCCTTGCTTATCATCTATCATATCGCCCTGTTCTTCTCACCTTGGGACTGGCACGTTAACAGTCGCCATTCTCAACAATGGATTGCGACCGCCCTGGTCCTGTCCAACCCTTGGCGCCTGACCCTGCTGTTCTTCGTTTCCGGCGCCGCCATGTCGTTTCTGGCGCGAAAGCTCAAACCCGCCGATCTGGCGATCAACCGGTCGCAACGTCTGCTGGCGCCACTGCTATTCGGGATTCTCGTCCTTGTTCCGCCTCAAGCCTATTTCCAGGAAGTGGAGCAGGGTCGCGCGGGCGAAGGCTATCTGCACTTCTGGGTCCAGTATTTTGCCGACCGGGTCAGCTGCATGTCCACGAACTGCCAGGTGGTGCCATTCAACCATCTCTGGTTCGTGCTCTATATCTGGGCCTACGCCATGGTGCTGGCGGTCCTGCTATGCTGGCCCCGATCGCTGGACAGGCTGGGTTCGGCGCTCGACCGCGCCATGTCAGGCTACAATGCGCTTCTATTACCGATCCTGTATTTTGCCATGGTCCGCTGGCTCCTGTTTCCGGATTTCGGTCTGACCAACCGATTATTCTCGGACTGGTACAATCACGCCATGTCCTTCGCGAGCTTTCTGGCAGGATTCTGTTTGGCGTCCCGGTCCAACTTTTGGACTTCCCTCGACCGCAGACGATGGTTGTCGCTGGCCGTAGCGGTCGCCGCCAGCAGCCTCCTGGCCTGGCAAACCGCCGTTCATGCAGGAACCCTGTCACCGTCGCCGAACGCTTGGCGCCCATTGATCTACGCTTCCGCTCAATGGGGCGCGATCGCGGCAATATTAGGCTTCTGCTATCGTCACTTGTCCAATGTGACAGGCCCTACCCAGCGCTATCTCAATGATGGTGTTTTCACATTCTATCTCTTTCATCAGACAATCATCGTCATGGCAGCACACTGGATCGATCCGCTACCTATCAGCGCCGCAGCGGGATCGGCGCTTGTTATCCTCTCGACTGCGATTGGCTGTGTCGCCTGCTATGAGATTGGGCGACGCAGTGGATCATTTAGACCTTTATTCGGGATTCGCCCTGCGTCAGCCGGCGACAGAAAAATGTGAACGATTTTTGCAATGATGAATGACATCAAGGGCCAATTCGTGGCTCGATGTCATCCTGATCTATTCAGAGTTAATCGATCCAATAATTCATAATTGTTGCATCGATACGCATACGGGACTTGCATTTCGCTTGGCACCGTATCATGGAGGCGGGGCCGGATGGCGCCGGCCACCCGATGGATGACCGGAACAGCCCCCATTCTTACGTGAGGCCCCCTCTAATGTCCGACGAAGCGAATGAAACCCTGTTGGCCCTGACGGCCGACATCGTCGCAGCTCATGTCGCCAACAATACCGTATCGGTGACAGACCTGCCATCGCTGATCACTCAGGTTCATGCCGCGCTCAGCGGCCTCGGTACCCCCACAGCGGCACCCGTGGTTGAGCAGCAACCTGCCGTTTCGGTGCGGTCATCGATCAAGCCCGACTATCTGGTCTGCCTGGAAGACGGCAAGAAGCTGAAGATGCTGAAGCGTTATCTGATGACGCGCTATGGCATGACGCCCGATGACTATCGGGCCAAGTGGAACCTGCCCAAGGATTATCCGATGGTCGCGCCGGCCTATGCCGAACAGCGGCGCGCCCTGGCGCACAGCATCGGACTGGGCCGCAAGCGCTCGTCGGCAAGCGCCAGCGCCGCTCCGGCCGCCACCCCTGCCAAGCGCGGCCGCCCCAAAGCCAGCGGCAGCGAAGGTGCGAAGCGGGGCCGCAAGGCAGCGCCAGCCAACTGACAGTCAGTTCCGACATCAGGCTTTGACGGGCCGTCCCACCATTCAACCGGCGTGGGGCGGCCCGTTTTGCTTTCAGGCGCCCTTCTTCAGACCTCTAGGGGTTTTCGCCTACGCCCCCACGAAGGCGCTCGGAAAGCTACAGATAGCAGGACGAAGGCCGCGGGAGGCCAGCGCCGCCAGTATCTCACTTCACCTGCGTCGTCGTCGGTGCGCCCGCGGCCTTTACGAAGACGACGAGCACCTTGGCCGGAAGCGTTGAACTGGCATTGCGCGACACGCTGTGGACGTCTGTGGGCGATTCATAGAAGACCTCGCCAGGTCCCAGAGCCTTCAAAGCACCACCCGCCACCTGCATCTCCACACGCCCTTCCAGCACATAGACGAAGGTGTTGGCATCATGACGGTGTGGCAGCGAGCCCGCCCCTGGTGCCATTGTCACCTCGGCCATCACAACCTCTTTACCCGGCACACCGGCCAGCGGCTGAGTGGTCACGACCTTGGATGTCGGAAGGGGCGTTTGCGCCAGAGCGGCGGTCGCAACGAAGGTGAACGCCGAGATCGCAATAGCACTCCGCATGACAGCCTCCCTTATTATCTCTCCAGACCCTAGTTCCGGCTGGTCGAATGACAAGAAAGGGCACGGCCATCACCTGGACGAAGCGATCCGTCGCCGGCGGGAGACCAATTGCAGGCGAGCCGCGGGCTGCAAGGACACACTTCAGCCATGCCGCCTGTGCCCATCGAAGACGGGGTGGCACCTATGCAGCCGGGCCGGTGCCCCCGATCAGCGAATTATGAAGCTGTCCGAAAGGGAAGGCGACTGCTCTCAGGCAGCGCCCTCCTTTTCCTTTTTGGTATAGACCCGGACCGGTTCCTTGCGACCTTCAACCACGTCCTTGTCGACAACGACTTCGTCAACACCGTCGAAACCAGGCAACTCGAACATCGTGTCGAGCAGGATCGATTCGAGGATCGAGCGCAGGCCGCGCGCACCGGTCTTGCGTTCGATCGCACGGCGGGCAATGGCGCGCAGCGCATCGTCGGTGAAGCCGAGCTTCACGTTCTCCATGTCGAACAGCTTCTGATACTGCTTGATCAGCGCGTTCTTGGGCTCGCGCAGGATCTCGACCAGCGCCGCCTCGTCCAGATCCTCCAGCGTCGCGATCACCGGCAAGCGGCCCACGAATTCGGGGATCAGGCCGAACTTCAGCAAATCTTCCGGCTCGCACTGGCGCAGTACTTCACCCGTCCGCCGCTCCTCGGGCGCGGCGACGAACGCGCCGAAGCCGATCGACTTGCCCTGCAGCCGGTCGCCGATGATCTTTTCCAGCCCGGCGAACGCACCACCGCAGATAAACAGGATGTTGGTCGTGTCGACCTGCAAGAACTCCTGCTGCGGATGCTTGCGTCCGCCCTGCGGGGGCACGGAGGCGGTGGTGCCTTCCATGATCTTGAGCAGCGCCTGCTGGACACCCTCGCCCGACACGTCGCGCGTGATCGAAGGATTGTCCGACTTGCGGCTGATCTTGTCGATCTCGTCGATGTAGACGATGCCGCGCTGGGCCTTCTCGACATTATAGTCGCTGGCCTGCAGCAGCTTCAGGATGATGTTCTCGACATCCTCGCCGACATAGCCGGCCTCGGTCAGGGTCGTGGCGTCGGCCATGGTGAACGGAACGTCGAGCAGCCGCGCCATCGTCTGGGCGAGCAGCGTCTTGCCGCTGCCGGTCGGCCCGACGAGCAGGATGTTCGACTTGGCCAGTTCGACGTCGGCACCCTTCTGACCATGGTTCAACCGCTTATAGTGGTTGTGGACCGCGACCGACAGGACCCGCTTGGCATGCTCCTGGCCGATCACATAGTCGTTGAGGTGCTCGCAGATCTCCAGCGGCGTCGGAACGTCGCCCTTGGTCTTGACCAGCGCCGTCTTGGTCTCCTCGCGAATGATGTCGTTGCACAGCTCGACACATTCGTCGCAGATGAACACGGTCGGCCCAGCGATCAGCTTTCTGACCTCGTGCTGCGATTTACCGCAGAACGAGCAGTAAAGCGTGTTCTTGGAGTCGCCGCCGCTCAACTTGGTCATTCCATCATCCTTCCGGCCGTCCATCGGCCCACGCACCGATTGCGTACCATCCCATCCTACGCCCTAGCCGATCATCACTGCAATCACCCTGCGGCGAGCCGATGGAAAGGGTCCTTGCCGCCCATTCTACCCCACCCGCCCCAACAGGGCCTTAACAGTCCGATCAGGCGGCTGCCGCCTGATCGCCCTCGCTCGGCATTGGGCGCTTGTCGAACACTTCGTCGATCAGGCCGAAATCCTTGGCTTCGGACGCCGACAGGAACTTGTCCCGTTCCATCGCATTCTCGATCACGTCGAGCGGCTGCCCGGTATATTTGGCGTAAAGCTCGTTCATCCGGTGCCGGATGCGCAAAATCTCCTTCGCCTGGATCTCGATGTCCGTCGCCTGTCCCTGGGCGCCACCAGAAGGCTGGTGGATCATGATCCGGGCGTTAGTCAGCGCCACGCGCATGCCCGGCTCACCCGCTGCCAGCAGGAAGCTGCCCATCGATGCTGCCTGGCCGATGCACACCGTGCCGACGCGGGGACGGATATATTGCATGGTATCGTGGATCGCCATGCCGGCCGTCACCACCCCGCCCGGCGAGTTGATGTACATGAAAATGTCCTTCTTCGGATTTTCCGATTCGAGGAACAGCAGCTGGGCGGTGATCAGCGACGCCATATGGTCCTCGACCTGGCCGGTCACGAACACGATCCGCTCGCGCAGCAGGCGCGAATAGATGTCGAACGAACGCTCGCCCCGGTTCGACTGCTCGATGACGATGGGAACCAACGCGCTGGTGATGTCCTGATGATCCATGGTGGTACGAATATCCTTCTGTCTCGACGGCTAACATCGGCGGAAAGCGCCCCGGCTTCAAGGGGCCGCAGGCCGGTTCGGCATTTCCGTCGCTCGCCGATCGGCCAGCGCCATCGCGAACTGGCAGAAGCCGCCCGCGATCATGATGCAGGAAGACTCTGTTCGAGCAGGTTAATAGTCGCCGATCTCCGGCGCGGACTGGGCCAGATAGGCTAACCGCTTGATCTCGCGCCGGCCGCGCGTGACCGTGTCGAGGATAAGGCCGGTGAACAGCGAAACGGTTGCGACGATGACCAGGCCCGTAACCAGCACCGCCGTGGGCAGGCGCGGCACCAGCCCGGTGGCGAAATAGGTCACCAGCAAGGGCGCGGCCAGGATGACCGCGATCAGGATCAGCAGCGCCGAAACCAGGCCGAAAAAGGCAAAGGGCCGCTCGATCCGGAACAGGCTCAGCATCGTCCTGAGGATGCGCCAGCCATCCCGATAGGTATTGAGCTTGGACACCGAACCTTCCAGCCGCGCGCCATAGACCGTGCGCAGTTCCGCCACGGGCATCTTGAGCTCGAGGGCGTGAACGCTGATCTCGGTCTCGATCTCGAACCCTTGCGACAGGGCGGGAAAGGACTTCACAAACCGGCGCGAAAACACGCGATAGCCGGACAGTATATCGCTGAACGACCGGCCGAACATCCGCGCCAACAGGCCGGTCAGCATCCGGTTGCCCAGCACGTGACCCCGGCGATAGGCCGCGTCGACCTCGCTGGCCCGGGCACCGACCACCATGTCGAGCCGTTCCTCCAGCAGCCGGCGGACCATGATCGGCGCGGCCGAGGCGTCGTAGGTGGCGTCGCCGTCCGCCAGCACATAGACGTCGGCGTCGATGTCGGCGAACATGCGGCGGACCACTGCGCCCTTGCCCTGCAGGCGCTCGTTGCGGACCAGCGCGCCGGCCGCTTCGGCAATGGCGCGCGTGCGATCACGGCTGTTGTTGTCGTAGACATAGATGGCGGCGCCGGGCAGGGCGCGCCGAAAGCCCTCCACCGTCGCCCCGACCGCCCGCTCCTCATTGTGGCAGGGCAGGATTACCGCAATCCGGGGCAATGACAGCGACGCCGGAGCGGCCGATGCTGTCGCTTCGACCACTCCGGCGTCTGCCATTACTTCTTGTCCCCGGCCTTCGCCGCAGGCTTCTTGGCCGGCGCCTTCTTGGCGGCGGGAGCCTTCTCTGCCGCGGGGGCGGCAGCAGCCTTGGCGGGGGCAGGCTTCTTGGCCGGCGCCTTCTTGGCCGCCGGCTTCTCCTCGCTCACCGTCTCGGCGGGCGCGGCGTCAGCGGCCTTCGCCTTCTTCGGCGCGGCGTCAGCGGCCTTCGCCTTCTTCGGCGCGGCCTTCTTCGCCTTGCCATGATCGTGACCGTGGTCATGATGGTCATGGCCGCAGCCAGGTCCGTGGACATGGCCGTCCTCGGACTCGATCGCCGCTTCCAGGTCTTCGCGGGTCACGGTGCGGTCCGAAATCTCAGCCTTTTCCAGCAGGAAGTCGACGACCTTCTCCTCATAGAGGGGAGCGCGGATCTGCGCCTGGGCCATCGCGTCCTGGCTGACATACTGAAAGAAGCGCTCGCGGTCCTGCGGACGATACTGGCCCGCCTGCTGGGCGACCAGACGCTGCATTTCCTGCTCGGTCACCGTGACGCCGTTCTTCTGACCGATTTCGGACAGCAGCAGGCCGAGGCGCACACGGCGCACGGCGATATTGCGATAATCCTCGCGCTCGGCCTCGATCTCGGCCAGGGCCGCCTTCGGGTCCTCGGCGTGACCCGCCTCATGCTCGAGCTGCGCCCAGATCTGGTTGAACTCGGCTTCGACCATCGACGGCGGCACGTCGAAGTCATGCGCCTCGGCAAGCTGATCGAGCAGCTTGCGCTTCAGGTGGGTGCGGGTAAGGCCGTTCAGTTCCTGCTCGACCTGGCCCTTCATCAGCTCACGCAGCTTGTCCAGGCTCTCAAGACCCAGCGACGTGGCGAACGCCTCGTCGACCGCGGCATCCTGAGGATTGCGAACTTCGGTGACGGTGACGTCGAACGTCGCCGGCTTCCCCTTGAGATGAGCGGCGTTGTAATCCTCGGGGAAAGTGACCTCGATGGTGCGCGCATCGTTCGCCTTGGCACCGACCAACTGGTCCTCGAAACCGGGAATGAGCTGGCCGGAGCCGAGCTCGACCTGCATGCCCTCGCCCTTGCCGCCTTCGAACGGCGTGCCGTCGACCTTGCCCTCGAAATCGATGACAACGACGTCGCCCAGCTTCGCCTTGGTGCTGGCCTTGGCCGGCGTGAAGCTCTTCTGGCGCTGAGCGAGACCTTCCAGCGCGGTGTTGACGGCGGCATCGTCAGCCTCGACCGTCAGGCGCTCCAGCTTCAGCCCGTCGATCTTGGGCTCGGGAATCTGGGGCAGAACCTCCAGAGACACCTTCACCTCGGCATCCTTGCCGGCGGCATAGTCATCGCCAAGCTCGACGGCGGGCTGCATCGCGGGACGCAGCGCCTTCTCGGCCAGCAGCTTCTGGACGCTGTCCTGCACCGCCGTCTGCAGCGCTTCCTGCTCCAGCGCCGGGCCATGCATCTTGCGAACCAGATTCGGCGGTACCTTGCCGGGCCGGAAGCCGGGCATGCGGATGCGCGGCGCCATCTGGGTCAGCTGGGCGTCGACCCGTGCGGCGATATCCTTCGCCGGGATGGTGAGCGTATAGCCGCGCTTCAAACCCTCGTTCAGCGTTTCGACAGTCTGCATGATGGTCTCGGCCTTACATTGTCTTGCGTGGAGGCAATAGCACGCGAAGCGAAGCTGGTGCGGGCGGAGGGACTCGAACCCCCACGTCGTAAGACACTGGAACCTAAATCCAGCGCGTCTACCAGTTCCGCCACGCCCGCCGGGCTGCCGGTCGGCGGGGTCTATAGCAGTCCGGGGCCCAAGGGCAAGATTGCCCTTGGGCGGTGCCGAAATAGTTTCAGGGCGTCGACGCGAGCTTCATGCCGATGAGGCCCGCCAGAATCAGGCCGGCGCTGATCAATCGCAACGGCGTTGCCTGCTCGCCAAGCACCAGGATGCCGACCACAAAGGCGCCCAGCGCGCCGATTCCGGTCCACATCGCATAGGCTGTCCCAAGCGGCAGGGTCTTCATCGAAATCGACAGCAGAACCACGCTGATCGCCATGGCGACCAAAGTGATGACGCTCATGCCCAGACGTGTGAAGCCTTCGGACATCTTCATCGTGAACGCCCAGCCGACCTCGAACAGGCCCGCGACGACAAGAATAATCCACGCCATCCGTGCTTCTCCCGCACCGATGGGCCGTCCCACGCGCTGTTCCCGATCTGGGGAGGTCGTCCTCTGGGACGGCTAAGTAGGTCCCCCGCGAGGGAGGTCAAGGGGGCACCTTCCTCCCTCACGAACGTTTCCTTGCCCAGAAGGAGAAAACCGATGACCGACCGCCGCAGCGATCCGCACCCCGACAGTCCTCCGCTCCGCGATAATCGCAATCAGGAGCATGTCGACCCGGACACGGGGGCCGACGTCCACAGCGATGTCGAGGGCCAAGCCATAGCCGGCCAGGAAAGCGTCCCGGTTCGCGAACGCGACCCGAATCGCGCTCCTGTCCCCTAGGTCAGGCCAGCGCCTTTTTCAGCAGGTCGTTGACCACGCCGGGATTGGCCTTGCCCCCCATCGCCTTCATCGTCTGCCCGACGAAGAAGCCGAACAGCTTGTCCTTGCCCGCCCGGTATTCAGCGACCTTGTCGGCATTGGCGGCCATGACCTCGGCGATCACCGCTTCGATCGCGCCGGTGTCGCTGGTCTGCTTGAGACCACGCTCCTCGACGATCGTCGCGGGATCGCCACCGGTTTCCAGCATCAGTTCGAACACCTGCTTGGCAAGGCTGCCCGACAGTGTGCCGTCGGCGACGAGGCCGAGCAGCGCCGCGCCGTTTTTCGGGCTGACCGGACTGTCGCCGATGTCCTTGCCCAGCCGGTTCAAGGCCCCGAACAGGTCCGAGATCACCCAGTTGGACGCGCCGCGCGCCACCTCGACCTCGGGCTTGCCCTGGATGTGCGCGGTTTCGGCGAGCAGCGCCTCGAACCACAGCGCCACTTCCTTTTCCGCCGTCAGAACCTGAGCATTGTAAGCAGGAATGCCCAGCAACTCCTCGTAACGCTTACGCTTTGCGCCCGGCAGCTCCGGCAGGCTGGCACGCGCCTCGGCAAGGAAGGCGTCGTCCAGTTCCAGGGGCAGCAGGTCGGGATCGGGAAAATAGCGATAGTCGTGCGCGTCTTCCTTGGACCTCAGCGAACGCGTCTCGACCTTGTCGGGATCGAACAGGCGGGTTTCCTGGACGATGGTGCCGCCGGCCTCGATCACGTCGACCTGGCGCGCGGCCTCATACTCGATCGCCGCCTGGACGAAGCGCACGGAGTTGACGTTCTTGATCTCGCAGCGCGTCCCGAACGGATCGCCGGGCTTGCGGACGGAGACGTTGACGTCCGCCCGCATCGAGCCTTCCTCCATATTGCCGTCACAAGAGCCGACATAGCGCAGGATCGAGCGCAGCTTGCGGACATAAGCTCCGGCTTCGGCGGGCGAGCGCATGTCGGGTCGCGACACGATCTCCATCAGCGCCACGCCCGAACGGTTGAGATCGACATAGGAGCGGGTTGGATGCTGATCGTGGATCAGCTTGCCGGCGTCCTGTTCGATATGGATGCGCTCGATGCCGATGATCTTGGTGACGCCCTCGCCCAGCTCGATCTCCAGCTCCCCCTCGCCAACGATGGGGTGATAAAGCTGGCTGATCTGATAGCCCTGCGGCAGATCGGCATAGAAGTAGTTCTTACGGTCGAAGCGCGACCAGGCGTTGATCTGCGCCTCCAGCGCCATGCCGGTGCGCACGGCCTGACGCACACACTCGCGGTTCGGCACCGGCAGCATGCCCGGCATCGCCGCGTCGACCAGCGACACCTGGGCGTTGGGCTCTGCCCCGAACGCCGTTGAGGCGCCGGAGAACAGCTTAGCCTCGGTCGAGATCTGGGCATGGACCTCAAGCCCGATCACGACCTCCCAGTCGCCGGTGGCGCCCTGGATACGATAGGCGGCGGTGGTTTCAGCCATGGTCAGCCTCGATCTGAAAACGGGTCATCGTCACCACCATTTCGTCGGCCGGGCGGAGAAGCCGGCGCGCTGCTCGATCGCCAGACCTGCGTCGAGCACGCCCTGCTCGTCCAGCGGCTTGCCGATGATCTGAAGACCAAGCGGCAGGCCGTTGGCGTCCAGCCCCGCCGGCACCGACATCGCCGGCAGGCCGGCAAGGCTGGCGGGCACGGTGAAAACGTCGTTCAGATACATGGCGATCGGGTCCGCCGTCTTTTCGCCCAGCGCGAACGCAGCCGATGGCGCGGTCGGGGTGAGCAGCAGGTCGCACGCCTCCCACGCCCGCTCGAAGTCGCGGGCGATCAGCGTCCGCACCTTCTGCGCCTTGGTGTAATAGGCATCGTAGAAGCCGGCCGACAGCACATAGGTGCCGATCATGATCCGCCGCTTCACCTCGGCCCCGAAGCCGGCGGCGCGGGTCGCGGCATACATCTCGGCCAGCGAAGCGCCCTGCGGCAGCTCGCGCAGGCCGTAGCGGACGCCGTCATAGCGGGCGAGGTTCGACGACGCCTCGGCGGGCGCGATGATGTAATAGGTCGCCAGCGCCTGATGGGTATGGGGCAGCGACACCTCGACCACCTCGGCCCCGGCATCCTTCGCATAGGCGATGCCCTGCTGCCACAGCGCCTCGATCTCGGCCGGCATGCCGTCGACGCGATATTCCTTCGGAATGCCGACCCGCTTGCCCTTGAGGTCGCCGGACAGCGACGCTTCCCAGTTCGGGACGGCCAGGTCGAGCGAGGTCGAATCCTTGGGATCGAAGCCGCTCATCGCCTCCAGCAGGATCGCGCAGTCGGTGACCGTGCGCGCCATCGGCCCGGCCTGATCCAGCGACGAGGCGAAGGCGATCACCCCCCAGCGCGAGCAGCGGCCATAGGTCGGCTTGATGCCGGCGATGCCAGTGAACGCCGCCGGCTGGCGGATCGAGCCGCCGGTGTCGGTGCCGGTCGCGCCCGGCGCCAGCCCCGCCGCCACCGCCGCCGAGGAACCGCCCGACGAACCGCCGGGGGCGAGCGCCGCCGTGTCGGCCGGTCGCCGCCAGGGCGACACGACATTGCCGAAGGCGCTGGTCTCGTTCGACGAGCCCATGGCGAACTGGTCGAGGTTGAGCTTGCCCAGCATCCCCGCGCCGGCCGCGAACAGCTTTGCCGTCACCGTCGATTCATAGCGGGGGACGAAGCCCTTCAGGATCGCGCTGGCCGCGGTCGTCTCGACACCCTCGGTCGCGAACAGGTCCTTGATGCCCAGCGGAATACCGGCCAGCGGCGCCAGCTCGCCCGATCCGCGCGCGCGGTCGGCCGCGTCGGCGGCGGCGATCGCATGATCGGGGGTTTCGACCAGATAGGCGTTGAGCGCCCGGCCGCCGGCGACGGCGGCGTTGAAGGCGTCGGCGATCTCGCGCGCCGTGAACTCGCCCTGGCGGAAGCCGTCGCGCAGCGCGGCGATGGAAAGCTCGGTCAGGGCCACTATTCGATCACCTTCGGAACCGCGAAGAAACCATGTTCGGCCTGGGGCGCATTGGCCAGCACGTCCGCCTGCCGGTCGCCGTCGGTGACGACGTCATCGCGCAGGCGCAGATGGTTGGGGATCACCGCCGCCATCGGCTCGATCCCATCGGTATCGACGGCGGCCAGCTGCTCGACCCAGTGGAGGATGTTATTGAGTTCCGGCACCAGCGCCGCCGCCTCGTCATCGCTGATGGCGATGCGGGCGAGGTTGGCGATGCGTTTGACGGTCGCGTCGTCGACGGACATGGCGTTTCTCTCGGGAGCCCCTGAATAGCCGGGCGGCTAGCATGGCGCGACGCCGCCTATCAAGGCGAGAACGGCTGGCTCACCGGATCGTCGCCGACAAAGAACTGCTGCCGGGTCACCTCCCGCGCTTCAAACCGGCCTGCCCGAACCGCGGCACGCAGCCTTTCGGCACGCTGGCGTAGCGCTTCATCCGATACCGGCTGACGTTCCTCGGAGACCTCCTCCCAGCGTCCATCGTCGAGCCGGCGGAGGCGGTTGACGCTGGGCAGACAGACGTCGCACCCGGAGGAAAAGTGGCCGACCACAGCCTCGGTGTCCCCCGCCTGCCAGCGGACGACGCATTCTTCCGCCGTCCCGCACGACCACAGCCGCGCCAGCGCATCGGCCAGTTCCGGGGGCAGCGATCCGCCAGGGATCAGCCGGATCGGCGACGCCTCCCCCTCTTGTCGCCGGGTGCCGCGAATCTGCCAGCGGTCCTTCGCGGCCAGCGATGCCCGCGCCTCGGCTTTCAGCGCGGATGTCGGCGCGGCGCGCGCAAGTCGGCCAAGCGCCCGCCGCCCTTCGGGTCCGAAATCGAACGCCATCGCGGCCCAGTCGAAACTGCCCGGCGGCAGGTTACCGGTCATCAGCCGCGCCTCCTGGTTGCGCGCCGAGATCGCGCCGAAGCCCACCAGCGGCGTCGCCAGCACCAGCGCCACGGCGATGACGCCCAGGGCAAGCCGGACATTGGCGGCACGCACGCCGTCGCCCCAGTCCAGCCGCCGCCACGCCAGCACGACGAGATAGGCGAGGCCATAGGCGGCGGCGATGGCGGTGAACACCACCGCCCACAGCCGGTCAGGAGTCAGCCCGTATTGCGTGATGCGATGCCCCGTGGAGACGGCCGCGATCGCCGCCAGCGGCAATAGCGACAGCCCGATCCCCATCGCCCCGAAGCGCGGCAAGGGCGAGGCCGATTCG
Source organism: Sphingomonas sanxanigenens (assembly GCA_037190805.1). Classification (GTDB taxonomy): domain Bacteria; phylum Pseudomonadota; class Alphaproteobacteria; order Sphingomonadales; family Sphingomonadaceae; genus JBBCJR01. The sequence goes on along the minus strand of JBBCJR010000008.1, from coordinate 63,502 downwards.
TCATCCCGCCCCTCTCCCAGCACGGCGTTCACCAGCAGGATGCCACCGGTGATGCAGGCCAGCAGGATCGGCGTCGTCGACCGCGTCGCCGCCCACAGCGGCGTCAGGCCCGTGAACAACAGGCAGACGAGGAAGATCAGCAACCCCGCCCCCATTACCGGCGCGAGCAGCGCCGGCACCGCCAGCACGCCCCGCTGAAGGCTGCCCAGCACCCGGTCGCGATCGCGCAGCACCCCGATGGCGCCGCCGAACGCCGCCCCGGCCAGCATCACCGGCAGGCCGGGTTCGTCGAGCAGATGCCTCAGAACCCGGATGCCGATCAGTTCGAACAGCCGCGACAGCAGAAAGGCGACCAGAAACGCCGCGCCGACGAACGCCACCGCGCCGCCAAAGATGATGAGGTTGGAGAGGCCGTGCCGGTAAAGCCCGCGATAGTCCGTCCGCCATTTCCCGGCCGCCGCCGACAATTGCAGGAACGGCGCCGCCATCACCACGACGATCAGGGCGCAGAGGATTCGCCAGGGGGTGCTGTCGCCGCCCGGCGGCGCGTCAGGCCCGCCGCTCCACCAGATGACCAGCGCCACCACGGCACCGCCAGCGGCGGCGAAGGCGAGCGACCACCACCAGCGCCGGAGTTCCACCGTAATTCCCAATAGGGTCAGGGCGACGGCGATGAAGGTCGCGGCCGCGATCTGGCCCGCCGTCGGCGACTCGCCCCACTGGGCGATGGCATAGATGGCCGCCCCGCCGATCGCCCCCAGCCCCGCCAGCAGCCAAGGTCGTCGCGGCCAGTCGGGCGCGGGCTCGATCGGGGCGACATGGTCGGTCATCCGCAAAGGCATAGCGTGGCAGCGTACGCCGGCAAGGATGCATCGGCATGCGCAGGAAAATCCCCGACGAACGCCGCCCGCCCACAGGAGTGCCCCTGCGAGCAATCAAGTGGACGAGTCGCCTTGCCGGATTTGGTGGCCTTGACTTGGACCACCCTCCATCCTAGCTGCCCCCCGTCATCTGGGGAGTAGCCAGCCGTCCTGCGATCGGGACGGGCCGCCGCGTCAACATGCTTGGTGGAGACACCATGGCGCGGCTGGGACGGACCAACGGGTCCGCCGGGCGAGACCAATGACATCGGGCCTTCCTGTCGGTCGGGCGGGGGCGCGATGTCGTTGTGTCAAACGCCCGACCCTGGATTGCATGATGGACGCCTTTTTCACCGCCACCGCGGTCGTCGCGCTTGCCGAAATCGGCGACAAGACCCAGCTGCTGGCGATTCTGCTCGCGTCCCGTTTTCACCGGCCGCTACCGATCATCCTTGGCATTCTCGTCGCGACGCTCGCCAACCATCTGATCGCGGCCATCGTCGGCTCCCATGTCGCGGCGCTGCTTGACGGCCGGGCGTTCCGTTATGCCGTCGCCGCCTCGTTCATGGCCATGGCGATATGGGCACTGATACCCGACAATCTCGATGAGGGCCGCCCAGCCCGCCACGGTCTCGGCCCGTTCGTCACCACTGTGATCGCCTTCTTCCTGATCGAGATGGGCGACAAGACCCAGATCGCCACAGTTGCGCTCGCCGCCAGCTTTCACAACGTGCCGGCGATCACTGCCGGGACCACGCTGGGTATGATGCTGGCCAATGTGCCGGCGGTGTTCCTGGGCGAAGCGATCGTCCGTGTCGTGCCGCTGAAGGCGATCCGGATCAGCGCGGCGGCACTGTTCCTCGCCCTTGGCCTGTGGCTGGCGGCCGCCACCGCCGGCATCGTCGGTTGAAGTGGGGCCGCCACGGCGCTACGTGCCGGCCATGACCGACACCATCCGCATCGCCGTGCTCGGCGCCTCGGGCTATACTGGGGCCGACCTCGTTCGCCTCGCCCTCACCCATCCCCGGGTGAAGATCGCCGCGTTGGGCGCGAACGCGCGCGCGGGTCAGACGATGCAGGCGATCTGGCCGCATTTATTTCCCTATGATCTGCCGCCCCTAGTCAAGGCGGAAGAGATCGACTTCGGCGCCATCGACGTGGTGTTCGGCTGTCTGCCGCACGCCGCCTCGGCGACGCTGCTGTCAGCGATCGAGGGACCGCGCATCATCGATCTCAGCGCCGACTTCCGGCTGAAGGACGCCAGAGTCTATGCCGACTGGTATGGCGGTGCGCACCCCGCACCCAACATGCTGCCGGACGCCGTTTACGGCCTCACCGAACATGCCCGCGGCGCCCTGCCCGGCGCACGGCTGGTCGCCTGCCCCGGCTGCTACCCCACCGCCGTGCTGCTGGCGCTGCTCCCGCTGGTGTCGAAGCGGCTGATCGATCCCGCCACCATCGCCGTCTTCGCCATGTCGGGCGTGTCGGGCGCCGGGCGCAGCCTCAAGGAAGCCAACCTCTTCCCGGAGGTTGCCGAAGCCGTCCACCCTTATGGCATCGGGCGCCACCGTCACATGCCGGAGATCGAGCAGGCGCTGTCCGGCGCGGCCGGAACGGCGGTGACCACGGGCTTTACCCCGCATCTGGTGCCGATGAACCGGGGCGAACTCATAACCGCGACCGTCGATCTGGCGGGTGGCAGCGATGTCGCGGCGCTCCGTGCCGCGCTGGCGGACAGTTATGCCGACGCGCCCTTCGTCCACCTTCTGCCCGAAGGCGTGGCGCCGGCCACGCGGATGGTCAGGGGATCGAATCACGCCGTCGTCAACGTCTTTCCCGATCGCAATCCCGGCCGGGCGCTGGTGATCGCGGCGATCGACAATCTGGTAAAGGGTTCGTCCGGCCAGGCGATCCAGAACATGAACCTGATGTTCGGCCTGCCGGAAACCATGGGGCTGGAGGCCGCGCCGCTATTTCCCTGATGCCGACGATCCTGCCCTTTCGCGGCGTTACGCCCTTGGTCGCCGGGGATGCCTTCGTTGCCCCCGGCTGCCGGGTAATCGGCGACGTCGAGATCGGAGCCGGCGCCAGTATCTGGTATAACAGCGTCCTGCGCGGCGATATCGGTCGTATCCGGGTCGGTGCCCGCTCGAACCTTCAGGACGGCACCGTCGTCCATGTCGAGGGCGGCCGCCACGACACGTTGATCGGCGACGATGTGCTGGTCGGCCATATGGTGATGCTGCACGGCTGTACCCTTCACGACCGCGCGTTCGTCGGCATGGGCGCGGTCGTCATGGACGGGTGCGAGATCGAACCCTATGGCCGCCTCGCCGCCGGCGCGCTGCTGACGCCGGGTAAGCGTTTGCCCGCGCGCCAGCTGTGGGCCGGCCGCCCCGCCCGGCCTATGCGCGATCTGACCGAAGCCGAGGTCGCAGGCCATGACGACGTCATCGCGCGCTATGTCGCGCTTGCCGCAGAGCACCGGGCGGCGCTGGCAGGCGACTGAGATCCGGGGCTATTTCCCCTTCTTCAGCCCCCATTGCCGCGCCAGCGTGTAACCCAGATAGCCGGTACCGAAGAGCGCGTAGAGCTCCTCGGGGATAGCCCTCAGATAAGCAGTCATGCCGCCGGCGATGGCACTGGCCGTCGCCTGATCGGCGGCCGCGATCAGACCCATCGGGATCGACCACAGCAGCAACGCGTACATTACGTAGAGGAAGCTCGGCCGCGCCCGGCTGGTCCACGGATCGGTCGATTGCGCCTCGGTGACGATAGCGCTGAGCTGCGCCTTCACGGCTTCCAGCTCCTGCGCCCCTTCCAGCTTCATCAGTTCCAGCTTCGCCCGGTCGCGGGCCTCGGGATCGGGGATGATCTTGTCGATCAGTCCGGCCAGCGGACCGATCAGTCCATTCAGCAACGACATCGTCCTGCCCTCCCCAACCGTCAAAGCCGCTGGTCGAGCCAGCCAAACACGAAACTCTCCTGCGACGGCCGAGCCTCGGCGAGGGCGATGTAGCGGGCGCCCTGCAAGGCGTTCAGCGCCTTGACCAGCACCGCCTCGCCCCGCGCGCCCCGACGCCGGGCCAGCCCGTCGAGCGCCGCCAGCGTGCGCGATCCGATCTGCCCGTCGACAGCGATGTCGGCCCAGTCCCGGCCCCCGCGATTGAGAACGTTGAGGGCCCGCTGGAGGAAGCGCACCGCCACGGCCGGCCCCATGTTCGCGCCCGTGTCGAACAGCTCCGCCGCCACGGCCGGCATACGGATCGCGACATGATCGAATTTGGGCGCCTGCCAGTAACGGCGGCGATAGATGTCGCGGGCCAGAGCCAGCGGCAGCGCGCTCATGGGCCCCTGATAGCCGGCCGCCCGCGCCACCGCTTCGGTAATGCCATAGCGTGTCGCGCCGCCGCGATCGGCAGGATGATCCACAAAGCCGCCTTCGCGCGCGATGAGATCATCGAGCAGGGTTTCGATCCGGTGGGAGGTGTCGTTATCCGTCATTTGCCACGAAATAACCTGTTTGGTTATTTGTAGGACAGATAAAATTATTCCTTTGGTTCGCTCAAGCGCCGTGCGATCGCGGCGCACACCATCAACTGCATCTGATGGAACAACATTACCGACAGGATGACGAGGCCCAGTTGCGGACCACCGAACAGCACCCGCGCCATCGGAATGCCCGTCACCAGTCCCTTTTTCGACCCACAGAAGAGAATCACGATCGCATCTTCGCGCGTGAAGCCAAGCCGGCGCGCGCCGACCCAGCTGCCCGCCAGAACGATCGCCAGCAACACCGCCAACAGGACGACCAGGACGCCAAGCTCCATCATCCCCAATTGCTTGAACGCGTCCGCTCCGACCGCCTCGGCGACGGCGACATAGACCGCGAGCACGATGGTGCCCCGATCCGTCATGCCAAGCAGCCGTTGCCGCTGCGCCGCCCACTGGCCCAGCCATGGCCGCGCCAGATGGCCCGCGACGAACGGCAGCAGCAGTTCGACCACGATCCCGCCGATGCCGCTGAGGTCGATATGTCCACCTTGAGCGCCCGTCAGCGCGGCGACGATCACAGGTGTCAGGAGAATGCCGACCAGATTCGACGCCGCAGCAGCACACACCGCCGCTGCGACATTACCGCCCGCGATCGAGGTGAAGGCGATCGACGATTGCACTGTCGACGGCAGGGCGCACAGGAACAGGAAGCCCAGCCACAGGCCGGGCTGCATCAGGTCGTGGCCGGCGCGCGCCATGGCGAGGCCGATCAGCGGGAACGCGACAAAGCTGATCGCCAGGATGGTAATGTGCAACCGCCAGTGCCCCAGCGCCGCAACCACGGCTTCGCGCGGCAGACGAACGCCATGGAGAAAAAACAGCAGGACGATCGCCGCCGTCGCCACCATGCCGACACTGTCCAGTGCCTCCCCCCGTGCCGGCAGCAGCAGACCGACGGCCACAGTCGCAACCAGAAGAATCAGAAACGGATCAGGAACCAGTCGTCGCCACAGGGACGCTCGGGTGGCCGGCGCACGCATTGGAGAGCGCATAGTCGCTCAGCGGCAGGCACGCCAGCCGCCGCTTCTTCGCGCCATGTCGAAATGAAAATGGTCGCGGTGCGCGGCATTGTAGTCGGGTCCAAGCGTGGTACCGAATAGACGGCACGCACCCTGGTGAACATCGCGCAAGAAGGCCGCAGCAGCAGCGTCCTCTCCCGCCCAGTCGGCAACCACCCGCACGATCTTGCGATCCCTGCCGGCGAGGCGAAAGCCGGCGATATCGATGGCGTTCGCCCGCGCATGCTCGCTCCACGTACCTGTATCGCGGCCATAGAGACGCCGGCAGCTATAGCTGCCGAAATGGTCGATCCGAACCACCGGGCGGCCGAAATGCCGGATCGCCGCCGGCTGCACGACTTGCCATTCCCACATCGCGAGCGCCGCCGCGACGGGACAGGCCACGCCCACCCCGTCCGGCGAATAGACGGTCTCGCCCGGTCGCGCGCGCAGGCGCATGGCATCGTCATGGCCGCAGTCCGAACTGATCCTCAGAGGCGGCAGCGGCGTCGCTTCGACGCCTGCACGATCCAGCAACATTCGGCAGCGCGGCGCGTCGCCGGCCAAGGCACCCAGTTTCGCCGCCGTGAACAGGCCGATCGGCTGTCCCAGGTCCAGCGGTGTCCATGGCAGGTCCTGAGGCCGTTCATGATTGAGAATGGCCACACCCAATGCCGCCAGACCAGACAGGATCGCGACGATCGACAAGCGCCAGAGGAAACGCATCGCCTTTCCCGACGTTCGACGGCATGAAGCGTTCCAGTTCGACCGGAGACCACTGATGACCGTCAGCCGCCTCAAAACCCATCGCGTCGAAAAGGTCTGGGGCCGGCATGTCCTGTGGCCCGGCTTCGAGGATGCATCTTCCGACGGCGAACCAGTCGGCGAAATCTGGTTCCAGGACGACCGGGCCGACGCTGAATTGCTGGTCAAATATATTTTCACCAGCGAGAATCTGTCGATCCAGGTTCATCCCGACGATGCCGAGGCACGGTCGCGCGGTCATGCCCGCGGCAAGGACGAAGCCTGGCTGATCCTAGCGGCCGACCCTGGCGCCACCATCGCCATCGGCACCCGCGAGGTCATGACCGCCGACGAACTGCGCGCCGCGACCCTCGACGGCACGATCCAGGACAGGGTCGACTGGAAAGCAGTGAAGGCCGGCGACATTTTCTATTCGCCCGCCGGCACGGTCCATGCGATCGGCGCCGGCCTGACGCTGATCGAGGTTCAGCAGAATGTCGATCTGACCTATCGCCTTTATGATTATGGCCGCCCGCGCGAACTGCATCTGGACGATGGCATCGCGGTGTCCAGGCCGGTTCCCTATGTCGCTCCCACCGTGCCGCGGAAACTGGACGGCCAGCGCACCATCCTGGTCGAAGGCGCCAAGTTCGTGCTCGAACGCTGGCGCGGTCCGGTCATGGGAACGCTGAAGGTTGACCCCGCTCGCCCGCTGTGGGTCATACCCGTCACGGGTGACGGTGCCCTGGATAACGCCCGCTTCACGGCTGGCGAGACATGGCGGGTTGACGCCCCCGCTGCAATCGCGCTGCAGGAGGGCGCCGACCTGCTGCTCGCTTATCCGGGAGCCACCATCATCGACGGGCTGGTGACCCCGCGTTGACGACCGACCGCTCAGGCCGCCCAATGGATGTCGATGGGGACGGTCGCTTCGGCCAGCACCCGGCCGATTGGGGTCGGAGACAGCGGACCGTCGTCGATCGCCCTTTCCACCAGCTTGCGGGTCTCCGCGCCGGTAAAGGCCAGCGTCAGGGTCCGCGCCGACAAGATCGCGGCGCGGGTCAATGTTACGCGCGCGACGGCGCCCTCGGCCGGCAGCGGGTCAGGCAGCACGCCGACCGCGCGGCGGGCCTTGGGGGCGTTCAGCGCCTCATCGAAATCGGGACCCGGAAAGATCGACGCCGTATGGCCGTCAGGGCCAACGTCGAGGCAAACCAGATCGGGCGGCCAGTGCAGCTCCGCCAGCCGGGCGTCGGCGGCGCGCCCGGCAAGATGATGGTCCGGATTGACGCTGCCGATCGGCAGCACCCGGGCGCCGGCGGGAATGAAGGCGCGGGCGATCGTCGCAGCCTGGCTCAGCGGACTGTCGACAGCGACCAGGCAGTCATCGGTGGGAATGATCGTCACTCTTTTCCACGGCAGCTTCCGCGCCGCCAGATGAACGAAGGCTGCCGTCGCCGGCCCGCTTCCCGGCAGTGCGATCAGCGCCTGGCCCCGCGCATCGAGCGCGCTTTCGACGATGAACCCGATGTCGCCGGCAATCGCTTCGGCCAGCTCGTCAAGATCGTCATAGTCCCACCATTCGGCTTCGATCATCGGCCTGCCCCTTGTCCCCGGCGTTCAGCCAGCTCCCTTAGGGACAAGCTGCGGACGATACCACCACCTCTGCGCACGCCGGCGGAACTTCTCATTAAGATATTGGGAATAAAACATTCTTGGAGTTTAATTTTATCGCGCTGGCGGACCGGACTTCAATGCTTCGGTAATGGTTTTGCGGCATGGTGGCCATCTCTGGCATCGCCGGAGGGCCCCGCCGCAGGTCCCCCCGCGGCGGGGCTTTGTCTTTTTCCATCATCGGCGAAACGACCCGTCCGGCCGTTGAAAGTACCGCCGACGACTTGCAATCCGACCGGCTTCCAACCCACATGGCGGCAATGAACGGATTCAATCGCCGGGACCTGCTGATCGCGCTCGGCGCCCTGATGACGGCTGGCCCGGGACTGGCAGCCGTGCCTGGCATGAGGCTGGGCCGTCCCGAACGATTTTCGTGGGATGCCCTGAAGGCGCGGGCCGTCGCCCTGTCACGCGCGTCCTACCGGCCGATCAGTCCCGTCGCAGGCGCTTCGGCGGTCACCTACGACGCGCTCAATCATATTCAGTATCGGCCCGACCGTACGCTGTGGGGCGATGCTCAAGGCGGCACGGGCGTGCGATTTTTCCCCATCCACCGCATGGCCCCGATGCCGGTCTCGATCTTCGTGGTCGAAAATGGTCGCGCCAGCGCCCTGTCTTATGACGCCGCGCTGTTCGATATGACACCCGATCATCCGGTTACGGTGCTGGACAAGGAAGGCGGTTTCGCCGGCTTTCGGGTGATGAACCCCGGTGGGATCGGCGACTGGCTCGCCTTCCAGGGTGCATCCTATTTCCGCACGGCGGGGGCCGAGAATCAATATGGTCTGTCCGCCCGCGGTCTCGCCATCGACACCGGCATCGACGGGGCCGAGGAGTTTCCGGTCTTCACCCATTTCTGGCTGGAACGCGGTCCGGAGGACGGCGTCACCGTCTATGCGCTGCTCGACGGGCCCAGCGTCGCCGGCGCCTATAAGTTCATCTCGCGCCAGACGCCGAAAGGCATCGTCCAGGACGTCGACGCCTTCATCCGACTGCGCCGCGACGTCCAGCGGCTGGGCTTCGCGCCGATGACCAGCATGTTCTGGTATGGTGAAGGCAACCGCGCCCAGGCGGTCGACTGGCGCCCGGAAATCCATGATTCCGACGGATTGTCGATCGTTACCGGCACCGGTCAGCGAATCTGGCGGCCGCTGATCAACCCGCCGCGGACGATCACCAACAGCTTTGTCGACGCGAATCCGAAAGGCTTCGGCCTGCTGCAGCGCGACCGCAATTTTCTCCACTATCAGGATGACGGGGTTTTCTACGAAAAGCGCCCCAGTCTGTGGGCGGAACCTCTGGAGGGCTGGGGAGCGGGTTCGGTGATGCTCTATGAAATCCCGACCCAGTCGGAGACCGACGACAATATCGTTGCCTTCTGGACACCCGCCGCCCCGGCGCGTGGCGGCGCGACGTTCGAATTGCGCTATCGTCTCCACTGGGGCGAGGGCGAGCCCGAGCCCTCACGAGGAGCGATCGTCACCGACACCTGGACGGGCGTGGGGGGCCGGCCCGGCCATCCACCGCTGCCGGGCGTCACCAAGCTGGTCGCGGATTTCACCGGACCGGGCCTCGTCGGGCTCGATCGCGAGAGCGGCGTCAAGCCGATGGTCGAACTGTCGCGTGGCGAGTTGATCGCGTCCAGCGCCTATCCGCTGGCCAATCAGTCCGGACGGTGGCGGCTGATGCTCGATATCGCCCCGGCCAGCGATGAACCGGCCGATCTTCGGGTCTGGTTGGCCCGCGGGACCGATGTTCTGAGCGAAACTCTGGTCTATCAGCTTTACCGATGACGGAACGGTTCCCGACCGACCGGGTTTTGGATAGCGCCCCACCCGAACCTTCGGCAGGAGACAATGTGACCGCCAGGTCCAGCTTTCACTTCATACCCCGCCGCGCAAGCGCCGTCGAAGAAAAGGACGATGCGCCGCCGGTCGTGCACGATGTGATCTCCACCGTGGGCGACATGCCGCCGCCAACGCCGCTGGCAATGCCAGTGCAGCGGCTGGATGTGGCGCCGGTCACCGATCGCCAGCCGTCGACGGCCCCGAACGACATGCTGGCCCGCCGCCTGCTGCTGATCATGATCACGCTTGTCCTCGCCGTCGCTGCCGGAACGGAAATCCGCGTCGCTCTGATGCGCGACGGGCTGGACCTTTGGGACGGGGCTATTCTGGCCCTGTTCTTTCCGCTGTTCGCCTGGATCTCGTTCGGTTTCTGCGGCTCGGCCATTGGCTTCGCGCTGCTGATGACCGGACAATATTCCGGGCTGTTCCGCGATCGCTCGCCTGTGACCCAGCCCGAGGGGCGAACCGCGATTCTGATGCCGATCCACAACGAGGATGTCGATGCCGTCTTCAGGCGGATCGATGCGATGCTGAATTCGATCGCCGCGATCGGCGCTGAAAGCCGGTTCAGCTTCTTCGTCCTCAGCGATTCCGGCATCGCCGCCTTCGCCGCCGAACATGCGGCCTTCCGCGCGCTCAAAAGTCGCAGCCGGGTGCCGCTCCACTACCGTCGCCGGCTGGTCAATCACGGCCGCAAGCCTGGCAATGTCGCGGAATGGGTGGAGAACCACGGCGGCGCCTACGACTATATGCTGGTCCTCGACGCTGACAGTCTGGTCAGCGGCCCGACCATGGCGCGGCTGGCGGTGGCGATGGATCGCTATCCCGGCGTCGGACTGCTCCAGACGGTACCGATCGTCGTCAATGGCGGCACCTTGTTCGCCCGCTGGCAGCAATTCGCCTCGCGCCTCTACGGCCCGCTGGCGACGGCGGGGCTGATGTGGTGGTCGGGCTCGGAAGCGACCTTCTGGGGCCACAATGCCATCATCCGCACGCGTGCCTTTGCCGAAAGCTGCGGCCTGCCCATCCTGACGGGGCGCGAACCGTTCGGCGGCCACATCCTCAGCCACGACATGGTGGAAGCGGCCCTTCTGCGCCGGCGGGGCTGGGCCGTCCACATGGTGATGATGGACGAAAGCTACGAGGAATATCCTCCCACCCCGGTTGATCACGCCATCCGCGACCGGCGCTGGTGTCAGGGCAATCTCCAGCATCTTCGTATCCTCGACAGCGCGGGCTTTCGTTGGGTGAACCGTTTGCAACTGCTGATCGGGGCATCGGCCTATCTGACCTCGCCCCTGTGGCTGCTGCTCCTGCTGACGGCGGCGGTCGCCCAGATTCGCGACACCAGCTACCTGATCGGTATCGCACCCTCGGGCTGGATATTGGCCCTGACCGCTCTCCTGCTGTTCGGTCCGAAGCTGATGGCGACCGCTTGGGCGCTTGCCGACCGTGAGCGGCGCGCGGCCTTCGGGGGGAGCGGCCGCATCCTCGCCAGCGTTGCCATCGAGATTCCGCTGTCGATCCTGATGGCTCCGGCGTCGATGCTGACCCAGACCCTGGCGGTGATCGACATCCTGCGCGGCCGCAAAACCGGCTGGGCGCCGCAGACCCGCGAAAGTCGCGGCATCCCACTCGAGGATGCGCTGCGTCACTATCGCCCGCATCTCTTTCTGGGCGGCCTGTTCGGCTTGCTCGGTCTCGCCGATCCGGTCGCCGCGCTATGGATGCTGCCCGTCACCGGCGGCTTGCTGGCGGCACCATTTCTCGCCGCGCTCACCTCGCGCCTCGATCTTGGCATCGGCGCCAGGGAATGGGGCCTGTTCCTGAGCCCGGAGGAACTGCGCGGCGCCGGGGACGCGCGCTTCGCAACCTCGGGCGGAGACCCGATCGGGCCCGCGATCTCGCCCATTCACCGGGAACGTCTGGCTGGCCGGCTCAGCCCTTCAGGCTGATCCGGGCCCACACCGGCAAATGATCCGACGCCGTGCGGGCCGCCAACGACCTGTGCACGCCGGTTTCCTCGACCGACACATCGGAACTGACGATGATCCGGTCCAGGCGCGCCAGCGGCTGGCGCGCGTGGAAGCTTGGCGCCGTTTCGACAATCCGGTGACACTGGCCGAAATCCGCCAGACACCCGCCCAATTGCCGCCATTCATTGAGGTCGCCCATCATGACCGTCGGCAGTCGATCGGGTTGCTCGGATAGTTGGCTAAGGATAGCGTTCGCCTGCCGCCGCCGCCACAGGCCCGACAGATCGAGGTGCATGCCCACGACCCGCACGGTCAGACCGTTCACCGCGACATCGGCCAGCACCGCTCCGCGCGGCTCCAGTGTCGGCAAGATCAGTGTCTGATGACGCAGGATCGTCCCCGTCTTGCGGATCAGCAGCGCGTTGCCGTGCCATCCCATGCTGCCATGGCGAACATCGAACGGCACCGGCATGTAGTCGCTGTGTTCGGCCAGCATGGTGAAGGGAATGGCGCTGGCCCGGGCGCCGAACCTCCGGTCCGCCTCTTGCAGGGCGATGATGTCGGCATCGACCTCGCGCAGGACCTCGACGATTCGGTCCGGACGGCGACGGCGATCGGAGGCGATGGCCTTGCGAATGTTGTAGCTGGCGACACGGATCAAGAGGGCGGGATTCCATCGGCAGGGAAGGTCACATCCCTGATAACGTATTCGGCCGGAAAAAGGACCGTCCCAGGCAAGCTACTCCCGCTAAAGGCCACAGCTCTTCAGAACGCCGAGACAAACACCCCCCATGAACGCCCGCATCCGCTTCTGATATCGGTAGCCGGTCAGAGAAGCCGGCTGTCATAAGCCCACTGCAGCAATGCCTGCCTTTGCCTGGGACGACAGAAGGGATCGCCGACATTGCAATGCTTCCGAACTTGCGATGCGTGACGTCTAAACGCTCTCCAACGTTCGATCTGGCGGTAATCTTCTTCCTCCATCCTTCTGCCGGAATAATATCGACAGTACCATTGGAACCACCCGCGCGGATCGTCCGGGTGTATCCATCCCTTCTCGACCCATACGGAGAGGGGAGAACTCGCGCGCACACCGAAATAGTTCAAGGAGCAGTCCGGACGACCGTTGGCCAGCTTGGCGTTCTCGAACCAGCTCGCAGGAAATTCGTCCTTGCAGTCCGTCATGTACTTTCCGCAGAAAACGCCCAGCTCGAGCATTGCAGCGGGCGTAAGATCCGGCAGGAAGCTGGGGTCGAATTCCTCTCCCATGGGGACGGAACGGATGTAGCGATATCCCTTCTGCATTCGATCGTTCACGGTCACTTCGACGATGCGCATCATCTGGCTGACCATAGGGGGCTATGGGATGACCGCAACGGGTGGCGTGCACTCGCGGGGGAAGCCGCCGTGTATCGACGGTGAAGCGACACCACCAAAATATTCGGCCGGGGCGGCCCAGCATGGGCCACATCGCGGCCTGGATCTTCCCGAACCATTCGGCAACCGTTTGAGGAGATACAACCCTACATCCGCCCACGAAAAATCGCTGGGCACAGGAATCAAAGTTTAGATTAAACTATTGAATCCATTGAAATGGTGACCCCTACGGGAATCGAACCCGTGTTTCAGCCGTGAAAGGGCCGCGTCCTAACCGCTAGACGAAGGGGCCGCATGGGCCGGGTGCGCTTAGCCTCAGCGGGGGTCATGGGTCAAGCGATGTCCTGTCAATCGGCCCACGCCGCATCTTCCAGATGGAGCTCGGCGCTCGGCCGGCTGCCCCAGTCGTCCCGCTTGACCCGTCCGGCGACGAACAGGGGCCGTCCGTTGGCGCGCATCAGCGCTCCCCCCAGCTCGGTATCGGCATGACGAAAGGCGACCGCCTTCACCCGCGCCCCATCCCGCCCGGCGAGGATCGCGCGAACATGACCGTTGCCGACGATATCGCATTTGACCACCGTCATTGGCCCTGCGGCGATCTTGGGCGCTGGCCAGCCCGCGCCATAGGGCCCGGCGCCCTCCAGCATCTCCGCAAGGTCGACCGACACGCCCGCCGGCGCCAGCGCGCAATCGAGGAGCAGCGCGGCCCCGGCCCTTGCCCGCACGACATCGCCGGCCAGTCGCTGGTCCAGGAATTCCGCCAACGCCGCCACCTGCCCGGCGCGCACCGTCAACCCCGCCGCCATGGCATGGCCGCCGCCGGCCTCCAGCAGCCCGCTTTCCCGCGCCGCGATCACCGCGCTCCCTAGGTCGACGCCGGCGATCGATCTGCCCGAACCCTTGCCGATGCCCGCCTCGTCGATGCCGACGACGATCACTGGCTTGCCCAGTCGTTCCTTGAGGCGGCCGGCGACGATGCCGATGACGCCCGCGTGCCATCCCTCGCCCGCCACCACAGCGACCGACGCGTTGACGGTCAGGCGCGCGGCGGCTTCCGCTTGTTCGGCGACGGCCGCCTCGACCGCGCGCCGGGCTTCGTTGAGCGCATCCAGCTCTGCGGCAATGGCCGCCGCTTCTTCTGCGTTTTCCGTCGTAAGCAGCCTGACGCCGAGGTCGGATTTGCCAACGCGCCCGCCGGCATTGATACGCGGCCCCAAAGCGAAGCCGAGGTCTGTGGCGGTCGGGGCCCGGGTCAGCCGCGCAACGTCGACAAGGGCGGCAAGGCCGATGTTCCGCCGCATCGCCATGACCTTAAGCCCCTGGGCGACGAGTGCCCGGTTGAGCCCCTTGAGTGGCACGACGTCGGCAACGGTGCCCAGCGCCACGATATCGAGCAGGTCCGTCAGCTTCGGCTCCGCCCGCCGGGCGAAGGCGCCGCGTCGACGCAGTTCGCGCACCACCGCCGCCGCCAGCAGGAACGCGACGCCCACCGCCGCGAGATGACGATGGGCGGCGCCCTCCCCCTCATCCAGCCGGTTCGGATTAACCAGCGCATGGGCGACGGGCAGCGCCGTGGAGCATTGGTGATGATCGACCACCACCACTTCCAGACCAGCCGCTGCCGCCGCAGCCAGCGCGTCGAAGGCCTGGGCGCCGCAATCAACGGTGACGACGAGGTCGGCACCTTCGGCCTTCAACCGCACCAACGCCTCACCGGACGGACCATAGCCCTCCATCAGCCGGTCCGGGATATAGTAGCCTGGCGAGATGCCCAGCGCCCGAAGCAGGCGGATCAGCAATGCGGCCGACGTGGCGCCATCGACGTCATAGTCGCCAAAGACGACCACCCTTTCATTCCGTTCCACGGCGTCGGCCAGGCGCATGGCGGCCTTGTCCATGTCGCGGAAGATCGACGGGTCGGGCATCCAGTCGCGAATCGTCGGCTGCCGATGCCGATCGAGATCGTCGCGCGGACAACCGCGTGCGAGATAAAGCTGGGTCGCCAGATCATCGATCCCCGCGCCGCCGCCGCGCCAATGCCAGGGCTGGCCGAGGATGGAGCGGGTAACGCCGAAGACGGAACTGGTCATGGGTTCGATGTAGCCGACATGGCGCTGGAAAGGAATCGTCACTGGGACCTCGGTCACGCTATGGGGCCGCGATGGACTGGACAATCCGCACCGCCACGGCCGCCGATACCGACCGTCTGGCCCTGATCGGCGCCGCCACCTTTCTGGACGGCTTCGCAGGCATCCTGCCGGGCGAAGCGATCGTCGCCCACATCCCGCGTCACCACTCATCCCAAAGCTATGCGCGCTGTCTCGCGGACGCAGCGGTCTGCTGGCTGGTGGAAGCGACGGCAGGCGGCGCACCCCTGGGCTATGCGATGGTCACCCGGCCCGACCTGCCCGACACACGGCCCGGTGATCTGGAGTTGAAGCGCATCTACCTGCTGTCGCGCATGCACGGGAGCGGCGCGGGGACGGCATTGATGATCCGCGCGATCGACCATGCCCGCGCACAGGGTGCCGCCCGGCTGTTATTGGGGGTCTATGCCCGCAATGACAGGGCAATTTCCTTCTACCGCCGGCACGGGTTCGCCGCCATCGGCACGCGCCGGTTTCAGGTCGGCGACCAGCTTTTCGACGACCTGATCCTCGCCCGCGACCTCAACGCCTGATCCGCGCTTCCCGCAGACCAGGCCCTGACGGTCGACCGTCAGCAGTTGCGGTTGTAATGCTCGCCCGTCACCCAGCGCACGGTGCCAGAGCTGGCGCGCATGACGACGCTTTCAGTGGTGACGCAGCCGTTCTTGCGCCGCTTCACGCCGTCGAGCAGCGATCCATCGGTAACCCCGGTGGCAGCGAAAATGACATCGCCTTGGGCCAGGTCCTCGAGGTGATAGACACGGTCCAAATCTTCGATTCCCCAACGCCGGGCACGAGCGCGCTCGTCGTCGTTGCGGAACATGAGACGGCCCTGGAACTGCCCGCCGACGCAGCGCAGCGCAGCGGCCGCCAGCACTCCTTCCGGCGCTCCACCCGACCCGAGATAAAGATCGATCGTGGTATCGGGATTGGTGACGGCGATGACCCCGGCAACGTCCCCGTCCGGGATCAGCACGACGCCGCAACCCAGGCTGCGCAGTTCGGCAATCAGTTTCTCGTGCCGGGGCCGGTCGAGAACACAGGTGATGATCTCATGCGGTTGGACGCCCTTCGCGGCGGCGACAGCGGCGACATTGTCAGCCACCGAGCGATTGATGTCGATCACGCCCTCGGGATAACCGGGGCCGACCGCGATCTTGTCCATATAGACGTCGGGCGCGTTGAGCAGCGAGCCTTCCTCGCCGATCGCCAGCACGGCGAGCGCATTGGGGCCTGCCTTGGCAGTGATGGTCGTCCCTTCCAGCGGGTCGAGCGCGATGGCGATGCGCGGACCGCTGCCCTGGGCCGAACCGACTTTCTCGCCGATGAAAAGCATCGGCGCTTCGTCGCGCTCGCCTTCGCCGATGACGACGGTGCCGTCGATCGGCAGGTCGTTGAGCGCGCCCCGCATCGCCTCGACGGCGGCGGCATCGGCAGCCTTCTCATTTCCGCGACCGATCAGCGTCGAGGCCGCGATCGCCGCCGCTTCGGTCACGCGGACCATTTCCAGCACCAGAACGCGATCGAGAACACTGCTTGCCTGCACCATGTTGGGCATCTTTCCGTTTCTGAATTGGTGGTCGTGATGGCCGATGCGGTAGCCTCGCATTGTTAAAAAGTCGAGGCTGGTGGGTCGGAACGGGCTTCACCACCGCCGAGACGCGCGCGCCAGCCTGCCCCCTGCCGGGCAATTCCCGGTGGGGCGCGGTTCGCCGCCGATCCACCCAGGTTCTGAGGCCTCAGAAATCCAGGATGTGCATCAACATCGGTGGTGCGATGAGGCTGTCGGATCCGTTGAGCCGCGCCAGCGCATCCATCACCCTTGCTTCTGCGCAGCGATGGGTCACCATGACCAGATAGGCGCCGCCATCGGCCGGACCACCCCGCTGGATCAAGCTTTCGATCGACACTCCCGCATCGCGGGTCGCCGCCGTTATCTCAGCCAGAACGCCCGGCCGGTCCGCGACCGTGAAGCGGATATAGGCCCGCCCCTCGCGCGCGCCCGCATCCGCGGTACCGGGCGCAGCCAGGCTTTGCGTCGGCATCGCGAAGGCGGGGCCAAACTCGCCGCGCGCGATGTCGATCAGGTCGGCAACGACGGCGCTGGCCGTCGGCCCCTCGCCCGCTCCGCGCCCTTCGAAGAACAGGCGCCCGACGAAATTACCCTCGGCGACCACGGCGTTCAGCGAGCCGTCGACATGGGCCAGCGGGTGGCTCAAGGGCACCAGGCACGGATGGACGCGCTGGAACAGACCGGCCTCGCCAGACTGGGCGACACCGACCAGGCGAATCTTGAAGCCCAGCGCTTCGGCATGAGCGATGTCGGCTGCGGCGACCGGCCGAATGCCGCTGATCGCTACCGCGTTGAAATCAACCCTGGTGCCGAACGCCAGGCTGGCGAGGATCGACAGCTTATGCGCCGCATCGATGCCGTCGATGTCGAAACTGGGGTCGGCTTCGGCGTAGCCGAGCGCCTGCGCCTCGGCCAGCACCTCGCCAAAGTCGCGCCCTTCGCGCTCCATGGTCGACAGGATATAATTGCAGGTACCGTTGAGGATGCCATAGACGGTTGCTATCTCGTTCGCCGCAGCGCCTTCGCGCAGGCCCTTGATGACTGGAATGCCACCCGCCACCGCGGCCTCGTATTTCAATGCGGCATTCGCCTGCTCGGCGGCGGCGGCCAGTTCCAGACCGTGATGCGCGATCATCGCCTTGTTGGCGGTAACGAATGCCTTGCCGGATCCCAGCGTGGCCCGCGCCAGCGCGAGCGCCGGTCCGTCGGACCCGCCGATCAGCTCCACAACCACATCGACATCGTCCCGGGCGGCGAGCGCGATGGGATCGTCGACCCAGTCGAATCGGCCGAGATCGACGCCCCGATCCCGACTCCGATCGCGCGCCGACACCGCCACGACCTCGATGGGACGCGCAGCACGCCGTTCGATCAGGGCGCGATTGGCATCCAGCAGCTTCACCACGCCACCACCGACCGTCCCCAGGCCCGCCAGAGCCACACGCAACTTCGTCATCGCAATCCCCGTTCGGAAAACCGGGAATGCTCCTAGCCGGGGCCGCACCAAAAAGCCAAGCGCCCGGCCGTGGGGGTGACGGCCGGGCGCCTTACGCAACGCAACTCTAAAAGTCGGGTGATCAGCGACAGCGAACGTTGTCGCGATCGATGGAGCGACCCAGCAGAGCGCCAGCGCCCCCACCAAGAATGGTGCCCAGCAGCTTCGAATCACCCGGAGCGATGATGTTGCCCAGCACGCCGCCGCCCAGCGCACCGATGATCAGCCCGGTGGTGCCGTCATCGCGGCGGCAGTAATAGCGACCATCATTGCCGCGATAGACGCGGTCGTTGGCCGCTAACCGCCGCTCGCGATATTGGCGGCCGTCGCGATAATAGTCGTTGGCGTAATAGGCGTTCCGGCCGCGCTCGAACCGGTTGAAATCATAATTGCGGTAGGTACGCCAATCGCGCTGCTGGTTGCGCGCCAGGTCACGTTCGGCCCGGCGCACGTCACGCTGCTCGCGGCGGATGTCGCGCCGGTCGCCGTCCCGCCGCGCTTCCCGTAAGTCGCGGTGCTGCTCCCGCAACTCCCGAGCGGCCTCGCGCGTGTCGCGAGACTGTGCCAAGGCCGGGCTTGCCGCCACGGGCACAATAGCGGATGCCAGAACGATCGACATCAGAAATTTATTCATAGCTCAACGTCCCCAGAGCATTTTTCCTGCTGGTGACAATGCACATGAAAAGAAAAGTTTCCCGACGTTGTTTTATGTTCATCTTGTTGTCTGGCGTTCATAATTACGAAAATTGATGATTTTCCATCATTATAAACAGTTATAATTCCTCTCTTATTCCATTGACTTGAAAACCCGGATTGCGGGCGGCGTCGTGCCGCAGGAATAATCACGTCTTGGGAAATGAGCGCTGATGTTGCAGCATGACCCATCATATCCGCGCTACCGCCCGCAATTCTGAAGAGGGAATGATCATGGCCGAAACGGGCACACCGCTGATGGATCTCGAGACCATGCAGCGCTGGACGCGCAGCATCGGCCAGGCCCAGCAGATGATGCTCGACTTCTGGGCCCGGCAGACCGGCGATACGCCGGACGCGCGGCCCGCACCCTGGCTGCCCGCGACCGGCGATTGGCAGATTCAGGTCGAACGGGTGGCCGAGCGGCAGATCGAATTCTGGAACCAGAGCCTCGATCTCTGGTCCCGCTTCCTTGATCCGACGGTGACGGACGATGCGCCGCCGAAACCGACCGATCGCGACCCGCGCGTCAATCTCGACGTCTGGCGCGCGCAGCCCTTCTTCGATCTCATCCGCCAATCCTATCTGCTGGTCGCCGACCATCTCAGCCGGGAGGTCGAGGAACTGGACGGTATCGACGAGGCCCACCGATCACGCCTGCGATTCGTCACCCGCCAGATGCTGGACGCGATGAGCCCGGCCAATTTCTTCGCCACCAACCCCGAGGTGATCCAGAAGACGCTGGAGACAGGGGGCGAAAATCTGGTGCGCGGTCTCCAGCACATGCTGGACGACCTCGGTCGGGGCCAGATCACGCAGGCCCGCGCCGGCGCGTTCGAGCTGGGCCGCAACCTTGCCACCACCCCCGGCCAGGTGATTCTGGAAACGCCGCTGTTCCAGCTGATCCACTACACGCCGACGACCGACACGGTGCTGAGACAGCCGCTGATCATCTTCCCGCCGTGGATCAACCGCTTCTACATCCTCGACCTCAACCCGGAGAAAAGCTTCGTCCGCTGGGCGGTCGGCGAGGGCGTCTCGACCTTCATCCTGTCGTGGAAGTCGGCCGACGAGAGCCTGCGTGACGTGACCCTCGACGATTACGTCAAGGCGCAGATTCAGGCTATCGACGCGGTGCGCGAGCTGCTGGACGTGTCCGCCGTCCATACGCTGGGCTATTGCGTCGCGGGCACCACGCTTGCCGCGACGCTCGCCCTGCTCGGCGCCAGGGGTGAAACGGACAAGGTCGCATCGGCCACCTTCCTTACGGCGCAGGTCGATTTCTCGGAAGCCGGCGACCTCGCGCTGTTCGTCGACGACCAGCAGCTGGAGATGATCGCCGCCCTTTCAGCCGACACGGGCTACCTCGACGGGCGTTACATGGCCGCGACCTTCAACCTGCTGCGCGGACGCGATCTGGTGTGGAACTACGTCGTCAACAACTATCTGCTGGGCAAGGATTATACCCCGTTCGACCTGCTCCATTGGAACAGCGACGTCACGAACCTGCCGGCACGTTGGCACCGCGACTATCTGACGCGCATGTATCGCGACAACCTGCTGGTTCGGCCGGGTGCGATCAGCGTCGATGGCACGCTCATCGATCTCGGCCGGGTCGAGGTGCCGGCCTATGTGCAGGCCGGGCGCGAAGACCATATCGCGCCGCCCGCCTCGGTATGGAAGATCACCCGCCACTTCGCCGGTCCCTTGCGGTTCGTGCTCGCCGGATCGGGCCATATCGCCGGCGTGGTCAACCCGGCGACATCGGGCAAGTATCAATATTGGACCAATGACGCCGATGCTGAAACGCTGGATCAGTTCATCGCCGGTGCCCGCGAAACGAAGGGCAGCTGGTGGCCGGACTGGATTGACTGGCTGCGCGCCCGATCGGGCAAGACGGTTTCGGTCAAGGGCGCCCGCATCCCCGGCAAAGGCAAGCTGAAAGCGATCGAGGATGCTCCGGGCTCCTATGTCCGCGCGCGTTGATCGCACATTGCGATTCACTCGCAACAATCCTAGGGCTGCCCATGCCGACAAGCGGGACTTTGGCCGGGGATAGACAGCAACGCTGTTCCCCCGGCGCGATCCCTGCTAGCCGCCCCGACATCAGGCGCCGTCCGGCGCCGTTTCATTGTGACTGCCCATCGAGGTTCGCTGATGAGTGATAGCTTGGCCACCCTGTCGCCGCTTGAGCCGACCGCCGCTTTGTCGGTCGAGACCGTGCAGACCGTCCACCACTGGAACGAGCATCTGTTCAGCTTCACCATCACCCGTCCGGCCAGTTTCCGTTTCCGTTCGGGCGAGTTCGTGATGATCGGCCTCGCGGGCGACAACGGCAAGCCGCTGCTGCGCGCCTATTCGGTCGCCAGCCCTTCCTGGGCGGAGGAACTGGAATTCCTGTCGATCAAGGTTCCGGACGGCCCCCTCACCTCGCGCCTCCAGAAGATCCAGCCCGGTGACCAGATCTATCTGGGCAAGAAGCCGACCGGCACGCTCGTCTCCGACGCGCTGACGCCGGGTCGTCGCCTGTTCCTGCTGTCGAGCGGCACCGGTCTCGCGCCGTTCATGAGCATCATCCGCGATCCCGACATCTACGACCTGTTCAACCAGATCGTCGTCGTCCACTCGGTGCGGCAGGTCAGCGACCTCGCCTATCGCGAGGATCTGGAGAGCAGGCTCGCCAACGACCCGCTGGTCGCGGAGCAGGCCGCGACCCAGCTTTTCTATGTGCCGACCGTCACCCGCGAACCGTTCGAGCGTACCGCCCGGATCACCAAGCTGATCGAGGATGGCTCGCTGTTCGCCGGGCTGGAGGGGCCGGCCGCGTTCGACCCCACCCATGACCGGGCGATGTTGTGCGGCTCGATGGCGATGATCAAGGATCTGGCGGCGATGCTGGAACAGGCGGGCCTCGACGAAGGGTCGAACGCCAAGCCCGGCCTTTATGTCATCGAACGGGCTTTCGTCGGGTAAGCAGTGTTCGGCTTCAGAAATCGCGTAGCGGCGATTCTGAAGGACCTCCGGCCCGCGTCCCACCGGGCCCACGACGAGAGCTGATGCCATGGGTCGCTCGGTGGGAGTGCGGCCGGCGCGACCGCCGGCGCCAAAAGCGCATTCTCAGATACGGCCCGCCCTTCCCAAGCGCGTCGTCAGCCCCCTATAAGCCGCCCATGAGCGATCTTTTCTCCGCGCCCACGGGCGGCGAGGCCAGTTACACCGCTGACACGATCGAGGTGCTGGAGGGGCTGGAGCCCGTCCGCCGCCGCCCCGGCATGTATGTCGGCGGCACCGACGAGCGCGCGCTGCATCACCTTGCGGCGGAAGTTCTCGACAACGCCATGGACGAAGCGGTCGCCGGCCATGCGAACCGCATCGAGGTGACGCTGGAGGCCGGCAACCGCCTGACGATCAGCGACAATGGCCGCGGCATCCCAGTCGGCCTGCACCCGAAATTTCCGGGCAAGTCGGCGCTCGAGGTCATCATGACCACGCTCCATTCCGGCGGCAAGTTCGCCGGCAAAGCCTATGCGACCTCGGGCGGCCTCCATGGCGTGGGCGTCAGCGTGGTCAATGCGCTGTCGGTCGAAACCGTGGTCGAGGTCGCCCTCAACCGCGAACTGTTCCGGCAGAGCTTCGCGCGCGGCCTCACCACATCCGGCCTCGAAAAGCTTGGGCCCACCCCGAACCGGCGCGGCACCACCGTCAGCTTCGTGCCCGATCCGGAAATCTTCGGCGCCGGCGCGCATTTCCGTCCAGCTCGCCTCTATCGGCTGGCACGATCCAAGGCCTATCTGTTCCGGGGCGTCGAAATCCGCTGGAAATGCGCAGCGGAACTGATCGGCGACGACACCCCGGCGACCGCGACATTCCAGTTTCCCGGCGGTCTTGCCGATCATCTCGCCGAGCAGATCGGGACCCGCGAATGCGCGACCAGCGACTTTTTCGCCGGGCGACAGGATTTCCCCGGCGAGGCGGGCTCGGTCGAATGGGCGGTCGCCTGGCCGCTGTTCGGCGAAGGGTCGGGCGCCTATTACTGCAACACCATCCCCACCCCCGACGGCGGCACCCACGAAGCGGGCCTGCGGGCCGCGCTGGTCAAGGGCCTGCGCGCGTTCGGGGCGCTGGTCGGCCAGAAGAAGGCGGGCGACATCCAGGCCGAGGATGTGGTGACGGGTGCCGAAGCGATGCTGTCGGTCTTCATCCGCGATCCGCAGTTTCAGAGCCAGACCAAGGATCGTCTGACCAGTCCGGAAGCGGCCCGTCTCGTCGAAGCGGCGATCCGCGATCATGTCGACCACTTCCTGGCCGACAACATGGATCGGGGTCGCGCGCTCCTCGGCTTCGTCCTCGACCGCATGGACGAGCGGCTGCGCCGCAAGGCGGAGCGGGAGGTCAAGCGCAAGACCGCGACCTCGGGCCGCAAGCTGCGCCTGCCCGGCAAGCTGACCGACTGTTCCGCCGACGATCCGGCGGGCACTGAGATTTTCATCGTCGAGGGCGATTCGGCCGGCGGCTCGGCCAAGCAGGCCCGGGACCGCAAGACGCAGGCCATCCTGCCGATCCGCGGCAAGATCCTGAACGTCGCCAGCGCCAACAGCGCCAAGGTCGGCGCCAATCAGGAGATCGCAGACCTCATTCAGGCACTGGGCTGCGGCACGCGCGACCGCTGTGATCCCGACTCGCTGCGCTACGAACGCGTCGTCATCATGACCGACGCCGACGTCGACGGCGCCCATATCGCCACCTTGCTGATGACTTTCTTCTTTCAGGAGATGCCGGCCCTGGTCCGGACCGGCCGCCTGTTCCTGGCCCAGCCGCCGCTCTATCGCATCGCCGGTGGCGGGCAGGTCGCCTATGCCCGTGACGACGGGCACCGGACCGAGCTGGAGAAAACCCAGTTCAAGGGCCGCAAGGTCGAGGTCAGCCGCTTCAAGGGCCTGGGCGAGATGAATCCGGCCCAGCTGCGCGAGACCACGATGGACCCGAAGACCCGCTCGATGCTGAGGATCACCCTCCCCGCCAACTACGAGGACCGCAATGCCGTGCGTGACCTCGTCGACCGGCTTATGGGCCGCAACCCTGAACACCGCTTCGCCTTCATCCAGGCGCATGCCAACGAGATCGAAGAGGCCGAGATCGACGCCTGACCAGGCCGGCCAGCTCCGGCCAGCTCCGATCCGGTGACCAACGGCAGTATTCTGGATGGATGACTGGGTGGGCGCGGGTAGCGCCGACCTCAATCCGCCGTCAGCGCCGCCACCAGCGCCCGGACCTTCTTCTGCCGCCATTGCGGCAGGGGCGCGACCAGCCAATAGCCTTTGCCCGTCTCTACGCGCTCGCCGGCCGAGAGACGCCCGCCCGCGATATCGCCGGCGGCCAGCAACGCGGGCACCCGTGCCTGCCCCAGTCCCGCCATCGCCGCATCGAGGGCAAGACCGGCATCGGCGACCGTCAGCACCGTCTCACTCTCAGCGGGGTCGCCCGGCCAGGCGATGCGCGGTCCCTCGCCGACCGTGACCAGATCGGCCGCGTCGAGGGCGACACCTTCATGCTCGCCCGGGTCCGCTATCCAGCGCACGGCAATATCGAGATTGGCCTCGGTAAAATCCAGCGACTCGTCGGCTGCGATCAGGACGAAGCGCGCCTCGGGCTGGACCTTGGCATAGGCTGCGAGGCGAGGTGCCAGCCATTTGGCCGTGATGTCACGCGGCGCGGCGATGGTCAGGATCTGCGACGACTGCCCTTCCTGCATCGCCCGCACCGCTTCCTCAAACTGGAGGAAGCCGGCGCGTAGCGCGTCCAACCCGCGCTCGGCCTCCGGGGTCAGCTCCAGCCCCTTGGCGGTGCGACGGAACAGCACCACGCCCAGAGCATCCTCCAGCGCGCGAATCTGCTGACCGACAGCAGCGGGCGTCACCGCCAGTTCGTCAGCGGCGCGGGTGAAACTGAGGTGGCGGGCGGCCGCGTCGTAAACCCTGAGGGCGTTCAGCGGCAGATGGGTCCGCTTCATCGCGCCACCGCCGGTCCGACCAGCTCGAAGCGCGGGATCACCGCCTGAAAGGCGCTGCCGTCTTCCAGTTCCATGTCATAGCAGCCCTCCATCGACCCCGATGAGGTTCCCAGCGGGCAGCCGGAAACATAGTCGAACGATTCGCCCGGCTCGATCATCGGCTGCTCGCCGACTACCCCCTCGCCATCGACACGCTGGATATCGCCTCGCCCGTCGCGGATCAGCCAGTGACGGCTCATCAACTGGACCGCTTCCGCGCCGTCATTCTCGATCCGGATATGATAGGCCCAGAACCAACGCCCCTGCTCCGGCTGGCTCTGCTCCGGCAGAAAGCTGACGGAAACGCGCACCGTCACCCCGCGCGTCGTTACCGCATGGGGGAACAACGCCTTCACAGGCCAGCGCGGTTCAAGGCCTGATCGAGGTCGGCGATGATATCCGCCGGATCCTCAAGGCCCACCGACAGCCTCAGCATGCCCTCCTCTACGCCCATCTCCGCCCGCGTCTCGGCGCTGAGGCCGGCATGGGTGGTGGAACAGGGGTGGGTCATCAGCGATCGCGAGTCGCCAATATTGTTCGAGATGTCGACCAGTTCGAGCGCATCCAGCAGCGCATGGGCCTGCCGCCGCCCTTCATTGACGAAGGTGGCGATGATCGTCCCGCCCCCGGACATCTGCCGCATCGCCAGAGCATGCTGGGGGTGGGTCTCCAGTCCCGGATACAGGGTCCGCGGCAGGCGCGTGGAGAGAAAGCGCGCCACTTCCAGAGCATTTTCAGACTGGCGGGTGACGCGCAGTTCCAACGTCTCCAATCCCTTCAGCACCACCCAGGCGTTGAACGCCGACAGGGTCGGCCCCGTATTGCGGGTGAAGGCCAGCAGCGTGTTCTCGATGAATTCCTCGTCGCCCAGCACCGCACCGGCCAGCACCCGGCCCTGTCCGTCCATCATCTTGGTCGCCGAATAGGCGACGATGTCGGCGCCCAGCGTCAGCGGCCTCTGCAAGATCGGGCTGGCGAAGGCGTTGTCCACTACGACCTTGGCGCCGGCGCGATGGGCGATATCCGACACCGCCGCCACGTCGACGATATCCAGCGTCGGATTGGCCGGAGTCTCCAGGAAGAACAGTTTTGTTTCCGGCCGCACCGCGCGCGCCCAGGCATCATTGTCGCGCCCGTCGACGATCGTGGTCTGAATGCCGAAACGCGGCAGCAGGCTGTCGGTCAGCCAGCGGCACGATCCGAACATCGCCCGCGCCGCTACCAGATGATCGCCCGTCGACAGCTGCGATAGCAGCGCCGCGGTCATCGCCGCCATGCCGCTGGCCATGGCCCTGCACGCCTCCGCGCCTTCGATCAGGGCGAGACGCTGTTCCAGCATCTGCACCGTCGGGTTCTGGAGCCGCGAATAGGTCATGCCGACCTGCTCGCCTGCGAACCGCGCCGCGGCATCAGCGGCGCAGTCATAGGCGTAGCCTGACGTCAGGAACAAAGCTTCGGAGGTTTCGCCCCATTCGGAACGGGCGGTGCCGCCACGCACCGCCTGAGTGGCCGGCCGCCAGCGGCTGGCGATATCACGATCTTGTCCGGTCTTGCGCTTCATGGCTTCGCTTTGCCGTCGCCATGTCCCCGACGTCAATGGCGTCGGCGTGAAACGAGCCTCAAAGCCCGACGAGCGACGCCGTGATCCGAACGTCAAGCGTAGACAGAGCGGGGGCATCGAATGCGGTTACCGTTCTCGCCGACCAGTTATCGGTGATCTCGGCGCCCACATAGGCAGCTGGCGCATAAAGCCGGCCATTGGCCTGCCCGACCTGTGCCAATTCGACGGTCTGCAGCGGACGATCGCCACGCACGGTTTCAAGCGCTGCATCATCGAGCCGGGCGGTAGCGAACAATCCCCCAGCGGACGGTGCCGGTTCCACCCCCTGTTCACCGAACAAGGCGTCGCCATCGAACAGGGTGGCGGAATGAACTGCGGCTTCGCGCGCCGCGACTGCGGCTGCTTCCTGACGCACAGAAGCAAAATCCTCGACCGCCGGCAGCGCTGGTTGCGCGCGCGGAGCCAAGGCCTGGCGCAGACGATGGTTCGGCTGCAGCAGCGTGCAACCCGATATGACCACCAGCGCGCTCAGCGCCATCCATTGCGTGCGTCGCATCCAGCTCCACTCCCCCTGCCTCCGGCCCTTTGAACGACTCGGCAAGCGGGAGTCTTATCGCACATTCACCCCCTGCGATCCACCAACAGAAAAGGTAAACTTTGTGACGAAATGAAGTCTCGTCGAGTTCATCGACATCCGACTTCAAGATCAGCGCCACCAATTACTGGAGCCGATGCTCCGCCGACCAAGTAACCTCCCTCCCCTCCGCCGGAACGACTGTTCTATCAAGGACATAGCCGAGGGAAACGCGAGGCAGGCAACCCTACAAGGCGGCAATCACGGCGTCGCCCATCGCGACGGTGCCCAGCTGGCCACCCAGATCGCGGCTGCGCGCGCCGCCGGCGAGGGCTTTCGTCACCGCGGCCTCGATCCGGTCGGCGACATCCGACTGATCCAGAGAATAGCGCAGCATCATCGCCGCCGACAGGATCGTCGCCAGCGGATTGGCGGTGCCCTGTCCCGCAATATCAGGCGCGGAGCCGTGGATAGGCTCATACAGCCCCTTGCCGCGGCCATCGAGCGACGCTGACGGCAGCATGCCGATCGAGCCCACGCACATCGACGCCTGGTCGGACAGGATGTCGCCGAACAGATTGCCGGTGACGATGACGTCGAACTGGGCCGGGTCACGAACCAGCTGCATCGCGGCATTATCGACCAGCATGTGGCTAAGCTCGATATCCGGATAGTCCGCAGCCACTTCGGTCACGACATCGCGCCAGAGCTGCGACGTTTCCAGGACATTCGCCTTGTCGACCGAGCATAGCCGGCCGCGCCGACCGCGCGCGGTTTCAAAGCCGACCCGAGCGATGCGGGCGATCTCGTCCTCGTCATAGCACATCGTGTCGAACGACTCGCGGCGGCCAGCCGCCGTGGTGCGCGCCCCGCGCGGGGTACCGAAATAAACATCGCCGGTCAGTTCACGGATGATGATCAGATCGATGCCTGCCGACACCTCCGGCTTCAGGACGGAAGCATCAGCCAGTTCGGCAAAAACCTTGGCCGGACGCAGATTGGCAAACAGTTCCAGTTCCTTGCGCAGGCCCAACAGGGCGCGCTCCGGCCGCAGGGGGCGTTCCAGCAGATCAGCTTCAGGATGGCCGATCGCACCGAACAGCACCGCATCGGCCGATTTGGCGAGCGCCAGCGTCTCGTCGGGCAACGGCACGCCGACCGCACGATAGGCGGCATAACCGACCAGCGCCTCTTCGTAGCGAAGGTCCCGCGCACCGGCGGCATCCAGCACGCGTATCGCTTCCGCCACGATCTCAGGCCCGATCCCGTCTCCGCCCAGCACCGCGATCTTCGCCACGCTCACATCTCCCGCCATATGTTCGATCGCGTGTCCCTAGCGACCCGTCGTAACCGTGGGAAGATGGCAACCATGCGCGTTGACGCTGGCGCCGTGGGTTTTTATGGCTCAGGCTTCTCGCGGGCGGATCGGGATTCAATGAAGAAAATGGGTTTGAGGCCGGTTCAGGCCGGCGGACGATCAGCAATGCTGGCGATCACCATCCTGTCAGTGGCCAATCCGCTTCAGGCACAGGGAATCGATCCCACGGTCCTTCAGCGTCTGCAACGCGATCTGGGCAGTTCCGGCGGCAACCGGTCCGACGCACTCGACCAGTCCCGGACAACCAATCAACCGGTTGAACAGCGCCCCGATCTGTTCACTGGCGCCCAGACCCCTGAAGAGATCGAGGCACGCCGCCGTCAGGCCAGCCTCATCGCGGCTGAGTTCTACGAACCGTCACGGATCGAGGCCGAGTATCGCCAGCGCACCAGCGACAAGACCCTGCGCCAGTTCGGCTATGATCTGTTTCAGGCGACCCAGGCCCTCTCAGGACCGGTGACCGGCGAGCTGGGCGACAACTATGTTCTCGGCATCGGCGACGAGGTGGTGGTCAATTTCCAGGGTGCCACCAACGACAGCCGGACCGTCCGCGTCAATCGCGAGGGTCAGATCATCGTTGGTGACCTGCCACCGGTGCGCGCCGCCGGCCGATCGCTGGGCTCGGTCCGCAGTCAGTTGGCCGACCAGACACGCCAGACGATGCTCGGTACCAACGTTTATGTCTCGGTGGGCTCGGTCCGCGCCATCACGGTCTTCGTCGGTGGTGAGGTTAATCGCCCGGGCCAGCATTCGCTGACCTCGCTCGCCGATGTCGCCAGCGCTCTTGCCCGCGCAGAAGGAGTGCGCCCCACCGGCTCGCTGCGCCGGGTGCGTGTGGTGCGCGGCAGCCAGACGATCAGCGTCGACCTTTACGGGCTGCTGGGCATCGGCACGCCCACCGCGGTTCGGCTGCAGGATGGCGACCGCGTCATCGTGCCGGCGATCGGCGATACCGTGGCGATCACCGGCGGGGTCACCCGGCCCGGCATCTACGAGCTGCGCGGCGACAACAGCGTCGATCAGATCCTCGGCTATGCCGGCGGGCCACTGCGCGCGCGCGGCAGCCGGGTGACGATCAGCCGTATCGGCGCGGACGGGGTGGAAGCCTTCATTCCTGTGACCGGCACCGCTCAGACGGTTCATGGGAGCGATGTCGTCCAGGTGATTGCCGGATCGTCCGGGGTCGCCAATCGTGTACAACTGCGCGGAAATACCGACTCGCCCGGCCCCCGCCCGCTCCAGGCGGCCGCGACCGTGCGTGATCTGGTCGGCGACCTGCGCGACCTCAGGCCCAACACCTATATCCCGTTCGCCGTTCTGGAGCGCTTCAATGCACGTACCGGCGCCCGCGATTATCTCGGCGTCAACCTGGCATCCGCCCTGACCACACAACCCGTGGCGCTGGAAGCGGAAGACACGCTCTACGTCCTGAATGACGAGGATGTCGCGTTCCTCAATAGCGCATCTGTCCGCCAGACCGCGCTTGGCCAGCAGCCGTCGCTACAATGTCAGTCGCTGCGCGAGTTCGCCAATGTCGTCCGCGATACGCAGCAAGTCCGGTTCAACGTCATCACCCGCGGATCCTTCGTCGTCGATCGCGGTGGCGTGGCGCAGGTTGTATCGGCCGGCGGCAGCCTTCAGTCCATCGGTTCGCGCACTGCGAGCGAACTTGCACCCACCGCGTCTGATCCAGCGCTGCTACAGGCGCAGCCGACAATGTTGAACGGACAGCAGGCACTGCCGAACGGGCAACAGCCGATTGCCGGTGTAGACAGATATAACGTCCCCAATCCTCGTGAAGAGGAGGAGCGTCGGGAGCTTTCCCAATGCCCCCAGCTGTTCGAAGACTATCCACAGTTGCTGCCGGTCGTGATCGAGCATGCCACCGGCATCGGCGGCGCGGTGCGTCGTCCCGGCGCCTATCCGGTGACGGGCGCGATCACTGCTGACGACGCGATGTCGATCGCCGGCGGCGTGATCGCCAACAGCAGTGACGTCATCGTCGAGGTCAATCGCGGCAATGCCGGCACGACCGAACGTTATCCGCTCGACACCGCCAATCTGGCGCTGACCCGCATCTCGCTGGGATCAGGCGACGATATCCGCTTCAACGCGGCACGACCGCAGTTCGAAAGCGGCGCAGTGCTGCTGACCGGCGAGTTCCGCCGCCCCGGCCTCTATACCATTCGTCGGGGCGAGACGCTGTCGTCTCTGGTCCGCCGCGCCGGCGGTGTTTCGTCGGTCGCCTATCCCTACGGCGCCGTCTTCACCCGCCAGAGCGTCAAACAGCTTCAGGAGGAAGGCTTTCGCCGCACGGCCCGCGATCTCACTAGCGGTCTGGTCGCAACCTCGGTGCGCAAGCAGAACGGTGCTCAGGGACTGGGTGAAGCAGCAGCGCTCGTGCAGACGCTGGCCCGGACCGAGGCGGCAGGCCGCATGGTTGTCGAAGCCGACCCAGATACCCTCGGGCAGCGGCCCGACCTCGACACGATCCTTGAACCCGGCGACGCCATCTACATGCCGAAGCAGCCGAACTTCGTCATCGTCCTGGGCGATGTGAACAATCCGGGCGCGGTGCAGTTCGTCGACGGCAAGTCGGCGGAGGCCTATATCGCCGATGCTGGCGGCCGCCAGCGCACCGGCGACAAAGGACGAACCTATGTCGTCCTGCCCAACGGCCTCGCTCAGCCGATCAAGTCGTCGGCGTGGCGGCAGACGGCTCTCGCCGTCCCGCCGGGCAGCACCGTGATCATGCCCAAGAATCTGGATCCGCTGCTGGGCCTGGATCTTGCCCGCGACATCACGGGTATTGTCGGGGGCCTGCTGTCATCGGTGGCGACGGTCGCGATCCTGGCCCGGAACCGCAACTGAAGCCTGCCGCGTCGAGCGAAACGGGCCAGTCGGTCAGACGTGAAAGCCTTCGTTCAGGCAGCGGCCAGCCACGGACGATCGGCCGCGATCGCCTGCTCATAGGTCGCGATACGGTCTTCTTGCGCCAGGGTTAGGCCAACCTCGTCCAGCCCCTCCAGCAGGCAGGATTTGCGAAACGCGTCGATCTCGAACCGGAAGCGATCCTGGAACGGGGTCGTCACGACCTGGTTTTCGAGATCGACCGTGATCGACGCTTCCGCTGCGACGTCGAGCAGACGGTCGACCGCCTCCTGCGGCAGAACAACGGCGAGAATGCCGTTCTTGAACGCGTTCCCAGAGAAGATGTCGGAAAAGCTCGGGGCGACCACCACGCGGATGCCCATGTCGTCGAGCGCCCATGCGGCATGCTCGCGGCTCGACCCGCAACCGAAATTGTCGCCCGCGATCAGGATCGGGGCCCCGACAAAGCGCGGATCATCGAACAGGTTGCCGGGCGTGGCGCGGATCGTTTCGAACGCGCCCTTTCCGAGGCCCGCGCGCGTGATCGTCTTCAGATAATGGGCCGGGATGATGACGTCGGTATCGACGTTCTTCAACCCGAGCGGGATCGCCCGGCCCTCGACGACATTGATCTTGCGCATCAGATATTGGCTCCCTCGCCGACCAGCTCGCGCACGTCGGTCAGATGACCGGTGACGGCCGCGGCCGCCGCCATTGCCGGCGACAGCAAATGGGTACGCGCACCCGGCCCCTGGCGGCCGACGAAATTGCGGTTCGACGTCGACGCGCAGCGCTCGCCCGGTGGGACCTTGTCAGGATTCATCGCCAGACACATCGAACAGCCAGGTTCACGCCATTCGAAGCCCGCCTCCATGAAGATGCGGTCCAGCCCTTCTTCCTCCGCCTGCCGCTTGACCAGGCCCGAGCCCGGAACGACCAGCGCCTGGCGGATACGGTCCGCCACCTTGCGTCCCCTGACCACGGTGGCTGCCGCACGCAGATCCTCGATCCGGCTGTTGGTGCATGAGCCGATGAAGACGTGCTCCACGGCCACGTCCTCCAACCGCATGCCGGCTGCCAGCCCCATATAATCCAGCGACTTGCGCGCCGCGACCTGCTTGGCCGGGTCAGCGAAACTGTCGGGGTCGGGAACCACGCCGGTCACCGCCACAACATCCTCGGGGCTGGTGCCCCAGGTGACCAGTGGCGCGATATCACCCGCATCCAGCGTCACTACACGATCATAGCGGGCACCGGGATCGGTCGGCAGCGTCCGCCACCAGGCGATGGCGCGGTCCCAGTCCGCTCCGGCCGGAGCCATGGGCCGCCCCTTCAGATAGGAGAAGGTCTTGTCATCGGGCGCCACGAGGCCGGCGCGGGCTCCGCCCTCGATCGACATGTTGGATACGGTCAGCCGACCCTCGATCGACATGTCGCGGATGGTGGAACCGGTATACTCGACGACATAGCCGGTGCCACCGGCCGCGCCGATCCGACCGATGATCGCCAGCACCACGTCCTTCGCCGACACGCCATAGCCCAGCGCGCCGTCCACGCGAATTTCCATCGACTTCGACTGCTTCAACAGCAGCGTCTGGGTCGCCAGCACATGCTCAACCTCGGACGTGCCGATTCCGAAGGCGAGCGCCCCCAGCGCGCCATGCGCCGCCGTGTGACTGTCGCCGCAGACCAGTGTCGTCCCTGGCAGGGTGAAGCCCTGTTCGGGACCGACGACATGGACGATGCCCTGCTCGGCCGCGACGGCGTCGATGTAGCGGATGCCGAACGCCGGCGCGTTCTTTTCCAAAGCGGCCAGCTGCTGCGCCGACTCGGCGTCGGCGATCGGCAGACGACGACCGTCCGGCCCGACCCGGGCTGTGGTCGGCAGGTTGTGATCGGGCACGGCAAGGGTCAGGTCGGGCCGCCGCACGCGGCGGCCGGCGACGCGCAGAGCTTCGAAGGCTTGCGGACTGGTGACCTCGTGGACCAGATGGCGGTCAATGTAGATCAGGGCGGTGCCGTCGTCGCGCGTATCGACGACGTGCGCGTCCCAAATCTTCTGATACAGTGTGCGAGGAGTGCTCATGGCTGCCACATAATGCGCCGGCACCGCCACTGCTACCTCCTTGATAGCGGATGGCGATACTGGCGCGCCTCGCTTTCGATCAGGTCAGATAGTGCGCCGTTGTTTTGGCGGCGACCTCTTCCGGGGTCACGCCAGGGGCGGTTTCGACGAGGCGGAAGGGCGAGGCGTGATCGTCCCGCCGGAACACGGCCAGATCGGTGATGATCATGTCGACCACATTCTTGCCCGTGAGCGGCAGGGTGCAGGCGGGAACGAGCTTGGGCGTGCCGTCCTTCGATACATGCTCCATGACCACGACGACCTGCTTGACGCCGGCGACGAGGTCCATGGCGCCGCCCATGCCCTTCACCATCTTGCCGGGGATCATCCAGTTGGCGATGTCGCCGGCTTCCGAGACCTCCATCGCACCCAGCACGGTGAGGTCGATATGCCCGCCCCGAATCATCGCGAAGCTGTCCGCCGAACTGAAATAGCTCGACGACGGCAACTCGCTGATCGTCTGCTTGCCGGCGTTGATCAGGTCCGGATCGACCTGATCCTCATAGGGGAACGGGCCAATGCCCAGCATGCCGTTTTCCGACTGCAGCGTCACCATCATGCCGGCCGGGATGTGGTTCGCCACCAGCGTCGGAATGCCGATGCCGAGGTTGACGTAATAGCCGTCCTTCAGCTCGCGGGCGGCGCGTGCCGCCATCTCGTCACGTGACCACGCCATCATGCCGTCTCCCGCGCGCGGGTGGTTCGAAATTCGATCTGCTTGTCATAGGGCGCGCCAAGCACCAGCCGCTTGATGAAGATGCCGGGAACGTGGATCGCGTCCGGGTCCAGGCTGCCGACGGGAACGATCTCCTCGACCTCGGCCACCGTCATGTGGCTGGCGGTCGCCATGGGCTGGTTGAAGTTCCGCGCCGTCTTGCGGAAGATGAGGTTGCCCGCCTCGTCCGCCTTCCAGCCCTTGATGATCGACAGGTCGGCCTTGATGCCGCGTTCCAGGATATAGGCCTGACCGTCGAACTCCCGCACCTCCTTGCCCTCGGCAACGGCGGTGCCGACGCCGGTTTTCGTGAAGAAGCCGGGGATCCCCGCGCCGCCAGCCCGCACTCGCTCGGCCAGCGTCCCCTGGGGGCAGAACTCCACCTCCAGCTCGCCAGCCAGATATTGCCGCTCGAACTCCTTGTTCTCGCCGACATAGGAACTGATCATCTTGGCGATCTGGCGCGAGCGCAGCAGTTTGCCGAGGCCGACGCCGTCGATGCCGGCGTTGTTCGAGACCACGGTCAGCCCCGTCACCCCCGACGCCTCGATCGCGTCGATCAGACGCTCGGGAATACCGCACAGGCCGAAGCCGCCCGCGCAGATCGTCATGCCGTCCCGCAGCACGCCATCCAGCGCAGCTGCAGCATCAGAATATATCGTGGTCATGGGGTTCCCCCGCTCGTCCGCGCCTATGGGAAGCCATAGGCGGACCGGACGAGCGGGGTCAATTTCCGCAGAGCAATATAAATCCCCTTATGGGGATGTTCAGCCCTTCAGCTTCGCGAGGACACCCTGGAGCTGCATCGCGTTGGACATATCGCCCTCGACCTTAAGCTTGCCCTGCATGAACGCCGTCACGCCGTCGAGCTTGCCATCGGCCATGTCCTGCCAATCCGCCCAGCTGACGCGGATCGTCGTGTCCGCGGCGGCGTCCTCGTTGGTCACCGCCGACGTCTGGCCATCCAGCAGGATCATTCCCGCATCGCCAAAGTCCAGCTTCACCCGCTTGCCCGGAACGAAGGCACCTGCGGCCGCCAGCTTGCCCGTCATCTCCTCGATCGTCATCTCAGCGCCTTTCCACTCGTCAACCATGCTTGCCGACAGTCCTAGTTTACGCGAACGTCAAGTCAAGGGAACGGCCCGGCTTTGGCAGCGGACGTTTTTGGGGGTAAGGGCGCGCTGATGGATATTTCCGATCTTCGCATCGCGCTGTTCTCGGGCAATTATAACTATGTCCGCGATGGCGCCAATCAGGCGCTGAACCGGCTCGTGGGCTTCCTGCTGCGCGAAGGGGCGGCGGTCAGGATTTATGCGCCGACCGTGGCCAACCCCGCCTTTCCGGCCACTGGCGAGGTCGTCTCGGTCCCTGCGATCCCGCTTCCCGGCCGCGCCGAATATCGCGCGCCCCTCGCCCTCACTCCGCGCGTTCGCACCGACATGCGGCGCTTCCAGCCGAACATCGTTCATATCGCGAGTCCCGAGATATTGGGACATCGGGCACTTAGCTGGGCACGCGCCAGCCGCATCGCCGCCGTCGCCAGCGTCCATACGCGGTTCGAAACCTATCCGCGCTATTACGGCCTGACCTTTCTGGAACCAGTGGTGGAGATGCTGCTGCGCCGCTTCTACCGCCGCTGTGACGCGATCTTCGCGCCGTCGGAAAGCATGGCCCAGCTGCTGCGCGAGCAGCGGATGAGCTACAATGTCGGCATCTGGAGCCGTGGTGTCGACCGTGACGTCTTTTCCCCCGATCGACGCGACCTCGACTGGCGCCGCGGCCTGGGCATCGCCGATGACGAGCCGGTGATCGGCTTCGTCGGCCGGCTGGTGATGGAAAAGGGCCTCGACGTCTTCTCCGAAACCATCGACACGCTGAAGGCGCGCGGCGTCCGCCACCGCGTTCTGGTCGTCGGCGAAGGTCCGGCCCGTCAATGGTTCGAAGCCCGTCTGCCCGACGACGCGGTCTTCGCCGGTTTTCAGTGCGGCGACGATCTGGGACGCGCCTATGCCTCTGTCGAGATGCTGTTCAATCCCAGCGTGACCGAAACCTTCGGCAATGTGACGCTGGAGGCGCTGGCCGCCGGACGCCCGGTTGTCGCCGCCAAGGCGACCGGCAGTTCCAGCCTGGTCGAGGATGGCGTCACCGGCATGCTGGTGCGCCCCGGCGCCGTCGCCCGCTTCGCGGACGCTCTCGCCCATTATTGCGCCGATGCCGATGCCCGGGCCGCTGCTGGCGATGCCGGGCGCGCGTTCAGCGCGCGCTACGGCTGGGATGCCGTCAACCGGGTATTGGCCGAAGGTTATCTGAGCGTGCTGCGCGCGCGCACGCGGGCCACCGCGGGCTGAAGAAGGCCGCATCTTTCAATCCCTCGTCCGCCGTCCTATATGAGTCGGGCCGGTTTCGGCCGGCTATGGTGATAAATGTTGTCGTGAAATAGACACAGCGGACCCGGGGGCAGTACCCGGCGGCTCCACCATCACCGGCGTTCCGGCGCTGGTTCTGACGGGGCCGAACTAGGATCGACGTGTGTTCAAAGACGGTGATTTTGCCCGGCCTGAATGCGCCGTAAAACCGTTCAAACCTACAAGTGCCAACGATAACGAGGCGCTCGCGATTGCCGCGTAACAACGTCCTCACGGACTGAGTTACAAGGCTTTAGCGCGGTTCGGGCCGCACCGGGCAACAGAAGCGGATTCCAGCGGTGCGGGGAGCACCGGGCAACAGAAGCTCCCCACTTTTCTCTTGTCTCCCGCCCATTCCCGGCTTGACCCATTGCCGACGAGACGCCACGGTCGACCGTGATGAGCGACGAGACGCCAGACAGCCTGATCCCCTATGACGAGATCGTGCAGGACGCACTGCGCGCCGTCGTCGGCCGCGTTCTGGGCGAGGTGGAGCGCGACGGCGACCTGCCCGGCGACCACCATTTCTATATCACCTTCCACACCCGCGCGCCGGGCGTCGACATTCCCAAGCATTTGTCCGAACGTTTCCCGGACGAGATGACGATCGTCATTCAGAACAAGTTCTGGGACCTGAAGACGTTTCCCGACCATTTCCAGGTCGGTCTCAGCTTCAATCAGGTGCCGGCGATCCTGCATGTGCCCTATGCGGCGGTGACGGCGTTCGTCGATCCCTCCGTCAATTTCGCCCTGCAGTTCCAGGTGCAGGACGAGGCGGCGCCGCCGGAGACGACCGAGCCGGCGGAGAACGACCAGCCTCCACCGGGCGCCAGCGACGGGTCCAACGTCGTCGCAGTCGATTTCAAGCGGAAGAAATAGGCCGCTAAAGCCTCTCCGCCCCGTCCTGGGCCTGTCGGAGGACGCGGGCGCCCTCGTTCCACCGCAGGCAGCAGGATGAACGAGCGACCCATGACCACCCGTACCGAAACCGACAGCTTTGGCCCGATCGAGGTTCCCGCCGACGCCTATTGGGGCGCCCAGACCCAACGTTCCATCCAGAATTTCCCGATCGGCGGCGAACGGATGCCGGTGCCGCTGCGCCACGCCTTCGGTGTTCTGAAGCAGGCGGCAGCGCGGGTGAACGCCAAGGCGGGCGGCCTCGACCGGAAGCTGGCCGAGGCCATCGCCCAGGCGGCGGGCGAGGTCGCTGACGGCAAGCTGGACGACCAGTTCCCACTCGTCGTCTGGCAGACCGGGTCCGGCACCCAGACCAACATGAACGCCAACGAGGTCATCGCCGGGCGGGCCAACGAGCTGCTCGCCGGCACCCGTGGCGGCAAGAGCCCGGTCCACCCCAATGACCACGTCAACCAGGGTCAGTCGTCGAACGACAGCTTCCCGACCGCGATGCATATCGCGGCCTACGCTCAGGTGGCGAGGCGCCTGCTGCCCTCGCTGAAAGCCCTTCACGCGCTGCTCGACGAGCGGGCGAAGCGCTGGGACAACCTGGTCAAGATCGGCCGCACCCACCTGCAGGACGCGACTCCGCTGACACTGGGCCAGGAATTCTCCGGCTATGCCGCGCAGGTCGAAGGCGGCATCGAGCGCGTCGAGGCCACCCTGCCCCGCCTCGCCCGCCTTGCCCAGGGCGGCACCGCCGTCGGCACCGGCCTCAATGCCCCGAAGGGATTTGCCGAGAATGTCGCGGCCGAAATCGCGGCGATCACCGGCCTGCCCTTCGTCACCGCGCCCAACAAGTTCGAGGCGCTGGCCACCCATGACACGCTGGTCGAGCTGTCGGGCGCCCTCAACACCATCGCGGTGTCGCTGACCAAGATCGCCAACGACCTGCGCCTGCTGGGCTCCGGCCCGCGCTGCGGCCTCGGGGAACTGAAGCTGCCCGAGAACGAGCCCGGCAGCTCGATCATGCCCGGCAAGGTCAACCCGACCCAGTGCGAGGCGCTGACCATGGTCTGCGCGCAGGTGATGGGCAATCATGTCGCCGTCACCGTCGGCGGCCTCCAGGGCCACATGGAGCTGAACGTCTTCAAGCCGGTGATCGCCTACAACGTCCTCCAGTCGATCCGCCTGCTGGCGGACGCCATGGACAGCTTCGGCGAACGCGCCATCGCCGGTCTGGAGCCGGACGAGCGCCGCATCGCCGACCTGCTCGAACGCTCGCTGATGCTGGTCACGGCGCTGGCCCCGGCGATCGGCTATGACAACGCCGCCAAGATCGCCAAGCACGCCCACCAGAATGGCCTGTCGCTGCGCGAGGCCGGCCTTGCCCTCAGCCTGGTCGACGAGGCGACCTACGACAAGTTCGTCCGCCCGGAGCAGATGTTGGGCCGCTGAGGCTCAGAATTAGATCCGCATCGCCTCCAAAAGACGATCGCCCTTCCCGTCACGCGACGGGAAGGGCGATGCCGGCCGGATCAGGCGGCGCCGGTTCGGACGCCGCCTTCGCCTGTCGGGGGGTGCCAGGCGGCCGCCAGCCTGGGTGACATCGGCAGCGCCACGCCGCTGCGTCCACGCCGGATCATCATGCCGGCCATGCCGAAACCGAGGATCATCATCAGCCAGGTCGACGGCTCGGGAATCGCCGACACCGCCTGCTGGAGCGTGCCGCCATCAGTCAGCGCGAAGGCCGGCTGAAGGCCCAGCGCCCTGCTGTTGGCTTGGGAGAAGCGAAAGCCGCCATAATATTCGGTCGACTGGCCCGGCGTGGCGGCGGCATCGCTGGCATACCAGGTCATGTCGCCGGCAGCGCCTGTGCCCCAGCCCCCGACCAGCCGATAGCGCTCGCCCGCGACGATCGAGACCGGCTGGTAGTTGAAGTCGATGTAGCGCGCACCCGAAACCCCGAACGGAATCTCGACCTCGCGTACCGCGCCCGTCGGCACCAACCCGCTTTCGATCGTCGCGCTGCCCAGACCAACCCATTCACCGGTCTCGGTGTCGAACCGCGACAACCCGAAACCGACCCGGAAATTGCCATAGCTGCCGCCGACGCGCACCGGCACGATCAGATGCGAGGTCGAAAAGCTCGACGTCGCCGTGAACTCGGTCGCGACGGAATAGAAGTTGAAGCCAGGGCAGCTGGAATAGGTGCAATAGGCGCCGAGCGACGCCGGATTGTCGAAGCTCTGCGACGCGTCGGGCGCGCGATATTCCAGCGGATGGAAATGCTCCTGGAACGTCGCCGCAGTGTCGGACGGCGCATAGTTGGAATAGAAGATCGTGGCCGACGCTGGCGCAGCCAGACACAGCATGGCGCCAACCGCGGCGGCGCGAAGCGAACTGAACATCATACTCTCCCCTGTTTGCGCGTTCGGGAGAGTAGCGACGCCACGCCGGTCAGCCCCTGTTGCGCCGATCCAGCACCGCCCTATCCGAACGATCGTGGATGGCTGATGCCGCGAGCGGAAGGGCAAATCACCCCCCGTTCAAGGGGTAAAGTATTCATTAACCATCTTAATTCTGTCAGCCGACCGCCACGGGCTGCTGCGGCATAGGCCCTGAAAAGGAAAAGGCGGCCCCAAAAGGGACCGCCCTCTTGTTTGTCCTATGGAAACCGATCAGCGCGAGTAGAACTCGACCACCAGGTTCGGCTCCATCTTCACCGGATAAGGCACCTCGTCCAGCGTCGGGACGCGCACGAAGCTGACCTTCGCGTTGCCGTCCTGGGCGATATATTCAGGCACTTCACGCTCGGCGAGGCCCTGGGCCTCGATCACCAGCGCCATCTCGCGAGCCTTGTCGCCCAGCTCGACGACGTCGCCAGGCAGGACGCGGCGCGAGGCGATGTTGCACTTGGCGCCATTGACACGGATGTGGCCGTGATTGACGATCTGGCGGGCGGCGAAGATCGTCGGCGCGAACTTGGCGCGATAGACGATCATGTCCAGACGCTGTTCGAGCAGGCCGATGAGGTTCTGCGAGGTATCGCCCTTCATGCGGCTGGCCTCGACATAGGACTTCTTGAACTGCTTCTCGGTGACGTCGCCGTAATAGCCCTTCAGCTTCTGCTTGGCGCGCAGCTGCAGACCATAGTCGGACACCTTGCCCTTGCGGCGCTGGCCGTGCTGACCGGGGCCGTATTCGCGCTTGTTGACCGGGCTCTTAGGGCGACCCCAGATGTTTTCGCCCATCCGGCGGTCGAGTTTGTACTTGGCGCTCGAGCGCTTCGACATGTCAGTCTCCAATTCGCTTGGTTTGGATATGTCCCCGGACTCGCGCCGCCGGACCTTCTGTCCGACGCGGCCGCCGCTTCACCGGGGGTGCGGAGCCAATTGCGAAGCCGGCGCTATGGCCGTCGGGGGCCGGAGAGTCAAGCGCCGCGGGCCGGACGCGGTCGTTCCAGGGTGCTCAGAACGCCCCGCAGCGTACGGATTTCCTGCGCGTTCCAGCCGGGCTTGGTGAGCACCGAGCGCAGCGTCTGCTTCGAAGACGGCGTGCGCGCGGGGGGATAGAAATAACCCGCCTCGTCCAGCATCTGTTCCAGATGTCCGATCAGCCCGTCGAGATCGGCCTGCGGCGCGGGCGGAAAGATGTCGATGCTGGTCGGCTGGACCAGCGCGTCCACGCCTTTCGACCATTCATAGGCGACGAGGATGACAGCCTGGGCGAGGTTGAGCGATCCGAAGTCGGGATTGATCGGTACCGTCAGGATGGTGCGGGCAACGGCCACATCCTCCGTCTCCAGCCCCGAGCGTTCGGGACCGAACAGCACGGCGCTGCGTCCGGGCTGGGCATGAATCTCGCGCGCCGCGCCCTCGGGCGTCACCACCGGTTTGACCAGCCCGCGCTTGCGCACCGTCGTGGCATAGACGTTCGGGCAATCGGCCACCGCGTCGGCAACACTGTCGAACAGCCGCGCGCGGGCCAGCACGATGTCCGCGCCCGACGCCGCCGGCCCGGCATCGGGATTGGGCCAGCCGTCGCGCGGCGCGACGAGGCGCAGGTCGGTGAGGCCGAAATTCAGCATCGCCCGCGCTGCCTTGCCGATATTCTCAGCCAGCTGGGGCCGGACGAGGACGATGGCCGGGCCCGAGGAGGATGCTGGAGCGGCCGGATCGGCGGGGAATGCCGCGCTCACTCCTGCCCCGCCTCGGCGACGGCGCCGGCGAAATCCTCGAAATCCTTGGCTTCGCGGAAATCCTTATAGACGCTGGCGAAACGAATGTAGGCGACGCTGTCCAGCGCCTTAAGCCCGTCCATAACCGCCGCGCCGATGCGATCGGCCTCGATCTCGGTATCGCCACCGCTTTCCATCTGACGCTGGATGGCGTTGACCAGCCGCTCGATCCGCGCTTCGTCGATGGCGCGCTTGCGGCAGGCGACGCCGATCGAACGGGCCAGCTTGTCACGGTCGAACGGTTCGCGCTCGCCGGTCTTCTTCACCACCGTCAGCTCACGCAACTGGATGCGCTCGAACGTGGTGAAGCGCGCGCCGCAGCCTTCGCACTGCCGCCGCCGACGGATCGCCGCCCCATCCTCGGTGGGGCGACTATCCTTCACCTGACTGTCGTCATGACCGCAGAAGGGGCAACGCAAGGTGGATCAATATCCCTGATAGATGGGGAAGCGGGCGCACAGCGCCTCGACCCGGGCGCGGACATTCTGCTCCACCGTCGGATCGCCGGCCTCGCCCTTGGCCGCCAGCCCGTCG
Organism: Sphingomonas sanxanigenens; assembly: GCA_037190805.1. GTDB lineage: Bacteria > Pseudomonadota > Alphaproteobacteria > Sphingomonadales > Sphingomonadaceae > JBBCJR01. The sequence goes on along the minus strand of JBBCJR010000008.1, from coordinate 21,214 downwards.
AGGACATCGGCGATCATGTCACCAATGTCGCGGAACTCGGCCTGGCCGAAGCCGCGCGTGGTCCCGGCGGGCGATCCGACGCGGATGCCGCTGGTCTTGGTCGGCGGCAACGGATCGAACGGGATGCCGTTCTTGTTGCAGGTGATGCCGGCGCGCTCCAGCGCCTCGTCAGCGTCCTTGCCCGTGACCCCCAGGGGCCTGAGGTCGATAAGCGCCAGATGGGTATCGGTGCCGCCCGCGACGACATCGGCGCCGCGCTCCTTCAGCCGCGACGCCAGGGTCTGGGCGTTGGCGATGATGGCGCGGGCATAGCCCTTGAACTCAGGCGTCAGCGCCTCGCCGAACGCCACCGCCTTGGCGGCGATAGCATGCATCAGCGGGCCGCCCTGAAGGCCAGGGAACACCGCCGAATTGATCTTCTTGCCGATATCCGCATCGCGGCTGAGGATCATGCCGCCGCGCGGACCGCGCAGCGTCTTGTGCGTCGTGGTGGTGACAACGTCGGCGATCGGCAGCGGATTGGGATGGGCACCGCCCGCCACCAGTCCGGCGAAATGCGCCATGTCAACGAACAGCAGCGCTCCGACCTTGTCGGCGATGGCGCGGAACCGCTGGAAGTCGAGCGTGCGCGGATAGGCCGAGCCGCCGGCGATGAGGATGCGGGGCTTGTGCTCGACGGCCAGCGCTTCGACCTGATCGAAATCGACCAGGTGATCGTCGGCCCGGACGCCATATTGGACAGCGTTGAACCACTTGCCCGACATCGCGGCGCGAGCGCCGTGGGTCAGGTGACCGCCGGCGTCCAGCGACATGCCGAGGATGGTGTCGCCGGGCTTCGCCAGCGCCAGCATCACGGCGCCATTGGCCTGCGCGCCCGAATGCGGCTGGACGTTGACGAATTCGGCGCCGAACAGCTGTTTGGCGCGGTCGATGGCCAGCTGCTCGACGACATCGGACGGTCCGCAGCCCTGATAATAGCGCTTGCCGGGATAGCCCTCGGCGTACTTGTTGGTGAAGATCGACCCCTGCGCTTCCAGCACCGCGCGGCTGACGATGTTTTCGGACGCGATCAGTTCGATCTGGGTCTGCTCGCGCTTCAGCTCAGCCTTCAGGCCGGCAGCGACGGCAGGATCGCTCTCGGCGACGCCGCGCGTGAAGAAGCCGTCGGGCTGAACATCATTGGCGACGGTGGCGATCTGCGCGGTCATTGGCCGGCCTCCTTGCTGAACGGCGGATTTGAAAGCTTGGTCACACGGCGGACATGGCGGTCGCCGGCAAAGTCGGTGGCGAGGAAGGCAGCGAGGCAATCCTTCGCGGTCTCGATGCCGATCAGGCGCGCGCCCATGGCGATGACGTTGGCGTCATTGTGCTGCCGCGCCAGCCTGGCCGACAGATTGTCCGACACCAGCGCGCAACGCGCCGCCGGGTTGCGGTTGACGGCGATCGAGATGCCGATACCCGATCCGCACAGTGCGACCCCGAAGCTGGCCTGCCCAGCGGCGATCGCATCGGCGAGCTTGTAGCCAAAATCGGGATAATCGACCGACTCAACGCTGGCCGGGCCGAGGTCCAGCACGTCGTGCCCTTCGCCTCTCAACCAGTCGACGAGAGCCGCCTTCATGTCGAAAGCGGCATGATCCGAAGCGATGGCGATGGTGTCGGCCACGGAGCGGCGTCCTTTACACGTGGGCAATCTGGAGACGGCGCCTCTCTAGGCGCGTGCACACAGAATCGCAACGCGAGTCGGACGGCCTCAGGCGGCCAGCCGCATCTCCAGACGGTCCCAGATCTCGAGCAGCGCGTCGACCAGCGCGCGCATCATCGTCTCGTCATGGTGCGGCCCCGGCGTGAAGCGCAGCCGTTCCGTCCCGCGCGGCACGGTCGGATAATTGATCGGCTGCACGTAGATGCCATATTCGACCAGCAATATATCGCTGATCCGCTTCGCCTTCACCGGATCGCCGACCATCAGCGGCACGATATGGGTGACCGAATCCATGACCGGCAGCCCCGCCTCGCGCATCATCCCCTTGAGCCGGGCAGCGGAGGCCTGCTGACCCTCGCGCTCGATGCTCGACGCCTTCAGGTGGCGGACACTGGCGAGCGCGCCGGCAACCAGTACCGGCGACAGCGAGGTCGTGAAGATGAATCCCGGCGCATAGGACCGGATGACGTCGACGATACGGGCATCGGCGGTGATGTAACCACCCATGACGCCGAACGCCTTGCCCAGCGTGCCCTCGATGATCGTCAGCCGGCGGGCGACGCCGTCACGGTCGGAAATGCCGCCGCCGCGCGCACCGTACATGCCGACGGCGTGAACCTCGTCGAGATAGGTGAGCGCATTGTACTTGTCGGCCAGATCGCAGATCTCGGCGATCGGCGCGATGTCGCCGTCCATCGAATAGACGCTTTCGAACGCGATCAGCTTGGGCGCGTCGACGGGCGCTTCCGCCAGCAGTTCCTCGAGATGAGCGAGGTCGTTGTGGCGGAAAATCCGCTTCTCCGCCCCGGAATTGCGGATGCCTGCGATCATCGAGGCATGGTTGAGCGCATCGGAAAACACGATGCAGCCGGGCAGCAGCTTCGCCAGCGTCGCCAGCGTCGCCTCGTTCGACACATAGCCCGAGGTGAACAGCAGCGCCGATTCCTTCTCGTGCAGGTCGGCGAGTTCGGCTTCGAGGTCGATATGATAATGGGTGTTGCCGCCGATGTTGCGGGTGCCGCCCGAGCCGGCGCCGACATCGTGGAGCGCCTCCTCCATCGCGCCGACGACGGCGGGATGCTGGCCCATCGACAGATAGTCGTTCGAACACCAGACCGTGATCGGCCGAGCGCCATTATGGCCGGCGAAGCAGCGGGCGTTGGGAAAGGCGCCGCGATTGCGCAGGATGTCGATGAACACCCGATAGCGTCCCTCGGCATGCAGCCGCTTGAGCGCATCATCGAAAATCTGACCGTAGTCCACGCTTGTCCCGCCCTTACGCAGTCACGGCACCGCACATAGGGAAAAGCCGCCACGCTGGCCAGCGCGAACCACTCGCAATTGTGATCTCAGTGCAACGCTCGGGGCGATCTTTTTCATAAGGCCCTGTCGACGCCCTCCTGCCAGGCAGCTAGAAGCCAGGATAACACTTCTGCGTTGAGGACATGGATTATGGACATTCTGGTTTCGACGGACTGGCTGGCGGAGGAACTGGGCGCCAATGACCTGAGGGTGGTCGATGCCACGCTGTTCCTGCCCGACGCCGGGCGCGATGCCCGCGCCGAGTTCGAAAGCGCGCATATTCCCGGTGCGGCGTTCATGGACCTGGTCGAAATCGCCGACACCAGCTCATCGCTCCCGACCATGCTGCCGCCGCCGGAGAAATTCGCCAGCCGCATGCAGGCGCTGGGTCTGGGCGATGGCAGCCGGATCGTCGTCTATGATAATTCCCCGCACCACAGCGCCGCGCGCGCCTGGTTCATGCTGAAGACTTTTGGCGCCCACGATGTCGCCATTCTCGACGGCGGCTTCGCCAAGTGGCGGGCCGAAGGCCGGGCGGTGGAAAGCGGCAAGCCGGTCCTGCGCCACCGCCACTTCACCGTCTGGGACGATCGCAGCAATGTCCGCGATCTGGCGGCGGTGCGCGAGAATCTGAAGACCGGCGCGGCCCAGCTTGTCGACGCCCGCAGCGCGGCCCGCTTTCGCGGCGACGAGCCGGAAACCCGCCCCGGCGTCCAGCCCGGCCATATCCCGCAGTCGCGCAACCTCCCGCAGGACCGCCTGTTCAACGAGGACGGCACATGGAAGCGCGGTGATGAGTTGAAAGCCGAGTTCACAGCTGCCGGTGTCGATCTGGATCGGCCGCTGATCACCACCTGCGGATCGGGCATCACCGCCGCCGTGCTGCTGGTCGGGGCGAGACTGCTCGGCAAGTCGGATGTCGCCCTTTATGACGGCTCCTGGTCCGAATGGGGCGCCGATCCCGCGACGCCCAAGGTCACTGGCGCATAATGAGCAAGTCACGGGCCGGCGACGGCGACGGTACACGACTAGTTACGGCCGGACGCCGGCCGGGCTGGACGGCAGGTATCGTCAATCCACCGGTATGGCGGGCATCCACCTGCCTGTTCGACAGCGTCGCCAACCTCGATGCCGCCGTGCGTGCGCCCGATGAGGGACTCTATTATGGCCGGCGCGGAACGCCCACCCAATGGTCGCTGGCCGATGCGCTGACCTCGCTGGAGCCGGGAGCAGCGGGAACGAAGCTGTTTCCCTCGGGCGTCGCGGCGATCACCACGGCGTTGATGGCGGTGCTGTCGCCGGGCGACGATCTGCTGATGGTCGACAGCGTCTATGAGCCAACCCGTGCCTTTTGCCGCAATGTGCTGGAGCCGTGGGGCGTTTCAGTCCGCTATTATGATCCGCTGATCGGCGAAGGCATCGCCGACCTGATCAGCGACAGGACCAAGGCGATCTTTCTGGAAAGCCCCGGCTCGCTGACTTTCGAAGTTCAGGACATTCCAGCCATCACCGCTGCCGCGCGGGCGCGGGGTGTGATCACGCTGATCGACAATACCTGGGCGACGCCGCTTTACTTCCCCGCCATCGCGCATGGCATCGACATCTCCATTCTGTCCCTGACGAAATATGTCATCGGGCATTCCGACGCCATGATGGGCGCGATTACCGCCGCCCCCGAGGTCTGGGACAGGATCAAGGCCGCCACATACATGTTCGGCCAGCACGCCGCCCCCGACGATGCCTATCTGGCTAGCCGAGGCCTGCGGACGCTTGCCGTTCGGCTGGCCCGCCATGACCGCTCCGCCCGCGAGATCGCGAACTGGCTCTCCGGTCGGCCGGAGGTCGCGCGCGTGCTGCACCCGGCCCTCGCCTCCTGCCCCGGCCACGATTTGTGGGCCCGCGACTTCACCGGCGCCACCGGCCTGTTCAGCCTCGTTCTGGACGGCGGCGACCGATCGGCGGCGGTGGCATTGATCGACGGCCTACGCCTGTTCGGCATCGGCTTTTCCTGGGGCGGCTATGAAAGCCTCGCTCTGCCAATCGACCCTACCCCGATGCGCAGCGCGACGCGCTGGACACCTGCGGGCCCGGTCATTCGGCTGCATATCGGACTTGAGGATCCCAGCGATCTTATCGCCGACCTCGAAGAAGGACTGAACAGATTCCGGAAGGCGCGCGGATAGCATTTGATCGCCGCTGTCAGGATACCGGGATCGCCACCAATGAAAACGGGGGCGGCCAGTCGGCCACCCCCGCCTTGTTTCAGTGATCCCTGATGATCAGCGGCCGCTCGACAGTCGCACCCCGATGTAGCGGGGCGACATGCTACCGCGCTGGACGAGCAGCAGCACGCGGTCGCGATTGGACCGGCGGGCTTGATCGACCGCCGCCGCCGCCGCCTGCGGAGTCGCCACCGGCTGCTGGTTGATGCTGAGGATGATGTCGCCGCGATTGAGCCCCTGCTGAGCCGCATCGCTGCCCGGGTCGACGGCCGCGATGACAACCCCCTTGGTTTCGGCGGAGAGTCGCAGCTGCCGGAGGATTTCAGGCGTCAGGGCCTGCAATGATACTCCCAGGCTTGCCCGAGCCGCGGCCTGATCGCCGCTCGGCGCGGCCTGACTGTCGGCGCCGAAGCTGTCGGCATTCCCCGCCAGCTCTTCCTCGGAGGGGCGTTCGGCCACCGTGACCGTGACGGTCTGGCGGTTGCCGCCGCGGATCAGCTCGATCGGCACCCGGCTGCCGATGGGCGCATTGGCGATGATGTAGGACAGGGTATTATCCGGCGTCACTTCCTGACCCGCCACCTTGACGATGACGTCGCCCTGACGAATGCCGGCGGTGGCCGCCGGCTGACCCGGTTCCACCCGCGCCACGATCTCGCCCCGGTCGCGCTGAAGACCCAGCGATTCGGCGATATCTTCGCCCACCGGCTGGATGCCGACGCCAAGATAGCCGCGCTGCACCCGGCCATTCTTCATCAGCGCATCAATGGCGGGTTTGGCCTGTTCGGCGGGGATCGCAAAGCCGATGCCGACATTGCCGCCGGTCGGCGAGAAGATCGCCGTATTGATGCCGATCACATTGCCGGCAAGGTCGAACATCGGTCCACCGGAATTGCCCTGGTTGATCGACGCATCGGTCTGGATGTAGCGATCATATTGGCCGGCGCCGATATTGCGGTGGAGCGCCGATATGATGCCCGAGGTCACCGTTCCGCCCAAACCGAACGGATTGCCGATCGCCACCACCCAGTCGCCGACGCGGGCGCTACGGCTATCGCCGAACTGCACGAAAGGCAGATCCTTGGCCTCGATCTTGAGCAGCGCAAGGTCGAGCAGCTGGTCGCGACCGATCAGCTTGGCGGTGTATTCCTTGCGGTCCGAAAGCGTGACCTTGATCGATTCAACCGGCGCCCGTCCATCGCGGCCGCCCGAGATGACATGGTTGTTGGTGACGACATAGCCATCGGCCGAAATGACGAAACCAGAACCAAGCGACGTCGCTTCGCGCGTGATCGGCTGGCCGTTGCGATCCACCGCGCCGCCAGCACCGCCGCCCCCGCCGAACTGGCGGAACAGCTCGTCGAACGGCGACCCCATCGAAAACCCGCCCGAGACCGGCACACGCTGCGTCGTCGAGATGTTGGCGACGGCGGGCTGCAGACGCGCGGCCAAGTCGGCGAAGCTCATCGGCGCGCCAGCGCGCGGCATGGCTGTCGCCATCGACCCTGGTGTGTTCTGCGCTTGTTGGGCGCCGCCCGGCTCCTGGAGCAGAATTGTAGCGGCGGTACCACCTGCGAGCAGGGTTCCGGCAATTGCGTAAGCGATGCGCACTGGGGGTTTTCTCCTCAGGAGATCCACAAACTATCGGCTCGACTTATCCCGCCGATCGGCTGAACCATAGTTGAATACCGGCTCAACCGCCACGGCGCCCCTTGAATTCCCTTAGATACTCGTTGTCCGGCGACAGCACCATGCTGGTATTGTCGCCCTGCTTGAAGGTTGTCCGATACGACTGCATGGCACGGAAAAACGCATAGAAGTCGGCGTCCTTTCCGAAACTGTCGGAATAGATCTTGGCAGACCGGGCATTGGCCTCGGCGCTGATGATCTGGGCTTCCTTCTTGCCGTTGGCGCGGATCGTGATCGCCTCCTGCTGGCGGGCGGTCCGCATCCGCTCGAACGCGCTTTCCAGTGGCGCGCCCTCAGGCAGGTCGGCGCGCTTGATGCGCACGTCGACGATCTCGGCACCATATTGGTTCGCGGTGCGATTCACGCTTTCTTGGATATCGTCCATCATCTGGCCGCGCTCGGGGCTGAGCAGCGCCGCGAACGGCTGCTTGCCAAGCTCGTTCCGCAGACGCGAACTGAGCACCCGCGACAGAGTTTCAGCCAGCCGCTCGTCGGTTCCCACCGTCTGGTACATGCGCAGCGGATTGGTGATGCGGAACCGCGCGAATGCATCCACCACCAGTCGCAGCTGATCGGTCGACAATACCTGCTGGGGCGGCATGTCGAGATCCAGCACCCGCTTGTCGATGTAGCGCACCTCCTCGAAGAAGGGGATGCGCGCGTTGATGCCGGCCTGGGTCTGGCCGAAGGCCTGGCGCGGATCATAGGCGTTGACGATCCGCGACGGCTTGCCGAGCCGGGTCACGATCACCTGCTGGGTTTCGTCCACCCGGAACAGCGTCATCGACAACAGGATGAGCAGCAGGAACAGGCCGCCGGCGGCCATCATCAGCTGACGGGACAAAGTGCTGCTCACCGGCGACCTCCCGCCGCCGTGGCAGTCGTCTCAGGCGGCGCACTCTGCGTCCGGCGCAGTTCCGACAGGGGGAGATAGGTCTGGACGCCCGGCGCCTCGACCACGGTCTTGTCGACCTGGCTCAGGATATTCTCCATCGTCTCGTAATACATGCGCTTGCGCGTCACTTCGGGCGACAGGCGATACTGCTCGTATACCGCGTCGAACTCGGCCGCAGCGCCTTCCGCCGCCGCGACCAGTTGCTGCGAATAGGCCCGCGCCTGGTTCAGGTAGCCCTCGGCCTCCTGCTGGGCGGCCGACACGTCCTTGAACGCCTCATCCACCGCCTTGGGCGGATCGGCCTGGCGGATGTCGACCCCCAGCACTTCGATACCCGCGCGGTAGCTCTCCAGTACTTCCTGGATGCGGTCTCGCGCCTGATCGGCGATTTGCGCCCGCTGCGGACCGATGGCGGCATTGAGCGGCACCTGCGACATCTCGGCGCGCATCGCCGCCTCTGCGACCTCGCGGATCGTTTCCTGCGGGTCGCGCAACTCATAGAGGAAGCGTTCGGGATTCTGGATCTTCCACCGCACCGCATAGGCGATGTCGATGATGTTCTGGTCGCCCGTCAGCATCAGGTTGGGGGCACTCTCGTCGGTAGAGCCGATCTCGATCGTCGACACCGCTTCGAATTGCACCTTGGTCACCTGGTCGATCGGATTCGGCAGCTTGAAGTGCATGCCAGGGCCCGTGGTCGCCACATAGCTGCCGAAGCGCGAGACGACCCCGCGCTCCTGCGCCTCGATCCTGTAGAAGCTGGTCATCACCAGCCAGATCGCAACGCCCGCGCCGATCAGGTAGAACCACACCGGCTTGCCGTCAGAAGAGGGCAGGCCACCGCGCAATCGGTCCTGGCCCTTGCGGATGAAATCCTCGAAGCTGGGGCCCTTGCCACCCCCGCCGCCACCCTGCGGCCGCCGGGGCGGAATCTGGCCCCAAGGATGCTTGGGGCCACCGCCGGAGCCACCCGAACCGGAACCGCCGCCACTACCGGAGCCGCCCCATGGGCCGCCGCCATTCCCATCTGCCTTCAGGATCACTGGTTGGCTGTCGATTGTGTTGCTCGTCATTCTGTCCCGCCCGGAATTCGCCCCTATATAGGCCAAGGCGTCGCGATTGCGAGGGCTTTACAGTTCAGAGGATATTTTGCGTGACCGACCATCAGCATCTCGCCGCCGCCCTCGACCGCATCGCCGATCCGTCCAGCGGACGCGGCCTGGTGGAGAGCGGACGCCTGGCCGCGCCGCGCATCGCCGATGGGATCGCCAGTGCCGTTCTCGACGTCGCTGGGCTGTCGGGAGATGCCCGTGCGCGCCTGCAGGCCGAGGTCGAGCAGGCGATGCGGGCGCTGCCCGGCGTCGCCGAGGCGCGGCTGGTGCTCACCGCCGAGCGGCGAGCGCGCCGCTTCGTCGCGGTGGCAAGCGGCAAGGGTGGTGTGGGCAAATCGACCGTCGCCGCCAATCTCGCCGTTGCCCTGGCAGCAGGCGGGCGCGAGGTCGGGCTGATCGATGCCGACATCCACGGTCCCTCGGTTCCAACCCTGTTCGGCAGCAGCGCTGCCCGCGCCACGGCTGTCGACAAGGTGCTGCAGCCGATCGTCAGCCATGGCGTCCGCACCTTGTCGATCGGCCACATGATCGATCCGTCCCGCGCCATCGCCTGGCGCGGGCCGATGGTGGGACAGGCGCTGAAGCAGCTGATCGAAGATGCCGACTGGGGTGACGCAGATCCGATCCTGCTCGACATGCCGCCGGGCACCGGCGACATCCACATCACCCTTGCCCAGCGCCACAAGCCCGCCGGCGCGGTGATCGTCTCCACCCCGCAGGACCTGGCACTGATCGATGCCCGCCGCGCCATCGATCTGTTCAACCAGCTCGCCGTGCCGATCATCGGCCTTGTGGAGAATATGTCCGGCTATTGCTGTCCGGCCTGCGGCCATGTCTCCGACCCGTTCGGGCGCGGCGGGGTGGAGGCGGCCTGCATTGGCCTGGGCGTGCCCTTCCTGGGCCGGGTGCCCCTCGACATCGGCGTCCGCGAAGCCTCGGACGAAGGGCGTCCGGTGGCGCTGGGCGACGATCCGGCCGCTCATGCGTTCAGGGAGATCGCCGCCGCCGTCACCCGTTTCCTGGAGGATTGATCATGCCGCTGACCCGCGACGAAGATATTGCCGACCTGCTCCAGTCCGTCCGCACCGTCGCCCTGATCGGCGCCTCGGACCGCCCGGACCGGCCCAGCTACGGGGTGATGCAGGCGCTTCAGGCGCACGGCTATCGCGTGTTCCCGATCAACCCCCAGATCACGGGCGAACATGTTCATGGCGAATTCGTGTGGCGGGAATTGTCGCAGATCGGCGAACCGATCGATCTGGTCGACATCTTCCGCCGTCCCCAGGCGGCCGGCGACGCGGTCGATGAAGCGATCGCGGCCGGCGCGAAGGCCGTCTGGATGCAGATCGGCGTCATCAACGAGGCCGCCGCCGCCCGAGCCGAAGCCGCCGGCCTCAAGGTCGTCATGAACCGCTGCCCGAAGATCGAGATCGCCCGCCTGGGCCTGCCGCCAGTCGGCTGATATCGTCGGGGCAGCAGGCCCCCGGTCAATCGCCGGTGACGGCTTCCACCCGCGCGCGCAAGCGCTCGACCGCCTCGGCATGGAGGCCGGTCGTCGTGGCCAGCACACCCAATGCACGCGCCTTGGGCTGGTTGAAGATCAGCGGCTGACCGAGCGCATCGCTGACGACGCCGCCCGCCTCGGCGACGATCAGTGCGGCCGCCGCGACATCCCACTCATTTCCCCACCGGACCGAGGCGACCAGATCCGCCTCTCCGGCGGCAACCATGGCCATTCTCAGCGCGATCGAATTGGGCTTGGTCACAGCGACAAGGTCACGATCGACGCGCGGCAGATGATCCGCGGGCACGCGCGCGCCGGCGAGCACGTCTCTCGCGGAGACCTTGATGGGCGTGTCGTTCAGATAGGCACCGCCGCCCGCCACCGCCTGCCAGCGTTCGGCCCGCAAGGGCGCGTCGAGGACGCCGATCAGCGGTCGTCCGCCCTCGATCAACGCAATCGATACCGCCCAGCCGGTGCGGCCCCGGATATAGTCGCGGGTGCCGTCGATCGGATCGACCACCCAGAGTCGCCGCCGGGCCAGGCGTGCGGGGTCATCCGCCGTTTCTTCCGACAGCCAGCCGGCGTCGGGATCGATCTCCATCAGGCGCGGGCGGATGAACGCGTCGACGCTGAGGTCGATCTCGCACACCGGATTGCCCGGCGCCTTTTCCCAGCGACGATAATCGCGATCGAACCAGTCGGCGGCCAGCCGGCCGGCATCGGCCGCCACTTCGACGACGGCGGCAAGCTGATTTGACAGCGAATCAGGCACCGCCGACCATCATCCCGTCGATGCGGATCGTCGGCACGTCGACCGTCCGGCGAAACTCGAGGTCATTGGCGGGTCGCATCGCCGCGAACATCTCGACGAGGTTGCCGGCGATCGTCACCTCTGCGACCGCGCCGCCGATCACCCCGTCGCGAATGACAAAGCCCGCCGCACCGCGGCTGTAGTCGCCGGTGACCGGGTTTACCCCATGACCGATCAGTTCAGTCACCAGCAGCCCTTCACCAATATCCGCGATCAGGTCCGCAGCGCTCTGGTCGCCGGCGGCAAGATAGACGTTGGACAAGCCCGCCCCCGGCGGACCGCCAATGCCGCGCGTCGCATGGCCGGTCGGCTGTTCACCCAGCTGACGGGCCGAGGCGCTATCCATCAGCCAGTCGCCGAGCACGCCATCGGCCACGATCTCCGTCCGCCGCGTCGCCAGCCCCTCGCCGTCAAAACCCCGCGAACGCAGGCCGCGCGGCCGGTGCGGATCGTCCACGATGACGATACCCGGCGCGAACACCCGCTCGTCGCGCTTGCCGAGCAGAAAGCTGGTCTTGCGGGCGATGGCGGAGCCGGTGATGGCGCCGGCAAGATGCCCGATCAGCGAATTGCCCACGCGGGGGTCGAACACCACCGGCATCGTGCCGCTGGTCAGGCGAGCCGGATTGAGCCGTCGCACCGCCCGCTCGCCCGCCCGCCGGCCGATCGCATCCGCCGCTTCCAGATCGGTACGATGGCGCGCGCTGTGCGACGCATAGTCGCGCTGCATAGCGGCACCCTCGCCCGCGATGACCACGGCCCACAGGCCGTGATTCGATCCGGTATAGCCCCCGGCAAAGCCATGGCTGGTGGCGATTGCCACGGTGCCGCGCCCAGCACTGGCACTGCCGCCCTCGCTATTCGCGATCCCGGGCACCGCCCGCGCCGCGTCTTCGGCCGCCAGTGCGGCCTCACGCAACATCGTCGGATCGACCTCGCCGCCGTCATCGAGATCGAGATCGGGAAACGGACCCGGCGCCAGCCGATCGGCAGGAGCGAGGCCGGCATAGGGGTCCTCGGGTGCCTCGCGGGCCATCGCCACTGCCCGATCGACCAGTTCCGCCAATGCCCCTGCGCCAAGATCCGATGTCGAGACGCTGGCGGAGCGGCTGCCGACGAACACCCTCAGGGCCAATTCCTCGCCTTCCGAGCGGCCGATGTCCTCAAGCGCGCCCAGCCGCACCTGGACGCTGGTCGAAGCCTCGCCGACATAGAGGCCGTCGGCGGCGTCGGCGCCCTGCGCACGCGCGGCGGAGATGGCGGACTGGAGGCGATCAAGGGCGTTGGCAACGGTCAGCATGGGCGCCTGCTAGACCCGCCCCGCGCCGGGGTCAAAACCTGATCGCTTTCGCCCGCCCTCAGGCGTCGCTATAGCGATGAGCGAATGAGTGACGGTGACAGCATCCAGACGAGCCGGCTGCGGCGTGACGGCGGCGGGCTAAACCTCGACCGGGTGGCGGCCGCATGGCGGCGGCGGCGTGTTCGCTGGTCCGCCTATACGCTGGCCGTGTTGCTGCTTGGCGGCTTCGCCTTCTGGTTCGCCTTCGCGCGCGGCCTGCCCTCGGCCGAGGCGCTTTTGCAGTACCAGCCGCCCCTGCCCAGCAATGTCCGCGCCGTCGATGGCGAACCGATCCGCCAGTTCGCGCGTGAACGCCGCGTCTATCTGACGTTCGAGGAGCTGCCGCCGCGTTTGGTCCAGGCGTTCATTTCGGCCGAGGACAAGACGTTCTTCGAGCATGGCGGCCTCGACTATCCGGGAATCGCCTCGGCCGTCGTCACCAACCTCAGAAGCGACGGGCGCCCGGTCGGCGCGTCGACCATCACCCAGCAAGTCGCCAAAAACCTGCTGCTCGACAATGAGTTGAGCTATATCCGCAAGATTCGCGAAGCCATCCTCGCCAAACGGATCGAAAGCACCTTCACCAAGGAACAAATCCTCCAACTCTACCTCAATCAGATTTTCCTCGGTCGAAATGCCTATGGCGTCCAAGCGGCCTCGCGCGCCTATTTCGACAAGGATGTCGGCGAGCTGTCCTTGGCCGAAATCGCCTTCCTCGCCGTGCTGCCCAAGGCGCCGTCCAACTATAATCCCGGCGCCGAGCGCGGCCACGCGAGGGCCCTGGAGCGGCGCAACTGGATTCTCGGTCAGATGGCCGACAATGGCTATATCACGGCGGCCGAGCGGGATGCCGCCCGTGCGACACCGCTGGCTGCCATCCGCCCGAGCGAGGCGAAGGTCGACCGCACCGGCGCGTGGTTCATCGAGGATGTCCGCCGCCAGCTGATCGAACGGTTCGGCGAAGATGCGGAGGACGGCCCGAACAGCGTCTATACCGGCGGACTGTGGGTGCGTACCTCACTCGACATGCGCATCCAGAAGGCGGCGGAAGCGGCGCTGCGCGACGGACTGGTGAAATATGACCGGGCGCGCGGCTGGCGGGGCCCCGCCGACCGGATCGAGCTTGGCGATGGCTGGGACGACCGCCTGCGCGCGCTGGCGCTGCCGGTCGGCTATGACGACTGGCGCGCCGCCGTCGTGCTGTCGAAGCAAGGCGCCGCCGCCACGCTGGGGTTCGAGGACGGGTCGACCGGCCCACTCCCCGCCGCCGCCGCGAACTGGCCACGCCGGGGTGCCAGCGGAACGGCCTTCTCGGCACTCAGACCCGGCGACGTCATCCCGATCAAGGTCGAGGGCCGGCAGAGCTTCTCCCTGCGCCAGATTCCCGAGGTGTCGGGCGGCATGGTCGTCCAGGATCCGCATACCGGACGGGTTCTTGCCATGGTTGGCGGCTTCGATAACCGCCGCTCGCAGTTCAACCGCGCCACCCAAGCGCTGCGCCAGCCCGGCTCGACGTTCAAGCCGTTCGTCTATGCCGCCGCGCTCGACAACGGCATGACGCCGGCGACAATGATCGTCGACGGGCCGTTCTGCGTCTATCAGTCGGCGGCGCTGGGCCAGAAATGCTTCCGCAACTTCTCCGGCGGCTATGCCGGCCCGCAGACGATGCGCTGGGGCGTCGAGCAGAGCCGCAACCTGATGACCGTACGCGCCGCCAGCCAGACCGGCATGGACAAGGTGGTGAAGACCGCAAAGGATGCTGGCATCGGTGACTATCCGGCCGTGCTGGCGATCTCGCTCGGCGCGGGCGACACGACGGTGATGCGCCTCACCAACGCCTACTCGATGCTGGCGAACGGCGGCCGCGCCCTGCGTCCGACGCTGATCGACCTGGTTCAGGACAGGAACGGCAAGACCATCTATCGCGCCGACGGCCGGGTCTGCGAGGGTTGCAACACGCCGGACTGGAACGGCCGCCCGATGCCGCGCCCCGCCGACACCCGCCGGCAGGTACTCAATCCCATGACCGCCTATCAGGTCGTCCACATCCTGGAAGGCGTCGTCCAGCGCGGCACCGCGACGGTGCTGCGCGATCTCGACCGACCGCTGTTCGGCAAGACCGGCACGTCCAACGGGCCGACCAATGTCTGGTTCGTCGGTGGCTCGGCCGATCTGGTCGCCGGGGTCTATATCGGCTTCGATCAACCGCGCAGCCTCGGCGGCTATGCCCAGGGCGGCACGGTGGCGGCGCCGATCTGGAAGCAGTGGGCCAAGGTCGCCTTTGAAGGCATGCCAAAGGTTCCGTTCCGTGCATCCGAAGGCATCCGCATGGTCCGGATCGACCGCCGCTCGGGCCGCCGGGTGTTCGACGCCTGGCCATCCAGCGACCCCCGCGCCGCGGTGATCTGGGAAGCCTTCAAGCCCGAAAGCGAACCCCGCCGCACCATCCGCCGCGAGGAGCTGATCGAGCGCGCCCTGGCGACAACGCCGGCGCCTCAGGTCCGCTCCGATAGCGAATTCCTGCAAAGCCAGGGCGGAATCTACTAGATTCCCCCGTCCAGACTTACGGAGAACACCCGATGCGCGCCGAAGCGCAAGCCCATGTCGATCAGGTCAGGGAGGCGATGGCCCTGGTCCGCCGGTTCCTCGATTGGGATCGCGCCGTCCGTCGCCTCGACGAGCTCAACAACCGGGTCGAAGATCCAAAGCTGTGGGACGATCCCAAGGCGGCGCAGGAGGTAATGCGCGAACGACGCCGCCTTGACGAGGCAATCGCCAACACCCGCGCCATCGAGCAGGAACTGGCCGACACCGTCGAACTGATGGACCTGGCCGAGGCCGAGGGTGACACCGCGCTGGTCGACGAGGGCGTCGCGACGCTCGCCGCCCTCGCCCAGCGGGCGAACCGCGACAAGGTGGCGGCGCTGCTGGCGGGCGAGGCCGACGGCAACAACAGCTATATCGAGGTCAACGCCGGCGCTGGCGGCACCGAAAGTCAGGATTGGGCAGAAATGCTCCAGCGCATGTACAGCCGCTGGGCCGAGCGCCACGGCATGAAGGTGGAGTTGGTCGACCATCATGCCGGCGAGCAGGCGGGCATCAAGTCCGCGACTCTTCTGGTTCGGGGCGAGAATGCCTATGGCTATGCCAAGACCGAAAGCGGGGTCCACCGGCTGGTGCGGATCAGCCCCTATGACAGCTCGGCCCGCCGCCACACCAGCTTCGCCTCGGTCTGGGTCTATCCCGAAGTGGACGAGGATTTCGACATCGAGGTGCTGGACAAGGACCTGAAGATCGACACCTACCGCGCCTCGGGCGCCGGCGGGCAGCACGTCAACACCACCGACTCGGCGGTCCGCATTACCCATATGCCAACCGGTATCATCGTCGCCTGCCAGAACCAGCGCAGCCAGCACAAGAACCGCGCCGAAGCGATGAAGCAGCTGAAGGCCCGCCTCTACGAGCAGGAGCTGCAACGCCGCGAGGCGGAAGCGAACGCCGGCTATGCCGCCAAGACCGAGATCGGCTGGGGCCACCAGATCCGCTCATACGTCCTGCAACCCTATCAGCTGGTGAAGGACCTCAGAACCGGCGTCACCTCGACCGCGCCGTCGGATGTGCTCGACGGCGATCTCGACGACTTCATGGCGGCCGCGCTGTCGCAGCGCGTCACCGGCGAATCGGTCGATGTCGAGGATGTGGACTGACATGGCGATGCGGCAGGCGGCCCTGTTGCTGCTGGTTGTCGCGGCAGGCGGCTGCCGCGAACAGGAAGTCGCTCAACCGCAGTTTCCCGAGCCTCATCGGCCGGTGGCGCCGATTGTCGCCGCCCGTTTCTCGAACGAAGATGCCCGCGATGGTGCGGGCGAGGCGGAAAAGGTCATGGCCCTTGTCGGCGTCACGCCAGGCATGACGGTCGCCGACATCGGCGCCGGCGAAGGCTATTACACCGTTCGCCTCGCCCCGATGGTGGGCGCGAACGGGCGGGTGCTGGCGCAGGACATCGTCCCCGCGACGCGCGACGCCCTGGCCGATCGCGTCGAACGCGAACAGCTCGACAATGTCAGCGTGAAGCTGGGCGAACCGGCCGATCCCATGCTGCCCCCATCATCGTTCGACCGCATCTTCATGGTCCACATGTATCATGAGATCGAGCAGCCCTACGCCTTCCTCTGGCACATGCGGCCGGCGCTGAAGCGCGGCGGCTCGGTGGTGGTGGTCGATGCCGACCGCCCGACCGCCCGTCATGGCACGCCCCCGCGCCTGCTGGTCTGCGAGTTCGCCGCTGTCGGCTATCGGCTGGTGCGGTTCGAGGATCTTCCCGCCGCCGACGCCTATCTCGCTCAGTTCGTCGCTGACGGAGAGCGCCCGGCGCCCGATGCGATCCGGCCGTGTACGCCGACGGGCGGTTGAGCATTCTCTCGGGGCTCGCTAGAGGGCGAGAATGACCGACACGCCCCCCGACCGCCTTTCGACGAATCCCAAGAGTCCGCATTTCGACGGCACCGTGCTCCGGCGCGGCGTGGGCATCCGTTTCAAGGGCGTCGAACGCACCAATGTCGAAGAATATTGCGTTTCCGAGGGTTGGGTCCGGCTCGCCGTCGGCACATCGCGCGATCGCTTCGGCAACCCGATGACCATCAAGCAGCAGGGTGAGGTCGTGCCTTATTTTCAAGATCTGGCGGCGGACGAGACCCCGGCCCAGGACTGAGGCCGGCCGGCATGCGCCGGATCGATCGCCGACACCCCGATACCCCGCGCGCTTTTCATTTAGGCCGATGACGCACCGCCCCCGCGCGGCTATCCTCCCTCTTCAATCTCTTGGGGAGGACGGCATGGCGGACGCGGGCGAGGGCATCTTCATCGGGCTGGGCGGCGACAAGCCCCAGACCCTGAACCTGCGCCGCGCCAACCGCCACGGCCTGGTCGCCGGCGCTACCGGCACCGGCAAGACCGTCACCCTGCAAGGCATCGCCGAAGGCTTCAGCCGGGTCGGGGTGCCGGTATTCGTCGCCGACGTAAAGGGCGATCTCAGCGGCCTTGCCATGGCGGGCAGCCCCGCGGCCAAGAGCCACGCCGCCCTCACCGCCCGCGCGGCTGAAATCGGCCTGACGGACTATGCCTATGCCGACAATCCGGTTCAGTTCTGGGACCTGTTCGGCGAACAGGGGCATCCCATCCGTACCACCGTCAGCGAGATGGGTCCGCTGCTCCTCGCCCGGCTGATGGGACTGAACGAGGTGCAGGAGGGCGTCCTCACCATCGCCTTCCACGTCGCGGACAAGGAAGGGCTGCTGCTCCTCGACCTCGACGACCTGCAATCGATGCTGGTCCACTGTGCCGAACGGGCCGACGAGCTGTCGATCACCTATGGCAATGTCTCCAAGCCCTCGGTCGGCGCCATCCAGCGGTCGCTGCTGCAACTGCGTTCGCAGGGCGGTGACAACTTCTTCGGTGAACCAGCGCTCGACATCAGGGACCTGATGACGCTGGACGACCAGGGACGCGGGACGGTAAATATCCTCGCCGCCGACAAGCTGATGGCCAGCCCGAAGCTTTACGCCACCTTCCTCCTGTGGCTGCTGTCGGAACTGTTCGAGACGCTGCCCGAGGTCGGCGACCCCGACAAGCCGAAGCTGGCCTTCTTCTTCGACGAGGCCCACCTCCTGTTCGACGAGGCGCCGCCCGCGCTCCTCGACAAGATCGAGCAAGTGGTGCGCCTCATCCGCTCCAAGGGCGTCGGCGTCTATTTCATCACCCAGAACCCGATCGACGTGCCCGATGCCGTCGCCGGCCAGCTCGGCAATCGTGTTCAACATGCCCTGCGCGCCTTCACCCCCCGCGACCAGAAGGCGATCCGCGCCGCTGCAGAGACGTTCCGCCCCAATCCCGGCGTCGATGTCGTCACCGCGATCACGGAGCTGAAGGTTGGAGAGGCGCTGGTCTCGCTGCTCCAGGCAGACGGCGCGCCCTCTCCCGTCGAGCGCACCCTGATCCGTCCGCCCTGCTCGCGCCTCGGCCCGGTGACGCCGGTGGAACGCGGCGTGATCGTCCAGACATCCGCGCTGGCCGGCAAATACGACACCCGGATCAACCGCGAGTCGGCCGAGGAGATCCTGACCGCCAAGGCCGCCGAGGCAGCGGCAGCGGCCGCCTCCGCAAAGGCGGATGCCGCGACGGAAAAAGCGGCGGCCGAGCAGGCGAAGATAGATGCGCGGGCCGAGGTGGAACGCCAGCGCGAAGCGGCCCGAGCGGCCAAGGAAGCGGAACGTCAGCGTGTCGCCGCAGATCGCGAGGCCGCGCGTCAGGCGCGAGAGGCCGCCAAGCCGACGATGACCGAAAAGATGGTCCAGTCCGCAGCGCGTTCCGCCGCCTCGTCGGTCGGTCGCCAGCTCGCCGGCTCACTGGGCCGCCAACTCGTCCGCGGCATCCTCGGCGGTCTGTTCAAAGGGCGCTAGCCTACCCGCGGCTATATTCTACAGGGACATAAGCGGGGTCTGAAGGTCCCGGCACACAGCCTCAGCTTGCCGAATAGGTAACGGCTTCGATCTTGTTACCGTCCGGATCCCGGATGAAGGCGCCATAATAATGTGCGTCATAGTCCGTCCTGATCCCCGGCGCCCCCGCATCCGCGCCGCCGAGCATCAGGCCCAGGCGGTGAAATTCCCGCACCATCGCCCGATCGGTCGCCTGAAAAGCGATATGAACGCCGTTACCGACGCTGGCCGGATTGCCGTCGACCGGCGTCTCCAGGCTGAACTGGATATCCCCGATGCCATAATCAGCCGACCGGCCATGCCCCGCCATCGGCCTAAAGCCCAACAACGCCATGATCGGGTCATAAAAGGCCCGCGCCCGCAACACATCGTTGGTGCCGAGCGAAACATGGTGGATCATGGCCCGCTCCCTCCCCGATCAGACGGTATTTTCGGTAGAGCGCCTCTGACGCCGAACCGGAAAAACTGAAACCCTCAGACGGGCAGCTCGTCAATGCCCTGATCTTCGGTGCCGTCCGACACGCCGCGCGTCAGCGTCTCGCCGCGGAAGAAGCCGGGCCGGGTCACCGCCATCACCACCATCAGCACCAGCCCGACGACGATGATCATCATGCCGAGGAGGAAGACCAGCCCCAGCCCGCCGACATGCGACCCGCTGCCGAAATCCGGATCCATGCTGTCGATGATCGTCCGAATGAACAAGGCCGCCAACATGACGCCGCCGACCAGCGGAAACACCAGCTGATAGAATAAATTGGCGCGCGACTTGAACCACTGCCGGCGGAAGTACCAGACCGATGCGAAGGCGGTGATGCTGTAATAGAAGCAGATCATGATGCCCAGCGCAGCGACCGTGTCCCACAGCACATGCTCGGACACGAAGCGCATCACCGCATAGAAGATCGACGACACGAAGGTGGACGTCAATATGGCGACGCTGGGCGTTTTGAAACGCGCGCTGATCGTCGACAGAATCTCGGGCAGGGCGCCATAGTGGGCCATCGCCAGCATGGTCCGCGAGGGGCTGACCATCGTCGATTGCAGCGATGCGCCCGAGCTAGACAGCACCGCGATCGAAACCAGGATCGCCACGACACCCAGCACGGGCTTCGCCAGCGCGAAGAACACATTGCCCTGTACCGCCGGGTTGCCCAGGCCAAGTCCCGTCTCGCCCAGCCCAGCGAAGCTCATCACTGCCGTTGCCGTCAGAACGTAGAGGAATGCCGTCACCAGAACCGTCATCGTCGCGGCCCGCCCTGGCGTCGAGCGCGCGCCCCGGGTTTCCTCGTTCATGGTCAGGGTAACGTCCCATCCCCAGAAGATGAAGATAGACAGCGACAGGCCCGCCGCCACGGCGCTCAACGTCGGCACTTCGAACGGGTTGAACCACGCCAGGCTGATGGCGGTCGGATCGAATGCCGTGCTGTTGTTGGCCATGTACAGCGCGACACCACCGAACAGCAGCAGCACCACGACCTGAAACCCGACCAGGACATACTGAACGGCCTTGGTCGCTTCCATGCCCCGATAGGAGATGATCGTCGCGATCGCCATGAACACCAGGCAGGTTGCGACATTGATGAACGGGTTTGCGCCCAGCGCGGCCAGGTCCGCGTTGGTGAACAGCTCGGCAAGCATCAGATAGAAGAAATCGACCGCGACGCCGGCGGAATTCGACAGCACCAGCACGGTGGAGGCGATCAGCCCCCATCCTGCCAGCCACCCGGCCCAGGGACCGAAGGCACGCGTCACCCAGGTAAAGGACGTGCCACTGTCGGGCATGGCGCGGTTGAGCTCGCGATAGCCGAACGCGACCAGCAGCATCGGCAGAAAGCCCATGAGGATGATCGCCGGGCTCTGATACCCGACCTTGGCCGCGATCGGCCCCAGCGCCGCCGTGATGGTATAGGCCGGCGCCACGCAGGATACGCCGATGACGGTCGCGCCCAGCAACCCCACCGAGCCCGCCGAAAGCCCCTTGCGGGACAACGCATGTTTGTCGGACGATTCAGAAGTCACGCAATAAGCTCCGGATTTGACTTTGTTCTAGGGGCAGGTGCCGATTTAGACCAGCACCGCGGGACAATCTGACCGGAGAGCGCCGCACCCCTAGCACCCGCCCCGCTGATGGGGACGCG
>JBBCJR010000007.1:0-210366 GCA_037190805.1 Sphingomonas sanxanigenens | reverse complement strand
GGCCACCCATTACAGGATAATCTTGTTGGGTGGCCGGGTGGGGTGCGGGCCGGTGCCATCTACTCCTTCAGAACCTCAGCCGCTGGACGTTCTTGACGCCCGGCAAGGTGCGCAGCCGTTCGACCAGCGGCTGTTCGACCGGCGAATCGACGGACAGCAACAGCACCGCCTCGCCGCCCGCCTCGCGGCGGCCGAGATGGAAGGTGCCGATATTCACCCCGGCCTCGCCCAGCAGCGAGCCCAGGCGGCCGATGAAGCCCGGCGCGTCCTCGTTGGCGATATAGATCATGTCGCCGGCAAGGTCGGCTTCCACTGTCACGCCGAAAATCTCGACCAGGCGCGGGCTGGCGTTGCCGAACAAGGTGCCGGCCACCGACCGCTCACCGGTGTCGGTTTCGACCGCGACGCGGACCAGCGTGTGATAATCGCCTTCGCGGTCGTGCCGCACCTCGCGCACGTCCAGGCCGCGCTCCTTGGCGAGGTAGGGGGCGTTGACCATGTTCACAGTATCCGAATGAACCCGCATCAGGCCCGACAGCACCGCGCCGGTGATCGGCTTCTGGTTCAGTTCGGCGGCCGCGCCCTCGACCTCGATCGAGATGCGCTTGATGCTGTCCCCGGTCAGCTGGCCGACCAGCGAGCCCAGACGCTCGGCCAGCAGCATATAGGGTTTCAGCTTCGGCGCTTCCTCGGCCGACAGCGAGGGGACGTTGAGCGCGTTGGTGATGCCGCCCGACAGCAGATAGTCCGCCATCTGCTCGGCCACCTGGATGGCGACGTTGACCTGCGCCTCGTTGGTCGACGCGCCGAGATGCGGGGTCGAGATGAAACCGGGCGTCCCGAACAGCGGGCTTTCCTTCGCCGGTTCGGTCACGAACACGTCGAGGGCGGCGCCCGCGACCTGACCCGAAACGAGCGCGTCCTTCAGCGCCTCCTCGTCGATCAGCCCGCCGCGCGCGCAGTTGACGATGCGGACGCCCTTCTTGGTCTTGGCCAGGTTCTCGCGCGACAGGATGTTGCGGGTCGAATCGGTCAGCGGCGTGTGCAGCGTGATGAAGTCGGCACGGGCGAGCAGTTCGTCCAGCGTCACCTTCTCGACACCCATTTCCAGGGCGCGCTCGGGCGTCAGGAACGGGTCGTAGGCGACGACCTTCATCTTGAGGCCGAGGGCGCGGTCGGCGACGATCGAGCCGATATTGCCTGCGCCGATCAGGCCGAGGGTCTTGTTCGTCACCTCGACGCCCATGAAGCGGTTCTTTTCCCACTTGCCCGCCTGGGTCGAGCGGTCGGCCTCGGGCAGGTCGCGGGCCAGCGCGAACATCAGCGCGATGGCGTGCTCGGCGGTGGTGATCGAGTTGCCGAACGGCGTGTTCATGACGACGACGCCAGCGGACGAGGCGGCGGGAATGTCGACATTGTCGACGCCGATGCCGGCGCGGCCGACAACCTTGAGGTTCGTGGCGGCCGCGAGGACGTCCTTCGTCACCTTGGTCGCTGAACGAATGGCGAGGCCGTCATAGTCGCCGATAATGGCGATCAACTCGTCCTTGGTCTTGCCGGTGATCTCGTCGACCTCGATCCCGCGATTGCGGAAGATCTGGGCGGCAAGCGGGTCCATCTGGTCGGAAATCAGTACCTTGGGCATGTCATAGCTCCTCTGGTCGCCGCCCGGCGCGGGGGCCGGGGACGGTGGAGTGAAAAGGATCAGCGTGCGGGCGTAGGCCTCAGGCGGTCTGCTGCCAGGCCCAGTCGAGCCAGGGGCCCAGCGCCTCGATATCCGCCGTCTCGACGGTGGCGCCGCACCAGATGCGCAGCCCCGGCGGGGCGTCGCGATAGCCGGCGATATCGTAGGCGGCGTTCTCCGCCTCCAGCAGCGCCGCCATCTTCTTCACCCGGGCGGCCGCCGTGTCCGCGTCAAGACCGAGGGCGTCGGCGAACTTGAGGCAGACCGAGGTGGTCGAGCGGGTGGCGGGGTCGACCGCCAGATGATCGATCCAGTCGGTTTTCTGAACCCAG
This sequence comes from Sphingomonas sanxanigenens, assembly GCA_037190805.1. Classification (GTDB taxonomy): domain Bacteria; phylum Pseudomonadota; class Alphaproteobacteria; order Sphingomonadales; family Sphingomonadaceae; genus JBBCJR01. Next base: position 208,350 of record JBBCJR010000007.1, on the reverse strand, counting down.
CGGTCGAGCGCCTGGGCGTTGGCGTCCGAGCGGGCGACGAGCGCCGACAGGCCGCCCAGTCCCTTCGCCCACTCCAGCGCGGCGATATAATCCTCGACGCACAGCATCGACGGCGTGTTGATCGTCTCGCCCTTGAAGATGCCTTCGATCAGCTTGCCGCCCTTCGTAAGGCGGAAGATCTTCGGCAGCGGCCGGTCGGGGGTGTAGCTTTCCAGCCGCTCGACGGCGCGGGGGCCGAGGACGATGACGCCGTGTGCGCCTTCGCCGCCCAGCGCCTTCTGCCAGGAATAGGTGACGACATCGAGCTTGTCCCACGGCAGGTCCATGGCGAACGCCGCCGAGGTCGCGTCGGCGATGTTGATGCCGCCGCGATTGGCGCGGATCCACTCGCCGTTCGGCACCCGGACGCCGGACGTGGTGCCGTTCCAGGTGAAGACGACGTCATTGTCCTGATGGACGCGGCTGAGGTCGGGCAGCTCGCCATAGGGCGCCTTCACCACCTCGGCGTCCAGCTTCAGCTGCTTGACCGCGTCGGTGACCCAGCCTTCGCCGAAGCTTTCCCACGCCAGCATGGTCACGGCACGCTGGCCCAGCATGGTCCACATCGCCATTTCGACCGCGCCGGTGTCGGACCCCGGCACGATGCCGATGCGGTGCGTATCCGGCACCTGCAGGACCTCGCGGGTCAGGTCGATCGAATATTGGAGACGCGCCTTGCCCAGCTTGCCGCGGTGCGAGCGGCCGAGCACGTCCATGTTGAAGCTGTCGGGGGTCCAGCCGGGCGGCTTGGCGCAGGGACCGGACGAAAAATGAGGGCGCGCGGGAAGCGCAGCAGGCTTGGTCGTCAATGTATCTCTCCTCGCAGAGAGCTCGCGCCGCGTTGGGGCGGCGTGGCCCGCCGGCGCTCATAATGGGACAGCGGTTTCTGTCAAGCTTGACCGTGGTCATCCCCTGGGCGAATTTCGCCCGCGATGCGTTGGTTATACCTTGTTCCCCTTGTCCTGCTCGTCGCCTGCGGCAGTCCGTCGCCGCCGCGTTTCCCCGGCCAGCCGCAAACCGATATCCGCCAATGCCTCGCTTCGCTCGACAGGATTGGAGTGCGTTACCGGGCCTTGCCGGACCGCAGCTTTGCCGGCGGCTGCGCGACCCGGGGCACCGTGCAACTGCTCGACATCGGCATGCCCGTCACCAATCTCGGTGCGCTGACGTGCCCGCTCGCCGCCGGGCTGGCGGACTGGACGCGGACCGTGCGCGGCCTTGCCGAGGCGCGGCTGGGGAGCCCGTTGGTGCGCATCGAGAGCTTCGGTACCTTCGCCTGCCGGCCGGTCAACAACGCAGCCGGTGCCCGTCTGTCTGAGCATGCCTTCGCCAACGCGGTCGACATCGCCGCCTTCGTCCTCGCGGATGGCCGGCGAATCACGGTTCTGGACGGCTGGAACGGCCCGGACACAAGGGCGAGGGGGTTCCTGCGCGAGGCCCATCAGGCCGGCTGCCGGCGTTTCGCTATCGGGCTTGGGCCGGAGGCGAATGCCCTCCATGCGAATCACTTCCATTTCGACATGGGGCGCGGGCCCTATTGCCGCTGACTTTCGGGACCGGCTGATCTCCGCTATGGCCGTGCCCATGACTGATGCCCACGTTCCCTGCCGCGTTTTCCCCCCCGCTGCCCAGGATGCCGAAGTCGCCCGTCAGGCGACCTCTAGCCCCCAGACCGAAGATGCGGCGTACCTGCTCGCCTTTCAGGACAGCGAGTTCCTGCTGCGCGAGGATCTGCGGCCGATTCGGTTCCAGCTGGAACTGCTGAAGCCTCAGTTGCTGCTTGAGGAGGCGGGTGTCGCCTCGACCTTCGTTTTCTATGGCTCGGCCCGTATCCCCTCTCCGGACCGGGCGCAGGCGCTGCTCGACGCCGCGACCACGGATGTCCAGCGCCGTATTGCGGAACGGCTGGCAGCGAAGGCCTGCTATTATGACGAGGCGCGAAAGCTGGCGCGCCTCGCGTCCGAAGTGCCGGCCGAGGCCGACGGGCGGCGTCACTTCGTGGTCTGCTCAGGCGGCGGGCCTTCGATCATGGAAGCGGCGAATCGCGGTGCGGACGATGTCGGCGCGCCCACGGTCGGCCTCAACATCGTCTTGCCGCACGAACAGCTGCCCAATCCCTATGTCACGCCCAGCCTCAGCTTCCAGTTCCACTATTTCGCGTTGAGGAAGATGCATTTCGCCATGCACGCGCGCGCGGTCGCGGTGTTTCCGGGCGGGTTCGGGACGTTCGATGAGACGTTCGAGCTTTTGACCCTGATCCAGACGGGCAAGATGCAGCCCCTGCCGATCCTGATGTTCGGCAAGGAATTCTGGACCCGCGTGGTCGATTTCGAGGCGCTGGTCGAAGAAGGGGTGATCGCACCCAACGATCTCCGCCTGTTCCGTTTCGTCGAGACGGCGGAGGAGGCCTGGGCCATCGTCAAGGCGCATTACGAGCTCGTTTAGGCCAGACGCCGTAGCAGCCTTGCCGCGGCGATCGTGCATTGCTCCTGAAACGACATCGGGGGCAGGCCGTTGCGGCCCACCCCCGATCAAAGCATCCAAATGCTAAACCGGATTAGCTGGCGGCGGCTTCCGGCGCTGCGGCGGTGCCCTCGGCGGCCGGCGCTTCGCCTTCGGCGGGCGCCTCGCCCTCGGCCGGAGCGGCATCGCCTTCCGCGGGGGCTTCAGCGGCCGGCTCTTCGGCCGCCGGGGGCGGCGGCAGGGGCAGGTTCGAACCCTGGGCGTTCAGATAGACGATGACGTCAGCCCGATCCTGCGGCTTCGCGATGCCGGCAAAGGCCATCTTGGTGCCGGGCGCATAGGCCTTGGGCGACTTCAGCCAATGGGACATGCCGTCGAAATCCCAGTTGCCGGCAATGCCCTTCACGGCGTCCGAGTAGGTGAAGTTGGCGAGATGGCCGTGAGCCTTGCCCATGATGCCATAGAGGTTGGGACCGATGCCGTTGGCGCCACCCTGATTGATGGTGTGGCAGGCTGCGCATTTCTTGAACTGCGCCTCGCCGCGCTCAACGCTGGCGGAGGCCAGGAACGCCGCGATCGGCGGTTCGGCCTCGGCGCCGCCGCCGCTGGCCTCTTCCTCGACGCCCTCGACGACAAAGCCCATCTTCTCTGGCCGATGGCCCTCGAAAAACATGCCGGTGCCGATCGACAGCCCAAGCGCCACAACGCCGCCGAACAAGACCCAGCCGGCAATCGTGTTGGTCCGGTCGTCCATCCCTGGTGTTCTCCTGCTGGCTTGGCCGCCAGCGTCTGTTGGTTCAAACGCGTGCCCCTTTAGAGGCGTGGGCGCGCTGCCGCAAGCCGGCGTGGCGATTGCGTCGCGTCGGCGAGCGGGATAGGGCGCGTTCCATGGACAGCTATCCCACCCCGGCCCGTATCCGGGTCGAACATATGTTGAGCGCGGCCGCTGCCGAACCGGCGCGCGCTGTCGCCTTCCAGGGTGCGCCAGGCGCTTACTCCCATCAGGCAGTGGAAGAATTGTTCGATCACGGCTTACCGGTGCCATGCTTCTCGTTCGAGGACGCGCTTGACGCGGTGGCCGAAGGACGGGCGGCAAGTGCTGTCATCCCCATCGAAAACTCGCTTCACGGTCGCGTTGCCGACATTCATTTCCTGCTGCCCGAATCCGGCCTGACGATCGTTGCCGAGCATTTCGTCCGGGTGCGCCATTGCCTGCTGGCGCTGCCGGGTGAAGGCGATGTGGAGGAAGTGCTCAGCCACCCTCAGGCGCTTGGTCAATGCCGCCGCTATCTGCGCGAGCGCGGGCTGAAGCCGGTCGCCTATGCCGATACGGCGGCGGCGGCGGCGTTCGTGGCGGAAAAGGGGCAGCCGCGCCTTGGCGCCATCGCCTCGGCCCTGGCGGGGCGGCTCTACGGTCTGGAGGCACTGGCCGAGGGCATCGAGGACGAAAGCCATAACACCACGCGGTTCGTCGTCCTGGCGCGCGAGGGGCAGCCGTTCGAGCGGGTCGACGGCGCGCGGCCGATGACCAGCTTCATCTTCGAAGTGAAGAATGTGCCGGCTGCCCTCTACAAGGCGCTTGGCGGCTTCGCGACCAACGGCGTCAACATGACCAAGCTGGAAAGCTACCAGCGTGGCGGCAGCTTCGCGGCGAGCGAATTCTATGCCGATATCGAAGGTCATCCCGACGATGCGCCGGTGCGTCGGGCGTTGGAAGAGCTGAGCTTTCACAGCAAATGGGTGCGGATGCTGGGAACCTATGCTCAGGCCCGGCCGCGCGGCGTGGCGGCGGAATAGGGTTACCCGACTGGCGGCATCTGCGCCCTCAGCCCTGCGCCAGGGCTGCCGCGCGCGCGAACAGGGTCGGCAGGCCCGCCGCCTCGAGATCCCCCACGGGCCACCACTCGCCGCCCGGATAGGCGCCGCCGCCCTGCCCCGTGACAACCGCGAGGTCGAGCACGAAATGGGTGAAGATGTGCCGGACGTGGCCGGCGGGGCGCCAGGCGACGTCCGCCGGGGCTTCGGCAAGGCCGGGGTCCGTCGCCGTCCATGGCCCTGTCGGTAGGGCCATCATGCCGCCCAACAGGCCGCTCGGTGGACGGCGCACCAGCAGGACATGACCAGATCGCTCCAGCCAGAAGGCGGTGCCGCGCCGTTCCGGCCGGATCGCCTTGGCTCGCTTGACCGGATAACGCGCCGGCATGCCGATCGCCAGCGCGCCGCAATCCGCCGTCAGGGGGCAGGCGGGGCAGGTGGGCGCGCGGGGCGTGCAGATGGTGGCGCCAAGGTCCATCATCGCCTGCGCGTGATCGCCTGGCCGCTGCGCGGGTGTAAGGTCGGCGGCGTGGGCGCGCAGGATCGGGCGGGCGTCCGGCAGCGGCGTCTCGACCGCGAACAGACGCGCGACCACCCGCTCGACATTGCCGTCCACCACCACAGCCGGCCGATCGAAGGCGATGGCGGCGATGGCGGCGGCGGTATAGGCGCCGACCCCCGGCAAGGCGCGCAGTCCCGCCTCATCGTCGGGAAAACGCCCGCCGCCGGCTGCGACGGCGCGCGCTGCGGCGAGCAGGTTACGGGCGCGGGCATAATAGCCAAGGCCTGCCCAGGCGGCCATCAGCTCGCCATCCTCGGCCGCGGCAAGCGCGGTGACCGTCGGCCACCGCTCCAGAAAGCGCCGGAAATAGGGGATGACCGCCGCCACCGTGGTCTGCTGCAACATTATTTCGGACAGCCAGACATGATAGGGATCGGCCCGGCGTCCGGCATTTGGCGGCACCCGCCAGGGCAGGTCGCGGGCATGATCGTCGTACCAGGCGATCAGGTGGCGTGGGATGTCCTCGACGGGCATGCCCCGCCTATGGCATGGCTGGCGGAATGGCGAAACGATCGATCCCGGAGGGCCGCAAGACAGCCGCGTCGACCCGTAGTGGTCGTGCCCGGCCGCTCGGCGAAATGCTGGACAGCGTCGGGGGTGCCGCATTCCGCCGCTTCGGCTTCGTGCAGAGCGCCATCGTCGGCCGCTGGCGCGAGATCGTCGGCGACCATTATGCCGGCGCGACGGCGCCCGAATCGATCCGCTTCGCCCCCGGCAAGCGCGATGAAGGCGTGTTGACGCTGACCGTCGACAGCGGCTTCGCGGTCATGGTCCAGCATGTCGCGCCCGAGATCGTCGATCGGGTCAATCGCTTCTTCGGTTATCGCGCGGTGGCGCGTCTGGCGATCCGTCAGGGCCGGGTCGAACCGCGCCAGGCAAGGCTCGTCCGTCCCAAGCTCCCGCCGGCGCCTGCAGAGATGACGGAGGGGTTGCGCGCGATCGCCGACCCTGGCCTGCGCGCCTGCCTTGAATCGCTGGCCGCGCGGGTGTCGGCCAGCGACGGCCCGCCGTGCTTCGACGATGCCCGTCGAGACAATGACGCTAAGCAGAGCATCGTCCCGGTTTTTCCGGGACCGATCGGAAAGGTGAACTGAGGCCCATGAACGCACTGAAGAAACTGAGTCTGGTGGCGATCGCCACGCTGCTGGTGGCGTGTAATCCCGAAACTGGCAACCAGGCCGACGCGCACAGCCAGCCGGCGGGCAATACCCTTGCCGATACACGCGCACCCGAAGGGCGCGACTGGTCCAAGGTCGTGTCGTCGACAGCCGATGGCTATCTGATGGGCAATCCCAATGCCCAGGTGAAGCTGATCGAATATGCCTCGTTCAGCTGCCCGCACTGCGGCGATTTCTATCGCAAGGGCTTTGAGTCGCTGAAGAGCAACTACATCGCCACCGGCCTTGTCCAGTTCGAGTTCCGGGCCTTCCTGCTGGGCGCGGTCGACGTACCGATCTCGCTGCTTGCTTATTGCCAGAATCCGGAAGGCTTCTTCGCCGTCGAACATGGCCTGTTCCAGGAGCAGGATGCCTGGATCGGCAAGCTGCAGGCATCCCCGCGCGCCGAACTGGAGCGCTTGGGCAGCCTGCCGCCAGAGCAGGCCAATCAGGAGTTGATCCGGCTGACCGGCCTTGACCAGTTCTTCCGCGTTCGCGGCCTGCCCAGCGCCAAGCAGGCCCAGTGCCTGAAGGACGAAGCGATGATCGCCCGCCTGACCCGGGTCCGCAACGACGGCATCCAGAAGCATCAGGTTCAGGGCACGCCGGCTTTCATCCTCAACGGCACCACGCTGGGCGGCGTCGCCACCTGGCCGGCGCTGGAAACCGCGTTGCGTGAGGCGCTGGGTCGGTGATCCGGCCTCGCCGAGGGTTGGCTGCGGGCTGACGGATCGGCGCGATGCGGTTTGAACGGCTGCGCCTGTCGGGCTTCAAGAGTTTCGTCGAACCGACGGAGCTGGTGATCGGCAAGGGGCTGACGGGTGTCGTCGGCCCCAATGGCTGCGGCAAGTCGAATCTACTGGAGGCGATTCGCTGGGTGATGGGCGAAGCGAGCGCCCGGTCGCTGCGCGGCGGCGGCATGGAGGACGTGATCTTCGCCGGCACAGCCGGCCGCGCCGCCCGCGATTTCGCCGAGGTGACGATCGTCCTCGACAATGAGGAGCGGGCGGTCGCCTCGGTCCTCGCCGACGACGACCGGCTGGAGGTGATGCGCCGGATCGAGCGGGGCGCGGGCTCCGCCTACCGGCTCAACGGCCGCGACGTGCGGCAGAAGGACGTCGCGCTGCTGTTCGCCGACGCGGCGACCGGCGCGCATTCACCGGCGCTGGTCAGTCAGGGCCGAATCGGCGCGATCATCAGCGCCAAGCCGCAGGAGCGGCGCCTGCTGCTGGAGGAGGCGGCGGGTGTCTCCGGCCTCCATGTCCGGCGCAAGGATGCCGAGCAGCGCCTCCGCGCGACCGAGACCAATCTCGCCCGGCTCGATGATCTGTTGCAGCAGATGGAGACGCAGGCCGGTGTTTTGAGACGCCAGGCCCGTGCGGCCGAGCGCTATCGCCGACTCACCGACAATATCCGGATCGCAGAAGCGACGCTGATCTTCGCCCGCTGGCGCGATGCGGCGGCGGCGGCGGATCAGGCGGCGGCGGAAGCCCGGACGGCCGCAGCAGCGGTCGAAACGGCGGTCGCCGGGCACCGTGCCCTGGCGGAGAGGCAGGAGGCGGCGGCGCGAAGCCTCGCCGATCTGCGCACGGCTGACAGCGTCGCGCGCGACGCACTGGGTCGTATTTTGGGCGAGGTCGAGGCGCTGGAGGGCGAACGCGCCCGCCATGCCGCGCGCACGGTCGAGCTCGACGCCGCCGCCGCCGTGCTGGAACGGGATCGCGAACGCGAGAGCCAACTCGCGGGCGACGCCGCTGCCGCACTCGCGCGCCTGACCGAAGAGCGCACGGGGATCGACGCGCAGGCCGTGGGGATACGCCACACCCTGTCCAGCCTAGGTACGCGGCTGGCCGAAGCGGAAGCCGCGACCACCGCCGCCGAACGCCGGTTGGCGGAAAGCATCGAGGCGCAGGCAGCCGTCCAGGCGGACTACCGCGTTGCCGAAGCCGCTTTGGCCCAGGCTGAGAACGCTGTGCGGCGGGCGGGCGCGGAGGTCGAACGACGCCGGGAGGAGATCGGCCGGCTCCGCGCGGTTGCCCCCGATCCTGTCGGCATCGACGCGATGGCGGCTGAGATCGAACGCTTGGCGATCGCGGCAGCGACGGAAGAGCAGCGCATCGCCGCCGCGGATGCGGCACGCGAGACCGCGGAGCAGCAGCGCGAGGCCGCGCGGGCTGTTCACGCGGAGGCTTCCGCCCACGCCAAGGCGCTGGAGAGCGAGCGGGCGGCGGTCTCCCGTCTGGCGATGCTGCCCGAATCGGCGCGGGCCTCGGCCCTCGCGCGGGTGCGGGCAGCACCGGGTTATGAGCAGGCGTTGGCGGCAGCGCTGGGCGACGATCTTGACGCAGCGGTGGGCGATGCCGAAGCCGCGCGAAGCTGGCGGGGCGGCGAAGGACACGGCGACCCGCCCCTGCCGCCGGGGGCGGAGCGGCTCGCGGATCATGTCGAGGCTCCGGCGGAGCTTGCCCGCCGGCTGGCCCAGATCGGCGTCGTAGCGACGGATGACGGCACCGTGCCGCTCGCGCTCGGCCAGCGGCTGGTGACGCGGGACGGGTTGCTGCGGCGCTGGGACGGGTTTGTCGCGTGCGGGTCGGGACAAGCGGCCGCAGAGCGGCTGGTGCAGGCGAATCGCCTGGTCGCGCTCGATGCTGCACTACCCGGCGCGCGGACGGCGGTGGTCGAGGCTGATGCGGCGCTGGCGGCTGCGCAGACGGCTCAAATCGCCGCGCGGGAAGCCGAATCGACTGCCCGTGCCGCCTTGGCGGGGCTGGAGCGTGATCGGCGTGACGCCGATGGCCGGCTGGCGACGCTGCGCGCGGCGGCAGAGCGGCATCAGGCACAACTGGGCACGGCCGAACAGGCCGTGGCGACCGCCGAGTCCGCCTTCGCCGGGGTGGAGGCCGACCGGGTGAGCGCGGCTGCGGCGCTGGCCGTCTTGCCGCCTGTCGACGCCGCGGTCGAAACGGCCACCGCCGCCCGGCGCGAGACGGAGGTGGCGCGGGCGGCGCTGGCGACGCTCAGGGCCGAGGACGCACAGGCGCGCCGGCAGCTTGATTCGGGCGCCGCGCGCATTGCCGCGATCGCTGGCGAGGTCGATGGCTGGACAGGGCGCGCCGGGGATGCGGGGCGCCGCTCCGCCGAGCTGGAAGAGCGTTCCGAGGCACTGGTCGTCGAACGGGCCAGGCTGGCGGCCGCCCCCGCGGACTTCACCCGGCGGGCCGAGATGTTGGCCGAGCGTGCTCAAATGGCGCGCGAAACCGCGAATGCCGCCACCGATGCCCTGCGCGCCGGCGAGCAGGCCACCGCCGAAGCGGCGAAGACGTTGGCGGAAGCCGCCGAGATCGTCGCGGCGGTGCGCGAGGGCCGCGCTGGCGCATTGGCGCGGGCCGAAGCGCAGGAAGCGCGACGTGCGGAAATGGCCCGGATTTCCGGTGAGCGCTTCGAATGTCCGCCGCCGCTGCTGCCCGAGCGGCTGGGCTTCGCCTCGGCCGAGGTCGCCGACGTCCCCCGCTGTTCGGCCAACTATGAGCAGCTGGTCCTCGACCGCGAACGAATCGGCCCGGTGAACCTGGTCGCCGAGCGCGAGTTGGCGGAACTGGAAGAGCGGCGCACCAGCGGCACCGCCGAACATGAGGAGCTGACGCAGGCCATCCACCGCCTGCGCGGCTCGATCGGGGCGTTGAACCGCGAGGGGCGCGCCCGGTTGCTGGCGGCGTTCGAAGCGGTGGACCGGCATTTCCGCAGCCTCTTCACGACCCTGTTCGAAGGCGGGCAGGCCCATCTGGCGCTGGTCGAATCGGACGATCCGTTGGAGGCGGGGCTGGAAATCATGGCCCAGCCGCCAGGCAAGAAACTGGCCAGCCTGACGCTGCTGTCGGGGGGCGAGCAGGCGTTGACGGCCGTTGCGCTGATCTTTGCGCTGTTTCTCACCAATCCGGCACCGATCTGCGTGCTGGACGAGGTCGATGCGCCGCTGGACGACGCCAATGTCGAACGGTTCTGCGATCTGCTGGATCGCATGGTGGCCGACACCGACACCCGTTTCCTCATCGTCACCCACAATGCGGTGACGATGAGCCGCATGCATCGGCTCTACGGGGTGACGATGATGGAGCGGGGTATCAGCCGGCTGGTGTCGGTCGACCTGCAGGCCGCCGAAACCCTGCTGGCGGCGGAATAGGGAAGGATCGGGGTCAGCCCCGACCCTTCCTGCGAAGATCAGGCCGCGATCGCCCGCGCGTTGCGGCGGCTGCGGCGCACCGCCGAGCCAACGAGACCAAGGCCGCCGATCATCATCGCCCAGGTCGCGGGCTCAGGCACCGGCGACGTCGAATCGGCGCCCACGGTCAGGCCCGACCAGAACTCCTGAGTGGCGATGCCGCTGATCGTCAGCGACGTGAAGGTGCCGGTGAATTGGATGATGCCATGGCCTTCCGAACCGCCAAGGACATTGCCCGGCAGGCTGGTCAGCGCCCCATTGCCCCAATGACCCTGGCCCTGATCGATGATCGTGAACGGCGCGTCGAACGTCCATTGGGTATTGAGGTTCGGCTGACCCAGGCTGATGATCGCGAGGTAGGGATTGGTCACGGCGCTCGAAAAGCTGATCGTGCCCGGCCGCGAGAGCGCCAGGAAATCATTGTTCGCCGGCAGGTTGCCGACCCCGTCATAGGCCGCCCAGGGGGTCGTCCCGCCCTGACGCCAGTAATCGGTGCCGCCGCTGGTCTGCCAGTTGTCGAGACCGCCGCTGAACGTCACCGTCGCACTGCCCAGCGTGCCGGTGGCGCCCGATGCGTTGGCGCTGGTCCAGTCGGTCCATTCGATCGCGGCCGATGCGGGCGTCGCGGCCATGATGGCCAGGGCGAGGCCGGTCGCCTGCGTTACTTTTTTCAGCATCGAGTCACTCCATTTCGAGACATCGGTTCGGCGAAAGCAACGTTCAGACCATTTTCGATTTATTCATGCATTCCCGCGGATATTTAAATAGTTAACGCTATTAACCAGTTGCGATCTGTAAATTCGGCCGACAAAATTTGGTTAATTTCGTTCATAGTGATTAGCGCGAGTCTTTCCCCCGCAACGCCGCCCCCAGATCCCAAAGGCTGACACTGCCGGACGTTTGCAACGCAATGTTGAGCGGGCCGGCGATCCGGCGGCCATCCAGGTGGATACCACCGATACGCAGCAGGACTGAGATTGAGGAGTGGTCGCCCCCGGCTGCCAATCCGGTCGTGCCGGCGGCAGGGGTTTCGGCGCCATGAGCCAGGGCCATGCCGGGAATCTCCACGCTGGTCGCAATGCTGGTCACGCTGACGCCGTTTCCGGCGATCAGGCTTAAAGTGTCCGAATCGACCGGCGGCCCAAAGGGGAGGGCACTGGCAAGGACCGAAAGGAGGGCAAGAGGCATAGGGTGCCGTCGGATCCGTATTTGCTGTCGCGGATCAGGCATAAAGGCCAAGGGTTGGCGAACCGTAAAACCATTGAAAAAAGACCCCATCCGGTCGCCGGACGGGGTCTTCAGGGAGCCATGGTGCGACCCAGGGCAGCTCCAGTCCGACCGCAAGTGCCGGAGTCAGGCCAAGGACATAACGTCATCAGTCGCGATTGAAAGCGCTAATGACGGCGTTTTCAACGCATCCGGCCGGTCGGGAAAGATATGGCCGATGTTTGAGGAGCCTTGATGGCGCCCTCGGTTGACAGTTCGGGGACCGATGCCTAGACGCGCCCGGAACCGGCGGGCAACCACCGGTGGGTGTCGTCTGGACGAAAGTCAGGCGACATTTTCTTGGGAACGGGACCGTACTCTTGGCCGACGATCGTCGCACCGATGGAGACGAGCTTGACCGGCGCATCGCGAATGCGAAGGCGCAGCAGGATCGCGGTGTCAGCTCGGCCGAAGGCCGGGCGGAAAGTCGCGGCTGGGCGCTGGGGGTCGAGTTCGTTGGCGCGGTGCTGGTCTCGACCTTCATCGGCTGGCTGATCGACCGGTTCGCCGGGACGGCGCCGTGGGCGATGGTCGTGTTCCTGCTGCTCGGCTTCGTTACCGGCACCTACCGGGCGATGAAGGCGTCGCAGCAGTTCGATTCCAATCCCGACAACGACTGAACAGGTACGAGAGCGATCTAAATGGCTAACCCGATGGAGCAGTTCGCGATTGTCCGCCTGAAGCCGCTGGCTCTGGGCGATTATGACGTCTCGTTCACCAACTCCTCGCTGTGGATGATGATCGCGCTGGTGTGCGTTTCGGTCTTCCTGTTCGTCGGCACCGCCCGGCCGCAGCTGGTGCCCGGTCGGTGGCAGGCGGCAGTCGAATATATCTACGACTTTGTCCGAAAGATGCTCGACGACAATGTCGGGCCGGAAGGGCGCCGCTACACGCCGCTGATCTTCTCGCTGTTCGTCTTCGTGCTCGCCTGCAACCTCCTGGGCATGCTGCCCTGGGTGGGCGCATTCACGCCGACCAGCCACATCGCGGTGACGCTGGGCCTCGCGGTCCTGGTCTTCATCACCGTCTGCGTCGTCGGCTTCGCCCGTCACGGCTTGCATTTCTTCAGCCTGTTCTGGCCCAAGGACACGAACTTCTTCCTGGCGGCCTTCGTCGCCTTCATCGAGTTCCTGAGCTTCCTGTCGCGGCCGTTCACGCTCGCCATCCGACTGTTCGCCAACATGACCGCCGGCCACGTTCTCCTCAAGGTGTTCGGCACCTTCGTGGTCAGCCTCGGCGTGTTCGGCATCCTGCCGCTGGGCGTGAACATCGCGCTCTCCGCGCTCGAGGTGCTGATCGCGGTCGTGCAGGCCTATGTCTTCGCGCTTCTGGCGTCGATCTATCTGAACGACGCCGTCAATCTTCACTAAACCCTCAAACGCTTACCAACGGGAAGGAACTTCATCATGGATCCAGCATCGGCCAAGCTTATCGGCGCCGGCATTGCGGCGGTTGGCGCGGGTCTCGCCGCCATCGGCGTGGGCCTGATCTTCGGCAACTACCTGCAGGGCGCGCTGCGCAATCCGGCGGCTGACGCCAAGATGGGCGGCCGCCTGATCTTCGGTTTCGCCGTGACCGAGGCGCTCGGCCTGATCGCGGCCGTCGTCGCGCTCGCGCTCGCCTTCTCCTGACCGGATCGTCCGGGACGACGCCTTCCGCCGTCCCGGCCATCCCTGAGCTGAGGCCAAGATGCCCCAATTCGACCTTGCCAATTTCGTTCCCCAGCTCGCCTGGCTGGCGCTGTTCTTCGCGATTCTCTATTTTGGGATCGTACGGATGACGCTGCCCAAGCTCGGGCAGGTGATCGACCAGCGCGAGGCGACGGTGACTGGCGACATCGCCACCGCCGAAACGGCAAAAGCCGAAGCCGACAGCATCCGCGCCGCCTATGAAGCGGACATCGCCGAAGCCCAGGCCCGGGCGCAGGCGGCGGGCGCGGACGCGAAGGCTCGCGCTGCCCGAGACGCCGAGGCTCGCCTCGCCGTCTTGGCTGGCGAGCTTGATGCCCGCACCAGCGAGGCGCAGGCGGCGATCGCTGTGGCGCGCGGCAATGCACTCGGTGAAATCGAACGCATTGCCGGCGACGCGGCATCCGACATCGTCGAGCGCCTGACGGGCACCCGTCCAGACGCCGCGGCGGTCAATGCCGCCGTCGCCGCCAATCGCGCTGCCTGAGGACTATCATGGAAGAGCCCGCCGCCCTGCCCACCGCGCACGACGCGACGTCCATGGCGCCGCACGGAGACACCGTCGCGGGGACCGAGGTCGCCGTCCATCATGACGAGCCGACTTCGCTGGGCCTCACAGCCGAGGCTTGGGTCTATGTTTCCCTGACCATCTTCTTCCTGTTGACGATTTTCGTGGCCAAGGCGCCGCGCAAGATCGCCGCGGGACTGGATGCGCGCATTGCCGAAACCCGTCGCCAGCTCGACGAGGCCAAGGCGGTTCGCGCCGAGGCGGAGGCGCTGCTCGCTGACGCCAAGGCCCGCCAGCAGGCCGCTGCGTCTGATGCCGCCGCCATCGTCGCGCATGCGGAGAGCGAAGCTGGGCAGTTGGTGGCCAAGGCCCAGGCCGACGCCGACACGCTGATCGAGCGCCGCCGCCGCATGGCGGAGGACAAGATCGAGGCCGCCGAACGTCAGGCTGTCGCCGGCGTTCGCCAGGCTGCCGCCGACGCCGCCGCCAAGGCGGCCCGTTCGGTCATCGCCAGCCAGCTGTCTGCAGCTGATGGCAAGAAGCTGGCGAGCGAAGCCATCGAGGCGCTGCGCGTTAACTGACGCCATCCGATCATCAATCAAACGAGGCGCCGCCGCCCGGTCAGGGCTGGCGGCGTTTTCATTGTCGGTGGAATTCGCGCTGACTTGAAGCCCGGTCTAGGCCGTCGCGCTCGGGCGAGCCGATACGCGCTCATGCCATCGATCGAGATTTTTGAATCCCTCGTCCCAGAACAGCCCCGTGGCCCGCGCGAAGTCGAGCGTCACCAGCGCGGTGATGTCGGCGGCGGTATAGCGGTCTGTGGCGATGAAGGTGCGGGCCGCCAGATGGTCGTCGAGCGCCTGGGCGAAGGTTGTGAACATCGTCTTCCCTCGTGCTGCCAGTGCGGGAATCTGAGGCATGTCGGGCCATTTGCCGGCGATGGCGCGGCCGGCGAATCTAGGGTCGATATTGCGCAGATTATAGGCAACGGCCTGATAGCCGTCGCTCTCGACGCGTCGGACCCAGCTTTCGATCAACCCGATTTCAGCCGGGTTTTCGCCCAGCAGCGGCGGGTCTGGATGAAGTGCTTCGATATAGCGGCAGATGCCGTGCGAATCGTCGATGACCGTGCCGTCATCGAGCCTGAGTGCCGGCACCATGCCGCGCGGATTGATCGCCAGATAGGCAGGCTGACGATGCTCGTCGCGGCGCAGGTCCAGCGTCACGCGGTCGATCTCCAGGCCCTTTTCCGCGAGGAAGATGCGGACCCGACGGGGGTTGGGCGCGATCGGCGCGTCAAACAGTTTCATCCGCTTGCTCCTTGCGTGGGACGCGGGCGATGCTACCGCAGCCGGGGGCCGGGGTCGAACCGGCTCGATCAAAGACGCCAGGGAGTGACAGTGGCTGAAGGTTGGCAGGTCAGGGTGATGCAGGCGGCGGACGCCGCGGCGGTGGAGCGGCTTCTCGATGCGGCGTTTGGCGCCGACCGACATGGCCGAACCGCCTATCGCCTGCGTGCCGGCACCACCGCGCAAGCGCCGCTCTGCTTCGTGGCGGAGGGGCACGATGGCACGCTGGTCGGAACCATCCAGTGCTGGCCGGTCGTGATCGGCGATATGGCCTTGACCCTGCTCGGCCCCCTCGGCGTCGATCCCGCCCATCACGGCATCGGCATCGGCCGGGCGCTGCTGGCGGCGACCACCCAGGCGGCCGATGCCAACGGCCTCGGCCTGATGATGCTGATCGGCGATGAGCCCTATTATGCGCCGTTCGGGTTCAGGGGGCAGGGAACGCGCGGCTGGTCGCTGCCGGGACCTTACGATCCGACCCGTCTGCTCGTTCGCAATCCGACCGGTCGAACGCTGCCTGTGAGTGGCTTGGTCGGTCCGCTTGTGGTTCCGTCCGAGACTGTCGATGGCTGAGGCGGACGGCAGCGCACTGGATCGGCTTGCGGCCACGATCGCCGACCAGAGACTGCCGCCGGTCGAGACCTGGAACCCCGCCCGATGCGGGAACAGTGACATGCGCATCGCCCGCGACGGCAGTTGGACCTATCGCGGTTCGCCGATCGTCCGGCCTGAGATGGTGCGGTTGTTCGCCTCTATTCTGAGGCGCGAACCAGACGGGCGGTTCGTGCTGGTGACGCCCGCCGAGAAGCTGGACATCGTGGTCGATGACGCCCCTCTCGTGGCGACCGGCCTCGTGACGGAGGGGGCTGGGAATCGTCGGCGCCTGGCGTTCGTTCTCAACACCGGCGAGGGGGTGATGGCGGGCGCTGATCATCCGCTGCGTGTCGCTGCCGGACCCGCAGGCCCGCGTCCCTATGTTCATGTCCGGGGCGGGCTGGAGGCCCTGGTGGCGCGGTCGGTCTATTATGAGCTCGTCGAGCTGGCCCTCGCGGAGAGGGACAACCCGCCCGGTGTGTGGAGCGATGGTGCTTTCTTCGCGTTGGAACCGGCGACATGACCCTGATCGAACAACTGCGGCTGGCGCTCGCGCGGTCGCCCGACTCGTCCGATATCCTGATCGCCGGTGATGTCGTCGACGAGGGCGATGTCGCCCATGCCGAAAGCGCGATCGTGCCGGCCGCCGTGCTGGTGCCCGTCATCGACCGGCCCCGGCCGACGGTGATCTTCACCCGCCGGCAGGAGCATCTGAAGGCGCATGGCGGCCAGATATCCTTTCCCGGCGGCCGGATCGATCCCGACGATCGCGACGCGCCGGCGGCGGCGCTGCGCGAGGCGTGGGAAGAGATCGGGCTCGACAGTGGGGCGGTGACGCTGATCGGTTCAGCCGCGCCCTATCGGACGGTGAGCGGCTATCATATCACGCCGGTCGTCGGTCTGATCGCACCCGACCCGATGCTGATCGTCAATCCGGCCGAGGTTTCGGCGGTGTTCGAAGTGCCCCTGGACTATCTTCTGGAACCGATGAACCATATCGAACAGTCGGTCGAATGGCAGGGGCGGGATCGTCGCTATTATGAGATCATGTGGGAGGGGCAGCGCATCTGGGGCGCGACGGCGGGCATGGTGGTGAACCTGGGCCGGCTGATCGCCTACGGCCGATGACGCTGCCCGAGCAGCCCTGGATGGCGATCCCCGGCATGCAGGCGATCTTCGCCGCCCTGGGGGCGGCCGATGGCGAGACGCGGGTCGTTGGTGGCGCGGTGCGGGACGCGCTCGTGGGCGAGGTGACCGCCGACGTCGATCTTGCGACCCGCCTCGCGCCCGATGCGGTGATGCGGCGGCTGCGCGAGGCGGGGTTGAAGGCGGTGCCGACCGGCCTTGCCCATGGCACGATCACCGCCGTCGCGCCGGATGCGGTGGTCGAGGTGACGACGCTGCGCCGGGACCTTGCGACCGACGGGCGTCACGCCACCGTCGCCTTCACCGATGACTGGCGCGAAGACGCAGCGCGCCGGGACTTCACCTTCAATGCGCTTTATGCCGACCCGCTCAACGGCGCGATCAGCGACTATTTCGGCGGCATTGAAGATCTTTCGGCGGGACGTGTGCGCTTCATCGGCGAGCCGCTGGTGCGGATCGCCGAGGATCATTTGCGGATCCTGCGGTTCTTCCGCTTTCATGCCCGCTTCGGCCGGGGTCGGCCCGATGCGGCCGGCTTGGAGGCCGCGGGCGCCCGGGCAAACGACCTGATGGCCCTGTCGCGTGAACGCATCCGCGACGAGGTCATCAAACTGCTGTCGCTCCCCGACCCTACGCCGACGATCGGGATCATGGTGGAACATGGCATTCTGGTCCCGGCGTTGCCGGAGATCATGGCTGAGGGTGTAACGGCCCTGCGGCGTCTCGTCGCGCGCGAGGTCGAGGCGGGCATTGCACCCCATCCCCTGCGCCGGTTGGCCGCCTTGCTCGCTGGCGGGCGAGACGGAGGTGATGCCGTCGGTCGCCGCCTCAAGCTGTCCAACCCCGATCGCGCGCGGCTGGTCGCCGCCACCGGCCGTGACGAGGGTGCGCCCGTTATCCTAGCCTATCACATCGGCCTGGAGGCAGCGGTCGATCGGCTGCTGCTGGGGGACCGGCCCGCAGATCACGCCCGTCGGCTGGATGGGTGGGAACGACCGCGCCTGCCGGTCGGCGGTGGCGACCTTATCCAGCTCGGTGTGGTGCGGGGGCCGGACGTGAGCAGACTATTGAGGGCGGTCGAAGAAGACTGGATCGCCGCCGGCTTTCCTACGGACCGGGATGCGGTGTTGGAGATGGCGCGGCGGCGGCTCGTTGGGTCAGGAACAGCCTGAGCGCGTTCGCCGACAGCGGCCGGGCGAAATAGAAACCCTGGCCATAGTCGCAGCCCATTTCGGTCAGTCGCCGCGCCTGCTGAGGGGTTTCGATGCCTTCCGCCACCGTTTCGATCCTCAGCGCGCGCGCCAGCGACAGCATGGCGTGAACGATCTTGTGGCTGTCGGTGTCGTGCAGCATGTGCGAGACGAAGCTGCGGTCGATCTTGAGAATGTCGATCGGCAGCCTCTGGAGATAATATAGCGACGAATAGCCCGTGCCGAAATCATCCATGGCGATGCGCGTGTCCAGGCGCTTCAGCGCCGCCAGCACTTTCACCGCGCGTTCTGGATTGGCGATCACCGCGCTTTCGGTCAGCTCAAGCTTCAGGGCGTGGCCGGGCAGGCCGCTTTTTTCCAGACCGTTGATGACGCTGTCGACAATGTCGTCGTTGGCGAACTGGATGCCCGAAATATTGATCGCGACCTGCAGGCCGTGTGCTGCTGGCAGATCTTGCCGCATCGATTGCATTTCGATGCACGCCTGCTCCATCACCCAGCGCCCCAGCGGGGCGATCAGGCCGCTTTCCTCTGCCAGCGGGATGAAGTCGCTGGGCGGGATCGGGCCACGTGCCGGATGGGTCCAGCGCGCCAGCGCCTCGACCGCCGTCACCTGGCCGTCGCTCAACCGGATCAGGGGCTGATACATCAGGCTCAGGCCGCCTTCGCGCAGCGCCCGGCGCAGGTCGCCTTCCATGCCGAACCTGCGGCGGATGACCTGTGCTTCACCGCGCCGGTAGACTTCGGTGCCGCCGCCCATCCGCTTGGCGCGATGGACCGCGAACTCGGCGCTGCGGACGATCTCGTCGCCGTCGCAACCCTGATCGTCGTCGGAAAAGGCGATGCCGATGCTGACCGGTTGATGGATTTCGCGTTCGGAAAGAAGCAGTGGCGCGCCGATGACGGCATGGCAGTTGCCAGCCAGATCAAGCACTTCTCCGGCTCCGTCAACCAGCGGTGCAAGGATGCCGAACGTGTCGCCCACCAGCCGGGCGACGATGTCATGGGGCCGCGCGATATTGAGCAGGCGACGCGCCGTCGTCAGCAGCAGTTCGTCGGCCGCGGTGTGGCCAAGGCCGTCGTTGATCCGCGAAAAGCCGCGCAGATCAAGGAGGAGCACCGCATAACGCGTGGACGGTCCCACCGCATCGATGGCTTCGATGAAACCGATGCGGTTGTAGAGGCCCGTCAGCGGATCGCGGAGCGCTTCCTCGCGCAGCGCGCGCGCCTGTTCGACCTCGAAGCTGCGATCGCGCAGCGACAGCTGGATGCGGGCGGCACCGTCGCCCTCCACCCAGGCGAGACGGACCGCATAGTGACGGTCGCGGGGGCGGGCGAGAACCTTCCAGTCGAAATCCATCGGCGGGCCACCCAGCCGGGCGCCAAATGCCGCCACCTTTTCAGCGAGCGCGCCGTCGGGGTCGAGCGCGTGCAGTTCGACCACTTCGAAACCGATCACGAACCGGCGTTCCGTGCGCGCCAGATGCTCGAACATCGGATTGGCGCTGGCGATGATCCAGCGACCCGTCGAATCGGCCCTGAGCAGCGCGACACCGATCGGCAGCGTGTCGATCATCGACTGCTCGATCCGCACCAGCGCGGCGGCCGAAGCCGCGTTCAGAAGCGCCGCGTCACCCGCAGCCTTCGTCTCGCGCTGTGCTTTCCGCTGCGCTGCCACCCGTTACCTTCCTTACGCACCGCCCCCTGACGTTGCCCGTGGATTAACGATGAGGCGTGAACCAAGGGTAAAGGCTCGCGCAGCCAGGATTCGCATGCGCTCCCTGCGGTTGAGCCCTAACCGAAGCGGTTGTCGCGCGGGAATCCGGTCGGCGGCATCCGGCCTGCACCGCCGCGCGCCGCGCGCCAGGGCGTCATGTCACTCTCCGTCCGGATCCGGCCGCTGTCACCACCCATCGGCCAGCTGAGGCCAGCCTCGAACCGGAAGCTGGTGATGTCGGCCAGCCCGCCATCGCGATAGCGTTGCAGGGTCACGCCCTGGCCTCGTGACATCTCGGGCAATTCCGCGAGCGGGAAGACCACCAGCTTGCGGTTGTCGCCAATGACGGCGGTATAGTCGTCCGCCGCATCGAGGCGACGGACTACCTTCAGGGCGGATGCCTTGCGCGGGGTCATGACCGTGCGGCCCTTGCGGGTTTCGGCTAACGCCTCTTCCGCCTTGACGATGAAACCGCGTCCGTCGGTAGCGGCGAGCAGCAGCCGCTCTCCGGCGCGGAACGGCAGGAAGGCAATGATCTGCGCCTCGTTGTCGAGTTCGATCATCAGCCGGATGGGTTCGCCAAATCCACGCCCGCCGGGCAGTTTGTCGCCGCCGACCGTATAGAAGCGGCCCGTCGATGCCGCGAGCAGCAGCCGGTCCGTGGTCTGGGCGTGAAAGGCATAAGCGGGGCCGTCGCCTTCCCGAAACTTAAGGGCATCGGCGGAGGCGAGGTCGATATGACCCTTCAGTGCCCTGATCCAGCCGCGCTGCGACAGAATGACGGTGATCGGCTCGCGCTCGATCATCGCGTTCCAGTCGATCTCCTTCACGGGGCCGCCCTCGGCAAAGCCCGTACGGCGGGCGCCCAAGAGCGTGTCTGGACCGTAAGTGGCGCGCAGAGCGGTCAGGTCGCTTTTCATCCGTACCCGCTGGAGGTCGGGAGAGGCGAGCAGGTCCTTCAACTCCTTGCGCTCGGCGCGGAGCGCCTTGTCCTCGCGCCGGATTTCCATTTCCTCGAGCTTGCGCAGCGAGCGCAGACGCATGTTGAGGATGGCTTCGGCCTGCCGGTCGGTGAGCGTGAAGCGAGCGATCAGCGCTGCCTTGGCATCGTCCTCCTCGCGAATGATGCGGATCACCTCGTCGAGGTTGAGATAGGCGACGAGGAAGCCCGCGAGCAGTTCCAGCCGGTCGTCGATCTTGTCCAGCCGGTGGCGGGTCCGGGCCTGCAGGACCTCGAACTGATGGTCGAGGAAGGCTGACAGCGCCTCGGGCAGGCTCATCACCCTGGGCGTGCGCGTCTTGTCGAGGACGTTGAGGTTGAGGCTGAACCGCGATTCGAGGTCGGTCAGCTTGAACAGGCTTTCCATCAGCAGATCGGGGTCGACGGTGCGGGCGCGCGGTTCCAGCACCAGGCGCAGCGTCTCGTCGCTCTCGTCCCGCACATCGGCGAGGATCGGCAGCTTCTTGTCGGCGATCAGGCCGGCGATCTGTTCGATCAGCTTCGATTTCGGCACCTGATAGGGGATTTCGGACACGACGATCTGCCACATCCCGCTGCCCAGCATTTCCTTTTCCCACCGTGCCCGGACCCGCATGCCGCCGCGGCCGGTGACATAGGCTTCGCGGATCGTCGCGCGGCTTTCGGCGATGATGCCGCCGGTCGGAAAATCGGGCCCCTGCACCGGACCCATCAGCCGGTCGATATCGGCGTCCGGCTCGTCGATCAGGATCGTCATAGCGTCGATCAGCTCGGCGACATTGTGCGGCGGAATCGACGTCGCCATGCCGACGGCGATGCCGCTGGCGCCGTTCGCCAGCAGGTTTGGGAACAGGCCGGGGAAGACCTCCGGTTCTTCTTCCTCGCCGTTATAGGTCGGGCGGAAAGCGACCGTGCCTTCGTCGAGACCGGCCATCAGGGCGCCGGCGGCGGCGGTCAGCCGCGCTTCCGTATAGCGCATGGCGGCGGCGTTATCGCCGTCGATATTGCCGAAATTGCCCTGACCGTCGACCAGCGGATAGCGCAGCGAGAAATCCTGGGCGAGGCGGACCATGGCGTCATAGACCGACTGGTCGCCATGCGGATGATATTTGCCGATGACGTCGCCGACGACGCGCGCGCATTTCTTGTAGGCGGCGGCGGGGTCCAGGCGCAGCAGGCGCATCGCCCACAGCAGGCGGCGGTGGACCGGCTTCAACCCGTCGCGGACGTCGGGCAGCGAGCGGGCGGTGATGGTGGACAGCGCATAGACGAGATAGCGCTGCGACAGCGCCTCATCGAACGGCGCGTCGACGATGTCGTTGAAGGGATCGGTGGCCATGCCGCCCGGTTAGCAAGCTGGCGGCGGCGGGGGAAGCGCGCCATGAACCCTGTCGGCCCATGGCGCGCTTTCAGATCAGGCGTTGACGGCGATCGTGCGACGACGACGCAGAGCGCCGCCGACGAGGCCGAAGCCGGCGATCATCATCGCCCAGGTGGCGGGTTCGGGCACGGCGCTGAACCGCACTTCCGACAGGCCGCTGGCGATGTCCTGAGGCCGGTCGAGGCTGAAGCCATAGTTGTTGAGGACGTTGATGCGGACATAGCGCGCCTCGCCATCAAGATCGAAGGTCTGGGCGGCCATCGGCTGACCGGTGCCCATCGCCAGTCGGTCGCTGAGGACGTTGGTGAAGTCGGTGCCGTCGAGCGACAGGTCGATCGTGAAGTCACGGACGCCGCGCAGGATGGTCGACATGAACTCGTTGGGGTTGCCGTAATTATAGTTCCAGATCGACGCGCCGGTCAGCTGATAGATCTCCCCAAGGTCGAAAGTCAGGCTGGCTTGCTGGACCGACTGGTCGGTCATCCACATGCCGTTGAAATCATTATTGTGCAGATTGCCTGACAGGCCGCTGCCATCGATCAGCCGTTCTGGCCGATACGAGCCCCAGAAGGGAAAGGTGTTGGTGGCAGTCACCGATACGGGGGTGATCGTGGCGGCCATCGCCGGGGTCGCGAATGCGGCCGCGGCAAGAGACGCGGATATAATGATGTTACGCATTGATCGGGTTTCCTTCGAGGTCGTGAACGACGTCGAGGGCAAAGCAAGGCTCGCGCCAAAAGTACAAAATTCACCAAATATCGCATTGAAAAATATGAATTTTATGTGACGATGTCAGATCGGCCGACGTCCCCGAACTGTCATTGTTCGCGCTGTCAGGCGATCCGTTCGATGCGGTCGACCAGCCGCGACCGGGTGGCAAGGATGGCGCCGTGCCGCCCGGCGAGCAGGTCGCGGGCGAGGAAATGGCCGGTCAGCCTGAGCCCCGCCGCGATGTCCGCCCAGCCGGCGGTTTGGGTGCCCTCGATCAGGAAACCCGGCAATGGCAGCAGCCGGTCGGCATAGGGCAGGCCCGCTTCGCGGCTGACCGCCGTGGCGCTTTTCGGGCTGACGAAAGCGAGATCGGTGGTCGCCCCGGTTGCCGCGCAGTGACCAAGGTCGAGGCCAAAGCCCAATTCCGCCAGCAGCAACGCCTCGTAGCGGACCAGAGCTGCTCCCCAGCCGCGCGCCGCCGGCGCCGCCTCGATCGCCGAGAGCAGGCCGTCGAGGCCGCCATGGATGGCCGGATAAGGCTGGCCTTCCGGCAGCAACGCGGCGGTCAGCGTCGTCGCCCAGTCCACGGCGGCTGCCGGCAACCGGTCGAGCATCAGCGGTGCCCGGCTGACCAGCAGCTCGACGCCAAGCTGGGCGAGCTGGGCCTCGCTGCGGGCACGGAAGCTCGCCTGAACGATGTTGCCCGGCATCAGCACCGGTCGCAGCCGGCGCGAGCGGCCACCCCGGACATAACCCGGAATCATGCCGTCGGCGGGTGTGAGCAGCCGGGCGATCACGCCATGCTCACCATGCGTCAGCAGGGTGAGGACGATCGCCGGACTGTCGATCTGCATCGCCCGTCAGCCCCGGGGATGGAAATGGTCGTAGATGGTGCGCGCCATCCCGGTCGAAATGCCGGGCGCGCGCTCCAGATCGTCCAGTGCCGCGCCGCGAATCGCGCGGGCGGTGCCGAAATGCATCAGCAGCGCCCGCTTGCGGGCCGGACCGATGCCGGGCACCTCGTCCAGCGGATTGGTGGTCAGCGCCTTCGCCCGCTTGGCGCGGTGGGCGCCGATGGCGAAGCGATGCGCCTCGTCGCGCAGGCGCTGGAGATAGAACAGCACCGGGCTGTTGGGCGGCAAGGTCAACTCGCGCCCGTCAGGCAGATGGAAGGTCTCGCGACCGGCGTTCCGATCCGGTCCCTTGGCGACACCGATCAGCGGCACGTCATGCACGCCCAGTTCCTCGATCACCCGGCAGGCGGCCGAGAGCTGGCCTTTGCCGCCGTCGATGAGGACGAGGTCGGGCCAGTCACCCGATCGACGCTCAGGGTCGTCGCGTTCCAGCCGGGCGAAGCGGCGGCTCAGCACTTCGCGCATCATCGCGAAATCGTCGCCCGGCACGGTTTCGGCGCGCTTGATGTTGAACTTGCGATAGCTGTTCCTGCGAAACCCATCCGGCCCGGCGACGATCATCGCCCCCAGGGCGTTGGTGCCCTGGATGTGACTGTTGTCATAGACCTCGATCCGCTGCGGCACGTCGTCGAGGGCGAACAGGTCGGCCAGCTCGGCCAGAATGCGCCCCTGGGTCGTTGCCTCGGCCAGCCGCCGGTCGAGCGCTTCTCCGGCATTGCGGCTCGCCTGTTCAACCAGTCGCCGCTGTGGTCCGCGTCGGGGCTGCTTCAGCACCACCTTGTGTCCAGCCCGTGTGTTCAGCGCTTCGGTGACCAGCGCCGCTTCGGTCAGCGTCCGGTCGAGGAGGATGAGGCGCGGCGGGGGCACCTCCTCGTAGAACTGGGCGAGGAAGCTTGCCAGCACCTCGTCCTCGGGGACCCCGTCGGTATGCGCGGGGAAGAAGTTGCGATGCCCCCAGTTCTGGCCGCCCCGGATGAAGAATCCTTCGATGCACATCGTTCCCGCCTTGCAGGCGAGGGCGAAGATATCAGCATCGCCGACGTCGTCGGCGTTGATCGCCTGCGACCCCTGCACGAACGACAGGGCGCGCAGGCGGTCGCGATAAACGGCAGCCAGCTCGAAATCGAGATCGGCGGATGCGGCCTCCATCGCCGTGCCCAGCTTTTTCTGCACTTCGGTCGAGCGGCCGGACAGAAAAGCTTTGGCATCGTCGACCAGTTCGCCATAGGCGGCCTCGTCGATCCGCCCGACACATGGAGCGGAGCAGCGGCGAATCTGATACAGCAGGCATGGCCGCGACCGGTTCTGAAAGAAGCTGTCCGAGCACGACCGGAGCAGGAATATCTTCTGCAGCGCGTTCAAAGTCCGGGTTACTGCTCCGGCGCTGGCGAAGGGGCCGTAATATTGCCCCTGACCGCGCCGGGCGCCGCGATGCTTGGTGACCCGCGGGAAACTATGGTCTTCGCGTAGGAAAATGAACGGGAAGCTCTTATCATCACGCAGCAGGACATTGTAGGCGGGCCGGAACCGCTTGATCAGCTGCGCTTCCAGCAGCAGCGCCTCAGCCTCGGTGTTGGTGGTGACGATGGTCATGCCGCGCGTCTGGGCGACCATCCGCTGCAACCGGCGGGGCAGGCGGGACACCTGGGTGTAGTTGGTGACCCGCGCCCTCAGCGCTCGCGCCTTGCCGACATAGAGCACGTCGCCGCGCTGATCGAGCATCCGATAGACCCCCGGTCGCGCCGGCAGCGTCTTCAGCACGTTGCGGATCGCCGTCACCCCGGCGTCGATGTCAGGCAATCCCGCGCCGCGGACGGTGTCGGCGGACCTTTCCTCGGAGAAGCGATCGATGGGGGGCGTGGCCATGGTCTTCTCGGAATTAGGCGCCCTGCCGCCCCCGCTCAAGGGTGACGGCGTGGACGCGGCCCGCTACAGGGCGGACATGACGCCCGAATTCGGCCAGCCCCGAAGCGCGATTGTTACCGGAGGCGCTCGCCGTATCGGCGCTGCGCTGGTGCGCGCCCTGGCCGCCGACGGATGGCATGTCGTTATCCACTGCCACCGCTCCCGCGATGCGGCCGAGGCGCTGGCGGACGAGGTCGGCAATGCCCGCGTCGTGGTCGCCGACCTGTGCGAAACGGACGGGCCGGCGCGGATATTGGCCGCACTGGACGGCGCTCCGCCGGCGGGGCTGCTGGTGAACAGCGCCAGCCGCTTCGTGCTTGACCGGATCGACGATTTCGATGTTGCCGGCTGGGATGCCCATATGGCGACCAACGTCCGCGCGCCGGCCTTGCTGACTCAGGCGTTCGCCAGGGCAGTACCGGCGGGGTGGGGCGGACTGGTGGTCAACCTGCTCGACGCCAAGCTCGCCTTTCCCAATCCCGACTTCTTTACCTATACCCTGTCCAAGATGGCGCTTGCCGGCCTGACGGAATTGTCGGCCAGGGCACTGGCGCCAGCGGCGATCCGTGTCTGCGGTATCGCACCCTCGGTGACGTTGCGCTCCGGCCCCCAAGGCGCGGACAATTTTTCCGCCGTCCATCACCTCAACGCGCTCCATCGCGGCGTGACGGTCGATGACATCATCGCCGCTCTTCGCTTCATCATTGCCAGCCCGACGCTGACCGGCGAAACCATTACGCTCGATGGCGGCCTTCGCTTTCTGGGCCTCACCCGCGATGTCCAGTTCCTGGAGGACCAATGACCGAGTTCACGCCGCAGCTCGCCGGGCTGGTGCCCGATCGGCTCGCCCCCCGTCACTATCGTGTGATGCTGGAGGATCTGGAGCTGAAGGTCGACATCGGCTTTCATGATTTCGAGGTCGGTAGCCCCCAGAGGCTGCTGGTGACGATCGAAGTCGATCTGAACGCAGCCGCATTCGCCTCCACCGACGAGGTGGGCGCGGCCTGGAACTACGATGCGCTGCGCACCATCGTTCATGACGTGGTGGCCGGCCGGCGCTTCAATCTTCAGGAAACGGTGGTGCGGGCGATCTACGAGCGGGTGGCCGCGCGGGCGGGCGTCAACGCGCTCAGGGTCAACGCCCGCAAGCCGGACGTCTATCCCGATGCGCGCGCGGTGGGCGTCGCTCTCTCCTCCTTCTGACGGCTGGCGCGAAGGATTGCGTGCAGGAATCGAGGCATTCGATCGTCACGGCCGCCGCGCCGCAGTCCGGCGCGGCGGCCGAGGGTCAGCGGCCGTCCGCGCTGCGGGTGCGTCCGCAGGGGCCCAGACTCTGAAGCACGACCTGATAATCGCGCGATACGGCCAACTTGCCTTCACCGTCCAACTGGCTGATCGCGGTTGACGGCAAGGCTGCGGGCAAGCTGCATGCCAGCCGATACCAGGCCAGCGTATTGGGTTCGGGCGGCCGCGCCGCTTCGTCGACGAAGTCACCCAGCGCTACCGACCAACGCGCCGCTTCACCCGGCCGGCGGAGGATGGAGAGCGACACCGGCCGCTGCTCGGTGGTCGACAGAAAAATCTGTGTTTCCGATTCGCCCGGGACCGTGCCGGGAATGTGAAAGGCGCTGGTAATGCCACTGATTCGAATCCGCGCACCCTGCGTCGCGGCTTCCTTCAGGATGCTCCGTACCGTTTCATCCAGGGCCGGGGTCCAATTAAGCTGCGCATCGCGGGCGATCAGTCGCAATTGCCCCGGCTGAGCCGGATTGCCCGATAAAAAAGCAATGACGCCAAGCTTTTTAAGCTTTGGAGGCCTGCCTCTGGCGTCCCGTGGAACATCGACCAGATAGCGAATCGACGCGGGCATCCCATTGGCCCCGACAAGAAGTCGTTCGACATCCGCCTCGACAAGCAGGCGCACGCGGCCGGGGGCGACATCCGGGGCCTCCTCCGGTTTCAATGTCCAGCTGCGCGTGATTCGCGCCTGCACCACGATCGGCGAGGCCAGTGAAAGGTCCGCCAGATCGGCATAGGAGGGGGGCGTCGTGACGATTTGCGCCTGGCTGGCAACAGGACTCGCGATGGCCGTGATCACAGCCAAAAACAGCGGCGTTCTTGCGATTTTTGGTTTCAATTCGAGACTCCAGCAAAACCTGTCAGGCACCGATGACATCCCCCCGGTGCGACCCAATCGCATGAAGCGGGTTGCGAGGGGGGAGCACCGACGATATCACCTATGCCGCTGCTGGTCGAAATGTTCGGTCGGCATTGGGTTTCTTTTGGTTGACGTTGGGGTCTGGTTCGGAGAGGATGACTCGTTCGCTGTCGGTGAACGACGATAACACAGCAACAACGACAGACTAATTATGTGGGGAGTGGCGATCCTTAATGGCTTATGGTGATCAAAAATTAAGCAAGGGTAGGATCACGTCCATCGCGATCGTGGGCCTGCTTCATATTGCGCTTGGATATGCCTTCGTCACGGGTCTTGCCTATCAGGTGATCAAGAAGGCGCCGACGATTCTGGAAACCTTCGACGTGGTTGAAGAACAACCACCGGAGCAGGAACCGCCGCCGCCGCCGCCGGAGCCTGATACGCCGCCGCCGCCGATTGACATTCCGCCGCCGATCGTGGCGCCGGTGACGACGACGCCGCCGCCGATGGTTGTTCCACCGGCTCCGCCGGCTCCGCCGCCTGCAATCACGGTCCCGCCGCCGCCACCCGTCGTGGCGCCGCCGCCACAGCCGGTCGCCGCAACGCCTCGTGGCAACACCGGTAACTGGGTGACGAACGACGACTATCCTTCCGACGCGCTTCGTCGTGAAGAAGAGGGCGTGACCGCCTATCGTCTCGAGATCGGTACTGACGGCCGTGTCACTGGATGCTCGGTTACGACTTCCAGTGGTTCGAAATCTCTGGACGATGCGGCCTGCCGCTTTATCACCCGGCGTGCGCGGTTTAATCCGGCGAAGGATGGCTCGGGCAACCCGACCAATGCGGTCTACTCGGGGCGTGTTCGCTGGCAGATGCCAGACTGAGACTTTGAGCCGGGCGTCCTGATGGGCGGCCGGCTCATTATTTCCATGCAGAATTTGAAGAGGACTTTTCGATGGAACCGACTGCTGCTGCTGCCCATGGTGCAGGTGAAAATCCCTATGGCCTGATGGCCGCCCTGGAACAGGGAGGCACCATTGCGTGGGCCACCTTCCTGATCCTGGTCTTCATGTCGATCGTTTCGTGGTACATCCTGTTCGTTAAGTTCTACGAGCAGCAGAAGATCCTGAACCAGGGCAAGGCACTGCGCCGCACGTTCTGGAACAGCGGCAACCTCAAGGAAGCCGCCAACAAGCTCGAAAAGAACTCGGCATGGCGTCAGGTTGTCGACGACGGTCTCCTTGCCTCGGAGCAGCATGGTCGACTGACCGATCCCGTCGATCAGCACGAATGGGTGCACGGTTCGCTGGCGCGCAGCCAGGCCGCGATCGCCTCGAAGCTGGGTGGCGGCCTCGCCTTCCTCGCGACCGTGGGTTCGACCTCGCCGTTCATCGGTCTGTTCGGTACGGTTATCGGTATCTACCGCGCCCTCATCAAGATCGGCGCCGCCGGTCAGGCGTCGATCGATGCGGTCGCCGGCCCGGTCGGTGAAGCGCTGATCATGACCGCTCTGGGTCTGGCCGTGGCCGTTCCCGCAGTGCTGTCCTACAACTGGCTGATCCGTCGCAACAAAGCGGTTCTGGAGCAGCTGGGTGCGTTCTCGACCGATGTCTATGGCTACATGATGTCGAACGGCGCGGTTCGTCCGGTCGCTGTCGCGGGCGCTGGCGGCAATGCCGTTAAGAACCCCGGCTCGCCGGCTACCATCACCCCGTCACAGGCGGTGAAGAGCCCGACGACCCCGCCGAAGCCCTGACATCTGCTTTCCCGGCCGGGGAAAACCCTCCGGCCGGGGATGGAGAGGCGAGGTAATCGTTCGACCGGTCACCGGAACTAGAATAGGAATATTAATCCATGGCAATGAGCGCTGGACCGGCGGAGGGCGAAGACGACACCCCGATGTCGGACATCAACACGACGCCTCTCGTGGACGTCATGCTGGTGCTGCTGATCATCTTCCTCATCACCGTTCCGGTGGTGATCCAGACGGTCCCTCTGAACCTGCCCAAGGTCGTCAACGAGCCGACCACCACCAAGCCCGAGAACGTGTTGCTTTCGGTGCGCGAGGTGAATGGCCAGTGCGAGACCTATTGGGGGATCTCACGCGTCAACAAGCAGCAGCTGCTCGATCGCGGCGTCGCCGCCCTCCGGAGGGAGGTCGATCGGCAGACAGCGCAGTTCGGCGCAGTCACTGAATTGCCGGAAGTGCATATCCGTGGCGACCAGCAGGCGGCCTATCGGTGTGTCGGCGGCGTGATCTTCACGATGCAGCGCGCCGGGTTCGTCAAGGTAGGCTTCATCTCGGAACCGCCCGCTGGCTACGTAACCAGCAGGCTCTGATCGAGAGCGGTATCGAGAGGAGTATTTGAAATGGCAATGTCGTCCGGTGGCGCCGAAGGCGAACCGATGATGGATATCAACACCACGCCGCTTATCGACGTGATGCTGGTGTTGCTGATCATGTTCATCATTACCATCCCGATCCAGACCCACGCGGTAAAGCTGGATCTGCCGCAATCGACTCCGAATACGGAGCCTCCGCCCGTTGATCCGGTCAAGAACAAGGTCAATATCGACCCATCGGGGACGATTTACTGGAATGGCCAGCCGGTTCCTATGGCGACGCTGCGGTCCTATATGAAGCAGACGACCCAGATGGACCCTGAGCCCGAGCTGCACCTCCAGCCCGACGCCAATGCGCGCTATGTCGTGGTCGATCAGGTCCTTGCGGCCGCCAAGCAGAGCAACGTCACCAAGATGGGCTTTGTCGGCAACGAGAATTACGCGGGCGGCGAATAAGGGTCGCTTGAAGCATTGATAAAAAGGGGCGGTTCTCCGATGGAGAGCCGCCCCTTTTTGTTGAGTGGGAAGCGACAAGCTGGTTCGAAGTTGCGCACCAGTCGCTATGCTAAAACGCTGTCGCGCTCCCTTCTCCAAGAGCTTGGGAGGATGGTCTGTAGACCTGACAACAGGCGCTCCCGACTATTAATCCCTGCGGCCTTTTAGATGCATAGGCTCGACAAAAGGGAGGTCTGGGAAGGCGGCTCGGTCCTCAGTTGTCCGGGTTGGCTCATGGATGCAATTCTAGAGGATCAGAAGCCGATTGTCGGCCGGCCGAGACCTCGGGGATGGATGACCTCCTCCAGCCTGTGGACCGCTTCGCGCAGTTCGCTCGCCAACACCCTGGCGGCAGGCGCGATAGCGACGTTCCCAGTCGGCTCGCCGCGCATCAGCGCGTCCAGTCCTGCAGACACCATATTCCCGGTTTCCGCGCACAGCCTGTCGAACAGACGCCGGGTAACGGGTGTGCAGCGCATATAGGCATCGATCACCATTGCGCGCTCCGCGAGCGTGCTGGCCCCAAAATGCCCAAGATAGCTGCGCGGGAACCAGCCATCCAATTCGGCCAGGCATTCGCCATCCTGGCTGACGAGATCGAGCAGCAGGATGACCTCGTGGAACTGATTCAGATAATCGCTCGCGAGCCCGCTGGCGGGGTCGACCAAGCCCGGCTCGGTGGACCGACCAAGGGCCAATGGATGTTGGGGCAGAGCGGTCATGCCCGGATATTTGCGCGCAAGCGTTGAATTTTCGGTAAAAGGCTTGCTGCAGTTCGCCGTGTCTGGCCTCGTTATCGATCCTGCCGGGGCGGGGCCGGGCTGAAGGATGCCAGAGGGCGCGCAGGTGGGCGGTCTTATGTGCCCCCGCCCGCTATGCTCCCATTTCTCCACACCGGTGTCGGACTAGGCCAGTACGAGTCGAATGCCCGTGTCGGGCGCAGCCGCTACATTTGCCAAAGAACATTCGGAGGCGAAATCCCCGCGCTACAACTATCCGTCTGCTCTGCTCTGCTCTGCGCTCACGCCTGGTGAGGACGAAACAGGCGGCCGCCTTCCGTCAGGGCGACGACAGGGAGCGCGATGAGGCCCACGATCAGGGCGCCGACGGCCAGCGGTATGGTGCTGCCGTCAAATGCCTGTCCGATCACGATTCCGAGCAATGATGCGGCAACGGTCGAGAAGAAGCCCTGTAAGGATGAGGCGGTGCCAGCCACTGCAGCCAAGCCTTCCATGGCCATGGCATTGAAATTGGCCGACGTCAGGCCGAAGCAGAACATCAGGCCGGCCTGAAACAGCGCAAAGCTCTGCAGGGTTTCCAGACCGGACAAAGCCACGGCCGAATGCGCAGCCGCCAGGACGATGAATACGATCAGCGCGCTGTGGGAGACCCGGCGGGTGCCAAATCGCTCGACGATCCTGGTATTGAGGAAGGCGCCGCCGGCCATGGTGAGGGCGATCACCGCGAAGATCAGCGGGAAAATGCCCGGGTCATGGAAGACATCGGCGAAAATCTGCTGGACGCTGTTCACGAACCCGAACAGGGCGCCCATGATCAATGTGCTTGCCAAGGTGTAGCCCAACGAGCTGCGGTCGGTCAGCACGATGCGAACGGCCTGGTCCAGGGGTACTGGATGGCTGGAGACCGCACCGCCGGTTTCAGGGAGGCGGAACCAGACCCACAGGCCGACGGTGGCGCCGATCATCGCAAGCATGGCGAATATCCATCGCCATGGCGCGATGATCAGAATCGCCTGGCCGATGCTGGGGGCGAGGATCGGGGCGGCGAGGAAGACGATATGGGCGATCGACATCACGCGCGCCATCTGCCGTCCGGCAAAGCAATCGCGAACGATGGAGATGGCGACGACCCGTGTGCCGGCCGCCGCCATGCCCTGGCATAGCCGTGCGACGAGCATGAGAGTGAAGGTCTCGGCAAAAGTCGCGAACAGACTGCAAAGAATGTAGAGACCGATTGAGATCAGCAATACCGGTCGCCGGCCGAAGCGGTCGGACAGCGGCCCATAGATCAACTGGGCACCGCCGAATCCTAGCAAGTAGATCGCGATGATCCATTGCGCTCGATTGGGATTGGCGATGCCAAAGGTATCCACCATGTCCGGCAGGGCGGGAAGCATCATGTCGATCGACAGTGCATTCAGCGCCATGGCCGCCGCGACGATCGCTACGAACTCACGGAATCGCAAGCGCGGCGAGAGCTGGGACAGGACGGACGAAGAGGCCATCACAAGGTCCTATTGATGCACTGCAGCAGAGGCAAGGACTACCTTGCGGCCAGCAAGACGGAAAACGCCCGGCGGCCGGGCCGCCGGGCGTTTCATCACCCGAAGATGAGAGGCGGCGTCAGGCCGAATAGTACATGTCGAATTCGACCGGGCTGGGCGTCATTTCCCAGCGGGCGACCTCGGCCCGCTTGATTTCGATATAAGCATCGATCTGGTCGTCGGTGAACACGTCGCCACGGGTCAGGAAGGCACGGTTCTTGTCCAGTTCATCCAGTGCTTCGCGGAGCGATGCGCATACCGTCGGCACCTCGGCCAGCTCGGCGGGGGGTAGATCGTAGAGATTCTTGTCCATCGCCTCGCCCGGATGAATCCGGTTCTGGATACCGTCGAGCCCCGCCATCAGCAGCGCCGCGTAGCACAGATAGGGATTGGCGGTGGCGTCGGGGAAACGCACCTCGACCCGCTTGGCCTTGGCGCCAGTGCCATAGGGGATACGGCATGAAGCCGAACGGTTGCGTGCCGAGTAGGCGAGCAGAACCGGCGCTTCATAACCCGGCACCAGACGCTTGTAGCTGTTGGTCGACGGATTGGTGAAGGCATTGACCGCCTTGGCATGCTTGATGATGCCGCCGATGAAGTAAAGGGCGGTGTCCGACAGCCCGGCATAGCCATTGCCGGCGAACAGCGGCTTGCCCTTTTCCCAGATCGACAGGTGGACGTGCATGCCCGAGCCGTTATCCTCCTTGATCGGCTTGGGCATGAAGGTCGCGGTCTTGCCATAGGCATGGGCGACCTGGTGCACGACATATTTATAAAGCTGCATGCGGTCGGCGGTTTCGGTCAGTGATCCGAACAACATGCCGAGTTCGTGCTGGGCGGCGGCGACCTCGTGATGGTGCTTGTCCATCGGCAGGCCGAGTTCGATGAGGGTTGAGACCATCTCGGCGCGGATGTCGACGGCGCTGTCCACTGGCGCGACCGGGAAATAGCCGCCCTTGGCACGGGGACGGTGGCCCATGTTGCCGCCTTCATAATCGCGGCTGGTGTTGCCGGGCAGCTCGATGTCGTCGAGCTTATAATAGCTCGACGAATAGGTGTTCTCGAACCGCACGTCGTCGAACATGAAGAACTCGGCCTCGGGACCGACATAGACGGTGTCGCCGATGCCGGTCGACTTGACATAGGCCTCGGCGCGCTTGGCGATCGAGCGCGGATCGCGGGCGTAAAGCTCACCCGTGCCCGGATCGACGATATCGCAGATCAGGATCAGCATCGGCGTGGCCGAGAACGGATCGACATAGACGGCGTCCAGATCCGGCTTCAGAACCATGTCGGATTCGTTGATCACCTTCCAGCCGTCGATCGACGAGCCGTCGAACATGAAACCGTCGGTGAGGTTGTCCTCGTCGATGACGCCAGCGCACATCGACAGATGGTGCCACTTGCCCTTGGGATCGGTGAAGCGCAGGTCGATCCACTCGATCTCCTTGTCCTTGATCATCTTCAGGATCTTGTTGGCGTCGTTCGCCATGGTGCGCGTTCCTTGCTCTGCGGTGGTTGGCCGGTCGTGCCGGTGGTGTTGGGACTGAGGAGTCAGATGGCGTCGAGGCCGCGCTCGCCGGTGCGGATGCGGACTGCGTCCTCGACCGTGTAGAGGAAGATCTTGCCATCGCCGATCCGCCCAGTGTGAGCGGCGGACTGGATTGCCTCCACCACGCGCGGCGCCAGATTGTCGTCGACCACGACCTCAAGACGGACCTTGGGCAGGAAGTCGACGATATACTCGGCACCCCGATAAAGCTCGGTGTGCCCCTTCTGGCGGCCGAACCCCTTGGCTTCGGTCACGGTGATGCCGCTGACGCCCACTTCGTGGAGCGCTTCCTTCACCTCGTCCAGCTTGAACGGTTTGATGATGGCTTCGATCTTCTTCACGGTTCTGTTCCTCTGGGGGCGCCGTCAGGCTGACCCATCGCGCGTATCGCAGCAATCATGCCAAGTCGACTCTCGCCAAAGGCCGGGCCTTTTCGCTGGCGCGGGAGGCATCGACTGCCCGCATGTTGGGCACCTGCGCGGAATGTTGCCTAAAAAGTTGGCAGACTGGCCTTCTGGTAAAGGCGCTTGACCGCACATGGCCGCCGGACCTATCTGCGCCTTTCGCGTGGCGATCGTAGCTCAATTGGTTAGAGCGCCGGTTTGTGGTACCGGAGGTTGCGGGTTCAATCCCCGTCGATCGCCCCATTCTCCATTTGGCTTGCAGTGACTCGGCATGGTTTCCGCGCCTGCCTATCCGCTTGCGTAAATCCATCCAGACGGATGGAGCATTGGTCTTTCGATCAACATAGAAATCGAAATGGATTTCATATGCTTTCGTGAATCTTTCACGAAGCTTTCTCCAACCTTTCATCGCCAGAATATTGAATCAATATTCAAGAAATGTTGATTTCGTAGTCGATCGTCATTTAAAGTTCTGCGTCATCCCGTCTGCATTATGGTGGCGCAATGAAGACCAAGCTCGTTTTTGTCGGGGTCGCCATTGTTTCGGCTGCTTTGGGCGCTGCGGTTGCCACCGGCAGGATGAACACAGCAGCGCAGGGACGACCTGCCGGCTGGAATGCCGCCGCCGCGGCGCGCTATCTCGACCAGCGCCTGGATTGGTGGCGGTCATGGCCAAAATCGGAACGGGATCACGGGACGCGCTGCATCTCATGTCACACCGGGCTGCCCTATGCGCTGGCCCGGCCCGCGCTCCGTCGGGCGCTCGGCGAAAGCGGCCAGACGGTGGTGGAGCAGGCCATGTATGCCGACATCGTCAAGCGGGTGAACATGTGGCGCGAGGTCGAACCATTTTATCTCGACCAGTTGGTCGGCCTGCCGCGGAGCAGCCAGTCCCGATCCGTAGAGGCGGTTTTGAACGCCTTGTTCCTGGTGGTCCGAGACGAGGAGCGGAGAGGCGGCCTGAGCGCGGATAGCCGCCGCGCCTTCGCCAATATGTGGCCGTTGCAGATGCAGGTCAGCGATCTGAAGGGCGGTTTTCCGTGGCTTGATTTCGGACTGGAGCCTTGGGAATCGGAAACGGCGACCTATTGGGGGGCCACGCTGGCGGCGGTGGCAGTCGCTCGCGCCCCCGACGACTATGCCTCGTCGCCAGATATCGCGAGTAATGTGGAGGCGCTCAGGCTCTACCTGCGTTCGGCGTTCGGTCGCGAATCGTCGCTGTTCACGCGCATGCTGGTGCTATGGGCGGACAGCCATCTCCACGGCATTCTCGATGAAGCGCAACGACGGACGACCATCGACGGACTGGTGGCGGCACAGGGGGCCGATGGCGGGTGGAGTCTCACGTCGCTTTCATCCTGGCAACGGGCAGACGGCAGCAGCATCGCCGATGTCAGCGATGGATTCGCTACGGCGATGATCACCTTGGCGCTGAAGGATGCGGGGCTCGCCCAACAGGCGCCGCCGCTGCGCAGAGCGAGGGATTGGCTGGTGGCGCATCAGAACAGCGTCAGTGGAGGAGTGCCCGCCGCATCCATCAACAAACAGCGCCAGCCGACGTCCGACGCCTATCTGTTCATGACCGACACCGCGACCGGTTTCGCCGCCTTGGCGCTGGCGGACGATCCGAAGAGGGAACGACAAATGGCGGGCGGCCACCGTTGACGCCCACTCAATAATCCCTCGATACGCGGACATTGACGCTGGTCTGTCCCAGCGTCGACAGGCGGGACAGAACCGACAGCCAGCGGGTCAGTTCGACCTCGATCTGGGTCGCGGAATTGCCCTGTCCGTCCGATCCCACTTCGACATAGACGCGCCGACCGATATATTTTCCGGCCGATAGCATCGCCCCTTCGCCCGTCGCTTCGTTACCGGGTGCGATCCGCAGGCGATCGACACCGATCGCCTTGCCCACCTGGTTGAGGGGGTTGAAGCCCGACCCGCCACCACCCCGCAACGACGCGACGGCGGCTGCCAGTTGCAAGGCCTCGGGCGCGGAGAGATTGGCGATCGACGTGCCGAACAGCAGCCGTGACAGGACTTCGTCCTCGGGCAGAGCGGGGATGCTGGCAAAGCTGATTTCCGGCTTCTGCCCCGTACCGCCGACGCGGATCGTCGCATTAAGGCCGGTCACCTTCGCTTCGGCGACGATGTCCAGAGTCGGATCGGGCGGATAGCCGCCGGTGAAGCGGATCAGGCCGCGTTCGAGGTCGAACCGCCGACCGGCAAATTCATACGTGCCGCGGACAAGGTTGGCGGAGCCGCGGATATCGGGCTGGTCGGCACGGCCGGTGAGATCGAGGTCGGCCCGCCATTCGGAATCGAGGCCGAGGCCGGTCACCATCAGCCGGCTGGTGCCCCGCGCCTTGATATCGAGGCTCCATGGCTTGACCGGACGATCGACCTCCTCGTCCTCGCTGGGGCGGTTGATCTGGCGGACCTCGAGGCGGGGCACCTCGGTCGTGGCGGCGGTACCGAACCGGTAAGACCCCTGGTTGATGGTGACATTGCCCGATACCGTCCCGCCGTCGCCATCGGAACGGATGCGCAGCGGCCCGCTGATCGTCGCCTTCACGTCGTCGCGGGCCAGCAGCCGGGCGCGCTCGGCATTGGCGTCGACGGCGATGCCGAAGCCGTTGGCGGCGGCGAGATCGAAGGTTGCCGTACCGCTGACTCCGCCGCCGCCGGGCGTGGTGCCGCTGAAGTTGGGGATGACGAGCCGTGAACCATCGAAACGGCCGGTTGCCTTGATGCCGTCCACCACGGTTCCCAGAATGCCGCTTTCCAGCCGGGTGCCACTGGCGATCACCTGCCCCCGGATCACCGGGTCGCCCAGCTGGCCGGTGGCGTCGGCGGATACCGCCAGCGGTCCGGTGAGATCGATCGTCTCGACCCCGGTCAGCCGCCATAGCGTGTCGGCGGGACCATTATAGCGCAACTGCGCCGTCACCGGCGCTGCCAGCAGGCGGTCAGCGAACGACAGGGCGTCCCCATCGGAAATCGGTGTGATCAGCGCCTGGCCACGTCCGATCAGCCGACCTTCGGATTTCACCACCGCGCGCATCGCAGCGCGATTGCCTGTCAGCTGGGCGACGATGCCGAGATCGACCGGACGGGAGGAGAGAACGAGGCCGGACCGGCTCATGCCCTTCACCACCAGATTGGCGGTGCCGCCGGGCGTGCCGCCGCGTCGCGGCAGGTTGAGGTGCAACGCCCCGCTCGCGTCGCCGGCAAGGCGCAGGCGCGGGTTGATGATGTTGAGGATGGTGAGCGGCATTGTCTGCATCCGCGCGTCGATCACCGCTTGATCGCCGAAACGGCCCGAGAAGGTGGCTGCACCACCGCCGAAGCTGAGCCCCGTCGGCGCCAGCGCCCAGCCTTCGCCGGTGCGGCTGATCACCGCCGGGCGCGTGAGGCGGATCGGTCGCCGGTCGAGCGTGCCGGAGAGGTCGAGGCTAACGCGGTCCGGCGTCACCTCGGCTTTGGTCTCGACGGTATAGGCGGCCCCGCGATTGCCGGCGACGGTCGCGGTTATGGTTCCGCGCCCGGCGCGCAGAGAGGCCTTGCCATCGAAACGTGCGAAGGTGATGCCACCCCGCCCCAGGCCACGCCCGCTGGCCGTCGCCTCGATCGACGGGCCCTCCGGGTGCAGCAGGAACACGCCGTCCAGCCGGCCGCGATTGATGCGGATCGGGGGCGGGCCGGGAAAATCGGCGCCGTTGGCCGCGACATGCGCCTCGATCCGTTGGACGCCGTCTTGCGGCCTGAGCAGCAGTCGTCCGGTGACGCCGCCTCCGCCCAAGGTCAGCTCGCCCTCGAATCCCGCCTCGCGGGAGATCAGACGTCCGCGCGTCGAGACGCCTGCCGCGTCCAGCCGGGCGATGTCGACGACAAGGGGCTGTCCGGCAGGTGTGATCAGCTGGCCGTCGGTGACAAACGGGCCGATCAGCGATTGGCCGTGGGCGGCATAGCGCCAACCCTCCGCATTCGGGTCGAGGCGGACCGCGACGGCGGCGAGGCCGACGCCGAGGCCGGGGCGGGCCAGCACGAGGTCGACGGTTGGCCGGCTGATGTCGCCGTCCAGCGCCAGCTCGACCTCGCCATAGCGGCTCTGAGTGCCACGTCCCCGAATCTCGAAGGTGCCGTCGGGGCGGCGGACGCCCCCGCCGGTAAGGCTGATGTCGGGCGCGACGAGGCGGAGCGAGTCGAAGACGATCCGACGGTCGGGCCCGCGGTGCAGCTGGGCGTCGATGACCGGAAGGCCGCCTGTCAGCGAGCGGAAGAAGGCGTTGTCCAGCTGACGCACATGGGCGCGGGCCGTGCCGCTCAGAAAAACCCCGCGTGGACCTGCCGGCACCAGCTTCAGACGGGTCTCGACATCGACGATGCCGAGGCCAGGGATCACGTAGCGGGCGAGCCCGCCAAGGATGCTGACGTCGAACCGGCCGGTGACGAGATCGAGATTGAAACCCAACCTGCCCTGCAGCCGATCCGACGTCAGCATCAGCCGGTCGCCGGTGGCACGGGGCCACTCGACCGTCAGCGGCCCCTGAACCCTGAGGTTCCTGAGCAACCCCCCGGCGACATCCCCGACCCCGGTGACGGCGGACGCCGTGAGCAGCACGGGGATCGTCTTGCGCGCGCCCGCCAGATTGGCTCGGCCCGAGATGCGGACATTCTGGAACCCGGTCTGGTCAAAGCTGGTGAAGGGCGAAGTCAGCCGATAGTCGACCTCCGGCCCGGCGAGGGCGCCGGACAGGGTCGCGGTCAGCTTGACCGGTCGGCCGCCCATATTGGGGAACAGCGCGGCCGGGCGCAGCAATTGCCCTTCCACCTGAACGCCGTCGAACCCCTTGCCGGCGAGATCGACGACGCCGCTGGCGGCCAGCGTCACCGCGCTTGATCGGAGTGACAGGCTTGCATCCAGGCGGCGGTCGGCAAGCGTTCCGGCGGCGGTGACCAGAACCGCCGGGGCCGTCAGCCGCTGGAGCTTGCCCTGCGTGATCTCCGACGGACGCGCGGTGCCGGACAGGGTGAAACGCCCGCCGGCCATGCCGAGGTCGAAATGGGCCAGCGCGGTGTCACCCAGCCGCGCGTCGAGCCGGCCTTCCCAACGGGTCCAGCTGCCGTCACCGTCGAGGTTGACGTCCAGCGGTCGGCCGAGTCCTGTCATGCGGGTCAGGACACCGCCCATCGGCGCCAATATGCGGGCCGACAGGTCGAAGCGGTCGCGGTCGGGTTCGGCATCCAGCTTGATGGCGATCCGGTCGCCGCCGCCGGCAACCTGGGCTGCAAGGTCGACGAGGGCCCGGCCGCCCCGGATATCGGCGGCGCCAAGCGCCGTCGCCACACGCGGCGTGCCCCCCAGCGCCGGTCCCAGCCACAACCGGGTCAGGGCCAGCTTGCCGACATGGATATCGAAGCCGGGGAGGATTGGCCCCTTGCGATCGGTGGGGTTCAACTTTGGCAGGCGATGGAGGCGGACAAGCGGACTTCTCAGCTCGCGAATGTCGAGGCGATTGGACAGCCAGCCGATCGGGCGCCAGTCCAGCGTCGCAGCGGGCGCTTCCAAAAACACGCCCTTGGGGTCGGAGAGGCGCAGGTCACGCAGCGTCATCCGGCCATAAACCGACCCCTCGATCCGGCCGATCTGGATTTTCAGGCCAGAGGTCGGGCTGAGGGCCGCGATCCGGTCGGCAACGAAGCGCCGGCCCGGGCCGGTGTCCAGCGCCAGGATCGACAGGCCCAGGGCCAGCGCCAGATTGAAGGCGATCAGCCCGACGATCGCCAGCGCGCGGATCGTGCGGCGCCGACGGCGGATCGGCGCCTGTGGCGGCGGGTCGCCGTCGTCGGTCATCAGAAGGCCTGGCCCAGCGAAACATAGACCGCGACGCGGCTTTCGCCCGGCTTGCGATCAAGCGGTGTGCCGATATCGACCCGCATCGGCCCGAAGCTGCTATGATAGCGCACCCCGATACCGGCACCGAAGCGCATGTCGCTGAAGGTGGGATAGGTGGTGGAGTAGAGCTGGCCGGCATCGAGGAACGGCACCACGCCGAAATTGCCGAAACGGATGCGCGCTTCGATCGCCGCTTCGGCAAGGCTGCGGCCACCGATAGGATCGTTGTTGGCATCGACGGGCCCCAGCCGCTGATAGCCGAAGCCGCGCACCGATCCGCCCCCGCCGGCATAGAAACGCCGGGACGGCGCGATACGTTCGCGCGCCGCGCCGAGGATCGATCCGGCGCGCACTCGTCCCGCCAGCACATATTTCTCGCTGCCCAGCGGCAGATAGGCCGAGGCGTCGACCTGCATCCTGGCATAGGTGAAGGCGCCTCCCTGCAACGAGGCTTCGGGCGACACGGTCCCCGACAGGCGAAAACCGCGATGCGGATCGAGGAGGTCGTCCGACCCGTCATAGGCCAGGCGTCCCGGCAGAGCGGCGATGAAGAAGGTACGCCGGCGGCTGACGTCGCGGTTGACGTCGATATCCCGCTCCGACGATGCCAGCAGCTCGGCCCCAAGCGAGTAGGTCCAGGTCTTTTGCCAGATTATGTTGGTCTGGCGCTCGATGGCCGCGCCGGCCCCGATCGTACGGGCGTCATAGGCATTGCGGCTCTGATGCTGGGCGGCAAGGCGAACGAACAGCACCTGATCGCGCTCGCGCCAGTTGGAGCGCTTGAGGTCGGCGCCGATCAGTTGCTCCTGCGTGCCCAGAACGCCGCGAAAGGTGACCGCACCTTCTGGAGGGAGCAGGTTGCGATGCTGCCAGCTCACCTCGGCGCGATAACCTTCGCCAGTGCCATAGCCGAGGGTGCCGGCGATGGTCCTGACCGGCGCGCGTTCCAGGCGGACGGCGATATCGACCTCGGCCTTGCCAGCGGCCGTCATACCGCTGGCGACGGGCTTCAGATCGACGCTGGCGACCAGCCCGGTGGCGATAAGGGCACGGCGCAGGTCGTCGAGCAAGCCTGCATCATAGCGGTCGCCTTTGTCCCAGCGCGCGATCAGGTCGATATGCGCCGGGCTGAACAGGCGGCGCCCTTCGACCCGGATGTCCCCGAAGACCGAATCCGGTCCCGTCTTGACCCCCAGCGTCAAGGCCGCGCTGTTGGTGTCGTGATCAACGACGATGTCCGGTTCGGATATCTCGGCAAAGGCATAGCCGGCCGCGGGCAGCGACAGGCGGAAGGCCGTGTCGGCCGCCTTGACCCTGGCGGCATCGACGGGGTCGCCAACCTTTATGCCCAGCCTGGCCCGTACCGCTGCCTCATCCGCCGGGTCGATCCCGGTCAACGTCACCTGGCTGAAGGTGAAACGCGGGCCGGGCGTTGCGATCAAGATGACGCCGAGACGGGTCTCTGCGCCGGCCGGCGGGCGGATTTCGCTACGCACCTCCGCCGCATAATAGCCTCGGCTTTCGAGCAGGCGCTCCAGCAAGCGGAGGTCCTCGTCGACGCGGCGGTCGATCTGCGCGGCGTTGGCGCCTTCCGCCTCATATTGATAGAGGGCGGAAAATTGCCTGAACTGGTCGGGCATCGACCCCAGTCCCTCGCCATCCACGCCTTCCAGAACGACCCGATAGCGCACGTCGTTGACGACCGGGGCGACGATGGGCGCTGAAGGATCGGCCTCGGTGGTTAGCGCAGAGTTATCTGGGGCCTGATCCGGGTCGGGCCAGGGCAGATCGAGGCCTGGCAATGTGGGCAGTGGAGTATCGTCGATCAGGGGGGCATCAGGCTGGACGCTGGCCGTCTGGGCCGTGCCGCCGGTCGTCCCCATGCCAAGAACAATAAGGGTGCACGCCAAAGTGCCGATCGACCGCATAGCTGGGGGATAGACCAGCCATTGACCCTTGGCCAGCGGCGGTGGCGACCGCAAGCGAAAGGTCAGAGACGAACGGCGGTTCAGCGGCGCCGAACAAGGTTGATCGCCGATGTCAGAAAGCGGTGCCGCATGGCGGCCAGCACTGCGACCCAGCAGAGGATGCCGGCGCCGACCGCGCCGGCCATGACGGGAAAGGGCAGGGCGCGCGGCCAGTCCGCCGCGACCATCACACCCAGTGCGGGGCCCACGGCGACCAGGGTCAGGAAAGCATGGCGGATCGTAAGCGAGAGACAGCGGGCGGACGCCAGCATGCCGAGACGGTGGAGAGTGGCGCCATAGATCAGGACCGCGATCAA
This sequence comes from Sphingomonas sanxanigenens, assembly GCA_037190805.1. GTDB lineage: Bacteria > Pseudomonadota > Alphaproteobacteria > Sphingomonadales > Sphingomonadaceae > JBBCJR01. Next base: position 165,304 of record JBBCJR010000007.1, on the reverse strand, counting down.
GTTGCTCAGGACCTGGCCCCAGAGCACGGCGAACAGGCCGAAGGGTGCTGTGGCGATGAAGATCAGGATCGCCAGTCCCAACCGGGCGATTTCTATCCCCGAATTGAGACGCAGGCGGTCGGCGGCCAGCAGTCCCTCCATCGCGCCGGAGTGGGCGACAGCAAGAATAGAGGCAAGGCAGATCAACGGCAGCAGGCGCCCAGCCAGTTCCCACTGCGAGCCATAAAGCAGCAGGGTCAACGGTTCCGCCAGCACCATCAGCCCGGCGAGCGCCGGCCACATGAAAAATGTGAACACCTCGAACAGGTCCATGACCCCTTCCGACCGGGTACGCGCGCCGTCACTGATCTGTTTCAGGGTGCGCGGCACGAACACGCGGGCGAGCGGCCAGGAAAAGGATTTCGTCAACAGATCGATGGTGCCGAATGAACGGCTATAGTGGCCGAGCATGGTGACCGTGAACACTCGGCCGATCAGCAGTTCGGGCAGCCGGGCCGATGCTGCGCTGACCAGAGACAACATCATGGCACCGGCGCTGAACGACTTCAGCGTTTGCCACTCGTCGGCAGGCAGGCGAAAGCTCAACCCGCGCTTCACATAGAGGTCGAACGAGCAGATCAGGAAAGCGGTCGCGGCGTTGGCGACGATGCCGGCGGCGAGCGCGAATGCGCCCCAGTCGAGCAGCCATGCGGTGCTGACGCTGACGATGATCTGTGCCGCCGCTTTTGCGACCTGAAGGGCGGAGTAACGGATGAAGCGCCGTTCCCGTGACCACAGCGCCGCCGCCGCTCCTTCGCTGGCGTTCAGCAGTGGCACGAGCGCGATCATCAGCGTCAGGCTCGTGATATTGGGGAATCGGCCGAACAGTCCTGCGAATGGCGCGAGAATGACAATAATCAGCGCGACCGCTGAGCCTTGAAACGTGGTCAGCGTAACGACGGCGCTCAGCCGCCTATGTGACATGTCTGGTTCGCGCAGGATGTAGTTGCCCATGCCGAGCTGCAATGCCGACTGCACCAGTGCGTAGAGCACGGTGGCAAAAGCGAAGGTGCCGGTTTCGGTCGGGGTGAGAAGGCGCGCCAGCACCATCGACCCGACCATGGTCAGCGCCATCGACAATAATTGCCCGCCTTGGGTCCAGGCGAGCGATCGGGAGACGTTCATCCGCTGACGCCGCTATGGCTCGGTTCGACTACGGCAGCCGTCGGTGGGATGTCGACGATCGCTGTCATGCGTCGATACTGTATCCGCTGCTTTACGGGCCGGGCGCTGACCGCGAAGCGGGGGTCCGTGATGACGGTCGCCAAGGCAAGCAGACATACCAGCCAGATCGGGCTGCGTTCGCCAAAGCTGTTGAAGGTCAGCGCGACCGACAGGGCGGCGAGTGCAGCGAAAATGGCCGCCGCCGGTTCACTGCTCGCCGCGGCGCGCAGCAGGCGCGGTCGAGCGCTCCATAGCGCGCCGAGCGCGACCAGTATCGCAGCGGTGAAGATCAACAGGCCGACCATGCCGCTACGAAGCAGGAGCATCATATAGGTGTTGACGAAATCGACGATTCCTTCGCCCTGCATAAGGTCTGCGAGGCGTGTCTCGACGACCTCGGCCGTGTTGCCGATGAAGGGGCTGTGCGCGGCTTCCTGCAGTCCGCGGTGGAAAAGATCGCCGCGATAGTCGGCGGTGCCCTGAGCATCCCCCGACAGGCCGAGAACTTCGCTCAGTCTATGGGATGTCGCTGCCGCCAAAACGGCAAGACCGAACGCGACCGCGCCGCCGCCCACGATCGCCAGCGCGCGCGCAGTCTTGCGACGATAGAATTCGAGCAGGATGATCCCGACCAGGAATCCCAGCCATGCGCCGCGAGATTGGGTGGCGACAAGTCCGAGCACGGTGATGCCGGTGGCCACCAAATGAGCGGCGCGTGACTTGAATAGGTTGCGCAGCGCATAGGTGGCAAGCGCGCCCATCATCAGGAAGACTGCGAAGTTGGTGGAATCTGCGAATGGTCCGGGGGCACGCAGGAGTCCGCCTCGGATCCGCATCGTCAAGCTGAGGCTAGGCAGCTGGACGCCCAGGCGATCGTACATGCCTTGATAGAGCGGCCAGTTGCGGACCGCCTCGAACAGGGCGATGAGTGACATCAGAAAGGCGCCGCCGACGAAGCAGATCATCACGAACTTGACGTGACTGGCGGTTCGCAGCGATCGACTGAGCAGCAGATAAGGCAGCAACATCAGAACCGAATATTGCAGTCCGATCCGGGCGAGGTTGGTGAGGCTGGTGGAGCGGGCGGTCATCGCGACGAGCAGCACCACCAGCAGTACCACGAAAACATCGATGGTTGATCGCCTGGCGACGGCTTCTCCGGTGCGGACCAGCCAAGCCAGCAGCAGGCCGAAGATCGTCATCTGGGCGCTGCTGAGCGGGATGAAGGGGCCGATGCCGGGCAGCATCGGCGTGGTGATCAGCATCGGCAGCAAAGGCAGCGCCAGGAAGAACAAGCCTGCCGCCTCAACCCTGTGGCGCGACACGAGCGGGATCGCCAGAAGCACCGTCAGATAGAACGGCACCACCATCGGCGAGAGATAGCCCGCTGCTGGCAACGCCAGGACGAGGAGGATGAAGCGCGGGCTGATCAGTGCCCGCGCATCGGAACCCAGCAGGCGGACAAGCATCAGCAGCCCGATCGCGAGCGTCGCCTCGATATAGATCAGGGTCTTCAGCGCGAGCATGGCTGGTCCAGAACGCCTTTCTTGCAACCAGGCGATGGGCGCCTTGTTGCTCCATATCGTCGGGTGACGGTGACGGCCATGGCCTTGCGTCGGGTCAACCGATTTCCGGCCATGGACCGCCGGCCGTGTTCATGGCGGTACGGCAGGCGGCTTCTTGGTCCGTGCACAGGCGCCGGTTGAGCGCGATGGCTCGCGCCCGACCATTGCGAGGATTATCGCGCAGGAAGCTGCGGATCAGCACCAATGCCTCGCCCAGCCGGCCATGATCTGCCAGATAAACCGCATGCGCCGTCAGGACGTCGGGATTGGTCGGATGATCGGTGGAGGCGCGGCGATAATTGGTCAGGGCTAGGGTGCGGTCGCCCTTTGCCGCATAGATACGCGCCAGCAGCAACCGCGCAGGGAAGGATGCCGGACTGTTGTTGAGCACCATCTGGACGTCCGTCAACGCCCGTTCGAACTGGCCCTCCTTCATCAACAACTCGGCCCGGACCAGCAACGCACGCAGGTTGGTTTCGTCGAACTCCAGCACGGCCTCGACGCGCCGGCGAGCTTCCGCGTCCTTGCCGTCGATCAATTCGAGCTGGCCCTGGATGGCGTTGGCGTCGGCGTTGACCGAATCGATTTCACCGCTCGGGCCGCCAAAGATGCGGGCTAGCGGGTTCGGGCCACCGGTGCCGCCGAGCAGCGGCGCGATCAGCCGATGCCCGATCTCATATTCGCCAAGGTCCAGCATCTCCGAAGCCAGCGCGACCTTGACCGGAACCCCGCCTGCTTCGCCCATTGCCAGCGCCTGGGTCAAAGCCGCCGGCCGCCCTTCCGCGGCATCGGTGAGGCGCACCAGCCCGACGGCAAGGCGCGGCAAGCGTGGATAGCGGCCCTGCAGCGCCTCCGCGCTCGCCAGAGCTTCCTTCGCCCGTCCGGCGGCGAACAGCGCCCTGGTTCTCTCGAATCCGAGGGCGGGCGAAATCGGACCCTGCTTAAACCTGAGGTCCATGATCTGCGCCAGCCGGACATAATCAGGGAGAGCGCGGTAAAATTCGCTCAGGGCTTCTAACGTCTGCGCCTTGTCCCCGTTGGCGGCGCGATAGGCTTCGAGCAGCGCGATCCCGTCGGCCCGGCGACCGCTGTCGAAGATCGCCCGCGCCTTCACCACCGTTGCCGGTTCCAGTCCGGGGCTGCCGGCGAGGATCTGGTCGCAGGCGACGATGGCGTCCTCATAGCGCTTCTCGCGAAAGGCGAGGGTCGCCTGCACCATCCGGCCGTTGAGGTCGCCCGGCACCTGCACCAGCAATTGATCCGCATAGCGGGCGGCATCCCGGTTCTGGCCGCCGTAAAGCGACAGTTCCGACAGGATGCGCAGCGTCTCCATATCAGCGGGAGTCAGTTCGAGTGCCCGCTGATAGGCCCGATAAGCCTGGAGGAAATGTTGAAGCCGCAGTTCCACGCGACCAAGGGCGATCCAGTAGGCGGCATTGTCATCGGTCGCGGCGATCGCCTTTCGCAGGGCTTCGCCGGCGCCTTCCAGATCACCTGCTTCGGTCAGGGCATTGGCGCGCTCGAAATGGCTGGCGGCCTTCTGCTCGCGCGACTGACAGGCCGCGAGTGAGAGGATCAGCGCGACGGCGATGCCAAGGCCACCCGCTCTCTTCATTGTGTCGCGTCCAGCCGGATCGCGCGCGCTGGCATCGCCTTCAGCTTCAAGGCGGGCTTTTCGACCAGATACCAGGACAGCGCCGCCAACGGGACGGTGACAGCCAGAGACAAGGCGAGATTAGTCATCGGGGTGGTCCCCAGTCCGGTCGCGACGATCGCCTGCTGCACTGGGAACGCATAGATATAGATGCCATAGCTAAGATCAGGCAGACTGGCGCTGAACCGTGTCACCGCCGCCGGCGCGCGAAAAGCGAAGACCAGCGCAGCATAGCCGAAGGCCAGTTGCACGGCGACCGTCTTAAGCTCGGCAAGGTTAAGGGCGGGTTGCACGAGACTGGGCGTCACCATGCCCGTCGGAAGGGCGAGCGCAACGACCATTGCAAGCACGGCGAGGACGCCGGACAGGGGCAGCCGGGCGCGGAAGACATAGGCGGCAATACCGAACAGAAAGGGGAGCGCCAGCCGCCTGACGAGGCCGGTCAAGATGAAAATCCCGGATGGGAACAGCAGAAAAATGAGGAGGAACAGCGTCGCCAGAATCAGGAAACGAGACCGATTGAGAATGCAGCCGGCCATGGCCGCGACCAGCAGCACGACATAGCATTGGACCTCGATGGCCACCGTCCACAGCGAGCCGTTGATCACACCCGCGACCGGGTTGGCTTCAAACACGCCCGGCAGCGTGTTTGCCGTGGGCAGGTAGAAGGCGTTGGACAAGATGGCGTTGCTGACAAAATAGGTGGTGGTTCGGGGTGCCGACAGGAAGTCGCCGAACGAAAGCGGGCTGAACAGCAGGCCAAGCACCGGCACAGAGACCAGCAGCATCACCCATAAGCCCGGCAGGATACGCAGCGCCCGAGCGCGGATGAAGGCCGCCGGGTCGCGTCGCCGATCATAGCTCATGGTGACCAGAAAGCCGCTGAGGACGAAGAACACATAGACGGCGACCGTTGCTACCGGCACGCCCAGCCAGCGCACGGTCGCGTCCTGCCAGATGTCCTGCAGGGTCAGGTCGTGCGCATGGGAAAAGATCACCGCCGTCGCGCAGACAAGGCGGATGAGGTTGAAGGCGTTGCGATCGTGAGCCAGACGGCCGTCGGGCTCGGGCGGTCCGCGAAACTGGTCGCGGACGAAACGGCCCAGCACCCGGATATGGGCTGTGCCGATCATACTCAGCGTGGTGCGGCCCCGCCGCCGCGCGCCAGGATGGCCCGCCACCACGGCTCATTGGCGAGATACCAGTCAAGCGTGGCCGCGAAATGCTCGGCAAAGCCGTTCGACGGCCGATAGCCGATTTCGTCCCGCGCCTTGCGCTCGTCGATCGCGTAGCGGCGGTCGTGACCGGGACGGTCGACGACATGGGTCTTCAGGCTGGCAGTCAGCTTGCCTTGTGCCGCCGGCGCGAGCGGGAAGCGCGCGGCAAGATCGGCCAGACGTCCGAACGCGGCGTCGACCTCGGCGCACAGGGTATCGATGACGGCGAGGTTGGGTAACTCCGCCCCCCCGCCGATATTGTAGGTTTCGCCCGGCCTGCCACGGTCCAACGCCGCTTCGATGCCCCGGCAATGGTCGGCGACATGCAGCCAGTCACGAATCTGCATCCCGTCGCCGTAGATCGGCAGCGGCCGCCCGTGGAGGGCGTTGAGGATGAACAACGGGATCAGCTTCTCGGGGAATTGATAGGGGCCATAATTGTTCGAGCAATTCGTCGTCGTCACCTCGAGCCCATAGGTGTGGTGATAGGCGCGGACGAGGTGATCGGAGGCTGCTTTCGACGCCGAATAGGGCGAATTGGGCGCATAGGCCGTGGTTTCGGTGAAGGCGGGATCATTCGGCCCCAATGTTCCGTACACCTCGTCAGTGGAGATGTGATGGAACCGGTGCGGCCGACCGCTGCCGCCCAGCCACGCCGTCCGCGCCGCCTTCAGCAGGGTGTGGGTGCCGACGACATTCGTATCGATGAAGGCATCGGGGCCGGTGATCGAGCGGTCGACATGGCTTTCGGCCGCGAAGTGGACGATGGTGTCGACCTCGTGCTCGGCGAGCAGGCGGTCGACCAGCGCCTGATCGCGGATGTCGCCTTCGACGAAGTCGAAACTGGCGATTCCGTTAAGGCTGGACCGGTTGCCCGCATAGGTCAGTGCGTCGAGGACGACGATGCCGTCGTCCGGATGCGCGTCACGCCAATAGCGGACGAAATTGGCGCCGATGAAGCCGGCGCCGCCGGTGACGAGGAGGCTGGCCATCAGGTCAGGGACTTTCGCTGGATGAGTGCCCGGCGCAAGCCTTCGCGCCAGTGCAGGGGCGTGATCCCGGCAGCCGTCCAGCCGCTCTCCTTGTCGAGGATGGCGATGCCGGGGCGGCGGGCGGGGGTAGGATAATCGGCGGTGGCGATCGGCGTCACCTGGGCAGCGCGGTCGATGAGGCCGAGGGCCAGTCCCTCCTCGCGGATCGCGACGGCGAAATCATACCAGGAGGCGACCCCGGCGTCGGTATGATGGACGATGCCGCGCGCATCGCTGGCGGCCAGCCGCCACAACGCTTCCGCCAGCCCGTCGACATGGGTGGGTGTGCCGATCTGGTCGGCGACGACGCCCAGCCGGTCGCGCTCGGCCATCAGTCGCAGCATGGTGGCGACGAAATTGGCCCCGGTCGCGCCATGGACCCAGGCGGTGCGGACGACCAGTGCGTCGGCGTCGGCCGCTGCCACCGCTTCCTCGCCGGCCAGCTTGCTGGCGCCATAGACGCTCAGCGGGTTGGGCGCGTCGCCAGGGCGGTAGGGCCGGCCCAGCATGCCGTCGAACACGAAGTCGGTTGAGACGTGGACAAGACGGATGCCTCGTGCCGCCGTCACCCGCGCCAGCACCCCCGGCGCCTGGGCATTGACACGCGCTGCCGCTTCAGGCTCGCTCTCGGCCCGGTCGACGGCGGTATAGGCGGCGGCGTTGAGAATCAGGTCCGGCGCTTCCCGGGCGACCAGCGTCGACACGACACCCTCGTCGGCGATGTCCAGTTCAGCATGGGTGAGGGCGATGACCGTCACATCCTTCGGTGCCAGCGCCTGAAGCGCCCGGCCCAACTGGCCACCGCCGCCTGTCACAAGCGCCTTCACGGATAGACCGGAGCGTCGGCCAGCAGCCGCCCGGCGCGGTCCTTGTCCGAGAGAGCCGGCATGCCGAGGCCGCCCAGCGGCCAGTCGATGCCCAGCGCCGGGTCGTTCCACAGCAGGCTGTGCTCGTCGTCGGGGGCGTAGAAGTCGGTGCACTTATACTGGAACTCGGTGTCGTCCTCGAGCGCCAGGAAGCCGTGGGCGAACCCCGGCGGGACCCAGAACATCAGGTGGTTGTCGGCCGACAGCTCGACCCCCTGCGCGCGGCCGAAGGTGTGCGAGGCACGGCGCAGGTCGACCGCGACATCGAAGGCGCGGCCTCGCGTCACTCGCACCAGCTTTCCTTGCGGGCGGGTCAGTTGATAGTGCAGGCCGCGCAGTACGCCGGCCGCCGACCGGCTGTGATTGTCCTGCACGAAGGTGGCGTCGATGCCAATGTCGGCGAAGCTGCGCCGGTTCCAGCTTTCCATGAAGAAGCCGCGCGCGTCGCCGAACAGGCGCGGCTCAACCAGCATCAGCCCGGGCAATGCAAGCGGGGTCGCTTTCATCGGGGGCCATCCAGCAGGGCGGTGAGATAACGGCCATAGCCGCTCTTCTCCAGCGGCGCGGCGATGCGCGCCAGCGCCTCGTCGTCGATGAAGCCCTGGCGCCAGGCGATTTCCTCGGGGCAGCAGATCTTCAACCCCTGCCGCTCTTCGACGATTCGGACGTATTGGGCGGCGTCGACCAGCGCGTTGTGAGTACCGGTGTCCAGCCACGCGAAACCGCGCCCCAGGATCGATACATGCAGCCGGCCTGCATCGAGATAGCGGCGGTTGAGGTCGGTGATCTCCAGCTCGCCCCGCGCCGAGGGAGTGAGGTCGCGGGCCAGTCGGACGGCATCTCCGTCGTAGAAATAGAGGCCGGTGACGGCGTAGTTGGACTTTGGCTTGGCGGGCTTTTCCTCGATCGTCTCAGCCCGGCCGTCGGCATCGAACGAGACAACGCCATAGGCGGCCGGATCGCGCACCCAGCAGCCGAATACACTGGCGCCCTCAGCCCGCGATTCGGCTTCGCGCAGCAATTCGGGCAGGCCATGACCGTGGAACAGATTGTCCCCCAGAACCAGTGCCGACGGCTGGTCGCCGACGAAATCGGCGGCAATATGATAGGCTTGAGCCAGTCCCTCGGGCTTCGGCTGGGCGGCATAATGGAGCGCGATGCCCCACTGGCTGCCATCGCCCATCAGCATCTTGAATGCCGCCTGATCGCCAGGGGTGGTGATGATCATGATATCCCGTATGCCAGCCAGCATCAGCACGGCCAGCGGGTAATAGATCATCGGCTTGTCATAGACTGGCATCAACTGCTTCGAGACCGGCAACGTCAGGGGATAGAGCCGCGTGCCCGATCCGCCGGCCAGAATGATGCCACGTCGTGTCATGTCTCTCCGTCCCATCATGCGTCCGAACAGCAGCGTCTAGCGGCCCCATGGACAAGAGCAAGACCGCCAAGGCGCCGATATCGCCGAATGGCGGCTTGTGGACGACGCTCCAAACCCGTTAACCTGTAGGATGTTAAAGGATGGCGAATCCCCCGAGGCGGAAGAACGTAACGCTGTGAATGCATCCCTTGCCACCTCGCCTCGCCCCCCGGCGCTGGCGCCCTCACTGATCGCCGGATTGCAACGGCGCTGGCCGCTGTGGCTGGCTGTCGCCCTGCTCGCGTTGCCGACCATCATCGGGCTGGCAAAGGGCTACTGGGGAACGGAGGAGGGCGCTCACGGGCCGATCGTCCTGGCCACCGGCATCTGGCTGATGATGCGCCACCGTGCCGCCGCGATGGAGGTGGCGGAGCGCGGATCGGCGCTTGTCACCGGCGCCCTGCTCGCGGTGGTGCTGCCGATCTACGTCTTCGGACGGATCGTCGGCGTCATGGGACTGGAGGCGTTTGCGGCCTATGTCGCTCTGCTGGTCGTTCTCTATGGCGAGATCGGCCTGCCTGCGCTGAAGCGGATGTGGTTCCCGATTCTCTACATGCTGTTCCTAATCCCGCTGCCCGATACGGTCGTGACGGCGGTCACCCAGCCGATGAAGATCGGTATTTCAGAATGGGTGGCCTGGACGCTGCAGCAGTTCGGCATGCCTATCGTCCGGTCGGGCGTCATCATCCACGTCGCGCAATATGAGCTGCTGGTTGCGGCCGCCTGCTCGGGCCTGAACTCGCTGATCAGCCTGTCGGCGATCGGCCTGTTCTATGTCTATTTCCGTCATGCGGCGAACTGGCGTTACGCGCTGCTGCTGGTGTTCGCGATCATTCCCGTCGCGCTGTTTGCCAATTTCATCCGGGTGATGATTCTGGTGCTGCTCACTTATTTCCTGGGTGATGCTGCGGCGCAGGGGTATCTGCACGACTTCGCGGGGCTGACCATGTTCGTGGTCGCGGTGCTGACGATCTTCGCGATCGACGCGCTGCTGACGCCCGTGCGCAATCATCTCGCGAGGAAGGCGGCATGACCGTGGACGATCGCAAACGCTTGAGCCGCAGGGACCTGATCATGGCCGGTGGCCTCGCCGCCTCGGCGGGGGCGGCCTACGCTTTGACGCCACGCAATGTGCAGGTCCTGATGGGGGATCAGGAACTGGAGGATATCGTTCCTGGCCGCATCGGTCCTTGGGACCGGATTCCTGAGGGACGGGTGGTGCTGCCGGCGGAGGATTCGCTAGCTGGCCGGCTTTATTCCCAGCAGCTGGCTCGCACCTATGTCGCCGATGGCCTGCCGTTCGTGATGCTGGTGATCGCCTATGGCAGCACCCAGAGCGATACGCTGCAGATGCACCGTCCCGAATATTGTTATCCTGCTGCCGGTTTCCGGATGAGCGGATCGCGGGAAGTGGCGGTGCCGGTTGGCGACGGCGCGAATGTGCCCTGCCGTTTTTATACGGCGACCAGCGACCGATATGTCGAGCAGCTGCTGTATTGGACTCGGGTCGGCAATTATTTTCCGACGACCTGGGCGAATCAGCACCTTACCCGGATGCGGACGAGCCTCGAAGGGGTCATCCCCGACGGCGTTCTGGTTCGGATGTCGCTGGTGTCGGAGGATGCGGACCTGGCGATCCGCACCCTCAGCACGTTCGGCACCACGATGATGGAAGCGATCGCCAAGGCGAACCGCCCGGCCTTGATCGGTTCCCTCTGACGGGGCTCAGGCCCCGCCGCGATCCAGCGGGCGCAGATAATAGACGACAAAGCCGATCACGACCGCAAGCGTCGCGACGGCAAGAAGATGCTGGTCATTATTGCCCAGATAGTTGACCAGCATCAGGCCGACCGAAGCAACCAGATATTGCCAGATATGGTCGCGCGGCGGTTCGTGGCCGCCCGAGCGCTCCAGAAACAGGATGATGAGGCCGGCGAACATCGCCACCGTGACCCAGTCGTAGATCGTTTCCATCGTTCTGGCGTGCTCCCCTTAGGCTCAAGTCACAATATCGGCCTCCGGACCGTTCGGCGAGAGCGGTTCGGGTCTTCACAGGCCAGCGCGCGGATGGCAAGTCGGACCCGACCCCTAGCCGGAGATTCTCGATGACCGCGCTTGCCGACTCCTATCCGCTCTATCTCGCCAACGAGGCGAAGACCCCCAATACCAAACTGGAAGTGACCGATAAGTTCACGGGGCAGGTCGCGACCCGTGTCGCCTTGGCGGATCAGGCGATGATCGATGCCGGTATCGCGGCGGCGGTGGAGGCGGCCGAGCCGATGGCGCGGATGCCGTCCTATGAACGCCAGGCGATCCTCAATCACTGCGTGAAGCGCTTCACTGAACGTGCTGAGGAGCTTGCCTATTCGCTGTGCATCGAGGCCGGAAAGCCGATCCGCGATTCGCGCGGCGAGGTTGGCCGCCTGATCGACACGTTCCGTATCGCTGCCGAGGAATCGGTGCGCATCACCGGCGAGGTCCAGCCGCTGGACATCAGCCCCCGCGCCAAGGGCTATCAGGGCATCTGGAAGCGGGTGCCGATCGGTCCCTGCTCGTTTATCTCGCCGTTCAACTTCCCGCTGAACCTCGCCGCCCACAAGATCGCCCCGGCGCTGGCCGTCGGCTGTCCGTTCGTGATGAAGCCGGCGTCGCGCACGCCGCTGGGCGCCATCATCATCGGTGAGATCCTGGCGGAGACCGATCTGCCGAAAGGCGCCTTCTCGATCCTGCCGGCCAGCCGGGACGGCGCCGACCTTTTCACCACCGACGACCGCCTGAAGCTGTTGAGCTTCACCGGCTCGCCGGAAGTGGGCTGGGACCTGAAGGCGCGCGCCGGCCGCAAGAAGGTGGTGCTGGAACTGGGCGGCAACGCGGCCTGCATCGTCGACGAGGATGCCGACATCGCCGACGCAGTCGAGCGGGTGGTGTTCGGCGCCTTCTACCAGTCGGGCCAATCGTGCATCGGCGTCCAGCGGATCATCGTTCACGAGGCGATCTATGACGAGTTCCGCGACCGGCTGGTCGCCAAGACCGCCGCGCTGGTCAAGGGTAGCCCGCATGACGAGGCGACGTTCATCGGCCCGATGATCGACGTCAAGGAAGCCGAACGGCTGGAAAGTTGGATCAACGAGGCCGTGGGCCGCGGCGCCAAGCTGCTGGTCGGCGGCAAGCGCGAGGGCGCGATGCTGGACGCGACGCTGCTGGAAGCGGTGCCGCGCGACGCCAAGCTCTATGCCGAGGAAGCCTTCGGCCCGGTCGCCCTGCTGACCAAGTTCAGCGATTTCAACGCCGCGCTTGACGAGGTCAACGACAGCAAGTTCGGCCTACAGGCCGGTATCTTCACCCGCGACATCTTCAAGTCGCTGGATGCCTGGGACCGGCTGGAGGTGGGAGGTGTCGTCATCGGGGACGTGCCCAGCTACCGCGTCGACAACATGCCCTATGGCGGCGTCAAGGATTCGGGCATCGGCCGCGAGGGCATCCGCTTCGCGATCGAGGACATGACCGAGATCCGCAACCTCATCATCCGTCGCCGCTGAGGCATCCGCACGACCTATGACCGAGCCGACCCTGGAAACCTCGCCACCGATGAGGCCGCTGCCACTGCTGATCTTCGGATCGCGGTGGCTGCAGCTGCCGCTCTATCTGGGCCTCATCGTGGCGCAATGCGTCTATGTGTTCCTGTTCCTCAAGGAACTGTGGCACCTGATCGTCCATGCCGCCGAATTCGGCGAACAGCAGATCATGCTGGTCGTCCTTGGCCTTATCGACGTGGTGATGATTTCCAACCTGCTCGTGATGGTGATCGTGGGCGGCTACGAAACCTTCGTTTCGCGGCTGCGGCTTCAGAACCATCCCGACCAGCCGGAATGGCTGAGCCACGTCAATGCCGGCATTCTCAAGGTGAAGCTGGCGATGGCGATCATCGGCATTTCGTCCATCCATCTGCTTCGGACCTTCATCGAGGCGAACGCGATGGGGCAGCCCGGTGCGCGCGTCACCGAGGCAGGGGTGATGTGGCAGACGATCATCCACATGGCGTTCATCGCCTCGGCGATCGGCATCGCCTACGTGGACCGGATGAGCAACCAGAAGCACTGATTGACGGATCCACCAATCCGGTTCGGCGCGCCGTCAGTCGGCGCGCCGGCCGTCACACCGCCGCAACGCCTTATCGCGGGCATCTGGCGGCATGACGTCGCGCTTAAGAGGTTGGTAACTATTTTCGTCGAGATCGAGTCCGTTAACCAAGTGTTGACGGGGTTTCGCGATGCTGATCTCGCTCGGAACGGAAGTGGTCTGGAATGCGGTGCTGGCGGGCCTTGTGGCTATCACCACCGCCACGTCTCCTCTGGATGAGGCGGCAACGGATGCTGCGCCGCTCGGTGCGTTCGACACGCGCCTGCTTGCTGCCCACAATCTTGAACGCGCGGCCATGGGCGCACCGCCAATGCGCTGGAATCCAGCGCTGGCTGAAGCCGCGGAAGAGTGGGCGGAACGGTTAGCGGCGCGCAAAGCTCTGGTTCATTCCATCAGCGATCCCGACGATCCCGATCCGCAAGGCGAGAATCTGTGGATGGGCACGCGCGGATACTACACGCCCGAGGATATGGTCGGCCTTTGGATCGCCGAGAAGCAGCATTACCGCCCCGGCGTCTTCCCGGCGGTCAGCGCGACCGGACGCTGGTCTGACATCGGCCACTATACCCAGGTCATCTGGGCATCGAGCCGTGAGGTCGGATGTGCCCTGGCCCGCAACAACGAAGATGAGTTCCTGGTCTGCCGTTACGCCGAGGGCGGTAACGTGATCGGCGAACGGCCGGTTTGAAACGCGGCTGGCGATCTACCTTGCGCGATCATGCTTGTCTGAACCCGGCGGTTCATTGCAAAGGTGCAATGGATCGCTATCGAGGGGATGACATGAACAAGCTGACGATTGCACTGCTGGCCGGAGTCGCCGTGCTGCTGGGCGCCTGCAACACCATTGCGGGCATGGGCCGCGACGTTTCCTCCGTTGGTCGCACCGTGGAGAAGGCTGCGAACTGAAGGAGCCCAGGTCCGGGATCGGTATTTACCGGCCTCGGGCCATTGCAAGGGTCGGGATCAAGGCTCAGGTCGTCCTGACTGGCAGGCCCGCGTCGCGGAGCGCGGTTCGCGCTTCGCCGATGCTATGCTGACCGAAGTGGAAGATCGAGGCGGCCAGCACCGCGCTGGCATGGCCTTCTTGCACGCCGTCGACGAGATGCGACAGGCCGCCGACCCCACCAGAGGCGATCACCGGCACCCCGACCCGATCGGCGATGGCGCGGGTCAGCGCCAGATCATAACCGTCACGCGTGCCGTCGCGGTCCATCGACGTCACCAGCAGTTCGCCGGCGCCAAGCTCGGCGAGGCGTGCGGCATGGGCCACGGCGTCGATGCCGGTGGCCTTGCGACCGCCATGGGTGAAGACCTCCCACCGGCCGCCGTCGACCGCGCGGGCGTCGACGGCGCCGACGATGCACTGATCGCCAAAGGCCAGTGCCAGGTCGCCGATCAATTCGGGCCGGGCAACAGCGGCGCTGTTCACCGCCACCTTGTCGGCGCCGGCCAGCAGCAGGGCGCGAACGTCCTCGACCGAGCGCACGCCGCCGCCGACGGTGAGCGGCATGAACACCACCTCTGCGGTGCGGGCGACAACGTCGAGGATGGTGCCGCGCGCCTCGTGGCTGGCGGTGATGTCGAGAAAGCAGAGTTCGTCGGCACCCTGCGCGTCATAGACGCGCGCCTGTTCGACCGGATCACCGGCATCGCGCAGGCCGACGAAATTGACGCCCTTGACGACGCGCCCGCCGGCGACGTCCAGGCACGGGATGATGCGGACCCCGACGCTCATCAGGCGGCGACGGCGAGCGCTTCGGCGAGGTCGAGCCGCCCGTCGTAAAGCGCGCGTCCGCAGATCACGCCTTCGATCCCTTCCGACGCGCGACGGGCAAGGGCGAGGATGTCGCCAAGGTCGGCGACGCCGCCAGAAGCGATCACCGGCAAGGACACCGCGCGGGCAAGGTCGACGGTCGCGTCGAGGTTGACGCCCTTCAACAGGCCGTCGCGGCCAACATCGGTGAACAGCAGCGCGGCGACACCTGCGTCCTCGAAGCGACGGGCGAGGTCGGCGACGGCGACGTCGGACACATCCGCCCAGCCGCGCGTGGCGACCATGCCGCCGCGTGCGTCGACGGCCACGACAATCCGATCAGGATAATCACGCGCCGCTTCTTTAACCAGATCGGGATTTTCCAGTGCGGCCGTGCCGATGACGATGCGATCGACGCCAAGGTCGATCCAGCGGTCGATGGTCGCTCGTTCGCGAATGCCGCCGCCAAGCTGGACTTTGCCGGGAAAGGCGGCACGGATCGCTTCCACGGCGCGGGCATTGACCGGCTGGCCGGCAAATGCCCCGTCAAGATCGACGACGTGCAGATGACTTGCCCCAGCCGCCGCAAACCGGCCCGCCTGATCCGCCGGATCGTCGGCATAGACGGTCGCCCGGTCCATGTCCCCTTCGGCCAGGCGGACGACCTGGCCGCCCTTCAGATCGATGGCGGGAAAGACGATCAGTGACATGCGGATCAGGGTCTCCAGGCAAGGAAGCGGCCGAGGAAGGCAAGGCCATAGCCCTGGCTCTTCTCCGGGTGGAACTGGACGCCGACGATGTTGCCGCGTCCGATGGCGGCGGCCAAGGGCTCGCCATGGTCGGTGGTAGCCAGAACGGTGGCCGGATCGGCGGCGGCGAAGCGATAGCTGTGGACGAAATAGGCCTCGCCCGGCACCAGCAGCGGTGCCGCCGGAGCCGGCGCGACCTGGTTCCAGCCCATGTGCGGCACCTTCAGCGCCGGATCGGCAGGAGCCAGGCGCACGACCTCGCCCGCGATCCAGCCGAGCCCGGCATGGTCGCCATGCTCGCGCCCGACATCGGCGAGCAGCTGCATACCCACACAGATGCCGAGGAACGGGCGACCGCCCTCGACCGTCGCTTCCCGCATGGCATCGACCATGCCGGGCAGGGCGTGGAGCGCATCAACGCATTGGCCGAAGGCACCGACGCCGGGCAGGACGATGCGGTCGGCCCGGCGGACGACATCGGGGTCGGCGGTGACGGAGACGTCGCTCGCGCCCGCCGTCGCGAGCGCATTGGCGACGGAGCGGAGATTGCCCGCGCCATAGTCGATCAGCGCGACGGTCATGCCAGGTCGGTCGCGCCGCCCCCCAGCGTGCCCTTGGTCGACGGGATGCTGTCGGCCTTGCGCGGGTCGATCTCGATCGCGGTCCTGAGCGCCCGTGCCAGCGCCTTGAACGCGCTTTCGATGATGTGGTGGTTGTTGCGCCCGTGCAGCGTCTCGACGTGGAGGGTGATGCCCGCCGCGCCCGCGAAGGACTGGAACCAGTGTTCGAACAGTTCGGTATCGAAATCGCCGAGCTTCGCCTGGCTGAACGCCACCTTCCAGACCAGGAAGGGGCGGCCGGAAATATCGATCGCGACGCGGGTCAGCGTCTCGTCCATCGGCGCATAGGCATGGCCGAAGCGGGTGATGCCGCGCCGGTCGCCAAGCGCCTTGGCGAAGGCCTCGCCGAGGGCGATGGCGCTGTCTTCGGTCGTGTGATGCTGGTCGATGTGAAGGTCGCCGTCCGCCGTCACGTCGAGGTCGATCAGCGAGTGGCGCGACAACTGCTCAAGCATGTGGTCGAGAAAACCGATGCCGGTTGACACCCGGTAGCGGCCGCTGCCGTCGAGGTTCAGCTCGACCGCGATCTTGGTCTCGTTCGTATCCCTCTGGATCGTCGCCTTGCGCATGGGGGCCGCTATAACGCGTGGGTGGCCCCACGCAACCGAAAGCCGCTGAACCCATGCCTACCGTCGCCCTCCTGATCCTCTCCAACATCTTCATGACCATCGCCTGGTACGGACACCTGCGCTTCACGGGTGTCGCGCTGTGGAAGGTGGTGCTGATCGCGTGGGGCATCGCGCTGGTCGAATATTGCCTCGCCGTTCCGGCCAACCGCATGGGCTATCTGGCGGGGTGGCAGCCCAGCCAGCTGAAGATCCTGCAGGAGGTGATCACCCTTGCCGTCTTCGCCGTCTTTGCCGTGCTGGTGCTGAAGGAGCCGCTGGGCCTGCGTTATCTGGGCGCCGGGCTGTGCATGGTGGGTGCGGTCGCGTTCATGTTCGTTGGCCGTGGCTGATCGCGGTCCGCCATGTTAGGGATTGATCCCGATCAATCGAAGGAGCGAGGCGAATGGCGCACAAGTTCGAGATCTACAAGGACAAGGCCGGCGAGTTCCGGGTCCGGTTCAAGTATAACAGCGAGATCATCTTCTCGACCGAAGGCTACGCGTCGAAGGCGAGCGCCAAGAATGCCATCGACTCGATCCTGAAGAACGGACCGGGCGCCGAGATCGAAGACAATAGCTGATCGACCTGCCGCCGGTGGGCGGTTGAAATCGGCCGTGCCGGTCCCCCATATCGCCCGCATCACGATGATGCCGGGATGGGGCGGGGACCAGAATGAGCGACGCGATCAAATGGCACGGCACCACGATCCTGTCCGTGCGCCGGGGCGGCAAGGTTGTCGTCATCGGCGACGGACAGGTGTCGATGGGCAATACGGTGATGAAGGCCAATGCCCGCAAGGTGCGGCGGCTGGGCGAGGGGCATGTCATCGGCGGCTTCGCCGGCGCGACGGCCGACGCCTTCACCCTGTTCGAGCGCCTTGAGGCCAAGCTGGAGCGTCATCAGGGCCAGCTGATGCGCGCCGCCGTCGAACTCGCCAAGGATTGGCGCACCGACAAATATCTCCGCAACCTGGAGGCGCTGATGATCGTCGCCGACAAGGATGTCACGCTGATCCTGACCGGCAATGGCGACGTCTTGGAGCCTACCGACGGCATCGCCGCGATCGGATCGGGCGGCAACTACGCCCTGTCCGCCGCTCGTGCGCTCGCCGACTATGAGCCGGACGCCGAGGTGCTGGCGAGGAAGGCGATGAAGATCGCCGCCGACGTTTGCGTGTTCACCAACGAGAATGTGGTGGTCGAAGCGCTCGACGCCGCCTGACCCGATATCCAAGGATTTCCATGACCGACACCGACCATCTTACCCCGCGCGCCGTCGTCGCGGAGCTGGATCGCTTCATCATCGGGCAGACCGACGCCAAGAAGGCGGTCGCCGTGGCGCTCAGGAACCGCTGGCGGCGCCAGAAGCTGGACCCCGCGCTGCGCGACGAGGTGACGCCCAAAAACATCCTGATGATCGGCCCGACCGGCTGCGGCAAGACCGAGATCAGCCGCCGGCTGGCGAAGCTGGCCCAGGCGCCGTTCGTCAAGGTCGAGGCGACCAAGTTCACCGAGGTCGGTTATGTCGGCCGCGACGTGGAGCAGATCGTCCGCGACCTCGTCGAGGAATCGATCCGCCTGACCCGCGAGGTTCGCCGCGAGGATGTGCGCCCGCAGGCCGAGGAAGCAGCGATGGCCCGCCTGCTCGACGCGCTGGTCGGCAAGGACGCATCGGCCGCGACCCGCGAGGCGTTCCGCCAGCGCGTCGCCGAGCGCCATCTGGACGACAAGGAGGTCGAGATCGAGGTCGAGGAGGTACAGAGCCTGCCGTTCGAGCTGCCGGGCATGGGCGGCAATGTCGGCATGATCAACCTCGGCGAGATGCTGGGCAAGATGGGCCAACGGACGAAGCGCCGGAAACTGAAGATTCCGGCCGCCTTCGCCAAGCTGCTCGACGAGGAGGCCGACCGCCGTCTGGACCAGGACGAGGTCAACCGCGAGGCGCTGGCCAATGCCGAGGCGAACGGGATCGTCTTTCTCGACGAGGTCGACAAGATCGCAACCAGCGACGTGCGTGGCGGTTCGGTCAGCCGCGAAGGCGTGCAGCGCGACCTGCTGCCCTTGATCGAGGGCACCACCGTCGCGACCAAATACGGGCCGATGAAGACCGACCACATCCTGTTCATCGCGTCGGGCGCCTTCCACGTCGCCAAGCCCAGCGATCTGCTGCCCGAACTTCAGGGCCGGCTGCCGATCCGAGTCGAGCTGAAGGGCCTGACCGAGCAGGACTTCATCGCCATCCTGTCGGACACCGAGGCCAGCCTCATCCGCCAGTACAAGGCGTTGCTGGCGACCGAGGGCGTGACCCTGGACATCACCGACGACGGTATCGCCGCCATCGCCCGCATCGCTGCCGAGGTGAACGCCCAGGTCGAGAATATCGGCGCCCGCCGCCTGCAGACGGTGATGGAAAAGCTGCTGGAGGACGTCAGCTACGACGCCGAAACCCGCGCCGGCGACACGGTGAAGGTCGACGCCGCCTTCGTCGAGGCGCAGCTCGCTAGCATCGCGCGGAACACCGATCTCAGCAAATATGTGCTTTGATGGGTTGCCGGCGGTGAGGTGACCCTATCGCCACCTGTTCCGGTCGAGATCGACCATCGGGCGCGCGTCGTTCATCGGCTTGGCGGTGGTCATCGGGGCGGCGGCCTGGGCCATGCGCCGGCGGACCTGGGATTGCTGATAGGCGGGGTTGGCGGCGCGCAGCTCGGCCAGCGAGAAGCGCGGCGGGGGCGTGTCGCCGCGTTCGGCCATCGCCGCCAGCCTGCCGACCATCATGCCGACCGCCAGCTTCAGGCCGAGGGCCCGCATCGGCAGGCTGCGGCTGAGATCGTCCGCGCTGCCGTCGCCTTTGTCGACGTCGATATCGGCGGTGATCCGGGTGTGCTTGCCGGCGTCGAGCGGCTTGAAGCGGAGGTCGAGGGTGATCGACCGGCCGGCGGTGAACAGCAGGCGGTATTTGATCGCCCGGTCGGGGATGCGGTCGACATCGGCCGACACCAGGCCGCCATGGCCAAGCCCGATCTCCGCCATCTCGCCGCCGGCCACTTCGCGCAGGTCCGGCAGGGTGCGCTCGAAGGTGTCGTAGATGACGGAGGGCGGCCGATGGGCGACGCGCTCGATATCCGGTCCGAACCAGCCGCTGCCGATCCAGGTGATGCCGCCCATGCAGATGCAGCCGATAATGATGCTTCGCATCGCCCCGATCCCCGCTCTTCGGGTCCGGCATGCGGGAGGCCCGGTTAAGAAAGGGCGAAAGAGGATATTGACGGGCCTACCCCCTGCTCCCCAGCTTATGCGTGCGCACGTGAGGAGCAACGACCATTTCCACCAATCTCGTTATCGTCGAGTCGCCGGCCAAGGCGAAGACCATCGAAAAATATCTCGGCCCGGGCTATCGCGTGCTCGCCTCCTACGGCCATG
Organism: Sphingomonas sanxanigenens; assembly: GCA_037190805.1. Classification (GTDB taxonomy): domain Bacteria; phylum Pseudomonadota; class Alphaproteobacteria; order Sphingomonadales; family Sphingomonadaceae; genus JBBCJR01. The sequence goes on along the minus strand of JBBCJR010000007.1, from coordinate 145,056 downwards.
TCCGCGACCTTCCGGCGAAGGACGGGTCGGTCGATCCCGACGACGGCTTCGCCATGGAATGGGAAGCCTACGCCGATAAGGCGAAGCAGCTGAAGGCGATTACCGACGAGGCGAAGGGCGCCGACCGCCTGATCCTGGCGACCGACCCCGACCGCGAGGGCGAGGCGATCTCGTGGCACATCCGCGAGGTGCTGAAGAAGCGCAAGGCGCTGCCCGCCGACGTCCAGCGGGTGACGTTCAACGCCATCACCAAGCAGGCGGTGACGGCAGCGATGGCTGCCCCCCGCGACCTCGATGATGATCTGATCGACGCCTATCGCGCGCGCCGGGCGCTCGACTATCTGGTCGGCTTCACCCTTTCGCCGGTGTTGTGGCGCAAGCTGCCGGGTGCAAAGTCGGCTGGCCGCGTCCAGTCGGTGGCCCTGCGCCTCGTCGTCGACCGCGAGCGCGAGATCGAGGCGTTCCGGCCGCAGGAATATTGGACCGTCACCGCCGCGATGACCGAAGCGGGCCAGGCCTTCGACGCCCGGCTGGTGACGCTGGACGGCAAGAAGCTCGACAAATTCGCGCTCGGCGACGCTTCCGCCGCCGCGGCCGCGAAGCAGGCGGTGGAGGCGGGACGCTTCGCCGTCGTGTCGGTCGAGACCAAGCCGGTCACGCGCAATCCGCAACCGCCCTTCACCACCTCGACCCTGCAGCAGGAAGCTGCGCGCAAGCTCGGCTTTTCAGCCCAGCATACGATGCGGCTGGCCCAGCAGCTCTACGAGGACGGCCTCATCACCTATATGCGAACGGACGGCGTCCAGATGGCGGGCGAGGCGATCGCCGCCGCGCGGGAGGCGATCGCCGACCGCTTCGCCGCCGCTTACTTGCCGGACGCGCCGCGCGCCTATGCCACCAAGGCCAAGAATGCGCAGGAAGCGCATGAGGCGATCCGCCCCACCGATTTCCGCCGCGACAAGGCGGGCAGCGGCGATCATGCCCGGCTTTATGAACTGGTATGGAAGCGGGCGCTGGCCAGCCAGATGGCGTCGGCCCGGCTGGAGCGGACGACGGTGGAGTTCGCGGACGACAATGGCCGCGCCAGCCTGCGCGCGACGGGCCAGGTCGTGGCCTTTCCCGGTTTCCTCAGCCTCTATCAGGAAGGGCTGGACGACAGCGACGACGAGGACTCCGCGCGCCTGCCGAAGCTGGCCAAGGGCGATCGCCCGCAGGTGACCGAGGTGCGTTCCGAGCAGCATTTCACCCAGCCCCCGCCGCGCTATTCGGAAGCCAGCCTGGTCAAGAAGCTGGAGGAGCTGGGGATCGGCCGCCCGTCGACCTATGCCTCGATCATCCAGACGCTGAAGGACCGCGCCTATGTGCGGGTGGAAAAGAACCGCTTCCTGCCCGAGGAGAGCGGCCGGCTGGTGACGGCGTTCCTGGAGCGCTTCTTCGAACGCTATGTCAGCTACGACTTCACTGCCGGGCTCGAGGACAGCCTGGACGATATTTCCGGTGGGCGGGCGGAATGGCAGGCGGTGCTCGACGCCTTCTGGCGCGACTTCAAGCCCAAGACCGCCGAAGTGATGGAGCAGAAGCCGTCCGACGTCACCAAGGCGCTGGACGAATTCCTGTCGCCCTGGCTCTTTCCCGACAAGGGCGACGGCGGCGACCCGCGCGCCTGTCCGGCCTGCGGTGACGGACGGCTGGCGCTGCGGGGCGGCCGGTTCGGGGCCTTTATCGCCTGCTCCAACTATCCCGAGTGCAAATATACCCGGAAGTTCGTCGCCGGTGGTGGCGATGCGGACGGGGCAGAGGCGGGGCCGGTGGTACTGGGCGCCGATCCGGCGGGGCTGGAAGTCTCGCTGCGTGACGGGCGCTTCGGCCCCTATGTCCAGGCGGGCGATGGCAAGGAGGCCAAGCGCGCCAGCCTGCCGCGTGACCTGCCGCGCGCCGATGTCGACCTCGACTGGGCGGTAAGACTGCTGAGCCTGCCGCGCACGATCGGCAATCACCCCGAAACCGGACTACCGATTGCGGCAAGCATCGGGCGCTATGGTCCCTATCTGCTCCATGACGGCAAATATGCCCGGCTGACCTCGACGGCCGAAGTCTTCGATACCGGCATGAACGCTGCCGTGGTCAAGCTCGCCGAGGCGGCCGCGGGCGGTGGTCGCCCCCAACGCGGCGCGGCGCGCGAGCCGCTCGCCGTACTCGGCAAGCATCCCCGCACCGAGGCGGAGCTGAAGGTGATGGACGGCCGCTTCGGCGCCTATGTCACCGACGGCACCACCAATGCGACATTGCCGAAGACCGTCGACCCCAAGGCGCTGACACTGGAAGAGGCGGCCCAACTGATCGATGCCCGCGCCGCCGCGGCTCCGGCAAAGAAAGGCGGGCGGAAAAAGGCTCCCGCGAAGAAGACCTCGGCGAAAAAGCCCCCGGCGAAAAAGGCCGCTCCGTCCAAGGCCAAGAAACCCGCGGCGCGGAAGGCGAAGGCGGACTAGCGATCATTGCACCCTTTATTCGCCAAAGGTGTTTGGCGAGGGGAAAGGAACGGGTTTGATGGCGCGGAAAGTTCCAGGCCTGCCGACGCGCGAGCAGGTGCTCGCCTTTGTCGCCGACAGCGAGCAGCCGGCTGGCAAGCGCGAGATCGCGCGTGCGTTCGGCCTTCACGGCGCCGACAAGATCGCGTTGAAGGCGCTGTTGAAGGCGATGGCGGGCGAGGGCTTGATTGAAAGCGCCCCCGGCCGCGCCTTTCACAAGGCGGGCGGCCTGCCGAAGGTAACCGTGCTGCGTGTCGTCGATGCCGATGACGGGGCGGTCGCCGTGCCCGAGCATTGGACCCATGACGGGCCGCCGCCGCGAATCCGGGTGATCGAGGGCAAGCGAAAAGGCGCGCTCGGCCCCGGCGACCGGGTGCTGGCGCGGATCGAGGAGCGCGGGCAGGGGCATGTCGCCCACCCGATGAAGAAGCTGGCGCGGGGCAGCGACCTCGTGCTTGGCGTCGTCCACCGCGAGGGCGAGCGGGCCTGGCTGAGGCCGATCGACAAGCGCGAACGGCGGGAACTGCCGCTTTCAGAGCTCGGTGATTCTAGCCCCGGTGACCTGGTGCTGGCGGAAAGAGCCGGACGGCCGCCTCGCATCACGGGTCGGGTGACCGAAATTCTGGGCGACCCGTTCGCGCCGCGATCCTTCTCGCTGATCGCCATTCATCAGAAAGGGATTCCCGATCGCTTCCCGGAGGCCGTGCCGGAGGAAGCATCGCGTGTCGCCCGGATCGATCTTGGTGAGCGCGAGGATCTGCGCCATCTGCCGATCCTGACCATCGACCCCGCCGACGCGCGCGACCATGATGATGCCGTGTGGGCCGGAGCCGACCCTGACGGCAAGGGCGGCTGGCGGGCGATCGTCGCCATCGCCGACGTGTCTTTCTATGTCCGGCCGGGATCGGAGCTGGATCGCGAGGCGCGCAAACGCGGCAACAGCGTCTATTTCCCCGACCGGGTGGTGCCGATGCTGCCCGAGGAATTGTCCACCGACGTCTGCTCGCTGGTCGAGGGCGAGGATCGGGCGGTGCTGGCGTGCCATATGCGGATCGCCGGGGACGGCAAGGTTGCCGACTGGCGTTTCACCCGCGCCGTCATCCGCTCGGCGGCCAGCCTCGCCTACGAGGAGGCGCAGGCGGCAATCGACGGACGGCTGGGTCATCCGCTGACCGAGACGGCGCTGAAGCCGCTGTGGGGGGCATGGGCGGCGCTGGTGAAAGCGCGAGACAAGCGCGAGCCGCTGGACCTCGACCTGCCCGAGCGGCGCGTGGTGCTGGACGAGATGGGACGGATCACGTCCGTCGCCCCGCGCGAGCGACTGGACGCGCATCGGCTGATCGAGGATTTCATGATCGCCGCCAACGTTGCCGCCGCCAAGGCGCTGGAGGCGAAGAAGCTGCCCGTCATGTATCGTGACCACGAGCCCCCCAGTCGCGAGAAGCTGGTGACGCTGAAAGAGTATCTCGACACCTTCGGCATCGCCTTCGCCATGGGGCAGGTGATCCGGCCGGCGACGTTCAACCGCATCCTTCAGGGGGTGACGGATGACGAGATCAAGCCCCAGATCATGGAGCAGGTGCTGCGCACCCAGACCCAGGCCTATTACAGCCCAAGGAACACCGGGCATTTCGGCCTCTCCCTGGGCAGCTACGCCCATTTCACGTCGCCGATCCGCCGCTATTCCGACCTCGTCGTCCACCGCGCGCTGGTGCGGGCCTATGACCTCGGACCGGGTGGACTCACCGATGACGAGGCGACGGCCATGGAGCGGACCGGCGAGCACCTCTCGATGACCGAGCGGCGGGCGATGGAGGCGGAGCGTGATACCCTCGACCGCTACGTTGCCGCTTATCTTGCCGAGCATGTCGGTCAGGTGATGGAGGCGCGGATCACCGGCGTCACCCGGTTCGGCTTCTTCGCTACCGTCCCCGGGATCGGCGGGGACGGGCTGGTGCCGGTGTCGACGCTGGGCGCCGAATATTTCCATCATGACGAGGCGGGGCAGAGCCTGACCGGTGAGGCCAGCGGCGACAGCTATCGTCCCGGCATGATCCTGCCACTGCGTCTCGCCGAGGCGGACCCGGCGTCGGGCGCCCTGCGGTTCGAACTGCCGGAGGGAGGCCATGGTGGGCCGGGCGCCGCGCGGGCTTCGCGTCGCCGCTCACCCCCGATGGGCCGTCGCGGCCGCCCGTCCGGCATCCGGCATCAGGGGCGGCGGCGCTAGGCTTGCGCGGCCCGCCGACGATGCGTCCTCGCCGATCACCCCCGGGCGCTGTCATGAGGTAAAAGGGGGCGGGACGACGGCCGATACCATCCGACCGGCCCGGTGTGGCTCAGCCGATGAGGCTGATCCGGCCGCCTGCATGGCGGTCCAGGCGACCGGCGAGCTCCAGTTCCAGCAGCACCGTGTGAACGATGGCCGGCGGCAGGGCGGCGAGGCGAATCAACTCATCCACCGGCACCGCCACCGGACCAATCAGGTCGATGATTGCCGCCCGATCGCCGGCTTCGACATCGATCGTCATCGGAGCAGGCCGGAAGGGGTCGGCGGGTGCGGCCAGCGGGGTATCCCGCCAGCTGCCCAGCGCCTCGATGACATCCTCGGCACTCTGAACCAGCGTCGCGCCGTCGCGGATCAGGCCGTTGCACCCTCGCGCGCGCGGATCGAGCGGGCTGCCGGGCACCGCCATCACCTCGCGTCCCTGCTCGCCGGCAAGACGGGCGGTGATCAGCGAGCCGGATCTTGGCGCCGCCTCGACGACCACCACGCCCAGCGAGAGGCCGCTGATCACCCGGTTGCGGCGGGGGAAGTGACGGGCGAGCGGCCGGGTGCCCGGCGGCATCTCGGCGGCCAGCAAACCATCGCGGGCGATTTGGGCCTGGAGGTCGCCGTGTTCGGGCGGGAAGACGATATCGATACCGCCGGCGACGACGGCGATCGTGCCGCCCGCCAGTGCGCCCTGATGCGCTGCGCCATCTATGCCACGCGCCAGGCCCGAGACGACGGCCAGCCCGGCGCCAGCCAAGTCGGCGCCCAACTGCCGGGCAAAGCGCTGTGCCGCTGCCGAGGCATTGCGTGCGCCGACGATGGCCACCGTCCGTCGTGACAGCAGCGTTTCATCACCCTGCACGATCAGCGCCGCCGGGGCATCATCGATCTGGTCGAGCAGGCGCGGATAATCGGGCAATCCTCTGAACAGATGCCGGGCGCCCAATCTCTCCACCGCTTTCAGCTCGCGTTCGGCATCCGACACCGAGGCGATGCGAGGAGGGCCCCCGCCGCCGCGCCGTGCCAGATCGGGCAGGGCGTCCAGCGCCTCCGCGGCGCTGCCGAAGCGGTTGATCAGGGCACGATAGGCGATGGGACCGATCCGTTCGGAGCGGATGAGGCGCAGGCGGGCGATGCGGTCGGCCAAGCCCCCGACGGCGTCAGCCATCGCTGTCTGTCGCGTCCGATCCGGTCGCTGTCTTCCGTTCGCCGATACGGGTTTCGCTGCCGTCCAGAAGTCGGCGAATATTGTCGCGGTGCTTCCACAGGATGAGGATGGTCATGCCCAGAAACAGCAGCGCACCGCCAAGATCGCCGAAGAAACCGGCGGCCAGCGGCGTCGCCATCGCCGCACCCATGCCGCCCACCGAGGAATAGCGGGTGATGAGCGCCGCGCTGATCCACACCGCCGCAAACACCAGTCCCGCCGGCCAGCAATAGGCGAGTGCGATGCCGAGCATCGTGGCCACGCCCTTGCCGCCCCGAAATCCCAGCCAGATCGGGAACAGGTGGCCCAGGAAGGCGCCGATGGCGGCCAGTGGCGCCGCATCCACGAGCGCGAAATGGCGCGCCAGCAACACGGCCGCCGCGCCCTTGCCGGCATCAAGGATCAGCGTTGCTGCGGCCAGCCCCTTATGGCCGGTCCGCAGGACGTTGGTGGTGCCGATGTTGCCGGACCCGATGGCGCGGATATCGCCGAGACCGGCGAGGCGCGTGAGCACCAGTCCGAACGGAATCGAGCCAAGGATATAGCCCGCGACCAACCAGACCCATCCGCTGGCGACGAGCGTAATCAAGCTTTCGTTCTCCACCTGTTCACGCGATTGATAAAGGCTGCCTTACGGCCGCGCAATGATCCAAATCATTCTTGCCGGGATACCGCCGACCGTCAAATGCGGCTAGAAGCCCGACCATGACCGATCGCCTGTTCATCGTTCTTGCCCAGATCACGCAGGTCGTGGGCGATCTCGCCGCAAATGCGGACGCCATGCTGGCGGTGCGCGCCGAGGCTGTTGACGCCGACCTGATCCTGTTCCCGGAATTTCAGCTGATCGGCTATCCGCCCGAGGATCTGGTGCTGAAACCCGCCTTGGTGGAACGTGCCGCGGCGGAGGTCGAGCGCTTGGCGGCCGCCACGGCGGACGGTGGGCCGGCCATGCTGGTCGGCACTGTCGAGCATGCCGAGGGGCGGTTGTTCAATGCTGTCGTGCTGCTCGATGGCGGCCGGGTGGCAGCGGTCAGACGCAAGCATGAGCTGCCCAATTACGGCACCTTCGACGAGAAGCGCCTGTTCACATCGGGGCCATTGCCCGCGCCGATCGAATTTCGGGGCGTCAGCATCGGCGTGCCGATCTGCGAGGATATCTGGTTCCCGACGGTCGCTCGGCACCTGAAGGATCGGGGCGCCGAGCTGCTGCTGGTACCCAATGGCAGTCCCTATGAAATGGACAAGGATGATCTGCGCCTGTCGCTGGTCCGCGACCGGGTGAAGGAGGTGGGCCTGCCGCTCGCTTATCTCAACCGCGTGGGTGCGCAGGACGAGCTGGTGTTCGACGGCTCGTCCTTCGTCGTCAACGCCGATGGCGCGGTCGCGGTGCAGTTGCCGGACTGGGACGCCGCCACGGTCGTCACCGGGTGGACGCGGGGCGAGGGGGGGTGGTCGTGCGTGCCCGGTGATCGCCACGTCCTCGATCCCCGGCCGGCCGATATCTACAATGCCATGGTCGTGGGGCTGCGCGACTATGTCGATCGCAACCGGTTTCCGGGCGTCGTTCTCGGCTTGTCGGGCGGGATCGACAGCGCGCTGTCGGCGGCCGTGGCGGTCGATGCGTTGGGGTCTGAGCGGGTCTGGGGGCTGATGATGCCGTCGCGGTTCACCAGCCAGGACAGTCTGGACGACGCGGCGGAGAATGCGGCGCTGCTCGGTATCCGCCTCGACACGGTGCCGATCGTGCCGGCGATGGCGGCTTTCGATGACATGCTGGCGCCGCTTTTCGCCGGGCGTGGCCGCGACCTGACCGAAGAGAATATTCAAAGCCGCATCCGTGGGCTCACCCTGATGGCGCTCAGCAACAAGTTCGGCCACATGCTGCTGACCACGGGGAACAAGAGCGAGATGTCTGTCGGGTACGCGACTATCTATGGCGACATGGCGGGCGGCTATTCGGTGGTGAAGGACGCCTACAAGACGACGGTGTTCGACCTCGCTCGGTGGCGCAACGTCCACCATCCGTCCACTGGTCTTGGCCCTGACGGCCCGGTGATGCCCGACCGGATCATCACCAAGCCGCCGTCCGCGGAACTGCGCGAGGATCAGAAGGATTCGGATTCGCTGCCACCCTATGACGTCCTCGACCCCATCCTGCACGGGTTGGTCGAGGACGAACTGTCGGTGGGCGACCTCGTGGCGCGCGGCTTCGACCGGGACGTGGTGACGCGGGTCGAGCGCCTGCTCTATGTCGCCGAGTACAAGCGTCGGCAGGCGCCGCCGGGGGTGAAGCTCGGCCGACGCAATTTCGGCCGCGACCGCCGCTATCCGATCACCAACGCCTTCCGCTCGTCATGACCGCCGTCACCCGTTTCGCGCCCAGCCCCACCGGGCAGCTCCATGTCGGCAACATTCGCGCCGCCACCCTCAACTGGCTGCTCGCCCGGCAGAAGGGCGGACGGTTCCTGCTTCGTCTTGACGACACGGACCGGGCACGATCGACCCAGGCGTTCGCCGATGGCATCGACGCCGACCTCGCGTGGCTGGACTTTCATCCCGACGCCAAGGTGCGGCAGTCGGATCGCGATGCGCTCTACGAGGCCGCATTCCAGCGGCTGCGCGAGGCAGGCCGGGTCTATCCCTGCTATGAAACCCCCGAAGAACTAGACATGCGCCGCAAGGTGCTGCTCTCGCGCCGCCTGCCGCCGATCTACGATCGCGCCGCGCTGGCCTTGACCGACGCCGATCGGGCGCGACTGGAAGCCGACGGGGTGCGCCCGCATTGGCGCTTCCGCCTCGACCATGGCGGGATGATCGAATGGCATGATGAGGTGCGGGGGGCCTCGCATCTCGACCCTCGCCTCGCCAGCGACCCGGTGGTGCGGCGGGCGGACGGCAGCTGGCTCTACCTGCTGCCTTCGGTGATCGACGACATCGACATGGGGGTGACCGACATCATCCGGGGCGAGGATCATGTCACCAATTCCGGCCTTCAGCTCCAGATGTTCGAGGCGCTGGGCGCGTCCCGGCCGCGCCTTGCCCATGTCGCGCTGCTGACCGGCGGCGACGGCAAGTTGTCGAAGCGGCTGGGCGCGTCCGGCGTCGATGCGCTGAGGGCAGCGGGGATCGAGCCGCTGGCGGTGATCGCGCTGCTCGCCCGGCTGGGCACCAGCGATCCGGTGGTGCCGGTGGCGGATGTCGGTCCGCTCGTCGACGGGTTCGATCTTGGCCATTTCGGCCGCGCGCCGGCTCGGTTCGACGAAGCGGAACTGGCCGCCCTCAACCAGCGCATCATCAGCCTGATGTCCTATGACACCCTTGCCGATCGCCTGCCCGTGGGCATGGATGCGGCGGCCTGGGAGGCGATCCGGCCCAATATCGCCACCGTCGCCGAAGCGACCGACTGGTGGGCCGTGGTGGAAGGTCCGGTGACCGCGATGGTTGCGGCCGAGGATCGCGATTTCCTGGGCATGGCGGCGGATGCGGCGGAACGGATCGACTGGTCCGCCGCCCCGTGGGCTTCGCTGGTTGGGCTGCTGAAGGCGGACAGCGACCGCAAGGGCAAGGCGCTGTTCCTGCCCCTCCGCCAGGCGATAACCGGCCGCGATCACGGACCGGAGATGGCGGCGCTGCTGCCGCTGATCGGCCGCGACCGGGTGGTCGCACGGCTGCGGGCGGCTGCGGGCCGCTGATCCGCAGGTGGTACTCGGGCGTGTCAGCGCTCGACGTTCATCGCCGCGCCGATCGACGAACAGATGATCAGAGCAATCGCCAGCCACTGGCTGAGTGACAGCATCTCGCCCAGGAGGACGAAGCCCATGATCGCGCCGAATGCCGGCTCGGCGCTGAGCAGGGTGCCGAAGGTGTTCGACGGCAACCGCCGGAGGGCCACCATTTCCAGCGAATAGGGAATGGCGCTGGAGACGATCCCCACGATCAGCCCGAAGGCCAGGATGTCGGGCCGGAACAGCGCCGCGCCCGCATGGGCGATGCCAATGGGCGCGGCCAGCAGGGCGGCGATGATCATGCCGCCCGCAACGGCTGCCGATCCATGGGCCGCGCCCGCGCGCTTACCGACCAGTATATAGATCGCCCAGCACAGGCCTGCGATCAGGGCCAGCGCCACCCCCCGCCAGTCGAGCGGCGCCGACGATCGCCAGATCGGCAGCAGGATCAGCAGGCCAAGCACCGCCAGCCCCACCCACAGGATGTCGATCCGTCGCCGCGACGTCAGCACCGCCACCGCCAACGGGCCCGTGAACTCGATCGCGACGGCGATGCCGAGGGGGATATAGGCCAGCGCCATGTAGAAAAAGAGATTCATGCCCCCGAGCGCCGCGCCATAACCGAGGAGCGAACGCCAGCCGTCGCTCGGCCGGATACGCCACGGGCGGAACAGGATCGACAGGATCACGGCCGACATCATCAGGCGCAGCGCGGTGGCGCCTTCCGGCCCCACGGCCGGGAACAACCCTTTTGCCAGCGTGGCGCCCGACGTTATCGCCACCAGCGATAGAAAGAGTGCGCCGACGGCAACGATGTCGAGGCGCGCGGGAACGCCCCGCCCGGCGGTGAAAGTGGACATGCGATACTCTGAGATTGGGTGGAAGGATTGGCGCCACCCCTAACCAGGCGCACATGCGAATTGCACTTTATTTTTCGCGCCTTTCCAATAAAAATTATCTCAATCGGGATTTTCAGGATCGATATGGAACGGCTCGATTCGTTTGATCGCAAACTGGTCGAGTTGCTGCAGGTGGATGCGCGGCAGCCGGTGGAGGCGCTGGCGGGGGTTGTCGGCCTGTCGCCGCCCGCCTGCTATCGTCGCATCCGGCGTTTACGGGAAAGCGGCATCATCGAACGAGAGGTGGCGATCGTTCGTCCCAAGACCCTCGGCTGGCCGTTGTCGATGATCGTGCTGGTCAAACTCGAGCGCGAGAGCTCGCGGACCCTGGACGAGATGATGAAAGTGTTTCGTCGCGAGCCGGAAATCCTGGAGGCGTGGAACGTCACCGGCGAGCATGATTTTGCGGTCAGGATCGTGGCCCGCGATATGGAGGGCTATGACGATCTGACGCAGCGCCTGTTTTCGGACGACGACAGGGTTCGCAGCTTCGAGACGCTGGTTGTCATCCGCGAGATAAAGGCGCTGAGCCCCGTGCCGACTGGCAGCGAGTGAAAGGGCTTCAGCCGCGCTCCCGCAATACCCGTTCGTCCTCGACCATATAGTCGCGAATGATCGGCAGCGCATCGCGGCGGCGGGCGTACTGGATCTGGTAGTTGACCAGCCCGCCATTCATGAACGCGCACAGCGCGCCGGCAAGGTAGAATTGCCACAGCCTGTAGAAGCGTTCGTCGTAAAGCTTTTCGATCTCCGCCTTCACGGCCACCGTCCGCTGATACCAGTGGGCGAGCGTGTGGGCATAGTGGAAGCGTAGCGTGTCCACGTCGGTGCAGATCATCTTTTCCTTCTCGGAGGCAGCGATGATCTCGGACAGGGCGGGGTTATAGCCGCCGGGGAAGATATATTTCGACGTGAAGGCGTCGGTGCTGCCCGGCCCGCCCATGCGGCCGATCGTGTGCAGCAACATGACGCCGTCGTCCTTCAGCAGGTTCTTGCAGACGTTGAAGAAGCGCTGATAGTTCGGCGGTCCGACATGTTCGAACATCCCGACCGAGACGATACGGTCGAAGCCGCCGCCCAGCTGCTCCTGCACGCGGCGATAGTCGATCAGTTCGAACCGCACCTTGTCGGCGACGCCCGCGTCGGCCGCGCGGCGGCGGGCGACCTGCCGCTGCTCCTCCGACAGGGTGATGCCCAGCACCTCCACCCCGGCCACGCGGTTGAGATAGAGCGCCATACCGCCCCAGCCGCAGCCGATGTCGAGTACGCGCTGGCCGGGCGTTAGCGCGAGTTTGGCCGCGATATGCGCCTTCTTGTCCGCCTGCGCCTGGTCGAGAGTGTTGGCGGGATTGGTGAAATAGGCGCAGCTATATTGGCGGTCTGCGTCGAGGAAGAGGTCGTAGAGCCGGTCGTCGAGGTCGTAATGATGGGCGACGTTCTTCTTCGAGGCCCGTTCCCAGTTCAGGTGCTGGACCCACCGCTTGAAGCCTCCCCCCCGCTTCCTGAGCAAGGGGGACGTGCCGCCGCCCTTTTCCCATCGCCCGTTGCGGGTGATGAGGTCGAGGAAGTCGAGCACGTCGTGCGGCGGCTCGACCACCAGCCGGCCGTTCATGAACAACTCGCCGGCGGCGAGGCGCGGGTTCATGACGATCTCCCACGGGCCGCGCCGGTCGGTGAATCGGATGGTGACGGGGGTAGCGCTGGGCTCGCCATAATGATGGCGCGCACCGTCGGCGGCGATGATCTGGAGGGAGCCTTCGGTGAGGATGCGGCGTAGCAGCCGGTCTAAAAACCACATGCCTGACAACTAGCCTCAACCCACCTGTGAGGCCACCCCGCCAGGCCGGATTATCCGAGCGCGGCCTGCTTCTCGTCCGCCATGCGGTCCAGTTCGGCGCGGCTCTTCTTTTCAGATGCGGATTTCAACTGACCACAGGCAGCCATGATATCGCGCCCTCGCGGCCGCCGGATCGGGGCGGAGATGCCGGCGCGGAACACGATGTCCGAAAAGCGTTCGATCCGGTCGGGAGTCGAGCATTCATAGCCGGCGCCGGGCCAGGGGTTGAAGGGGATCAGGTTGACCTTGGCCGGCAGGCGGTATTTGCGGATCAGGCGCACCAGTTCGCGGGCATCGTCGTCGCTGTCGTTCTTGTCCTTCAGCATCACATATTCGAACGTGATGCGCCGCGCATTGTTGGCGCCGGGATAGGCGGCGCAGGCAGCGAGCAGTTCCTCGATACCGTATTTCTTGTTGAGCGGCACGATCTCGTCCCGCACGTCCTTGGTCACGGCGTGAAGGGATACCGCGAGGTTGACGCCGATTTCGTCGCCCGCGCGGGCCATCATCGGCACCACGCCCGACGTCGACAGGGTGATCCGCCGCTTGGACAGGGCCAGTCCGTCGCCGTCCATCACCAGCTTCAGCGCATCACGGACATTGTCGAAATTATAGAGCGGCTCGCCCATGCCCATCATGACGATGTTGGTGAGGAGGCGCCCTTCGGGCTGCGACGGCCATTCGCCCAGCGCGTCGCGGGCCAGCATCACCTGGCCGACCATCTCCCCGGCGGTGAGGTTCCTGACCAGGCGCATGGTGCCGGTGTGGCAGAAGCGGCAGTTGAGGGTGCAGCCGACCTGGCTCGACACACACAGCGTTCCCCGGTCCGCATCGGGGATGAACACCATCTCGTAATCATTGCCGTCGGGGGAACGGAGCAGCCATTTGCGGGTACCGTCGGTCGACACCTGCGCCTCGACCACCTCTGGCCGTCCCACGACGAAACGCTCGGCAAGGCGGCCGCGCATGTCCTTGGCGATGTCGGTCATCAGCGCGAAGTCGGTGACGCCGCGATTGTAGATCCAGTGCCACAGCTGTTTGGCGCGCAGTTTGGCCTGGCGCGGGTCGAGCCCGGCATCGGCCAGCGCGGCGCGAACCTCGTCGCGCGACAGACCGATCAGATCGACGCGGCCGTCGGCGCGCGCGGGGTCGCCGCGCGGCACGGGAACGGGGTCGATATGGCCGGGTATCTGCATCGCCGGCGATTTAGGCGGAGATTGCGGCTTTTTCCAGCCCGCGTGCGATCAGCGGGCGCAGGCCAGCGTCGCGGCGTCGATCGCGCTTGCCACTCCGCTCAATTCATAGACCTCGACGATGCGGCTGCCGTCGTCGGCGCGGCCCGTTGCCACCATCCGGCGGCCAGTACGCATTACTGTGACGATGGCGGTATCGGTGGCGGCGTCCGGGGCCCAGGCTTCCGGCCCGGCGGCGACGAGCGTGAAGCGCCGGCCATCGATGGTCAGTGTCGGGTTGCTGCCGGGCTTTCGGGGTTTCGACATGCGGATGTGGAACTGGTTCCTCACTTTCGAGCCTGGCCATGTGGCGATGCTGGCAAAGGGGCGCCAGCGCGGTTGAACTGGCGCGAATCGATCGGCGGGCACGGCGATGGCGAAGCAGCGCGCGGGCTGATCGTCGCGAAAGGCTCCCCATTGACCATAGACGCCCAGTGCATCGCGCGCGACGGCGGCGGTCGGAAGCATGAGAAGAAGAGTGAAAATCCACCGCATCCAAGCGCTTCGTTCGCACTGCGGTTGCACAAATGCAACAGCGTTGCCTTGTTGTCTGAGGTTCATGCAGAAAATCCGCAGCCTGTTAGTTGAGGCGCTGTCGCATGGCTTTTCCAAGGGTGCGGCAGCGTTTCTCAGGAGTGTTTTCAATGCAGAAGTATCTTATCTCCGCCCTTGTTGCCGCCACCGCCGTCGCCACCCCGGCGTTGGCCCAGGATGCTGCGCCGTTCACCGGCCTGCGCGCCGAAGGCATCGTTGGCTGGGATCGCGCCCAGTATGACATCGTCAACGGCTTTGACATCAAGGACAATGGCGTCGTCTATGGTTTCGGCCTTGGCTATGACGCCCAGCTGGGCGGCGCCGTTGCGGGCCTCGAGGCGGAAATCTCGGACTCGACCACCAAGAAGTGCATCAGCAGCCTGGACGTCGTGGGCGACCGCGCCTGCGTGAAGGCCGGCCGCGATCTCTATGTGGGCGGCCGTGTCGGTACCGTCGTGGGCGGCTCGACGCTGCTCTACGCCAAGGCCGGCTATACCAATGCCCGCTTCAACGCGACCTATCGCGACGGTGGCACCGGCGTCGACAACTTCTCTGACCACACCAACCTCGACGGCATCCGCCTGGGTGCGGGTGCCGAATATGCGGTTGGCCCGAACAGCTTCGTGAAGGCCGAATATCGCTATTCGAACTACGAGCAGGACGTCTCCCGCCATCAGGTGGTCGCGGGCTTCGGTTTCCGCTTCTGATCTCCTGACCTGTGGAAGGGGGCCGGGGCGGCGACGCTCCGGCCCCTTTTCTTTTGCAGGTGATTCTCACTGGCGCGGCGATGACTCGCCGCTATAGTCCGCCGATCGAAGAGCTTTTTGGGGAATAAGGTCGAACATGAAGGCGACGATCGAACGCGCTGTGCTGTTGAAGAGCCTTAGCCATGTGCAATCGGTGGTCGAACGGCGGAACACCATCCCCATCCTGTCCAATGTCCTGATCGAGGCGTCGGGTGATCCGTCGGGGGAGAATGGCGGCCTGCGCCTGATGGCGACCGACCTCGATCTCCAGATCGTCGACACCGCGCCGGCCAGCGTCATCCAGCCGGGTGCCAGCACGGTATCGGCGCACACGCTGTTCGACATCGTCCGCAAGCTGCCCGATGGCGCGCAGGTCGAACTGACCGTGGCCGAGGGGAAGATGAGCGTCGTTTGCGGCCGCTCGCGCTTCAACCTGTCGACCCTGCCGCGCGACGATTTCCCGGTGATCGCGGAGGGCGAACTGCCGACCCGCTTCACCCTGCCGGCCGAAACGCTGCGCCAGATCATCGACAAGACCCGATTCGCGATCTCGACCGAAGAGACGCGCTATTATCTGAACGGCATCTTCGTCCACGCCGCCGATGGCGTGCTGAAGGCGGCCGCGACCGATGGCCACCGTCTGGCCCGTGTCACCGTGCCGCTGCCTGCGGGCGCGGCCGGCATGCCTGACGTCATCATCCCGAGGAAGTGCATCGCCGAGGTCCGGAAGCTGCTCGACGAGGCCGAAGGCGCGATCGAGATTTCGCTGTCTGCCTCGAAGATCCGTTTCGCTATCGGCGACGCGGTGCTGACCTCGAAGCTGATTGACGGCACCTTCCCGGATTACAGCCGCGTCATTCCGACCGCGAACGACCGGTTGCTGACCATCGATCCCAAAAGCTTCGCTCAGGGTGTCGACCGGGTCGCGACCATCGCCAGCGAGAAGACCCGCGCGGTCAAGATGACGCTCGACAAGGACCGCATCATCCTGTCCGTCACCAGTCCCGAAAATGGCCGTGCGGAGGAGGAGGTCGCCGCCGGCTATTCCTCGGAGGGGTTCGATATCGGCTTCAACGCCCGCTACCTGCTCGACATTCTGGGGCAGATCGAAAGCGAAAGTGTTGAGGTCCATCTGGCCGACGCCGCTGCGCCGACCCTGATCCGCGAAGGCAGCGACGCGCCGGCGCTCTACGTGCTGATGCCGATGCGGGTTTGACCGGGCGGCGATCGCCAGCGGTCGCTCGCACCCCTGTCTGCCGGTAAGGGATGGTGGTGGCTGTCCTTTCGCTCTCGCTCACTGATTTCAGATCCTATGCCGATACCCGGCTGACCGTGCGGCCGGGACCGGTGGTGCTGACCGGCGACAATGGTGCCGGCAAGACCAACATTCTCGAGGCGCTGTCGCTGCTGACTGCCGGGCGCGGCCTGCGGCAGGCGGCGCTGTCCGATATGGCCCGTGACGATGGACACGGGGGATTCGCGGTCGCCGCGACGCTCGACGACGGGACCGAAATCGGCACCGGCACCAGTGCTGCCGCGCCCGACCGGCGGACAGTGCGGATCAACGGCGCCGGCGCGGCGGCCACCGCGTTGGCCGAACGGCTGGCGATGCTGTGGCTGACGCCGGCCATGGATCGCCTGTTCGTCGAAGGCGCCAGCGGACGGCGGCGATTCCTGGATCGGCTGACACTGGCGCTGGAGCCGGGCCATGCCAGTCACGCCGCGCGTTACGAGGCGGCGATGCGGGCCCGCAACCGACTGCTCGCCGATCCCGAAACCACCGAGCCGAGCTGGCTGGCGGCGCTTGAGGCAGGGATGGCGGAACATGGCGCAGCGATCGCGGCGGCGCGGATGCGGACAGTGGCGGCGCTGGGCGCCCGGCTGGCCGATCAGCCGGCGGGTCCCTTCGCTCGTGCCGCCCTGATGCTGGACGGCTGGTTGCCGGCCGTGGATGGCGGGGAGGCGGCGCTCGGCCGGGAACTGCGCATGGGTCGACCCCGTGACGCGGCCGCACGGCGGGCCTTGGCGGGCCCCCATCGTACCGACCTTGCCGTCGTCCATCTCGACAAGGGGCAACCCGCGGCGCGCTGTTCGACAGGGGAGCAGAAGGCGCTGCTGCTGGCCATCATCCTTGCCCATGCCGACCTGGTCGCCGATCGGGTGGGCCGTCGACCCGTGCTGCTGCTCGACGAGGTCGCCGCCCATCTCGATTCCGCTCGCCGCGCGGCGCTGCTTGCGCGCCTGGCTGATGCCGGCGGTCAGGTATGGATGACGGGCACAGAGGCAGCGCTGTTCATGACGGATGCAGGCATCAGCATCCAGTATCTGAGAATTGTGAATGGCATGGTGGAATCCGTCTAAGCCTGTTTGTGTTATAAAAACGCAGACTTATGGCGCGGATTGATCCTGTTATTTAAGTAAACTTATGATGGGGTCACTCGGTGAGTTGACGAGGATCACCCAACCGTTGGTTCCGGATATCAATGATTACTGCTATTCGCGCGAGATTTTCGGCCGTCCTCTGCGCCATAAACCGTTCGCCGGCCTTCAGATCAGCATGCAATGCAGGATCAGCAACTGCTGATATTCGTCGAAATGCCGTCCGGCCAATAGGATCCCCCCGGTTTCGCTTGGGTTTGCCGGTTGGCGCGGCTATATAATCGATATGGCAAGCACTCCCCAAAACAATGACTATGGCGCCGATTCGATCAAGGTCCTGAAGGGGCTGGATGCGGTCCGGAAACGGCCCGGCATGTATATCGGCGACACCGACGACGGCTCGGGCCTCCACCACATGGTGTTCGAGGTGTCCGACAACGCCATCGACGAGGCGCTGGCCGGGCATTGCGACCGTATCGTCATCACGCTCAATCCTGACGGGTCGGTTTCGGTCGAGGACAATGGCCGGGGCATTCCGACCGGCATCCATCCCGAGGAAGGGGTTTCGGCGGCCGAGGTCATCATGACCCAGCTTCATGCTGGCGGTAAGTTCGAGAACACGTCCGATTCAAATGCCTACAAGGTGTCGGGTGGCTTGCACGGCGTTGGCGTGTCGGTGGTGAATGCCTTAAGCGACCATCTCGACCTCACCATCTGGCGCGACGGGGAAGAACATTTCATGCGCTTTCGCCGCGGTGACGCGGAAGCGCCGCTGAAGGTCTTGGGCGCTGCCGGCGACAAGCGCGGTACGCGCGTCACCTTCCTGCCGTCGGCGGACACGTTCAAGATCACCGAGTTCGACTTCGACCGGCTGGAGCATCGCTTTCGCGAGCTGGCCTTTCTCAATTCCGGTGTCCGGCTGTTCCTGGTCGACGCGCGCCACGCTGAGCGGCGCGAGGTGGAGCTGTTCTACGAGGGCGGAATCGCCGCGTTCGTCAAATATCTGGACCGCGCCAAGACACCGCTGATGCCCGATCCGGTGGCGATCACCGGCCAGCGGGACGAGGTCGGCATCGACGTCGCGCTGGAATGGAACGACAGCTATTATGAGCAGGTCCTCTGCTTCACCAACAACATCCCGCAGCGTGACGGCGGCACGCATCTGGCCGCCTTCCGCGCCGCGCTGACCCGCACGCTCAACAATTACGCCGAAAAGTCGGGCCTGCTGAAAAAGGAAAAGGTCTCGCTGACCGGCGATGACATGCGCGAGGGGCTGACTGCGATCGTGTCGGTCAAGCTGCCCGATCCGAAGTTCAGCAGCCAGACCAAGGACAAGCTGGTGTCGTCCGAGGTGCGCGCGCCCTTGGAAAGCCTGATGGCCGACAAGCTGGCGGAATGGCTGGAGGAAAATCCCGCCCACGCCCGTGCCATAATTGCCAAGATCATCGACGCCGCCGCCGCGCGCGAGGCGGCCCGCAAGGCACGCGAGCTGACCCGGCGCAAGGGCGTGATGGACATCGCCTCGCTGCCCGGCAAACTCGCCGATTGCCAGGAACGCGACCCGGCCAAGTCCGAACTGTTCCTGGTCGAGGGCGACTCGGCAGGCGGTTCGGCCAAGCAGGGCCGGGATCGGCATTATCAGGCCATCCTGCCGCTCAGGGGCAAGCTCCTCAATGTCGAGCGGGCGCGGTTCGACCGCATGTTGTCGAGCCGTGAGATCGGGACGATCATCCAGGCGCTGGGTACGGGTATCGGCCGCGACGATTTCAACATCGAGAAGCTGCGCTACCACAAGGTCGTCATCATGACGGACGCCGACGTCGACGGCGCCCACATCCGCACGCTGCTGCTGACCTTCTTTTATCGTCAGATGCCGGACGTGATCCGCAACGGCCACCTCTTCATCGCCCAGCCACCGCTGTACAAGGTCGCGCGCGGCCGGTCCGAAGTCTATCTGAAGGATGACGCCAAACTGGACGACTATCTGGTCGAGGCTGGTCTTGCCGGGCTGGTTCTGGAGACGACGGGGGGCAGGCGGGGCGCGGGCGACTTGCGCGCTCTGGCTGCCCATGCTCGCCGGCTTCGGATGCTGATGAACTTCGTGCCGCGTCGCTATGATCCGGTGATGGTGGAATCGCTGGCGCTGACCGGCGCCCTGGCTCCTGACCTCGATGCTGTCGGCCGCGCGGCCGCGGCTCGCGATGTGGCGACGTGGCTGGGCGAGGGCGACCGCGACAGTCTGTGGTCTTCCGAAGTGCGTGACGACGGAGCGATTGTGTTCCGCCGCGTCCATCGGGGCGTTACCGATGCTTATGTCATCGATGCGGCGTTCCTGACCTCTGCCGAGGCGCGCAAGCTCGATATACTCGCTGCCGAACAGCGGGCCAGCTACGCCGCCCCGTCAAGGCTGGTCCGCAGCACCGCGCCGAAACCGGAAGCGGCCGCGCAGGAAGAGGGCGATGATGACGCCCCTGTCGCCGCTGCTGCCGGTGCGCTCATACGGCGGCCATCCGAACTGCTCGCCGCCATTCTGGAGGCGGGGCGAAAGGGCCTGTCGATCCAGCGCTACAAGGGCCTTGGCGAAATGAACGCGGAACAGCTGTGGGAAACCACGCTCGACCCCGCCAACCGGTCGCTGCTGCGAGTGGAAGTGTCGCAGGCGGACCTCGCCGACGAGATTTTCACCAAGCTGATGGGCGACGTGGTGGAGCCGCGCCGCGAATTCATTCAGGATAACGCGCTATCGGTCGCCAATCTCGACGTGTGATCAGGGCGCGTGAGGGATGGTCACTTGCTCCGGCCGTCTGTCTGGCCGGTTGAAGGATCTGATCGGGCGGTCAGCGCCGGGTCAGGCGGCGTCTGCGACTGTTCATGAAGACCGCCATAAGGCCGATGCCGCCGATCATCAGCAGCCATGCCGGCATCTCTGGTGCAGCCGCCTTGGCGACGCTGGCGACCACCGGCGTGTTGCGCCAGTCGGACAGGCTGGCGTCCAAAATCGGAAATCCCGTCAAAGGATCCTTCTTTGCTGACAGGCCCGTCAAGCCGGTCGAGGATATGAATCCTGCTTCGCTCGCATCGAACGGAATATTGATCTGGCTGTCCTGCAGTAACGGATCGGCGGCCGCCGGCTGTATCGCCGCGACCATGATCCCCAATGCCGCCATATAAGGCAGCTTGATCATCCTCATCCTCCCCCCGAAAGATGAAACGGCAAAGCAACAAGCGTGCCGGAGGATGGAATGGAACGGATACCAGCCATTCGCTGCGCCGCATATAAACCATATTAGCGCTTGAAATGTAAAGCTGGCCGACACTCTGGGCACTATGCCGGCGGTCTGTCTTCCCGGCCGTTCAGCGCGCGGTGACCAGAATGCGCTCGGAGGTTGTGAGCGGCTGCCACCCCGACGTCGTCAGCCGTTCTATCGGGCGAAAGCGCGTCTTGTAACTCATCCGTTCACATCCCTCGATCCAGTAGCCGAGATAGACATGCGGCAGATCGGCACGCGCCGCGCGCAGCAGATGATCGAGGATGATGAAGGTGCCCATGCCGGGTCGCTGGGGATTGTCGGGATCGTAGAAGCTGTAGATCATCGACAGGCCGTCCGACAGCCGGTCGGTCAGGCAGGCGCCGACCAGCTTGCCCGGCCTGCCATCCACCGACGGTTCGCGATATTCGACGACATAGGTGGTGACGGGCGTCTGTTCGACCATGTCGGCATAGTCGAAGGCATCCATATCGCTCATCCCGCCTCCGGGGTGGCGATGCGCCAGATACCGGCTGAGCAGGGCGAATTGCTCGTCCGTGCTCCATGGCTGACAGGCGTTGATCTCGAGATCGCCATGACGGCGCAGCAGCCGCCGCTGTGTGGCGTTGGGTTCGAACAGCTGGGCGAGGACGCGCACCGAGACGCAGGCTTTGCACGTGCCGCAACTCGGCCGGTAGGCGACATTCTGCGATCGGCGGAATCCGATGCGGCCAAGCGCTTCGTTCAGCTCGGCCGCGTCGCCGCCGCGCAATTCGGTGAACACCTTCCGCTCGGTCCTGCCGGGCAGATAAGGGCAGGGAGCAGGGGCGGTCACGAAGAACCGAGGAAATCTGAAACCCTGCTCGCTCAACCGCTTTCAATCCCCCACCATGGCTCACCGCCAAGCCAAATCTATGTCCAATCCGGCTTGCGGGTAAAGCATCACCGGTCGAGAAGAGGGTTAAGCACGGCCAGGTTAACGAGCCGTGCCAACTCCGAAGGTCGTGGGAGCGCGCTTTAGGCCAATTCCACCTGATTCACCTCGTAGCCCGCACGGCCCAAGGCATCGAGCAGGCGGTCGAGATGGGCGCGGTCGCGGGTTTCGCACTCGATGTCGGTGATCAGGCCCTTGGCCGGCAGCGTGGTGAACACGCGCTGATGCGAGACTTCGATGATGTTGACCTGCTGTTCGTGGAACACCCACGCGACATGATAGAGCGAGCCCGGCCGATCCTGCAGCCTGATCCGCAGCCGCGCCAGCCGTCCAGAGCGCGCCAGGTCACGCAGCAGGACGTTGGCGAGCAGGCGGGTATCGATATTGCCGCCGCACAGGACGATACCGACCGAGCGGCCCCGGAACCGGTCCGGATGGGCCAGCAGCGCGGCGAGGCCGGCGGCACCGGCCCCTTCCACCACCGTCTTTTCGATCGACAGCAGCATGGCGACCGCGCTTTCCAGATCGCGCTCGGCCACCAGCACGACATCGTCGGCGATGTCGCGGATGATGGGCCAGGTCAGCGTGCCGGGATCGCGGACCGCGATGCCTTCGGCCAGCGTATCCCCTTCGCAGGGCAGGGAGGTGCCCTTCAGCCGGTTGTACATCGACGGATAAAGCTCCGCCTGGACCCCGAGGATCTCGATATCCGGCTTGAGGGCGCGAGCGGCCGTGCCCATGCCCGAAAGCAGGCCGCCGCCGCCGATCGGTACGACCAGCGTGTCGATGGCCGGCGCGGCGGCCAGCATCTCGAGCGCTACAGTGCCCTGACCGGCAATCACCGCCGGCTCGTCGAAGGGATGGACGAAGGTCAGGCCGCGCTCGTCGCCAACCTTCAGCGCGTGGGCCTGAGCATCGTCGAACCGTTCGCCTTCCAGGATGACGGTGGCGCCGTGGCCTTCGGTCTGCTGGATCTTCACGATCGGGGTTGAACGCGGCATCACGATCGTCACCGGGATGCCCAGCCGACGGCCATGATAGGCCAGCCCCTGGGCATGGTTGCCAGCCGACGCCGCGATAACGCCGCGATCGCGCTCCGCATCGGTCAGGGTCAGCAGCTTGTTGAGCGCGCCCCGTTCCTTGTAAGCGGCGGTGAACTGGAGATTTTCGAATTTCAGATAGACGGTCGCGCCCGTCACCTCGGACAGGGTCCGGCTGATCAGAGTCGGCGTGTGGACCACGGCATCGCCGATCCGCGCCTGTGCCGCCCGGATATCGTCGATCGTCACCAACGGCCTGCTGGCCGCTTCCGTCAGGGATTGAACCTTTGCCATGGGCATGCGCTCTAGCCGATCTCGCCTCGCCGGGAAACCATTGCTATGCGCATGCCATGTCCAGAACGCTTTTCCGCCTGCTGAGCGCCGGCCTGCTTCTCGTCGCCGGTCCACTTGCAGCGCGTACGCTGGTGGTGAATGCCAATGGCTATACGCTCGACAGCCGGGGCGAGCTGGTCCGTTTCGATCGACTCCAGGTCGGCGACGACGGACGGGTCGAGGCGACCTACAAGCCTGGCGACAAGCTGCCGAAGGGTCTGGTGCTGAAACGGCAGGTGGATGCGGGTCAGCGGACCTTGATTCCCGGCCTGATCGATGCTCATGCCGACGTGATGGCGCTGGGCCTCGGTGCGTTGGGGACCCAGGCGATGCCGCCCGCCGGCCCGCGTCGGGACGAGATGGCATTGGCCGCTGCGTTGAAAACCCTGGGGTCGATGGGTGTGACCATGGTCCATGACCTCGGGACTCAGCCCGATGCATGGACGCTCTATCGCCGCTTTGGCGACGAGGGCCGGCTGACTGCCCGCATCTACGCCGTTGCCGCCGGGCCGGAGGCGCTGACGCGAATCGCGCCGCTCAGGCCGACGCCATGGCTGTATCGGGACAAGCTGACCTTGCGCGCGGTGCGCTTCTTCGCCGACGGCCCCCTTGCCGGTCGCGAGGCGGCGCTGCTGGCGCCCTATGCCGACAATGCGTCGACCAGCGGCAGGCTGTTGTGGAACGACGCCCAGATCAGGAACCTGATGTCGCGGGCGCTGATGGACGGGTTTCAACCCGCACTGATGGCGACCGGCGACGCTGCGGTCAGGCAGGCGGTGGACGCCTATCAGGAACTCGCCGCCACCTATGGCAAGGATCGTCGCTGGAGACTGGAAGGCGCGTTGATCGCCGATCCAGCCGATCTGGCGCGGACGCCAGACTATGGGATCGTGACGTCCCTTCAACCCGGAGCGGCGATCGCGGACCGCGACATGATTGCCGCACGCCTGGGCGAGTTGCGCCTGGCCGGGGTGGCGGCGCTACGGACGTTGGCCGTGGCGCGTGCCCGGCTGGCGCTTGGCACCAGCGCGCCGGCCGGCTCGCCTGATCCATTTCTCGCCCTGCATGCCGCAGTGACCCGTCAGGATCGCGATTCCCGGCCCGAGGCGGGATGGCGGCCAGAGCAGGGCATTGACGTTCGGCAGGCCTTTGCCGGTCTCACCACCGGCGCCGCCTATGCGGCCTTTGCCGAGGACCGGGTGGGAACATTGGAGCCCGGCAAGTGGGCGGACTTCGTGCTCCTTGACCGCGACCCGTTCGCGATCCCGGCAAGTGAATTATGGCGGGTGCAGGTGCTGACCACCTTCCTCGCCGGCGAGGTCGTGTTCAAGCGGGGCGGGGCTCCCGCCGACAATGCTTCCCCTCCAGATGCGAGCAAGGAGACTGGCGATGCCCTTCCTTGAAGATCCCAAGGACGACATCTTCACCGCGCGTCACAGCTGGATTCTGGGCATCATCGGCATCGCCGCGTGGATCGGTCTGCTTTACCTGATGCTGCGCGACTGAACGCCGCGCGGTTACTCGGTCGGCCCCGAACTCGTATTGACCGCGTAATAATAGGTCGATTCCCCGACCGACTTCCACTTGCCCTTCCAACCCTTCATGATCGTCAGCGCTTCGCCGGGCAGCAATTCCATCACCTTACCGTCAGCGCCTTCGAGACGCAGTTTGCCGCTGACCAGCACGACAAGTTCGTTGAGGCCATAGCCGTTGGTGGTGGAATCGAATTCCCCGTCGCTCATCCGGTACAGGCCCACCGCCATCTTACCGTCGGGTGATTTCAGAAGCTCACGAGTCACCGTCGCGACGCCGCGGAATTCGGCACTTTTGGCGTCGGGGTGTTGAAGCGCCGCTCCCGAACGGGCCTCTTCGACGGTGATCTTGTGCGGATAGGATTCCGGCAATGCGAACGCTGCGGCCGAGCCGCAAAGCAAGAACCCGGCAACCAAGGTTTGCACTCGCATCATCGTCGTATCTCCCTGATGGATTTGTCGCTGTCGAGCGCGATGAATGTCAGTCGGCGTCTTACGCTGTCAAATGGTCCGATCGGCGACGATCAGGCACGGCTTTAAAGTGGTGAGCCAGGTCGGAAGAACTGTCGATCGCAATCGGGCTACGCCCTCCGCGCGCTGCTGAGAGACAGGAAGATGATCCCGAAGCTGGATGCCCCGCGAGGATTCGAACCTCGATTGACGGAGTCAGAGTCCGTAGTCTTACCTTTAGACGACGGGGCACCAAGGCGGCGGACAGATAGGCAGGCGGCGCGGTCAAGTCAACGTCGTCAGACAGGTTTCGCTCGCCACGGCGCCCATCGTCGTGCCTGGTTGCCATCGCTTCGGAATCATCTAGTCTCGACACCAAGTTCCGGCGGCACGCGCCGGTGATATATGGGGACGACGATGAAGAGCGAGGCCGCCGATATGGCCGGACTCCGCGGCGATGCCGGCACCGGCATCCCTGCGATGCCGACTCGACGCAGTGGACGATCGGTGGGCGGCAGGTCCTCCGGACAAAGAAATGGCCGGCTCTATGCCGCCCTTGACCTTGGCACCAACAATTGCCGGCTTCTGATCGCCCGGCCACGACCCGGCGGATTCACCATCGTCGATGCCTATTCGCGTGTCGTCCGGCTGGGCGAACGGCTGGGCGAGACGGGTGTTCTGGGCGAGGAAGCGCAGGAGCGGGCGGTGGCGGCGCTTGGCATCTGCGCGGACAAGATACGCCGACGCGGTGTCCATGCGTTGCGCGCCGTCGCGACCGAAGCCTGCCGCCAGGCCGCGAACGGCGGCGGCTTCATCGACCGTGTCTATGCCGAAACCGGGCTCGCGCTCGACGTCATCGCGCCCGGAGAGGAAGCGCGGCTTGCGGTGCTGGGATGCCAGTCGCTGCTCGATTCCGATGGCGGGCCGGGACTGGTCTTCGACATCGGTGGCGGATCGACCGAACTGGTGCTGGTCGACCCCAGGCAGACCGGAGTGCAGGCGATCCAGTCCTGGGCGAGTGCGCCGTGGGGCGTCGTGTCCCTGGCCGAGACAGAGCGTAACGACTATCATGACCCGGCCGATCTTGTTGCGGCCTATGGCCGGATGAAGGCGCGCTTCGTGGACGCTCTCAGCTCGTTCCGCAGCGAACTGGTAGCCGGCGCGCGGGACGGAAACTGCCAGCTGCTCGGCACCAGCGGCACGGTAACGACGCTGGCGAGCGTCTATCTCGGCCTTCCCGCCTATGATCGGCGCCATGTCGACGGGTGCGTCGTACCTGTGGCGTCGATGCGCGCAATCGGGGATTCCCTGTCCCGCCAGCCGATCGGCGATCGCGCGCAGCGGCCCTGCATCGGGTCGGAGCGCGCGGACCTGGTCGTCGCCGGCTGCGCGATTCTGGAGGCGATCATGGATTGCTGGCCGGCCCAGAGCATCCGGGTCGCCGATCGCGGTATTCGCGAGGGGGTGCTGCGCGCCCTGATGTCGCGTGACGGATTCCGTCTCTGATGGCGTTGGGAGGACGCAAAGGGGGCGGTGGCGCCAAGGGTGGCGGCAGCGGAAAATCCGCTGGCGGACGGACGCGCGTCCGAACCGCGCGCGGACGGACGGCACAGTCGACACGCTGGCTGGAGCGGCAACTCAACGACCCCTATGTGCGCCGCGCCCAGGCCGAGGGTTATCGGTCGCGTGCCGCCTACAAGCTGCTGGAGCTGGATGAGCGGTTTGGCCTGCTGCGTGGGGTGAAGCGCATCGCCGATCTGGGCGCGGCACCTGGCGGCTGGTGCCAGGTAGCCGTGAAGCGGGCCCCGGGCGCAACGGTGGTAGGCATCGACCTGCTACCCGTCGATCCGCTACCCGGTGTGGTCTTGTTCCAGCACGACATTCTGGCCGACGACGCGCCGGCGCTGTTGACCGATGCGCTTGGCGGACCAGCCGATCTGGTGCTGTCGGACATGGCGGCCAACACCGTCGGCCATCAGCAGACCGACCACCTCAGGACTATGGCTCTAGTCGAGGCGGGGCTGGATTTCGCGGAAGCGGTGCTGGCGCCCGGCGGGGCGTTCGTCGCCAAGGTGCTGGCGGGCGGGGCTGACAACGACCTGGTGGTTCGCCTGAAACGCGGCTTCCGCACAGTCAAGCACGCCAAGCCGCCGGCCAGCCGCAAGGAATCGTCGGAATGGTATGTGGTCGCCCAGGGATGGAAGGGCACGCCGACCGCCTGAAGGTTGCTGTCCCCGCCGGCTATTATGCCAGAGGGGGAGTGTTTGGTTGCGCCCCGGGGCCCCGGCCCAACGCGGCGTGATGCCGCGTTAGGCCGGGGGCAAGGGTGCTAGTCGTCTGTTCGCTCAGTCCTCGCGGATGGCGCTATGGTGCCGCGTGTCGCGCATCGTGAGATAGATGATCAGCGACACACCGATCATGGCGGTGACATACCAGAAGAAGCCGCTTTCCATGCCTTCGGTCTTGAACCACAGCGCCGCATATTCGGCGGTGCCGCCGAATATTGTGTTGGCCAGCGCATAGGGCAGGGCGACACCCAGAGCGCGGACGTGAGCGGGAAACAGCTCGGCTTTCACCACTGCGTTGATCGAGGTGTAGCCGGTAACGATGACCAGTGCCGTGAGGCAGAGGGCGAAAGCCATCCAGGGATTGGTGGTCGTCGACAGCAGGGTGAAGATCGGCCAGGTGAAGAGCACACCGAGAATGCCGAAGCCGACCATGATCGGCTTGCGCCCGATGCGGTCTGACAGCGCGCCGGCCAGCGGCTGGAGCAGCATGTAGAGAAACAGCGCCGCAGCCGTGATCTCGGTCGCGGTCTCGCGACTGAACCCGGAAGTGTTGACCAGGAACTTCTGCATGTAGGTCGTGTAGGCGTAGAAGGCGAGCGTGCCGCCCGAGGTCAGGCCCATCACCAGCAGCGCTTCCTTGGGGTGGCGGGTGAACAGCAGCCAGCCGCTGGAGCGGGGCGCCCCCTCCGCCTTGGCGTTCCGGTAGGACTGGGTCTCAACCAGCTTGCGCCGGAGGTAGAAGACGACGACCGCAAGGACGCCGCCGATCGCGAAGGGGATGCGCCAGCCCCATTGCTCCAGATCGGCCGGATCCATCGTCCGTTGCAGCAACAACAGCACGGCGAGCGCCAACAATTGCCCGGAAATCAGCGTCACATATTGGAAGCTGGCGAAGAAGCCGCGCCGCTTTTCCCCTGCCATCTCACTGAGATAGGTGGCGCTGGCGCCATATTCGCCGCCGACGCTGAGCCCTTGCAGCAGTCGCGCCAGCACCATGATCGTGGGGGCGGCGATACCGATCGTGGCATATGTGGGGCACAGCGCGATCATCATCGATCCCGCGCACATCAGCGATACCGACAGGGTGAGGCCCGCCTTGCGTCCATGCCGGTCGGCATAGATGCCCATGATCCACGCTCCCACCGGCCGCATGATGAAGCCGACGGCGAACACCGCCGCCGCGCTCAGCAGTTCGGCGGTGGGGTTGTCGCCGGGAAAGAAGGCGGGCGCGAAATAGAGCGTGAAGGCTGAATAGACGTACCAGTCATACCATTCGACCAGATTGCCCGCAGACCCCCCGATGATCGACCGAATGCGGGTCGAGAGGCTGGGCCCTGCCGTGGTGGTGTCGACGTTCGTCGTCATGTTTGTGCTTGTTCCTCTCCGCGGGCGACGACGACGGTGGCCGCGAGGTCGCCGGTTACATTAAGTGTGGTGCGGCACATGTCGAGGAAGCGATCGACGCCGAGAACGAGGCCGATGCCTTCGGGCGGTACCCCGACCATGCCGAGAATGAGGGCGACGACCGGCAGCGACCCGGCCGGTACGCCAGCGGTACCGATACCGCCCAGGATGCAGACCAGGATCACCACCACCTGACTGCCCAGCCCTAGCTCGATGCCAAAAAATTGAGCCAGGAACAGCACCGTTACGCCCTCGAAGATCGCGGTGCCGTTCTGATTGGCGGTGGCGCCGATGGTGAGGACGAACCGGGCAATGCGCGGCGGAACGCCCAGCTTCTCCTCTGCGACGCGGATAGCGGTCGGTAGGGTGGCGTTGGACGAGGCGGTCGAGAACGCCATCACCATCGCCTCCTGCGATTGGCGGAAGAAGGTCAGCGGCGACATGCCGCCCAAGAGCTTCACCGACAGCGAATAGGTGACGATCATATGGATACCGAGCGCCAGCAGCACGACGCCGACATAGGCGCTCAGCCGGATCAGCAGCTCCCACCCGAACAGGGCGGCGAGGTTGAACATGAAACAGGCAACGGCGATCGGAGCGAGGCGGATGACGATGCCGATCAGCCGCATCGTCACCTCGAACAGCCCTTCGATCACGGTCTTGAGCTGGTTCGCTGCCTCGCTGCGGACGAGCACCAGGCCGATCCCGAAGACGAGAGCGAAGAACATCACCGCCAGAATGTCGTTGTTGGCCGCGGCGCCGACGACGTTGGACGGAACGATGCCCAGCACCGCCTCCATCCCCGTCGGCGCTTCCCGCGCGCTTTCGACGATCGCGCGCGCGCCCGCGCTCGAATCCGCGAGCAGGGCCTGTGCCAGCGCGGGGTCGACGCCATCGCCGGGGCGGATCAGATTGACAGTGGCCAGCGCGATGATGACGGCGATGGCCGAAACGAGAACCGTGTAGATCAGGGTCTTGGAACCGACCCGCTTCAGGGCCCCGACATCGCCCATCTCGGCGACACCCACGACCAGGGCGGAAAACAGCAGCGGAATGACCAGCATGAACAGCAAGCGCAGAAAAATCTGGCCGATGGGCTGGGTAACATAGGTCGTCAACCAGCCCACCCAGGCCGAATCCACCGTCGTCATATGAACTATGAGGCCGCTGCCAAGCCCTATGATGAATCCTGCAAGCATTTGATAATGCAACGGTATCTTAGAATCTGCAGGAGTCATTCAACAACTTTCCCAACCCGAAACATTCACCATGACGCGCCGCGTGCCATCTCGCCAGAGGGCGTTTTAGGTTGGGCCGCGGCTGTCGGGGCCGACGATACGGCCGAGCAGCCGACGAACCATCAGCAGTGCCGCCACCGCGCCGGCCAACAACAGGATCGCGATGATGACCGCGGCGACCGGGTTGGCAAGCGCCAGAAACAGCAATCCTCCGGTAGCGATATCCTCGCCCGTCGATACGGCGACATTCGAGAACGGTTCCGGGCTGGTGTTGACGATGGCGCGTGTGCCGGCCTTGGCACCGTGCGCAACCAGTGCAGCGCTGCCGCCCAGCAGCAGGCTGGCCACCTGCCACACCGGGTCCTGCGCGTCGACCACCGCCATTGCCAGCAGCGCGCCGCCTAGCGGACGGATCAGGGTGTGGATTCCATCCCATAGCGTATCGAGCCAGGCGATCTTGTCGGCGAAGAATTCCGCCACCAGGCCGACGCCGGAAATGCCCAGCACCCACGGATTGGCCAGGACGTCCAGCGTGGCCAGATGCTGGGGCAGGTCGATCCAGCCCGTCCGCATCGCCAGACCGGTGGCAAAGACACAGAGATAGAGCCGCCACCCCGCGAGCAGGCTGATGCTGCCCGCCAGCCCGATCAGTTCGATCACGCCCATGTTGTCGTTCCCCCTGCGGGCCAGCATCGCCGAAACCGACGCGCGCGTCGAGCATATGTGGACCGGCACTGGCGGAACCGGGGGTGGAGCGCCTAGGGAGGGCCACCACGACAGCAAGGGACAATCAGGATTCCATGACCGGCGCCTTGACCCTCACGCCGCCTCGCCGCCCGCTCGTCGGCCATGTCCAGCCGCCGGGGTCGAAATCGATCACCAACCGGGTGCTGCTGATTGCTGCGTTGGCCCGGGGCACCAGCCATCTGACCGGGGCGCTGAAAAGCGACGATACCCGTCATATGGCGACGGCGCTCAAGGCTCTGGGCGTGGTCGTCGACGAACCCGACGCGACCAGCTTCACGGTCACCGCCACTGGCCATCTGAGGGCTCCGGCTGCGCCGCTGTTCCTTGGCAATGCCGGCACCGCGACCCGTTTCCTGACCGCGGCTGCGGCGCTGGTCGATGGCGTGGTCGACATCACCGGTGACGCGCATATGCGCCAGCGGCCGATCGCGCCACTGGTCGAGGCGTTGGAACAGCTGGGGGTTGCCGCCTATGCGCCAAGCGGCTGTCCGCCGGTGAGGATCGAGGGACGGGGACGCTTCGATGGCGATGCGGTGACGGTCGATGCTGTTCTTTCAAGCCAATATGTCTCGGCGCTTCTGATGCTGGCAGCCTGCGGATCGCGCCCCGTTCGCCTGGCGTTGGCGGGTACGGAGATCGGGGCGCGGGGTTATATCGATCTGACCGTGGCGGCGATGCGGCAGTTCGGCGGTGCAGTGACCGAAGATGGCCCGGCCGCCTGGATCATCGCCCCCAGTGGCTACCGGGCAACCGATCTTCGGATCGAACCGGACGCCTCCGCCGCCACCTATCTGTGGGCGGCCGAGACACTCACGAACGGACGCATCGACATTGGCCTCGCCGCGGATGCCTTCAGCCAGCCCGACGCGCGTGCTCATGCCCTGATCCGCCAGTTTCCACATCTGCCGCCTGTCATCGACGGATCGCAGATGCAGGACGCAGTGCCAACCCTGGCGGTCGTGGCCGCATTCAGCAAAACGCCGGTCCGGTTCAGCGGCATCGCCAACCTCAGAGTGAAGGAGTGCGATCGTATCGCCGCCCTGGCGACCGAACTGTCGCGCCTGGCGCCAGGTTTGGCGCGCGAGGATGGGAACGACCTGGTGGTGACACCACTGCCTCGCGACCAGTTCCGGCCGGCGCGCATCGAAACCTATGCCGATCATCGCATCGCCATGAGCCTGGCGCTGGCGGGTTTGATCGTTCCGGATGTAACGATCCTGGATCCCGATTGCGTTGGAAAAACCTATCCGGACTATTGGCGGGATCTGGCATCCCTGGGCGTGGAGATGGGCACCTAGCGGCGCTTGCCTTTTGTTCTCGTGAACATATAAAGAACAAATGGCTCGCGAAAGTCTTGCGCAACGGTTGGCGATTCTGGCGGATGCAGCCAAATATGACGCGTCCTGCGCTTCATCGGGCACCAGCAAGCGGAACAGCCGCGACGGCAAGGGGCTGGGCTCTACCGAGGGGATGGGCATCTGCCATGCCTATGCGCCCGACGGCCGCTGCATCTCGCTGTTGAAGCTGCTGCTGACCAATCACTGCATCTTCGACTGCCACTACTGCATCAACCGCAAAAGTTCGAACGCGCCGCGCGCGCGCTTCTCGCCCGCCGAAGTGGTCGACCTGACCCTCAGCTTCTATCGGCGCAATTATATCGAGGGACTGTTTCTCTCTTCGGGCATCGTCAAATCGTCGAGCCACACGATGGAGCAGATGATCGAGGTGGCACGAACGCTGCGCGAGGTGCACGGCTTTCGCGGCTATATTCATCTCAAGGCAATTCCGGAAGCTGATCCGGACCTGATCGAGCAGGCAGGGCTGTGGGCGGATCGCGTCTCGATCAACGTCGAGCTGCCGACCGAGGCCGGTCTCGTCCGGCTGGCGCCCGACAAGGACGGCGGGCAGATCGAAGGCGCCATCCAGCGGATCGACGATGCCATCACTGAGGGCAAGGAGGCCAGGAAGCGTTTCCGCCATGCGCCACGCTTCGCGCCGGCGGGCCAATCGACCCAGATGATCGTTGGCGCTGACGGCGCCAATGACAGTCAGATCATCCAGCGGGCCAACCATCTTTATGATCGGTTTGGGCTGCGGCGCGTCTATTATTCGGCGTTCAGTCCGATCCCGGATGCCAGCGCCGTCCTGCCCCTGAAGCGCCCGCCGCTGATGCGCGAGCACCGGCTTTATCAGGCCGATTGGCTGGTGCGTTTCTATGGATTTTCGTCCAGCGAGGTGCAGCAGGCGACTGGCGCGGATGGGATGCTGCCGCTGGATATCGACCCCAAGCTGGCCTGGGCGCTCAACCATCGAGAGCGCTTTCCGGTCGACGTCAATCAAGCCCCGCGCGAGATGTTGATGCGTGTGCCGGGCCTCGGCACGCGGGCGGTGGATGCGATCATTCGGGCGCGGCGTCACCACCGGCTGCAGCTGGACGATCTGACCCGCCTGACGCGATCGGTGCCGAAGCTGAGTCCGTTCGTGGTGACTGCGGATTGGCGGCCGACAGCGCTCAGCGATCGCATTGATCTTCGCGCCCGGCTGGCGCCGCCGCTTCAGATGGAGCTGTTCGGGTGAACGCGCCGGCGGTATCGGCGGACGGTCTCCATAGAGTCGTCATCGATCGTCCGGATGACTTCGAGGAGTGGCGTGGTCAGGCGCGCGCATTGGTGGCGGCAAGGGTGCCACCGGAACGGGTCACCTGGACGTCGGCGGCGGACGGGGAAGGGGATTTGTTCGGCGCGGTGTTTTCTGCGCGCGGCCTGCCTCCCTGTCCTGAGTCTCTGCCCGTCATCGCCAACGCCGCCTTCATGCGGCTTGCTGGTGACGCGATCCTGCATCGCGATCGAACGCGGTTCTCGCTGCTCTATCGGCTGTTGTGGCGTCTCCAGGGCGATCCGCGCCTGATGGACAAGCCCGTCGACAACGACCTTCACCGCGCTGCCGCGATGGTGGCGCAGGTCCGTCGCGACATCCACAAGATGCGCGCTTTCGTGCGGTTTCGCGCTGTTCTCTTGCCGGACGGCGCCGAACGTTATGTCGCCTGGTTCGAGCCCGATCACCATATCGTCCGGCGCAACGCGGACTTTTTCCTCAACCGCTTTGCCAGCCAGCGTTGGTCGATCCTGTCACCCGAGATGTGTCTGCATTGGGACGGCGATCGGCTCACTGAAACACCGGGAGCCGATCGGCGTGATGCGCCGGCCGATGATGCGACGGAGGCGCTTTGGCGGCGTTATTATGCCGCCATCTTCAATCCCGCGCGGCTGAAGGTCGGCCAGATGGTGAAGGAGATGCCGCGCAGATATTGGAAGAATTTGCCTGAAGCTCGGCTGATTCCGGACCTGATCGCCGGCGCCCAGGCGCGGGAGGCCGCTATGGTTGTGAACGGAGCCGATCCGTTTCCCGAGCAGCCGCCCGAAACATTGGACGAGATTGCCGAAGGAACGGCGATCTGTCGCCGCTGTGCGATCGGTTGCAACGGAACGCGGGCAGTCACGGGGGAGGGGCCGGCGCGGGCGCGGCTGATGATCGTTGGCGAACAGCCCGGCGATCGGGAAGAACAGACCGGGCGACCGTTCGTCGGACCAGCGGGGCAGCTTCTCGACAGCCATCTGCAGCGTGCCGGCCTGGATCGATCGACGATCCGCCTCACCAATGCGGTGAAGCATTTCAAGTTCGAACAGCGCGGCAAGCGGCGCATTCACCAGACCCCCACCGCCGGCGAGGTCGACCGCTGTCGCTGGTGGCTGGATGCGGAGCGGCGCCTGGTTCGTCCGACCGTCATCCTGGCGCTCGGGGCCAACGCTGGCCGGGCCCTTCTCGGCCGCACCCCCAGCATCGGGCGCGAGCGTGGCGGCCCGGCATCGCTGCCGGATGGAACGCAAGTCTGGTTAAGCGCTCATCCCAGCTACCTGCTGCGCCTGAAGGGTGACGCGCAGGCGCGCGAGGAAGAGGCGTTTCACCGCGACATCATGTCGCTCGCCGCCTCGCTGACAAAGGCCTGAGCCGGGAATAGTCATCGCCGCAGGAATCGATCCCACAAAGACAATCGGCAGCGAGGTGTGGCGGAGAGGGTGGGATTCGAACCCACGTTACGGTTGCCCGTAAACCGCATTTCGAGTGCGGCGCGTTCGACCACTCTGCCACCTCTCCGCAGAAGTGCGATCACGAACGGGGCGGAGCCCCGTGGTCGAAGTCGGGCGGAATAGCCAAAGGTCCGGCGTTTGCCAAGCCCACCCTTACATCTGCCTCGCAACCCATTAGATTGGGCAGGTGGGGCGGTGTCGCGCATCGCCCTATGGAAGGAAGGTCGTCCGTCAATGCCCAAATCCCCAGCCGCTGTCGCACCGACGCCGCTGCCCGCACAGCTTGCGCCGCTGGCCCGTGAAGCCCGTTTCGGTATCGGAGACGTGGTGCGCCATCGGCTGTTCCCGTTCCGCGGCGTGGTGTTCGATGTCGATCCCGAATTCGCCAACACCGAAGAATGGTGGGAATCGATTCCCGAAGCGGCCCGTCCCGATCGGGCGCAGCCATTTTATCATCTGCTGGCCGAGAATGAGGACAACAGCTACGTCGCCTATGTCAGCCAGCAGAACCTGATTCACGACGACAGCGAAACCCCGGTTGCCCATCCGGCGATCGCGGAACTGTTCGACGAGTTTCGCGACGGGCGCTACCGGCTGCTCAGCCAGCATCGCCATTAGGGTCGGGCGGGGCGCGAGGGCGGGCCAGGGATTACGAAATCCGCACGGCTGACCGTTGACTCTGAGTGGCGGATGCCATAATCGCGCCGCTTCCCCGCACGGGGGTTAAACCGTGGGTTCGTCCCATGCCCGGTGCGCTCAAGACATGTAGGGGCCTGAAGTCATGTTCGCAGTCGTCCGCACCGGCGGCAAGCAGTACCGCGTCGCCGCTGGTGACAAGATCGTCGTCGAGAAGCTGGCTGGTGAAGCCGGTGACAATGTCAGCCTGAGCGACATCCTCGTCGCTGGCGAGGGCGGCGATCTGCGTTCGACCGATGGTCTGGTCGTGTCCGCCGAAATCATCGCCCAGGCAAAGGGTGAGAAGGTGGTGGTGTTCAAGAAGCGCCGTCGCCACAATTATCGCCGCAAGAACGGTCATCGTCAGCAGCACACGATCCTGAAGATCCTCGCCATCGGTGGTGAGGAGAAGAAGGCGAAGCGCGCGACTAAAGCCAAGGCGGACGCGGCGCCGGCCGCCGAAGCGGCTCCGGCGGCCTGAACGAGCGACGAGGAGTAACGGGAAATGGCACATAAGAAAGCAGGCGGCTCGTCGCGTAACGGTCGTGATTCGGCTGGTCGTCGTCTTGGCGTGAAGAAGTTCGGCGGACAGGAAGTCATCGCCGGCAACATCATCATCCGCCAGCGCGGCACGCGCGTCTATCCGGGCCGCAATGTCGGCATCGGCAAGGATCACACGCTGTTCGCCACCGCCGATGGCCGCGTCGTGTTTCATGATGGGCGCCAGAGCCGGAAGTATGTGAGCGTCGATGCCATGGCCGAGGCGGCCGAATAAAGCGGGCGATCCGATCATTTGGGTCGCCCCAGGGGGGTGGCCCGAGGTCCGTTGCGACGGACCGTTGAGGGAGACGGGAACCCCCCGTCTCCTTTTGCTTTTCTCCCTCCGAGTGCCTTGACCCACAGCCGTCATAGGACGGTGCTAGGGCCAAGGCGGGCAACAGACCCCGTGAACGCGGTAGAGAGAGGCAGGAAGTTCATGTTCGTGCGTACAAATCGTCTGTTCCTGCGGCCCGGCTGGGCCGAGGATGCGCCGGCGCTTGTCGAGGCGATCAACGATATGGCCATTGCGCGCATGCTGGCGCGCGTGCCCCATCCCTATGGTCTGGAGGATGCCCGGTCCTTTCTCGCTGCATCGCAGGCTGGCGATTTGCCGTCCTTGCTGGTGTTCCGCCGCACGGCGGGCCAGGCCCGGCTGGTGGGCGGGGCGGCGTTGACACGCGCGGACGACGGCAACGGCGAGCAGGTTCGGCTGGGCTACTGGATTGCCAGGCCCTATTGGGGCCTTGGCTACGCAACCGAAGCGGCGCGCAGCGTTCTCGCCATGGGGTTCGATTCCCTGCGCCTGACGGAGGTGACGGCCTGCCATCACCTCGACAATCCCGCGTCGGGACGCGTCCTCGAAAAGCTGGGTTTCGTGACCACCGGGGTCGGACCGAGCTTCAGCCTGGCGCGGGGCATTGCCACCGCCGCGCGCGACTATCGTCTGAGCGTCGACGCCTGGGAAACGCCACGCGGGCGGCGTGAACCTGCTCTGATCGCCGCCTGATCGCGGTGGTCGATTGCCGTCCGCGCCGTCATTCGGCGGCGCGGACGGCCGCCGGTTGGTCTGCCATGGCCCGCGCGACGAGCGCGCGGTCGTCATGCTTCCAGGGGTGGAAGCGTGGCAGGAAATAGCCCAGCCAAGCAGCCATGATCCTGCGCATCATGCCCGGCCTGACAAAACCGTACCACAGCATCCTTGCCCATAATCCCGGGCCGTCGAAGCCATCCTGGCGGAGCAGTTCGGCCATTCCACGCGCGCGGTCGACCAGGAAGTTGCGCGTCACCAGCAGCATCGCCATCGCCTTCACGCGCCACCGTTTCCCACGCGGCCAGTCGCGGGTGGCATGAAGCCAGGTATCGTAGGCGACGCCCTTGTGCTGGATTTCCTCGATCGCGTGCCACTGCCATAGTGCCCTGGCGCTGTCGGGCGCTCCGGCCAGATGGCGGGGGTTGGCCAGCAGCTCATGGGCGAAGATGGCGGTGAAATGCTCCAGCGCCATGGTCGCGGCGAGAGCGGCGATCCTGGGCTTGGTGCGGATGAAGGCCAGTCGCTCATCCACGGCGCGGTCGAGCGAGGAGACGTCATAGCCCGCATCGACAACGCGGCGATTGAACGCCAGATGCTCGCGGCTGTGCGTCACCTCCTGCTGGACGAATGCGGCGATCTCGGTGGCCAGTTTCGCCCCGGTGCCGTCGCGGAAGGCACGCACGCTGTCGATGAAGAACGCCTCGCCCTTGGGAAAGGTGACGGACAGCCCGTTGAAGAACGCAGTGGCCACCGGGTCGCCGCCCAGCCACCAGCGGGCCTGGTGTTCGCCACGCCCGAACCGCACATCGACGGGAGTGATGGCCAGATCGGTTGGTGTCGCGCTATGGGACAAAATAGAGTTCCCTTCACTCAAGGCCGAGATACTTACAAGTATGTCAGTAAAACGTCAACGGCGGCCTTCTGAGGAGAGCCGCGAGCGCGCCGTTGATGCCGCGCGCACTCTGTTGATCGAGGGCGGGCCGGCGGCGGTGACGCTGAAGGCTGTGGCCGGCCGGCTGGGGCAAAGCCATGCTAATCTGCTCCATCATTTCGGGACCGTCGGCGGGCTTCATGCGGCGCTGGTCGAAGCGATGGCGCGCGACATCACGCACCGCATCGGCGAGGCCGTGAAGAGCGCGCGGCGCGGTGAGGTCGATCCGTCGCGGATCGTCGACATCGCCTTCGATGCCTTTGCCAAGGAAGGGGCCGGGAGCCTTGCGACCTGGATGATCGTTCAGCGCGATACCGAAGGCCTGGCCTCGATGCTGACGGCGATGCGTTCGCTAATGGAGGAACTGGCGGTCGACGTGCCGGCGGAAATCGTCGCCAACGCCACCTTGTCGCTGACCCTCGCCGCGCTTGGCGACAGCCTGCTGGGCGAGCCGATCACCGAGGCGCTTGGTCTGCCCCGCGATTCAGCCCGGCGTCTTGCCCTCAGCCAGTTGATGACGGCGGCGGCGGCGTTTTATCCGCCGCAGAAGGACGCCTGAATGCCGCGCCTGATCACTGCCCATTCCAACCCGCTGATCAAGGAGGTGCGCCTGCTGCGCGAAAAGCGCCACCGGCGCGAGGCGGGGCGGTTTCTGGCCGAAGGGCTCAGGATCCTGACCGAGGCGTTGGACGCCGGCCATGTTCCCCATATCCTCATCTTCGCAGCCGACAGCGGCGCGCACCCGTTGGTCGCGAAACTGATCGCGGCGACCGAGATGGCGGGCGGAGAGGCGATCGAGACCAGCCGCGACATTCTCCACAAGCTATCAGGCAAGGACAATCCGCAGGCGGTGCTCGGCGTCTATTCGGACCTCAGGACCGGCCTCGATGCGCTCGACCGGACGGCGGCGCCGATCTGGCTGGTGGCGCAGGCGCTGCGCGATCCCGGCAACCTCGGCACCATGCTGCGCACCGGCGACGCGGTTGGGGCCGGCGGCCTGATCCTCATCGACGATTGCGCCGATCCGTTCTCGGTCGAAGCGGTCCGCGCGTCGATGGGCGCGCTGTTCACGCAGCGTATCGCCACCGCGCGATGGGATGATTTCCTGTCGTGGCTGCGCGCCGGACCCGGCGAGCTGATCGGCACCAGCCTCAACACCGACCAGGACTATCAGGCGCAGCGTTACGCTTCGCCGACCTTCATCCTGACCGGCAACGAGGCGCAGGGCCTGCCGCGCGACTATGAAGCGGCGTGCGACCGGTTGGTGAAGATCCCGATGCTGGGCAAGGCGGACAGCCTTAATGCCGCCGTGGCCACGGCGGTTATGGCTTATGAAGTGTTGAACCAGCGGCGGGCGGGTTAGGGCGGGCTCCGGGCCTTGGCTTAGACCGCGATCCGTCGCCGGTCGTCGCCGCGCAGGCCGACCAGTTCGACCGCGTTTTCATAAGGCAGCGGCCGCCCGAACAGATAGCCCTGCATGAGCCCGCAGCCGAGTTCGCGCATGCGGGCGAAGTCCTCTGGCGTCTCGATGCATTCGGCGGTGACGGCCATGCCGAAATTTTCCGCCAGCGAGACAATGGCGCGGATGATCGCCACGGTTTCGGGCTTCTTCCCCGCATCGCGGACGAACGATCCGTCGATCTTCAGCTTGTGGAAAATCGCCT
The DNA here is from genome assembly GCA_037190805.1 of Sphingomonas sanxanigenens. Lineage (GTDB taxonomy): Bacteria > Pseudomonadota > Alphaproteobacteria > Sphingomonadales > Sphingomonadaceae > JBBCJR01. The sequence goes on along the minus strand of JBBCJR010000007.1, from coordinate 105,555 downwards.
TGTTCAGATAGCCGAGCGAGGAATAGCCGGTCCCGAAATCGTCGAGCGCGATACCGATGCCAAAGGCGCGCAGGCGCCTGAGCATGGTCAGGGCTTCGTTGGAATCGCCCAGGAACACCGATTCCGTTACTTCCAGTTCCAGCCGTCCCGGTTGCAGACGCGACTTGGCCAGTGCTTCGGCGACGACGCCGGGCAGATGGGGACTCAGCATCTGGATCGGCGACAGGTTGACCGCGATACCGACCCCTTCGGGCCAGGTCGCGGCATCGCGGCAGGCCGTGCGCAACACCCACTCGCCGATCGGGACGATCAGCCCGGTTTCCTCGGCGATCGGAATGAACTCCGCCGGCGAGATGAAGCCGCGCGCGGGGTGCTGCCAGCGCAGCAGCGCCTCGAATCCGGCGATCCGCTGCGTCCTGGCGTCGATCACGGGCTGATAGAACAGCCGCAGCTGATCGCTGCTCAGCGCCAGCCTGAGGTCCTGTTCGAGGCGCAGGCGTTCCTCGATCGCACGCTGCATCTCGTGATCGAACAGGCGGACGGTGCCGCGGTCGTTGCGCTTCGCGCTCTGCAAGGCGACGTCGGCGTGGTGAACCAGCATATCAGCTGTCTGGCCGTCGACGGGACCGAAAGCGCAGCCGATGGTGGCGCCGATCCGGACCCGATGGTCGCCGGCAACGACCGGCTCCGCCATGCGGCCGATCAGGCGTTCGGCAAGCTCGGTGACAGCTTTGCGGCTGGCCGCGTCGATGACGATGATGCCGAATTCATCGCCGCTCAGCCGACCGACCTTGCCGAGATTGCCGACGCCGGCCGCCAGTCGCTGGCCGACCTGCTTCAGCACTTCGTCACCGGTCGCATGCCCGAGGCTGTCGTTGACCGGCTTGAAACGATCGAGGCCGGCGATCATCAGTGCACAGGGCTGCCCGGTGGCCAGAACCTCGCCAAGCATTGTCTGCAACTGCATCCGGCTGGGCAGACCGGTCAGGGTGTCGATGCCTGCGATCTGCTGGACCTGCGCCTGCATCCGCGTCAGCCGGGTAATGTCTGCGCCGATGCCTTGAAAGCCAACGAACCGCCCCTGTTCGTCAAACATCGGTTCCCCGGTCAGCGATACCGTGCGCTCGTCGCCCGGACCGGGGATGGTGATCAGCAGGCCGTCGAACGCCTTTTCTGCCGCGAGGGCGCCGGCAAGACCGCCTTCCTGCCCGAACAAAGCGGGCAGGAACGTGCCGGTCAACTCGCGCATTGGCCGGCGGAGCAGCGTTGCGAGGCGGGGCGAGGCTTCGACCAGAGCGCCGCGGGCGTCGGTTTGCCATAGCCAGTCATGCGCGCGCGCCTCGAACGCGGCGAGGCGATGAGCGGCGATGTCCGCCCGCTGCCTGACGTCGAAGCCGTCGCGGATGGCTGCCTCGGCGCGGTGACGGATGCGGGAGGATTGACTCGCGACCATGACGACTTCGATCGCCAGCACGGCCAACAGCGGGACAAGGGCGACATGATCTGCCGTCAATAAAGCGGCGGCGGCACCGGCGGCGATGATCGCGCTCCAGCCGATCGCGGCAGCCGGCAGCCCGAACAGCAGCAGGCCCGCGCCGGCGATCATGAGGATCATGCCGATCAGGCCGCCGCTGGCAGCGCCGTCGGCGACGCTCAGGGCGTGAGCGGGCAGGGCAATCCACAATGTCGCTGTCATCGCTGTCCAGCCGACGATCAACCAGCGGCGTGGACCGGACAGCCACTCGAGCCCGCCCGCGATGGTGAACCGGGCGGCGTGGGATTGGGACAGCCAGGCGCAGCCGATGACCAGCGCCGCCCAGCCGAGGCGCATGGGCATCGGCAGGATGGCATCGGTAAGCCAGACGACCAGAACCGCGCCGATCGCGGCGACCGCGGCCAGGGCAGGAACAAAGGCAAGCAGACTTTCGGCCCGCGTGACGGCCAAAGCCATGTCGAATGATCGGGCCGCGCGCATTGGATGCGCGGCGGCGGCGTTGGGGACAGTCCCGTGACTTCGCGACCTGGGTGCCATGCGGTTTTCGGCCGTCTCTGAATTGCGACAGCGAAACCTAGGCAGGGAAGCTTAGCGGATCGTTAAGGTGTCCCGGTAATTTGCGCGGATTCCGTAACTTGGTGTCACCGATCCGGTTCTGAGACCGGACGGTGGATCAATTCCTAGCGACCGCCGTAGCGCAGGCCTACCCAGAGGGTCCGGGGTGTCGCGCGTTCGACGAGGCCGGCACCCGAAATGCCGGCCTCGATGCGCCGGTCGGTCAGATTCTCGCCGCGCAGTTCCAGTGACACCTTCTGAAGCAGCGGCAGCCGGATGCTGGCGTCGAAGGTCAGCGCATCGTCGAGCGTGCGGTTGTTCTGATCATCCTCGAACTGGGGTGCGACGTAGCGGGCAGTGAGCGCAGCGCCGGGGCCATCCGGCGAAGCTGTCCAGGCCACGGTGGTGGATGCGGTATGACGCGGCGTCTGGGCCGGTCGCAGGCCATCCAGCGCCAGGGCGGGTCCATCGGCGCGAACCCGTGCGCCGGTATAGGCATAGGAGGCGAGCAGGTGCCATTGGCCCAGTGCCGCCTCGGCTTCCAGTTCGACACCCCGGCTGCGGACCGCGTCGATATTCTGTCGCTGACGGGTTGCGGCGCCTGTCGGCGAGGTCGACAGGGTGACGTTGGCGATCGCGTCGTCCAGCTGGTTCCAGAACAGAGTGGCGCCGAAGCGGATGCCGGGGAAGGGATTGAAATCGGCCCCCGCTTCCACGCCGCGCATGGTTTCGGGCTTCAGGTCCGGATTGGCGTTGGTGAGGTCCGCGCCGGCCCGGAACGGTCGATAAAGCTCGTTCAGGGTCGGCAGGCGCCAGCCGATATAGCCGGCACCGCGCAGGGTGATGGCGCCGGTCGGGCGGAAGGCGATACCCGCGCGCGCTGTCGGCTCGTTGCCGTTACGGTCCGCATAATCCTGAGAGGAGGGCAGTGTCGCGCCGGTCGCAAGGACCTTTTCGTTGAGATGGCCACCGCTGATCCGCCAATGGTCGATACGGCCGCTGGCGGTGAGAGTCAGCTGGTCACTGGCATCGACCGTGGCTTCGGCAAAGGCGCCCAGCGTCGTCGTGCGTCCACCGGCATTGCGAATCCGCGTCGGCTGGCCGGCGACGAAGGTGAACAATTCCTTGGTCACGCCGCTGGTCGCGCGGCCGTCGACGCCCAGACGCAGCTGGATCGCTTCGCCGACCGGCGGGCGCAGTTCCAGCCGTCCGCCGACGCCGGTCGCGGGTGTATTATATTGGTCCAGGGTGGGGCTGGCCACGGTGCGGGCAGCGTTGACGCTGGCGAAGCCGCTGTCGAACTGGCGGCTTTGCAGATAGGCGACCGCTTCCCAGCCCCAATTGCCGCGTCCTACCAGGCGCAGGCTGGCGTCCGCGCCCACTGTGCGGTTGTCGGTGAAGGCGGTACCGCGGGTGCGGTTGTCGACGAAGGCGAGACCGCCAACCTGAAGCTCGGTGTCGTCGCCGATCGGCGCGACGCCGCGCAGCGCGATGCTATATTGCTCATAGTCGGCGGCGATGTCGGCGGGGCCACGCTGGGAGGCGATGACGGGAATGAAACCGTCACCGCGCGAATAACCCGCTGACACGCTGGCGAAACCGCCGCCGATGGTGCCGGACAGACCTGCCTGGGCGTCGACGCTGTCACGGCTGCCATAGGCGACTGCGCCCCATAGCGGCGCGAGATCGGCCGGGCCGGCGCTCATCAGTTCGATGGTGCCGGCCAGCGCGCCGGCACCGTTGGCGCCGGTGCCGCCGCCGCGTGTCACCCGCGCCGCGCCGAGGCGCATCGGGGAATAGGCCGGCCATGCCACCCAGCCGCCGAAAGGGTCTGCCTGCGGCACGCCGTCGAGCAGCAGCAGCGCGCGGCTGGAGGCATTGCCGCCCAGGCCCCGTAGTGTCGCCCCCATGCTGGTCGGATGGCCCGAGCGCGCGTCCGAGCGCCGGAACAGGCCGAAGCCGGATACGTCGCGCAGTGCGTCCTCCAGCCGGCCCGACGCGACCCCTTCCAGCCGTTCGCGTCCGATGGTGACGACGCTATAGGCTCTGTCGCCCGTCGCGGCCGGCAGGCCGGCGCCGGTGACGACGATGAGGTTGGTGTCGTCGTCCGGCGCGGCCTGAGCCAGAGCCGGCGCCGCGAAGAACGCAAGAGCGGGCAGGGCGATGGACACGAGACGCATGGGACCTCCGGCGGGTTCTGGCTTGATTGCTTTCGGCCTAGGCCAGATCGGGGTCGGAATGAAATAGGCAGAGGGTGGATCAGGCCCCGATGACGTAACGACTCCGCCATCCCAGTATCCGTTTTGCAACACGAACCATAAACAGGGTGGCAAAGAGGGTCACCGTCCCCGCGATCAGGATCAGGGGCAGGCTGCCTTCGATCGGCGTCGGCGTTCCTGCGGTCATCATGAACAGCAGGCGGGTCGCGGCCAGCAAATAGCCATGAAGGAAATAGATGCCGAAGCTGAGATGGGCGATCTCGTTGACCAGCGGTGGCACATGCTTGATCCGGCTGAACAGGGTGAGGATGATCAGGCACATCGCCAGCTTGAGAAGCAACTGGGTGCCGGCCAGGGGATTGGCCAGAAGGATGAGCAGATAAAGCCCCACCGCCGCCAGCAACAGCAGCCAGAGATAGCGGGCGCTCAGCGCCAGAACCCGTTCGCGATAGCGGCTGACGGCCATGCCCGCGACATAGGCGGGCAGCATGTAAATCGCCTTGTGAAGGGGGCCGGTCGGCCCGTCGCGGCCGATAACCAGGCTGATCGCGATCAGCGGCACCAATATCCAGTAGCCGCGCGGGATGCGGTCGATCTTCAGCAGCACCGGCGCCATGAGATAGATCAACACCACCGTCGGCACGAACCACAACGGCTCGAGATGCTTTCCGGTCAGATAGAAGATGAGGATCTGCTCGATGCGGGGAAGGTCGCTGAACCAGGACCACATCCCTTCCTCGGGGATGAACCATTCCGCGACGATGATCGCGGGGATCGAGATGATCAGATAGGGCAGGATCACCACCGCCGCCTTGCGCTTCAGATAGCGCTGATACCGGAAGCGGCCGGAAAGATGCTGGAACAGATAGCCGGAAATGAAGAAGAACAGGATCGACATCGATCCGAAGAAGGTGTTGATCAGGGCATAGGCGACCGGCCGATGGGTCCAGTCGCCCAGCTCCAGGCTGTGCATGATGACGATGAAACTGATCGCCAGCGCGCGGAAGGCGTGGATATCGAGCTGAAAGGCGCCGCGATCAGTATCTGCCGTGGCTGGTCCGTCGGGGCGCATCAACGACTCATGATCGGTTGTGTGGCCTGCCTTAGGCCGCACTTCCCTAAACCTTTATCAATGAACCGCCGCCGATAGAACTTATCCTTGCCGGCCTTCGATCAGTTCGTCGACCACCGCTGGATCGGCGAGGGTCGAGGTGTCGCCGAGCGTCGACACGTCGCCTTCGGCGATCTTGCGCAGGATGCGGCGCATGATCTTGCCCGACCGGGTCTTCGGCAGGCCCGATGCGAACTGGATGGCGTCGGGAGTCGCGATCGGCCCGATCTCGGCCCGCACCCACTGAACCAGTTCGCGGCGCAGATCGTCGGACGGCGCCTCGCCGGCGTTCAGCGTCACATAGGCGTAGATGCCCTGACCCTTGATGTCGTGTGGCATGCCGACGACGGCCGCTTCGGCCACCTTGGCGTGGAGGACGAGGGCGCTCTCCACCTCCGCGGTGCCCATGCGATGGCCCGAGACGTTGATCACGTCGTCGACCCGGCCGGTGATCCAGTAATAGCCGTCGGCGTCGCGGCGGCAGCCGTCGCCGGTGAAATACTTGCCCGGATAGGTGGAGAAATAGGTTTCGAAAAATCGTGCATGGTCGCCGTAGATGGTCCGCATCTGCCCGGGCCACGAGCGCGCGATGACGAGGTTTCCGGCTACCTCGCCCTCCAGCACCCGGCCTTCGGGGTCCATCAACTGCGGCTCGATACCAAAGAAGGGGTGGGTGGCGGATCCTGGCTTCAGCGCCGTGGCGCCGGGCAGGGGAGTGATCATGTGGCCGCCGGTCTCGGTCTGCCACCAGGTGTCGACGATCGGGCAACGGCCGTCGCCGACGATGTCGTGATACCAGCGCCACGCCTCGGGATTGATAGGCTCGCCGACGCTGCCGAGCACCGTGAGCGATGCGCGGCTGGTCTTTCTGACCCAGTCGTCGCCTTCGCGCATCAGGGCGCGCAGGGCGGTCGGGGCCGTATAGAGCTGGTTAACCTGGTGGCGATCGACGACCTCCCAGATCCGGGACGGCGTCGGCCAGTTGGGAACGCCCTCGAACATCAGCGTCGTCGCGCCGTTGGCGAGCGGACCATAGACGATGTAGCTGTGCCCCGTGACCCAACCCACGTCCGCCGCGCACCAGTAGATGTCGCCGGGGCGATAATCGAACACCAGCTCGTGGGTCAGGCTGGCCCACAGCAGATAGCCCCCAGTGGTGTGGAGCACGCCCTTCGGCTTCCCCGTGGAGCCGGAGGTGTAGAGGATGAACAGCGGGTCTTCCGCGCCCATCGGCTCGGCTGGGCAGTCTTCAGACACGGTGGCGGCAAGGTCCTGATACCAGTGGTCGCGGCCTTCCGTCATCGCGATGTCGCCGGCGCCGGTGCGAACGACAATGACCGCTTCCAGGCAGTGGACCAGCTTTGCCGCGGCATCGACATTGGCCTTCAGTGGCACCGACTTGCCGCCGCGCCGCCCTTGATCGGCGGTGATCACCACCTTGCTGTCGCAGTCGGTGATGCGCCCGGCCAGCGCCTCGGGCGAGAAGCCGCCGAAGACCACCGAATGGATCGCGCCCAGCCGCGCGCAGGCGAGCATGGCGAACGCCGCCTCGGGGATCATCGGCAGATAGAGCGTTACCCGGTCGCCCTTGCCGACGCCCTGGCCCTTCAGGACATTGGCGAACCGGCAGACTTCCCGATGAAGCTCGGCATAGCTGATGTGGCGGGGCGGGGTGGCGGGATCATCGGGCTCCCAGATGATCGCCGTTGTCTCGGCGCGTTCGGCGAGATGGCGGTCGATGCAGTTGGCGGCGACGTTGAGCTGTCCGTCGGCGAACCAGCTGATGCCGAAGTCCGCCTCATCGAATGAGGAGCGGCCCGCCTCGCTCGGGGGTGTCGACCAGTCGAGGCGGCCCGCCTGTTCTATCCAGAACCCTTCCGGGTCGGCCAGCGAGCGGTCGTAGAGCGCGCGATAGGTGGCGGCATCCACCTTGGCCCTGCCCACCCAGGCATCGGGCACCGCGAACATCTCCTCGTCTCCGCTCATCAATCTCTCCCTCCGCTTATACGTGATCACATTAGTCCGGCTGGCGGTGCCTGCAAGTCACAACCCGCGGAGAACCGCCAGACGGACGGCGCTATTCATCCCGTCGAAATCATCCTCATGGGATGGTCGGCATGCACTGAATCAAGGAGCGGGTTCGATGTCCCATATCGGCCGGTCGAACGAAGGGACCGCCACCCTTCGGGAAATGCGCGAGTTTGCCGGCTTTCCGCCAGCGACGCAGCGCTATATCCGCCGTTCGCTCGATATCGGCCTGGGACGCGGCAATGCCATCGCTACCTGGTCGCGCGACATGGTGGAGGCATCGGCGATCCGCGGGCAGGCCCGCATATATGGCTTGCTGTCCGACATTCGGGCGCACCTGCCGGAGACAGCCGACCACGCCGAATTGCTGGGCTTTTTCGATCGCCTGGTCGTGCTCACCGGATTCGATCTCGGTCAGGGGCGGCTGTCGGGCTTCGCCGCCTATCGCTTCCTCTACGAACGGCTGTTGAGCGCCAGGGTCAGGCCCTGGCTCCCGGGGGCCTTCGCGGCAGCGGCGATGCTGCCCTCGCTGGATCCGCAGCTGAGGAAGGCGATGCTGGAAACCATGCCGGAGGCGGTGGTGACCGCGCCGGGCTGGTCCGACCGTGAGCCGGCCTTCTTTCCCGAATGGGTCGATAAGTCAGGGCTCGATGCCGCTACTGCGTGAGGGTGGGGGAAGCGAGCTTCCCCCCCGTTCCGACACCTGTGGATCGAATCTTACAGCTCGCCCCAGACCTCTTTCGCAATGTCGACGATCATTGCCAGCTTGGCGCGCTGCTGGTCGAGGGTGATGTCGTTGCCCTCATAGGTCGAAGAAAAGCCGCATTGCGGGCTGAGGCAGAGCTGGTCGAGCGGGGCGAATTTTGACGCCGCCTCGATCCGGCGCAGGATCTCGTCGCGCTGCTCCAGTTCGCCGCGCTTGGTGGTGACGAGACCCAGGACGACACGCTTGTGCCCCTTGGGCAGCAGGCGCAGCGGCTCGAATCCGCCAGAGCGCTCATCGTCGAACTCGAGGAAATAACCATCGATATTCAATTCGTTGAACAGTGCATCTGCCACATAATCGTAGCTGCCTGAAGCAACCCAGCTCGACCGGAAATTGCCCCGGCAAAGATGGGTCGTGATGGTCATGTCGGCGGGCTTTGCCTTCACGGCCTCGTTGATCAGCTTGATGTAGATAAGGTGTTGCTTTTCGGGGTCGCCGCCCTGCTCGCCGATCATCTTCCGCTGCTCGGGATCGTTCAGATAGGCGAGGCTGGTGTCATCAAGCTGAAGATAGGTGCAGCCGACCTTGCCCAGCGCCGCGATCTCTTCCGCATAGACGCGGCTGAGATCGGCGTAGAACAGGTCCATGTCGGGATAGACGGTCTCGCTGACCGCGTCGCGGCCGCCACGATAATGCATCATCGACGGCGACGGAATGGTCAGCTTCGGTGTCGATCCGGACGACACATTGTCCTTCAGGAACAGGAAATCGCGTTCAAAGATGGTCGAACGCAGCGACAGTTTGTCGCGTACCGCCAGCGCCGAGGGCGTGAACTCGATATCACCGCCCTGATTGTGAAAGCGCACGGACAGGTCCGAGGTCTCCTTTTCGACCCCGCCGATCTGGTAGAGGAAGTCCATGTGCCACGATGCGCGCCGCGCCTCGCCGTCAGTGACGCCCTTGAGGCCGACATCTTCCTGAAAGGCGATGATTTCGCGCACCGCGCGGTCTTCGACCTCGGCCAGCCCGGCACGGTCGATCTCGCCCTTCCTCGCCTGCTCCCGAGCTTCGAGAAGATAGCGCGGACGCAGCAGGCTGCCGACATGATCGGCACGAAACGGGGGACGGCTGGGCATGGCTGGACGCTCCATGGTTGATATAGCAAGGCCAATGCCCGACCCCGCCGACAGGTGCAACGGGTCGTTGATGGGCATCGAAAAAGGCGCGGCCGTCGCCGACCGCGCCTTTTCGTCAGTCCGCTCGCCGGTCAATACGTTCCGGCGAAGCTCCGATTGAGGATGTGGGCGCCACGGTCCTCGTCGCCATTCCCGCTATCCTCGTCACGCCAGCCCTGCTTGACGTCGTCTGCCGGCCGGTTGAGCGTCACCTTTGTGTCGACCGTCGACACCCAGCCGCAGGGGATGCTGTGGTGGTGGCCACCGGCATCGCTGTCGTTCCTGGTCAGCTTGATGCGATCGCCACGGACATGGTCGACCGTGCCGACATGCTCGCCGTCGGATCCGACGACGTCCATGTGCTCCCGCACCTTGCCGAGCGACTGGCGCTGTCCCTCGCGTGTCGTCCGCCAGGCTGCGAAATCGCTGTCGAACGTGCTCTGCCGTTCGCGGCGATAATCGTCATAGTCGCGGTCGAACGCCTCCATCTGCCGATCCCGCCACGAACCGTAATTATCGTCGCCGGGATTGCGGCGGCGTCGGTTCGACATATTCCGATCGCGGTTCATCAGCGCGTCGGGATCATAGCCCCGGCCCTGATTGAAAGGGTTGGCCTGCATCCGCTCCCGCGCCTGGTCGAAATCATGCTCGCTCCAGCGGTTGCTGTAATCGCCATAATAGCGGCGCTCGGCGCGCTCGTCATAGCGATCGTCGAGCCGCCGCCGCTGATCCGCTTCCTCGTCTCCGAACCAGGAGCGAACTTCGTCCGAGGCGCGGTCGATAAAGCCTCGCTCATCCCTGTCGTAGGTCTCGCCATATCTGGCATCAGGACCGGAATAGCCGCGTCGCATGCGGCGTTCCTGTTGATGGTCGCGATAGCCGCCGCGATCATATCCCGGATCGCGACCGAAACGGTCATAAGCCATGACAATTCTCCTCGGTGATGCGGATTTCGTGCCGCGTGCCCCGCCGGCGAAAGCGCCATCGGTGCCCACGTAACACGTTCCAATAAACCATTTATGGGGGCGGCTGGTTCCCCGGCAGCTGTCCAACACGGCCGGCCGTGGAGGCGATTCATCGCCCGTGGCTTTCCCGTTGCATACGCTGTCGACGGCTCTTATAGGGACGCCTCTGCCGAGGGCGCGGGGCTGTAGCTCAGATGGGAGAGCGCTGCAATCGCACTGCAGAGGTCAGGGGTTCGATTCCCCTCAGCTCCACCACCCGCCCTTGCCGTGATAAGTAAATCAATCACTTGCGCCTTCTTTTGTCTAATCCGTGCCCTTGGTTAGACATCTCCCGTCCCGACACTCGATCTATTGCGTCGTCTGCCAGACGCATGCCTTCGTGCAATTTCTCTCGGGCGGCGCGCGCCTACAGTGAGGAGCGAGATCTCCAGAAGCCGGCGGCAGTGAATATCAGCCACAGAATCTGCGTGATAAATGAGGGAAGGTTGAAGCTGTAGAAAAGCGACACCAAGACTAGGACGGCGCCGAGCCCGTTCAGAAGCAGATATCGCCTGTCAGAGCTTCCGAGCTTGTTCAGCTGAAGCAGGGCGTATGCCGTGACAAATGCCGCCACTCCGACCAGACCGACGATGTCGGGAAATGATATGGATGATCCCACAAGCGTTTACCTGTCAGCTGACAACCGGATGATCCATAGCCGGGTCGTCCTTTTCCGCCTGCCGATTCAGCAGATGGTTGCCATCATCGGCGAGGTGGATGGGGGGCGTCAATTCCGACCGGATCCGCCGTCCTCCCGCGTCGCCTGGCAAACGCTGTTGCGCTGCCATAACGACGTACTAGACTGTGCGGATATCCAAGAGAGTCGGAAAAAACGGCTCATTTTCTAGCGGGGAAGGAAAGAAATGCCGATTTCGAGAAAGGTCAAGCTGGGCGTCACGGCCCTCATGGCCACCACGCTCTGCGGGATGGCGGCCGCCCAGGCGCCCGACATGATCCTACTGAACGGTAAGGTGCTGACCGTCGACGCGAAGGACAGCGTCGCTCAGGCCATCGCTGTTTCCGGCGGCAAGATCACAGCCGTCGGCAGCACGGCGGATATCACGAAGCTGGCGGGTCCGGCGACCAAGCAGGTCGACCTCAAGGGCATGACGGTGACGCCGGGCCTGATGGACACGCACGCCCACATGGCGATGGGCGGGGTTCAGGACCTGTATCAGGTCAACCTCGCCTATCCCGGCGTCAAGAACATGGCCGACGTCAAACGGATGGTGAAGGAAAAGGTCGCGCAGGCCCGCCCCGGCGAGTGGGTGAAGGGCCAGGGCTGGGATGAAGGCAAGCTGGATGAGCGCCGCTATATCCTCGCCAGTGATCTGGACGAAGTCGCGCCGAACAATCCCGTGTTCGTGTCGCACACCATGGGGCATTACGGTACCGCGAACACCGCCGCGATGAAGCTGGCGGGAATCACCAAGGACACGCCGGATCCGGCGGGCGGGACGATCGATCGCAATCCTGACGGTACGCCTACCGGCGTTTTCAAGGAAACCGCGCAGGGATTGCTCCGCAATCTGATTCCGGAAACCACGCCTGAGCAGCTCCAGGCTGGCATCATGGGCGCGGCTCAGGATTATGCCAGCGAATGCGTCACGGTGATCAAGGATCCCGGCATCCACCAGCCGACCTGGGATGCCTACAAGGCGGTCCTGGCCCAAGGCAAGCTGCCCGTCCGGGTGTTCGCGCTGTGGCGGACCCCCGGCACCGTCGCCGAGGCGCAGGAACTGATAACTCGCATTGCGCCGATTACCCATCCCACCACCGACACCGGCGACGACCATCTGATCTCCGGCGGTATCAAGATCGGTCTCGACGGCAGCGGCGGCGCCCGCACCGCCTGGATGCATGATGACTGGAGCAGGGATTTCCACGGCCACGACGTCGGCAACAAGGGCTATCCGGTGATCGCCCCCGATGTGGCCAGCCAGCTGGTCGACCTCTATCACAATGCCGGCCTTCACATCGGCATCCACGCGATCGGCGATCGTGGCATCGACTGGACCGTCGACAAGTATGCCGAGGTCGAAAAGGCCAAGCCGGGGCTGAAGCTGCGCCATTCGATTATCCACGACAACGTGCCGACCGATCACGCCATCGATATGATGGCCAGCCTTCAGAAGGCCTACGACACGGCTTATCCGGAAGCGCAGGCGCCATTCATGTGGTGGCTGGGCGACACCTATTCCAGCAACCTGGGGCCTGAGCGTTCGCTGCGCCTGAAGCCGTTGCGCACGTTCGTCGATCGCGGGATCATCTGGGGTGGCGGATCGGACTATCCGGTGACGCCGATCCCGGCGCGCTACGGCCTGTGGTCGTCGGTGGCGCGCGAGACGGCGCTGGGCGTCAACGGACCGACGCCGTTCGGCATGAAGGAGAGCGTCGACATTCACGTCGCGCTGCGTTCCTATACCGATTGGGCGTCCCGGCAGGTGTTCCTGGAAAAGAAGACCGGAACGATCGAGCCCGGCAAATATGCCGATCTCGCGGTGTGGGATACCGACCTTTATACCGCGCCGACGGCGAAGCTGAAGGACATGACCTGCAAGGCGACCTTCCTGGCCGGCAACTTGGTCCACGGCAGCGTCGACTGAGGCAGGGATAGCGGCCGGGGCGGGGGCCATGGCGCCTCCGCCCCGGCAGAACTTGGACGGCGGCAGCGGCTTCGATCGCTGTCGCCGTTCCCTGTTTCGATCGTAGTGCAGATAGGCCGAAGAGCCTTCACCTCGGTGCGCTCCGTTCAGGCGCGCTGTTGAGCTATGGCTGGCTACCGCTGTGCGTTCGAGCGGCCCGCCCTAATCGTGCGTACGGCCGAAATCGGGCGCGGCATCGTCCTGACCCTGCTCGACGATCGAGCGGCGGACGGCGCGGGTGCGGGTGAACAGATCGAACAGCTGGTCGCCGTCGCCCCAGCGGATCGCCCGCTGGAGGGCGGTGATGTCTTCGGAGAAACGTTGCAGCATCTCCAACACCGCGTCTTTGTTGTTCAGGAACACATCCCGCCACATCGTCGGATCGGATGCGGCGATGCGGGTGAAATCGCGAAAGCCGCCGGCCGAATATTTGATCACTTCGGACCGGGTGACGTCTTCCAGATCGGACGCGGTGCCGACGATCGTGTAGGCGATGAGGTGCGGCAGGTGACTGGTCACTGCCAGCACCAGATCATGATGGCGAACCTCCATCAGATCAACATTGGCGCCAAGCCTGGTCCAGAACGCTTTCAGCCGCTCGACATCGGTGGCGTGGGCATCGTCGATCGGCGTGATGATGCACCAGCGGTTACGGAACAGGTTCACGAAGCCGGCGTCGGGACCGCTGTGCTCGGTGCCAGCGACGGGATGGGCCGGGATGATGGTGATGCCGGGCAGGGCAGCGGTCAGCTCGGCGGCGACCGTGGCCTTCACCGAGCCGACGTCGGAGACGACGACGCCCGGTGCCAGGCTGTCGGCGATATCGGCGGCGACGGTCTTCATCGCGCCCACCGGTACGCACAGGACCACCAGGTCGGCATCGATCACGGCCGCGCCAGCGGTGTCGGCGATGTCGTCTGCCAGGTCCAGCTCGATCGCGCGTGCACGAACGGCGGGATCGGCGTCATGGCCGATGACCCGAACCGTCGGCATATAGTGCCTGATCGCCCGCGTCATCGACGAACCGATCAGTCCCAGGCCGATCACCGCCACCCGTGCGAAGGGCAGCATCAGCTGGCGTCCGCGACCAGCGCGCGCAGCGCGGCCATCATGCCCGTCATCTCGTCCTCGGTGCCGATCGAGATACGCAATGCATTGGGCAGGCCCTGACCCGGCAGCCAGCGAACGATATAGCCCGCCGACATCAGGCCCTTATAGGCCGCTTCCCCCGTCAGCGGACCATCGGCGGGAAAGGTGACGAGAACGAAGTTCGCCTTCGACGGCACGGCGCGGATGCCGGCGTTCCCCAGCGCGGCAATCTCCGCCTCCAGCCAGGTCCGCCATTTGCGGTTGTGGGTGCGACTGCGCTCGACGAAGCCGGTGTCGCCGAGCGCGGCGATCGCCGCTTTCTGGCCGGCGACGGTGACGTTGAAGGGCGCGCGGATCTTGTGCATCGCCTCGATCACCGGCGCGGGACCATAGCCCCAGCCGATGCGCTCGGCGGCGAGGCCGAAGATCTTGGAGAAGGTGCGCGTGACCAGCACGTTGGATGCCGTTTTCGCCAGCGTCAGCCCGCCGTCGTCGTCTTCCGGTTCCAGGAACTCGGCATAGGCCTGGTCGATGACCAACAGGCAGTCGGCGGGCAGGGCGGCGTGCAGGCGAGCGATCTCGCCCCGTCCGGCATGCGTGCCGGTGGGATTGTTGGGATTGGCGATGAACACCACCCGCGTCCGGGGCGTGACATGGGCGATAAGCGCGTCGACATCTGTCGCATAGTCGTGGTCGGGCGCTTCCACCGGAACCGCCCCGACCCGGCGCGCCGCGATCGGGTAGACCGAGAAACCGTAACGCACGAACAGCACTTCGTCGCCCTGACCGGCGAAGGCCCCGGCGGCGATGTGGAGCAGCTCGTCCGACCCGGTGCCATAGATCACGCGATCAGGGTCGAGGCCGTTCGCGGCCGCGATCGCCTCGCGCAGCGCGGTGGCGCCAGCGTCGGGGTAGCGGGCCAGCTCGGCGGCCGCCTCTGTGAAGGCGGCGACGGCGGCGGGCGAGGTACCGAACGGGCTCTCGTTCGAGGACAGCTTGACCGCCTTGCGGCCATCGTCGGTGGTGGAACGACCGGGCACATAAGGCGCGATCGCGTCGATCCAGGGCTTGGGAGCGGGAGCGGTCATGATCTGCGGGTCTTGGCGGCAAGCGTGTCCGTTGGCAAGCGGATGTACTGCACCAGTTGAACCTAGCGCCCGCAATCCCTATCCAGCAGCCAATGACTGACGACCTGAGGTTCGGCCTTGATCGGCGCGTGCGTCTCGACGGGCCTCTGCGGCTCGATTCGGGCGTGCCGTTCGGACCGGTGGACATCGCTTACGAAACCTATGGCGCGCTGGCGCCCGATGGCGGCAACGCGATCCTGATCTGCCACGCGCTGACCGGCGATCAGCATGTCGCTTCGACCCACCCGATTACCGGCAAGCCCGGCTGGTGGACGCGCATGGTGGGACCGGGCAAACCCATCGATCCGGCGCGGCATTTCATCATCTGCGCCAATGTCCTCGGGTCCTGCATGGGCAGCTCCGGGCCCGCGTCGGTCGATCCCGCGGTTGCTGCCCCCTACGCAATGCGCTTTCCGGTCATCACCATCCGAGACATGGTGCGGGCGCAGGCGATGCTGCTCGATCATCTCGGCGTGGCGCGGCTGAAGGCGGCGGTCGGCGGCTCGATGGGCGGGATGCAGGTGCTTGAGTGGGCGGCGACCTTTCCCGATCGGGTCGAGGCAGCGGTCGTGATCGCCGCCGCGGCGCGTCATTCGGCCCAGAATATCGCTTTCCACGAGGTCGGTCGTCAGGCGATCATGGCCGATCCGCGCTGGCGGGGCGGCGACTATTATGCCGATGGCGAGCCGCCGTCGGCAGGTCTCGCCGTCGCGCGCATGGCAGCGCATATCACCTATCTGTCCGAAGCCGGCCTGACGGAGAAGTTCGGCCGCCGGCTGCAAAGTCGCGATGCCGTCAGCTGGGGGTTCGATGCCGATTTTCAGGTCGAATCCTATCTGCGTCATCAGGGACTGAGCTTCGTCAGCCGGTTCGACGCCAATTCCTACCTCTATATCACCCGGGCGATGGATTATTTCGACCTGGCCGAGGAACATGGCGGGCGGCTGGCCAATGCCTTTCGCGGCACGCAGACGCGGTTCTGCGTCATCAGCTTCGACAGCGACTGGCTCTATCCCACCACCGAGTCGCGGGCGATCGTCCACGGCCTTATCGCCGCCAACGCGAAGGTCAGCTTCGTCGAAATCTCCAGCGGTTTCGGCCATGACAGCTTCCTGCTCGACGCGCCGGAGATGAGCCGGGTGATCGACGGATTTCTGAGGGCCGGGGAAAGCGCATGAACACCGCCGGTCTTCGCTCCGACCTCGCGATCATCGCCGATCATGTGATGTCAGAGGCGCGTGTCATCGACATCGGTTGTGGTGACGGCGCCTTGATGGCGGCGCTGAGGGACCGCAAGGGCGTGGACGCGCGCGGGATCGAGATCAGTCGCGCGGGCGTCGCGGCCGCGGTGGCGCGCGGGCTGGCGGTGGTGCAGGGCGATGCCGACACCGACCTCGCCGACTATCCGTCGGACACGTTCGATTATGCGATCCTCAGCCAGACCCTTCAGACCACCCGCGCGCCCGACCGGGTAATGACGGAGATGCTGCGCATCGCCCCGCGCGCCTTTGTGTCTTTCCCCAACTTCGCCCACTGGCGCATTCGGCTGGCGCTGCTCACGACGGGCCGGATGCCGGTGACGGACGTTCTGCCGCTCAGCTGGTATGAGACGCCCAATATTCACCAGCTGACGATCAAGGATTTCGAAGCGTTCGTCGTCGATCGCGGCCTGGCGATCGAGAGGGCATGGTTCCTGACCGATGGGCAGGTACGCTCGGCACGTGGCGCCAATCTTGGTGCCGAGCATGCGATCTTCCTGATCCGGCGGGGTGTCTAGACGGCGTGGACAAATTCGATTGACCGCTGCCCACTGGGCTCCGTGGAAATCGGACTGTCCGGAGACGGCCCCATTGCGGACATTCGTTTGTGGTGCGACCTTGGCTAAGATGTCACTATGGGATGAATGGCTTGAACAGGCGCAAACTTATGGGTTCCCTCGCGCTTGGACTGCTCCTGGTGCTCGGTTTGGCTAGCCGCTACGTGCCAGAGATTTCGCAAGACGAGTGGGGGATAGGATGGAGGTTGGCTTATGCCCTGGCATTATGCGCATCGCTATTTGCTACCTTCTATGACCGGAAAAATTTCCCACAGAAGACATGGAACTTCAACCCGAAGCGGGGTGCTCTGTATTTCGTTCTCGGATGGATCATATTTCCGCTTATGATTGGCATAGAGGCTGTTTCCGGAACCGACTTCACTTTTGGTGAAATGGTGCTGACTACCCTAGCTCTGTCAGTTGTGATGGGCGTGTTTGGCACGTTCACCGAGAACGTCGGCGTGTGAGCTAGCGGGCGTCCGCTTTCCACCCAATTGCGGTCTTTCACAGCCCTCAGTGTGCTACTTCGAAGCGGGTGTTCACCGACTAGAAATTTGTTCACGTCCCCTAGGCCGGCTACCGAGCGCAGGGCCGGGCTCAGCTACTGATTTCGCAAAGCCCGGATCGGTTCTTAAAGTCCCTTATAGGCCCGGAACCAGTCCACAAAACGCGGCACGCCGACGCTGATCGGTGTCGTCGGCGCATAGCCGAGATCATTGGCGATGGCGCTGACGTCGGCGAAGGTGTCGGCGACGTCCCCGGCCTGCATCGGCAGCAGTTCGCGCACCGCCTTGCGCCCGCAGGCCTGCTCGATCAGGTCGATCATCGCGGTCAGCTCTTCCGATCGACTGTTGCCGATATTGTAGAGCCGATGGGGGGTGCGGCTGCCGCCCGCCTTTTCCTCACCGTCATCGGGAGGCGGGTTGTCGAGCGCGGCGATGATGCCGGCGACGATATCGTCGATGTAGGTGAAATCGCGCCGCATGTCGCCGGCGTTGAACACCTTGATCGGCCGCCCGGTCAGGATCGCCTCGGCGAACAGCCACATCGCCATGTCGGGGCGGCCCCACGGGCCATAGACGGTGAAGAAGCGCAGGCCGGTCTGCGGCAGGCGATAGAGATGGGCGTAGGTCTCGCTCATCAGTTCGTCCGCCTTCTTTGTCGCTGCATAGAGCGACAGCGGCCGGTCGACCCGATCCTCGACCCGGAACGGCAGGCTGGTGTTGCCGCCGTAGACGGATGACGAGGACGCATAGACCATGTGCCCCACCCGCCGCGCTCGCGCCACCTCCAGCAGGTTGACATGGCCGCTGAGGTTCGAATGAACGTAGGCGCGGGGGTTCTCTATCGAATAACGAACGCCGGCCTGTGCGCCGAGGTGGACGATGCGGTCGAACGCGACCCCTTCAAGGGCGCGATCGAGGGCATTTCCATCGCCGAAATCGACCTCGATGTTGCGGAAGTCCGTGTAACGCGCCGTGAGATCGGCGAGACGGTCGCGTTTCAGCTGGACCGAATAATAATCGTTCAGATTGTCGATGCCGATCACGGTTTCGCCGCGTGCCAGAAGATGATCGGCGACATGGCGTCCGATGAAGCCGGCCGCGCCGGTGACAAGGGTTGTCGGCATCGAAAGCATTCCTTGGAAAAAGGAAACGGAAGACGACGCGTCGATACGCCGTCAGCGAGGCGGTAGCCGAAGCCGCGCCAGCAGACAATCTTGCCTCTCGCCCGGTTGACTGCTCCTCGCTAGAGAGTCGTCCATGTCTGTTCATGTCACAATCTTTCTGGCGCTTGCCTGCGGCCTATGTGTCGGAGGAGCCGTCGGCTTCGGAGCGAATCGGCTGGGGCACTGGCTTGGCCTGCTGGATTTTCCCGACGTTCTGGGCGGACGCAAGCGCCATGCGGGCGTTACTCCGTTGGTCGGAGGGCTTGCCGTCATCACGGCAACTCTGATCGGGGTCGGACTGGCGCTTGCCCAGGCCGGGGTCGATCGGCCGGTGAGCCAGCACCTCACCTGGCTCGGGGTTTGCGTGATCACTATGGGGCTTGTCGGCATGGCCGACGACCGCTTCGGCCTCAGCGCCCGTTTCCGGCTTGCCGGCGGCATCGTCGTGCTTGCGGCGATGGTTGCGGCTTCCCCGGATTTTGCCCTCGATTTTCTGAGGTTCAGCACCGCCGATCACCTGATCCTTCTGGGTGGTTTCAGCGGTGTGTTCACGCTGATCTGCCTCGTTGGACTGCTCAACGCGGTGAATATGGCCGACGGCAAGAACGGACTAGTGATCAGCCTGTCATTGCTGTGGATGGTGATATTGTTTCCAAGCATCGGCGCCGGAGCGCAGCCGGTGCTGGCGGCGGTGATCGGCGCTCTCGCCGCGCTGCTGCCGTTCAACATGACCAGCCGGCTGTTTCTGGGCGACAGCGGCAGCTACGCCTTGTCGGCTCTGGTGGGGTTGGCCGGCATCTACGCCTATAGCCATGCCTTCGACCTTCTGCCGGCGGATCGGATCGCCCTGCTGTTCGCCGTGCCGGTGATCGACACCATAAGGCTGATCACCGTGCGGGTCAGCCGCGGCCGGTCTCCATTCGCGCCCGACCGGGATCATTATCATCATCATCTCGCCCATCGCTGGGGCTGGCCCGGGGGGCTGGTCGTCTATCTTCTGCTCGTCAGCGTTCCCAATGTCATCGCCCTTGTGATGCCCGAACTGACCGTGGCAATGCTGGCGCTGACCGCGGCCGGCTACCTCATCACCCTGATCGTCGGTGTGCGCGCCGATCGCGCGGAGGGCTTCCAACCCGGCCAATCCGGTTTATAAGCGCCCACCTGTTGGGGCGTAGCCAAGCGGTAAGGCACCGGTTTTTGGTACCGGCATGCGCAGGTTCGAATCCTGCCGCCCCAGCCAGTAAGTCATTGTTTTGCAATGAAAATATTTAAATGCCCGAAAGAGATTCGAACCATCGCATGACGTTCTCCGTGGTTGACGCCGAGGGGTTCAGCGGTGGATCTGGGGTGCGCTATTCTCCGATTGGAAATGGAGCAATTTAGTCGGGCGCTGTCCGGGGGTTGCGAGGCCTGTGTCATGCGAAGGTTCGAATGACTGCTTGCCAGCCACCAAGTCCGTGAGTGTATGTTGATTTCGGGGGCTGTCCCTAAAACCGCGCAGATTTGCGGGCCGCGGCGTGTGATCGTCAACCACAGAGAACGAAGGTGGAGTAGCTTCTCTGAGGTTTCGGGTCCTTTCTCCGTCGGGCTCCGCAGTGGTTGACACTCGGCCTAAGGCCCAACTCTCCGCTAAGTTATGGGGAGACCGAAGCAGCCATGCCATGGTTGAGCCGGCAGGTTTCCAGCTGAATGGAAGCTGAGGAGTTCGGGCGTCAGCTTCGCCCATTCGGCTAAGCGTCTTTTGGAGCAGGCGCTGGCGACCGCGGGTCGGTGAGGGCGAGTTGATCATGCCAGCAAATCGGAATGCTCATTCGCATCAGTTGCTGGGCGGTCAGTCCAGCGGGCTGTTTTCCTGCAACGATCATTTCCACAAGGCGTGGAGAGAGAAAGGCCATACGAAGAACGTTCGAGAGGTAGGATCGCGAGACACCCGCCTCGCGCGCAAGCGCTGCGACGTGAATATCGCCCGCTTTCAGGCGAATCCACCAGCCCCGCCCCTTGGAGATCAATTTTATCAACGATTCGTCTACAGCCGCCCCGCCTGTGCGCTGCCCATCGGCCTGGACCAGCCGCATTGCCCTTCCGGATCGGGACAATTTCGCATCCAGATGGAGGTCGATCAACCGATCATCATTGGAAATGTGGATACCCAAGGCAGTAGCGATCGCCGCTGCGGACAGTTGTAAACGTGCGTTCTCGGCATCGATGCGAACCGCCGCAATGAATGGACGGATGATCTCAGATTGGCCCAGCCGAATCTGCGTGGCCAACTTGCCTGATCTCAACTGTATCGTCGCAAGGTCAATGCCATCGAGCGGCAGGTCGGCGTTGACGAGAAATGTCAGCGGTTCGCTGAGCGCACTGGAAAGCCGTTCGATCACCGCGCTTTCGATCTCGCGGGCAGGGATGCGGAGGCCCGGCCCCTCAAGCTGCTCATGGCGATGCTGGAGACCTCTGCTCACATAGTAGCGGTATCGTCGCGTCCCTTTGCAGGCGTGAGCCGCAACCATTGCCTGCCCTTCAGGATCAAACACCAATCCAGCGAGGAGGCTGGGATGGGCAGCCCGCGGCTTGGCGCGAGGAGCGTTTGTCCGGTCAACAAGCTTCTGTTGTACCCGATCCCAGAGCTCTCGAGCGATGATCGCGGGATGCTGTCCTGGGTAGATTTTGCCCTTATGATCAATCTCGCCGAGATAGATGCGGTTGTTGAGCATCGGGTAGAGTTGGCCTCGGCTGAACGGAATGCCTCCGAACTTGCGTCCGTTGGCGGTGTGACGAACGGGGGTAAAGATGCGTTTGGCTGTCAGATTCTGCTGCAGTTCGCGAACCGAATCGAGTTCGAGATAGCGTTCGAAGATCAGCCGCACGGTAGCGGCATGGTCGTCGATGATCTCAAGGGTGCGCCCGGCCGGCTTGTAGCCGATGGGCGGAACACCGCCCATCCACATGCCTTTGGCTTTCGAGGCAGCGATCTTGTCGCGGATGCGCTCCGCGGTGACCTCGCGCTCGAACTGAGCAAATGACAACAGCATGTTGAGCGTCAGACGTCCCATGCTGGTGGTGGTATTGAATGACTGCGTCACCGAGACGAATGAGACGCTGGCAGTGTCGAACGCTTGAACAAGTGTCGAAAAATCCATCAGTGAACGCGTCAGGCGATCGATCTTGTAGACGACAATGATATCGACCTTGCCTGCGCTGATGTCGGTGAGCAGGCGCTGAAGGGCGGGGCGCTGGAGCGTCCCGCCCGAAACCCCGCCATCGTCATAATGATCTGGGAGCAGCGACCAGCCGTGGCTCGCCTGGCTCATAACATAAGCGGCACAGGCTTCGCGTTGAGCATGGAGCGAGTTGAAATCCTGCTCCAACCCCTCCTCGCTCGACTTACGGGTATAGATGGCGCAGCGCACCTTGCTCATCGAGCCTGACCTTCTTTGAGGCCGAAGAACAACGGCCCTGACCATCGTGTCCCGGTGATTGCACGGGCAACCTCGCTGAGGCTGCGCCAACGACGTTCATTCCAGAGAATGCCCCCATCTTCGGCGATCGTGACAATATGGACGGTGCCGTTCCATTCTCGAGCGAGTCGGGTGCCGGGTGACACTGGCATTGTGCGCCGCCGTCCACTCGTCCGTTCGTCGAGCACGCGACGGGCCTCGCGGGATAGCCCGCCCAGCGCCTGGGCTTGAAGCTCATAGCCAAGCGCCATGCGCAGCATGCCGTCGCTGACCTTCGGCACAGGCGAACGGACCACCACTTCCCATTTAGCGCGCAACTGCACGGGGGACATGGTCTTCAGCCTTACCAGGTCCTCAGCGAGGTTCATGCCCCACGCTCCAGCCGATAGGCAGTCTCACCGTCTTTACGCGCTGTCTTGCTGATCATGTGACCGCGCTTGCGCAGGCCTGAGAGATGAGCCCGCACGGTGTGGGGTAGCCACCGGGTAGCCTCGCTGACCTCGGCCTGGGTGGCGCCCCGCGGGCGCGCTAGCAGGTCACGGACCAGAGCGGCTTTGGTGGTGGGCTCGACAGGCGCCGGCTTGAGGCGGCGACGAGGGGTGGGCACGGCAATCTCGGTCATGATCACAGTCTCCGTGGGCAACCGCCACCATGGCGGTCTTCCACGACCCCAAGCCCCGGTGAGCCGCACTCCCCCAGGGCCGCGACATCAGCGCCGCGGCAACAGCAATGCTCGATGACGGCACGAAGTCTAGTCGGATCCGGACATCTGGGTCAAAAGCTGGTGGTGGACTTCCACCCCGGCTCAAGCCTTGCTGTCGGCATGACAGACCAGGACCAGCTTGCGAGCCAACTCGCCACCATGGCGGCGATGATTATCGAGGATATCGACACCCTGCGGCTCATCGCCGACAGGCCGCCGACGGTACCGGAGCTCGCGGTCATGCGGGGGCAGGTCGCAAATGCTGGGACGCTCATTGCGGCAGCAGAGATCGTGAGGTCAGACACCACGGCTACCAACGATTAATGGTCGCTATGTCGGACGATCCGGAACAGCGGCTTTTGGAAACCTCGATGGGATAGCGGCCGTTCCGATCGGCGAACCGGCGTGTCAGCTTAGCGCCTTCATTGCAGTCGTCGCGAGGTCGGCGTAAGCGCCGCGGCAGCGGACCGTCTGCTTGCTCGATCTCGTTCAGCGATCAGACGACCGGAATTGGGTAGAAAGCGGTCGTCGGCAAATCAACACGGGCCGTGCCAGAACACGCCATGGCTGACCTCTAAATAGCACTCATCGAGCATTGGGAGATCACGCCTTTGTCTGACGATGTGATAGCCCCATCCTCCATCGAAATGGGGTTTGATGAGGACATCGACGCCCCATTTGTGCACCGTGACGAGTTCCGGCTGAAGGCTTGCGATGGTGGCAGGCCATTGGTTCTTCGGAACTCGCGTATAGTGCCGGGGAGGCGTCGCGGGATGCATCGCCATCAAAGCTACTGCTTCTGTCTCAATCGCCGTCAGCTTCACGGGATCGGAAGTGGGCCGATGGCAACCGCTAAGCAGCGCCAGCGCCGCAAGGACCGGAAAAACGATAGAATAGGAAACCCAGCGGTTCATCGCTGAAGTTAAGCACTTCTGCAGCGGGGCCGCTATGGGGTCGCGAGCGGTCGTTCGCTTGATGCTGCCTGCGCGTCGGCAAAGCGCCTTAATGTCGGCCGTTCCGGCCGTTGCGGGAAAGTGATTGAAAGCGGACATTGGGTTTGCCTGCGACGGTGGGCAGCGTGCGCCCAATCTAAGTCACAACGGGCTATCAGGCTGCCGCCCAAAACTTGCCGTTCGCAAATGCTTGTGCGGTGCGCGAGCAGTGCCTGAATTTGGAAGTAATCGATCATTCTAGCTTTGCCTGCAGCAGTCATTCATCTGGATCGCACAAGGTACGCATTCTCCAGCAGGCCCCGGCAAAATGGTATAGATGCGAGCCTGCTTTGCTGAAGTGCGCTCCTTTTATTCCTCCCTAATACGCACTAGACGGGGACATGGCATTGAAAGAAGAGAGCCTCGTAGCCCTTCGGGTTGCCCATTTGGGCATGATCCAAGGCGTCATCACCCGCATGTCGGGGTTCAGCGCCAGTGCGAAGACATTCACGATTACGATCCTTGCGGGTCTTGCCGCCATCTCCCTCCAGGCCAACGCCGCCCAGCTCGGCGTCATTGCCATGATCTCCACAGTCACGTTGTTCTTGGTCGATAGCTATTACATGACCTTGGAGGTTCGTTTTCGTACCCTTTACGATGAGGTTGCCGCCCGCGATTTGAGTCGAGCAAGCGATTTTAAGATTGAGCCATCCGCTAAACCGGGCGACAAAAGGAGAGCAATCAACAGCAAGTCTAATTGGCTATTCTATGGTCCGGTTTTGTTCGCCTGCGCATTCTTCATCTGGTATGGCCTGAACAATGAATGGAGATCCGAACGACTTCCTCGACCAGATTCTTCGCGCGTTGAGCACTCCGCCGAAGCCAGCCCCTCCAGCGCAAGAAAACGCGCTGGGCCGGCTCCTCAGGCCGCCGCCGACCGGGATCCTGGGCGGATATCAAGATAATCCGACGACGCCTGCGTTGGAAAAGCTGTTCGGAGCGGCCCCGCAGTCGAGCCCCTTAGGAGGGGTGTTCGGACTTCGGCCACAGGCAGCGCTACCCGCTACTGTTTCTGTGCCAGCCCCGCGTGTGAGACGTGTCTTCTACTCCTTCCATTACGCGGATGTGAACCGCGTCAATCAGGTTCGCCAGTCCGGCAAGATAAGGCCTATCGACAGTGAGCGGGTCAAGACCGTGCAGGATCGTAGTCTTTGGGAACGCAAGAAAAGCATTAACGAGGAATATCTCCGTCGATCGATTGCTAAAAATATCGTTGGCACGAGTTCGACATGTGTCCTTACCGGAGAGTATACTTGGGAGCGGCCTTGGTGCCGGTTCGAGATCGCCCGGTCCCTGCTCAATGGCAATGGCATCTTCGCGGTACGGATTGATCACCTCTATTGCATCGGCCAGCGGTGTTACGGGTCGCGGGGACCAAATCCGCTCGATTATGTGGCGGTGGGCAGGGATGAGCAGGGGCGCATCTACGTCTACCAATATGTCGACGACGGCTGGTACAAGATGTTCACGATGATGAAGCAGCTGCCACGCTGGCCCAAATGGTTGGCGCAGGTGGCGCCAGGCTACGTTCGACAACTGTCCTCAGGAGCTCCGATCTACGACTATGATAGTCAGAACGGATCCCGCCTGCTGCTTTATTGGGCTAATCAGGCGGCAAGGGCGGCGGGGCGCTAGAGCCCACTCGCGTAGACCCGACAGCTGCCAAGCCATGAGGCGGCTGTCCTAATTTCTGTCATGATTCATGCTGCTAAACGGATCTTCTCTAGCTTGCTCCGCAACGATTGTCCGCGGATCTCTCAAAGGAGATCTCACTCTTCGGAATCAGCACACAAGACCGGAAGGCGACACTGACGACGGAACGGCTTCACCGCACCGTTATAGGGTAAGACCTGAAGCCTGGCGGAGAGCTTTGGCGGGAGAACGGCCGTTAGCGCTTGGCGGTTTTTGCTGCGTTACCGAGGTCGCGGGCCAGATCGTTCTGTCCACGGGCCTTCAGTCGACTGATCATCCGGTCCAGATAGGAACGTTGCCCGGTCTTCAAAAGGCGCTCGGCAGTTTTTCCGACGATGCCCGACCGCCGGGCAGTGAGCGCCAAGTCGGCGGGATCCCAATCCGAAGCAAGAAAGTGGGATATCAATTCGTGCCGGGCGTCCTTTCGGCGATCCGGTTCGTCGAATAGGCCGAACGGATCGAGAAGGCGGAAGGACTGTCTCGCTGCCGGAACAGAATCGTAAAATAGGGGAAAGCATTCGACCGCGATCGCGCCGAGCGGCTTGCGCGGTTCGAGCGAGGCGAGGCGAAGCGACAGAACATAGGTCTCGAAGCGCACCTGGCGCGATCGGGTGTCTATCGCCGCAATCAGTTGGACCCACGAGGTCGCCGAGGCGAGGTCCATCTTCGCGCGCGTTTTCTCGAAAGTGTCGCGGATGATCTCGGGAATAGACTGCTGATCGGAGCGCACTAGGAACGGGGATATTCCCGAGAGGCTTTGCCATGTGGCGGCCGCCGGCCTCTTTGCGCTCGCAGCAATGATTGTTTTGCTGAGCCCTCTAATTTCGGACCTTGTCAACTGCTGGGCGCGGTCGCGCTCCGCAATCCAGCCGCGGAATTCGTCGACAGGCATCCGACCGGCGAGATGACGGGAGACGGCGGCCTCGAATGCCTTGAGCCGCGCGGCCGCGGCTGTTCGGTTCGCGCCCGCCTTTGCGAAGCCGTTGATCGGTAGCTCTAGTGCCTGTTCTGCCGAGAGCCTCTGGACCAAGGGAAGGAGAAGCTCGTCGTTCCACTGGTCCGTCCGCGAGAGTACCGAAATGGCGCGAAGCGTTTGCTCGGTGGAGAGACTCTTTCCGATCCCGCCCTTCAGCGCTGCGGCGAGCAATTTTCCGCCGAGCTCGACCTTCCCGTCGCTGATGGCCGCTTCGAGGATCGATAGCAGCTGCGCGGGATCTGACACGACGTCCGCGCAAACCTGAACGTCGCTTGCGTTCGCGATTCCCCGTTCGACAAAATAGGTGGTGACCCGGCCGGGATCTGCCGCCGCTAACAAGCGTATCGATTGCGTCGCCTTCGGTCCGAGCGGCCAATGCGTGGAACGGGGGAGCGAGAGGATCTTTTCGAGATCATCGGCAGTCGCTGCTTCGATCGTAGCAACCGCCAGTTCGTCGTTTGCGAGGATTGCCGGATGATCTAGCAAGAGCCGCAAGAGGTTCCGGCGGGCTCGCGGGGACAATTTCGCTAGCCAGCCATTCAGCTTGGCCAGCGCTTCGGGCGTGACGGCGGCTTCGTCGGCGCTTCTGACAGTCTTTTCGGCGAGTGCCGGAGAATAGGTCAGGAGCTTTCGCCCGATGGTCGGAGCCACCGATTTCAGCGCATAGTCCAGCAGGGCCGGCGCTGCGTTGTCGAGTAGTGCTCGCGACGCCGCCGAAACAAGTATTGCGGGCGGGCTCTTCAGGTTGCTTAGAAGATCCACCGCGGCGACTGGATCGCGACGGGCGGCTGCTTCTACTTCCGGCCCAAGCTGGCTGATCGCCCGGCGCGCCGCATGCATCGACGGGCGCCGAAGACGCTGCGCAAGCGAGGCGAGATACTCTACTCTCGCCGCACCATCCAGCATATCGGCCGCGGCCAGTGCTTTGTTGAAGCCATCGGTCTTGGGCTTGACCGCCATGTCAGGTGACGGGGCGAGAGCCATCCATAGGTCGAGCGCGGCAAGATGGGCTTTAGGATTTTGTTCGGCCTGCCGGTCCAGTTCGACGATGCGGACGAGACGCATCAACGCGTCCCGGTCAGGAGGCAAGTCCTTGCCAAAGTGATGCAGCATGTCCGACACGATATTGTGCTCACCGCGCAGGCTCTGGTTCACGACCGTCGCCACCGCGCTTTGCCGGGCATGGGCGATCTTCGGATCCGCCGCTGCGGACGAAACGATATTGGCTTCGGGGATCGCGCTGAACCGGCCCATTGCCCCCATAGGCACAAACATGAGTTCGAATGGCCGATCGGAAAGATAGCGTGGCTGCAACGCATAGGTGCAAGCCGCAAACCGCGCTCTGGCGCTCGGCCACAGAAAATCCGCTGTGCGAAGGGTCACCTGTTCGCTGTCCTCCATGCCGTTCGACATGGGCCATACGACGGGCGTGCGATCGAGCACGAAGAAGCGGGCCGAGAAATCCTCGATCTCCGGATTTACCGGGTTCCGAATGCCGCTGGGAGCGGGTTCGCCGGGGTCGGTGACGAGAACCGCAGGCTCGCTGTAGTCGCCGAGACGGTTCCGTTCGGGAAACCGGATGTTATTCGCAAGCTGTGTTGCGGGTACGCCTGCGAGCCACATGTCCATGGGAACGATCAGCGTATGGGTAAGAACGCAGCCATCCCGCGTTGCTTCGGGATCGAGCCATGTCCTCGCGATGCAATAGCCTGTTCCACTGGGGAGCGGATAGAGGGTCAGATAGGGTGCAAATGACGAGGCGACCGGAGATCCGGACAAGTCGCTGATCCGGAGCATCTCGTCCGCGTCGACAAGGTCGAGCTTGCAACTGGCCGCGAGCAATTCATGCCCACGAGCGTAGCCGTGGACTGTCTGGTGGAACATATGCTTAGAGGTCATGTCCCCGCGCCGAGTGCCCAAGCTATCGGAAGTACCAGATCGTCGGAACATTCGACGACGCCGTTCAGCTGGTGCCAGACTGCGCCGCGCTCTCGCGGATGTTTGTCCCCGAAATCCTTTTTGAATTCCTCATTTTTAAGGTCACCGCCATAGAGCGTAATCCCGAAGGTCTCAATGCGGAACCGCTCGCGATTTGCCGAGATGAAGTCATAGAGCAGCTTATGTTCCGCGCGCAGGTGCTCAAGCGGTCCCGCGGCTTGCTGCTCGGCAGGAAGCATGTCCCACGCCGTGATGACGATCCCGATCCGAGGTACATGTCCGGTGCCAACCGATTCCCGAAACTGGGCCTGAAGAAGCTGTATTGTGTCCGCCACAACTATCTGTGTGGGCGGCGGTGCATCGCGCAGGTCTGCCTTCGTGCCAAGGTTCGCGCCAGCGCCCTGAAAGCGCTGGATGTTCATCCAGTCAAACGGTGCATCCGTGCCGACGGCGGGCACGAAGACAAGGCAGCTTGTGGTTTCGCGGATTAGATCGAGCCAATCGGTCGGAAAGCGGCGTCGTTCGTAGAATTTATTCCAATCCTCGCCCGGCCGGTCGGGGACGGTAAGCGAGGCGGCGGCGCCGTTGACCTTGAGCGGTATAGCAATGCGCTCGCGGACGCCCATCGAAGTATGGTCGGCGAAATGGCCTTCAAGCTGCCGTTTCACGCCATCGTTCAGATATTGCAGCTCGGCGGGATTGCCGTCACGCACGATCGAACGTTGCCGGTTGTCGCGGAGGGCGAGCCAGAGCCTGAACAGATAGTTGGATTTACCGGCGCCCGGCGCGCCGATGAAGAGAACCGTTGGCTCGCTCATTACGTCCTCGCAGTCATTGCGGGCAGCCAGCCGAAGAGCCGGGTAGGCATTCCGGCTGTCGGTGAATTATGGGACGCCAGGGTGGAATTTTCGAGGAGAAACCGGAGCAATGCGATTACGCCCGTGCCACTCGGGGTATCGGCATTTCCCGAATAGGTCGCCAGCATCATCCCCTCGCACTCAAATCCTTGCTCCCGTGCATAGTCGACGATCTCGGTAAGGCCGGGAGGGTTCTCCGCCCCGATCATGTCCGCGCGCGTCGCCAGGATGCGCACTGGCGGCTTGCGGCCCCCGACCATCGCGGCGAGACGATCGATCAGAGTGTTATTCTTTTCGACCTCGGCGAAACGGCGGACGCCTGAAAGGTTTCGACCGTCAACCGTTATGAGAATGGCGTCGGAGTGCTTCACAAAGGCGAGGCGCTCGGCCTTTGCCTCGCTATCGATGAAATTGTTCGTCCATTCACCCGGAATGTCGGACATGAGCAGGCGATGCCGGATTCGTCCTTCGATTTCGATCAGGTCGAGATGCATGAAACCCGCGCCACGGCCTTCGCCGAGGGTGGTGCGTACGGACATGCGTTCGGGCTTCACGTCCGCCCAGCGGCGACCCGATCTCGCCCGGGATTCGAAACCGGGCAATGTCCTGCTCCCCGCGAACAGGAAACCCGCGTCCTCGAGATCTCCCGACATGATCATCAGATAAAGGCAGACCAGCAGACAGGTCTTCCCCGCGTCCTGTTCGCCCAAAATGGCTACGACCCTCGAGGGCATCTCGTCGATGAGTGGTGCAAGCTCTTCGACGCCAAGCTCCTCTCCGGAATAGAGACCGGTCTCGCCGTCGCCGTCAGCTTGCGGCTCCTCCACTTTCGTCACGTGTTCCGCGGGGACGGACGCAGTCTCGTCCGGTTCCGACGAACCTTCCTCTACGTCCTCGACGATGCCGAGCGTGGCGTGCTCGCAGGGAGACTGCTCACCGGTGCGGGCGCAGACGCCGAACTCCACGATTGTGCATCCGTCATAATCGCAGGCGATCGCACGCTCAGCCACGGACGACCCTCAGGAGGCTGCATTCCGCGAAGCTTTGGCGAGCGAGATCGGCATGGGTCAGGTTTTTGCGCAGGCCGGCGAGAGCGCTTGCACTGTCTCCGCCGGCTTTCGTCACAAATGCCGCCGCGCTGAGCGGCAGCAGAACATCAAGGTCGGGATAATCGCTGCTCGCGGCTCCTCGGGTGAGGGGAGCCAGTTCGTCCTCCGTCAGGGCCGCCAAAACACCATCGACGCCGACTTCCGCCGGTGCGTGGAGCATCGCTCCGCTTGCCCTGGTCGCAAGCTCGGCAAAAGCTTTGGTACCAGGCCATTCCAGAAGTCCGGCAAGATCTGCTCCTGACACGACCGCCGCCTTCGCTTTGGTCATCGCCTCATAGCCCTCGAGTAGCGTTGGCGAGAAGCCGCTGAAAACCCACCAGAGGGCCTGAAGCTCCTCCCGGTCAAGATGCGAGTCCGTCCAGACGACTTCGATTGCCTTTGCGGCCTCGGTCTTCAGCACTTCGAGATCGGTTGCTGCCTTCAATGCCGTAAGGGCCGGCTTCGCCGCCCGCCGGCTTCGTCTCGTTTCGTCGATCTGTGCGAGAAGGGCCTCAGCTGCAGCGATGAGTTCTCCGAGCTTGGTCGCGAGGTCGCTGCCCGCTGAAACCTCCCTCATCCGCGCCGCGCACACGATTGCCTCAGCCGCGACGATCGCGGGCTCCTTGCGGGTCAGCCGGCTGGATTTGGCGGTCCGGTCCGCGATCATCTTCTCGATCGCCGCGAGCGTGCAGATCCGCGCGTCATTCTCGATTTCGGCGTCATCGGCGCTCAATGACGGCTGAGGTCCCTGCATGGTCTCGATGACGGCAGCTGAAAAAGGCGATGAGGCGCCCGATCCGGTAAGAATACCTAGGCCGTAAGCGGCCACGCCGGCGACATCGCGCGGCGGCATCTTCTCGATCGCTGCTGCGAGAGCGACACTTGCACTTCTCCTGTGAGTCAGCCGTTCTTCGTCATTACCGATCGCTGCACCCCGATACCACGCCCCGATATTCCCGCTCATACATCTGCTCCAAACGGATTGTCTCTACGATCGCTGGCGGGCAGGACCGCCATCGTCTTGTCCCATAATTGCCCGAGCTTCCCGGTCTGACTCGCGTCCTCGAACGCCTTGCGTTCAATGGAGTTAGGAAGCCTCGTCCTCGCGGCCTCGGTCAGAAGACCCAGCCCGATCAAGATCTCGACGCGCTCGCTCTGCGTGAGCCGCTGCCAGAAAAGGAGGCGGAGCTCTTCAAAGGCGTTTGGTAGCGTCATATCCTGTACCGCCTCGTCCGTGTCGGGAAGCGACAGAAGCTCCGCGGACATGGTGTCGGGCGCCTCGACGCCGCCGACCTGGATCTTTGGCGCCGCGCCGACATGTGCAACGGCTGGCAAGGCGCCGCAATCAAGGCGATGCGTAATGCGATCCGACCCTCCACCCCTGACTGTATCAGCAACGAAACGCGTTTCGGCTTTCGACCATATGCGGGGATAGCAGGTAACCGAAAGGAAGTCGCGACCGCCTTCCTGCTCGATATCGAACTCGAGCCAGCTATAGCTGTACTCGAAACCATCGCCGGTTTTGGGAGGATTCGTCGCACCCGCCGCTAGCCTGAGTTGCTGGAAACCTGTCTTATGGGTGATCACGTCGATCGTCGGCGAATGCTCGTGTCCGGTCATGAGCACCCTTGCGCGAGAATTCAGATAGTCCTCGATCTTCTCCTGATCACGTAGCCAGTGCGGCGGATGGTGCATGAACACGATGTCTATGCTGCCCTCTTCGCGCGGTATACGATACTGGCCGCCGCTCAAAAACAGATTGCCTTCCCTGTCGTTTCGGTCCGAAAGGATCGGTGTGCAGAGGCCGAAGAAGCGCAGTTTCCGGGAACCGAAGTCGTGATGCGACACGGTGACGGGATAGGAATAGCTATCGAAATCAGTTCCGTAGGCATAGGCAAAGCTTCGGTAGTCATTCATTTTCGTGATGACCGGACTCTCAGCCTTTCCCGCCAGCAACGCGATGTGCGTCTCGACAAGTTCGATCTCTGCTGTTCTCAGAACAGATTGCAGGGTCTTCTCTTCATCCCCGAGGACCGTAAGATCGACATCATGGTTGCCGGGTACGGCTTTTACAGCCAATGGCGGGGCACCCGCAATTAACAGGGCTTTATTTATCCAGGAGGCGGCGACCTTATACTCGGATTCCTTGCCCGCTTGCGCGATATCTCCCGTGACGATGATCTGGTCGGCGGGCCCACTTACAAGGTTGGTGTCGCGGACGTGCTTCAAGTCGATGAGCAGCTCGTGCCGCACATCGTCATGCGGCTGCCAGCCGCCATCCTTTTCCTGGCCGAAATGAATATCCGAAAGATGTACCAGTCTAAGCATTGAGTCTCCCGAAATTCCTCGTCGTAAATATAGGGTGCTTGAACTATCCGAGTTATGGTTCTTGTCTTTTCCTATTTGTGTGAGATGCGTGAATGAAGCGGCCTGACCTCATCGCTCCTACTGCATCGCGGGCAGCGGCGGGAGTATCAGAAATTCTCGAATATAGTTTTGCCCCCGTCGCCCACGCTACATAAGATTTCCGCAATGGCAAGGCGCGGTCGTGGTCCCTAATTATGTTCAACTTGGATCTATCAGGCGCCTCCGCCCCGTTTCAGCCATTTGAATTGCCGCAGCCAACCTAATACCGGGATTACAATATGATCGACCTTAGGGGCAGCATCGACACAATCGAGGGCCATCTGGCTGACGGGTCGCCCCGCAGCCTGACCTATGCGGCTCTTGAATGCCGACTGGCGATCGAGCGCATTTGTTATGAGCGTGGGTCACGCATGATTACATTTCGCATGATGAAATCCGGCGATGGCAGCCTGCGCACGTCATCAAGATACTGGCCGAAGAGGTCGATCCCGCTGTAGCTGAGACCTTTACCCTCTCTATAAGTCGCGAGCCAGTCTCCAGCGACAATCCGCCAGAAACAGCGGCAGATTATGACGCTTTTGACTATGTTCCGGTTGGAACGCAGGTCGGATTCAAGGCAAACTATCTCCAGAAGCTTTGGAATGCCCTTTCGAAGGTTACGCTCCATGTCAGCCTGCCGGTCAACAAAAGCGACCCTGTAAAGCCTTACGGCGATCCTGTGGCGGTCCGGAAGAAGGTCGAAGCCACATTGGCCGAAATAAGCCGCATATCGGCCGGAACAATGCTCTCGACCGGTTTGGGCAAGGAGGTGAAATTCGATTGCCTATGCGGTACGCGCAACCAACGAAGGGTGAAATGCCTCATCGGCGGAAAGGTAATCAGCTGCGTTAATCCTGAGTGCAGTGAGACTTGGGAGGTCGATCTCGAAAGCGACGAAGTCAATTTCACGGGCAGAGGCGAGGCTGTCAAATGCAAGTGCGGCGTCGAGCTCTGGGTGCCGAGGGCAGATATTGAGAAGCTTCCCAAGGGCCAATATGGTTCGATGATTTGTAGCTGCGGCGCCCAAATAGTCATGCGCTGGAGTTTGCAGCATGCCGTGCAGTCTTCGGCTGAAGAAGCGTAGCCAAGGCTATCGCAGGTACAAGCAGGGAAGGCGGTGTC
Source organism: Sphingomonas sanxanigenens (assembly GCA_037190805.1). Classification (GTDB taxonomy): domain Bacteria; phylum Pseudomonadota; class Alphaproteobacteria; order Sphingomonadales; family Sphingomonadaceae; genus JBBCJR01. The sequence continues at coordinate 71,684 of JBBCJR010000007.1, read as the reverse complement.
TGCTTTCACGCTTCGCCCACTGGATAGCTGACTGTCTGCAAACGGCCCAAATTCGGTCGATCGCGTCGGCGGTATCGCCGCTGAAACAGAGGGCAACTTAAGGGGAGGCGTTCGGGCGGCTCAAACGACGGCTATGTCGGCGGCGGCGGACGAGCTAATCATCGGCTAACTTCCAGCTTTCGCCGCACCCTAATCATTGTAGGGCATGCCGCCGCCCGCGGCCGCCGCATGTTCGTGGATTGCGATGTGTAGCGGCGCACCGGTCTGAATTGATGAAGAAGCTATAGAGTTCGGTCGGTCCGGTGCCGATAATCACCACATGTTTGAATACGTTCCGCTCCGGCATGCGGGTCAATCCTTCAGACTGATCTTCTTCTTGATCTTCTTCTTGATCTTCGTTGCTGCCTTTTCTTCCTTTTTTCGACGATTGAACACGGTGCGCATATAACGAACATCTGTTTGCCGGAGATGTTGCTCCGCCGCGGCGAACTGTTCCTGCTCCTCCTCACGGATATGGTGCAGATACTCGTCCTTGAGACCGGCAAAGCGGCGCAGCCATCCAGAGGACGCCATGTCGCGCGCGGCAAGGTCCGCGAGCATATCGTCAATCTCCTTATGCTCCGCGATTGCGTGACGGGCATCATCGGTGGTTTCAGGATCGCGCAGCACTACGGACCAGAGCGCCTGCTCTTCCGCCGCAGCGTGGGATTTGAGTTCCTTCACCAATTCCTCAAACAGTCTCTGGCGCTCATGTGACTTGCCTTCGGTTTCTTCGATCATCGCCAACAGGGCGCGGTGGCGATCATGATCCTCGACCAGACGGCCAAATATGTCCGGATCGCCGCGAAACCTGGTTTTAGGCGTGCTGCCGATACGCGCGGCCAGACCAGGTGCGATGGCTCTGGCCTTGGCGATGGCTTCGCTTCTTGCCTGAGCAGCCGGTTTGCGTTTTGCAGGACGGTTTTCGATGCTGTGGGTGGCCATGTCGTCCTACTTTCAAGCCAGATCGCGCAATTTCGGCTCGCGGGCCCAGTGACGCGTGGCGCCTGCCTTCATGAAGTTTTCGACCGGGACGATTCCTTTGTCCGGTTCGACATTGGCCTTGTCGAGCAGGATTCGCGTGCCCTTGCAGTGAGCAATGGTCTTGCAATGACCATAAGCATCCATGAACCACTGCACCGCCGCGCCGTCTTTCGCCAGCCTCGCGGCGGCATCTGGCATGAGGATGGACGCCACTGCATCGAACAGCACGGACGGTGACCCGGCAAGCTGACCGTCGGCCTTGAGTATGCCGCCCTTCACCTTGATGCCGCCAACCTTCGGCGCCACAAGGAAGGCAGTGCCACCAGCCTTCTCGATCTCGCTCTTCAGCGTATCGATGGAGTTTTTGTCTGATCCCTCCGCGAAGAGAATGCCGACCTTGCGGCCCTGAAGCATGTCTTTCGCTTGTTTCTGGATCGAGAGCGCGTCGGACAGCGGCATGTCGAGGGGGGCTCTTGCCGCCGGCGCGGCCTCCGGCAGGTCGATGGCGAGTCCGTCCGCCACGCGCCTTGCCAGATCGTCATCGATATTGCGCAGCCGTGAGACCACCCGCACGCGGACATGATCGAGCTGCACCTTCGACAATTCGAATACGAGCGCCGAGGCGATATGCGCTTGCTCATTCTCCGTCTGCGAGCGGTAGAAAAGCCGTGCCTGGCTGTAATGGTCCGCGAACAACTCGGCGCGGATGCGCAGCTTTTCTTTGCCGTCGTTGCGCTCGTCGTTCGCCGAAAACGAGGTGAAGCCGGTTTCCGGGCAGGCCCGGGGGCCGCCATTCTCGCCCGCCTCGGCAAGGCTGTTCGGCTCATAATTGGCGCGCCCCGTGGGGACCAGAGTTTGCATCAGCCCGTCGCGCTGGAAATTGTGGAACGGGCATTTGGGGGCGTTGATCGGAATCTGGTGGAAGTTCGTCGTACCCAGACGCGATTTCTGCGTATCGAGATAGGAGAAAAGCCGGCCTTGCAACAGCGGATCGTTGGAGAAGTCAATGCCAGGAATGATGTTACTTGGCAGGAAGGCCGCTTGTTCGGTCTCGGCGAAGAAATTGTCGACATTGCGGTTGAGGGTCATGCGACCAATGATCTCGACCGGCACGTCCTCCTCGGGGATCAGCTTGGTCGCATCCAGGACGTCATAGGGCTGCTTCGCGGCCCAATCCTCCTCGAATACCTGCACGCCCAGATCCCATTGGGGATAGTCGCCCACCTCAATGGCCTCGAACAGGTCACGGCGATGAAAGTCGGGATCGGCCCCGGCAATCTTGACGGCTTCGTCCCATGTGGTGGATTCGATGCCCAGCACGGGCTTCCAGTGGAACTTGACGAAGCGGCCTTCGCCTTTCGCATTTACGAAGCGGAAGGTATTGACGCCGAAGCCTTCCATCATGCGCAGCGAGCGGGGGATCGCTCGGTCAGACATAGCCCACATGATCATGTGCATGGCTTCAGGCATTAGACCGATAAAATCCCAGAAAGTGTCATGGGCGGAGGCTGCCTGCGGGTAGCCGCGATCCGCCTCCATCTTCACGCTGTGGACCAGATCAGGGAACTTCATCGCGTCCTGAATGAAGAATACTGGGATGTTGTTACCGACCAGATCCCAATTGCCGCTGTCGGTATAGAATTTGACCGCGAAGCCGCGGACGTCGCGGGGGGTGTCTATAGACCCAGCACCGCCCGCCACGGTCGAGAAGCGCACGAACACGGGGCAGCTATTGCCTCGCTTCTGAAAGATGGAGGCTTTCGTCAGTTCCGGTATGGCTTTAGTGCATTCGAACACGCCATGCGCGCCAGAACCGCGCGCATGGACAATGCGCTCGGGGATGCGCTCGTGATCGAAATGGAAGATTTTCTCGCGAAGGACGAAGTCCTCCAGCAGCGTCGGGCCGCGCTCGCCCGCGCGCAGGCTGTTCTGGTTGTCTGATATTCTGTGGCCGAAATTATCGGTCAGATAGGCTGTGCCCTCGCTATGATCGCCATCCGCGGCGATGCGCTGCTGGGTTTCTCCGCCTGCACCGACACCGCGATCAATCGCGGTCTGTCCGGTTCCAGGAGAATGATGATCCAGGGAATTCGAAAGGCTTGGCGACGTGTCGGATTTCGGCATCTCAGGTCTCCCAACCTTATGATTTGGCGAGAACCCAGGTCGCACGAAATAGTGGCAGCCAGACCCCCGCTCCTCTTTTGAGTGAACTCTTTGAAGGTTGACCGGGTTCCCGCTACGCTTGACTTGACGGCACGAGCATCAGCAAGCGGAGAGGAAGGGCACAAATCTATATGACCTGCGCCCGACATGCTAACGTCGTGCGTCGACTTTTCCGAAATGGCTGTCGAGCGCGGCGACCGCTTTTGCTATCGCGCCCGCGATCGAGGGGCCAACGCGATCCGAGCAATCGCTTACAGCGATCGGAGCGGCGCCTTGCGGGCGAAGTTCGATTAGGCAGCGTTTGTCGCAAGAGCCGCCGCGATCGGCATTTACATCCTCGAAATGCAGCTCCACGCGAGTCAGCCGGCTTTCGAAACGTGAGAGGCGGCGGCGCACCTCTTCTTCGATCGCTGGGATGCCACCAGCTTCTTCGCCAAGTCCGTTAGAATTCACATGAACAAGCATCGCGATTACCTTTCCCGCGAACGGCGTAGTGCAGGTTCGCGTCCTTCAGCATCAAACGCACCTGAGGGAGGGTAATTCTCTCGCGGCGTCGACGTCATGCCTTCATGGGTGTTGGGCTTGTTATCAGGCCGATACGTGGCGTTCGCGCGCTTCTCAGCCTGGTGTTCCCACGCCCGTTTGGCGTGCGCCTGCTGCGCAGATTGGCTGTCCGCCATATCGCTCTCCTTTGTTGTTGGACACCAGATCAACGTGGCGGCGCAGGCGACCGTTCCAGCGGCAACCTTATGTAACATATGGTCAATGGTCGACCGACGGCTTTCCACGGAGCGAACTGTGGCTGCGAATGGCTGCTATGTCGGCAGTAATCGTCAGCGGCGCTAGATCGGCTCTGAATGGCAGCTGGCGCGGCCGGCGCAGTCTGTTTGCCGCAACTGCTGGAAGGCCAAAGCCGCCCTTGCGATCGACCGCGCTTTGCATGACCATGGGCGGAGGATGAAAAATCCACTGAGGTGTTAAAGCTGTGTCGGAAGAACCGGTTAGACCAGACCGCTGGCGACGATCCTCCCAATCAGACTCTTGATCCGCGAATAGGAGTCCGCGGCCAACGTCCGGTAGGCAAGCGCAGCTTCGACATTGGGCAGGACATAGCCGTTGACCCAGGGATCGGGGCAATTCGCCATAGGGTTGGATAGGCTCCACATCGCAGGGCGCAAGCCGATCGCTTCTCCGACGGATGCTTGGACGCCGCGAAAATCCTTGGTGCCGGTGATATCAACCCCCTTGAGGAACAGGCCGCAGATGAAGTCCAACTTTACCGCGAGCCGGGTGCAGCCATGGAGTAACGTCCGCCCAAGAAAGCCGGACTGTCGGATGAACTGGTTGGATTGCTCTACCCCGTACATCAGACATCTTCCCAAGGGATCAGAACGTTGTCGAAGATCAGAATTGAGTCATTCTCGTCCATGCGGCTGGACAACGGATTGTCAAATGGGCTTCCCGTCGCGCCCGAGATATATTCATAGGAGCCGCGACAGATGATTTTCACGCCCGGCGCATTTGTCCTGACCATGAAGATCGGCGAGAATTTCTTGAGATTATGGACGACGCCATAGTGAGCGACGAACGTGTAGTGGGTAAGGGCGGCGCCCGTCGCGATCACCTTTTCGCCACTGATGATCAGGCCCGCATGCCTGAGGCAGTCGGGCATCAATTCATTGCTGGTGGCGGCGATGAGGCCGCTGCCGAAAGCGGGCGCCGTGCCGCCGAAGAGCGAGGAGACATTGTAGGCGATCGCGAAGCCGGCAAAGGGAACCGACGTCGAAAACATCGGCGATATGGTTTTCTGAAGTGATCGCAGAATGTGGGAACAAAGGTCCTGCACTGCTGAACTATAAAAAAATAATTATATATTATAATAGTATAGATAGAAAAAAATCCTCCTGCCCTTGACACGCGCAAGGGTAGATATGCACACTTTAATGTGATCACATCCATGATGCGGTCCAATGAACGTGACGAGACGGCGGGATTTATTCGCCGCGCTGAACTTCGTGGGAGGAATGACATGAATCGGACAAAAATTGCGCTTTCATTGGGAGTGTGCATGGGCGGGCTGATGTTCCCCGCCGCCTTGTACGCTCAATCTACCGGATCCTCAGGCGCCGATGAGATCGTTGTCACCGCCACCCGCCAATCGCAGGCGATCAGCCGGGTTCCGATCAGTGTTACCGCGCTGGCCCAGGAAAGCTTGGACAATCAGGGCATTCGCAATATTGACGACGTCATGCGGTTCACGCCAGGTCTGACCTTGAGCCGCAACGGCTTTGGTACCCAGGCCACCGTGTCGATCCGTGGCATCTCCTCTAATGTTGGCGCTGGCACGGTCGGTGTCTATGTCGACGACACCCCGATCCAGACGCGCGCGTTCGGCTATACGTCAACCAATGCCTACCCCCGGTTATTCGACCTTGAACGTCTTGAGGTGTTGCGTGGACCGCAAGGTACCCTCTTCGGAGCGGGATCGATGGGCGGTACGATCCGTTTCATCACACCCGATCCTGATCTCAGCAAGACCACCGCCTACGGTAGGTCAGAAGTGGGCTTGATCAATGGCGGTGCCACTAACTACGAATTGGGCGCTGCAGTTGGAGGCCCTCTGATCGAAGACAAGCTGGGTTTTCGTGCCAGCGTTTCTTATCGCCGTGATGGCGGCTGGATTGACCGGGTGGATCAGTTTACCGGCGCGGTTCTTGATAAGAACGCCAACAAGCAGGATTCGATCGTCGCGCGTGCCGCGCTTACGCTGGCTGCGACAGAGAATTTCAAGATCACGCCCTCCATTATTTATCAAGACACACGCTTACGAGACACCTATACTTTCTGGGATACTATATCCTCCGATCGACCAGATCCGGCCAATCCCGCCAATTCCGATCCAGCCAATAGTGAATACCGCAATGGCCAACGTCTACGCCAGCCCGATAATGACCGCTATATGCTGCCGGCACTCAAGCTAGAATATAACGGTGATGGATTCGACGTTATCTCCAACACATCTTATTTCAAGCGCACCCATATCGCGAAAAATGACTATACTAATCTGATGGCTGGACTTTACGTAGATGATAACACGGTACCCGGCTTTCCTGACTATGAAGCATGGGCTAATATGCAGAATAAATATAAGTCATTTGCTCAGGAGATTCGTATTCAATCTAATGATTCAACATCGCGGTTTACATGGGTAGTAGGTGGATTCTATAATAAATTGACGCAAAATGGAGATCAGACCATTTCTGATCCGCAGATGGCGCGTCTATTTCAGGTTGCTTATGGAAATCCAAATATGACCGTTTTTGATGAAACGGGAATGGATTTAATTGATGGCCAATATTCTTTTGTAGCAGATTTTAATACGGTTGATAAGCAACTTGCAGCATTTGGCGAGGTGACGTACGAATTATTCGATGGATTTAAAGCAATTGCGGGATTACGCTATTCGAGGAGTCGTTATTCATCAACCAACTTCGTTAGCGGTCCATTCAATTATGGAACCGTTGCGGACTTCGGCAAGGGCGGGGAAAATCCTTTAACGCCAAAATTTGGCCTAAGCTGGCAAATAGATTCGGCAAATATGGTTTATGCGACAGTGGCTAAGGGATTTCGCGTTGGCGGCGCCAATCCCGTGATCCCGGTTCAGCCATGCCAGACTGATCTCGATAATCGTGGCTATAGCAATGGGGCTCCGACCAGCTATGGCGCGGACAGTCTGTGGAGCTATGAAGTCGGCAGCAAAAATCGCCTGTTTGGTGGTGCCACTCAGATCGCGGCAAGTGCCTTTTACGTCAAATGGAACAATATTCAGCGTAACGTCTATCTCGGTGGCTGTGCGTTGCAATTTACGGATAACCTAGGGGTTGCTGTCTCAAAGGGTTTCGATATCTCCGTGACGCAGCGCGTGTTTGACGGATTCACGGTCAACGTTCAGGCCAGCTACACCAATTCCACCTTCGACAAGGACATTTACGGCCGGCTCGATCGCCTGCCGCAGGTTCGCAAAGGCAACGCGCTGCAGAATCAGCCATGGACGGTTGTCGTCGGGGCGGAATATCGGACACCGGTTGGCAGCAACAACAACGAAGCTTATGCGCGTGTCGACTATAATTATCGCGGCGGCCAGATGTTGACATCCAATCGAGATCCGTTGACCAGCAGCTTTAATCCGGTCAATTTTGATCCTGATCCAACAAACAACTTCAATGTTCGTGTCGGCACTCAAATGGGGCCGTTGGATCTGTCGGTCTTTGCGACGAACCTGTTTAACGACCACCCCGCGCTGACCCGCTATGCGGAAGGGGGCGATCCTGTCTTCCGGCAGACTACGGTGACGCCGCGCACCATTGGTGTGACGGCGGCTTTCCGCTACTGATCGATCGGTGCCGCACCTCCTTCGCGGGTGCGGCATGCCGGTATAAAGTCCTTCCTCGCAAGGAGATTCCGTTGCGCAATTCCCATCTTCTGGCACTGGCGGTGACTTTCCTTGCCAACAGTGTCGCTCCCGCGATCGCCCAGACCGTCGCGCCGACCGCGCCGCAGCCCACGCCCGGCCAGATCATGGGGCATGCCCCCATGATCTGAGAATTAGACAGGCAGCCTGAACATCTCAGAACCGCATTCGTGCCGTCAGCGTATATGTTCTACCTATAAGCCCCGAATAATAGGTCACGACTCCGATATCATCGACAACTGAATTGCGTGGCGCCGAACGATCGAACACATTGTCCACAGACAACCGAAGCTGCAGATTCTTTTGTACTTCATAGCTTGCCGCGGCATTGAAGACGGTCCAATTCCCGACTCCCGACACCTCGCGCGAACCGGGGGCATCGCTATTGTCGAACCGGGCCTTGCCGATGAATATAGCTTGCCAGAACAGATTGAATCCGTCCTTTTCCCAGTTGATGTTTGCCGCGCCGCGATGTTTGCTGTTTCCGATCTCGCCGGCATCTTCGTCAAAATCCGAACCCGTGACAGACGTGGTGAGCTTGTCCGTGTACTGATAGTTCGCGCCTAACGTTAGATTGCCGAGTTTGCCGATGCCGAACCCGTAGGTCAGGTTGGCGGTTAGACCGGCAAACTGAACGGAACCCGCGTTAACGAAGCCAGTTCGAAGATTGGCAATCTGGCCCTCAGCGTCGCGCTCGAAGTTCGAGCAGACAGGCGCGTTCGGATAATCGGCGCTGTCATAACAGGCGGACAGCACATTGGTGGCGTTGAGCTGTACGATGGCATTCTTAAGCCGGATGTCTACCCAATCCACAGACGCGACGAAACCGGGAAGGAACCTCGGTGACACGATCGCGCCTACCGTCCACGCATTCGCCTGTTCGTTCGCCAGATTCTGGTTGCCGGAAACGCTGATCAGTCGCGATCCCCTGACGATATCCGAATTGAACCCAGCCGGAATACCGGCTGCGGCGCAGTTCGCCGCGCGCCGCGCAGGATTGTTGCCTGATCCTATGAAGGCTCGATCGCAGGGATCGGAGGCGAATGCGAGGATCGGCGCATCTGGAAGGAACAATTCGGTGACCGCTGGCGACCGGATCGAACGGGTGAAGTTACCGCGAAACTCGAAGCCCTGGAGCGGTGCATAGCGCCCGCCGGCAGTCCAAGTGATATCGCCGCCGGCCAGCGAGTGGTCGACGTATCGAATGGCGCCTTCCAGCTCGAGTTTGCTGATAAATGGAATGTCCATAGTCGGACTGACAATTGGGACCAGCGTCTCGCCGTAGACTTCTTTGGTGTTGAAGCCGCCAGCTACCGGCGTGGCCGGAACGCCGCGAACGGTGCCTGTTTGAGACAGCGCATCAGGCTGGAACGAGGAATGCTCGCGCCGGTAGTCCGCGCCAACCGCAATGCCAACGTTACCCGCGGGCAGTTCGAACAAGTCTCCGTTCATATTGGCCGAAATCAGCGTTTGCGATGTCTTCGTCCTGGATCGGATGTCCGTGGTCACAAACGCGACCGACGCAGGATCGGGCGATCCCGTGAAGAGGTTGATCGGGACGCAACCATCGCTGGCATCGCGGCAGACGATCTGGCCCCCCGGGCTCGTGATTGCATCGACGGCTTGGTTTAGTCGATCGACCAGTATGGCACGCTGGCGATATCCGCTGGAGGTGGCACCATATGCGCCAGTGAGGCTCCAGCCGAACCTGCGATCGCCGATGTTGAAATCCCCCTCGAGCGTGCCGAGGAACCTGTAAAGCTCCTGCTTGACATAGCCCTCCTTCCTGCCCGTCAGATCCAGGTTCACCCGGTCCAGGTAGAAGCCCTGCGTGTCGGGCACGCCATCCCCGTCCAGATCGAGAATGGGATCAGCAACGCCATCGCCATCGATATCGGTGGCATTAGACCCGGACAATATCGCGCGTGCCTGCGAGGTCAGGTAAGGATTGGTGAGCCGGATCGGGATCGGGCCCGTCTCAAACCGGGCATCGGTCTCATTGTCGCCGCGGAAGAAATAACTATTGTATAAAGGTTGATTGGCGGGTTCGACCGCGTCGGTTCGCGAATACCAGCCTTCGAGGTGAAGCCTCAGCGATGGTTGGAATTCGTAATTGACGAAGATGTTGCCCAGGTAGCGGTCGCTTTTGGCAAGCAGCGTCGAGAACGGCGCCAGATTGATACCATCGCCACCCGAGTTAACGTCGCCAGAGGGGGTGCCGGGATCGTACCGCACCAGATCGCCGGTCGGCGAGAACTGGACCATGTCGCCCGCCGCATCGCGCGCCTCGCCGCCATAATAGGCGTAATCGTAGAACCTGAGCGGTATGCCGCTCACGGCGACGAATGGATATCGGCTGTTGCGCACGACGACGAAGTTGTACGGCGAATTTGGGTCTTCCGGCGGCTGGAACGTTGACTGTTCGGCGGTCAACGCCCGATCGGAGTATAGAAGCGACGACTGATGGTTGTAATCAGCATTGAGCACGATGTTGCCGCGCCCGTCTGCGAAATCGAGACCATAAGTCGCTTGGAGGCGATATTTGTTAGCGTCTCCGCGGTCGGATATCCCGTTGGACGCCGATGCATCGAAGCCCACGAACTTCTTTTTCAGAATGACGTTCACGGTGCCGGCAATGGCATCGGACCCATAGATCGGCGCTCCGCCAACCGCGATTGTCTCGACCCGATCGATCAATGCCACCGGAATGGTATTGAGATCGACCTGAAGTCCCGGGCTGGATCCACTAGCCGACGGCGTGCTGGCGGAAGGAAAGCGAGCGCCGTTGACTAGGGTAAGCGTGCGCTGGGACCCCAAACCGAAGAAATTGACAAAGCTCTGACCAACCGAGACGCGACCTTGGTCCCCGACTGGCGACGAACCTGGCGTACCGAACGACGGCTGCTCGCGCATAACGTCGGCGACGCTGTTGACCGCGCGGTTTTCGATCGTCACGTTGGACAGCACAGTCGTCGGTTGCAAGGTGTCATAACCGGTCCGACGAATTCGTGATCCAGTGACGACAATATCGGCCAACCCGTCGCTCGCCTCGTTCGTCGCGAGACCGTTGGCAAGTTGCTCACCCTGGACGGGGGAGGATTGATCGGTCGTCTGCGCCTCCGCCGACGCCGGCATTGCCAGCCCGATAATCAGCGCAACCATGCTGCACTCCAGCGCCGCGCCGTGAAATTGCTTCAAGCGGTTTTGATGAGTCATGATAAATTCCCCAAATCTTATTGATATATTACCTCTTTCTTAGTAAATTACGTGTATTAGAAAATAATAGATCAACGATATCAACGTTCAGAATAGTTTAGTGTCTCCGTAGAGACCGCTTCACGCTTCACCTTTATTGGATTCATTTCGATAGCCTTAAACTCGTTATTAGCGTGCAGCCATGTCTGATCGGACAAATTCGGATTGCCCTTGCCGTGAATATCAATGAAGCGATTTTGTCCGCCCGTATCCGTGACCGAATAAATCTTGGCCTGACCCTTCGGGCTGAGCTCCATTAACCCCGTCCACCAATCGCTGCCATTTTCCGGTACTCTCGCCATCGAAAGACCAAGGATGGCCGACAGACGAGGGGCAGGAACCTCGTCTCCAGGCGTGGCGGGTTTGTCCGGTGATTTTTTAGACGGATCGAAATACTTCCAGAAGATCGGCATTCGCCATTCCGCCATCGGCGTTCCGGGATAGCGCGCTTTCAGCGCCTTCACGACAAGTCCGATCGACTGGAGCATTACGGCATCCCGATTGCGGCCCTGCCAATAATCATAGCGCAGCGGCAATCCAGCTTCGTCACCTTGAAACGCACGCAACAACAGACTGCTCTGGTATTTTAAATAGCGATCCTCATCGACCTTGCGCCACCAGTCACCGATGCTCGGGCCGAAAACGAGGTCGGGCGCAACCTTTAGCCATTCACGAAAGAGCGGTAGGCCGGGACTGTCGTAGAAGCCGTCCTTGTCCCGGTCTTCGTACAGTCCGTTGAACATAGTCATCAGCTTTGCCGCTTCGGCGATGTCGGGGTCGGAATTGTGTGCAAGTGCGCGCTCGACATAGGGCGCGAAAAAGTCGGGCGAGGTATGCGTCAGGTCGATCGCACCGAATGCGCCGCCGGTTTGACGGTTCGCCTCGCGCATGTCGAGCAACGTAATGCTGTCGTTCTGCTCCGCAAACCGGGTTTCCAGCCAACTGCGAAACGTTTTGCCGATCCGCGCGGGATCACCTTCCTGCGACCAGCTCGTTGCCTTGCTGTTCCACGCGTGGATATAGCCCTGCTTGGGATTGATCATGTGCGGTCGCTCGTCGGGCGACAAGAAACCCTGCCATTCATACTCGCCCGTGCCCGGCGTGGGCAGGCGCGAGTCCGCGCCAGGCGCTCGCTTGGGGAGCAATCCCGCCTCCCAGAAGCCGATCTGCCCGGATGTATCGCCATAGCAGATGCCCAGGTTCCAGGCGACGCGCGCGATCCCCTTGCTCTGGAACTCCTCGATGTTGCGCGCACGCGCCATTTCGACGATGGCGACCCAATTATCCAGTTCGTGGCCGCGAAGGGCGTAACGTTCGGCATAAGCGACGCCATTCGCCGCATCCCACTTGACGATGGGGCCGTGGATCGTGCGCGCGATCTCCTGCGTGACGGCCGGCTTTCCCTTGATCCTGATGATTTCCTGGCGGACCTCCATGTCCCGCCATGCACCCTTGAACCAATATTGATGGCGATTGGCCGGATTAAGCCGCTCCTCGAAAATATCGGTCGCGTCGGCCTGACCCGATGTCATCAGCCAACCATGCTGCAGCGAGCGTCCCATGAACGGGACACCCCAGCCCGGAAAACTGAAGCCGGCGGTGTCGAAGCCGCCCCCCAGAAGATGGGCCTCAGGTCCATCGCCGGTCGACTCCATCATCAGGACGTTGCCGGTCGCTGATCGACTGGGCCCGATGACCAGGCAGCGGCTGGCCTCCTGCGGGATGTCCGCCGGGCGGCCCGTGCCCACACGCAGGTCGAGCGGGGCGCGGGCGCGGACCTTAAACGCATCGCCCGGGCGCGGCAGGGGCTGAGGCGATGCCAAATCTTCCTGGGGCGGAATGACGGTTGGGCTGTCAGGATCGCTGATCGGCACGACGTCTTCGAAGATCTCACGGCCGATCTTCTCCCCGTAACGGGCGGTCATCGCCTCGAGGAACGCCATGTTGTGCAGTTCCTGACTGCCGCGGTCGCCGGGCACCGAGGCGACGAACGCCAGATAGTCGAGCAGCGTCCAGGGCGTCGCCTCGATGCCCCATTGACGGAACTCGTACGGTAGCTTCGACTCTGGGGATTGCCGGATTTCGACGATATGGCGATTTATACCGTCTACGAGCGATTGCATCATCGCCTGGTGCTCGGCTGGAATGGCATGATACATCCGCATCAGCTCGGCCGCCGGTAGTGCCCGTTCGCGCGCGGTGATGTCACTTTCCAATGACCCTTGGCCCAGAATTTCCGCTCGCGTTCCGTGAGCGCCACGCCTCCGCAATTCCATTTCCGCCAACCGATCCTGAGCCAGCGAATATCCGACCCCATACAGGACCGCCGGCGCGGTCCCGGCGACGACATGCGGTACGCCCATCGCATCGCGATAGATCGTCACCGATGCCGGATCGTGATCGGGTGCGACGGTAACACTTTGGTTTTCGGCTGGATTTGCGCCCATCACGGACATGGCGCTTGTCACGAGGAAAGCGGCCGGCAGCCATTTCACGGCGCGCAAACCTCTGGCTGAGCGGTTTCTTGGTATCATCGTCAACCTTTTTGACTGCCGCCCGTCACCGCGCCTCAGCTCAGGACTTTTTGGATGATCGGCTCGAGTCACGGGCGCACCGCAACACTCATCAACCGGATAGGGGCAGCGCTCGTTCATCGCTTTTCCAGCACGATGCGTGCCTGATCGAGCCGGCTAGCATAGCTCTGCAACACGCTGGCGGTGCGCGCCACGTAGGTTTCGGCTTCGCTGAAACGCCGCTCCTCGATCGCCTCTCGCACACCTGGCAGCGTCTTAGCGGCGTAGCCTGTGAACAGGCCTGGCGCCGAGATCATGTTGCGATACCAACCGCGCCCTGGCAGGCCCCGTTCGTCGAGCAGTAACTGTTCGATGCTGCGCAGCAGGCCGTTGAGTTCGGCACGGCGTGCAGGGGCAAGTTGTCCGCCCCAGCGGGCATAGGCAGCATCGAATGCGCTCGCGCTGCCGCGAAGCTGGTCGAGAGCGTCGTTAAGTTGTGCCAACGATACAAGGGGAGCGATCGGTTCAACTATCGGGTCGGCCAGCGGATAATCTGGATTGTTCGCCAGTTGATAAGCGCCCGTCTTGACGAGATCGCGCGTTCGCACGTCGCTTTTTTGCCGCTCCGCCTGGTACCTATCGAGATCGCGAACATACCTGCCGATTGCATCGGCGAACGCACTGAACCGCATCGGTGGCGTTTCGGAATCGGCGGCCCGCAGAACCAGACGCCCGACCATCTTGGACAGCGTCGATCCATAACGCAGCCCAGGATCGTCGAACGTCACAAAGTGATGATAGCTGTCATAAGCCGAATGATAGACGCCGCGGTTTTGCCCCTCGCCTTCAAAGCCGACATGAAGCGATGCGATGCCGAGAAACTGGGTAAAGGCCGTATAGTCGGAACCCGAGCCAAGAGGTCCGAGAGGCATCTCGCTAGCCTGTTCCGTGGCAGGGACCGATGCGTCGGGTTTTGCGCCCGCAGACACGCGGGCTGCGGCGAGTTGACGCGCGAGCAGGCTGGCGCCCGTCGCTGGATCCGTGACATCACCCGCAGCCTGGTTGACCAGATGTTGGAATGCGGGACTGCCATCGACTTTCAGGATTCCGCGCGCGGGATTGTCGGTGTTGATGTACAGTAGGCCCTTGGCCTTCAATTCCCCCGCATGCTGCTCGGCCCATTCGGTCGATCCTAACAGCGCCGCTTCTTCGCCGTCCCAGCTGGCGTAGACAATCGTCCGCTTTGGCCGCCAGCCCTGTTTCAGCAGTCCGCCGATCGCCTTGCCCTCGGCCATCAGTGCGACTTGACCAGACAACGGGTCAGACGCTCCAAATACCCATGCGTCGCGATGGTTGCCGCGGATAATCCATTCATCTGGATAGATCCGGCCCTTGATCGTCGCGATCACGTTGTAGACGGGCGTCAGCTTCCAGTCCGACTTAACCGCGAGACGCAGTTTTACGCTGTCGTTGCCGCCGATATGATAGGCTAGGGGTAGTGCCCCGCGCCAATCGGCTGGCGCCAAGCGGCCACCGAGCCGGGACAGGATCTTGGCGGCATCTCCGTAGGACATCGGCAGGGTGGGAATCTTCAGGATCGTCGGCGCATCCTCGCGGGCGATACGCTTGGCGTTCTCGGTCGCGCCGATGCCGGGAGTCAGCGGGTCGCCGGCGTAGATCGGCAAATTGACGACGGATCCGCGCTGGACACTTCCGTCCGGCCGCATGCCGCCGCGCGGATAGACATCGCCGCGCGCGTAGCCATCGTCGGCAGGATCTGAGAATATGATGCAGCCGATGGCGCCATGATCCTGCGCCAGTTTTGGTTTCAGCCCTCGCAGCCCCGCGCCGTAGCGCGCCAGGACGATCTTGCCCTTCACGTCAATGCCGGCACGGGCCAGCGCCTTGTAATCCTCGAGCATACCGTAATTGACGTAGACGACGTCACCCGTGACGTCCCCGTCACCCTGGTAGACCACATAAGGGGGCAGCGCGTCGGCCAACTCGCTGCTAGAAGCATCGGCGGCGATCGCCGGTTCCTGACCTCCCAGGAGGATGCGGTCCGGAGTGATCAGTTCGACGGTGGTCGAGATCGGTGTCGCGTACAGCGCATGAAAGGTTTCGATCCGGGCATCCCAGCCCCATTGCCGAAACAGCGCCAGCTGCATCTCGGCATTCGCCTTATTATGCGAGCTTCCCAAGTGATTGGGCGCGGACGACATATCCTTCAGCCAAGCCATCTGATCGGCGCTGCTGACGCCGGCGTCGAACTGCGCTTCAATCTTATCCAGGGCGCGGGTTTGCGCGGCCAGCGGCGCAGCCCAAACCATCGCAGCAGCGTTTGCGATCAGAATTCCACGAATCTTCATGGTGTGGGGGCTCCATCAGCAATTTTGCGATGTTTCGCGAGGCGAACTGCTGTTGGGAACATCGCTCGCGTCAGCCTCATGCTGTCTAGGCCGATCCGCACCTGCACGGGCGGCATTTTGGGGTCCCATGGCCCGGCCGACGAACGCTCATCGTCAGGTGCCCGTATCAGGCAAAATGAATGGTCCCACAGCTCGCGTTCATGGCTCGAGGTAAGGAGGTGAGCGTTCGGCGATTCTCTTGGCTGGGCGGGTGGGCTAGGGATGCAAAGCCTACGGCGCATTTTCGCATCACTGGGCATATTCATTAGCGGCCCCTTATCCTTCCACTTTTTATCCGCCCACATGCGCGGGAATGAAATTGTTATTTTCTTAGATTTTTGCCAAAGATTCGTGTTTTCATTCTAAGAAAATCCATAAATTTGGAATTATGTTCCAATTTAACGTGATGACTCAGATATGAGATTGTGATTTGAGGATTGGGCTTTCGTCGTAGTGACGTGCCACATAAGGCGCCTCCGCATTGCAAACGTTTAGAACATAATATGAACAAGTGTGGGAGGGCAGATTAGCGTGGCTGCACTCTGCGAAGATCCGAGGATCAAGCCCGACGAGCGCGGCACCCACACGCCTCATCGGATTTCTGGATTTCGGTCGCTACCGGTTAGCGCTCACATCAGCGCGCCTCACCCGACAATTTGTTGATGATGAGTCACATTTCTCTGGACTTGCCGCCCCTGTTGAGCATTGCTGACCGCGCGGCGTACCGCCGCGACAGCAAGGGGGACAAGCTATATGGCCAAGGTCATACGCCGGGAGATTCGCAAGCGCGGCCCGGTCGGAACGCTGATCAAATGGGCGTTCATTCTCTTCAATCTGGTGATGCTCGCGGCGATGGCGGTCACCTGCAACAGCACCGGTGAGGTGATGCGCAATGCGCACTCCGACGCCGAACAAGCTGGTGCGGCCCTCGGCACCATGGCCGTCGGCGGGTTCATGATCAGTATCTGGATGGCCGGGGTGGTGATCCTCGGCGCGCTGACCTTGTTCACCCGCGGCCCGGCCGTGATCGTCGAAGAGACCGTGGAATGAGCGTCGCCAACAGGGTTGTCGGCATCGTCATGGCGCTGGTCTGGGTGTTTCTTGCTCTGGTCCTCACCGCCGCCCTGACGGTGGCGGGACCGGCCTATTGGCTCGTCCCCCTGGCTTGCGCGGGGTTATTGATCTGGCAACGGCGACAGCCCGCGTTCCAGCTGCTCGCCTACTCGCCGCAAGGCACAAGGCGTCTCCTGATCTGGACCGGCGGCATCACCTTGTTGCTCGCGTTCGGCATGATGTCGGGCAAGGTCTCTGTCGATCCGGACGAGGAGGCCCGCAAGATCGTCGCCCTGGGCAAAACCGATCCAGCCGAGCAGCAACGGCGACTGAGCGCCACCGATGATCACACCCTTGCCGCCCTCGCCAAGCTGGATAGCCGATTGGCAGCGGTGGAGACCGAGCGGCGACGCCAGCTGGCCATCCGTGAGGCGGCGCAGAAGGCCGCTGAGGATGAGGCTAAGCAGGCCGAAGCCCAGCGGCTTGCCGTCCTGAAGGAACAATCCAACCAGCGTCAAATCGAGGCGTTGCTGACGGAGCTGAAGGACGGTGTCGGCGGCAAGCGCAAACGCGCCATCTATCAGCAGCTGACCGAGCTCGCGCCAGCGAACCAAGGCTATGCGACCACGCTGGCGCAGATCGACGAGGAGATGGCCTTTGATCAGGCGGTGCTCGATGATCCCAAGCGCGGCCTGACCCTGGTCACGCACAGCTGGTACAAGAGTGGCTTCGGGTCGATCATGATGGCCGACTTCACCATCCGCAACGATGCCCGCATCGACCTCAAAGACGTCACCATCAAATGCGTCCATAGCGCCCCGTCGGGCACCGAGATTGACAGCAACAGCAAGACGATCTTCGAACCCTTCCCCAAGGGCAAAACCCGCAAGCTTCGGGACGTCAACATGGGCTTCATCCGCGATCAGGCCGCCCGCTCCGGCTGCGAGATCATCAATGCCAAGGTCGCGGGTCTCGATGACCCAGCGTAGATCCGCCGCTCTCAGGGCGGCGGCATCAACAGCTGATGCGGCGCGACGTTCAGGGCTTCAGCGAGCTTGGCGACAATGGCGATGGTGGGGTTGCGGCGACCGCGCTCGATGCCGCTGATATAGGTACGGTCGATCCCGTTCATCAGTGCGAACTTCTCCTGGCCAAGCCCCTGCGCCCGGCGCAGCCGGCGGACATTCGCACCCAGGATCGTTCCGATCTCCATGATGCGGATCAGTCAGCCAGCGACGACGACAGGTCCACGGACAATGAGTCACATACACCGCGGTGGGGTTAATTGACTGGACTGGGAGCCCGGTTCCAAGCGTTGGTCGTCCCATGACTGACGCCGATATCCGCCGCGACGGCACTGCCGAGCGCCCGTTCAAGCCCGGCGATGTCGCGGCGTTCCTCCATCTGGCCCTGCAAGAGCAGGCGCTGGCGGCGCTGGGGCTGCCTCTGGCCCGCTACCCGCTCCGGCAGGCGCAGCTGTCCGCCATCCTTGCGGACGGCGGTCACATCGGTGTCGTCACGGCCAACATTGGCGTGCTAGCGCCCGCTGCAACGGCGGCTGACGCCCGCCCAGTGGATCGTGGAAGCCGACAGGCAGCTTTATCTGAGCAAGACGAGTGGCGGAAACCGCGTATCGGTCAAGGCGTTTGGCGCAACCGACGCGGACGAGGACGATCATGCCCATTCAGGCGGTTGGATCCTGATCCGATCTGATCTGCGACGATACAGCGACCTTGGTCCGGATTTAATCACCGCATTGAATTCAGGTGATCACCGGAATGCCGGCGGCGGCGATTCTACCCTGGAAGGCCACATCCTTGCGCGCTTCGGCGAAAGCGGGGTCGATACCGTAATAGGAGAACTGGCGGGTGGGCGTGAGGGCGAGGTGCCGGGCGGATTCGGACCATGCGCTGGCGAGGGCGTGCCAATGGGCGAGGAAGTAGGAATCCTTGAGGAGATCATCCTCCTCCTTTGCGGCCGCACCCATTGCCTGCGCCATTCCGTCCGCGCCGCCGCTGCTTAATCCCCGCTGGCCCGCCGCGGTGACGCGCAGTCCCGCCGCATCGCCCGTCAGCGAGAACCGCTGTTCGAGGGCGGCGAGGTAGCCGGGATGATTGCCGATCGCCAGTTCCGCAAAGGCCAGAAAGCGATAGGGTGAGCGATAGGCCGGCTCGTTCCGGACGAGTTGTCGCAGCATTTGTCGTGCGATGCGGGGGTGCTGCTGGCCGAGCGCCACCATCGCCTGGGATACCATGATCGAGCGGGACAGCGGCTCCAATTCGCGCGCGATCATGATTTCAGTTGCGGCCTGCGCATAATGGCCGGCTGCCACGAGCGCGGAGGCGAGCCAATGGCGCGCTGTCGCATCCTTGGGATCGAGCTTCACCGCCCTAGCGAGGAGGGTCAGCCCCCTGTCATGGTCGCGATCGTGGAAAAAGGTGATGTCGCCCAGAACACTGTAGGCGCGGGCACTGCCTGCATCGAGAGCGATGGCGCGCCGGGCAGCGTCGCGCGACAACTGATAGCCCCGCTCCGCGCCGAGAACTCCATATTCGACCATCAGGTTGTAGACGATCGCCAGATCCGCCAGCGTGGCAGCGAAGTCGGGGTCGATCGCCAACGCCTGCTTAAGCTGTTCAGCGGCCTGACGAAGCGATTCAGGCGTTCGTTTCTGCCAGAGATAGGTCGCGTCGACACGGAGGGCGCGGGCTTCATCCCGGAGGCCGGCTCTCCCGTCGCTCCCGTTCTTCAGATGTGCCCGCCAGGTCAGCAAGCTGCCGCTCGACAGCGCTAGCCCCATTCCCAACAGGCCGAAGATGACACGCCGTCTGTCCGGGCGCCGACGCCTTGGAGGTGCGACCAGTGCGCCGTTGTGCTGGTCAGAACCGTTATCGAGGCCGGGATGATCGGCGTCTGGGTCTTCGCCTGTGTCGAGCAGCACGTCGGCATGGCCGCGTAGCCATGCGTTCAGTTCGTGCGCGAAGGCGTAGACGGGGACGCCCTTGCGTGCTTCGCTGCCCTGCGGCCGATGGACCGGGAGATCCCGGGTCGCTGCCCAGCGCTTCACGGTGCTCTGGTTGCGACCGAGATAGCCCGCAATGCCCCGCCACCCGTTGAGTGGCATGCGCAACGCCTGCAAGCTCGCCTTCTCGTCCACCCTGTTCTGACCCGCCAATCCCCCCTGATGCGGTTACCCTATCAGATATCGCGCGGCTGAGAATATTTCCGTGTCGGCTTCGGTCGAATCAGCAAACGACGCCTTGTGCCGGTGGTTTGCGAGGAATGAGCTTTGTTGAGCTTTCTTAGGCTTTTTTGTTGATATTGCTTGCCCGGTCATTGCTGCTAACCCTCTGACAAGTTTTAGAAAATGGTCGCCTTCGTCAACAGAGGGAGAGTGGCCGGTTATCCCCCGGGCGTGTCTCGGTGGGGTGATCGGTCGCTCGACTGGCGGGCGCGGCCCAACCGAAGGTGCATGCGGCCATTCCCGCCGCATGCGCCACATCTGAGACGTTCACAGTGCATTGGGCACAGTACGTCGGGGGGTATTCAAAGATGATGTCGTCGAAGCGAGGATTGTTACTCCATGCCTCTCGCCTGGCCGTTATGGGCATGGGCGCAGTCACATTGTCGGCCGCGCAGGCTTCGGCCGAAACATGGCTGGGTACGATTTCCAGCAACTGGTACGATCCGGCAAACTGGAACGGCGGCCTGCCGGGCGGTGCTTTCGATGTGCTCATCAACCGGACGGACCTTAATCCCACCGTCATGTCCGGGGGGTCGGTCAACCTTGGCGGCGCCAGCATCGCCATCGCCACCACCGCTGACGGGGCTTTGACGATAACGGGCGGCGGCGTGCTGACGTCGGGCCAGTCCAGCATCACGGCGGAACCGCAGTCGACTGGCACGGTTGTCGTGACCGGGCCGGGTTCGCGCTGGACGACGGACTATCTGGTCGTCGGATATGAAGGGCAGGCCACCCTGCGGGTGGAGGATGGCGGGGTCGTCACCAGCAATTCCACTGCTACCGCCCGCAATGGCGGCGCGGGCGGTGTCACGGTGACAGGCGTCGGTTCGCGCTGGGAAATCGCGGATCAGGACGCGATTTTCGGCCGCTTTGGCCGGGCGGATGTGCGCATCGAAAATGGTGGCGTCGTCACCAATGCCGGCCGTGCTTTCCTCGGCAACGACGAGGGAGCCGTCGGCAACGTGGCGGTGGATGGGGCGGGGTCACGCTGGGAAGTCGGCGGCCGTCTGGTGATTGGCAATAATGGCTCCGCATCGCTCGCGATCACCGATGGCGGCTATGTCGAGGCGGATCTCGTCTCGCTGGGCAGCCGGACGCGGGGCAACGCCACCACGCTCGTTCTTGACGGCGCGGGCAGCGAACTGCACGCCGTGGGCGGCATGGAGATCGGCCTGACCGGCGATCAGGACGTACGCATCACCGGCGGTGCGAAACTGGTCACCGGCAGGATGGACCCCAATCCGTTCATCGGCCGCTCGCTTTTGGGATATCTGCAGGCGCGCGAAGACAAGACGTCCGTCACCATCAGCGGCGTCGGTTCGGTCTGGGAAGACGCGAACTACATCATCATGGGCCATTCCTATTCGGATACGGCTATCACGGTGGAGGATGGGGCCGCGCTGCGCGGCGTGTCGATGGACGTGGGACGCGGACGCGGCATCGACTCTACAAATCCTGATGATCCGTTTTACATGGAAGCACGGCTGCTCGTTTCGGGAGCGGGCACGACCGTGGATTTCGACTGGCTGACGGTCGGCAATGCCGGGGCGAAGGCCACCGCCGACATATCCGGTGGCGCGGTGGTGACGACCAGGACGACCCTGCTTGGCGGCGGTGCTACATCCAACAATTCGATCAC
Source organism: Sphingomonas sanxanigenens (assembly GCA_037190805.1). Classification (GTDB taxonomy): domain Bacteria; phylum Pseudomonadota; class Alphaproteobacteria; order Sphingomonadales; family Sphingomonadaceae; genus JBBCJR01. The sequence goes on along the minus strand of JBBCJR010000007.1, from coordinate 49,915 downwards.
TGCCCTGTCCGATGTCGATTTCATCCTGTCCGGTGCCGACACGCTCTGGATGTCAACCAGATTCGGCGAGCATTCGTTCGCCGTCGATGATGGCGAAAGCCGTATCCGCATAACCGACCACGCCCGTCTGGATGTTGCGGGCGACATGGAAATCGGCGGTTGGGACCAGTATGAGGCCAGGTCAACGGTCCGGATGACGATCGACGATGCCGGCGGTGTGCGGACGGGTGGCAATGCGATGCTGGGCCGTGCCGCCGGATCGCTGGTCGGTGCGACGGTCGAAGGGGCCGAGTCCAGCTGGACTGTGGACGGACAGATGATCGTCGGCATGAAAGGCGACGGTACGCTGGCCGTGGGGAATGGCGCGACGATGTCCGCCGCCGGGGTGGATATCGCGCGGGATGCCGGGTCGCGTGGCGTGCTGATCGTGGGCGGGCAAACCGCTGCGGTCGCTGCCGGGATACTCGACACCCCGACCATCACGTTCGGCGCCGGCGCTGGCGCCCTGGTTTTCAACCACACGGGCGACATCGCCCTGTCATCCGTCATTGGCGGGGTGGGCGAGATCCGGCAACTGGCGGGCGTCACCGAACTTAACGGCAATGGTTCTGACTTCACCGGCAAGACATCGGTCCTCGGCGGTGTGCTTCGCGTGGCAAACGCTCTGCGTGGTGAGGTGCAGGTTGGAGACGGGACGAATGTCACGGAGCTATCCGTGGTCGCGCCCGGCAATGTCGATGACACAAGGATTACCGTCGCCGCAGGCGCCTTCGCCACCTTCCATGATGGCAGCAGCGCGCGCGATGCCGCAATCGATGCAGCGGGCGCGGTCAATATCCATGCCGGCGCCGATTTGACGGGGGCGCGTCTGGCGGCCGCATCGGGTGGTGAGTTCGTCATCGGTTTCGATCCGTTCGGTGCGGAAACCCGCAGCTTCGCCGCGATAGAGGGCGACGGTGATTTCCGGCTGTCGGGTATCGGCGACGACGATGTGATCGAGGTGGGGGCGGGCGGCAGCTCCACCACGGTTTCCGGCAGGATTTACGAGGCTTTTGACAGCGTCGGCCTCAGAAAGCTGGGTGCCGGCACGCTGACCCTGTCGGGTAACAATGATTATACTGGCGTGACGATGGTGGACGGCGGGGTGCTGAATGTCGCCGGCTCTCTCGTGTCGGCGGTCGGTGTCAATGCGGGCGGCAGGCTGACGGGCACGGGGATGCTCGGCGCGCTGACGGTTCATTCCGGCGGCATCGTCGCGCCGGGCAATTCCATTGGTATTCTGACGGTCACTGGCGCCGCCGAATTCGCCACCGGTTCAATTTTCGAGGTGGAAATCGCGGCGGACGGGACGTCTGACCGGCTGGCAATCGGTGGTGCGGCATCGCTGGCCGGCACATTGTCGGTGCACGGCATCGCCTATCCCGTCGGATATCCCGATGCGCAGTCCTATACCATCCTGACCGCCGGAGGCGGCGTCACGGGCAAGTTCGACCAGGTGATCGACAATCTGCCTGATGTGGACGTGACCGCGACCTACAACGCGAATGACGTCGTCATCAGCTATGACAAGACCGTGGATGAAGTCAGCCTGAAGGACATCTATCCGAACAGCCTTCAGGCCAGCTTGAGCGCTACGGGTCGGCTGTTTTCGGCGGCCCTGCAACAACGCGGCAGGCTGCATGGCTATGGCGGGCAGACGGCGGGCGGAATGGCTGTTCGGACTGCGGGCAGCGCACAAGGCGGTTCAGAGGTGTCGAGCGGTGGTGGCCACGGCGTTGCGACCTGGGCCGGTGTCATGGGCCTGTCCATCGATGTCGATGCGCGGCGCGGGGTCACCGGCTATGATACCGACAGTTATGGGCTGGCCGGGGGGATCGACGCTGGTTTCGACCTTGGCGGCGGGACGGGTATCGCTGGCGCGGCCTTCGGCTACACCAACATGGATACCGAGGCTGGCGGATCGTCGGCGAAGATCGATAGCTGGCATGTCGGCATTTATGGCGGGATGGAAAGCGGCGGCTTCGCAGCATCCGCCGCGTTGTCCTACGCATGGCAGGATTATAAATTCTCGCGCGTGATCCCGTTCATCGGCGGTGGCGGGGCCGTGGCGGCGGGTGCGGCCGACGGGCAGATTTTCGCCGCCGCGCTGGAAGCCTCCTACGATATCGCCGGCCCGATGGGGCTCGGCACGGGCATCGGCCTTCGCTTGGCCCCGACGGTCAGCGTCGATCATGTCGAGGGCAGCCGTGACGGCTTTACCGAAAGGGACGCGGGGTTGTTGAACCTGACCGTGAGCGCGGACAAGGCGTCGCGCACATGGATGGGCGCAGGCTTGTCGCTATCGGCCCGCATCGACGGGGGCAGCGGACCGGCGCTGCTTCCCGAGTTCCAGCTTAAATATGAACATAATGTCGGGGACAGCCACGCCATTACCGCGTCGCGCATAGTGCCGGCCGCCGCCTCTTTCACCACGCCCGGCGTGCTGGAGGGCAAAGGAGCCGTCAATGTTGGTGCGGGACTTGGTCTGGAACTGGGGGCGCACGCGTCGCTCAGGCTGCGCTATGACGGCTTTTTCAACGCCAACAGCAGAAGTCATCGCGGTCATGTGGGGCTGGCGGTCCGGTTCTGAGAGCGGCGGCGCGACCACCGCTTTTCTGGCCGGGAACCCAGCCCCTATTCTGAACCGTTAGGATTGAGACTGAGCGCGGTGCTGCGCTCATCCTGGTGCGCGACGTCGATCACGCCGGCGGCGAGAAGCGCGCTGATTTCGGCGTCTTCAAAGCCGGTCTCGCTCGGGATTGCATAGCTACCGGCGCTTCGGACCGGCGCCCTCTACAGCGGGGAGGTGGATCAGGTGACGATCATCGACTGGGATGTGGGCTTGGCGCGGACATGTCTTAAGGACAGTGAGGTTGGTGCCTGTCACAGGCCAACCGTCGGCGCCCAATGGCTGTCACCCGCCCAGATAGCGTTCCTGCTCGGCTCGTGTTTCAGTAGGCTTATGCAGGATGATCGATATGGTCGTTCGTTTGGCGGTCCATAACCATCCGACGCGGAATGATAGCTCACCCCCTCTGTCGAGGCGCATTCTCGCGACCGCGCGCGGTCGGTGGGTGAATGCCGCCTGCCGGCGGCGGGTTATCATAGGCATGTCTCCTTCGCGCAATGATCAGCTTGTCCGGGACTGGTCGACGCTCAAGCGCCCCGATCGAACGCCAGCATGTCCTCAATGATGTAGGGCGTCAGCTCTGCCGAGAAGATGAGCGACCATGCCTTCGCCTTGACCTGCGGTTTGGTTTTCTCGGACAGCGCTGATCGGATCAAGGCTTTTGCGCACAGCTGTGCAGCCGGAACGCGGTGCCCGTCGGCGAGCTCGATGGGCTCACGCAGCGCTTTGGCCAGGATGGCAAGGGGAAGCTGTGGCCGCTGTCGCGGTCGCCCCTTGGGATTGCCGCTCTGCCCCTTTTTGAACTGATGCTCTTTGGGCGGTCGGCCATAGCCGACCTGATAATCGCCCTCAGTATCGTGCGATGGTCCTTCGGAATGCGGTTTCATAATCTTTTCCCCCCAAATTAGCCCGTCCCCCTGACGGGCTTTAAAAAACTGTCGGTCCCTGCCTCAGGAATGAGCCGGCTGGTCCTCATCGTCGGCGACTGACGGCAGGACGCGTTCGCCGGCGCGCTCCGTCCGGATATCGGCAAAGCGCCTGCCACTGTCGGCGTGGACTGCCTGCCGCCCGGTCAGCGCTTCCCAACGCCGGATCGCGACATCGACATAGCGTGGGTCAAGCTCGATCCCGATCGCCACCCGGCCGGTGTTCTCGGCCGCGATCAGCGTCGTCCCCGATCCCATGAACGGATCGAGCACCAGCTCCCCGCGGGCGGTGACATCGCGCAGCGCATCGGCGACCAGCTCGACCGGCTTCGGCGTCGGATGGTCGGCCAGGGCCTTGGCGGCTGACGAGCCGCGCTGATTGGCGCTCGGATACGGCCAGACATTGGTGCGGTCACGGCCATGGCGGCCGAGCCCGACATTGTTGAGCCGCGGCTGCTTGCCGTTGATGCTGACCAGGATCAGCTCATGGCCGGAGCGGTAGAGCGCGCCCATGCCGGCATTGCCCTTGGTCCAGACCGCCAGATTATAAAGGCCGAGCCCGGCCTCGCGGCTGGCCTCCATCAGCTGGTCGATATGCCGCCAGTCCATGCAGGTGAACGCGACGGCGCCGTCCAGCATCACCGCCTGGCCCTGGATCAGCATATCCCGCAGGAACGTTGTAAAAGCCTCGTCGGACATCTCACCGACGCCCATGGCGAAGTCGCCATGCTTGACCTTGCCCATGCCGCTGACGAACCCCGCGATCGGGATATTATAAGGGGGGTCCGCGAACAGCGCCGCCACCTGCTGCCCGTCGAGCAGCTGGCGATAGGCACCGGGATCAAGCGCATTGCCGCACAGCAGACGATGGTCGCCCAAGACCCAGAGGTCGCCCTCTCGGGAGACAGGCGGACTCGTCTCGGGCTCCGGCACCGGCGGTTCGCCAGCGTCCTCGTCATCAAGTAGCAACAGGTCGAGCTCGGCGGCGTCGAACCCGGGAATGATCAGCGGTTCATCGAGGAGGGCGAGGTCGCCAACCTCAACTCTCAGGCCCGCCATCTCCCACTGGCCAGTCTCGCCGAGCCGGTTGAGGGCAATCGCCAATTTGCGGATCTCGGCTTCGGTCAGATGCTGGACCTGGCAGCAGGGCAGGGCCTCGATCCCCAGCGCCCTAGCCGCTTCGACTACGACATGACCGTGGACGATGCCGAGGTCGCCATCGATCAGCACCGGGCTGACGACACCGAACTGGCGGATGCTGTCGATCACCCGCGCCACTTGCAGCTTATCGGACTTGCGCACCCGGCGACGCGGCTGGCGCAGACGGTCGATCGGGACCCGTTCGAAGGTCAGGGTGGGCGACAGGTCGTTGCGTCCGGTCGAGGTCGCCGCAGCGGTGACTGCGATCTCGTCGGTCAGGGCCTCGCGCCGGCGACGGACGCGGGCGCTTTGCTCTGCCTTGATGCCGGATGGCGGTTTGAAATGAATGGCCATGGACAGTCTCCCCGTTTGACATCCCATCTCAACTGGCAAAGCCGGTCCGTTCCGAGAAAGCGCGGTCACGCGCCTCCTCGGTTGGTCACTGACCCAACAATCAAAATCGGGCATCGCCCCCATGGCGATAACCAATTGAATAGTATCTGAGCTAAATGGGCGCCACTGCGATAATGTATGACTTGGTCAATTGGTGATGTCACCGAAGTCGACTGATCTAATATGCAGATGTCTTTGGCGATGGGGGCGTGTGTTCGCTGCTGTGCTCAACGAGGGCGTTTAGATTAAGGCGCCCGACAAGCCGTTTTGTGGTTGATTGTGCACCAGCAGGGCGGAGCTATCATCCCAAGAGCGTGACCCGCGATCTGCTGATCATGGGGATTGGATTTGAAATTAATTTCAAAACTGGGCGTCGCCGATGATCTGGCGGCTCCAATGTTCTTTGCCGGGTCAGGCTTTCCAGATCGCCTGGGGCTATAATGGCCGGACGCGCGTTTCGGCGGATAACTCAGAATTTGTACCGTGTTCCTAATCGGCGGCGAGCTCAAAGCGGTCCCGATCAGGCGAGAACCGTACGGCATCGGTATCAAAGGCGCGGCCAATATGACCTTCTGCGATGAGTGTGGCTGGCGTTCCCACCTGCAATCCACCTTGCCCGTCGAGCAGCCAGAACGACGCTGGGGATCATGGTGAGCGAGAGCGGCCCAATAAGAGGAATAGGACGCACGGGTTTGGCCGCGCCCTGGCGCGCATTATTCATCATCGGTCCCTCCCTATTGAATGGGGACGGACGCATATTCAGAAATCCACCACGAGGAAGGCAGTGAAACGGCGCTTGTCCATCAGTCCGTAGCTGCTGCTGCCAACGATGCTCCAGGCAAAGTTATTGGTGACATTCTGCATCTGGATACGGAACATCGCCGGCGACTTGCCGAGCTTGAAGCGGTAGCGCGCGCCGATGTCGATCAGCGTATAGGGATCGACCGAGACCAGATTGTCGCGCGAAGCGGGGCGCTCGCCATACCAGGACAGTGCCAGATCGACCGACATGCCGGGCAGGAAAGGAATCTTGTAGTCGGCGTTGCCGCGCAAGATCGTCGCGGACTGTCCGAGGGGTTTGCGACCGACGCGGCCGAGGTCGACCGCCTCGCCAGTGACGCGCGGCTGCATCAGCACGGCGCCGGCCACGAGGCTCAGCGCATCGGTCGGAGTGCCTGAAAAGCTCAATTCAACACCCCGGTGCCGGACATCGCCCAGCACCGCGAACACATTGGCCTCGTCGGTGTTGAAATAGGGCTTGCGGACATCGAACACGCCGGCGACCAGCTTCATGCGCGAGGTGATCGCCCAGCGGACGCCGGCATCGGCCTGGCGGGTGCGGATTGCAGGCAAGGCCTCGTTGCGGTTGGCGGCATTGTTGGGCGCAAGGCCGCTTTCCTCGAGGCCGCGCGTGTAGCCAGCATACACCGCCAGGCTATCCGTGAGATAGGCGGCCGCCGACGCGTTGAAGAGCCACGGCTTGTCCGCAGTGCGGGTGTCGGGCAACGATCCTGGCAGATCGATGGTCTTGTTGTAATCGGCACGCTGGATGCCGAGGCTCAGCTCGCCCACGTTCTTCCAGCGTCCCTCGTAGGCGACACCGATGGTCGTCTGGCGAACATGATCGATGGTTTGCTCGCCAAATGTGAAGTGGCCTGGATCAGGCGTCGGCACCACCTCGCCGAGGCTGCGCTCTCCGAAATTGATCGGCGCTGCGGAGCCGCCGTAGCGATTGTCGAGCCGGCGCGAACGCACCGAGGCGTGTAGCGTGTGCAGGCGCGGCCCTTCAGTGAAGCTGCGGCTGACGCGCACCTCACCGCTGAGCGAGGCGTAGCGCTGTCCCGGATCGGCGATCAACTCGGCGCGGGTTCGCCCGTCCGGCGTCGTCCCGACGAAATTCTGCGCGAAATTCCGTTTGTTCTCAAATGTCGAGCGGAACACGCTGCCGACGATCGCCCAATGCTCGCCGATGCGCGCCTTGGCGATGACGCCGGCGTTGGTGCTGCTGCTGTCCTTGGTCGCCCAGTCCTGCCCGAAATAGCGGCGCCGCGGCGCCTGCGGTGGCACGAACGCACCGGCCGACACGATCGTCGGCGCCACTTCCTCGTCCTTGCCCAGCGTCATCGACCAGAAAGGGATGATCTCGATCGTTTCCGTGGGCCGCCAGCGCGGGATGATGGCCGCGCGGAAATAGCCCGCGTCCGCGCCGTCATAATATTCCTCATGCGCATAGGAAGCGCCGAAGGCGACGCCGAGGCGCCGGCCATCGATTGGAAGCTGCGCATCGACCTCGATCGTTGGCGCGCCATAAGCGAAGCTGCCGGCCACGACGCTGATCAAGGGCCGCTCGCCGACGGCTCTCAGTCGATAATCGACGATCCCCGTCGGGGCCGGGAACGGATAGCCCTGGGCCGAAAGACCGACCCGGATCGTCGATCCACTCACCAGGCGGTTGGCAATGTAACCCTGTCGGTCGAGATAGACGCCTTCGATCCGGACGTTGCCGGCGGTGACCGGCGAGAAGCCGCGCACCTGGCTGCTGCTGTAAAGGCCGATCGCCTCATTGCCGATCGAGGTGCCGAACGCGTCCTCGGCGGCGGTGACGGCGTTGTCCTCGGTGCGCTGCGCCTGTGCGGGGGTGGCAAGAGCCGCCGCACTGGAGGCCGCCAGGATCAGGTAACGCGTCATGATTGGAGGACGTCCCATTCGCGGATGCGCGAAAGCCCGAGGGCGGTGGTGAGCAGGGCGAGGAGCGCGAGCCACGCCGCGAAGGGCAGCACCGTGCCGGCCCGTGCGCCGAGCGGAAGGTCGGACAGGACGAACGTCGGCAACACTGGCGGCTCGGCGAGGTTGAGCCGTCCGCGGGTCGGCCGCGGTTCCGGCGCCGGCGGCTCGGCGATCTCGCGCTGGACGAGCGGATAGACGAGATCGCGCAAATGGTGCTGATAGTCACGGGCCTGCGCTTCGAAGAGGCGCTGACGGGCCGGATCGGTGCCGGCGAGGCGCGTCAGGGCATTTTCGACGCCCAGGGTCGGGATTGCATAGCCGGCCCAACCGGCCAGCTTTTCCTGGCGCGCCCGATGATCGTCGATCGCACCTTTGAGCGGCGCCAGCCTGCGCTCGGTTTCGGGCACGAGGAAGCTCAAGCGCGTCGCGTGATCGAGCGAGCCGATCCGGTCGGTATAGGCGCGCAGGTCCGGCCGCGCCGCCATCGCCTTGGCGATAAGCGCGTCACGCTTCTTCTGGATATCGTCTCCGATACGGCGCTGGCCGTCGACATAGTGGACGGTCGAAGGCGGCGGGTCGAGGAGGCCTGCGGCCGCCGAGACCGCGAGCGGCAGGCCGATCGTCAGCATCGCCCAGATCGCCGCGAACGAGCCGAGCGCCGCGCCGGCACCAGGCTGGCGAGCAAGAACGATGAGCGCGATGCCCGACCAGAACAGCGTATAGAGGACGACGATGAGGAGCGCAGCGCCGAGCGCCGGCAGGACATCGTCCAGCGGCACACCCGCCGTGACCAGCGCGGCGAGCAGGGCCGCGGCCAGGACCGGACAGGCCCAGGCGAGAATCGCCGCAACACGCGCGCCGATCCAGATGCGCGGGTGTGTCGCCTGCGCCGCGATCAGCCTGAGCATGTCGCGATCCCGCTCGAAGGTGACGAGCAGCGCGAAGAGCAGCAGCAGACCGATCGGCAGCAGGAAGACGATCGCGAAAGCGAGGTCGAAGCGGCCGAGCGCGAGCCCGCGCGGGTTTTCGAAATCATAGGTGTCGGCAAAGCCGAACAGCGTGTTGAGCTTGATCTCGAGCCGGGAGGGGGCGAGGTCACTCACCCCGGCCGCCAGTGGTGACAGCGCGAGGTGGGGCTTCAGAGCAGGCTTGCGGACGAAATATTCACTATAGCCCGCGACATTGGTCGGATCCTGCCAGTAGGTGACCTGACCCGCCCTCGCCGAGATCGGGGCATGGAACGCGATCGCAAGCTTCGCGGCATCGGCGTGCCATTTGGCATCGGCCGCAATCGCCCGCTCCATCGCCGCTTCCTGCGTGCGATGGAGTGAGGCGGTGTTGACCCCGCCCCAGATAAAGCAAGCCGCCAGGATGAGAAGAACCGCCCACAAAAGCGGCGAGCGGGCAACCCGCCGCCATTCCCAGGCAAACAGATCACGAAAGCTTGGGCCGGTCATGGGCGGAGCCTCCGGGCAGCGACGGTGAGGACAAAGGTGGCAAGACCCAGCCAGCCAATGAGCGCGACGACGGCGGGCAGCGCCGTTGCCATGCGCGCGCCGAGCGGCGGGGCGCGATAGGCGAACTCCGGAATCTGCGACCAGAGCCGTTCATCATTGATGTGCCGTTCGGTTCCATGCGCGCGGTGCGCCATGCCGTCGGCATTCATCGCGTTGACCAGATCGCGGCGATATTGCTCGGCCGTATCGATGAAGTCCCGGTGATGGCTGAAGTCGGTTCCGGCGAGTGAGGCCGAGGAGGTTTGCGCGGCGATCACCGGTGACAGGATGCCGAGCGACCCGAACAGGCGATCTTGGCCGGCGACCTTGTCGTAGAAGCCGCCCAGCAGCCGGTCAAAAACCTGGTGGCTGTGGCGTTCGCGCAGGTCAAGTTCAGCCATGCGCGGATTGGGGACGTCCTCGATGCGGCTGACACCATGGCGCTTGAGCAGGGCGGCGCGGCTTTGGGCATTTTGGGCATCGGACCAGAAGGCCGGCGCCGCCTCGGCGATCTGCTGGCGCACCGCCTGACTGGAGGGAAGCGGCCGGGCCGCGTCAACGCCGCCGCTGGCGACGCGCGGAAGCGCGAGCGCGAACAGGATCCAGAGGCCGAAAAGCCCAGCGAGCGCCAGGCGGGCATTGCGCGCCCACAGCGAGACCGCGATGCCGACCGCCGCCAGCAAGGCCAGGTAGGCGGCCATGATCGCCGTCCATCCCAGCGTTCGCAGCAGCACGTCGTTGGTGAGCGCGCCACTGATGCCGAGCCAGGCGAGTGAGAGCGCCGCGACCGGAAGCACCAGCAGCGCGCAGGCGGCCGACCAGACGGCGAAAGCCTTGGCGGCGACGATGACCCTGGGATGGACGGCGGTGCCGAGCGCAAGGCGCATCGTCCCACGTTCGCGGTCCTGCGCCACGAGGGTGAAGGCCAGCAGGAACACAATGAGCGGACCAAAGCTCGTGATCAGCGCGGCGGGGCTGGCAAAACCGATCCGCTGGAGCAGCGAGGCGTTCTGCTGCGGGCGGTACAGCATATCGTTCTGATGATGGGCCTCAAGCCAGACGCTCTGGCCGACGAACGGCTCGACTCCGGAATCGAGGCCGCTCAACGCTGGCGCTGGCTTGAAGGCGAAGATCGAATAATGCGCGGCGCTGTGCGGATCCTTCTCTCCCTGGCCGACCCAGCGCGCGCGCTCCGCCGCGGCGACGCTGCGCTTGTCCTCATCGACCCGCGCCGCCTGCTCGGCGATCGCGACATAGGAAAGCAGGATCAGCAAGGCGAGCGCCACCAGCGACCACCAGGCGCGCGCGTCGCGGCGCAGGACGGCCAGTTCGAGCCGGGCCAGCGGGCCAATCATGCCGCGAGCTTCTCGAGATAGAGCTGCTCGAGTTCGACCGGCCCGATCGTGGCGGCGTCGCGCTCGTCGACCAGCTGCCCGCCGCGCAGAATGCCGAGCCGGTGCGCGACGTCCTTCACGCGGAAGAGATCATGGGTCGCCATCAGCACCGCGATCCCGCGTTCGGACGCTGCCCGGATCACCTGGCTCAGATCATTGGCGGCGCTGGCATCGAGACCCGAGGTTGGTTCATCGAGCAGCAGGAGGCGCGCATCCTTGGCAAGGGCGATCGCGACCCCGACCTTCTGGCGCATGCCTTTAGAGAAGCCGTCGGCCCGCCGCTCATGCGCGTCGCTCTGCAGCCCGGCGTCGCCGAGCAGCCGGCGCGCCCTATCCGTGTCGAGCCTTTGGCCCGCCAGCAGCGCGAAATAGGTGAGGTTCTCGATCGCGGTGAGCGAGGGGTGAAGCATCACCGTTTCGGGCAGATAGGCGGTGCGCGCCCGCGCGCGGAGCGGATCGGCGACGGCATCGATCCCGTCGACATGGATCGAACCCGTGTCGGGCTTGAGGAAGCCCAGGATCATGTTGAGGGTCGTGGTCTTGCCAGCGCCGTTCGGCCCCAGCAACGCATAGACTTCGCCAGCTTTCAGCGTCAGTGAAAGGCCGTCGACTGCGCGGTGGGCACCAAAGGCGACGGCAATGGACTCCAGCCGGAGGGCGGACATGACTCTTCTCCTCAGAAACGGGTCAACAGGCTGATTTCGACGCTGCGGGGCGCGCCGACCTGGAACTGGGTTGGCAGCATGTCCGTCCAGTCGACATAGAAGGCATTGGTGAGGTTACGGCCGCGCAGGGTCAGCTCGCCGAAGCCGAACTTGTAGCCGATCGCGGCATCCACTGTGGTGTAGCCCCGCGCGCGGATCGTGTTGGCATTGTCGGTGTAGAAACGGCCGGCATGGCGCAGCCCCCCGCTTACCGTCAGTGGCAGGCCTTCGAAGCTGTAGAAGGCGAAAAGATTGGCGATGGTCTCCGGAATGCGCGCGGGCGTCTTGCCCTTGCGGTCCGCGCCGCCCGCCTCAATCAGTTCATCGAATTTCGCATCGAGCAGGGTCCAGTTGGCATCGATACGAAGTTGGCGCGTCACTGCGGCCGAAAGCGATAGTTCCACACCGCGCGAGGATTGCTTGCCGCCCTGTACGCTTTTCGTGAAATCGGTTGGATCACGCGTGACGATATTGCTCTGGGCGATGTGATAGGCCGCCAGCGTGACGTCGACGCGGTCGTCCCAGAAGCTGCTTTTGATGCCGGCCTCGACGGAGCGCCCCTTTGTCAGATCGAACTGCGAGTTGGCGAAGGAGAGGAGCAGGAAATTGCCGACTGGCACGATCGCCCTGCTGTATTGCGCGAAGATCTGAGTCTTGGGCGCGATGTCGTAAACGGTGCCGACGCGCCACGAAAACGCGCCATAGTCACGGGCAAAGTCAGTCGACGGCGCAAGGTGGCGCTTGAACTTGATCCAGTCGTAGCGTCCCCCGCCGGCCAGCAGCCATCTGGGCGTCAGGTTGAGCGCATTCTCGCCAAAAACCGATGACACCTTGACCTCGGCATTTGAATTGATCGACGGCAAGGGCGCGCCGCTGCCGCCTGGAAACGTGCCGCGATCCGGATTGAACCGGTCGACTGAGGTCGTGGTCGCGAAATAGCGCCGGGTCGCGAATTCGAGCTTGCTGAACTCGCCGCCGAGGCTGAAGCGGTTGCGAAGGCCACCGATCTCGAAGTCGCCGATGATCGCCGGCCGCTCGACCAGATAATCGATGTCGTGCGTAATGATGCCAGTGGTGCGGTCGATCAGGCCCGTTCCGCCATTATAGCTGAACATCTCCGCGTTGATGAAATGCCGGTCGGAGTGATATTTGCTGAGATCGTTGGTCAGGGTCAGCGTGTCGCTCAGTTCGTAGCGGACATGGGAGCGCAGCCACAGCGTGTCGGAATCCAATACGCCATCGGTGACATTATAGTTGGTCTTGCGTAGCGCGCGATCGATGACCAATCCGCCCGGACCTGTCGCGGCCTTCGACGGATCACGGGCAACCTCGAGCGGCACCATCGGCGTGCCGTAGTCTGCGGTATCGTAGTTGTCCTCGCTGTAGTCGACCGCGAGGCCGATGGTCAGGCGCTCGGTGGGACGCAGTTCCGCGCTGAGACTGAGGCCAAGGAAGTCGGAATCCGTGTCGTCGACAAAACCGCTGGTGCGCCTATAGCTGGCGACACCCCGGACGGCGGCCTTCTCACCTAGCGAAACATTGAGATCGCCGCCCAGTCGCAGCGTGTCGAAGCTGCCATAGCTGAGTTGCGCCGATCCCGTCGTATTGCCGATCCGCGCTTTCTTGGGAACGAGATTGATCGCACCTGCCAGCGCGCCCTCGCCGTAGAGAACCGAGGCTGGCCCTTTGAGAATTTCGATTCGTTCATAGAGCCAGCTATCGCTGGTGCGCGAGAAGATGCCCGGCGTTGCGACTCGCACGCCATCATAAAGCAGGCCGACCGAACCGCCGGTGAAGCCGCGCATGGTGGGCGCACCAGGACTGGTCGCGGGCAACGACGAGGTGACACCTGGGGCGCGGTTCAGCGCCTCGACATTGGTGCGCGCGCCAAATTCGCGAATCTGACGCTCCGAGAGGATATCCACGATCGCCGGAGTTTCACGGGCGGTAAGGCCAAGGCGGCTGCCCGTTTCCGTCCTCGCATCCAGCAAAAGCTGCCGATCGGCCACGCCGGTGACGATGATCTCGTCGACTTCCTGTTCGGCCTGTTGCGCCACCGCAACATCCGGAGCGAGCAAAGGCGTAGCGATAAAGGCTGCCGCCAATGCCTGACGACGATAGCGTAGCGGCCGCCCATGCGGCTGGCGCCTCGTCTTTTTTTGCGATCCGGGAAGAAGCAAGTGGGCCCCCTAGGCAAGCAATTTGGATAGGCGACATGTAATGAGATAACGTATCGTGAGTCAATTTGATTTCGCTGTTCGGTTGGTGTCTGTGCGGCGGGGAGGGGATGTTCGTTACGGGGTCATCTGCACATATGGCCGAACAAGCCGGGCAGGGACATTAGATCAGACTGCACAATGCTCGATGCTATCCCTTCACAATGAAAACCGGGAGCGATGGCGCGAAAGGCGATAATCCATTAGCAATCAGCTTGCTGGGTTGAGCAGGGCGATCCACATGATCCTGAGCCAGTTCTGACAACGTCACGATCTTGGAGTGTTTATGCTGACGGCTTTTTCACCGGCTACCTACAGCGAACGGCAGCAGAAAGTCCGCGACCGGCTGGCTAGGCAAGGTATCGACGCGCTGATCGTCAACTATCCCGAAAATGTGAACTATCTGACCGGCTTCGATAGCCTGGGCTATATCTGGTATCAGGCGCTGATCATCACGGCCGATTCCCCTGACGTGGCCCTGTTCACCCGCACCAGCGAGGAGCCTTGCGTCCACGAGCTGTCGGTGGTCACGAACGCGACCTTTTATGACATCGCTACCCAGGATCCTGTCCAACTGGTCGCCAAGACGCTAATCGACGCCGGCCATGGCAGGGGACGGATCGGACTTGAGATGAGTTCGCCCACCTTCACGGCCGACCAATATGTCCGCCTGCGCGGCTTCCTGCCGGATGCGGAATTCATCGACACATCGGCCGTGGTCGAGGAACGGTTGATCAAATCGCCGCAGGAGGTGGAATATCAGCGCAGCGCGGCGCGGATGGCTGATTTTGCGATGGAAGCGGCGTTGCAAGCGTTGCGGCCGGGTGTGTCGGAAGTGCAGGTCGCCGGCGAAATCTCGCGCGCGCTGGGCGAGGCAGGGAGCGAATATGCCGCCATCGCGCCGATTGTCGCCACCGGCCGGCGCAGCACCATGACCCACGCCATGCCGCATCGCCAGGTGATCAGCGCCGGCGATGTCGTGATCCTGGAGATGGCGGGCGTGTGCAACCGCTACCATGCGGTGCTGATGCGCACTGCGGTTGTCGGCCGGCCCTCCCCCCGCGTGCGTGAGGTATCGGATCTGCTTACCGAGGCATTCGGCGCCGCGATGGAGACGATCAAGCCGGGCGTGCCGGTCGGACGGGCCAACACCGCCTGCAACGAGGTGCTCAACCGCCTCGACCTTGCCAAGACACGGGTCCACCGGCTGGGTTATAGTCTGGGCTTGGCCTATCCGCCCACCTGGCTGGAAGCGATGATCGTCGATGAAGCTGACGACCATGTCTTCGAACCCAATATGTCATTCACGATCGAGCCGAACCTGTCACTCTACCACGAAGGGTTCGGCCTCAAGCTGGGCGACACCGTTCTGTGCACGAAGGACGGTGCGGAGACCTTGTCGGAATTACCGCCGGAACTGTTCGTGCTCGACTGATCGAGCCTAGACCTCGGCGTAGGCTTGCATGAGGGCCGCGATGTCGCGTTCGACCCGCGCATCCGGCTCCGGCATGTAGGACAGCGGGTCGGCGACCGACAGGGGCAACGCCGCGAAGCCTTCGATAGCGCCATAGGTGCAGAGCGCGGCGTGGGCGGGATTGTATCCGCCTTCCTGAACCACCACCAGCCGGCCGGGGCATGCCTGATCGACGAACGCGCGGAGACGCGTCGCCAGCGCATGGAAGCCGCCGACGGTCAGCAGCTGTCGCCCGTTCGGGTCGAACTGGCCGGCATCGACGCCGTTGGCGACGATCAGCAGGTCTGGCGCGAACGCTTCCAGCCGGGGCAGGACGACGCGCTCCAGCGCTTGCAGATACGCCTTGTCGCCCGATCCCATCGGCAGAGGCACATTGAGGTTGAAGCCAAGGCCGGCATCCCGTCCCCGCTCCTCGACGCCGCCGGTCTGGGGATGGGAAGGGCCCCAGGCGCCGTGATCCATGTGCATCGAAATGGTCAGGACGTCGGCTCGATCATAAAAGCCTTCCTGCGTGCCATTGCCATGATGAACATCCCAGTCGAGGATCGCCACCCGACCAACACCTCGCGCCAGCGCGTGTGTCGCCGCCACGGCGACATTGTTCAGGAAGCAATAGCCGTCGGCCATGGCGGGCGCCGCGTGATGGCCGGGGGGCCGGACGAGGGCGAAGGCGGGTCTGCCGCTGCGATCCAGAACATGCTGGGTCGCGGCGATTGCAGTGCCGGCGGCGGCGTTGATCGCAGCCCAGCCGCCTGGGGGCAGCACGGTGGTGGAGGTGAAGCGATACCCCTCCACCGCAGCCGTCCGAAGCCGTTCCAGATAATCCGGCCTATGAAAGCGCAAAAGCTCCACCATTTCGGCATGCCGTCCAGGATGCCAGGCGAAACGCGCCGCGTTCGGCCCCCGCCGCAGCGCCTCGCGCATGTTGACGATGCGGTCGCTGTTCTCCGGATGGGCGGTCTGGATCGCCAGCAGCGGGCTCGGCGGCGCTTCGAAGAAGCCGGCGCCGGTGTCCGACGCCAGCACATCCTCGTGCCAGAAGATGTCGACCAGATCGGCGACGCCATCCATCCCGCTCATGTGAGCGCCACGGGCGCCGGCTTACCTGGCGCGTCATCGAGATCGGGTTCCAGGATGCTCATGCTGCGCTGGCAGGACTCCTCTTCCGCTGCCAGATCGAGATCGCGGCACAGGTAGAGATAGACCAGACCCGCGACGATCAGACCCGCCAACGGCGACAGGTCGACGCCGCCAAGCGCACGCGCGACAGGTCCAGTATAGAACGGCAGCAGGAAGAAGGGGATCATCGCGGTGAACCCGGCTGCATAGGCGATGAGACCGCGCACGGCCCCTTGCTGATAGATGCCGTTCGCATCGAACAGATCGACCACCGAATAGCGCCCGCGACGCACCCAATAATAATCCACGAGATTGACCGCGGACCACGGGATCAGGAAGTAGAGGATCAGCGCCAGAAAGCCATGGAGGGCATGAGTGACCTGATCCGGCAGCGTCAGCGCGGCAACCAGCGTCACCAAGCTGATGAACAGGGTGCACAGGGTTCGGGCGCGGGCCGAAAAATTCCGCCGACCATAGCTGCCGATGACCGTCAGGGCGACGAGCGTGGCACCATAGCTGTTCACCGCAGCCACCGTCACCAGGCCCACCGATGCGATCGCGATCGCCACCAAGCCAAAGCCGGGGCTGATCAGGTTACCTGCCGTGATGATGCTGGCGACTGGCGTCGTATCCTGAAGCGTCAGGGCCAGGAAGGCGCCCAGCGTCATCAGCCAGGTGCCGGCCGTCACTACGCCGGCATAGGTCCAGAGCAACAATGGCGCCAATCTGGTGTCGGCAGGCAGATAGCGGGTGTAGTCGGAAACATAGATGGCATAGGCGATCATGTAACCGGCGACGATCGAGACCTGCCTGAAGAAGCCGCCCGTACTGAAACCGCCCATGCCGACGATATCAGGATGTCCCAGCATGGCGACGGCGCCGACGCTCAGCACTGAAAAGACCACGATCAGCGCGTAGCTGAGCCAGCGCTGGATAAGATGGATCAGATGATAGCCGGAGGCAGCGATCGCCGCCTGGGCCGCGATGATCGCGACGTAGAAGATCCAGTCCGGATAGGCACCGACCAGGGCCTGAAAGCCCTGGGTAGCGATCGGCACATTGAACACGTTGAACCCGACATAGACGAACAGCGCTGCTGCAAGCGGGACCAGCGTGCCGCGCATTCCGAACTGCGCCCGCGATTGGATCATCTGCGGCACGCCCAGCCGTGGCCCCTGATTGGCGTGAAAGACCATGAAGAAGGCGCCGATGAGGTTGCCCAGGAACATGGCAACTGCGCTCCATCCCAAGCCCAAACCGTTGGCCGGACCCGAAAAGCCGACCACCAGCGTCAGAACGACGAAGTTGCTGGCGAACCAGAAAGGGCCTTGGTGCCAAACCTTCCCATGGCGTTCGCGGCGTGGGACATAATCGATCGAGCGAAGTTCAACCGACCGACCGGGCGCGATCCTGCGCGGCATAAGCTTCCCCCTCCAGACGTCCCGCTTCATTCTCTTTCTGGCATTCCTATTGCCGTCAGGCCGGCCTTGTCGATGGACCGGTCTAGTCTGGAAGCGCCATCGCCACCCATTTCGAGCCATAGTCGTTCGAACCGATGGCAACGACGATGAACTGCCGTCCGCTTGCCGTCTTGTAGCTGACCGGCCCGTTGGTCGTGCCGGCAGGCAGAGTCGTTTCCCACAACACGGCGCCGTTCGCCTTGTCGTAGGCGCGGAATTTGGACTCGCCAGGAATACCGGCGCCCAGCACCACGTCGCTGCTTTCGCCGAGGAACAGCAGGCTGCGGGTCAACAGCGGCGCTGGTCGACCGACCGTGCCCAGCGGCGGCAGATTGAGATCCTTCAGCAGCGGGTGGTCGCGCGGTCCATCGCCATTCGCGGCCATCCAAAGCAGGTCGCCCTTGTTCAGGTCCAGCGCGGTGATCCGGCCATAGGGTGGTTTCAGCAGCGGCAGTCCCTCAGGTCCGATACCGTAAGCGGAGGGCCTTCCCCGCGCCGCGCCGCCACGTGCGGGCACATAGGCCATGCCGGTCGTCGGATCCTTTGCCTTCGTCAGGCCGAACACGCCCGGCTGGGTCATGGACACGGCATAATAGATGCCGGTTTCCGGGTCGAACGCGCCGGTGTTCCAGTTTGCCGAACCCCAGGCGCCGGGCATGCCCAGCGTGCCCTTCTTGCCATTCGGGTCGTCGCTGACGAGCGAGGGCGGTGTGAACAGCGGACCGATATTATACTGCGCGACCAGTTCTTTCGCCTTGTCCCGCAACCCGGGAGTAAAATCGATCAGGTCGTCCTCGGTGATGCCCTGGCGATCGAATGCTGGCGGCTTGGTCGGGAAGGGCTGGGTGGGCGAGGTCGCTTCGCCCGGTACCGTCGACTGCGGCACCGGCTGCTCGACGATCGGCCACACCGGCTGGCCCGTCACTCGGTCGAGCACGAACAGGAAGCCCGTCTTGTTCGGCTGCATCACCGCCCGGATGACGCGTCCGTCGACCGTGATGTTGCCCAGCGCCGGTGCGGAGGCATTATCATAATCCCATAGGTCGTGGTGGACCATCTGATAATGCCAGACCAGCTTGCCGGTCTTGGCGTCCAGCGCCACGAGGCTGTCGGAATACAGATTGTTGCCGGGCCGATGGCCGCCATAGCTGGGGTTGGTCGGCGCGGTCAGCGGGACATAGATATAGCCCAGCTCCTCGTCCGCCGACATCGGCGCCCACTGGCCCATATTGCCCACGAACTCCGCCGATCCCTTGCCCCAGCTATCGCGCTCCGGTTGGCCGGGCTGTGGCATGAGGTTAAACTGCCAGAGTTGCCTGCCCGTCCGCACGTCATAGCCGCGAATATCCTCTGGCCGTGCATCGCGCTCGGACCCGCCGTCCCCATAGCCGCCGCCAGCCTTGCCCCCGCCGTTGCCGCCGACAACGATCACATCACCGACGACGATCGGCCCGTTGAAGCCCACGAACTTCTGCTTGTCAGGCGTGCCGCGATCCAGCCACACGCGTCCCTTGTCGCCAAAAGTGGGAAGCGCTTTTCCTGTCTGCGCATCCAAAGCGTAGAGATACTCGCCGCGCATCGAGAGGATGCGTCGATCCGCCCCACCGCGCCAATAGGCGACGGTGCGAACCCCTGTGCCCGCCACTTCCCGCAGGCTATCCACGACGGGCTGTTGTACCCAGCGGGTCTTGCCCGTCTCGGGATCGAAGGCTTCCACCAGCCCGACGCCGTTCGGTGCGTAGAGGACACCATCCGCCATCAACGGCGTTCCATAGAGATAGGGGGAGGGCGACAGGTCCGGATATTTCTCCGTGATCGATGCGTCGACCGATGGCCGTTCCCAAACCACCCTGAGACTGTCGACATTGGTGCGATTGATGGTATCCAGCGGCGAGTAGCGATCCAATCGCATGCTCCCACCCAAATAGATTACGCTTTCAGCCTTCGGACCTGATGCGTGGGCACTTGCCAAGCTCACAGCGAATGCACCTGCAAGATAAAAAATACGACTTATGTATTGCAAGTGGGGGGTATTCTTCAGGCTTTGGGGCTGAGCCATAATCTTCTCCTGATACTCGAGGGTGATCGGGTATCCATGATTATTCAATTCAAAACTGGTTAATCTCTTTATGGATCTAACCACCTCGATCGCTATCTTTGTGTCTATCTCAACACCCTTCCTCGCCTAATAGCAGGTGCAGCGTGTTCAGCCCAGATTTATGAGTTCACGACGTAGGGTATACCAGTCTCGCAGCTGGCACCCTCCGCTGCTTCATTAACAAAGCTTCGGCAAGCTGCGCTGTTGCGGCGGAACGTGCCCTCGGCGGCGCGGCAGGCATGGATAGGGCGGTCATCCCCTGAACCGCATAGTTCAGCTTCTGCGCTGCGCGAAGCGAACTTCCCTCCGACATAATAGGTCCGGTCATCAGACCAAGCGATCTCGTGGGCGTGACCGGCCGGTTGCAGGGTTAACCCTCTTTCGGTGAAACTAACTGATCTCACAGGGTTTTCTCGATTCTGGACAATAGCCTGCTTCTGTCGGGATTCAGCCATGGCGCCAAATACGGATCGCAAATTGCTTGCCCCTCTCGCGGGTGCAGCCCTTCTGGCTGTCCTCGCCATACCCTTCGCGCTTGGGTTCGTCGCTTTGACCGCCGGTCGTGAAGACGCAGCACGGGACGTGCGACTGATGAGTGCCGCAGTCGCCGGCTATCTAACCAGCATCACGGATATTGAACGTCATCGCTTAGCAGCAGCGAGCGCCTCCGCGTCCACAGTTGCGGGCCGGGCCATGGTCATTTTCAACCGGCAGTCGGAGATCATCGACCGCTCGGGGGACATTGCGCTGAATGGCAATGTTGAACGGTTGGCGCGCGGCGCGTTGGAGGGGCTGAAGGCGGAAGAAGCGAGTCCACGCACGGATGGAGCTTACAGCACATTATCTTGGACCGGACACGGGGCCAATATCGTGGTCGCGGTGCGTGATCCGCTCACTCAAGGCGCCAAAGTCGGGATCATTCCGATTACGCCAGGGCTTTTGAACGCTGAGATCGGGGAGCCGCTGGGCTTGCGGAATGTCGACATCCGCCCTCAACAGGACACGCCAAAGCTTGGCACAAGCCAAGCCCATTTTGACGTTGGAGGCGGGGGCCATGGCTTCGTTTCCTGGCGGACCGACGACATGAACACCATCATCTTTGAACGGTTGGCGCCGATCATGCTGACTGTCGCTGCAATTCTTGCCGCTTTGGGGGTCTGGCTGTTTCGCCGTACGCGGCGCTTGACGCAGGAAGTTCTGACAAGCCAGGCGCGTGCGAAACATCTGGCATTTCATGACCCTCTCACTGGCTTGGCCAATCGCGCCCTTTTAACCAATCGCGCCGATCTCGCTCTCGAGCAACGGCGTCGTGAAGGGGGTCTGCTAGCGTTCTACGCTCTGGATTTGGACCAGTTCAAGCAGGTGAACGACACGCTGGGCCATGCGGCTGGCGATCGATTGATCCGTTTAGCGGCAGCGCGGCTGTCGGAAGTGTCGCGAACGGTAGACACGGCGGCGCGGATGGGCGGGGATGAGTTCGCCCTGGTGGCAGCCGTTTCCTCCCAGGAGGATGCGGAAGCCATTGCGCGGCGGATCGTGGCGGCTTTGAGCGGGCCGGTGGATCTGCCGGGCGGCAAAGCTCAACTGAGCGTTTCGGTTGGCGTCACACTTGTTGGAACGGAGCCTATCGACAGTGCTGAAGCGTTGCGCCAGGCAGATTTGGCACTTTATCGTGCGAAAGCCGAGGGACGGGGCCGTTTCTCTTGGTTTGAACCCGCAATGGATGAGAGCCTGAGACTCCGCCGTCAGACAGAAACGGATTTACGTGGAGCGCTGGAAGCCGGTGCCTTGGAAGTGCACTATCAACCTCAGGTGACAACCCGCACATCGCATCTTCGCGGAGTGGAGGCCTTGGTTCGCTGGGTCCATCCCGAGCGAGGTTCAATTTCGCCGGCATATTTTATCCCCATAGCTGAAGAGAGCGGCCTCATCCATCCTCTCGGCGATTTCGTTTTGCGCCGTGCCTGTGAGGACAGCCATCGCTGGCCGGGGATCAAGGTAGCGATCAACATCTCCCCATGTCAGCTCCGAACCGCTGGCTTTGCCGCTCGCTGTCGCGCCATTGTCGATCAGGCCAATGTCCTGCCGACGGATATTGAATTGGAAATCACCGAGGGGGTGTTGATGAACAGCAGCCCCGACGTGTTGGAGAATCTAAGGACCCTAAGGGAAATGGGCTTTACCATCGCCCTTGACGATTTTGGGACAGGCTACTCCAGCCTGAGCTATTTGAATGTCTATGCCGTGGACAAGATCAAGATCGATCGCTCGTTCATCGATCGCATCGGGGCAGGCCAAGATTCTGAAAAAGTGATCCGGGCGATAATACGCCTGAGCAAGGCCTTGGGATTGACCGTGATCGCCGAAGGCGTCGAAACTGAGACCCAACGCGCCGAACTGGCATCCTCCGGTTGCGGGCTTATCCAAGGCTATCTTCACGCAGGTCCTGCCGAGCCTGAGGTTATCGATGATATGATGAGAGTTCGGGGTTCGGCCAAAGCAGCATGAGGCTTTGGGAGGTTCAAGATGCCCAATAGGGCGTCCCAGGGCCCAAACTGGGTACGCTGCGTTGACCACCATTGATCCGTGAACCCTCGAAACCTCTATATTAATCGCGTGCCAAGCTCATCAATCGAGCTGATCTGCGGATTTCCCCGGGCATGATCGGAGATAATTTCGGAGGCTGTCCTGCGCGTAAATTTGTCTCGCACCGGGAAACGTGAGGAACTCCTGCCTGCCGACGCGGTTCGGTTCATGGCCGCGCGCGGATAAGGCGGGGGAGAACGGGACGTGGAGACCGGCATTGCGCTGAACATCGCCTATTGTGGTCCCGCGCCGACGTCATCTGAGTTGCCGTGGCGCTGGAATCTTGATCCCTGGCTGATCGCAGTGCTGGTAGGCGCTGCGTGGGTTTTGGCGTGCGTCGTTGAACTGCGGCGACGGCCGGCGGGACTTGGTGGCATGCTCGTTCTTTTGATCGCGTTCGTTTCGCCATTGTGTGCGCTCAGCAGCGCTTTGTTCTCGGCCCGGGTTGTTCATCATGTGCTGCTGGTCGCCTGCGCCGCGCCCTTGCTCGCCTATGCCCTTCCAATGGCGAGCGGAAGGAGAAGGGCCGGAACAGCGCTGGGTTTGCCGTTCACGATCTCGTCGCTAACGCTGTGGCTCTGGCACGCGCCCGTTCTTTATACGGCCGCCCTTGAAAGCGTCGTCCTCTATTGGATCATGCAGCTTTCTTTGCTGGGCACGGCAGTCTGGTTCTGGCGGGCGATTTTTACGGCCAGCGCCGGCATTCCCACCACGTTGATGACGTTAGCCGCAGCCTTCGGCCAGATGGGGCTGCTTGGTGCGATCCTGACCTTTGCCCCGTACCCGCTCTATCCTCATCATGCTCTATCGCCGCTCCTCTACGGTCTGACGCCGCTGCAGGATCAACAGCTTGGGGGCTTGATCATGTGGATTCCGGCGCTGGTGCCCTATGCGCTGATCGCTCTCATACTGGGACGGAGAATCTGGCGTGGTGGCTGGGCCGGCAGCGCATCATGATGGTCGCCATCAACATCGTGAAGGCTCTGCACATCGCTGGTATCGCGCTTTGGGGCGCAGGCCTCATTGGCCTGCCTCTGCTGCTCGCCCGCCATGACCCCGATGATCCTCAGGATGACTATACGCGGGTGCGCCGTTTCACCCATTACGGTTATACGCACCTGCTGACCCCGGCGGCGGTCATCGCTGTCACGGCGGGCACGGCGCTCATCTTCCTACGGGAGATGTTCGTACCATGGATGTTCGCCAAGCTTCTGCTGGTCGGTATGCTGGTCGTGGTTCACATCTGGATTGGCAACACGGTCGTCAAGATGGGTGAAGAGCGCAACCGCCATCAGCCGCCCCCACCGGCGTTGGTGATCGGTAGCGCGGGAATCGTGCTGTTCGCGATCTTGCTCATCGTCCTCGTTAAACCTGCCATAGGGGTGGACGCGCTGCCCGAATGGTTGTTGTCGCCCCGCGAGCGTCAATTGCCGTTCGACGAGGTGCCGATTTGATAATCGAACACCAGCTTGCCGCCGTGCCAGCCCGCGAAGGCCGCGAAGATGACGGCCAGGGCGGACAGCATCACCCCAAATGGGAGGACCGCGTGTTCCGCGCCATGAAGCCGGTACCCCCAATTTGCACCAAGCACCGAGAGCAGCGATACCGCGACGATGAAATGCGTCCAGCTTGCCGCGCGGGCGCGAATGCCAGGAACACTCAGCAGTTCGAGGGTGCCGGACAATCCTGCCAGCAATCCCATGAGGAAGGCGGTCCCGGTGCTCCACAACGCCGCGCGTGCCCAGAACGGATCACCCGTCCACCAGTAGAGGAGGTCGGCGCCGAGGGTGCAGACCGTCAGCGCGAGGGGATAGGAGACCAGCATCGCGTGAATCGGATGGCCAGCGATCGCGACACGCGATTCCGCCTCGTTGAATTCGGGTTTCGCGCTGATCGGATCCGTCAGCTGATTCTCTCTGTCCTGATAGGTCGCCATCAAGGTCCCCGGTATTTGCCACACCATGCAGGGACAACGCTCTTCGGGGCATTTCTTTCAACCGCCTGTTCAGGCCCCTTGTCGGCGCTGGACCCCGCAGGTCGATCTGCTGAGGCGATCAGTACGCTCTGGTGGGTGATGTTCGCCGGCGGGTCGGTGATCTTCCTGCTGGTGATAGCCGTGCTGGCGTTGGCGCTCCGAAGACCTGGCCGGGGTGAGGCCTCGGTGCGCAAATGGATTATCGGCGGCGGCATCCTGTTCCCGTCGACGGTGCTCATCGCCCTCTTGGCGTTCGGCATTGTGACCGGAGAGCGGCTGCTGCCCCGCGCCGGACCCGACGTGGTCGAGGTCGCGGCAGAAGGCCGCCAATGGCAATGGCACTTCACGCAGCCGGGGCAACGCGGCCAATCTATCCGGACGGAGGGCACCCTTCATATCCCCGCAGGACGCCCGGTCGATGTCGTCCTCACCACCCGCGATGTCATCCACGCTTTCTGGGTGCCGCGCCTCGCCGGCAAGATGGACGCCATTCCGGGACACCGGAACGTCCTGCGCATCGAAGCTGCCGCCGCCGGCATCTATGAAGGGGTATGCGCTGAATATTGCGGCATCGGTCATGCCCGCCACGCGTTTCGCGTCATCGCTCTCGATCCGGCAGACTGGAGCCGCTTCCAGTCAGGGGAAAACATGTGACCGCCCTCAGGCGCCATCGCGCGCTGGAAGCGATCTGGGGAACCCCGAAGGGGTGGCTGGGAACACTCGCCACCGTGAATCACAGCGTCCTCGGCATCAGACTGATGGTGACCGCCTTCGTCTTCTTTCTAATTGGCGGTGTGCTGGCGATGCTGATCCGAGCACAGCTGGCGACGCCGGGCAGCGCCTTCGTCGGGCCTGAGGTCTATAATCAGCTGTTCACGATGCACGGCAGCATCATGATGTTCCTGTTCGCGATCCCCATGTTCGAAGGCTTCGCGACTTACATGCTGCCCAAGATGCTGGGCACCCGCGATCTCGCCTTCCCGAGGCTGACGGCCTATGCTTGGTGGTGTTACCTGTTCGGCGGCTCGCTATTGCTGGTCGCCATGCTGGCGGGGCTTGCGCCGGACGCCGGCTGGTTCATGTACGCGCCCCTGTCGTCCAAGCCCTATTCGCCTGGAATCAACGCGGATGTCTGGCTGCTCGGCATCACCTTCGTTGAGATCTCGGCCATCGCTACCGCGATCGACATCGTCGTCTCCATCCTGAAACTACGCGCGCCTGGCATGTCGCTCGACCGTATGCCGATCTTCGCATGGTATATGCTGGTTACGGCGATGATGATGCTGATCGGTTTTCCGCCGTTGATCCTGGGATCGGTGTTATTGGAACTGGAGCGCGCCTTCGGTTGGCCGTTCTTCGATGCGGCTCATGGTGGCGATGCGCTGCTCTGGCAACATCTGTTCTGGCTGTTCGGCCATCCGGAGGTTTACATCATCTTTCTGCCCGCCGCAGGGGTTGTTTCCACGATCCTGCCGGTGATGGCCCGAACCCCGATCCTCGGCTATGGCTGGATCGTCGGGTCGATCGTTGCCCTCGGCTTCCTGAGCTTTGGCCTGTGGGTCCACCATATGTTCACGGTGGGCATTCCCCATATGGCGCTCGCCTTCTTCTCAGCCGCCTCGACGCTGGTCGCGGTGCCTACGGCGGTGCAAGTGTTCGCCTGGTTGGGCACGCTATGGGCGGGGCGACCGCAGATGCACTTGCCGATGCTCTATCTGGTGGGGTTCTTCTTCATCTTCGTGATGGGGGGGCTGACGGGTGTCATGGTCGCCGTGGTGCCGTTCGACTATCAGGCCCATGATACGCATTTCGTCGTCGCCCACCTGCATTATGTATTGGTGGGCGGCTTTGTCTTTCCGATGCTCGCGGGCACCTATTACTGGCTTGCACATTTCACCGGGCGGCAGTCTCGTTACGGCCTTGGCCGTGCCGCGTTCTGGCTGATTTTCGTCGGCTTCAACTTCACTTTCTTCCTGATGCATGTCGTCGGGCTTTTGGGGCAGGCCCGGCGCATCGATACCTATCCTGCAGGGATCGGATGGACCGGGTACAATCTGCTGTCCTCGGTCGGTGGGTTCATCATGGCCTTTGGCATTGGCCTGTTCGTTATCGACGTGATGCTGCAGATTTTCCACGCTCCCCGCAGTCGGCGCAATCCGTGGTCGGCCGGCACGTTGGAATGGGCAATGATCCAGCCCCCTGCCAGCTACAACATCGCCAGCATTCCTCGCATCCATAGTCGTGCGCCGCTGGACGACCGCCCCGATCTGGCCGGCGAGCTCGCCCGGGGCTCGGGCTATCTCGCACAGCCGCGCAACGGCTGGCGCGAGACGCTCGCGGTCGACACCGCCAGCGGGCGGATCGACCATGTCGTGATCCTGCCTGGCAATACGCTGCTTCCATTCTGGACGGCAGTCGTGACCGGCTGCTTCTTCCTGTTCATGCTGCTCAAGCTTTATTGGCTGACACTTCTGCCCCTGCTCGGGGTTGCGATTCTCGGCTGGCGCTGGGCCTGGGCGCTGGGGCGGAGGCAGGATCTTGGTCCGCTTCCGATCGGCAACGGCAAGATGGCACCGACCCATGCCGAGGTCGATGATCCTCCGGGTTGGTGGGGCAGCGTCTTCCTGCTGACCGCCGATGCGACTTTCTTCGCCGCGCTGCTGTTCGGCTATGTCTATTTGTGGACGATCGCGCCGAACTGGCCGCCGCCCCGCCTGATCGACGACTCATCCCTTGCATTGGCCAGCGGGGGTCTGGGCGCGGCGCTTATCCTTGCCGGCAGTTCTCTTTCGGTTCGACGGCTGCGCGCACAGGGCGTAATCGGCGCTGTGGGCAGTACGATGGTGTTCACCGGATCCGGCCTGTTGCTTTTCGCGCTGTTCAACCTCGCATTGCGCGCGCCGGTACCGACCGGCCATGCTTATAATGCCGTGGCTTCGGTTCTCATTGGCTATGCCATTATCCATCTCCTGATCGGCCTTATGGCACAGGCTTTCACGTTGTGCCGTGGCCGGGCCGGCTATTTGTCCCAGCGGCGCATCGGGGAGGCCCGCATATCCGGTCTCGTGACCAGCTATGGCAGCCTCAGCGGGCTCATCGTTCTCGCGTTCTTGTTGGCCCCGAGGTTCGCATGAAAGAGCTGCTGCGCGCGGTTTCGGGTCTGATCGTCTGGGCGGCAACCTTTGCCCTACTTTATGGTCTGGAGGGACTGGCCTGCGCGGAAAGCCAGCGCGGATCACCGGCGTTCGGGCGCCTAGCCCTCATTCTGCCATGGGCCGGAGCGCTTGGAGTGCTGGGCTGGATGACCTGGTATTTTGCAAGCCGGCGACAGGGCATGCCATTTCTCGATCGACTGGCCGTCGGCAGCGCCGCGACCGGACTGGCGGCTACCCTCTACACGGGGGTGCCAATCCTCGCTGCCTCGCGGTGTCTGGGCTAGCCCCGACGCGCATAGACAGTGCCGTAAGCGAGGGCCACCAGCGCACCGCCGATAATGTTCCCGATGGTCACCGGCACCAGGTTTCCGGCGATGTCCGCCAGGGTCAGGGAGGTGGCTGCCGTTTCCGGTCCCTGAACCATGGCAGCATAAGGCAGGAGATACATGTTGGCCACCGAATGTTCGAGGCCCGCCGCGACGAACGCTGCGATTGGCAACAGCAGCCCCATGAGCTTTTCTGTGACGGTATTTCCGGCATAGGCCAGCCAGACCGCCAAGCAGACCAACATATTCGCAACCACACCACTGGCGAGAGCTGAGGTGAAACCCAGCCCCATTTTCGAGCTCGCCAGATCGACCGCAGCCGCGCCGACAGCCCCATCCCCCGCATGGTGCAGGCCCGCCAAGAAAAGCAGGGCGGCCAGCAGCAAGGATCCTGCCAGGTTCGCGCAGTAGACGATCGCGAGGGCCCTGAGCGCTGTGGGCACTGGCAGCCGCCCGGCCGCGACTGGACCAGCCATCAATATGTTCCCGGTAAAAAGCTCTGCTCCCGCAATGAGAACCAGAGCCAGACCGACCGTGAACACCAGCCCGGCCAGAACCTGACCGACGCCGAATGGCAGAGCGTCGGACCCGGCAAGCGCGACGGTGGCGAACATCCCGCCCAGCCCGATATAGGCGCCGGCGAGCATGCCGAGAATTACCAAGGAAACCAGTGGCAGCCGCGCCTTTTCCTCCAGCGCGGTGAACACTTGCTCAGTAAGGGTCGGTGGGTCGGGGAGGGTGGCGGGCTCAGACATGGCGGCGGCTCACGCTGGGGTCACCTTGATCGG
The DNA here is from genome assembly GCA_037190805.1 of Sphingomonas sanxanigenens. Lineage (GTDB taxonomy): Bacteria > Pseudomonadota > Alphaproteobacteria > Sphingomonadales > Sphingomonadaceae > JBBCJR01. The sequence continues at coordinate 21,270 of JBBCJR010000007.1, read as the reverse complement.
AACCGACTTGGCCGCTGGCGTCTTACTCTCCTCGGCATATTGCCAAAGAGGAATCAAAGGGTTGCACTCGGGATAATAGGCCGCGCAGGTGCCTGCGGGAATGTCGTAGTCGATCACCTGGAAGCCCGCCATGCTGCGGGTGATGCCGTCGTCCACTGCAGTGGTGAGACGCGCCGTTCCTCCTTCCTCGATGCCGAAGCGTTCGCGATCGTTCCGGTTCATCATCACGATCATTCGGGAACCGTGAATGCCACGCAGTCGATCGGCGTCGCCATAAACCGTGGTATTGAACTGGTCGTTCGAGCGCAGCGTAATCAGGCGCAGCACCTCGGGGTCATCGCCCTCGTCAAAGCTGGCGTGAAGCGCCCGCGGCAGCTTGAAGTTTGCCTTCCCGGTATCGGTCTCCCAGGTCCGGTGCCGCGCCGGGATGGGTCGGGGAAAGCCGCCGGGAATGTCCAGCCTCTGATTGAAATCGCGAAAATCGTCAGGATAAGCATGTTCGATCTCGTCGCGCACCAGGGCGTAATCGCCCACCCACTCGTCCCACGGGACTTTGGGGTTGGGATCCAGTGCCGCCTTGGCGATTTCGGCCACGATCCTCGGCTCCGACAACAGCTGCGGGCTGGCTGGCCGGTGCTTACCGCGCGAGGCATGAATGCAGGTGGTGGAATCCTCTATCGTCACGATCTGGGATCCGCTCGCCTGATCATCGATCTCGGAGCGCACGAGCGTGGGCAGAAGATAGGTGGCGCCCGCCATGATCAGGTGGGTACGGTTGAGCTTGGTCGCCACCTGGACCGATAGGTCAAGCCCACGCCATTTCTCTTCCATCAGCTCGCGTTCGGGGATGGCGCGTACGAAATTGCCGCCCAGACCGATGAATGCACTGACCTCGCCAGCGACGATCGCCTCGCAGGCCTCGACCGTGTTCATGCCGTCCTCGTGCGGGGGGGTGAAGCCGTAGCGCTCCGCAAGCCGGCCGAGCGGGACGAGCTCCGTCTTCTCGGCGATGCCGACCGTGCGTTGTCCCTGGACGTTCGAATGCCCACGCACGGGGCAGACACCGGCGCCAGGTCGGCCGATGTTGCCGCGCATCAGAAGCAGATTGATCAGCATCTGGACATTGTCGATGCCAAGCTTGTGCTGGGTCAGTCCCATGCCATAGATTGCGATGACGGATTGTGCCTTCGCATAGGTACGGGCGGCCACTTCCAAAGCTGCGCGGGACAAGCCGGACGTGTCGACGATCTCGTCCCACCCCGTGCTGCGCACTAGGGCTTGGAAGGCGTCGAAGCCGTGTGTGTGGGCCTCGATGAAGGTGACGTCGAGGACAGGGCGGCCGGCCGTCGCCCGTGCTTCGTCGTCCCAGTGGAATAGCGCCTTGGCGATCCCCATCATCGCCGCGATGTCGCCGCCGGCGCACACCTGATGATATTGGGTGGCGATCCGGGTGGCCCGGTTCGTCAGCATCTGCCCCGGACGCTGTGGGTTGACGAACTCCTCCCAGCCGCGCTCGCGTAAGGGATTGAAGACGACGATGGGGACATCCCGCTCGCGGACTTCCTGCAGAGTATGAAGCAGGCGAGGCGAGTTGGTCCCGACATTCTGGCCGAACGAGAAAATGCAATCGGTCTTGTCGAAATCCTCCAACAGCACTGTGCCGACCGGGGTGCCGATACTCTGCGGCAGCGCCACCGAGGTCGTTTCATGGCACATGTTGGAACTGTCAGGGAGATTGTTGTTACCATAGAGCCGGGCGAGGAGCTGGTACATATAGGACGTCTCCAATGACGCCCGGCCCGAGGCATAGAAAACAACCCTTTCGCGCGCATAAGTCCTGAGCTTGCCGCCAATCTCCTCGAATGCCTGCTGCCACGAGACCGGCACATATTTGTCGCTGGCCCGGTCATATCGCATCGGCTCGCTGAGCCGGCCGGCGTTTTCGAGGTCGTAATCGCTCCATGTCAGAAGCTCTGACACCGTGTGTGTGGCGAAGAACGTTGGATCCACGCGCCGTGCCGTGCGATCCCAGAATGTGGCCTTGGCGCCGTTCTCGCAGAATTCGCCGACATGGGGGTCGGCTGGCTTGGCCCAAGCGCAACTTGTGCACATGTAACCGCCGGTCTTGTTATGATCGCGTAACAGGGCTGGGAAGGTAGATACTGCCTTCTGACGCATCGAATGCTTGGCCAGTGATCTGACGGAACCCCATCCGCCGGTCGGCTGCGTATAGGGGCGATAGGTCATGCGCTTACTCCCGTTTGTTCACAGTCTCGGTCAGATGATGAAGCGATCCCAGTTGCCGTAGCGTTGGCGGACCGCGCCGCGGCGAAGGCTCAGCGCGATAAACAACAGGCCGATGACGATGTTCGCGATCCAATGGGCAGTGCCGGCTCCGAACAGGAACGGCGTCACCGTCAGGGCGACGCCGAGGGGTATGAGACAGAAGCGCAGGGCGCGCGCTACCTCAGCCGCCGCAAGCGAGATGACCGTGAGGGCAAGGAAACCGATGACGTGGTCGGTATGGGCGATCATCCCAGTCGCGCCGAAACTGAGACGGGTGAACAACAAGGAGAACGCTAGCACCGCGGCAAGAGCGAGCGTCCAGGGCAGATTTACACCGCCGCTCCACATGTTGCGCAGCACGGTGCTTGGCGGACGCTCGAACTCGTCGGCGCGCGATACCTTTCCGCCCTGATCGGTGTCGCCGAACAGGAACACACGCAGCCAGGGCCGGCCCATCTTCGCGCGACGGCGCATGAACTGGATCGTGGCGAGCAACTCGTCGAGCGAATAAGGGATCTGAATCAACATCACTGCGGCACCCACCAGGGTGAGGGTGGCCCAGGTGCCGATGACGATAGGCTGGATGATGACGAACAGGATCGAAACGACACCCAGCGGCGCGATCATCAGACCAAACAGGACGACGAGCCAGGGCATGGTCCGCCAGCGTGCGCGGGACCCGACAATCCCGGTGACGATCTCCAGCGCATAAACATAGCCGCCCAACGCCGCGTCGGGGATCGGGAACGCTCGTGAAACCGAGGACGTGATCACCGTCTCGGTGCCATTCTTTTCCGAATCCCCTGGCAGGCCGGGGAAGAACGGCTCCCAGACGCCGTCTATCTGTTCCAGCTGATAAGCGGAGAGATAGCGGGCGATCAGCAGGCCAACGAGTGCGAAGAAAATGATCGGTAGGCGCTGGGTCCAGCTTGACGGATTGTAGCTCCAGCCGGGCGGGACGTCGGGGCCCTTCATGGCGGCGATGACCGATGGCCCCGGCTCCGGCCGCGTGCCAACGGCAAGGCCGAAGGCCAGGGCGCCGACCAGCGTATCCGAAAGAAAGGCCGCGGGATTGGCTGTCCAGAACAGGAACGGGACAGCCATGATACCGGCAGCCACCGCCGCCGAGGCCCAGCGCGCCCATGTCAGACGCCAGGACAAGGAAAGGGTCGCGAAGAGGATCAGCGCGCCACCGAGCGCGATCTCGGACCAGAAGAGGGCCGGTTCCTCGACCTGAACGATCAGCGGTTGGACCACAATCCAGAGCCCAAGGGCGATGTTGACGAAATGCGCCCAGCGCGTGTCGCTGTGGGCCGCCTTGCGGCGCTGCTCATGAAAGAGGCGCATTTCCTCGGGATTCTCGCCGACCGCTTCGGCCTCTGTAACGAAAGCGGGTGGCGAGATGTTGTTGGCCTCATACCATCCCGCAGGATCGGCTTTAAGCGTCGCGACGATGGCCGGCAGCTCATCCTCAAACCGGTGTTTCGGTTCCCATCCCAAGAGCGCGCGTGCGCGGCTGATATCGAGCGCATAGTGATCGCTCGCCATGCGGGTCATGAACGGCTGAATGAACGGCCGCTCGCCCTGATCGATCGCATCCGGAATGACTGGTTCGACCTTGTCTTGCACCCACGCGCCGACCCCAGCCAGCGTTGAGGGGACGCGCATTGTCCGCCACTCGTTCTCACCGTGGATGAGGCAGCCGAGTTGATCCTGAAGATCGTCGTAGCCGATCGCATCAGGCTCCCCGACCAGGATCACGGTTTCGCCCGCAAACTGGCTGCGCCGATCGATCGTGCGCACAAAGGCATCGATCATGTCGTCGCGGTGGATCATCGCCTGTCCGGCGTCCGTATCCCCCGAGTAGAGGTGGCTCTGGAAGTCGCGTTCGTAGATGCGGGCGATCTGATTAGCGAAGGTGGGAACCGAGGTGCGCTCGTCATAAAGGCCAGCGAGGTGAAGATAGACGACAGGAATGTCGCCGCGCTCGCTGCTGATGGCCCGTTCGGCCTCGGCCTTGGATTTGGGGTAGACCCAACCGGGCTGAATGGCGCGCCGTTCGTCGATGCGCTCGCCGGGACGGACGGGCTGGTGAACCAGCATCGTGCCCGAATAGACGAACTGCTCGACATCGAACGCCTGCAAAGCCTGCATGAGGTTACGACTGCCGTCGACGTTGACCACCTGATACTCCGGCTGGTCCTCACCGCTGAAATCAAAGAAGGCTGCCAGATGCACGATGCTTGCGATCTGGCGCCCATGCTCGGTGCCAATCCGAGCTAGAGCGTCGGTGACGCTTTTTTTGTCGGTGAGATCGACCTGGATGATGGGATAGTCTGTATCGCCCGCTGAGCGATCTAGACCTATGATCCTATAATGTTTCCGAAGCGCTCGAGCGAGCGAGCCGCCGATATTTCCGACCGCTCCTGTTATTAACACGATAGGTTTGTCTACCATCAGGACTCCGGAAAGGCTGATATTTGGAGCTCTCGCTGAGCCGCCGTTGACCCGGGAGGCGCCTCCCGAATGGGAGATCAACTGTCTCCACCGCTGATGTTTCCGCCTGTTCGACTTTTCTAGCGGTGACCTTGTCAGCTTTGCTGATCATGCGACGGACGCAAAGAGCTGCGCTGATGGAGTACGCCGCTTACTCTCTTTCGGTCACGTAATCCTGCTAACCTATTGGAACCAAAGCGCCATACTGGGCGCTTTTATGGCCATCACATGCTGTCGTGATGAATGTCGAAGGGATTCGAACGATGAGTGTCGAGGGTAAAATTAAGGAAGCAGCTGGCTTCATTAAGGAAGAGGCTTTTGAGCACGGGCAGTCACCGGAAAGCCAGAAAAAGGCGCAGGAGGGTCGCAACCTTCGCAATGAAGGACGCATCGAAGATGGCAAGGCGCCCAAAACGACGAGCCCCGGGACAGGTCATCCTGAAGACTGACCCCAGACAGCCCCTTGCGAATGCAAGGGGCTGTTTTTCCGTTGTGCCGCACGGGTCAGGGGAGTTCGCACCAATTGCATATGGCGGGCTCAATTCCTTCCTTCGTGAACGTCATCATTTCGGCAAGGATAGGAACCAAATAATTGGCAAATATTGGGCGCTCGATCTGACCGAAAAGTCCGGTCAATGCCGCTGAGTGAAGCGCATGATCTTCGCACGGGACAAGCTCCCTGGGCGGAATCCGATTGGTCACCTCCGGCGCCTACCCCCTTGCCCGACGAGCCTATAGACATTGCGATCCTCGGATCGGGGATCATGGGAGCGGTCCTGGCAGAGCGTCTCACAAATGTTTGGCCTAATATGGCGCTGTTCGATCGCCGCCCGCCAGGATGTGGCAGTACAGCGGCTTCAACCGCCGAAATCATGTGGGCAATGGATGTCCCCCTTCTTGAACTCGGCGCGCGTCTTGGAGAGACAGAGGCGGCGCGCCGATGGCGGCGCGTCTATGGAGCAGTGAGGGATTTCGCCGCCCGCATTGACGGGCTGGGCGATAGCGGAAAGCGGGTGGAGCGGCAGACGCTTTATCTTGAGGGAAATCTTCTCGATGCGCAGCGCCTTCGTAAGGAAGCTGCGCTCCATCAGGACCACGGCCTACCGTCGGAATTCTTAACTGCAGATCAGGTCGGAGAGCGGTTTGGGATCGCGCCTCGCGCTGCGATCCTGTCCAACGGAGGGTTCGAGATCGATCCGGTTTGTCTGTGTCATGCCTTGATCGACCGCGCGATCGCACGCGGTGCAGCGCTGTGCTATCCGGCAGATATTACCGGTCTCCATCCCGTGAAAGGCGGGATTATGCTCGAAACCGCTGATGGCCGCACGTGTCAGGCGCGCCATGTCATTCTGGCAACTGGTTACGAGCGCGCGACATTGTTCTTGCCGCCGGCTTTCAAACTTCTCTCGACCTTCGCCATCGCAACGCCTCCCAAGGTCGCCCCACGATGGCGCGAAAATGTCATGATCTGGGAGGCTGCAGACCCCTACCTCTACGTGCGCACCAACACCGAGGGGCGAGTTATCGCCGGTGGGGAAGATATCGACTCCTCCGACCCTGCGGTGCGGGATCGCTTGCTCGAAAGGAGCGCTGGCCGCATCGCTGCTAAGCTTGAGGCTCTGCTGGGCAGCAAAATTACGATTGATCGAAAATGGGCTGCGATATTTGGCAGCTCGCCTGACGGGCTTCCGGCAATCGGGCGGAGCGCAACACTGCCCCATCTGTGGCTATCGGCCGGCTTTGGCGGCAATGGCATCGCCTTTGCGGCGCTGGCTGCTCAACTCCTGGAACGGGCGATCGCGGGAGATGAAGACCCTGATGCCGCCTGCTTCGATCCTTACCGTTTTTGATTGAGCTAGCCGTTGATGATCGTGCCGCCATTGGGATGGAGCACCTGACCCGACATGTAGCTTGAATCCTCGCAGGCGAGGAACAGGAAGCTGGGTGCAACTTCATTAGGTTGACCAGGACGACCCATCGGCGTGTTCTCACCGAAGGTTTCGAGCTTCTCAGGAGAGGCGCCACCACAGGGGTTGAGCGGGGTCCAAATGGGGCCGGGCGCAACCGCGTTCACTCGAATGCCCTTTCCAACCAGATTCTCTGACAACGAGCGCGTAAAGGCAGTAATCGCTCCCTTAGTGCTCGAATAGTCAAGGAGTTCCTTGGATCGCTGATACATAGTCACCGATGTACAGTTGATAATCGCTGCGCCTTCGCGAAGATACGGAAGTGCGGCCTGCACCAGATAGAACATGCCGAAGATATTAGTCTGGAACGTGCGCTGCAGCTGCTCCTCAGTAATGTCACGGATATCTTTGTCCGGATGCTGCTCGCCGGCATTGTTGACCACGATGTCGAGCTGGCCGAACGCCTCGATCACCTGCTTAACCGCCCCCTCGCACATCTTCTTGGCCCCAACATCTGCCTTGATCATGATCGCGCGACGCCCTTCCGCCTCCACGATATGCTTTGTTTCCTTCGCGTCGCCATCTTCGAGCAGATAAAGAATGGCTACGTCGGCGCCCTCGCGGGCGTAAAGCGCAGCCACGGCGCGACCAATACCGCTGTCTCCACCGGTAATCAGCGCTACTTTGCCGGAAAGTCGTCCTGACCCAGGATAGCGCGGCTGCCATTTGGGTTTAGGATGAAGCGAATGCTCATCACCCGGCAATGCGTCTTCATGGATCATATCAGCAGTGTGGGCCATGCCGCTCCTCCGCAGCATCAACCGGCAGTCATGTGTCCAGTTCCGGGTTGAGGCAACTTACTTGCTGATCCCTCGTTTGAACTGCGATCCGATGTCAAATCATGCGAACCAAATTCAGCCTCCCGACGGGATCGCGCCGCGCCATTTAAGGGCTGGTGGCCCAAACTGGATTTCACTCGCGCTGCTCGCAGCTGTAATGGCCGCTGCCCTGTTGGGTGCCTTTGGCGGGGGAAAGACAAGACCGCTAAGTGCAGAATCGACCAGGGTGCGCCTTGAAATCACCACGCCGCGTGTAATCCGTAGTGGTGAGTTTTTTGAGATGCGCATCCGCCTTGTCGCGGGGCAACCTATAAGAAACGCCACTCTTGTCGTTCCGGGGAGGCTGTGGCGAGATATGACCATTAATACGATGATCCCGGCCGCGCGCGAGGAAAGAGCGGAAGCCGGTGCGTTTCACTTCGAATATGGCGCCTTGAGGCAGGGCGAGACTCTCGACATCAAGGTCGACGGTCAAATCAATCCCCCTCTGTTCGCAGGTACGAGGGGTTCAGTCGGAGTGCTCGATGGTCAGATATTGCTGACGCAGATACCTCTCACCATCACGGTACTTCCCTAATGGACATCGTCCTGCGCGCGACCGTCATGTTTGCTATCCTGTTCGGGCTGTTGAGACTGTTGGGCAAGCGGGAGCTAGGACAGATGACCCCGTTCGAGTTGGTCATGCTGATCGTCGTCGGAGATCTTATTCAGCAGGGCATTACGCATAACGATTTCAGTCTTACAGGCGCCAGCCTGGCGATTGCTACCTTCGCTTTCTGGACGGTGATGCTGAGTTGGGCTGTCTATCTCTCGCCTCGCGCAGCACGAGTTATCGAGGGCGAGCCGCGAGTCCTGATCCACAATGGCATGTTGATCGAAGCAAGTTTACGACGCGACCGCCTCTCTCGCCGAGAGATCGAATCCGAGATGCGGCTGGCGGGCATCAGTGCGATCAAGGATGTAGCGTGGGGGATTCTCGAACCGGAAGGGAAGATCAGCTTCATCCGGAAAAGTGATGACGACATCATCCGTCCCGATAATCCTGTGACCTAGCTGAGGCTGGATCATGGCATATGTCATGGATATAGCGTGGTAAATTGATCAGGAGACTCAATTTTGAGATCGGTCGCCGACAGCTCTCCAAGATTATGGAAAATCGATGCCGAAGCTTGATAGCGAGCGGGTGCAGCTCGCGCTGTCGGCTGGAGCGATCCTCGGAACCTGGTTCTGGGATGTCCCTACCGATCGTTTGACCGTCGATGAGGCATTCGCTCGCGCTTTCGGTATTGATCCGGCGCTTGGACGAGAAGGATTAAACCTCGAGCAGGTCGTTGCATCGGTTCACCCCGATGACAAGATCGGTCTCATCGAAGCTATTGGCCATGCCCTCGCCCAGGGGGGGCGTTATGCCCATCAGTACCGGGTCCGACGCGAAGATGGTCAATATCGTTGGATCGAGGCGAATGGACAGGTCGATCGTGACGACACCGGCAAGGCGGTTCGTTTCTCTGGCGTAATAGTTGACATTGAGGAACGGCGGCGATTGCAGGCCGAGCGTGACCGTGCAGAAACCCTCCTGAGGACGTTCGTCGAAGCCGTGCCTGGGGTCGTCTACGCCAAGGATCGGGAAGGTCGCCTGCTGATCGGCAACCGCGGCGCCACAGAGCTGATCGGAAAACCCCCTGAGTTTTATATCGGGCGAACCGACGCCGAGCTACTTGACGACCCGGATCAGGCAGCTGCGGTCATGGCGACCGATCAGCGGATCATGACCTCCGGCGCCTCTGAACAACTCGAAGAAGAGGTCAACTTCCCTGATGGCCGGCGCGCAATCTGGCTGTCCACCAAGGCTCCTCTGCGCGATGCCGATAATCAGATTATCGGCCTAGTCGGAGCATCGCTTGACATTACCGATCGCAAGGCGGCCGAAGCAAGTCATCGCGAGATTGAGGAACGTTACCGGCTGGCGGCGCGGGCCACCAACGATGCCATCTGGGACTGGCGGATGGAAGACGGCCATGTCATCTGGAACGAAGCCCTCGCAACCCGTTTCGGTCATCAACTGACCGAAACGACTGCCCAGTGGTGGCTCGATCATATTCATCCCGACGATCGGGCGCGCATCGATGCGAGCATTCACGCGATCATCGACCAGGGTGGTAACACCTGGCTCGACGAATATCGCTTCTGCCGCGCGGACGGCAGCTACGCCTCGGTCCTTGATCGCGGTACCGTGCTGCGGGGAGCAAAGGGCGAACCGCTCCGCATGATCGGCGCAATGCTCGACCTCACTGAGCGCAAGGCGGCGGAGGCAGCCCTCCTGGAAAGCGAGGAGCGCTTGCGGCTCGCGACCGACGCGTCCGACATCGGCTTTTGGGACGTCGACCTGGTGAATGATCTGCTGATCTGGCCAGGGCGCACAAAGGCCATGTTCGGCATTTCCCCCGATGTGCCGGTATCGTTAGACGATTTTTACGCAGGTCTTCATCCAGATGATCATGGCAAGACAGCGGCTGCCTTTGCTGCCGCTGCCGACCCGGACCGGCGCGCGCTCTACGATGTCGAATATCGCACCATCGGCAAAGAAGACGGTGTCACGCGATGGGTCGCTGCGAAGGGACGTGGATTATTCGAGGACGGCCGCTGTATTCGCGTCGTCGGCGTGGCCATCGATGTAACGGCTCGCAAGTCGGTTGAAGCGGAGTTGCGCGAGCTCAACGACCGTCTCGAAAGCCGCGTCGCGGAAGAAGTTGCCGAGCGCGCAAAGGTCGAGGAGACGTTGCGCCAGAGCCAGAAGATGGAAGCGGTCGGGCAGTTGACCGGCGGGATCGCGCACGATTTCAACAATATGCTGGCGGTTGTCGTGGGATCACTCGACCTTCTTGCACGACGGATCGGCGACAGCGATGCGCGTGCCAAACGTTATGTCGACGCAGCCAATGACGGTGCGCGCCGCGCCGCGCAACTCACCCAGCGCCTGCTGGCGTTCTCGCGCCAGCAGCCCCTCAAGCCCGCAGCTGTTGACGCCAACAAGTTGGTTGCGGGAATGTCCGATTTGCTGCGCCATTCCCTTGGGGGCGATATCCGTCCCGAAACCGTATTGGCCGGCGGCCTCTGGAAAACCTACGCCGATCCCAATCAACTCGAAAATGTCATCCTCAACCTCGCCGTCAATGCGCGCGATGCCATGCCCGAAGGTGGACGCCTAACGATCGAAACTGCCAACTGCCATCTCGACCAGCGCTATGCCGCCAATCATATCGGTGTTCCTGCCGGCCAGTATGTGATGATTGCCGTGTCCGACACGGGTGAAGGCATGTCGCCTGAGGTTATCGCGAAAGCCTTTGATCCGTTCTTCACAACAAAGGAAGTCGGACGCGGCACCGGGCTCGGCCTTTCCCAAGTCTATGGATTCGTAAAGCAGTCGGGCGGCCATGTGAAAATCTATTCGGAGATCGGCGAGGGCACCACCATCAAGGTTTATCTGCCTCGCATGGTCGGCGCCGTCGAAGAAGCCAATGACCTTCAATCTGCCGGCGGCGTTCCGTTCGGAGAGAGCCAGGAGGTCATTCTGGTAGTCGAAGATGAGGCCGCGGTCAGGCAATTCTCGGTCGAGGCGTTGACTGAACTCGGTTATCACGTTTTCGAGGCTGACGGCGCTACGTCGGCTCTGAAGCTGCTCGACGAGCATCCAGAGATTGCTCTGATGTTCACCGACGTGGTGATGCCAGAGATCAATGGCAAAAAGCTCGCGGAGGAGGCCTGTAGACATAGACCGAAGCTGAAGGTGCTGTTCACGACCGGCTATACACGCAATGCCGTCGTTCACAACGGCGTCCTCGATCGGGACGTCCACTTGATCGGCAAGCCCTTTACGATCGAGGATCTGGCCATCCGGGTCCGCGAAGTGCTGGACGAATCAAGTGAATGACTTTTCAGCGAAGCTGGGTGAGCGCGCTGTTGTGACGCGGGCGAATAGAGGCACAGTGCTATTTTGAGCGCCCGACATTCCGGGGGTTTGGGCAGCGGCAGAATGTGCGGAGCTAAACTCAACGCTTCGACGAACTGGGCGACGATGGAGATCGTGGGATTGCACCCGCCACGCTCGATCGCTGCGCCCGCCGCGCCGGTGAATGTTGCGCTCAGCTTAGGGAACGCGTCGTCATTTTATACCACGCAAACAAATTCGTGCTGGGTAGCGGATGTTCCGATGCCATCTCAACCTGAGGGCGGAACGTAGATCCTCTCCTCGAAGCCTTCGCTCCCGATAATCCCGATGGAGTCGTTCAGCTGAGTTCTAGGGATTTTGACTCGGTTGATGGGGAGGAGCATTTTAGCCCCATACCGGATTGAAATGACGCTGAGCGACGGCAATATGTCACGCTTCTAACGGAGGCAGCTATGTCCGTTATACAAGAGAGAGAATATCTCGTTCGCAGATGTGAAGAGAGCAGGGCGCAGGCAAAGGCGGCACGCGACTCGACAATTGCCCGCATTCATGACGATCTTGCTGAGCGTTACCAGCGCAGAATTATTCAGCTGCGCGTGGCCGATCAGGAACCAAATTAAGGCCCAGCCGCTATCGCTCACGCTTGGCGGGAATGGGCGTGAATATGGGCACGGATTTCGCGACCAACGAGCAGTTCGAGATGCGGGACCGCATTTTTAACCGCGCCGAGTGGCACTGTTTATGCGGGCAATGATGCCCGCTATTACGGCCCGTGCGGCGCCACGTTCTTGCTAGTCAGTCGCTGATAACGAAGGCATCCGAGCGTTTTTCTGAGGTGCGAGAGCCGGGCACTCTACGCCCCTACCCGCATTACGAGGCCAATCTCAGCGGAGAAAGGGTTGGCATCAATCATGGGCAACATTTTCCTACGCCCAACGTTTAGGAGGCGATGCTTTTCCCGCCTCGCACAGCCAATGGGCACAGGCTCTGCAAAGAGCTACAGTCTTTCATAAATCAATCCACCTTTCCATGCGTAGGTGCCAAGTCCGCGCTCGCTCGAGGATCGTTAGAAACCGTTGTTGCTCGTGATATCCGCAGTGCCTGGAACGATCTGGAGATTCATGAAGCCTTACTGCGATGGTCAATAAGATATCGCCATGCGCCAGATGGTTTCCGCAGTCTTGCAGTAATATTTGAAGGCCCACTTTCTCTTCAGGAGGTGGAGTTTGAAGGATGGATGTGGGAGCGTTTGCAATCCCTGGCCGACAAGGACGCATGGCGCGGTCAACGTTACAATGCCAAGGTTAGCTCCGATCCGAGTAATCCGCATTTTTCGCTGAGTTTTGGCGGGGAGGCCTATTTCGCCGTCGGGCTTCATCCAATGGCGTCGCGTCCTGCCCGTCGCTTTGTAGCGCCTGTGGTGATTTTCAATCTTCACGATCAGTTCGAAGCCTTGCGAGCGGAAGGGCGATATGAACGTATGCGCGAACGGATCATTCAGCGTGACATTGCGCTTGCCGGAACCCCTAATCCCATGCTGAAGCGGCATGGCGAAGCGAGCGAAGCTGCTCAGTATAGCGGTCGTCTGGTTTCAGAAGGTTGGCATTGCCCGTTTCGTGATCCCCGAAATTCCCTGTGATTAATCGAATTTCTCCCCGACATGGGACGGCATTTCGGCTTTCCAAGGGCGAGACGCTTCGGGTCATCGACCCGGAGGGAGGCCAGGTGAGCGATCTTCTGGCTTTCATGGCTGATGATGTTGGTGAGCTTCTCTCCAATGGACGCACGTTCGATTATGAAGAGACGATAAGGCTCAGTGTAGGCAATCGGTTGTGGTCAAACCGTTCCAATCCCATGCTGCAGATCATCGAGGACTCCGTCGGATGCCATGATTTCCTGCTAACTCCGTGCAGTGAAGCGACCTTCCGACATTTCTACCAGAATAAGCCAGTCCACCAGGGCTGCTTTGGAAATCTGGCGAATGCGTTGGCGCCTTGGGGGATTAAGCCCGATGCACTGCCGGTTGCTTTCAATATTTTTATGAACGTGCCCATCGGTCACGCCGGTAAAATCCGTGTCTTACCGCCACTTACTCAACCTGGAGATTCTGTCCGATTTCGTGCGCTTGCCGATCTCATTATCGGCCTTACTGCGTGTTCAGCTTACGATTCCTGTGGAGGGACATTCAAGCCGATTGACTATGAAATCAAAGGTGATGAAAAATTGCGTAGTTTTTAGATCGTCAATTATTATAAGATAAATTATCTGATTTATGTACTTCATAATCAACGAAGTGCCTATTTATAAATAAATAACAATGCCCTCGGATTTATAATGATATGGGTCCGAGATTTTTCATGAAACTTAGCTCCTCATCCGAACGTTTCCGGGTCGCTTTGCAAGGAGTTCGTCTCATGATTAAGGTTAAGAGCTTACTCGCATCCGCTACCGTCGCACTCACTTGTGTGTCTGGGTCAGTTGGGTTCGTGTCTCTCCCTGCGCTTGCCCAGACAAGCTCCGATCAACGCTCGGGATCTCAGGAAGATCGAGTAGGCTCAATTTTAGGGGCAATTTTTGGAGACCGGCTTGGCGCTTCCAGTTCTCTGGAAAGACAATGGGTGGCCGGCCGTAAGCCTTTGGCCACGCAGCAATCACAGTTCAATACGCGTATTGATGCCGATGTTCGATCCAATAGACTAACCTCGGCCAACGGCACCCGAATGAAAACCGAATATGATCAACTCGTAGCTCTCGAAACCCGCTATGGTGCAGACAATCGGTTTACAACCCAAGAGCGAACGGAGCTTGCTGACCGCTACGGCGCGCTGACCCAGGCTTTGAGCGAGGGCGGCTACGCCGAAACTCCCGCAAAGCTCGCTGTCGCTGAGGGGCGCGCCGTCTTTGAACGGCGTGTGGATGAAGGCGTCTCAGCCCGTCGGCTGTCTCGCACGCAGGCAACGGCCCTCAAACGGGATTATGTGGCGTTAATCCAGACAGAAGCGAGCTATGCTCGCAATGGTATCGATAGCCGTGAGCAAGAGGACCTTGATGCACGTCTCGATGCCTTGGACGCCCGCGTGGGAGACACCGCTTACGGCAGCTCAACTCCGCTTGATAATCGGACGCGCTTGTCGAATATCGATCGTGCTTTGGGCGCCAGCGGGCTAAGTTCAGCTGCTCAGGCGCAAGCACGTGTGGAACTGGGTGACTTGACCCGCCTCGAAGCTGCCTATTCTCGCACTACTCCGACCAGTGACGATAAAATCTATTTAGAGCGCCGTATCGTTGAGCTGGAGAATCGTGCGCGCGTTCGCCGCTAGGGTCTTATGATGAACTCTTAGTTGTCAGTGTATTTGTCGATCGAAGTCCCTTGGCCATAGTGCTTGGATGATGAAAATTTGGGTGCGCGGCTTTTTCCTTTTGTCGCCCGTCGGTATGGCGATTTTTTAAATCCTTCAGGCTATTGCTGCGTCTTTAGTTTGGAAGAAATGTGTGCAACGATCAACCATAAGGCGCGGAGAGTCACCATCGCTCATCACGCAAGCCCGCCTTGGATCCGCGCCTTATGGTTGTCAGACCGGCCAGACCCACAAGATCAGCGGTGTAGCGACCAAAAGAACCAAAAGCGACAACGGGGCGCCGAGCCGAGCGTAATCGCTAAACCTATACCCGCCTGGTCCCATAACGAGCGTGTTACATTGATGCCCGATCGGGGTCAGGAAATCGCATCCGGCTCCAACCGCCGTCGCCATCAAGAAAGCTTCCGGCTGATAACCAAGGTCAGTCGCAAACGTCGCCGCCACTGGTGCCATGACCAGAACCGTCGCGGCATTGTTGAGAAAAGGCGTCACCGCCATTGCGGCGGTGAGGATCAAGGCTACTGCACCCCAGGGTGGTAAAGCGGCGGCGGTGGAGGAGAGCCATGCGCCGATGAGCTCGGTCGTGCCAGTTGTCCGTAAGGAATCGCTGACCGGGATCAGCGCGCCCAGCATGATCAGGATTGGCCATTCGACGTGGTCATAGGCTTCATGCAGCGGCAATGCCCCGGTCGTGACAATAAGCGCCGCGGCAGCAAAAAAGGCGACCGCGACAGGGACATAACCAGCGGCGGTGGCTGCCAAGGCGACGCCCAGGATGGCGATTGGGAGGAAGCCTTTGTTGTCGCTCCCTAGGCGAAGCGATCGTTCGGCCAGCGGCAGGCAGCCGAGATCGCGAAGCCGTTCTGGAAGCAGCGGCAGGGGGCCCTGCATGACGATCACGTCCCCCGCCTGCAAACTGGTGTCGGCGAGACGTTTGACGAGGCGCTCCCCGCTGCGCGAAATCGCGACGAGGTTGACGCCGAACCGACGTTGAAGGTCCAATCGCCCGGCACTGCGGCCGATCAGGATAGATCCCGTGGAGACAACGGCCTCGATCACGCCCGTCTCGTCGCCCTTGTTGCCCTCCGGCTGCTCCCTATGCTCGCCTTCGAGTGCAAGGCCGTCTGCTGCGATGACGCGTTCGAGAGCGGCTGGCTCACCGCTTAGGATGAGTGTGTCGCCATGCCGGATTTCCAGATCGGGATACGGGTGGCTTCGCATACCGCCGCGCAGCAGGGTGATCAGCAAAACCTCACGATCGTGCCGATCGAGGAATGCCGCCACCGTTTCGCTGGCACATTGCGCACCTTCGGGAACGGTTGCCTCGGTGACATAGTCGCTGATATCGAGCGCATCGCCCATTGTCGGTGCCGAGCGCCGGTCCTTCGGAAGAAGCCGGTATCCGAACCGCAGAAACACGAGGCCGACCAAAGTGAGGGTTAGGCCAACGGGCGCATAGTCGAACATACCGAACGGCTCGCCTGTCATTTCCTGACGGACCCGACTGACAATGATGTTCGGCGACGTGCCGATCAACGTGATGAGGCCGCCGAGCAATGAGGCAAATGCCATCGGCATCAGGAACACAGATGGGGAGGTGTCAGACCGTTTGGCCATCTGAAACGCTGCCGGCATCAGCATGGCAAGCGCGCCAATGTTCTTGACCAGCGCCGAGGCGAGACCGACGCTTGCGGTCAGCACGAGGAGCTGCGAGCGGACCCGTCTTACCCGTCGTTGCAGAACGGACATGAGCCGCTCGATCACGCCAGACCGCTGGACTGCGCCACTGACGACCAGCGCCGAACCGACGATTATCACGATGTCGTCCGAGAAACCGGAAAAGGCTTCGCCCGGTTTGACGACGCCGACCGCCAATGCCGCCAAAAGAGCCAACACAGCCACCATATCGTAGCGAAAACGGCCCCAGACGAACATGATCATCATGCCAACGAGCACAGTGATAGCGAGTATCTGAGGCGTGCTCATCGGTTGCGGTCAGTCATGCTGCGGTCGAACGTCAGAGAGCGCGTCCGCGTTCCACGGGACGTGTCGTTTTGGCTTCGAAGCGCGGTCACCTAAGGGCGGTTGTTGAATGCCGGCTCTAGCGTGCTGCCTCAGAACCTGGCAGGTCCACTGCTCCGATACCGGCAGCAGGCGACGGATGTGCTCGATCGCTTCACGGCGGCGGGAGGGACTCAAAAAGTCAGCTTCGACGCCTCTTGCAGGATCGACTTGTCCAACGCGAGATCGGTCACCAGCTTCTTCAGCGGAGCATGCTCCCGTTCCAGATCCTTCATCCGACGCGCCTGATCTATCTTCAGGCCGCCGCCATCATTCTCGATCGCTATGGTTTCCCACGCCCTCAATCGCGCAGGACCATGCCGATGACGCGAAAGCGGGGGAGGGCGAGATCATCGTTCAGGCAACCGGCTCGGTCACGCACATATGCGGTGCAATGCTTGCGCTAGGTCCGTTTGCCGAAAGGGTTTTGGGAGCTGCGGCAGTCCAATGTTGAGATCGCCGCCTGCATAGCCGGTAATGACCAAGATCGGGATGTCACCAAATTGGGCACTGATCCGCTTATGAAGCTCGGCGCCGTTCATGCTTGGCATCATGTAGTCGTGATCACCAAATCGACGTTGAGGCCGGTAGCGAGCTTCCTGAGCGCTGCGGCGCCTCCGCTCACGGCGTGAACGTCATGACCAAGTTCGCGTAGCATCTCCGCTATGCCGGCACGTACGAGGTCCTCATCATCGGCGAGCAGGATCGTAAGTGGGCGCAGCGTTGACAAAGGCTCGTCGACTGCCACCGTGCCACCGGTAGCTACTTCCCCCACTGCTGGAAGATAGAGATGGGCCTGTGTGCCGTGGCCGACCTCGCTGGTTAGCCAAAACGCGCCGCCAAGCTGACCGGCAAGACCGTGGATCATCGATAACCCCAGACCGGTACCTTTGCCGACTTCCTTGGTGGAATAAAAAGGCTCGATCGCACGGGCCAGGGTCTCGGCATCCATCCCCGTTCCGGTATCTGCCACTTCAATACAAATATATTCGCCGGGTCCCAGACCCCCTGCATTCTGGTTGTCGAACGTGACCTGCCGTGCAGCGATGGTGAGCGTGCCGCCATCGGGCATGGCGTCGCGCGCGTTGACGCAGAGGTTGAGGATGGCGAGTTCGAGCTGATTGGGATCGGTGGTTGCTGACGGCAAATGTTCCGGACATTCGATACGGAGTGCGATGGCGGGGCCTATCGAACTCCGGATCAAGTCCTGGACGCCGGTGAGCAGCTGACAGATGTCGGTCGGCCGGGTTTCCAGAGCCTGACGGCGCGCGAAGCCCAGCAAACGGCTGACCAGAAGTCGTGCGCGTTCGGCGGATTGCAACGCTCCGTCGATCAGCCGGCCCATACGCGGATCATCCTCGGCATATCGCCGGACTAAATCGAGTGTGCCGGTGATCGGGGTCAGAAGATTATTGACGTCGTGCGCGACGCCGCCGGTTAGCTGACCCAGTGTTTCGAGCTTCTGCGCTTGATGCAACTGCTCAGCAGCGGCCTGGCGCTCCGCCACGGCGGCTTCAACCCGATGCTCAAGGGTTTCATTCAATTCCCGCAAGGCGGTTTCCGCCTGCTTGCGGGCCGTCACGTCCTGGAAGATGACCGCCACCTCGTCACGTTCGCGCGGCTCAACGCGGAAGGCGGACAGAGCCAGATGACGACCGGTTGCAACCAGCTCACGCTCGAAACGGATGGGCTTGCCGCTGACGAGCACGTTTCGATAGAGCTCGACCCAACCCTCTGCCTCGTCAGGCACCATGTTTCGCACATATTGTCCGACGACCTGGGGAATACCCGCATGATACTCATAGGCGGGGTTGGCCTGGACATGCACATAGTCGCTCAGCGGACCATGCGGCCCATCGACGAAGCGGATTATGCAAAAACCTTCGTCCATCGTTTCGAAGAGGGTCGCATAGCGCGCCTCACTTTCCCGCAGTTCGATCAGCCGCGCTCGCGCCTCATATTGCCTGCGACGACCACGCAGCGCTGAGCGCACCAGGCTGATCAATGTCGTGGGATGAAACGGCCGCTCGAGAAAGGTGACATTGCCCAGCACCTCAAGGTGACGTGTTGCCGCTGGATTGCGTTCCAGCCCGCCACCCCGATTGGTGAGCAGCACGAAGGGTAGGTCGGACCATTCCTGTTGATCTGCCAACCACTCGGCAAGCGGGCGCAAATCCTGGGTGGTCAGCGCTTCCTCGGTGACGACCACCAAGGCCGCGCCGGCATCCAATTCGGCCACCAAGGGGGATATCGATGCACAGACCGCCGTCTGGATTCCCCCTTCACCGAGAATGCCGGTTGCGACCGCAGCATCGCGCCCGTGGGGCGCAAGAATGAGCGCCCGCTCTGAAACGGTAATCCGCTTCACCTGTTCTCGGGCTTCATGAGCTCCGTACCCTCGACCAGGACAGGCACGCCCCGCAGGATTCCTTGAAATCCAGTGAGGGGAGGGCCGAGTGAAAAGCCTTCGCTCCCGATCTGATACTCACGAATGCTATTTTCATGGGCGCTCATGCGCTTCTTAACGATCGAAATCGCTCTTCGGACGCGACCAACCGCCTCAAAATAGCGCAGCAGCACGACCGTATCGGCGAGATAGGTGAGATCGACCGGCGATTTCATATGGTCGATCAAGCCATGCTGGGCGACGGTGAGGAAACTGGTTGCGCCCCGCCGGTTCAGATATTGTAACAGCTCGTGCACGTGGAGGATGAGCGCATGCTCTCCGGGCATTGCCGCCTGATAGCCATTGAGGCTATCGATGACGATGGTACGAACCCCATGTGTCTCGACGCAGTCACGGACGCGCGATGAAAACTCCCCAGGGGTAAGCTCGGCAGCATCCACCTGTTCGAGGATCAGGTCGCCATCCGCAATCATTTGAGCCAGATCGATTCCCAAGCCCAGGGCACGTTGGATCAGCAAACCGATTTCTTCGTCGAAAGCGAACATCGCCGCGCGTTCGCCACGCGCGATCGCTGTCTTGATGAAGGTGAGCGCAAGGAGCGATTTACCAGTACCCGAGGGGCCCAATACCAGGACGCTGGAACCGCGCTCAATCCCCCCACCGAGCAGCGAATTGAGTTCCACGGAATCGGTAACGAGCAGCTCGCGATCAAAGCGACCATGATGCTCCGCTGATACCAGTCGCGGAAACACGCGCACACCGCCCGTGTGGATCGCCATATCGTGAAATCCGCCACGAAATCTTCGGCCGCGATACTTGATCACGCGCATTCGCCGTCTCTCGGCGCCATATTCGGGAGCAAGCTCCTCAAGGCGTATGACGCCATGAGCGACCGAATGCACCGTCTTGTCGTTGGTATCTGTTGTCAAATCATCGAGCATCAGCACCGTCGCGCCGCTCACTGCAAAATAATGTTTGAGCGCAAGGATTTGCCGGCGATAGCGTAGCGAGCTTTGCGCGAGCAGACGGATTTCCGACAGGCTATCGAGGACCACGCGGGTGGGTTTGCGTCGTTCAAATGCGTCAAAGATGCGTTTGGTTGTTTCCCCAAGTTCGAGATCGGAAGAGTAAAGCAGCGATTGCTGCTGCTGCTCGTCAAGAAGGTTTTCGGGAGGCACGAGTTCGAAGACATCGACGCCATCGAGCGACCAACCATGAGATTGTGCGGTGGCCCGCAACTCGTCTTCGGTTTCGGACAAGGTGATATAGAGACACCGTTCGCTGGCAGCCGTACCCGCGACCAGGAATTGAAGCGCGATTGTGGTCTTGCCGGTGCCCGGACTGCCTTCGAGAAGGTAGGCGCGGCCACGATCGAATCCCCCGCTCAACACATCGTCGAACCCGGCTATACCGGTCCCGGCTTGCTTGGCCACGGCAGTGGTCATTCTTTGTCTCCTGACCCGTTCCGATTGGGGGCGGTTCCGCTCCGGTAATCGAT
This sequence comes from Sphingomonas sanxanigenens, assembly GCA_037190805.1. Classification (GTDB taxonomy): domain Bacteria; phylum Pseudomonadota; class Alphaproteobacteria; order Sphingomonadales; family Sphingomonadaceae; genus JBBCJR01. The sequence continues at coordinate 468 of JBBCJR010000007.1, read as the reverse complement.
TCGCCAATTCTAATGCAGATTCTGGTCGAGCTCATAGCACCAAGAACTGTCAATGCTCTCGCCTGTTTCGCCTCGTTTTTGCCCGAGAAAATTCACAGGAGGCTTTAATTTAAATCAACAAATTTAGTTCCAGGTCCATTATTTTAATGAGTTCGGAAAATTATCAAACTGCTGAAAATATAATTGGAACATATTAAGCATAAAGGCTGTTCCTTGCGTTTAAGGAGTATGATCGATTTTCTTGGACAGCTGCCGCTTCTCGGAGAAGCCAGATTTCAGTGATGGAGATATGTCATGAAGAGCCTTTGCCTCATGGGAGCGGTTCTGCTCGCCGGGACATCGCTGGCCGCATGCAGCGATGCGAGCGAGCAGCGCGCCGAAGCCACCTTTAACTCTGCGGAAGAGATGGCGGATAGGACGGGCGATCGGATCGAAAATGCGGTGGATGACACGGTAGCGGCCATCACG
>JBBCJR010000006.1:0-41573 GCA_037190805.1 Sphingomonas sanxanigenens | reverse complement strand
CCCTCAAGCTCGACGACCCGGACAGAACCATCCTGGCCACCCATCCCAACCGCCATCTGGTACAGACGGTGCGGACCCGCCGCAGGCAATACCGCAACGTCGCTCTCCTCCGCAGGCAACGCTGCAGGAACACCCTGCGCATGCAGCATACCCGGAAAGGAAATGGCTGAAACAAAAAGGGTGGCGACAAGGCGCCAGCACTCGGCAGACCGCATGACTGCTCCTTGCACTTCTACGTCAGCAGGGTGTTGCGGGCACCAGACAAGCCGGCGCCCGCAACGTCGCTTCACTCAATACCGATAAGCAGCAGTGATACCAAACGTCCGAGGACGCAACGTCGTTTGTGACCACATGTACCGCTTGCTGGTCGCCAGGCCGATGCGCGGATGGGCATCGAGCAGGTTGTTGACGAACAGCGAGATGTCCGCCCCGCCGACAAGGCCGCCGAGGCGCAGGTTGACCTGGCTCGAGGCCGCATCCGGCAACAGGAACCGGTTGTAATTGAACGACCCCGGATTGCGGTTGCCGGTCCGCGGCATGGCGCTTGAGTAGGTGTAGTCAACGTGCAGATAACCGCTCAGGCTATCCGAGAGCGGCGTTTCATAATGCCCCGTCAACGCTACCCGCCACGGCGAGCCGGCATTGGTGACGGCCGACCCCTTGGGCAGGATGACGTTGGTGCCGCCGATCAGAGCTTCATCCAACGATGTGTGGTTGTAGCCCACGGTCGCATTGAGACGCAGCCCCTCGGCCGGCATCACGTCCACCGACATGTCGAAACCCTTGATCGTCGCCGATCCCAGATTGTCGACCAGACTGTAAGCGCAGTTCGGCAAGCCAATGTTAGTCTGAATCTTGTCCCATTTGATCATGTAGGCGCTACCCGCGAAGTTGACCGCGCCGCCGAACAAGCGATTGTTCTTCGACCCGATTTCGTAGCTCCATACGCTGTCCGACGTGTAGGTCGGCGGCGTATACGGCGCACCACTGCCATCGACATAGCCGAACTGGATCAGTTCCGGATAGCAGGCCGACGGCAGCGGAATCTGCGCGCCACCTGGACGATACCCTTTGGCCACCGACGCATAGACCAGATTGCGGTCGTCGATCTGGAAGTTCAGGCCGATCTTCGGTGTGAACGCCTTTTCAGCCGTGCGGACGGTACCAAACGGATATTCAGGCGCGAACACCGCCGGGGGATTGTCATAGTCGCAATAACCGTTGGCATCCGCGGCAGCGGCAGGACATGGTGCACCGAACGGAGCGTTGAGGTTGTTCTCGGCACCGCTCGAATCCAGCGAGTAACGCAGGGTGTTACGCGACCAGCGAGCGCCGGCGACCAGCGTCAACTGCTCGGTCAGCTTGAAGTCCACCTGGCCGAAGAAAGCCAGCTGCTTCTCGCGCGAGTTGGCGATCGCCAGATAGTTGCCCGACTCGCCGATCAGCGGCGCACCCCAGATGTTCAGGAAGTTGCTGGTGCCGACGCCATAGCGCTCGTCAAAGCCGAACGGGCTGTTGGCCGGAACGAGGATGATCGGGTTCCCAGCACCGTCGTTGACCACGTTCCCATTGGCGTCCCGTTGGTAGATCGGCTGCGACGGATCCGTGCCGAACACGGTCGGCGCATATTTGAACCGGTTGTGCTCGATATACTGATCGGAAACCTGATTGCTGCGCGTGAAAAAGCCGCCCAGAACCCATTTGATCCGGGCGTCGTCATCATTCGACTGCAGACGAACTTCCTGGGTGAAGCTCTTCTGACGGTCGACATAGCGCGATACACCCTTCGCGCCCAACGGAGCGACCTGGGCACCAAAGTAGAGCGCATCATAACCGGGCGTATAATCGGTATACTGACGTTTGCGCTGCTCGAGATGCGACGTCGTCGAATAGAGCGATACGCCGTCGAGATCGTAGCGGGCCTCAAGCGCGGCGACGAGCAGCCGCTGGCGGCCATGCTCCGTATCCGGCAGGGTCATTTCCGCAAACGCGCCCGCCTGCGGAGCCGCAGGCGAGAAATCCGGAATGACGAACTTGTTGTCGGAGATATCCGAAGCCGACAGCCAGAAATTGTTGTGCGCCGAACCCTTGTTGATCTGCTGATAATAGATCGACGGCATCAGAGTGAAGTTTTCGGTCGGCGCCAGCGTCAATGCAGCGCGATAGGCTTGGGTCTTCACAAAGTTATAATTTTCGACGCCCTTGCCGGTCGGCGTAAACGTCAACGCGTCTCCGTAGGAGCCGCCCGTATTGTCATTCAGCACGAAGGTGCCGGGTACCTTGTCGATCCAGCCGCCGTCGCGGCGATGAAAAGCGCTGACGCGGAAGCCGAGCTTGTCCTCGACGATCGGACCACCGAAGGCGACGCCGCCTTCATAGCTGCCGTCGCCCTTCGGAGTCAGAGAGCCTTCGAGACGGGCATAGCCCGTGTAGTCGGTCAGGCTGGGCTTGGGCTGGATGAAGCGGACGGTGCCGCCCTGCGATCCTGAACCGAACAACGTGCCCTGCGGGCCACGCAGGACTTCGACGCGCTCCAGATCGAAAATGGCCGGGAAGACGTTGCCGGCAGCATAACCGATCTGGCGGACCTGGATCGGCACGTCGTCAATGTAGATACCAGTGGTAGCGGCGCCCGCAGTCGAGGTGACGCCGCGGATCGACACGTCGGTACGGCCGGTGCCCGTCTGGTTGAGGGCGAGGCCCGGGGTCAGGCGGGTCAGGTCGCTGAACTGACGAACGCCCTGCTGGTCCATCTGCTTCTGACTGAAGGCGCTGACGCTGATCGGCACCTTGGACAGCGCCGTATTCGAACGGGTCGCGGTAACGACGATCTCGTCGGCGCCAATCCCGGCATCAGCCGTCTCCTGCGCCACTGCCATCGCTGGCGCCAGAATGGCGGCGCCCGACAACATGAGCTTCAGCGAAAAACCGGAAAAATGAGATTTTTTGCCTGAATTCTTCATCACAGTGTCCCCCTATTTTTTAGATTATCTTATGATTATCAATCATTTCTACGAGGCGTCTTGCCGCAGATAAAAGAACCCAGTCTTTATCAGTTAAGACAACCTCATCTTCTGGCTTAGAACGATCCAGGGGACTTTCAATGACCAAAAAGCCACCTGGAGACAAAAAGTCACCCGGAGATCAAAAGTCACGCTCCATCCACACCTCCACTAATCAAAGATTGACTTGAATCCTTTTCATAATCACTTATTAAAATTCAATAGTATAAAAGACATTATAGATTAATTATGAACTAAATTTCAAATAAGTATGCAATATATCTGTGATCACGATATCATCATAATGAAATGATGTCAGTTATAGATTTAGTGTATAAAAATCTATATTTACTGTGATTTGTAGACTTGCTTTCCATTGACCAGCGTCATCAAGACCTTTGTGTCATGGACGGTCGTTATCGGCACATTGAAGATGTTCCTGTCTATAACGATCAGGTCGGCCTGATAGCCGGTTCTAATTTGCCCAACGCTGTCGGCATGGCCGAACTGGCGAGCGGCGTTGACGGTATAGATGTCGACCGCTTCCTTCAGCGTGATCGCCTGTGACGGTGCCAGCTTTTCGCCGCCACCGCCGGGCTGCTCGCGAGTCACCAGTGTTTCCAGGGCAATCCAGGGATTTGTCGAAAACGCCACCGGCCAGTCGGAGCCTTCCAGCACCAGCGCGCCGGCATCGATCGCTTCGCGCAGTGGCTTGTAGCGGACGAACCGCTTGGGGCCGAGGGCGTCGAAATAGGTCTTCGTCTGGGCATTCCAGTAATAAAGATAGGAGGAGAACTCGAACGAGGCGCCGAGCTGGCGGCCGCGGCGAAGATCTTCCAGGGTCGCCAGGTTGGAATGCGCGATCTGATGCAGGACACCGCTATAGCCGTTCGCCCGTCGGGCCGCCGCGATCCCGTCCACGGCAACCCGGGCACACCGGTCGCCGGTGCAGTGGATCATCATCGACATGCCATCCTTGTCGAACCGTGTTACCTCGCGCGCTACAACCTCGGGCGGAGCGGTCAGGATACCCAGCTTGCGATCCTCGGACAGCGGATGCTCATAGGGGTCGAGCAGGGCAGCCGTCTGGCCGTCATTGGGCACGCCGTCGAGCATGATCTTGACGCAGTCCGGCTTCACCATAGCGCGCCGATAGATGCCCCTGCTGGCATAGAGCGCCTCGAAGCTGGTATCAGGACCATCGGGATTATAGGTCCACCGGAGGCACGCCTTCACCCGGGGCTGAGGGTGGTTCGCATCCGCCAGCGTCGCCATCGCCGTCAGGGACGAGGCCGAGCCCGACGCTTCCTGCAGCGCGGTGATGCCCTGGCTGAGAATATGTTCGTAGGCTCGCTTCATGCCTTCGACATTCTGGGCAGCCGTGTAGGGAGGGATGGTTTGACGGACGAGGCCCATGGCGGATTCGCGCAGAACACCCGTCGGCTCTCCCTTCGCATCCCGTTCGATAACGCCGTTGAACGGATTGGCCGTATCCCGCGTGATGCCGGCGCGCTCGAGCGCGAGGCCGTTCACCCAGCCGGAATGACCGGTTTCGTCGCTGAGGAAGATGGGGTTGCGGGGTGAAGCCTGGTCCAGAAGACGGCGGTCTTGGACCTTGCCCTCAAAAACCGCATTGGCCCAGCCGCGGCCGACGATCCATTCGCCCGGCTTGGACCGCGCGGCGCAGGCCTTGACCTGCTCGCCGATCTGGTCGGGGGTCGAACCGTAGATCAGGCGGCATTCGGACAGGCCGTTGCCACCGCCCAGCGGGTGCATGTGCATGTCGTGAAAGCCGGGCAGAACAGTGGCCTGCTTGAGGTCGAGGACCTGGGTGCCCGCCCCCTTCAACTGCATGACAGTGGCATCATCCCCCACCGCCACGATTACGCCCTGGGCGATCGCCACCGCTTGGGTCCAACCGCCATCGGCGGCGTAAACTTGGCCGTTCATCAGGATCGTGTCGACGGGGGGCGCGGCCGCCTGATTCTGCGCGATCGCGGATGAAACGGACAGGAGCAAGGCGCAGGTCACTGCTCCGACGGCCCAAGGTGACGGCGGCATTTCTCTCTCCCTTCACGGCGCTGTTCTTGATCTGTGGATGAACCGCGCGGTCGCAGCCCCTCACGTCGCGTCGAGGCGGGAGGATGTTCCGTCAGGGAATGGTTGTAAAATTCATTCCGGGAATAAGATTATGAGCAAAACGCACGATCACCCGGCGTCGGGATGGGCGGTCCGGAGCAGCCATTCGCGAAACGCCTCGATCTTGGCGGACGGCGATTCATCTTTCGACTCGACCAGATAATAGCCTCTGGTGCTCGCGATCGGTGGGCCGAACGGCGCTGTCAGCCGCCCGCTGGCCAATTCGTCGGCAATATAGAGCGTGGGTAGAATCGCCACGCCGATGCCGTTGGCCGCTGCCTCGATCACCATGCCGAAATTCTCGAATGTGGTGCCGGAGCCATGCGCCGCGACAACATCGTCGGGCCGGTCCCGCAGCCATTCCTGCCACAGCCATGGGCGCGTCGCCATCTGAAGCCACTCATAATCAGCGATGTCGGCCCCTGGCTGGACCACGTGGGGCGCGATCACGGCGACGATTTCCTCGCCGAACAGCCGGTGACTCCGCACGCCCGGCCAGTCGCCACTGCCGTGCTGGATGGCAATGTCGAGCTTGGATCCGTCAAGATCGAAGGGGCCGACGCCGGTGACCAGGCTGATCGCGACATCCTGATGGCGGATGGCGAAATCGCCCAAGCGTGGGACCAGCCAGCGCATGCCGAAGGTCGGCAACACGCCAACCCTCAGGACCGCGTCGCCTGCTCCATATCCGACCAGCCGGTCGACCTCCGCCTCCAGCTGGTTGAGGATGCCGGCGAGCGCGCCCTGAAACATCCGGCCGGCATCATTGACGACCATCCGCTTGCGGGCGCGATCGAACAGCGGTCGCCGGACAAACTGCTCCAGATTGGCGAGCTGACGGCTGACCGCGCTTTGCGTCCGCCCCAGTTCCTCCGCCGCGCGGGTGACGGACCCGAGGCGGGCCACGGCCTCGAAGGATTCGAGCGCGAGCAGGGATGGCAGAGACCGCCTCATCTGCTCAGCTTATTCGATTTTCGCATGATGTCTGAATCATTACTCACTGTGCACCGGGGTAGCGCGGGGATTATGTCGGCCAGGACCATCAGGACAGGAACAAGACATGGCGAACGCCGACCCGCATGCCCGCTTCGATCCTCTCGACCCTCTCGTTCTCGACGACCAACTCGAGGTCGAGGAACGGCTGATTCAGGATACCGCGCGGCAATATGCCCAGGACGCGCTTGCCCCACGCATCGTCATGGCCAATCGGGAAGGCCGGTTCGACCGGGCCATCATGAAGGAAATGGGCGACCTTGGCCTGCTTGGACTGATGGTGCCCGAAGCCCATGGCGGCAGCGGGGCCAGCCACGTCGCCTACGGTCTTGCCGCGCGCGAAGTGGAAGCGATCGATTCCGGTTACCGGTCGGCGATGAGCGTCCAGTCCTCCCTCGTCATCCATCCCATCAATGCCTATGGCTCGGACGAACAGCGGGCGCGATTTTTGCCCGGCCTGATCGCGGGCGACATGGTCGGCTGCTTCGGACTGACGGAGCCTGATCACGGTTCCGACCCCGGCGGCATGCGGACGCGGGCGGAACCGGTCCAGGGCGGTTTCCGTCTATCGGGCGCCAAGATGTGGATCACCAACAGCCCGATCGCGGATGTCATGGTGGTCTGGGCCAAGCTTGACGGGCGCGTGCGCGGCTTCATCCTGGAACGCGGCATGAAGGGGCTGGAAACGCCCGAAATCCATGGCAAGCTGGCGCTGCGCGCTTCTGTCACCGGCGAGATCACGATGGACGAGGTACTCGTGCCCGAAGCCAATCTGCTGCCCGGCGCGACAGGGCTGTCGGGCCCCTTCGGCTGTCTCAACAAGGCGCGCTACGGCATCGCCTGGGGCGCGATCGGCGCCGCCACGACCTGCTGGCAGACAGCCCTCGGCTACACGCTCGACCGCAAGCAGTTCGACCGGCCGCTGGCCGCCAACCAGCTGATCCAGAAAAAGCTGGTCGACATGCAGACCGAGATTACTCTCGCTCTCCAGGCGCTTATCCGGGTCGGCCGCCTGCTCGACGAAGGGCGCGGAACGCACGAGCTGATCTCGATGATGAAGCGCAACAGTGCGGGCAAGGCGCTCGACATCGCTCGCACCGCGCGCGACATGCTGGGCGGCAACGGCGTATCGGACGAATTCCCGGTCATGCGTCACATGTGCAACCTCGAAGCCGTCAACACCTATGAGGGCACGCACGACATCCACGCCCTGATCCTCGGCCGGGCGATGACCGGCATCGCTGCCTTTTCATGACCGGTCGCCCCTTTTCCGACATCCGGGTCCTCGACCTCAGCCGGGTGCTGGCCGGGCCCTGGGCCACCCAGATGCTGGCCGACATGGGCGCCGACGTGATCAAGGTCGAAAAGCCCGGTGGCGGCGACGATACCCGGCGCTGGGGTCCGGATTATGTGAAGGATGCGGATGGCGCGGATGCGCTCTCCGCCTACTTCATCGCCGCCAACCGCGGAAAACGGTCAGTGTCGATCGACATCGCGACGGCGGACGGTCAGACGCTCGTCCGTAGGCTGGCGGCATCCAGTGATGTCCTGGTGGAAAACTACAAGGTCGGTGGACTGGCGAAGTACGGCCTCGATTATGACAGCCTGCGCGCCCTCAACCCACGTCTCGTCTATTGCTCGATCACCGGCTTCGGACAGACCGGCCCCTATGCCGCACGACCCGGCTATGACTTCGTGATCCAGGGCATGGGCGGGTTGATGAGCATCACCGGCCCGGCGGCCAGCGAAGGCGGCAAGCCGACCAAGGTCGGCGTGGCGCTGGCCGACATCATCACCGGGCTCTACGCCGCCAACGCCATCAGCGCCGCCCTCAGGCATCGCGACCGGACCGGCGAGGGCCAGCATATCGACATCGCTCTCATGGACAGCATGATCGCCGTGCTCGCCAATCAGGCGCTCGGCTATCTTGTCGGCGGGACCGATGGCATGCGGCTCGGCAACGCTCATCCCAATATCGTCCCCTATCAATCATTCGAGACTCGCGATTCGGATATCACCATCGCGGTCGGCAATGATGGCCAGTTCCGTCAGCTGTGCGATCTGCTGGGGTTAGCGCCGCTGGCCGACGACGAACGCTTCGCCACCAACGATCGCCGGGTAAGGAATCGCGAGGTCCTGATTCCCCTGCTCGCGGCGAAACTCAGAACCGAAACCAGCGATCACTGGGTCGCGGCCCTTAACCGCGCGGGCGTCCCGGGCGGACCCATCAACAGCATTTCGGAGGTGTTCGCCGACCCGCATGTCCTTCATCGAGGCCTGCGCGTATCGATGCGGCATGACCAGCTGGGTGATATTCCGGGCCTTGCCAATCCGATCCGCCTTTCCGAGACCCCGGTCGCCTACGACATGCCGCCCCCCCTGGAGGGCGAGCACACGCAGCAGGTCATCGACGAGCTGTCCCAAGATCGCTGACGGAATGACGAAAATCGGGGGTGCCTGTGGTGCCGCTGGAGGGACTCGAACCCCCGACCCACGCATTACGAATGCGTTGCTCTACCATCTGAGCTACAGCGGCACAGGCGCCGGGCGCATATCAGCGACGGCGTGGCCGCGCAAGGCGGCGGAACCGGCCGTCACAACTTAACGGAATTGCAACCACGTTGCCTCCAGGATCAACCATGATAGGCTCGCGAGGATGACGATGGTCGAAGTGGACTTGGGCGGCGAAGAGTTCGGGCCGGATGACGTGCTCGACCTGGTCGAGCCGGCCATGGAAACGCCGCCGCTGATCGGCAGCGACGAGCGCCGGATGCATGTGCGCGCCTATAACTACTGGGTGTCGCTGCTGAAGGATCGCGCCTATCCGTCGGTGGCCGAGCTCGACCCCGCCGCCGTCGACGACTTTTCCCGCCACAGCGTCCTTCTGGACTTCACCGAGGATCGGGAGGTGCCGCGCATCGCCTATGTCGGCGAGGAGCTGCGCGAGGAATGCCGCTATGATCGCAACATGGCGACCATCGCCGACGTTCCGGCCCGTTCGCTGCTGTCGCGGCTGACCGACCATTATTTCCAGATCATCGCCAACCGCGCGCCGATCGGCTTCGAGGCCGAGTTCGTCAGCCAGCGCGGCAACAATACGCTCTATCGCGGTATCCTGATGCCGCTGTCGTCGAACGGCGAGACGATCGATTTCATCTACGGCGTCATCAACTGGAAGGAATTGGCCGATCCCGACACTGCCGCCGAGCTGGTGCTGGAAATGCGCCAGTCGGTGCCCGCGCCGGAACGGCCTCAGACATTGTCGCCGATCTGGGCCGACGGTCCCGGCGCGGACGACCTGTCCTTCACCCCTGAGATTGAAGACGATATTTCCTTCGAGGGCGAGGCGCTGCCCGCCGATGCCGACCTTTACGACAGGCTGGCCGCCGCCCGTGGCAGCGCCGAGCTGGTGCGCGGCGCCGACGCCCGCAGCCGCGCGGCGCTCTACACCGCGCTTGGGCAGGCGCACGACTTCCGCATCGCCGCCACCGCCGATCCCGAAGCCTATGCCGAAATCCTGGCCGACGCCGGCATCGTTGCCCAGCCGCGCGCGCCGATGACCCCGGTGGTCAAACTGATTTTCGGCGCCGACCACGACAAGACCCGGCTGACCGAATATGCCGCCGTGCTGAGCCATGCCGCGCGCGTCGCCGTCCCTTCGGGCGGACTGCCGACGATGATCGAGCGGACGACAGGTGGCATCAAGGGTCTCGTCAGTGCCGAGCGCGCCCATCGCAAGGCGATCGACGCGCCAACCGCAGCCCCCGGCAAGGTCGAGCGTGCCCGTCGCCAATTGCGCAACGCGCCCGCAATTGCCCATCTCGGGGCCGAGCTGGCCATCAACGCGCCGGATGGGGAGTTCGTGCTGCTGATCGCCCGCCGCGACGGTGATCAGGGCCTGGCAGTGATCGATGCCGTCGATGCCCGGCCGACGCTTGTCGACCAGGCGGTTCGCGCCCTTGCGGCTTGCCGTTCCCGTTCCCACAGACCATAGAGGACAGGCGCCCTGTTGCCGGCCTCCGCCTCCATGATCGAGGCTGAATGGCGTCGGGCAGGGCGAGGTTGAATATCTGATCGGCGCTGCACCCGCAGCGCCATATTGGAGGCATTGATGGTGCATCGGCTCGACTCTCACGCGGAGGCGCCCGATTCGCGCGCCTATGTGGACGCCCTGCTTGCCGGGGCATTGCCGGGCGAGGTGTTCGACCTGCCGGAACGGGCGATCAACGACATCATCGCCTTCATCCGCATCGCCGCCGACCAGCGCACGGGCGACGGAGCCGAAATCGAGCTTGGCGCGCGCCTGTCGTCCGCGGGCGAGCGCCGCACCCGTCTGGCGGTCGTGAATGATGACATGCCGTTCCTGGTCGATTCGGTGGCCGGCGTGCTGACCGCGCGCGGGCTCACGATCGAACGGTTGCTGCACCCGATCGTCGATGTCGTCCGCGATGGCGACGGACGGCTGGTCAGCGTGCAGCCCGCCCAGGGCGCGGCACCTGGCGCCGGCAAGCGCGAATCGTGGATCTTCATCGAAACCGAGCGGGCCGACGCCCGCACCCGCGCCGCAATCGCCCAGGAACTGCGCGACGTGCTGGGCGACGTTCGCGCCGCCGTGTCGGACTGGAAGCCGATGCTGGCCCGCCTCGAAGCCGCAGCCGAAGGTATCGACGATGCGGAGGGCGCTGCGTTCCTGCGCTGGCTGGCGCAGCATAATTTCACGCTGCTGAGCGCGATCGATCTGGACGTCTCCGGCCGTGCGTTCAGTTCGCCGCTGGGCGTTCTGACGCGCGATGACGCTTCGCTGCCCTGGTCGGGGGCAGCGGCCGATGCCGCCCTCGGCGCCCTGTCGAACCCCGCGACGCCGCTGCTGATCGCCAAGGCGGACGAGCAGGCAACCGTCCATCGCCGATCGCCCTATGATCTGATCGTCGTCCCAAGACGTGGAGCGAATGGCCAGCTGTCAGGCGTGTCGGTGTTCGCCGGTCTGTTCACCAGCCAGGCGCTGGCGACGTCGCCCGCCGAGGTGCCGCTGATCCGGGAACGGGTACGGCGCCTGACCGACCGGCTGGGATTCACCCCCACCAGCCATGCGGGCAAGACGCTGGCTCATGTCGTCGATACCCTGCCCCACGACCTGCTGTTCGAGGTCAGCCCGGACCAGCTGGCCGATATCGCGCTCACCGCGATGAGCCTGATCGATCGCCCCCGGCCGCGCCTGCTCGTCGTGCCCGATCCACTGGGCCGTCATTCGACGGTGCTGGTCTGGCTGCCGGGCAACGACTATTCGGCGGAACGCGCAGCGGCGATCGGCCGACTTCTTGAAACCGGCCTCGGCGGAACACTCGCCAGTTCGGCGGCGGAGCTTCGCGAAGGGCCGCTGGTGTCGATGCGCTATGTCATCGTCCATCCGACAGGGACCGGCGACAGCGCAGAGGTGCTCGACGCCCGACTGCGCGATATGGTGCGTGGCTGGGTGCCGGCGGTGGAAGGAGCGCTGCGCGCGCACGTCTCCCCGCAGCGCGCCGCGCGGTTCGCGATCACCTATGGCAACGGATTTGGCCCGGCCTATCGCAGCCACTTCCGCCCCGAGGAAGCGGCGATCGACATCATCCGCCTCGACCGGCTGAACGGTCCGGACGATCGCGATGTGCGCATCTGCCCCGACGACGAGCCGGGACGGCTGCGTCTCAACATCTATCGGGCCGGAGACATCATCGCGCTGAGCGATGCCGTTCCCGTGCTGGAGCATTTCGGCTTCCGCGTCATCGAGGAAATGCCGCACGAACTGGGCGAGGGCGGTGCGCTGGGCTGGATCCACCAGTTCAGCGTCGAGCCCGCCGACCCCGCCTTCGACCTGGATCGCGATGGACAGGCGGTAGAGGAGGCGCTGCGCGCCGTGCTGACAGGCGTCGACGAAAATGACGCGTTCAACGCTCTGATGGTGCGCGCCCGCATCGACCGGCGCGGCGTCACGCTGTTGCGCGCCTGGTTCCGTTATCTGCGCCAGACTGGCAGCTCCTACGGCCTCGACACCGTGGTCGAGGCGCTGGCTGGCGGCCACGGCGTCGCGGCCGCCCTGCTGGCGCTGTTCAATGCCCGCCATGATCCTCACCTTGCCGACCGCGAGGCGACTGAAGCAGCGGCGCTGGTGGCGATGGATGCCGGGCTCGCTCGGGTGACGTCGATCGACGAGGATCGTATCCTGCGCCTGTTCCGGGCGGTGATCGATGCCTGTTTGAGGACCAATGCCTTCGTCGACGGCGGCCCGGAAGCGCTGGCCTTCAAGGTCGATCCGGCCCGCATCCCCGGCCTGCCCAAGCCGGTGCCATATCGGGAGATTTTCGTCTATTCGATCCGTGTCGAGGGCGTTCATCTGCGTGGCGGCCCGGTGGCCCGCGGCGGCCTGCGCTGGTCGGACCGGCGCGACGATTTCCGCACCGAGATTCTGGGCCTGATCAAGGCGCAGCTGGTCAAGAATGCCGTCATCGTGCCGACCGGCGCCAAGGGCGGCTTCTATGCCAAGCAGTTGCCCCCGCCGACCGACCGCGAAGCCTGGCTGGCGGAAGGGACGGAGGCCTATCGCATCTACATCCGCGCCCTGTTGTCGGTCACCGACAACATCGTCGACGGCGCGGTCGTCCCGCCCGCCGATGTTCACCGGCTGGACGGTGACGATGCCTATCTGGTGGTCGCCGCCGACAAGGGCACGGCCGCCTTTTCCGACGTCGCCAACGCCATCGCCGTCGCGCACAATTTCTGGCTGGGAGACGCTTTCGCCAGCGGCGGCAGCCATGGCTACGACCACAAGGCGATGGCCATTACCGCACGCGGCGCATGGGTATCGGTGACGCGGCACTTCGCCGAGCTCGGCGTCGACGTCCAGACCGACCCCATCCGGGTCGCCGGCTGCGGCGACATGTCGGGCGACGTGTTCGGCAACGGCATGCTGCTGTCGAAAAGTCTGAAGCTGGTAGCGGCCTTCGACCATCGTCACATCTTCCTCGACCCCGCGCCCGATCCGGTGGCGAGCTGGGCGGAGCGCAAGCGGTTGTTCGACCTGCCGCGCTCGTCCTGGGCGGATTATGATCGGGCGCTGATCTCTGCCGGCGGCGGCGTCTTCGGACGCGACCAGAAGGCCATTCCCCTGTCGCCCGAAGTACAGGCCATGCTGGGGCTCGGAGCCGAATCGGCGAGCCCGTCGGAATTGATCTCCGCGATCCTGAAAAGCCAGGTCGACCTGCTATGGTTCGGCGGCATCGGCACCTACATCAAGGGCGCCGCGGAAACCAACGCCGAGGTCGGCGACCGTGCCAACGACGCCCATCGCGTCAATGGCCGCGACGTGCGCGCGCGCGTCCTCGGCGAAGGCGCCAACCTTGGTGTCACACAGGCCGGGCGGGTCGACTATGCCTTGACCGGCGGACGACTCAACACCGACTTCATCGACAATTCGGCCGGCGTCGACTGCTCGGACAACGAGGTCAATATCAAGATCGCGCTGGGCCGCGACGTGGCCAGCGGTGCGCTCGGCTTCGACGATCGCAACCGCTTGCTGGCCGAAATGACGGACGCGGTGGCCGGTCTGGTGTTGGAGGACAACCGCCTCCAGACCCAGGCACTGTCGATCGCCGAGCGGGGGGGGGCCCGCGCCGTATCGGCGCTGGTCCGCACCATCCAGACGCTGGAGGCATCCGGCCGCCTCGATCGCGCGGTGGAAGGGCTGCCGTCGGACGATCAGCTGGGCATCCGCGCCCAGGGCGGCCAAGGCCTGATGCGGCCCGAGCTGGCGGTATTGCTGGCCTATGCCAAGCTCGCGCTCCAGGATGCGATCGAGCACAGCCTCGATCCCGACGACACGGTGCTGGAACCGACGCTGATCGCCGCCTTCCCGCCCCAGATGGCCGCGCGACATCGCGATGCCATTCTCGCTCACCGTCTGCGCGGGCCGATCGTTGCCACCAAGCTGGCCAACCGCATCGTCAACCGGCTGGGCATAACCCCGCCCTTCGCCATCGCCGAGCAGGAGGGAACGTCCCTCGGCCATGTCGCGAACGCCTATGCGGGCGTCTCGGCGCTGTTCGATCTGCCGGCATTGTGGGCGGCCATCGAAGGCGACGATGCCCCCGCCCAGGCGAAGCTGACGCTGCTGGTCGCGGCGGCGAGCGCGGCTAGCCAGCATCTGTCCGACATGGTGCGTATCACCGGTCCCAACGATCAGCCGGCGGCCATGGTTGCCCGCCTGGCCGGCGGCCTCCGCCGCCTCGACGCCGCGCTCGACGGGACGGTCAGCCGCGAGGCGATGGCGCGAATCGATACGTTCACCACGCAGCTTGGCGAAACCGGCGGTTCGTCTGCGGTAATCCGCGCCATCGTTCGCTTGGGCGCGATGGACGGCGCGATCGGCCTTGCCGCGCTGGCCGCCGAATCAGGCCTGGACGAGGTCAAGCTTGCGGAAGCCTATGTCCGGCTGGGTGACGCCCTGTCGATCGACTGGGCAAAGAGCGCGGCCATCACGCTCGACCCCACCGATCCGTGGGAACGGCTGCTGGTGGCCGGGGTCGCCCGCGACCTCGAGCAGTTGCGACTGGATCTGCTGGGCCGCATCGCCACCAAGGAACAGCCGCTGGCAGCGGTGGAGCATTGGCTGGTCGAACACGCGCCACGCGTCGAGCAGCTCCGCGCCCGTGCCGCCCGCGCGCGCGCGGGCGGCGTGGTGACGCCTACCATCCTTGCCCAGCTGAGCAGCCAGGCACGGGCGGTGATGACCCGCTGATCCCCTTGCTGGCGCTACCCCACCAGGCCGGACGGCCTTGGGCGGGGTAGCGCCCGTCAGGCGCGACATTGCCGGCGATTGGGGTCTTCATCAGCCTTTGATCCCCCGTGACAAGGTCGGTACCGGCGTGCGACAGGCCCTTCATGTCGATCGCTCAGGACCCTCTTCGTCATGCCGCCAGCTGGCACCGCGCCGGCCATGGCGTCGCCATCGCGACTGTCATCCAGACCTGGGGGTCTGCGCCCCGCCCCATCGGCAGCCATCTGGCGGTGCGCGACGATGGGCATCTCGAAGGATCGGTCTCGGGCGGCTGCGTCGAAGGCGACGTGCTGGTCGAAGCGGCAGCGATCATCGCTAATGGTGGCTTCCGCCGGCTGGATTACGGGGTCGACGACGACACGGCCTGGACGGTCGGCCTGCCTTGTGGGGGCAGCATCGCGATCATCGTTCAACGGATGGATGACGACGGCTTCCCCCCCAGCCTCGTCGACGCGGTCGTATCGGCAACGGCGGCGAGACGGCATGTCGACCTCGTCACCGATCTCGCCACCGGCCGCACGACACAGCAGGGTGACCCCGCAAACGCCTTCGTCAATCGCTACGCGCCGCCACCGCGTCTGGTCATCGTCGGCGCCGGGCACATCGCCCAGTCGCTGGCGCCGATGGCGACGCTGGCCGGATTCGAGGCCATGGTCGTCGACCCGCGCGAACGCTTCGCCACGCCCGATCGGTTTCCAGGGATTCCCCTCGATCATCGCTTTCCGGATGAAGCCCTGGCGGCGCTGCCGCTGGATGCCGCGACCGCAGTGGTGACGCTCAGCCACGACCCCAAGATCGACGATCCCGCGCTGATCGCGGCGCTGGAGTCCGACGCCTTCTACATCGCGGGGCTTGGATCACGCCGAAACCAGGCGCGGCGGCTAGACCGGCTGCGGAGCCTGGGCCATGACGATGCCGCTCAGGCACGCATCAACGGTCCGGCCGGACTTGCCATCGGCGCCCTCACGCCGCCGGAGATCGCCGTCTCAATCCTTGCCCAGCTGGTGGGCGCATTGCGTCAGCCGAAGCGGAACGCCGAGACCGTCCAGCCCAGCACATGATCGCGGAAGATGTGAGCGGCGGGATCGTCGCCGCCCGCGCCGGCCGCAACCATCAGCGGGATCAGATGCTCTTCGCGCGGGTGCGCATAGGCCGCCATCGGCAACCCCGCCCACTCGACAAGGCGGGCGCGCCGCGCGGCAGGGTCCGGGTCCGTCACCGCCCCGGTCAGCGCGGCATCGAACAGGTCCGCGCCCGGTGTCGCCTGCGGCCCGCGCTCGCGCATGTTGTGGAAGCTCATGCCCGACCCGACGATCAGCACCCCCTCTTCTCTCAGCGGCGCCAGCGCACGGCCCGCTTCGATATGAGCGGCCGGGTCGAGATCGTGACGAAGCGACAGCTGCGCGGTCGGGATATCGGCGCCCGGCACGGCAACCATCATCGGGATGAATACGCCATGATCCCACCCGCGCTCCGCTTCCTCGTCGGTCGGGAACCCTGCCGCCTCCAGCAGACCGGCGGCGCGGCGCGCGATATCCGGAGCGCCCGGCGCATCCCAGCGCAGACGATAGGTATGCTCCGGAAAACCGTAATAATCGTAGAGCAGGGCCGGGCGTTCGCCGACATGAACCTCGAAACGCGGCTCTTCCCAATGTCCCGACACGATCAGGAGAGCCCGCGGACGTTCCGGCAGATCGGCGATGACATGGGCCAGGAAATCGGCCATCGGCCGCCACATCTCGGGTGGACCGCGCCCCTCGTCCATAAAGAAGCATGGGCCGCCGCCATGCGGCAGAAAGAAGGTTGGAAGCCTGGTCATGGCGTCGATATGGTCACCCCTTCGTCACGGTGAAAGGGGCGCCCTTGATCCCGCGCCGGATCGGCCCCAAATGCGAACCCATGTTGATCGAGACGGAAACCACGCCCAACCCGGCGACGTTGAAATTCCTGCCCGGTCGCGCCGTCATGGCAGCGGGCACACGTGACTTTCCGACGCCGGAGGCAGCGGATGGATCGCCGCTCGCCAGCGCGCTGTTCTCTCTGGGCGATGTCGAAGGCGTGTTCTTCGGACAGGATTTCATTTCCGTGACCAAGGCACCCGGCGGTGCCGAGTGGCGGACGCTGAAGCCCGAAATCCTTGGCATCCTCGTCGATCATTTCGCCAGCAGCGCGCCCCTGTTCGAAGCGGGCGGCGCAGGCGACATCCTCATCGCCCAGGAGGAGGACGGCCTGCCACCCGACGATCCCGCGGACGCCGAAATCATCGTCCAGATCCGCGAGTTGATCGAAACACGCGTCCGGCCGGCGGTCGCACGCGACGGCGGCGACATCCTCTATCGCGGATTCGACCGTGGAATTGTCTATCTGAAGATGCAGGGTGCCTGCTCTGGCTGCCCGTCGTCGATCGCCACGCTAAAAAACGGCATCGAGCAGTTGATGAAGCATTATGTGCCCGAGGTGGTCGAGGTTCGCGCCGTCTGAGGCTCGCCATTCCACTATTCTCCCCATTCGACGCGTGCCTCCGGATGATCTAGGACGGCGCCATGCTGCTTGTCCTCGACACCGCCGAAGCCGCCTGCTCCGCCGCGCTGATCGATGACGACCGCGTTGTGGACCACCGGCACGAACTTGTCGGACGCGGTCACGCCGAACGTCTGGTGCCGATGCTGGACGAGTTGCTGGCCCGGCGGCGGCCGACGGCGGTGGCCGTGGATTGCGGCCCCGGCAGCTTCACCGGTCTGCGCGTCGGCATCGCCGCGGCCCGCGCCCTGGGCCTCGCCTGGCAGGTGCCGGTCGCGGGCTATTCCTCGACCGCGCTGCTCGCCGCGACACATTTCGCCACATCCAGCGATGACGAGGTGGTCGTGGCCCAGATGGGGGGGCACGGCGAGGTGTTCGTGGAAGGCTTCACCCGCACCCATCTGGTCACGAGCCTGCCGCTCGCCAGCATGACGCCCGACGCAGCGAGGATCGTGATCGGCGAGCGGACCACGATCGGATCGGGCTCGGCACTGGTGGCGACGGACAGGCCCGCCTGGCCGGACGCGGCGAACTTCAGGCTGCTCCCGGCCGAGCGTCGCGCTCTGCCTGTCCGACCGATTTATGTCCGCCCGCCCGACGCTAAGCCGGCAGCGGCATGACGAACGCAGGGGGGGACGAGATTGTCGTCGCCGGGCCGGGCGATATCGAGGCCGCGATGATCATCATGCGCGTCGCCTTCGATCCGGACATGGGTGAGGCATGGACGACGTCGCAATTGGGTAGCTTGATCGGGTTTCCGGGCGTCACGTTGCTGCTCGCGCGGTGTCAGGGCGTGGCCACCGGTTTCGCCCTCGTCCGCCAGGCGGCTGACGAGGCGGAATTGCTGCTGCTTGCCGTCGTTCCAGCCGCGCGGCGACAAGGCATTGCATCGAGGCTTATTGAACAGGTCGAAATGATCGCGCGTTCTGGCGGCGCAACGCGACTTTTCCTCGAGGTTCGTGACGGTAATGATCAAGCAGAACATTTATATGCCCACGCAGGGTTCATGACGTCAGGACGCAGACCTAATTATTACCGTGGTCAGAACGGGGTCAGGGCTGATGCCATTACCATGACGCGTAGCTTTTTCTTTTCCCCGCCCTTGTCAGCCGAGGCAGAGAAAAGCATAGAGTGACGCGCGAGCGGATAGCCGCTCCTGTGTCCACGTGTAAAAGGTTTTGGTCCATGGCTGAAGACAGCGAGTTAAACCTGTCGGTAATCACCCTGACGGCGGATATTGTCTCGGCACATCTCTCGAACAACAGCGTAGCGGTGAATGACGTTCCCGCACTGATCAGAAGCGTCCACGGCGCCTTGTCGGGCAGCACTGCGCCCCAGCCGGCGGAGAAGCCGGTTCCCGCGGTACCGATCCGTCATTCCGTCAAGCCGGATCATATCGTCTGCCTCGAGGACGGTAAGAAGCTGAAGGTGCTGAAGCGGCACCTGATGACCCATTATGACATGACCCCGGACCAGTATCGGACGAAATGGGGCCTGCCGGCGGACTATCCGATGGTCGCCCCCGCCTATGCCGAACAACGCCGGGCGCTGGCGAAGAAAATCGGCCTCGGCACCAGCCGCACGACTCCGCCCAAACGGCGCGGTCGCGCCAGCCGCGATTGACCTTTTGGCACGCCGGGCGCGGCGCGGAGGGCAAGCTGGTTGCTCTCCGCCCCGGCCGCGCCTAATGTCCCGTTCCATGCCTACACCTATTGACGTTGAAGCCCTGTGCGTTGAACGCGGCCTCCGGATCACGGAGCAGCGGCGCGTTATCGCCCGTGTGCTGTCGGAAGCCACCGACCATCCCGATGTGGAGGAGCTGCATCGCCGTTCCGCCGCCATTGATCCCGGCATCTCGATCGCCACCGTTTACCGGACGGTGCGCCTGTTCGAGGAAGCGGGAATTCTGGAACGTCATGATTTTGGCGATGGCCGCGCCCGCTACGAGGCGGCACACGATACCCATCATGATCATCTGATCGACGTCGAGACCGGCAAGGTGCTCGAGTTCGTCGATCCCGAGCTGGAAGAGCTGCAGCGCCGCATCGCCGAGCGCATGGGCTTCCGCCTCGTCGACCACCGCATGGAGCTGTATGGCGTCGCCCTCGACCGGGAAAAATGACGGGGTGAGCAAGGACGGAGAGGCGCGGGGACAACCGCGCCGGTTCTTCGTCAAATCCTACGGCTGTCAGATGAACGTCTATGATGGCGAGCGGATGGCCGAGTTGCTCGGCGCCGACGGCATGGTCGCGACCTCCGCCGCCGAAGACGCTGACCTCGTCGTCCTCAACACCTGCCACATTCGTGAAAAAGCCGCCGAGAAAGTCTATTCCGAGATCGGCCGCCTGAAGCGTCCGGGCGGGACCGGACCGATGATCGCCGTCGCCGGCTGCGTCGCCCAAGCCGAAGGTGGGGAAATCGCGGCGCGCGCGCCTCAGGTCGACATCGTCGTGGGTCCCCAGGCCTATCACCGGCTGGGTGCTCTGGTGGCCGATGCGGCCGCCGGCCGGCCGGCCGTGGATACGGATATGCCGGCAGCGTCCAAGTTCGACGCCCTGCCCCGCCGCCGCAAGGTCGGCCCCACCGCCTTCCTCACCGTGCAGGAAGGGTGCGACAAGTTCTGCACCTATTGCGTCGTTCCCTACACCCGCGGGGCCGAGGTGTCGCGTCCATGGGCCGCGATCGTCGATGAGGCGAAGGCGCTGGTCGATGCCGGCGCGGTCGAGATCACGTTGCTCGGCCAGAACGTCAACGCCTGGACCGGCGAGGACGAGACCGGCCGCAGCCAGGGCCTCGATGGGCTGATCCGCGCGCTCGACCGGCTGCCGGGGCTGGCCCGCATCCGCTACACCACATCCCATCCCACCGACATGAGCGACGGGCTGATCGCCGCTCACGCCGAGGTTGCCGGGTTGATGCCCTTCCTCCATCTCCCGGTGCAGTCAGGCAATGACCGGGTGCTCAAGGCCATGAACCGCAGCCATGGGCGCGACGACTATCTGCGTCTCATTGAGCGGGTCCGCGTGACGCGGCCGGACATAGCCATCTCAGGCGACTTCATCGTCGGCTTCCCCGGAGAGACCGAGGCGGAGTTCGCCGATACGCTGTCGATCGTCGAGGCGGTGGGCTACGCGCAATGCTTCTCGTTCAAATATTCCGCCCGTCCCGGCACGCCCGCCGCGACCATGGGCGATCCCGTGCCCGAGGCGGTGATGGACGAGCGATTGCAGCGCCTCCAGGCATTGCTCGGTCGCCAGCAGCACGCCTTCAACCAGGCCAGCGTCGGGCGGCGCACCACCATCCTGCTTGAACGACCTGGCCGGCGCCCGGGGCAGCTGATCGGCAAGACGCCATGGCTGCAATCGGCGCATATCGACGCACCCGGAACTGCAATAGGCGATCTGCTAGAGGTCGACATCGTCAGCGCCGGACCCGCGAGCGTCGCAGCGGCGTTGACGGGGAGGGCGGCGGCCTGACCGCCACAGACTGGGAGAGACAATGGCGCGCAAGACCGAACGGGCGAAGGCAGGGGACCGCGCCAGACTGGAAATCGTCTTCGACCGCCCGCAACTGCTAGGCCGCCTGTTCGGCGAATATGACACCAATCTGGTGGCGATCGAGAATCGGCTGGGCGTCTACATCGCCGCGCGCGGCAACCGCGTGCAGATCGAGGGGGAGGCCGAATCCGCCGCCCGTGCCCGCGACGTGCTGACCGGCCTCTACAATCGCCTCGTCCAGGGTCAGGAGATCGATGCCGGCGAGGTCGAGGGCGCCGTCGCCATGTCGGGCGATCCGACACTGGAAGGCGTCGTCCGCGCCGACGCCGGCGACGCGCCGCCGGTGATGATCCGCACGCGCAAGAAGACCATCGTGCCACGTTCGGCCACCCAGATTCGCTATATGGAAGCGCTGGCCTCGCGTGAGATCATCTTCGCGCTCGGCCCGGCCGGCACCGGCAAGACCTATCTCGCCGTCGCCCAGGCGGTCAGCCAGCTGATCGCGGGATCGGTCGACCGGCTGATCCTGTCGCGCCCGGCAGTGGAAGCCGGCGAGCATCTGGGTTTCCTACCCGGCGACATGCGCGAGAAGGTCGATCCTTATCTGCGCCCCCTCTATGACGCGCTCTACGACATGCTGCCGGCCGAGCAGGTGGAGCGGCGCATCATCTCAGGCGAGATCGAGATCGCGCCGCTTGCCTTCATGCGCGGGCGGACGCTGGCCGACGCCTTCGTCATTCTCGACGAGGCGCAGAACACCACGCCCCAGCAGATGAAGATGTTCCTGACCCGTTTCGGCATGCGCAGCCGCATGGTCATCTGCGGCGATCCCAAGCAGGTCGATCTGCCGCAGCCGGGCAATTCGGGCCTGCACGACGCCGTCAACCGGCTGGAAAATGTCGATGGGATCGCCACCATCCGCTTCGGCGTTGCCGATGTCGTGCGCCACCCGCTCGTCGGGCGCATCGTCGAGGCGTATGAGGGACCGGATGCTGGGGGTTGAAACCGCCATCGAGCCGGGCTGGTCCGAAACAGTGGACTGGCCGACACTGGCAGAGCGCGCCGCGCGGGCCGCGATCGCCGAGACCCCTTATGGCGGCCTTGCCGAGGCGCCATTCCTGGTCGAGGTCTCGATCCGCCTGACCGACGACGACGAAGTGCGCACGTTGAACGCCACCTACCGCAAGAAGGACCGGCCGACCAACGTCCTCAGCTTCCCAATGGTCCAGCCCGACCTGCTCGACAGCCTGTCGAACAGCGACGACGGCGAGGTCCTGCTGGGCGACATCGTGCTGGCGGCGGGCGTCTGCGCGATGGAAGCGGCGGAGAAGCAGGTTCCGGTCGAAACCCACGCCACCCACCTCATTGTCCACGGCACCCTCCATTTGCTAGGCTATGACCACGAGCAGGGCGACGCCGAGGCGGACGTGATGGAAGCCATGGAACGTGCCGCGCTCGCAACTCTTGGAATAGCGGACCCATATGCAATCTCAGACCATTGAGCGCCTCCGATGAGCGAGGACGGACGATCTACCGGGACCGGGTCTTTTTTCAGCGGACTTCGGACCCTGCTTTTCGGCGATGGCGAAACCACCCTGCGCGAGCGGCTGGAAGACGCGATCGAGGAGGATAACGGAACCCTTCCGGTCCCTGGCGACCTCAGCGCCGTCGAACGCCAGATGCTGCTCAATCTGCTCCATTTCGGCGAGCGGCAGGCCGACGAAATCGCGGTGCCCCGCGCCGACATCGTCGCCTTCGACCTCGCCCAGCCCTTCGGGGCGCTCGTCGACCTGTTCATCGAAGCCGGCCATAGTCGCATCCCCGTTTATCGCGGCGACCTCGACCAGCTTGTCGGCATGATTCACATCAAGGAGGTCTACGCCCTCCTCGCCCAGAATCCGCGCCCGACCTCGCCGGCGATCGAGGCCCTGATCCGTCCGGCGCTGTTCGTCCCCGAATCGATGGGGGTTCTTGATCTCCTCGCCCGGATGCGGGCCGAACGCACGCATATGGCGATTGTCGTGGACGAGTTCGGCGGCACCGACGGCCTCATCACCATCGAGGATCTGGTCGAAGAAATCGTCGGCGAGATCGAGGACGAACATGACGACGAGCCCGAAGGGATGGTTCAGCCCCTCGACGACGGCCTGTTCGAAGCCGACGCCCGCATCCCGCTGGAACAGCTTCAGGCCGAGGTCGATGCCCGCCTGATCGACGAGGATGAAGAAGTCGATACGCTGGGCGGCCTCGTCATACTGCTCGCCGGCCGTGTCCCCGAAGTGGGCGATATCATCGACCACCCCAGCGGCTGGCGCCTTGAAACCATCGCGGGCGACCCTCGCCGCGTCACCCGCCTCCGCCTCCACCCGCCCGTGCCCGTGGATGAGGAGTAGGGCTGGACCGCTTCCTCGATCACCCAGCGAGCCGGGATGCCCCGTTCCAGACCCCGGCCCTTGTCCGGGGACTGCTTGAACACGATGATGATTCCCCTCGTCATTGGTCAGCCTCCGTGGGCATCGACGATGACAGTGGCCCGTATGAAAAGGCGAGCGAGCCCTGCCATCGTCCCACGGAACCGCAGCCCCGAGCTTCCGTTCATGTCTCGCCGAGCAGCCGCCCGGCCCTGCGGAGAACGATCATGCGCGCTCTTCCCTCGTTGTTTGCCCTGACGCTGCTGCTCGTCGGCTGTGGAGAGCGGGCAACCTTGCCGGTGGATGCCGGGATCGGACCCGATCCCACCCTTCCCCCACCGAACAAGACTATGTTCCCGACCGTGAAAATCGCCGAGGTTGCGATCTGGCCGGAGGGAACCGCGCCGACACCAGCGCCAGGACTTTCTGTCCAGCCATTCGCGGTCGGCCTGGACCATCCGCGCTGGATGACGGTGCTGCCCAATGGCGACGTTCTGGTCGCCGAAAGCAACGCGCCGCCCCGCGAAGGTGGAGGCTTCAGCCTGCGCCGTTTCTTCATGAAGCATTTCATGGGCCGTGCGGGCGCCGGCGGCACCAGCGCCGACCGCATCACCCTGCTGCGCGACACGGACGGCGATGGCCGGGCGGACGTCAAGCTGCCCTTCGTCACCGGCCTCACCTCGCCTTTCGGCATGGCGCTGGTTGACGGCCAATTCTACGTCGCAAACGCGGACGCCCTGATCCGCTTCGAATATCCCGAAAATGCCCTGAAGCTGGACGGCAAGGCGGTGAAGGTCGCCGACCTGCCTACCGGCCGCAACCACCACTGGACCAAGAATGTCATCGCCAGCCCCGATGGCCGGCTGCTGTTCGTCACCGTCGGATCCAATTCCAATATCGGCGAAAATGGCATGGACGAAGAGGTGGACCGCGCCGCCATCCTCCAGATCGATCCTGCCAGCGGGCGCAAGGCGGTGTTCGCCTCCGGCCTGCGCAATCCCAACGGCATGGCCTGGAACCGGACGACGGGCACGCTGTGGACCGTCGTCAACGAGCGTGACGAGATCGGCAGCGACCTGGTGCCCGACTACCTCACCAGCGTCCGGCCCGGCGCCTTCTATGGCTGGCCGTACAGCTATTTCGGCCAGCACGTCGACGACCGGGTGAAACCGCAGGACCCGGCCCTCGTCGCGCGCGCCATCAAACCCGACTATGCGTTGGGGCCGCACACCGCCTCGCTCGGCCTCGTCTTCGCCGACGGGGCGCGATTGGGGCCCCGGTTCGCGGACGGCGCCTTCATCGGCCAGCACGGGTCGTGGAACCGCAATCCGCCCTCAGGCTACAAGGTAATCTTCGTGCCGTTCGCGGGCGGCCAGCCAGCGGGCAAGCCGATCGACGTGCTGACGGATTTCCTGGGCCCTGACGGCAAGGCGCGCGGCCGCCCGGTCGGCGTGGTGGTCGACACGCGGGGCGGCCTGCTGGTCGCCGACGACGTCGGCAATCGCATCTGGCGGGTGAGCGCGGCAGATGGTGGGCCGGACAGCGCGACACCGGCTGATGCAGCGACGCCACGCCCGGCCTTGCAATAGCCACGCCGCCATTGTCCCCCGCGCCCGAACGGCTTATTGCCGCGCCATGACAGTCTTTTTCCATGAAGAGGATCTGCCCGCGGGCGTCCTTGCCGACGGCCCCGTAGCGGTCGATACCGAAACCATGGGCCTGATCACCGGCCGCGACCGGCTGTGCGTGGTCCAGATTTCCGACGGCGGGGGTGACGAGCACCTGGTGCGCTTCGGCCCCGGCTCGGACTATGCCGCGCCAAACCTGCGTGCCATTCTGGCCGACCCCGCACGGTTGAAGCTCTACCATTTCGCGCGCTTCGACCTCGCCGCGATCCGCCATTATCTCGGCGTCACGGCGGCGCCGGTCTATTGCACCAAGACCGCATCGCGGCTGATCCGCACCTACACCGACCGGCACGGCCTCAAGGAACTGGTGCGCGAACTGCTGGGCGTCGAGATTTCCAAGCAGCAGCAGACCTCGGACTGGGGGGCGCCCGACCTCAGCGATGCCCAGAAGGATTATGCCGCCTCTGACGTACGCTACCTTCATCAGCTGAAGGACAAGCTCGACGTGCGGCTCGCCCGCGAGAATCGGACGGCGCTGGCGCAGTCCTGCTTCGATTTCCTGCCCTGGCGCGCCGAGCTCGACCTTGCCGGCTGGCCGGAGGTCGACATCTTCGCCCATGTCTGAAGCAGGCGCCGCCAGCCTGTCCTCCCGCCGCCGGGCTGCCATGCCCGGCAGCGGCTATGAGCGCTCCATAAACATCGTCAAGAAAATCCTGCCCTTCCTGTCCGGCATGGTGGCGGCAATCCTGCTGCTGTTTCCGCTGACCCACGCTGACGAACTGAGCTTCATGCTGTCCAAGGACCAGGTCGACGTCGCCGGGGAACGGCTCAGGGTCAACGAAGCGCTCTATCGCGGCGAGGATCGGCGCGGTCAGCCTTTCGTCATCCGCGCCCAGTCCGCCCTTCAGAAAAGCTCGCGCGATCCGGTGGTCCAGCTTCAGGGCCTGTCGGCGGCGATCCGCATGAAGGACGGCGATGCCCGCGTCGTCGCCGATCACGGACGCTACGACATGGGCAAGGAAACCGTGGCCATCGACGGGCCGATCCGGCTCAGGTCGCAGAACGGCTATACGCTGGACACCCGCGATGTCGTGGTCGACCTGCCCGAACGCAAGGCCCAGAGCAACGGACCCGTCGATGGCAAGATGCCGCTCGGCACCTTCACCGCCGGACGGCTGGAAACCGATATCGAGAACCGCATCGTCGTGCTGAGCGGGCGTGCCCGCTTGCATATCGTGCAGCGGCAGTCCAGATGACGGCGCGGATGACTCGCCCGGTTTTGCCCCTGACGCTCGCTCTCGCCCTGCTGGCCGTCGCGCCCGCCTGGGGTCAGGCGGCGGTGTCGGCGCTGAAGGGCCATGACACCAAGGCGCCCCTTGATATCGAGGCGGACCGCATCGAGGTGCAGGACCGTGCCGACCGGGCGCTGTTCACCGGCAATGTTCGGGTCCGTCAGGGCGATATGGCGCTGGATTCGGCGCGTCTGCGCGTCGCCTATCGCAATGTCGCCGGCAGCGATCTGGAAGTGCTCCGCGTCGACGCCGATGGCGGCATGCGCCTCAGGAGCCCGAGCGAGGATGCGCGCAGCGATTCGGGCGTCTACGACGTCGAACGCCGGATCGTCACCATGGTCGGCGGCGTCCGGCTCAATCGCGGCCAGTCGACCCTCACCGGCCAGCGTCTGGTCATCGACCTTGACAGCGGGCGGTCGACTTTGGACGGCGGCTCCGTTCAAGGCGCGAATGGAAATGGTGGCCGTGTCACCGGCCGGTTCGTGGTTCCCCAGCGCAACACGCCGTAGCATTTTCCGCCCGCCGCGCCTCGCGCGTGCAGCAATTCCGCTTGTAAGCGTCATAGGGGCGACGTTAATCCATGCGCATGCATGAATCCTGCCAAGTGGCGGAGGTGGGGCGTTTGTTAACCATGGCTATGGAAAGACCTGCGTGATGAGTGACTTCGACATTCACGACGCACCCGCGATCGCGGCGGAAGCGGCGGCAGCCACCAGCGGCCTTGCCGTGGTCAGCCTCGCCAAGGCCTATGACCGCCGCCAGGTGCTCAGTGACGTGTCGCTGACCGTGGCCGCAGGCGAGGTGGTGGGCCTGCTCGGCCCCAACGGCGCCGGCAAGACCACTTGCTTCTATTCGATCATGGGGCTGGTGAAGCCTGACCAGGGCCGCATCATGCTGGACGGCACCGACATCACGAGCCTGCCCATGTATCGGCGAGCGGTGCTCGGCCTTGGCTATCTTCCGCAGGAAACCTCGATCTTTCGGGGCCTGACGGTCGAACAGAACATCCTCGCCGTGCTCGAGGTGGTGGAACCCGATGCCACCGCCCGCGTCGCCCGGCTGGAGCAGCTTCTGGCCGAGTTCCATATCGAGCGACTGCGCACCTCGGCGGCGATGGCGCTGTCGGGCGGAGAGCGGCGACGGGTGGAAATCGCCCGCGCGCTGGCTGCCAATCCGTCGATCATGCTGCTCGACGAACCCTTTGCCGGCATCGATCCGATCTCGATCGCCGATATCCGCGACCTGGTGTGCGAACTGAAGAAGCGCGGCATCGGCGTGCTCATCACCGACCACAACGTCCGCGAGACGCTGGATATCGTCGACCGCGCCTGCATCATCTATGATGGCAAGGTGCTGTTCGAGGGCGCGCCCGACGCGCTGGTCGCGGACGAGGCGGTGCGCCGCCTCTATCTGGGCGAGGGCTTTGCCCTCTGATCCCATGACCTGCTTTCCGTTTCCTCTGCTCGGCATCCGCTGATGGGCCTTGGGCCGCGCCTCGACCTTCGCCAGTCGCAATCACTGGTGATGACGCCGCAGCTCCAGCAGGCGATCAAGCTGCTGGCGCTGACCAATGTCGAGGTCGAAGCCTTTATTGCCGAGGAAATCGAAAAGAACCCTCTGCTCGAAACCGCCGGGGAGGATGGCGATGCCGGCCACGCCGATCCCCGAGACGACGCGCCGGAATTCGCGCCTCTGGATGGCCCTGTCGACGGCTTCGATGAAACCGACCCTGCCACTGCCGACCGTCTGATCGCCATTGGCGACGGCGCCAGCGATGCCCCGCTGGACGTCGACTATGCGACAGAGACCTTCCACCATGACAGCGCATCCGACATGCCCGTGGACCGCGAAGGTCCCGGCGCCGATGGCGGCCTCAGCCTCTCCGGCGGCGGCGCTGCCGGCGGCGGCGATGGCGAGCTTAGCGGTCTGGACAGCTTTCTGACCGCCGAACCGACCCTGCACGAGCATTTGAACGCCCAGGCCGGCCTGCGCTTTTCAGGCAGCGAGCTGATCATCGCCCGGCACCTGATCGACCAGATCGGCGAGGCGGGCTATTTTACCGGCGACCTCCTCGACCTGTCGCATCGCCTGGGCGCCCCGCTGGCCGTTCTCGAAGCCGTGCTGGCGGGCATACAGGGTTTCGACCCCGCTGGCGTCGGCGCCCGCGACCTGGCGGAATGCCTGGCGATCCAGGCCCGCGAGGCGGACCGATACGACCCCGCCATGGCCCGGCTGATCGACAATCTGGACCTGCTGGCGCGTAGCGATGTCGCGGCGCTGCGGCGTATCTGCGGGGTCGATCAGGAAGATCTGATCGACATGATCCGCGAACTGCGCGGCTATGATCCCAAACCCGGACTGCGCTTCGGGACGGATGCCGTGCAACCGGCAATCCCGGATGTCTTCGTTACGCGGACCCGCGATGGCTGGGCGGTGGAGCTGAACAGTGCCACCCTGCCCCGGGTGTTGGTCAGCCGCAGCTATTATGTCGAGTTGACCAGCGCCGGGATCAGCCGCGAGCACAAGGCATTCCTGTCCGATTGCCTGGCATCGGCGAATTGGCTGGTAAAGGCGCTGGACCAGCGGGCCCGGACCATCACCAAGGTCGCGACGGAACTCGTCCGCCAGCAGGAAGCCTTTTTCGACCATGGCGTCAGCCATCTGAAGCCCCTGACCCTGAAGGCGATCGCCGATGCCGTGAGCCTCCACGAATCGACGATCAGCCGGGTGACGTCGAACAAATATCTGTCCTGTTCACGGGGAACGTTCGAGCTGAAATATTTCTTCACGAGCGCCATTCAGGCCGCCGATGGCGGCGATGCGGTGTCGGCCCTGGCCGTGAAGGAAGCGATCCGCGCGCTGATCGCGGCGGAGAACGCCGATACGATCCTGTCGGATGACAAATTGGTCGAATTGCTGCGTGACAAGGGGTTCGACATCGCCCGGCGCACCATCGCCAAATATCGCGAGGCGATGGGCATCGGTTCTTCGGTCCAGCGTCGCCGCGCAAAGCTTCTGGAAGCAGCCTGAGGGCTTGATGCCGCCCTCACGGGTGAAGTGGCCGGAGGGGTATGAGTACGCATGTTCTCGGAAATCGCCGGAGGGCGATTTCCGAGAACGATCGATCAGCGCTTCGGAATCAGCTTCAGCACCCGCCCTTCGGCGCTGTCGGTCAGCAGGTAGAGTGCGCCATCGGGGCCCTGCACGACATCGCGAATCCTGTCGGGCTTGTCGCCGACCGACAGACGCTCCTCGCCGATCACCTTGTCTCCGTCGACCGACAGGCGGACGACGCTGCGCGATCCGAGGCCACCGATGAACAAGCTGTTCTTCCACGCCGGGAACAGATCGCCAGTGTAGAAGGTGAAGTTGCCGGGCGCGATCACCGGGTCCCAGTAATAGATCGGCTGCTCGGTTCCCGGCCGGGTGGTCGCCGCACCCTCGATCGGCTTGCCATTATATTCGATGCCGTAGGCGGCCGACGGCCAGCCATAATCCTTACCCTTCTGCGGAATGTTGATCTCGTCTCCGCCGCGGGTGCCATGCTCGATCGTCCACAGCCGACCAGTAATAGGATTGAAGGTCGCGCCCTGGACGTTGCGATGGCCGAGCGACCAGATTTCCGGCCGATGCCCCGCCTTGCCGACAAAGGGATTGTCAGCGGGAACGCTGCCATCGGGATTGAGACGGACGATCTTGCCCAGCAGGCCATCGGTCCGCTGCGCCTGAACCCGTCCTTCCAGGATCGAGCGTTCGCCCAGGGTCACGAACATCGTCCCGTCGCGATCGAAGATGATCCGTCCGCCGAAGTGTAGACCGGACTGGAGTGAGGGCGTCTGATGGAAGACTACCTGAACGTCGTCGACCTTCGGCGCCGCGCCATCTACGAAGCGGCCGCGCGCGACCGCCGTGTTGTTGGTGCCGTCCACTCGCGGCTCGGAATAGACCCAGTAGATGAGGCTGTTCTTGGCGTAGTCCGGATCGAGCGCGATCCCGAGCAACCCACCCTGCCGTTCGCCATAAATGGCCGGCAGGCCGGCGACCGGCGACGATAGCGTCCCGTCCGCCGACACGACCCGAAGTCGTCCTGGCCGTTCGGTGACCAGCATCTTGCCATCGGGCAGGAAGGCGAGACCCCAGGGATTCACCAGCCCCTGGGCAACCGTCACGACGTCATAGGCGACGCCCAGTTCCTGCAGCGGCGCGCGGGTCTGGCCCGCGAACGCCGGCTTCTGCTCGGGGTTGTTCGGCGGCCGTTGGTTGAAATCCGCGCTCTGGGCGACAGCGCCACCGGCAAGGCCGAGGAACGCACAGAACAGGCCGGTACGAACGAGAGATCGGGTCTTGGTCACAGAGGCTCCATCACTTGGCGGAAACATAGGGAACGGCGAAGGCCTGGAACTGGCCGGGATCCTGCGGCGGGTTGGCGCGCATTTTCGCGAACTTGCCTTCGACCACGAACGCGGTGTCGCTAACCAGCGCCACCGACACCGGACCGTCGGCCAGCCCGTCCTTGAGGACGCGAACCGTCGCGGTATCGCCGCTGATGGTCAGTTCGGACAGACGGCCACCGCCCTCCGCGACCAGCATCTTGTCCGGGCCGACCGTGCGCATCCCGTCCGGCCGCTCCATCGGCTGCGACGTCGCGATCGGAACCAGGGCTCCCGCCGTTCCATCGGCGCCCACGGGGATGCGGAACAGGGTGCCATTGCGGAAATTGTTCACATAGACCGCGCCATCGGCCAGCAAGGCGATGCCGTCGACACCGGCCTGCTCGGTCGCCCAGACTTCGACCGCGGACTGGCCGTGCTTCAGGCGCAGCACCCGCCCGCCGGGGAAATCGGTGGCATAGAGCGTGCCGTCCGGTGCCACCGCCAGGTCGTTGCACCCTCCGCCACCGGGGAAGGGGTAGCGCCCCTTGGCTGCGCCGGTGGCAATGTCGAAGGCATGAATCGCCGTCGGCACCTCAGGGGCATCCGAGGTCGCCGGACTGGCGCCTGCGCAAACCCATAGCGTTCCCGCCCGCTCATCCGCCAGCAGGCCATAGGCGCGTCCGATGCCGGAGGTTCCAGGCGATATCCAGGAGGTAGCAGTGGCCGCGCCAGGCTGAGCGCGATAGATGGTCCCCTTGGCGATACTGCCGAACCAGACGGTCCCATCGCTGGCGGCAGCCATGCTTTCCGGGAATATCCGCGTATCGGCGATCGTGATCGCCGGCCGTGGATCGGCCGCCCACGCGGTCGACGACAGCAGCGCCGCGAATCCGGCCAGCATCAGGTTGCAGCGACGATTACCCATCTTCTTCCCCTCACTATCCAAAGTAACCGTCGTATATCAACGAATATAATGCTTCGACATCTCCATTCGTCACCCGTCGTCGGGCATGACCACCGGCGGGGGCAGCCATTCGGGCCAGCGCAACGTGACCGGATGTCCTCCAACCTCCAGCGCATCAACGACATGGTCGAGGCGCATCCACGCCATGCCGGCATCACCGATCACCGAGCGCAGTTCGCCTGCCTCGCGGATGCCGGCCATGACCGGGCCGGGCGTCAGGCCGGCAACGCCCGCAAGCGGCAGCAGGCGCCGCCGCACCTTGCCGCGATAGTGCATCCGGGCCGTATTCTCCTGCCCGACATAGCACCCCTTGGTGAAGCTGACGCCGCCCAGTTCCTCCGCATTGGCTTCCAACCACAGCGTCTTGTCGACGCCCAGCTCGGTCGCCCCTTCGGGGACACCGAGTGCAATCCTCGCCGCATGATAGCCTTCTGCTGTATCGCCCGGGGGGGCCAGCCAGCGACGGCCAAGAGCGGCGAGGCGCGGATCGGTCGCCCCATCCGATCCAGTCGCCGACCAGTGAACGGCCAGTGCCGGCTCAGGCTCGATCGCGATTGGCCGGCGCAGGCGATAAAGGGTGAAGCGGCGGGCAAGGTCCGTGGCCCGCCCGTTTTCGGCGTCGACCAGCACATCGTCACCGTCCGCCCACAGGATGAAATCGAACAGCGCCTTGCCTTGCGCGCTCAGCAATCCGGCCCACAGTGGCCGCTCGGGCGCCAGCAGGCCGAGATCGGCCGTCACCAGCCCCTGGAGGAAACCCCGCACCTCCGGTCCCGACAATCGGATGAGGGCACGATCGACAAGGGTGGTGGCGCGGCTCATCGAACCGAAGTAGCAACGAATGGTGACGAGACAAGGCGACCTTCGATGCCCAGCTATGACCTGATCCTGAAGAATGGCCGTGTGTTCACACCCGGTGGCGTGATCGAGGCCGATATCGGCGTTACCGCCTGCCGCATCGCGGGCATCGGCGTCAGCGGCGATGCCGGCGAGACGATCGACTGCACGGGCCTCATGGTACTGCCCGGCGTCATCGACACCCAGGTCCATTTCCGCGAGCCCGGCCTGGAGGCGAAGGAAGATCTGGAATCGGGCAGCCGCGCCGCCGTGCTGGGCGGCGTCACCGGCGTGTTCGAGATGCCGAACACCAAGCCCAATACCGACACCGCCGACGCCCTTGCCGACAAGCTCGCCCGCGCGCGCGGGCGGATGTGGTGCGAGCACGCCTTCTATGTCGGCGCCACCAATGCCAACGCCGCGACGCTTACCGAGCTGGAGTGCCTGCCCGGCGCGGCGGGCGTGAAGATTTTCATGGGCGCCTCGACCGGTGATCTGCTGGTGTCCGAGGATGCGAAGCTGGCCGAGGTGCTGGCCTCGGGCCGTCGCCGCGTCGCCATCCATGCGGAGGACGAGGCACGGATGAACGCCCGCGCCGACCTGCGCGTCGAAGGTGACCCCGCCAGTCATCCCGTATGGCGTGACGATGAAAGCGCGCTGCTCGCCACCCGCCGCATCCTCGCCCTCGCCCGCGCAGCGGGACGCAAGATCCACGTTCTCCACGTCACCACCCCGGCCGAGCTGGAGCTGCTCGGCCAGCACAAGGACATCGCCAGCTGCGAGGTCACGCCCCAGCATCTGACGCTGGGGGCGGAGGATGCCTATCCCCGCCTCGGCACCCACGCCCAGATGAATCCGCCGATCCGATCCACCGCGCACCGCGAGGGGTTGTGGCACTGGCTGGGCCAAGGCGTGCCCGACGTCATCGGTTCCGACCACGCGCCGCACACGCTGGAGGAAAAGGCGAAGCCCTACCCCGCCTCGCCGTCGGGCATGCCGGGCGTCCAGACGCTGCTGCCACTGATGTTGACTCATGTCGCCGCCGGGCGACTGAGCCTCCAGCGTCTGGTGGACATGACCTCGGCCGGTCCGCAGCGCCTGTTCAACCTGCGCGCCAAGGGGCGGATCGCGGTCGGCTATGATGCCGACTTCTCGATCGTCGATCTCGCCGCCCGCTGGACGATCACCGACGACTGGCTGGCCAGCCGCTGCGGCTGGTCACCCTTCACCGGCATGGAAATGACCGGCCGACCGGTCGGCACCATCATTCGCGGCCACCGCGTGATGTGGGATGGTGAGCTTCCCTCCCGCCCCGTCGGTCAACCCTTCAGGTTCGAGGATACGCCGTTATGACGATCGATATCCGCCCGATAACCGCCGCCGATCATGAGGCGTGGTTGCCGCTGTGGCGGGCTTATCTTGAATTCTACAAGGCGACGCTGCCTGAGGCGGTGACTACGACGACCTGGGCCAGGCTGCTCGATCCGGCCGAACCGGTTCACGGCGCCCTCGCCTGGGACGGCGACCGCGCCCTTGGCCTGGTCCACTATATCTTCCACCGTTCGACCTGGGTGGTGGGCCGCTATTGCTATCTGAACGATCTTCTCGTGACGGAGGAGGCGCGCGGCAAAGGGGTCGGCCGGGCGCTGATCGCCTTTGTGCATGCCGAAGCCGCCGCCAACGGTGCCGAGCGCGTCTATTGGCTGACGCACGAGACCAACACCCCTGCCCGCGCGCTCTACGACCAGGTGGCCGACCGTTCGGGCTTCATCCAATATCGGCAGATGGTGCAGCGCTGATCGGTTGAAACCAGACGCCACGAACGGGCGGACGGACAGACGGAATATAATGGACGGGGTCATGACGAAGATCGGAATTGTGGGCGCTAACGGCCGCATGGGGCGGGCGATCGCGCACGTGGTGGGCGAAACGGGGGACGTATCCCTCGCGGGCGGCATCAACCGGGGTGGCGACCTTTCCGCCCTTGCCTCCGCTTCGGATGTGCTGATCGATTTTTCCTCGCCCGCTGCGCTCGACGCCACACTTGCCGCAGCCCGCGCCAGCGGGAGCGCCGTGGTCATCGGGACGACCGGGCTCGAAAGCCGCCACCACGAGCTGATCGATGCAGCTGCCAGAGAGATCGCCGTCCTCCAGACCGGCAATACCTCGCTCGGCGTCAACCTCCTCGCTCATCTGGTCCGCGAGCTCGCCACGCGCCTGGGCGAGGATTGGGACATCGAACTGGTCGAGATGCACCACCGCCACAAGGTCGACGCGCCGTCCGGCACGGCCCAGCTGCTCGGCCGCGCCGCCG
Organism: Sphingomonas sanxanigenens; assembly: GCA_037190805.1. Taxonomy (GTDB): domain Bacteria; phylum Pseudomonadota; class Alphaproteobacteria; order Sphingomonadales; family Sphingomonadaceae; genus JBBCJR01. The sequence goes on along the minus strand of JBBCJR010000006.1, from coordinate 6,791 downwards.
CCGAAGGGCGCGGTGTGGCGCTGAACGACGTCGCCGTGCGCGCCCGCGACGGCATCACTGGTCCCAGAAAGCCCGGCACAATCGGCTTTTCAGCCATGCGCGGCGGCTCGGTCGCGGGCGACCATATGGTCGTTTTCGCCGGAGAAGGGGAACGGATCGAGCTTGGCCACCGCGCCGACAGTCGCGCGATCTTCGCACGCGGGGCCGTGAAGGCGGCCGCCTGGCTCGCCGGCAAGCCAGCGGGACGTTATGCGATGAGCGACGTCCTCAGCCTGTGAACAAGGCTGCCATCGCCGAATTCTTCCGTCGGCTGGCCGAAGCGAATCCGTCGCCCGAGACGGAGCTGGAATGGGTCAACGACTATACTCTGCTCGTTGCCGTGGTCCTCTCCGCCCAGGCGACCGACGTCGGCGTCAACAAGGCGACCCGCGCTCTGTTCGCCGCCGTCACCACACCCGAGCAGATGGTCGCGCTGGGCGAGGACGGGCTGAAACGGCATATCCGCACCATCGGCCTGTTCAACACCAAGGCGAAGAACGTCATCGCGCTATCGCAAGCGCTGATCGCCGATCATGACAGCCGCGTCCCTGCAAACCGCGATGCGTTGGAAGCGCTGCCCGGCGTCGGCCGCAAGACCGCCAACGTCGTCATGAACACCGCCTTCGGGGCCGAGACTTTCGCCGTCGACACGCATATCTTCCGCGTCGCAAACCGCACCGGCCTGGCCCCCGGCAAGACCGTGCGCGCCGTCGAGGACGGCCTGGAGCGCCGTGTGCCCGCACCGTACCGGCTCGGCGCCCATCACTGGCTGATCCTGCACGGTCGCTATGTCTGCAAGGCCCGACGCCCCGAATGCTGGCGCTGCATCGTCGCCGACCTGTGTGCATTTACTCAAAAAACACCAGCACCTCAGGCAGGTTAAGGCGCAGTTCACCTACTTGATGGCATAAGGAAGCCCCTATCAAGGCTGTTGCGTTGCTTTCCCTCGGGGATCATGGTCCCCGAGGGTTTCAGCCGGAGAAGCGATATGCGCCACCCCTCATTGACTGCGGCAATGGCCGCCTCGTTCTTGGCGCTGATGACGGCCGGCTGTGCCGCCGGCGGCACGACTCCGGACGGCACGACCACTTCGGCCGCTGGCCCCGCCACGCCTCTTCCCGATTATGCCGACGGCGCCCGGCCGGTGGGTGCGAAGATCGACTGCATCGACACCCATCAGATTCGCGAGACGATCGTGCGTGACGACCGCACCATCGATTTCCGTCTCAACAACGGCCGCATCATTCGCAACACGCTACCCAATCGCTGCCCGCAGCTGGGTTTTGAGAGGGCGTTCAGCTATGCGACCTCAATCAACCGTCTGTGCGCGGTCGATATCATCACCGTTCTGACCCGCACCGGTGGTCTCAGGCCGGGCATATCATGCGGCCTCGGCGATTTTCAGCCGGTCGAGCTAGCCCGGCGGGGCGGTTGAGAGATCCGCACAACCCCCTAGCCGCGCCCCGCAACCTCTGCTAACCCCCGGTTCGGCGTTAGCACCCGTAGCTCAGCTGGATAGAGCGTTGCCCTCCGAAGGCAAAGGCCACACGTTCGAATCGTGTCGGGTGCGCCATTTTTCCTAAATAAATGAAAAACTTGCGACAGGTAAGCGGTTAACGAATCGCGGTAACCCAATGGCTGGGAGCATATTGGAAGCGCAAGATGACAGTAGCTCGCTCATAACCGGAGACTAGCCACCGGGTTTTCGTGTTTCGGTTGTATCGGCATTTCAGTTTTCATCGAAAGCGAAACACAATGCGAAACGGCGATCCTTTGAAAATCGCGGGTTTGCCGTTTTTGTATCGCGTTCAGATTGCCTGGCATTTTCGACCTTCCGCATATGGGTTCTTGGCGGGGGTGCATCTAATTGAAGCGATAAGCGACCCCTCGAATCTTTAGGTTCACTTCCAGGGTTGCGCGGGATACCGTCGAAGATGACACGCACCGGCAGTCCGGCGTCACGCAGTAACTCAATTCTCCTGCCGATCTTCAGCACAACGCCGCCATTGTCAGCCAGTACCGTGTCCCGCTCAGCGTTTCCGCCCCCGTCGCCGGATTGGTGCGCAGCAGGGTTATCTGCTGACCAACTGCCTTCTCCATGAGCGCCGAGGGAGAGAGCAGGTCATAATCGAAATTCTGCTCGATGATGCCGAACCCCTCTCCGGCAAGCGTTACCGTCTTGGGCCGGATCTGCGCGGACACATCGGGGAACTTCTGACGCGACCGCCCCTGTGGCAGGACGATCTGCCGGACATCCTGCACCAGTGCGAGATTGTTGTTATAAATGGTGACAGCGACATCGCCTTGAGCCGATGCGCCGAGCGCGGCCGGTTCAGCAGAGGCCTGGGCAAGGGCGAGACCCCAATGCTCCCAACAACCAGGCGATCAGCAATAGCCTCGACCCTTGCATCCCGCGCCCCTCCTGACCACCCTGCTCCGACGTTCGCATTGCCCTATGCAGCAACATCATGGGTCACTTGCCTCAACGGTTGGACATAGCAACCTGAAATGGGCTCCCATCTGTGATGGAATGAATTCCACGGTCCCACCATAGGCCTGCATGAGGGAGCGCGCGATCGACAGGCCCAAGCCGGTCCCGCCCGCTATGCGCTTTGTCGTAAAGAATGGATCGAAAATGCGCTCGCGATCCCCCGGCGCAATGCCAGGCCCGTCGTCGGCAATGTCGATCACCGCAAGCTCCCCTTCTCGTCGGAGCTTTATGCTCAGGCTCAGCGCGCCGGCCTGACGCGCATTGTCCGCCAGGATCGTGACGACCGCCTCCAGCGGCGCTGCGTCGATAGCCAGCATTGGCAATGTCTCAGGCAACGAGACCTCGATGCAGAAGTCCTCACTGCCCAGCCCGTCCACGATCGCCATGAGTATTGGCAAGGGGTCAGTGCTTGCTCCGGTGCCTTCTTCGTGCAGATCAGCCTTGGCCAACTCCACCAATCGCTTCACAAGTCGAGACAGGCGTTCCGCGTCGCTCGCCATATTCCGCAAGAAACGCTCCCGGTCGGCGGGGGCCATCCCGACGCCATGATCCTGCAGAAGCTCGATTGCGCCACTGATCCCGGCCAGGGGCGTTTTGAACTCGTGACTGACGGCGGAAGCGATATCGCGCAGATAGCGGGATCGTTTGTCGATGCTGGCCGCCATCGCTTCGAAATCATTGAACAAGGCGCGGATTTCGACCACCTGCAGCGACGGATAAACCGGCTCCGCCTGCCGACCGGATGCCAGCATGCGGGTGGCACGGCTGAGGTTTTCGATCGGCCGGACGATCGCACGCGACAGGATGCCCGACAGGCCGACCAGAGCCCCCAAGATCAGCACAATGCCCAGCGCGATCTTTCCGCGATCCTCGTAAATTCCCCGAAACAGGGCCCGGGGTGAGCGCGAAACGAGCAATACACCTTCTGTCCGCCCAGCGACCTTGATCGGGCGGGTATGATGCAGGCGAATATTGGAGGCGCGGCTGATCCATTCGAAAGGATAGCGCGAGATATAATTTTCGTTTCGCCTGAATACAGTTTCCGCCCTGCCCGCCAGGGCGGACCGTACCTCTGGCAATGTCGAAAGCGTGCGCCCGCGCTCGGCCCCATTCAATAGCGTGCCGTTCCGGTCGAGCATCAGGATCGAGGACAGGGTAGTCTGCCTGGTTTCCGCGAAGGCGGGCAGCAGGCGGTCGGCCACAACCGCCGCTTCCGCGACCGGCACAACCCTTGGCGATGCGGCTGCGGGCCTTGGAGGCAGGATGGGCGACGATCGCAGGTCAACACCCGTCGAGGGCTCATTGTACGCGAAATGCCCTGAGCGACGACCGTCCCTGTCGGGGGCAGCCGGCCTGCCAGCCGCAACGCTTGAGTCCCGGGGCGACCATAGCACTGCCGCGCTGGCGGCCAGCGCGGCGCTCTGCGCGATCAATTCGCCTTCCGTCCGCCGCACCAGCGCGTTTTCATATACCCGCAGGAAAATTGCCCCGAACCCCGGCAAAGCCGCGACGAACAGCAGCGTCCCGAAAATGATCGTCCGCAGCCGCAGGACTGGCCAATGCCGCGCAATCAGCGCCTTTAGCCGCACGATCATGCTGCCTGGGTCGATCCCTTGCAGTTGCCCATCCTGTAACCGACGCCTGCCCGGGTTTCGATCAGATCATGACAGCCACCCTCCGCGAACTTGCGTCGCAGATTCCGAACATGGCTGTCGATGGTGCGATCCGTGATCGCAAAGCCGGGTCCATGCAGTCGATCGATGATCGTGTCGCGCGAGAAAATGCGGGACGGCATCGACAGCAGCGTGCGCAGGATCGTGAACTCGGTGACGGTGAGAGCGATCTCCTTGTCCTGCCAATGCGCGGTCCAAGCATCGCTGTCGATACATAGCTCCCCGTGACGCGCCATTCCCGCGTGCTCGGCGGACGGCGGACTGGCGGCCGTGCGGCGCAAAATCGCCATCGACCGCGCCACGACCTCACGGGGTGAAAAGGGTTTCACGACATAGTCGTCGCCGCCCAGTTCGATGCCCAGCACACGGTCGATCTCGTCATCGCGCGAGGACAGGAAAAGGATGGGCAGGTCGTTGCTGGCGCGCAATCGGCGGCAAACCTCTAGCCCGTCCATCCTCGGCATGTTGATGTCCAGGACGATCAGGTCGATCCGCCCGTGATCGACGATTGCCAGTGCCGCTTCGCCATCATCCGCCTCAAGCGTATCCAGGCCGGCCTTGCCGAAGGCGAACACCAACAGCTGACGGATGTGCGGATCGTCATCGACGATAAGGATCGTGCGCGGCATGGGACACTTGATCATCGGGACGACTCTGCTGTCAATGCGGCCGCCCGCGGAGGGTGCCGATTCATGCCCGGTGGCAGGGCTGGCTCCGGGGGACGAACCGAACCATCGCACCGTCGGGTGCCCCGCTCGGCGACGGGCCTCGTGGGCAATGCGGCCAGCATGCTCTCCGCTCGATCGAGAACATGTACGCCCCGCAGTGTCCAGCCGCCATCCGCAATCCTGAATTTCAGCCGCATCATGACTGCGCTACGCACGCTCTGGACGCGATCCCGGAACATGGGATGCAGGCCGGGCTGCCGTTCCAGCTCGATCAAGGCCATCAGCGCCGAATGATCAAGTTGGTTCAGGTAGCACAGGTCCAGCGCCGCGCCGCGACCGCCGACTTCCCGTGCGTGACGTACATTCCACCTCGCCGCGATGGCTCCGGTATCGACCAGACAGAATGCCGTCATCACCAGCAAGGCCGCCGCCATATTGACGTTGATCAGCCAACTCGCGCTCAGTTCCTTGAGCATCCGCCAGCAGATCAGGACCAGGCCGAGCGCGACGAGGCCCATCCAGGCCAACGCTGCGATCCGCAGCTCCGTCAATGAATAGGCTTCGATATAATCGATCGTCCGCACGATCGACGATCCAACGAGCACCAGATTCTGCCCGATCCACAGAATGACCATCGTGCGGATCGCCGGCACCGAGGCGGTGCTGGACCCCGGCCGTAGCGTCACCAATACGAACAATGCAGCCAGCAGGGCTGTGACGATCAGAGGATATGCCCCTCGATGAGCATATTCGGCCAAGGTAATGCCCTTCGGCATTGCCAGGAGTCCGCCCAGATAGGCGATGTCCATCGCATTCTGCACCGCGAACAGGAGATTGAACGCGACCAGAGAGAGCATCACGGAGGTTACGGTAACGCCCGGTATCGACAGATCCCCGGTGCCGTCGAATGTCCTGAGAAGTCGTTGGGTCGGCTGCGGATGCAGCAGCCCCCAGGCCAATATGAACAGCAGCGACCAGAGCAATATGCGCCCTAAGCTGAGCGCCGGCAGGCCAAACCGGAGCAACTCACTGGTGAATCGATCAAGCACGGGATTTGCCGACGTGAACAGCAGGATGATCACCACACTGCCCGTCACGGGCAGAGCGACCATCTTCAGCCCGGCCGTCACGCTGCCCGGCTTTCGTCCATACCGAGCGCGGGCTTTGACTACTCGCTTCATGTCGAGAAATGGCGCGACCGGCATACGCACCCCATGAAGCGCCAGCCGCTGCATCCACCGCCAGCCATCATCGAATCGCGCTGTCGCCGGCAACAAAACGGCCATAGCTGCTGCGCTCCAGAACAGCAGCCAAGGCAACAACCCGGGTTCGAGGACAATCGCGACGGCGAACACCATCGCCGCCGCGATAGCCGTCCATGCACGGGAATCTCGCCACATGGCCGGGCGCAGCAACCCGGCCGCGAACAGTATCGCCATCAGATAGAAGCCGAGCTGCCCACCATAAAGGCCATGGCGCCAGAATAGGGCATCGCCCAGGGCGACCAGCGCGATTGCTGCAACCACCAGCCAGCCGAAGCGCCGTCGCACGAAAGCGGATATCTGCATGATCTTCTCCCATTCATGAGAGTTCATGCACACATCATCGTGCAGCCCCCGCCATCAGCCCGATGATATTGCAAAGGAGACGATATGCAGGACCAGTGCAGGCCGGCAGTTGTCATCCATGCCGCAGCCTGGTGGTCTTTCAACAGGGGTCGCGCAGAGGTCATCGAAAGGACAGATGTTGTGGGGCAGTCTCCGCGGCGGGCTGAAAAAGTTCAGGATACGGAACGGCGTTTGGTGGCGGCGCTATTTTATTTTGAAGAGTTTTTCTGCGTTGGTCTGGAAGAACTTGCGTTTGGTTTCGAGGGGCATGTCCATGTTGTCGAGGGCGACGACCTCGTCGACCGGGCATTGA
>JBBCJR010000005.1:0-207355 GCA_037190805.1 Sphingomonas sanxanigenens | reverse complement strand
ATCACCCGTAAGGGCCCCAGCGGCCAGGCGATGGGTCTGGCGGAAGAAGGCGTGTCGCGCGAGGACGCGATCCGCATGTACACCGCCAACGGTCCCTATCTGTCGTGGGAAGAGGACATCAAGGGCACGATCGAGGCCGGCAAGCTCGCCGACCTCGTCGTCCTCGACAAGGACATCCTCACCATTCCGGAGGAAGACATCCTCAACACCAACGTCGATATGACCTTCGTCGGTGGCAAGCTCGTCTACGAACGGAAATAAGCCTGGTTGACGACCCGTCGGCACCAAAATGCCGGCGTGTCGTCGCACCGGCTTTGGCCACATGCAAAGGGCCGGCATCCGCGACGGGATGCCGGCCCTTTTTGCGTCTGATCGGTGCTGTCTAGCGACCGCTCTCGCGGGCCAGAACCCGCTGGACCCCGGGGTCGGCGGCCAGCCGGTCGTGCAAAGCCTGGACCTGGGGAAAGTCGGGGATACCGCCCGGCAACATCTTGATCGCCCAGCGGATCATCGGAAACGCATAAGCGTCGATCACCGAACGGCCGCCATCCAGCACCCAGTCGCGACCATCCAGATGCGCGTTGAGGATGCCCAACTGCTTGCGGACCAGCGCGTGGCCCGCCGTGACCACCGCCTGCTTCGCCTCGGCGCTGTCATCGGTGGTGTAGCGATACGGCATGAACACCGGCCAGAAGGCGGCGTGAAGGTCGCTGGTGAAGAAGGCCGACCAGCGATGCGCCTCGGCCTCGGCGCGGAGGCTGTCGCCACCGGACAGACCCGCCTCAGGGTGCTTGCGTGCCAGATAATCGAGGATCGCGCCGGCCTGGGTCAGCAGCCAGCCATCATCCTCGCGCAGCGTCGGCACTGCCCCGGCCGGGTTGACGGCCAGCAGTTCCTTGGACCCGATCTGGACCTTCACCGCCTCATAGGGCGCGCCGATCCATTCGAGAACGATGTGGGGGGCAAGCGAGCAAGCGCCGGTAGCATAGTAAAGCGTGGTCATGGGCATGGCTCCTCTGGATATCAGGACATGATAGCCGATGTCCGCTCAGCGGACAGCCATGGCGGCTATGGTCATGGTACGAGGCAGGATGCGCTGTCCATTCCGGGTCGCCCAGAAGTCCGGGAAGGCCAGGGCCCCAACGTAAAGGGCGCTGGGCCCGCTTGCACGCAACTGGTCTCCCGTCAGGCGTCGGCGACGGAGGATGCCATCGCGGTCACGATCATCTCGATCCTGACCCCCGGCGACATCAGTTCCTTCACCACCACCGTGGCGCGGCACGGATAGGGCTCGGCGAAGAAGTCGCGGTAGAGGGTGTTGACCGTCGCGCCGTCGGCGCGGTCGACGAGGAAGATCTGCACCATCGCCACGTCCGATCGCGCGACACCGGCGGCGATAAGGGCGCGGTCGAGGTTCGACAGCAACTGCCGGGTCTGGGTCTCGATATCGCCGGTGACGGGCGTTCCCGTCTCGGGATCTTTCGGGATATGGGCGGAAAACACCATCATTCCCGCGCGGACGGTGCCCGTGACCGGTGCCTTGGACGGCGCAATGCCGGTTTCGACCTTGGTGATCATCAATTCTCCTCCGCCGGTCTCGTGCCGGCCCCGATGACGTGAATGGCGGCTGCATCCCAGTCGATATGGCGCTGGTCGCGAGGGGCGAGCCCCTTGGCGGCGCTGCTGGGTACGCGGACCCGCACAGGCAGTCCGCCAGCCTGGCCGATGACGAGCACGCTGTCGCCATAGTTCACCGTCGCGTCGATCTCGAGCGGCGGCCGCCCGGCGACCGGGGCATCGGTGAAGCGGATCATTTCCGGACGCAGCAGCAGATCGACGGCGGTACCCGGCGTCAGCCCCACATCGCGCCCGGCCAGCAGGCCCAGCCCGGCGACGTCATAGCCACCCCCCGCCGCCGCCACGGCGGACAGAATGTTGCTGTCGCCGACGAACAAGGCGACGAAGCGCGTCGACGGCGCGAAATAAACGTCGGCGGGCGAACCGATCTGCTCGATCCGGCCATGGTTGAACACCGCGATGCGGTCGGACATCGTCATCGCCTCCGACTGGTCGTGGGTGACGTAGATCATCGTCACGCCCAGCTCGCGGTGGATGCGCTTCAGCTCGACCTGCATCTGTTCGCGCAGGGTCTTGTCGAGCGCGCCCAGCGGTTCGTCGAGAAGGATGAGGTCGGGCTCGAACACCAGGGCGCGGGCCAGCGCCACGCGCTGTTGCTGACCGCCCGAAAGCTGCGGCGGATAACGACGGCCGAAGCTGGCCAGCGACACCTTGTCGAGCGCGCGGGCGACGCGCTCGGCCCGTTCAGCGGCCGGCACTCCGCGCATCTTCAGCGGAAAGCCGACATTGTCGTCGACCGTCATGTGCGGGAACAGGGCGTAGTTCTGGAACACCATGCCGATGTTGCGCCGGTGCGGGGGCACGCGGTCGATCTTGCGGTCGCCCAGCATGATCTCGCCCGAGGTCGGCTTCTGAAAGCCGGCGATCATCATCAGCGTCGTGGTCTTGCCCGAGCCCGATGGACCCAGCAGCGACACGAACTCGCCGGCCGCGATCTCGAGGTTGATGTCGTCGGCGGCGTTATGGTGGCCGTCATAGGACTTGACGATGTTGCGTAGCGAAAGCGAGCGGGCGGGCATCAGAGTCTCCGTGTCATTGCGCGGCGGGTGACGCGCATGCCGAGCCAGGTGAGAATGCCGGTCAGCACCAGGAGGAACAGGATCGACGAGGCGGCGGAGATGGTCGGGTCGGCTTCCATCTTGAAGCTGTTGAACATCTGGCGCGGCAGGGTGGCCCGGTCGCGCCCGGAGATGAACAGCGCCACCACCGCTTCGTCGAAGGAGTGGATGAAGGCGAACAGGCCGGCGATCATGAAGGATGGCCGGAGGACCGGTAGGGTGATCAGCCGGAAGGTAGTGAGCGGCGAGGCGCCGAGGCTCATCGCCGCCTGCTCGATTGAGCGGTCGAAGCCCTTCAGCGCGGCGGTGAGGATGAGGACCGCGACCGGCAGCGACAGGCAGCTATGGGCGAGGATGATGCCCAGATAGGTCTGCACCAGCCTCAGTTGGCCGAAATAGACATAATAGCCCAGCGCCATGACGATGGTCGGCACGATCATCGGCAGCATGATCAGGAGATTGAACAGCGCGTGGCCCCGAAAGCGGCGGCGAACCAGCGCGAAGGATGCCGGCGCGGCCAGTGCCAGCGTCACGCACATGACGCCGAGGCCGACCAGCACGCTGTTGATCGCCGGGCCGATCCAGTTCGGCTCGGTGAAGAAATTGCGGTAGTTGGCCAGGGTATAGCCTGGGGGAGGGAAGGTCAGCGACGCATCGGTGCTGAACGACATCGGCAGCACCACCATCAGCGGCGCGGCGAGGAACAGGGCGACCAGCCCCGACAGGATCATGACCGTGCGGCTCATCGACCGCGATCCGCCCACAGCCGGTGGATGCCGAAATAGTGATTGTAGATGGCGAAGATGGTCATCGTGGTCGCCAGCAGGGTCAGCGCGATTGCTGCCGCATAGCCGAAGTCCAGCATCTGCTCGATCTGATCGCCGACGAGGCCGGCGATCATCGGTTCGCGCGGCGACCCCAGGATCACCGGCATGACGTAGAAGCCGAGGCAGGTGATGAACACCAGCGTGCAGCCGTTGATGATCCCCGGCGCGCTCAAGGGTAGATAGATGGTGAGGAAGGCGCGGAACGGGTGCGCGCCCAGGCTTTCGCCGGCGCGGACGAGGCGCCCGTCGATGCGCGTCATCACCGAATAGAGCGACATGATCATGAAGGGCAGCAGCGCATGCGTCATGGCCAGCGTGGCGCTGAAGCTGGTGAACAGCAGCTGCGGAGGCGTCCAGCCGAGTGCTGCCATCGCCCCCGCCACCGGCCCGTGGGCGCCGAGCACGACCAGCCACGCATAGGTGCGCACGAGGAAGCTGGTCCAGAACGACAGGGCGACGATGGTCAGCAGCGTCGTCGCATAGGCTGGCGGTCCATTGGCGGCGGCATAGGCGACCGGATAGCCGAGCAGCAGCGCCCCCAGCGTGACGACGAATGCCGCTTTGAACGTGTGCAGCATCACCTGATAGAAATGCGCCGAACTCAGCACTGCGGCGAAATTGCCGAGGCCGAGGTGCGGTTCGGTGACGCTGAGCAGCACCACATGGCCCAGCGGCAGCACATAGAACAGGGTCAGGAACGCCAGCGCCGGCGCCACCATCATCCAGGTGCGCGGGCGGAAACGGATGCGCTTGCCGGCCATCAGCGTGCGATCCATTCGTCGAAGCGGCGGGTCATCGCGTCGACGTCGCCCAGCTTGCCGGCCTCCAGTAGCACGCCGCGGGCGAGGTTGTCGGGGAAGGTTGGCATCTTCCGTGCGATCTCGGGCGCGATATGGTCGAAGGCGGCGGGGTTGAGCGGCCCGACCATGTCGCCGACGCAGAACTCGGCGATGCCCTTGGGATGCTCGCCGACAAAGCGCAGGAACTTCCACGCGGCCTCGGCGCGCGGCGTGTCCCTGGCCACCACCCAGCAGCCCTTGTCGATCAGCGCCTGATCCCACACCGTCACCAGTCCGTCGGACATGAGGCGCGAGGCTTTATCGGCGTAGTTGTTCCAGATGCCGATCATCGACACCTCGCGCGATGTCAGGATCTGAAGCGATTGCGGGCCGGCCGCCCACCACACGCGGATCGCCGGCTTGACGCGGTCCATCGCCGCGAAGGCCCGGTCGAGATCATAGGGAAACAGCTGGTCCGCCGGGACGCCGTCCGCCATCAGTGCCAGACCGAGGACGCGCGCGGCATAGCGTTGCAGACAGCGTGGGCCGGGGAAGCGGTCGAGATCCCAGAAGTCTGCCCAGCTCTGCGGCCCGCCGGCGGGGTAGCGATCCCGCGCATAGGCGATCAGCGTGGCGTAGCTGTGCGTCTGGAGACTGTTGTCGCGGATCGCCCCCGGCCACAGGCCATTGTCGTCGATATTGCCGGCGGCGGGCTCGATCAGATTATGGGCATTGGCGCGCGCGACCTCGGCGACGCCCAGCGTGGTGACGTCGAACTCATAGATGCCGGTGCGCAGCTGGGCCGCCAGCTTGGCGAAGGACACCGGCGACACGGTGCGGATGCGGATGCCGGTTTCGGCCGTGAACGGATCGAAGAAGCAGCGCCTGGCGGCCGCCTCCCAGATGCCGCCCCAGGTGTTGACGTAGAGCACGTCCTTTTCGACCGGGCGGGGCCTGAACGTCGCCCAGCCGAGACCGCCAAGGGCGGCCGCCCCGGCAAGGCCGCCCAGCAGGGCGGTCCGGCGCGGGATGCCGTCCTCGGCGTCATCGTCATAGTCGTACTCGTAATCGTCCACGACCGGCCTTCCGACGGCAGAAAGTCAGCGGGTCGCCTGAGCGAACACCTGACGGTAGAGGCGAAGCCAGTTGCCGCCAATCACCTTGTCCGCATCCTCGGCCCCGAAGCCGGCGTCGATCAGGCCTCCGCGCACGGTCGACAGGCGATCGATGGTCTTGATCCATTCCGGCTTGGGCGTCGGTCCGGGATTGGCGGCCGAACCGGCGCCATATTGGACGGTCCGGGTCCAGCGGCCCTTGCGCATCCAGTCATAGTCCTTGGGCCCGTGATTGTGGCTGTAATCGGTGCCGATGCCGACATGGTCGATACCGGCGATGTCGACCGTCCGCGCCACCATCTCGCACCAGCCGCGCAGCGACTCGTTCGCCGTCATCGGGGTGATGTTGCGATAGGCCGCGCAGCCGATGACGCCGCCATTGTCCTTCAGCGCCGCCAGCACCGGATCGGTCTTGTTGCGCTTGTGCGGAAACAGCGAAGCGGCGTTGGCGTGAGTGATCGCCACCGGCTGCTGAGACCATTTGATCGCATCCAGCGTCGTGCGGTCGCCGACATGGGAGAGGTCGACCAGCATGCCGACGCGGTTCATCTCGCGCACCACCTCGCGGCCGAAACGGGCGAGGCCGCTGTCCTCATCCTCATAACAGCTGCCGCCCAGCTCGTTCTGGTTGTTGTAGGTCAGCTGGACGACACGGATGCCAAGCTCGGCGAACAGCTCGACGAAGGCGATGCGGCCTTCGAACAAGTTGCTGTTCTGATAGCCGAGCAGCACCGCCACCTTGCCGCGTTCTGGTGCTGTCTCGATATCCTCGGCGGTACGGGCGATGAAGAACAGGTCGCCATCCGCCCGTTCCATATCCCGCCAGCGGCCGAGGGAATCGAGTGATTCGAGCGTTCCCTCCCAGAAGCCGAGGGTCGAGGTGACGCAGTGGACGCCGCCGTTGACCAGGGTTTCGAACACGCCCCGGTCGAAATGGCCGCACTGCAGGCCGTCGATCAGCATCGCATCATCCTCCGTTCGATATCTTGAGGCCGGCCGCGACCAGCGCGGGGTCGGCCAGCAGGCTGAGATCGGTTTCATCCTCGTCGGCGCGGCCGATGATCCGGCCCTCGGCATCGACCATGATCGGCCCGGCGTGGCGGCGCGATTCAAGGGAATCCGGCGCAAGCGCCTCATTGGCGCGGTGGAACAGGCGCCACCAGGCGGCGCGTTCGACCGGCAGGCCGTGCCGGCGGATGTGATCAAGCGCCTTGGGCACCAAATCTCCCGTCACGGTCAGACTATCCGTGTCCACGGTGACCGCGACCCGGTAGCGTTCTGCGAGATAGGGAATCACCGCCAGTTGATCGGCTTGGGCGACGTTGCAAAACTTTACCGTGGACGGAAGGCCCTGCCGATATTGATCGACGGCCAGATCCAGCAGCGTGTCCGCGACCGTCCAGGCATGGCGGCCGCCACAATCGACGGTCAGCCCGTCCGGCGTCTCGCCAAGCGTCGGCGCGGCGGCGAGACCGGTTTTCAGCCGCTCGATCTGGCCGCGGATATGATCGAACCCGCCATGATACATCGCCGAATAAAGCGCGCAGTCGCGCAGGGCCGGCACCAGCCCGCCGTCCAGCCGCTCGATCAGGATCATCCGTTCCAGCACCATGCGGCATTCGCGCAGGCTGACGTGCATGATGTCGCGGCTCACAGCTCGGGCTCCTCGGGATAGAACCAGCGGTCGTCGGCATTGCCCGAGGCGATGTCCTGGGCCGTCGGCGCGCCATGGAACAGCACCCCGCGCAGGTTGCGGTCCAGGAAGTCGCGGGTCTTGTCGATGCCGTGCAGCCCGATGTTGAGTAGCCGGGTCAGGTGCGCCGGCACGAAGTCTGCGCTCATGATATCGGCATGGGGCGAATGGAAGGCGGTGCCGGCCAGCGCTTGGATGCGCGTGACGATGGCGCGATGGCCGGGATGGGCGAACAGGAACCGTGCGACGCTGAGCGCCGGGTCCGCCGTGGCGAGGTCGCGGTCGAGGGCGACCACCAGTCGCGGCAGGTCGAGGCCGAGATTGATGGCGTCTTCGCTGACTTCCGTCCTGCGTCCCCGGCGCGGTTCCTCCGCGTTCACCGACTTGTACCAGATGAAACGCTCGGCCGCCGCCCGGTCGAGGTCGAGCCTGAACGCCCAAGCGTAGTCGGCGTGGATCAGTTCGCGCAGGCGGCGGACGCTCATCTCGGGCCGTCCGACGAGTTCCTCGTCGATGACCAGGGTTTCGACCAGCCGGTCGGCGACATCGGGCACCAGCTCGATCAGCAGCGCATGCAGCGTCTCCAGCGTCTCGGGATGAACCCGGCCCTCGACGGCGGCGCACAGCTCGACGAACGGGCGCGGCGGCAGGGGTTCGCCCTGACGGAGCCGGGCCTGCAGCCGCACTGCGAGGTCGCGCACCGTCACCATTTCGTCGGCGACGATGCCGCTCGACAACACATTCTCGTAAACCGCGCGATCCTGCCGACGAAATCTGATCGCCTTGTCCAGCAGGGTAATCAGGGTGTCGACCGCGGCGGCTTCGGCTGGAAGCGCCTTGGCGTGGGCCAGCGCCTCCTCGCGAATCCACAACCACCGCTCGATCAGGCGGGGGTGGTTGTTGACGAACAGCGTCAGGCCGAGGGCCGACCCGTTGCCGACGCCGAGAAACCGGGCCAGCGCCGGCTCCATCTCGACGGCGCCCGCCGCATCCTGGCGAGCGAGGTGGTGGACCAGGTCCTGCGCGAAGACCCGCATCATGTAGGCGCACAGCATCTGCGCGGCGAGCGACCAGCGCAGCGGGTGATCCGCCTCAAGGGTCAGAAAAGTGCGGGTGCCGAAGGTGCCGTTGCCGTCGAGCCCGGTGTTGCGCATCAGATAGCAGGTCTGAGCCAACTCGCCGACATCGGGCTGGCGGCCGGCGGCGAGGGCGTGGCGGGCCTGATCGAAGAAGCGGGCGCTGCGGTTCGACCGGCACCAGATCAGCGTGCCGGGGGTCGCCCGGCCCTCATAGAGCTTGGGCAGCTCGCGGCCCGTGATCTCGATGTCGGCGCGCGACATGTCGCCCTCGGTCAGGGCTCCCATCATGTCCCAGGACCGGCCGATGATGCGCCCGGTGCGTCCCGTCGGCGACGGACGAAAGGAATAGACCGGGAAGGTGAAGCGGCGGTCGCCGATGTCGATGACATATTCAGCGACGCCGTTCCCTTCGCCGTCGATGTCGAAGCGGCGACAGCTGATCTGCCAGCGATCGCGGATCGCCCGGCTCATCAGCGCGCGGGACGCACTGATCCGTGACGGCTGGATCGCGGCCAGCGTGGCCGGCGCCATCAACTCGGCGGGCGAGCGCATCAGCCCGGCCAGCGTGTGGGCATCGGATATCGGGAGGATCATAAGGCGGCCCCTTGCAGGCGGGCGTTGATGCGGCTGGCGACCTCCCGCACCGCTGCCGTGCAGCGGTCGGTATCGAACCCGACATAGGGGCCCGAAGCCGCGAGGGCGCACAGGCAATTGCCGGCGAGGTCGAAGATGGGCGCCGCCACGGCTGACAGGGCGCGCGGCCCTGGACCTTCGGAAATGGCAATCCCCTCCGTCCGGACCTTATCGACGATCTCGGCCGCGGGAAGCGCCACGCCCGCATCGGTCAGGCGGGTCAGCGTGTCGGCCGGGGCATAGGCGACGAGAACCCGGCCGAACGCGGTGCGATCAAGGGGAAGCCTGGTTCCCACGCGCAGGTCGGCCCGCAGCACCCCGCCCGATTCCACCCGGCGAACGATCACGGCTTCCGCCCCATCCAGCACGGCGATTGAGCTGGTTTCCCCGCTTGTCGTGACAAGGTCTTCCAGCGCGGTCGCCAGCCGGGCGCCCAGGCTGGCCTGTTCCATGGCCATCGCGCCTTGGGCGACGATGCGCAGCGTCAGGCGATAGGCGCCTTCGTCGGTTTGTTCGATCCACCCGGCGGCGACCAGCGTCACCAGCCGCTGGTGTACGGCACCCCGTGCTTCGTTCAGCGCCCGGGCGATCTGCGCCAGACGCAGCGGGCCCGGCGAGCTCGCGATCACGTCGAGAGCCTTTAACGCCTTCAAGGTCGAACTGAGGGGCTTTACCGCCACTTGGCCTCCGCATGCGTGTCTTTTAATACAAGACATTGTCTGATATTAGAAAAACTGCTCATGATCGAACCTCCTGTCAATGTGTATCCGTTGGCACAGGAGGCCCACCAAGGCTGACACGCGGCTTCGGCCTGGATGTCTATTCAACCTTGGCTTCTGTCACCCAGCTTGAGGGGGTGCTGGTCAGGATGCCAAGTTGTGCTTGCTGCAAGCAGGGTGCCCTCAGCACACCATAGGGCAATAGACTGCGCGCTTGCGGGACGTGATTTACCAAAATGGTTATGATTGCCGCGCGCTCGGACAGTTATTTTCAATCCAGGTCATGAAAGGATGCCTGCTCCATCTCCGACGAGCAGTGGGGTTTGGCATTGACTCAATACAATACGCCAAGCAGGATCGAATTATAAGACAATGTCTTAAATAAGAAGACAATAATCGTCTCGCAGGATGAAGAATTTTGGGAGTCCCGTTCCGGATCAAGGGGCGATTTTCGGTCATGATCATTGCACGAATGAAACAAGTGCAAGGCGGGACTTTGGCTGGGAGGGGTAAATGAAATCGGGGTCTATTGATCGAATTCATTTTGATCATCCCGCTTCAGCGGCAACGCCGTCCTTCGCGGCCTTGCGCGCGTTCGAGGCGGTCGGTCGATTGGGCGGTATCCGTCGCGCCGCCCAGATGCTCTATATCGACCATGCGGTGGTCAGCCGTCATGTCAGGTCCCTGGAGCATTGGGCGGGTGTCCGGCTGATCGACCGGGCGCAAAGCGGCATCACTCTGACACCGATCGGGCATCGCTATTTCATGCGGATCTCGAGCGCGCTCAGCGAAATCGGCAGCGCGACGAATGAGCTGTTCGACCGCGAGGAAGGGCAGCTGGTCATCTGGAGCATCCACGGCTTCGCCTATCGCTGCCTGACCAGGGCGCTGGACTGGTTCGAACGCGAAAATCCGACGATCGAGCTGGAGCTTTGCCCCACCGACCGGACGCCCGACTTCATGCGCGGGGAGGCGGATGTCGATATCCGCTATATGTTCGATGACGACGGCCCATTGGGCGACCGCGAATGTGTGCGGACGATGGAACTGTTGAGGCCGCCGGTCCGCGCGGTCGCCAGTCCTTCGCTGGCCCGGTCGTTGGGTGCCAGCCAGCCGCGCGATCTGCTCCGGGCGCCACTTCTGCACCAGAACGACAACCGCGCATGGGCGGCTTGGTTCGCTGCCCATCATATTGCCGATGCCGGGCCTCTCGGGGGACAGCGGCTCTGGCATGCCCATCTGACCATCGAAGCCGCACGAAGCGGACGCGGGGTGGCCCTGGTCAACGACGTGCTGCTGGGCGACGAGCTTCAGCGTGGCACGTTGGTCGAGGTCGCAACCGCCATGGGGCCGCCGCCGATTCTGGGGGCCTATGTCTTTGCGGCCAACATCAACAAATGGCACTCGCGCCCGGTGGTGCGGTTTCGCGACTGGCTGCAGCGCCTGATGCTGTCGGCGGGCAGCGGATTGGACCGGGCTTCGGCCTGACGCTTTCCTTCTGACGGATATTCAGGGCGGCGGTCGCGGCCTCTCACCTTGTCTTGCATAGCATGGTGGCGTGGGCACACCGGGGTGGCCCAATTGGCATCTCCCAACGGCTTTGGCAGGGCGGTGATTATCCATCCTCTGGCGATCGAATGATGACGACGCGGCCCCGCCGCGAGCGACGCCTGCGATCAAACAAAAAAGGGGTGCGATAAAATGAGCTCTACCAAGCCGATCCCAGCATTGCTGGCCTCCGTCAGCGCCGTCGTCCTTATGACGCAGCCGTCGCTCGCGCAGAACACCGGCCCCGGCGATGAGATCATCGTCACTGCCACCCGGCAAAGTCAGGCGCTCAGCAAGGTGCCGATCAGCGTTACCGCCTTCGCCCAGGAGAAGATGGATCAGCTGAGCGTTCGCGACTTTACCCAGATCGCCGCTGTCACGCCCGGCGTCCGCATCACCGAAGGGTCCAACAACATCGCCGTCCGCGGTGTCGCCTCCAACGCCGGCGCAGCGACGACGGGCGTCTATATCGACGAAACCCCGATCCAGGTGCGAACCTTCGGGTCGGGCGCCGCCGCCGGCCTGCCGGCGATCTTCGACCTTGAGCGGGTGGAGGTGCTGCGCGGCCCGCAGGGGACGCTGTTTGGCGCCGGCGCCCAGGGCGGCGTCGTTCGCTACATCACGCCGCAGCCCAGCCTCGACCGCTACAGCGTCTATTCGCGCGCCCAGGTCGCCTTCACCCAGTCGGCCGAGCCGAGCTACGAGGCGGGCGCCGCCGTTGGCGGCCCGATCGTCGCCGACAAGCTCGGCTTCCGGGTCAGCGCCTGGAACCAGCGCGAGGGCGGCTGGGTCGACCGGGTCGATTACCGCAACGGCCGGGTCATCGACAAGAATGCCAACTGGTCGAACATCACCGTGCTGCGCGGCGCGCTTGCCTTCCAGCCGGTCGAAGGGCTGGTGGTGACGCCGTCGATCCTGTTTCAGAAGCGGTTCCGCAATGACGCCAATACCTTCTGGGAGGGCATTTCTGACCGGGGCGAACACCGTTTCCTGAACGGCAGCCCGCAGCAACTGTTCAACCGCGACCGTTATCTGCTGCCCGCGCTGAAGGTCGATTATGATTTCGGCGGGGTGTCGCTGGTTTCCAACACCTCTTATTTCAAGCGCGTCCAGCGAACCTTCTATGACGGCTCCATTCACCGGCTGGCGCAGGTGTCGAACTTCGCCGGCGTGCCGCCTCTGCTCAGCGCCACGGGACCGCGCTGGGCGGTCTATGGCATCGACAATTTCCTGTCCTCGGGTGACGTCGACAACAGGCAGCACAATTTCGCCCAGGAAATCCGGCTGCAATCGACCGATCCTGATGCGGCCGTCACCTGGGTGGTGGGCGGCTTCTATGGCAAGAGCAAGCAGCGCAATATCGAAACGCTCTACGAACCTGACATCAACCAGCTCTATCAGAACGTCCTGGGGCGGACCTTCGACCAATATTACAACACCACCCTCGATGCCGCCGGCATGACCTATCGCGGCAATCAGGAGCAGGTCGAGGAGCAGCTGGCCGGATTTGCAGATGTCTCGGTGCGGGTCGCCGAAGGACTGCGGTTGAATGCCGGCGTCCGTATCGCACAAACCAAGTTCGCCTATGACAGCGAGAATTTCTCGGCCTTCGCCGCTGACGCGGGCGCGCGTCTGACGGGTGGCCGATCGAAGGAGACGCCGATCACGCCGAAGTTCAGCATCAATTATCAGGCTAATCCTGAGCTGCTGCTTTATGCTTCGGCGGCCAAGGGCTACCGCGTCGGCGGTGCCAACGCGCCGCTGCCACCGACCTGCGGCCCGGCGCTTGAATCGCTGGGGATTTCTATCCCGCCTGGCGCCTACAAGTCGGACAATGTCTGGAGCTACGAGGTCGGCTCCAAAGGGCGCTTGTTCGACGGCGCCCTGCGCTATGAGGCGAGCGCCTATTATCTGAAATGGAGCGGCATCCAGCAGTCGACCTATCTGGCGCTGTGCGGCCTTTCATACACCGACAATCTGGGCAAGGCGGACAGCAAGGGCTTCGACCTGCAGGGGCAGGCGCGGCTGTTCGAGGGCTTCAACCTCGACTTCGCGGTCGGTTACACCAAGGCGCGCTACACGCAGAACCAATATGCCTCGCCGTTGCCGGGCGCGTCGATCCTGGTGGAAAAGGGTGATGGGCTGCCCGGCATCTCGCCCTGGACCTTCATGGTCGCTGGCGTCCAGAACTTCGATGTGTCAGGATATGACGCCTATATTCGCGTTGCGTATGAATATAGCAGTCGCAACCTGGATACGCCCGTGCAGAATTCTGCCACCAGCCAGTACGACGCCAATCTGCCGGTGCGGCCAGCAACCCATTTCGTGCGCGTACGCGCCGGGGTGGACGTCAATCAGGTCAATCTGTCGCTGTTCGTGGACAATCTCTTCGACACCAGCCCACGCCTGACGCGCGCCCACAATACCCGGACGACGCCGCTTTATACCGTCACCACCTTCCGGCCACGCACGGCCGGAATCACTGCAACCTATCGATACTAAAAACGGAGGATTCTCATGCGACGCACGGCTCTGCTTCTCGTTACTCCCCTGCTTCTCGGAGCCGGCGTCGCTGCCGCCCAGCCCATGCACCCCGTCAAGATTCCGTCCTCCGAGGCGCATAACCGGGTGATGAACGATCCCGCCGCCACCAGCCGGACCAACAATGGCCACACCATGCGCGGCTATTCGATGGGCAAGTCCGCCGACGGCAAGCTGACCTCGGGGGTCTATGATTCAACCGGCAGCACGTCGAAGATCGACAGCTATCGGGTGGACGAGTTCATGTATTTCATCCGCGGCTCGGTGAAGCTGACGTCCGATGACGGTCATGTCACCGACATCAAAGCGGGCGATGCCGTCTTCGTTCCCAAGGGCTGGAAGGGTACGTGGGAAAGCCCTGGCTACACCAAATATTATGTGATCTATAATGCGAGCGCGCAGAACTGATCAGGCTATCGAACTGGAGTCGGCACATGGGCCGATCCGCCATGCGCGTCGGGAGCATTCGAACATATAAGGGGTGGGTATGCTGAGCAAATTGTGGCTTGGTCCGGCGGCGCTGGCGCTGCTGGTATCGGGCGTGGGCAGTGGCGCGCTGGCGGCTGGCGCGAAAAGCGACTGGCCGTATTTCGGCGGCAGCAAGCGGTTCGACCGTTATTCGCCGCTGGCGCAGATCGATAAGAGCAACGCCGGGCGGCTGCAGACGCTGTGGGAGAGGCCGGGGCTCGACAAGTCGATCAAGGACGCGTTTCCCGACATCATGCCGTCCAACTATCTGCGCGGCACGCCGATCCTGGTTGATGGCGTGCTCTACGCCCCGAACGCGGTCGGGCTGGTCGAGGCGTTCGATGCCGCGACCGGCGCCACTAAGTGGGTGCAGAGGCCTTTTGCCGAAACGCTCAAGGAAGCCTCGGGCCAGAGCATTCGCACCGTCGACTATTGGAAGAGCGGCAATGACGCCCGCATCATCGCGGTGCGCGGCGAGTATCTCTATGCCCTGAACCCGGCGAACGGCACCCCCATCGCCAGTTTCGGCGATGGCGGGCGCTTGTCGCTGAACCGCGATGTGCCAGACAATGCTCCCTTCTTCGGCTTCAACGGCCCGATCATCGTCGGCGATGTCATAGTCATCGGCGGTGCGGGTGGCAGCCGCAACTCCGGCGGCTATGCTGACGGGGGCAACACCGTCGAGTCGACCCCCGACCATATCCGCGGCTACGACGTCCGCACGGGCAAGCTGCTGTGGACGGCCAAGGTCATGCCCGAAAAGGGCGAGCCCGGCTATGACAGCTGGGGCGACTCGCGTGACAAGACCGGTAACATGGCGGCCTGGGCGCCGCTCTCCGCCGACGAGCAGGCGGGCCTCGTCTATGTGCCGCTGTCGGCGCCCACCAACTCGCATTATGGCGGGCACCGGCCGGGCGACAATCTCTATTCCGACAGCATCCTGGCCATCGACGTCAAGACCGGCAAGATCCGGTGGCACTTCCAGACCGTGCATCATGATCTGTGGGACTATGACATCCCCTCGCCCCCGACGGTCGCCGACCTGACGGTCGACGGCAAGAAGATCAAGGCGGTGATCGTGCCCAACAAGGTCGGGCATCTGTTCACCTTCGACCGCATCACCGGCAAGCCGGTGTGGCCGATCGAGGAGCGGCCGGTGCCGCAGTCGACCGTGCCGGGCGAGTACACGTCGCCGACCCAGCCCTTCCCGACCAAGCCGCCGGCGTTCGACCGTCAGGGCATCACCGATGACGACCTGATCGACTACACGCCGGAACTGAAGGCCAAGGCGCGGGAGTTCCTGAAGGATTATGACGTCGTCGGCGCACTGTTCGCTCCCCCGTCGATCCCGACGGAAGGCAAGAAGGGTACGATCACCATGCCGGGCGGCTGGGGGTCGGCCAACTGGAACACTGGCGCCTTCGACCCTGAAACCGGCCGCTACTTTGCAGTGTCGACGACCGTGCCGGGGACGTTCAACGTCCAGAAGCTCGATGAACCCGGCGCCATGCCCTATGGCACCCCCTCACGGCGCGGCGGCGCCGCGCAGGGTGGCGGTGGCGGTGGCGGTGGCGGCGGTGCCGCCAACCAGCCGCCCAGCTATGGCCCTGGCCCCGACGGCCTGCCGCTGCTGAAAGGCCCTTATGGCCGGGTCACTGCGCTCGACATGAACAAAGGCGAGAAGCTGTGGACGATCGCCAATGGCGACGGGCCGCGCAATCATCCGCTGCTGAAGGACCTGAACCTACCGCCGCTCGGCACCGTCGGCCGTCCGGTCGCGCTGGTGACGAAGTCGCTGCTGTTCCTGGGCGAGGCGTCCGATGCGGTGATGGGGCGCGCCGGCGTGCCCGATCCGGTGAAGTTCCGCGCCTACGACAAGGATACGGGCGCCACGATCGCGGAAATCCCGCTGCCGGCCGGCACCACCGGCGGGCCGATCACCTATATGGCGAACGGCAAGCAGATCATCGTCGTTCCCGTCGGTAACAATGCCTATGGGCCGGGCTGGATCGCGCTGGCGGTGAAATAAGCAAGCATGACGCCCTCCCTCCACGGAGGGAGGGCGTCATGACTTTCCCGAGGTGCCGTGCTCCATCATATGGATGTGCTCGGACGCCGATGCCGGTGGTAGTCGACCGGGAAATGGCGCCCTCCCACGCCGGGAACGCCAATTTGGCTCCGTCGTCCTTCGACTGCGGTAGCCGCCTTCCCTGACCCGCTGCTTCAGAGCGCGGCGATGAACGCCTTCACCGATGGGCCGATATCCGCCCGCTCCAGCGCCAGGGCGATGTTCGCCTGGATGTATCCGGCCTTGTCGCCGCAATCGAAGCGGCGCCCGTCGAAGGTCAGGCCGTGGAACGGCTGTTCGCCGATCATCGTCGCCATGGCGTCGGTCAACTGGATCTCGTCCCCCGCGCCGCGCTGCTGGCGGGCGAGGACACGCATCACTTCCGGTTGCAGGATGTAGCGGCCCACGATCGCGAGGGTGGAGGGCGCGACATCGGGCTTGGGCTTTTCGACCAGTCCCCTGACTTCGGTCAGCGCCCCGTCGGCGCCGCCGGGGGTGATGATGCCATATTTGTCGGTCTGGTCGGGCGCGACCTGCTGCGCGCAGATCAGGTTGCCGCCCACCTTTTCATAGGCATCGACCATCTGCCTCAGGCAGCCCGGCTTGCCGACCATGAAGTCGTCGGCCAGCAGCACCGCGAACGGCTCGTCGCCGACGATGTCGCGCGCGCACCATACGGCGTGGCCGAGACCGATCGGCTCCTGCTGACGGACATAGGCGACGGCGCCAGGTGGCAGGCGCGTGTCATGCAGGATGTCGAGCGGCTTGCCGCGCCCGGCCATCGTCGCCTCAAGCTCGTAGGCGATGTCGAAATGGTCCTCGATCGCCGATTTGCCGCGTCCCGTGACGAAGATCATCTGCTCGATCCCCGCCTCGCGCGCCTCGTCGACGGCATATTGGATCAGCGGCCGGTCGACGACGGGCAGCATCTCCTTGGGCAGCGCCTTGGTCGCGGGCAGGAAGCGGGTGCCAAGGCCACCGACAGGAAACACGGCTTTACGAACCGGCTTGAAACTCACGCTTGACCCTCCTTGTCCAACCACGGGGCGAGGCGATCCGTCGCGATCAGCGCGTCGAGGTCGCCACGGGGTCTGGCAATGGCCCATTCGCGTCCCGAAACAATCACTTCCGGGACGAGCGGACGGCTATTGTAGGTGAATGCCATCGTCGCCCCATAGGCGCCGGCGGTCATGAACGCGATCAGGTCGTCGGCAACGACGGGGGTGATCGTGCGTCCCTCGGCGAAGGTGTCTCCCGTCTCGCACACCGGTCCGACGATGGTGGCGCTGGCCATCCCGTCGCGCGGCGCGACTGCGCGGATGTCGTGCCAGGCGTCGTAGAGCGCGGGGCGGAGGAGGTCGTTCATCGCTGCGTCGACGATGACGAAATCGGTCGCCGCGCCCTTCTTCACCCGGATCACGCGTGACACCAGGATGCCGGCATTGCCGACGATCAGCCGGCCGGGCTCCAGGATCAGACGGACGCCCCAGTCTCTGGTGCCCGCGACCAGCATCCGGCCATAGTCGGCCGGGCTGGGCGGCGCGGGCTGGGACGGGTCATAGGGGACGCCGAGCCCGCCGCCGACATCGGCGCGGCCAATGGCATGACCCTCGCCGCGCAGCGTCCCGATCAGCTCGCCGACCCGGCGGACCGCCGCTTCCAGTGGCGCGAGGCTGGTCAGCTGACTGCCGATGTGGACCGCGACGCCCACCGGGTCGAGGCCGGGCAGCCGCCGGACGAGATCGTAGGCGGCCGACGCCCGGTCGATGGGCACGCCGAACTTGTTCTCAGACTTGCCGGTCGAGATCTTGGCGTGGGTGCCGGCATCGACATCGGGATTGACGCGGAAGGCAACGGCGGCGGTGCGCCCCTGCGCGACGGCGACGGCGGACAGCATCTCCGCTTCCGGCTCGGATTCGAGGTTGAACTGGTAGATTCTGAGCGCCAGCGCTTCGCCCAGTTCCTCGCGGGTCTTGCCGACGCCGGAAAAGACGATGCGGTCCGGCTGGACGCCGGCGGCGATCGCGCGCCTCAGCTCGCCCACCGACACCACGTCGGCGCCCGCGCCCAGACGAGCGAGGGTGGCGATGACGGAGCGGTTGGGATTGGCCTTCACCGCATAGGCGACCAGTGGGTCGTCGAGCCCGGCCAGCGCTTCGGTGAAGACGCGGAAATGGCGTTCGATCGTTGCCGTCGAATAGCAGTAGAAGGGCGTGCCGATCGCCTCGGCCAGCGCCGGCACGGCGACGTCCTCGGCATGCAGCACGCCGTCCCGATAATCGAAATGGTCCATGGCTTCGCCCTTGCCCTCGCGATCAGCCCGGCGGGGGCAGGTTGAAGCGGTCGTCGGGCTGCTCCGTCGAGCGGCCGAGCGGATCGTTGACGCGGTCGGGCGCCGCCTGCGGCGGCAGGCGCAGTTGCTCCTCCGGCTCGCGCTGGACTGCGACGCCGACCGGCAGCGGCGGCATCGGCTCGCCCGCGGTGCGTTGCAGGTTCTGCTGCGTCCCGCAGCCGCCCAGTATCAGCAGGGCGACGAGAGCGAGGCGCGCGGTCACCGGCCGGCGTCCAGCGCTGCCCGCGCCTCGGCGATACGGGCGCGGACCTGGTCGGGGGCGGTGCCGCCATGGCTCTTGCGGCTGGCCACCGAGGCATCGACCGACAGCACGTCGAACACCCGCGCGGTGATCCGCGCGTCGATGGCGGTGAGCGTGTCGAGCGGCAGGTCGGCGAGGCCGCCGCCGGCGGCTTCGGCCGCCTTCACCGCCCGCCCGGTGATGTGATGCGCCTCGCGGAACGGCACATCGGCCTCGCGTACCAGCCAGTCGGCGAGGTCGGTGGCGGTCGAATAACCGGCGCCGGCCGCAGCGCGCATCCGGTCGGGCACGAAACTCAGCGTCTCCACCATCCCCGTCATCGCCGCCAGCGACAGGGCGAGCAGGTCATAGGCCTCGAACACCGGCGGCTTGTCGTCCTGCATGTCCTTCGAATAGGCGAGCGGCAGGCCCTTCATCGTCACCATCAGCGCCGTCATGCAGCCCATGATCCGCCCGGCATGGCCGCGCACCAGCTCGGCCGCGTCGGGGTTGCGCTTCTGGGGCATGATCGACGAGCCGGGGGAATAGGCGTCGGGCAGCTTGACGAAGCCATAGGGCTGGGATGCCCAGATGATGATCTCCTCGGCCAGCCGCGACAGGTGGAGGGCGGCCTGGACGGCGCCGGTCAGGAACTCGATGGCGAAATCGCGGTCGCTGACCGAATCGAGACTGTTGGCGGTCGGCCCGTCGAAGCCGAGCGCGGCCGCCGTCATCTGCCGGTCGACGGGAAAGCCGGTGCCTGCCAGCGCCGCTGCGCCCAGCGGCGAGCGGTTGAGGCGGGCGCGGGCATCGGCGAACCGGCCCCGGTCGCGCGCCGTCATCTCATAATAGGCCATCAGATGATGGCCGAGCGTCACCGGCTGGGCGACCTGCAGATGGGTGAAGCCTGGCATCACCGTTGCCGCATGCTCCTCGGCCCGGCCCAGCAAGGCGCGCTGAAGGGCGGCGAGGCCGGCGTCGGTGGCGTCGATGGCGTCGCGCACCCACAGGCGGAAATCGGTCGCCACCTGATCGTTGCGCGAGCGCGCGGTGTGCAGGCGGCCGGAAGCGGGGCCGATCAGCTCGGCCAGCCGCGATTCCACATGCATGTGGATGTCTTCTAGCGCCAGGTCTTCCGGCACGCCGGACGCCTCATATTCGGCGGCGATGGCCTCCAGGCCCCCGTCGATGGCGTCGGCGTCGGCGGCGTCGATGATGCCCTGCCGCTTCAGCATCGCGACATGGGCGCGGCTGCCGGCGATGTCCTGCCGCCAAAGCCGCTTGTCGAACGGGATGGAAGCGTTAATCTCCTGCATCACCGCCGACGGACCAGCGGCGAAGCGTCCACCCCACAAGGAATTGGAATCGTTCATGCGTGCAGGACTGCCCCTTGCTGCCATCGCGGCGCTGACATTGGCCGCGTGCGATAAGCCAAAGGAGACGGCCCCGCAAGCCGACGCGGCCGCCCAGATGACCGGCAAGCTGTCGCGGGCGGGCGCCGGCAAGGACGCGCCGGCGACGCCGTTCCTCGATCCCAAGGACGGGCCGGTGACGCTGGCCAGCTTTCGCGGCAAGCCGCTGCTGGTCAATCTGTGGGCGACGTGGTGCGCGCCGTGTATCCACGAAATGCCGTCGCTCGACACGCTGGCCGCCCGGGAGGCGGCGAAGCCCGATGGTGTCCAGGTGGTCGTGGTGAGCGAGGATATCGCGGGCCGCCGGGTGGTCGATCCGTTCTTCGCCAAGATGAAGTTCAAGGCCCTCCAGCCCTATCTCGACAAGGAGATGCTGTTGGGCGAGGGGGTAGGCGGCACCAACCTGCCGATCACGATCCTCTATGACGCCGCCGGCAAGGAAGTCTGGCGGGTGGACGGTGCGAAGGACTGGGCCGCGCCCGATGTCGCCCAGCTGCTGGCCGAGGCGAAGACCGAAGGCTGATCCGAGAATCCGGTCCGGCTGACGGGCGGCGGCATTACCCCCCAAATGGCAGTACCTGAACGGATGATCGGTACGGGCGGGGCAGGTGTCGATTCCGATCGTGCGGAGCGTGCGATCCGGCTCTAGCGGTCCAGTCGGCGCAACTCGGCCAGCGCCCGTTCCAGTCGGGCGGCGATCTCGGCCCGGTCGGCGGGACGGTCGCTGCCCCGAACCACGCCGCTTTTGAGATCGCGGGCGGTGGTCGCGCCCTTCGTCCGGGCGCGCTTGCTTTCGGGCGCGGGAGAAGGTCCCGCCTGATGGGGCAGGGGCGGCAGTGTGCCCAGCATGGTTCCGAGCTGATCCAGACGCGTCCGGCTGTCGGGCGCTGGCGCGGGTGCCGGTGCGGAGGCTGCACGGGCACGCGGCTTGCGCAGGGCCTCCGGCTCTACGAGCGGTGACGGGCGCGGTTGAGGCTCAAGATCCGGCGGCGGACTGCCCAACTCCTCGGGTGCGGCAAGAATCGCGCCGGTGAGGTCTAGAGCGGCAGGCTCGGGCGGCGAAGGCTCGGGCACCAGAGTCGCATCGACGGCGGAGGCTTCAGGCGCCGCGGGGGCGAGAGGTGTGGAGTCCTGTTTGCGTGGTAGCGGAGCCGGACGGAAGAGACGACGTCCGGCCTCGGCCGCTTCGAGATCGGCGATGATGCGGGCTTCGGCGGCGGCCTTGCGCTGTCGGGCGATGACGATGGCCACGAACGCAACCAGCAGCGGTGCGATGCCCAGGGCCACGGCCAGCAGCGTCCGCGCAGTATTCGCCAGTGGCGGCCGTGCGGCCGGGAGCAGGGTGGGAAGGCCGCTGGCGACGACCAATGCCTCCAGCCGGGCGGCGGGCATCAGGGTGGCGGGCAGCGCCAGCGCAGCGCCCAGGATCAGGGCGATGAGAATCGGCTGCGCCTTCATGTCGGCATCCGCCCGCTGGTCAGCCGCTCGTAAACAGGGAGATAATTGGCGACGCTGGTTGCCCAGCTTCGCTCGGCGGCTACCCATGTCTTAGCGCGGGCCCGGCGCGCCGGCCAGTCCGAGCGGTTCGCGAGCAGCCCGGCAAGGGCGGCGGCAATGGCGGTGGGATCGTCGGGCGGGAACAGCGTGCCGGTCTCGCCGTCGCGGATCAGTTCGCGATGGCCGCCGACCGACGAGGCCGCGACCAGCTTTTCCTGTGCCATCGCTTCCAGCGGCTTCAGCGGCGTGACGAGATCGGTGAGGCGCATGGACTTCCGTGGATAGGCGAGGACGTCGATCAGCCCATAATAACGATCGACCTCGCCATGCGGCACCCGGCCCGTGAACAGAATCGCTCCCGCGGCCGGCGATGCGGCCGCCTGCGCTTTCAAGGTCGCGTCCATCGGTCCGCCGCCGACCAGCAGCAGGCGCGCGCGCGGCCGGGCCGCGATCAGTGCCGGCATAGCGGCGATCAGGTCGTCCAGTCCCTCATAATCGTAGAAGCTGCCGATGAAGCCGATCACTTCCGCGTCGTCGAGGCCGAGCGCGGTAGCCAGCGCGTCGTCGCGGACGCCGGGCGTGCCGAAAGCGTCGAGATCGACGGCGTTGGGAACGGTGAACAGGCGAGCGGGATCGACACCCCTTGCCACGAGATCGTGGCGCAGCCCCTCGCAGATCGTTGCCACGGCATCGGCGCGGGCGACGGCGTGATTCTCCAGCGCACGGGTCAGGCGATAACGGGCATCGCCCTCTCGCCCCGTGCCGTTACCGACCGCCGCATCCTCCCAGAAGGCGCGAATCTCGTAAACCAGCGGCAGGCCGGCGGCGCGGGCGGCGGGGCCAGCGGCCAGCGCGGTCAGCACCGGCGAATGGGTGTGGACGATATCGGGTCGAACCTCGGCTATCCGCTGCGCAACGCGCGCGCGTGTCGCCATGACTTGCCGCCAGTCGCGCCACAGCGGCAGCCGGCTGCCGGGATCGGGCGTGCGATGAAAGACGAGGCCGTCGATCGTTTCCGGGTCCGGACCGGCGGCGGTATGGCGCGGGGTGGTGACGGCGTCCACGACGATGCCCAGGCGCTGCTGTTCGCGCAGGATCGATCGGGTACGGAAACTGTAGCCACTGTGCAGTGGCAGGGAATGGTCGAGGACATGAAGAACGCGCATGCGGGTGCTTATGCGCCACAGCCCTTAACGCCGCGTCAAGTAGCAGCGGATAGGCTCAGGGAACTGGCCACGGTCGATAGTGCTGATCTCCTAGGCATGGCGCAATCGTTGCTCGGCCAAGTTCGCCGCGCCAGCCTGCATTGGATTCTAGGTGCCAGGCGGCGGTGACGAGCAATCTCAATCGCGACAATGCAGGTGGCAACAATGGGGCGGCCGAAGCGTCCGGCATTTTGCTGGAGTTTGCTGTGGGGGTGGCGCCCGCAGCGCCAGAGCCACAGCCCTGCCCAGAGCGAGCGATGGCTGCGTCATGCTGAGGGCGTTGCCGGCTGGACAGTGGGGTGCGAATGAATTGTCGGTATAGTTAACAGTCGAAGATTCCTGTCGACGCAGAAAGTCGACAATGAGGGGGTTGGACCGAAATTTGCTTCCCTCCCCGAAAACCGGGAGAACGTCATGAAGTCATCGTTTGTAGTGGCTGCCATTGTGGCAACGGCGGCGTTGCCGTCACAAGCAGCGACGGTAATCGAGCAGAGCGTGATCGCGGAATCATGCACATGCTCCCCAATGCCGCCAGCTTATATTCAGAAGTTTGACGGCGATCTGAATACCCTCATCGGCATCCAAATCGGCCTGGTCCAAGAGCAATGGTGGAGCGGGACGGTCTCCAATCCAAACCCCGATGGGCCGGTCCCCTACGGAAATTTCGATTACACAATGACTTCCAGCGCTGGCGTGGTCCTGGACGGCGTCTCCTATCTTGTTCCGACCTTGGGCAATGCAACGGCCGCGCTCTCGGGGTCGCCCTATCCCTTTAAGGCATATGGCGACGGCACGTTCGACGTTGTGGATTGGTCACCTTTCATCGGTGCCGGGGTCATTGCCATTGGCTTTCGGGCGAACGAAGGTAGCCTCAACCTGCCCGTAGACGAGTTCGTATTCCAAAGAACCGATACCTACCTCAAATCCTCGCTGACCATCACCTATTTGACGTCGAGTATTCCCGAGCCTGCGACATGGTTGATGATGATCGCCGGCTTTGGTCTAGTGGGCGGCGCGATGCGCCGTCGCGCAGTCACCGCGCCTGCAGGTTGAAGAGTCCCCTCCGCCGTCTTGCTGTGCTTGGCGGCGGGCAGGATGTCCTCGCGAAGTCTTGCGCCGGGTGGGTGGCCATCTTCCCACCGCCGGTTGCCGCGAGCATCGGCTGCGTGCCCTTGGGTCGGTTGCAGGCTATAGAAACGAAGGCCATTGTTCTTGATGCTCTTGATCATGTAAAATGTACAAGGCATCGTCTTATGTTTGTCAGGTGTCTGTAAGAACGCCCCTGACAGTAATTTGATTGTCTATGCTTTCCCATCAACACAGACAAATTACTGACGAAAAGGGGTCGGTTCTCCAAGCATGGATCATGAATCTTTCTTCAGAGGCTGGAATTTTCTTAACGGGCCGTCAAGCGGCACCGGATAAGCGCAGGGAAACGGCACTGACGAAAGGAGAGGCGCCATGATCGACATCTTCGCGCTGGTCGTCAGTCACGGCAGCATGGCCCTGATCGCCCTGCTGCTGCTCCGTCGTACGGATCTCGACCAGGATCCGCCCCCAGGCGGCACGGGCGCCGACGATGCGTGACCTGTCGATCCTGTTCTTTCTCGCCGGGCTGATCGCACTCGGTTTCCGTCGGCCGTTCATCTGGACGCTGGCCTATATCTACTGCGACCTCGTGTCCCCGCAGCGGCTGTCCTATTATCTGCTGAACTCGGTGCCGCTGTCGCAGATCATGGTCGCGCTGGCCGTGACCGGCTGGCTGCTGATCGATGCGCGCCGAGGGGTGAAGGTCACGTTTCATCAGGGCCTGATGCTGGCGATCCTCGCCTGGGCGGGATGGACGACAGTGCATGCCGCCGTGCCCGACATGGCCTGGCAGAAATGGGACTGGGCGTGGAAGGTGGTCGTATTCGCCATCTTCCTGCCGATGGCTCTGCTCACCCGGCTGCGGATCGAGGCGACCTTGATGTTCATCGTCATGTCGGTGGCCTCGGTGACGATCGTGGGCGGGTTGAAGACGCTTGCGGGTGGAGGCGGCTATGGCACGCTGAACCTGATGGTCGACAACAATAGCGGGCTTTACGAAAGCTCGACCATCTCGTGCATCGCGATCGCGGTCATCCCGCTGATCCTCTATCTGGGCAAGCATCAGACGCTGGTGCCGAAGGGGCGGCTGTTCCGTCTGTTCATCGCCGGGCTGATTTTCGCCTCGGTGCTGATCCCGATCGGCACGGAGGCGCGTACCGGTCTCGTCTGCATGGCGGTGCTGGGGGTGCTGCTGGTGCTCGATTCGCGGCGGCCGGTGCTGCTGGGCGGGGCGCTGGCGGCGGTGACCTTGGCGGCGATGCCGCTGTTGCCTGACAGTTTCACCGGCCGGATGTCGACGATCCAGACCTATGAGGCTGACACCTCGGCATCGACCCGGCTGGCGGTGTGGAAGTGGACGCTGGATTATGTCTCCGACCATCCGGCTGGCGGCGGCTTCGGTGTCTATGTGTTGAACCGACTCGACATCGCATTGGTCAGGCGGGATGGTGAGGATTCATCGCGCGAGGTGGTCACCGATGCAGCGCGCGCTTTCCACAACAGCTATTTCGAGATGCTGGGCGAGCAGGGCTGGCTGGGCCTGGCCCTTTATCTGGGGCTGCATGGATCGTTGCTCGTCAAGATGATGGCGCTGCGCCGCCGCTATCGCCGCAGGACGACGCCCGAGGGTGATCGCTGGGTCGGCGACCTGGCGACCGCGCTGCGAAACTGCCACCTCGTCTATCTGGCCGCGTCAATGTTCGTCGGCCTCGGCTTCCTCAGCTTCATGTACATGATTCTCGCGGTCGAGATCGGCCTCGCGACGTGGGAGAAACGTCGGAGCGCGCGGCCGGCGCCGACACTGGCGCCCCGCTTCCGTCCGGTCCGTTCCGGCTGAGCAGCGATCCGGGCCTCAGTTTTCGCGGATTGCGGTAATCAGCGCCTCGGTGAACGCGGGCAGATCGTCGGGCTTACGGCTGGTAATGAGGTTGCCATCGACGACCACTTCCTCGTCGACCACAGTGGCGCCGGCATTTTTAAGGTCGGTGCGGATGGACGGCCAGGACGTTGCCGTCCTGCCTTTGAGGATATCCGCCTCGACCAGCAGCCAGGGGCCATGGCAAATGGCGGCGACGGGCTTGTTCTGGTCGACGAAGGCGCGGATCAGGGCAATCGCTTTCTTCTCGGTCCGCAGCCGGTCGGGATTGCCGACGCCGCCGGGCAGCAGCAATGCATCGAAATCGTCCGCAGATACCTGGTCCAGCGTCGCATCGACGCTGATCGTCAGGCCCTTCTCGTCGTGCTCGGTTCCCTGGATCTCGCCGAGTTCGATCGAGGCGATGGTGACCTTGGCACCGGCATCGAGCAGTTCCGAACGCGGTTGGAACAATTCGGACTGCTCGAAACGATGAGTGGCGAGGATGAGGACGCGGGCCTGATCGATGGCGGTCATGACGATACTCCTGGGCGGGGGACAGACGAAAAACGGGTGCCCTTGCCGGCTGGTTCCAGCGTAACCGGGGAACGCGCCATGACGGGATGGCGTTCAGACGCCCATGACCGATCGTCCTGCCCTCGTCCATGTCGATGATCATGATATGCCGGGGATCACGCGTCGCCGGCTGAAGCGCGGCTGGGCCTATTATGAGGTGGGCGGCGCGCGCATTACGGATCGGGGGGAGATCGACCGGCTGAACGCCGTCGGCCTGCCGCCCGCCTATGTCGACGCCTGGTTCTGCCCGTCGCCGGACGGCCATATCCAGGCGACCGGACATGATGAGCGGGGCCGCAAGCAATATCGCTATCATCCCGCCTTCCGCGCCGCCCGCGAGGCCGAGAAATATGACGGCTGCGCCAGCTTCGGGCGGGCGCTGCCGCGGTTGCGCCGGCAGGTCGAACGCGACCTCGCCGGCCGGACGCTGGGCCGTGACAACATCGTCGCGGCGGTCGTCCGACTGCTGGACGTCGGTCATGTCCGGGTCGGCAATGATGGCTATGCGCGGGCGAACGGCAGTTTCGGCGCAACGACGCTGCGCGCCCGCCATGTCGAGGCCGGTGCCCGCCGGCTGAAGCTCTGCTATCGCGGCAAGTCGGGAAAGATGCAGCGGCTGACGGTCGAGGACCGCAGTCTGGCCCGCATTGTCCGCCGCTGCCAGGACTTGCCCGGCCAGCGGTTGTTCCAGTTCATCGACGAAACGGGCGAGACGCGGCCGGTGACATCGAGCGACGTCAACGCCTATATCCGGGCGGTGATGGGGGACGATTTCACCGCCAAGCATTTCCGCACCTGGGGCGCGAGCGTCATTGCGTTCGAAACCCTGCATGCCGGGGGCGATGCGCCGCCGGGCGTCAACGCCTTGCTGACGCCGGTTGCGGCCGCACTGGGCAATACGCCGGCAATCGCGCGCAAATCCTATGTCCACCCCGCGCTGGTCGACCGCGCCAAGCGGGGCGAGGGATTGGGCGGGCTACGGTTGCCGCGTGCGACCCGCTATCTCACATCTGCCGAACGCGGCCTGATCGCCTTTCTCGAGGTTGATCGCGCCCCTGCCTGCGAAAGGGCTGCCTGATGACTGCCACCGACGCCTTTGCGGCCCGGATGAACGCCATGCTGGTCGACATGCTGAACTGGCTCCACGTGAATGCCATCGACATCCTGATCGCGGCCGCTATCGGAACGCTGCTGGTGTCCGTGATGCTCTATGTCCGGCGCCATCTGCGCAGGATGGGGGAAGGCCGCCCCGGCAGCGTTGCCGCGATCGTTGGCCATCTCGCCGGCAAGACGCAATTGTGGTTCATGGTCCTGGTCGCCGCGCGCCTGCTGTCCGAAGGCCTGAATCCGCCGCCGCGGGTCGAAGCCTTCATCGGCAATCTGTTCACCATCGCCTTTGCGCTTCAGGTCGCGATCTGGGCGCGCGAACTGGTCATAGGCCTGATCGAACGCCGGGCGGCCCGGAATCAGGACGAGCTCGGCACCTTCGGTTCCGCAATGGGCATCATCCGCCTGCTGGTCAGCTTTTCGGTGTTCGCGATCGCGCTGATCGTCATCCTGGACAATCTGGGGGTGAACGTGACCGGCCTGGTCGCCGGCCTCGGCGTTGGCGGCATCGCCATCGGCCTGGCCGCCCAGGGCATCTTCTCGGACCTGTTCGCGGCGCTGTCGATCCTGTTCGACAAGCCGTTCCGCAAGGGTGATGCGATCAGCTGGGACCAGACGTCGGGCACGGTCGAGGAAATCGGCCTCAAGACCACACGGGTCAGGGCCAATGCCGGCGAGGAGGTGGTGATCTCGAACGCGAACCTGCTCAACAAGGAGATTCACAACACCGCGCGCATCGACCGGCGACGGATGTCACTGGCCATCGGCGTCATCTATCAGACTTCGCCTGATGTCGTGGAGCAGTTGCCCGACATTCTCCGCGCGGCGGTGGAATCGGTGCCGCGCTGCACGCTGGTGCGGGCCGGCCTCGTCAACTTCGCCGCCAGCTCGATCGATTTCGACGTCCAGTTCGACATTCATTCGTCGGTCTATGATGAGGTGTTTCAAGCCCGCCATCAGATCGGTGTCGCGATTCTGAAGGCTTTGAACGGCCGCGGTATCGAGTTTGCCTACCCCACTCAGACCAGCTTCACCGCTGCGCCCAACGGGGAACTGATCATGCCTTACCCGGCGGACGGGATGCAGCTGCCCGACGCCGATCCCGGCGCACCACCGCGCCCGGAGCCATCCGTGGGTTGACAAGGCCCGCTTCGACGCCCCATAGCGCGGCGCCTTCGCCGCAGTAGCTCAGTGGTAGAGCGCGTCATTGGTAATGACGAGGTCGGGAGTTCAATCCTCCCCTGCGGCACCATTTCGGTCCCCATAGCGTTGCATCGGTTCGGATACCCCGGATATGAGGGGGCATCCGTCTGTTATGGCAAGTCTGGCATCATGCACGCATTCCGCTCCCTTGCCACCTGCCTGCTGCTGGCTGCGGCGATGCCCGCTGTGGCGGCCCCCGAAACCCGTGGCGCCGGGGAAGCGCGCCGTCTTTACGCTGCACTGGCCGACAAGGATGCGGCGGCGGTGCTGCGGTTTGTCGCCGACGTCGCGAGCCAGGCCGGCTTTGCCTGCTCCGCCGCGCGTGAGTGGCAGGTGATCGGCGATGGCCCCGGCTGGCGCACGCTGAAGCTGGTCTGTGACGAGAAACCGCCAGTGGTGATGACGGTCGATGTCAGGGGCGGCGTTCTATTGTCCGAGGCGGAAGGGCGCATTCGGCCGGTGAACAGGGAGGACGGCACGGTCGTGACCGCGCCGGCCGGTGGCAATCGCCATCTGCTGGGCCTTCTGATCGTCCAGGGCGGACTGCTGGCGGTACTGGCGGCGATCGTCGGGATCTCGGCATGGCGAGGCCATCGCCGGGTGGTGGCGATGGGCGTGCTGGATACGGTGGGCAAGAATCGGCTGATTGCCGGTGGGCGGCTCGTCTATCCCAATGTGTGGCGCAATGACGAGGCGGGTATCTATATCGCCAAGGGGCCGCGCGGCCGGCGGCGACTCTATGGGTCGTTCCTGCCGGCCTTCCTCTATCGCAGCACGGGCATCAGGCTGGGACACGACTGACATCGGCCCGGCGCTGATGGTGCGGGTGACGGCGCCACGGGAGATCCGCAGGCCGTCACCACAGCTTATGTCGAAGCCACGACCTGATCGATGACGCCAAAGATCGGCTGGCCCGCCGTGTCGTCCATGCGGATGCGGACGCGGTCGCCATGCCGGAGGAAGGGCGTCGCCGGTTTGCCGTGCAGGATCGTTTCGACCATGCGCAGCTCGGCGAGGCAGCTATAGCCCAGTCCGCCATCGACCACCGGTCGGCCCGGCCCGCCGTCTCCGTCGCGGTTTGAAACCGTGCCGGACCCGACGAGGGTGCCCGCCGCCAGGGCACGGGTCTTGGCCAGGTGCGCGATCAGCGTGCCGAAGTCGAAGGTCATGTCGACGCCGGCATCGGCGCGGCCGAACGGCTGGCCGTTGAGGTCGACCTCGAGCGTGCCGTGCAACTTGCCCTCCTGCCAGGCGGGGCCCAGCGCGTCCGGGGTAACGAAGACGGGCGAGAAGGCGCTGGCGGGCTTGGACTGATAGAAGCCGAAGCCCTTCGCCAACTCGGCGGGGATCAGGTTGCGCAGCGAGACGTCATTGACCAGTCCGACCAGGCGGATGAGGCCGAGCGCGGTGCTCCGGTCGACACCCTGCGGCACGTCGCCGGTGACGACGACCACTTCGGCCTCCATGTCGCAACCCCAGTCCTCATCGGCGAGGGGGATGGGATCGCGGGCGCCCAGAAAGCCGTCGGACCCGCCCTGATAGACCAGCGGATCATGCCAGAAACTGTCGGGCAGCTCCGCGCCCCGCGCCTGCCGGACCAGGGCGACATGATTCACATAGGCCGAACCGTCCGCCCACTGATAGGCGCGGGGCAGGGGGGCGGCCGCCATGTCCTGGTCGAACGGCATGGCCGGCGCAACGCCACGCGCCAGATCCGCGGCCAGCGCCTGGAGCCGGGGCGCCGCCTCGGCCCAGTCATCGAGCGCTGCTTGTAGTGTCGGGGCGATCCGCCCGGCCTCCACGCAGGCGGACAGATCGTCGGAGACGATGACGAGGCGGCCGTCGCGGCCACCCTTCAGACTGGCGAGTTTCATGCGTCTGGGTCCTTGTGCAGCCAGTCGGCGTGGCGCGGTGCGCGCTTGGTGCGGCTCCATTCCTCCAGCATCAGCGGCGCGACGCGGGCGAGTTCATCATATTGCGCTTGAGATCCGATGTCACAGGCCAGCTCGACCCGATGGCCGTTAGGATCGAAGAAATAGATCGACCGGAACACGCCATGAAAGGTCGGGCCGAGGACGTCGATACCCAGGCTTTCGACATGCGCCTTCGCCGCCAGCAGGGCGTCCACGTCGGGCACCTGGAAGGCGATGTGCTGCACCCAGGTCGGCGTGTTGTTGTCGCGGCCCATGTCCGGCTGGCTGGGCAGCTCGAAGAAGGCGAGGACGTTGCCGCCGCCGGCGTCGAGGAAGACGTGCATATAGGGGTCTTCCTCGCCGGTCGACGGCACATGGTCCTCGGCGAAGGCGGTGGTGAAGCTGAACCCCAGCACCCGCTCGTACCACTCAACGGTCTCCTTCGCGTCGCGGCAGCGATAGGCGACATGGTGAATGCGCGTGACGGTGAAGGGCGGGCTCATGCCGACGCTCCGGCGGGAATGACACCGCGCCTGATCTGATCCAGTTCGAGGCTTTCGAACAGGGCCTTGAAGTTGCCCTCGCCGAAGCCGTCATTGCCCTTGCGCTGGATGATCTCGAAAAAGATCGGGCCGACCATGTTCTCGGTGAAGATCTGGAGCAGGAGGCCGCCGCCGGTCTCCGGCGCGCCGTCGATCAGGATGCGGCGCGCGCGCATGGCGGCGATATCGTGGCCATGGCCCGGCAGGCGCTTGTCGATCAGGTCGAAATAGCTTTCGGGCGTATCCTGGAAGCTGACGCCGTTCAGGCGCAGCCTGTCCACCGTCGCGAAGATGTCGTCGGTCGCCAGCGCCAGATGCTGGATGCCCTCGCCCTTATATTCCTTGAGGAATTCCTCGATCTGGCTGTGCTCGTCCTGACTCTCGTTGAGCGGGATGCGGATCTTGTCGTCGGGCGCGGTCATGGCGCGCGAGAACAGGCCGGTGGCCTGGCCCTCGATGTCGAAATAGCGAATCTCGCGGAAGTTGAAGATCCGCTCGTAGAAACCGGACCAGTGGTTCATCCGTCCGCGCTGAACATTATGGGTCAGGTGATCCAGCGTGTGGAGGCCCGTCGATCGGTCGTTTCTGACGGCGCCGGGCACGGGACGGAAATCGACGTCGTAGATTTCCGCCGCGCCGTAGCGGTCGACCAGATAAAGGTTCGATCCGCCAATGCCCTCGATCGCCGGGATGTTCAGTTCCATAGGGCCGACGGGGCCGGTAACGGGCTGCGCACCGCGCTTCACGGCTTCGTCGAACGCGGCGCGGGCATCCCTGACCCGGAAGGCCATGGCATTGGCCGATGGGCCATGGGCGGCGCGGAAGTCGGCCACCTGTCCGGCTGGCTCCATGTTCAGGATGAAGTTGATATCGCCCTGATTGTAGCGGCGAATATTCTTCGAGCGATGGTTGGCCAGATGGGTGAAGCCGAGGGCGGTGAACATCGCGCCCAGCGCTTCGGGATCGGGGCCGGTGAACTCGACGAATTCGAAGCCGTCGAGGCCGAGTGGATTGTCATGGCCGGTCATCGGTCTTGCTC
Organism: Sphingomonas sanxanigenens; assembly: GCA_037190805.1. Taxonomy (GTDB): domain Bacteria; phylum Pseudomonadota; class Alphaproteobacteria; order Sphingomonadales; family Sphingomonadaceae; genus JBBCJR01. The sequence continues at coordinate 175,178 of JBBCJR010000005.1, read as the reverse complement.
CTGAGAGGGTAAAGGTGAAACGCGCGGCTCAGCTTCTGGCCGCGTTGGTGACGGGGACCAGGGCGCCGTGAATGCCTCGCGCGGCGGGCGAAACGAGGAAGGCGGCGACCTCCGCGATGGCATCGGGATGCGTCCAGTCCGCAGGGTCGGCGTCCGGCATCGCAGCCCGGTTGGCCGGTGTGTCGATGATCGCCGGCAGCACGGTGTTGATGCGAATGCCGCCGCGGCCAAGCTCGGCGGCCAGGCTTTCGGTCAGGCGGGCGACCGCGGATTTGGAGGCGGCATAGGGACCCATGCCGGCGCCGCTCGGCGCCGCGGCGGCTGCGCCGACGGTAACGATCGCACCGCCTGGCGTGAGCCGGGGCAGCGCCGCCTTGACAACACTGAGCGTGGTTTCGAGGTTTTTGCGGAACATCGTCTGCCACAGGACGCCGTCGCTGTCGGCGACGGTCCGCCAGGTAAACGCACCGGCGCAATGGAGGACGCCGTCGAGGCTTCCGAGATGCTGGCGGGCGCCGTCGAGCGCTTGCGCTGCAGCTTCCGCCATGGCGAGATCCGCGCACACCACGCTGAACGGTTCGTCGTCGGGAGATGACGTCCGGACGATCCGGACGACGCGATGGCCCCGCCGTTCCAGCAGGCGGGCGGTGGCGGCGCCGAGCGTTCCGCCGGCACCGGTGACGACGAGGTTCATGACAGCGTTCCGCCTGCCCGGGCGGTTTCGATCATGTTCCCCGCGCCGTGGCCAGAGAGATGGGGCAGCAATCCGTCCGCGAAGCGCGCGATGTTGCGGTCGTTGAGTCCGGCGATGTTGATCCGCGAATCGCCCGGCATGTAGATGCCGTGCGTGGCGCGCATCGCGTCCACCGCGTCGTTGCCGATCGGCAGTCGCGAGAACATGCCCCGCTGCCGGGCGATCGGCCTCAGTGCCGGATGCAGGCCGGCCAGCGCGATGCGCACTGCGTTGATCCGGGTCCGCATGCCGGCCAGTTCGTCACGCCAGTCCTGGGCCAGGGAGGGGTCATCCAAGATGGTCCGCACCACGGCCGCTCCATGATCCGGCGGCATCGACCACAGGCTGCGCGACAGGGCCAGCAGGTTGGCGCGCACGAGGTCGATCGTGGCCGTGGTCGGCGCGTGAACCCAGAGGGCGCCGACGCGATCCCGATAGACGCCGAAATTCTTGTTGCAGCTATAGGCGACGACGGTGGCGGGCACCGTTTCGATCAGATGCCGTGCGCCGGCCACATCCTCCTCGATCCCGTCGCCGAGGCCCTGATAGGCGATGTCGAGGAAGGGTATGAGGCCCCGCGTGTTGCACAAGGTGGCCAGTGCCCGCCATTCGTCGCCCGTGAACTGGGTCCCGGTGGGGTTGTGGCAACAGCCGTGCAGCAGGATCGCGTCGCCGGCGCGCGCATTCCAGAGCGCCTCGATCATGGCGTCGAAGGCGATGCCGCCCCCCGTCGCGTCCAGATAGGGATGGACGATCGTCTCAAGTCCGGCATCGGTGAAGATCGGCCCGTGATTGGGCCAGGTGGGATCGCCGATCCAGACCCGCGTCCCGGTGTTCGCCTGCGCCAGCAGCGCCGCGCCAAGGCGAAGCGCGCCCGTGCCCCCGGGCGTCTGCAGTCCGAACCGGCGACTTTCCTTTTTCCCCCCGCCAAACACCATGCCAGCGAGCAGTTCGGTGAAGCGCGCGTCGCCGTCGCCGCCCAGATAGGATTTGCTCGGCTGTTCGGTGACAAGGCGTGCCTCGGCTGCCTTCACCGCGCGCATGACCGGTGTCTGGCCTGTTTCATCCCGATAGACGCCGACACCGACGTCGATCTTGTCCGGTCGCATGTCGGCGCGATGCATGGCGATCAGCGCCAGCAGGGCGTCGGGGCGGCGCGGACCAAGCCCGGTGAAAGCCGCGGCGGTCATGCCGGCACCTTGGCGTGGGCATAGGCCTGGGTGCCGCTGTGGAACAGGCAGTCCGAGGGCAGGATATCCGCGACCTCGATCGGCGGCACGGTCTTCAGCCGCTCATAGATCGGACCCAGATCGGCATCGCGGGTCTGGCGCAGCAGGTCATCGAAGCTGTCGATGACGAAATAGTTCTGCTGATAGTCGTCGATCCGATAGCGCGTGCGCATCACCCGTTCGAGGTCGAAGCCGATCCGATGGGGAGACGGATCGTCGAGGGCGAACAGGCTTTCCCCGAAGGACGAGACGATGCCGGCGCCATAGAGCTTGAGATCGTCGCCGTCGCGAATGAGCCCGAACTCCACCGTGTACCAGTAGAGCCGCGCCAGCGCGTCGATCATGCCGAGTTTCTGGGCACGCAGCCCACCCTCGCCATAAGCCTGCATATAGTCAGCGAACACCGGATGGACGAGCAGCGGGACGTGGCCGAACACGTCATGAAAAATGTCCGGTTCCTGAAGATAGTCGAGCTGTTCCGGCGTACGGATGAAGCGCCCGGCGACGAAGCGGCGGTTGGCCAGATGCTCGAAGAAGATCTCGTCAGGGACGAGGCCGGGCACCGCGACGACCCGCCAGTCCGTCGCCTTCGACAACCGTTCGTTGAGCTCGTCAAAGTCCGGAATGCCGGGCTTGGACATGCGCAGCACCTCCAGCCCCTCCATGAAGGCCGGCACCACGCGGGAAGGCAGCATGTCGGCCTGACGCGCGAACAGCCGGTCCCACATGGCATGCTCCGCTGGCGTGTAGGACGACCATTCTTGCGGAATGGTCCAATCGGGCGCCGGAGGGGGCGGAATGATGCTTCCATTGGCCATGAAATGAATTTATCATTTTCAGGCGGAATAAAATTTCAAACCTTGCATCAAGACGAGCTAGAACGATGAAAATTGATCATAGTTCAGACAATATTGATTATAGTATTTCATACGATCCGAATCGGCGTTCCGGACGATTCCGGACCCGAGCGGAGGAATGCCGTCAACGGTTTGTCCGAGGGCGTCCATGACCCTGGTTCTGCACGGCTATTGGCGCTCCTCGGCGGCCTATCGGGTTCGCATCGGCCTGAACCTCAAGGGGCTCGATTATCATCAGGTGTCGCATGATCTTCGGGTCGGAGCGCAGTGTGACGCGGCCTATCGCGCGCTCGCGCCCCTGGGCCTGGTTCCGACGCTTGAGGTTGGCGGCCAGGCGTTGACGCAAAGCCTGGCGATCCTGGAATGGCTGGAGGAGCATCATCCGGAACGCCCCCTGTTGCCGGGAGATGGCGCGTCGCGGGCGATCGTCCGGTCGATGGCGGCGATCGTCGCCTGCGATATCCATCCGCTCAACAACCTGCGTGTCCTGAATCTCCTGCGCGACGAACTGGGGCTGGGGGAAGATGCGGTTCAGGCGTGGATGGCGCGTTGGATCGGCGATGGCTTCGCCGCGCTGGAAATAATGGTCGCCGCGCATGGAAAGGGGTTCTGCTTCGGCGACCGGCCGACGCTGGCCGATTGCTGCCTGATCCCCCAAATCTACAATGCGCGCCGGTTCGCTGTCGCTCTGAGCGCATTTCCGGCGTTGCGTGCAGTCGAGGCCAACTGCGCGATGCTGGATGCGTTCGCCAGCGCCCGCCCGGAAAGCCAGCCCGATGCGGACCGCCCTGCCCAATGAGCGACATCCGCCAGCTCGACGCGATCGATCGCAAACTGCTTTACGAGTTGCAGCGCGATGCGTCGCTCAGTCATGCCGAGCTTGCCGAGCGGGTCGGGGCGTCGACGGCGTCCTGCTGGCGCCGGATTCGCGCTCTGGAGGCCGATGGTGTCCTGCACCGCCCGGTCAGGCTGGTGGACGCGGCCCGGGTCGGGCGCGGCGTCAATGTCCTGTGCCATATCCGGATAACCAGCCATTCCGCCGAAACCACCCAGGCCTTCGAAAGCTTCGTCGCATCGCGCGACGAGATCATCGAATGCTATTCGATGTCGGGCGACTGGGATTATCTGCTGCGCATCCTGGTCGCCGACGTCGAGGACTATAACCGGTTCCTGATGCGCACGGTGCTGCGCCATCCCGCGGTCGCGACCGGGTCGTCGCACTTCGCCCTGGCCCAGGTGAAATACACCACCGCCGTGTCGATCTGATCCGGTTCTAGCCGGGTCGGACGTCATCGAGCAGCGCCGTCAGACCTTCGCGATAGGTCGGATAGCGCGGCCGCCAGCCCAGCAGGCGACGGGCCTTGTCGGCCGCGACCCGGCGATTTTCCGTGTAGAAGGCGTGGGCGGCGGGCGACAGTCCGGCGTCGGCCAGCGACATCAGCGGCGGTGGCGGCAGATTCAACAGGCGGGCGGCGGCAGCGATCACGTCGGCCTGGCTCGCGGGCTGGTCGTCGGCGAGATTGTAGACGCCCGCCGGGCCGTTCGCGATCGCAGCCAGCACGCCCGTCACGATATCGTCGACATGGATGCGACTGAACAGCTGACCGGGCAGATCGACACGATGCGCGGTGCCTGTCCGGACCCGGTCGAGGGGCGAACGGCCGGGGCCGTAGATGCCCGGCAGGCGAAATACCCGGGCGCCGGCATGAATGGCCTGCCATGCCCGGTCGGCCTCCGCGCGGACGGAGCGTCGGCCGCGACCGATGGGCGCGCTTTCGTCCACCCAGGCTCCGCCGGTGTCGCCATAGACGCCGGTCGACGACAGATAGCCGACCCAGCCCGCGGGCGCGGCCGCGATCGCCTGCCCCCATTGGTCGAGGACGGGGTCGCTCGATTCCCCTGGAGGGACCGACGACAGGATATGGGTGGCGCGGTCCAACGCCTCGGCAATATCGGAAGGGGGTGTGTCGCGCCGGACGGCCGTCACCGTCCAGCCGTCCGCGTCCAGCGCGGCGGCGAGGCGGCTCCCGACATAGCCGGGTCCGAACAGGAGCATATGAGTCATCGCCGCCCAGCATAGCCGGTGACGGGACGTGGTATGAAGGGCTTCCCGCTTGTGCGTCGGCCCCTTACATCAGCGGCCATGGACATGCTTCGCACCAATGCCGCTCCCGAGCCCGTTCGCCGCGCCGATTATCGCCCGCCTGAATGGCTGGTGCCCGAGGTGGCCCTGGACTTCGCCCTCGATGCCGAGCGGACGCTGGTGACGGCGCGGCTGTCGGTGGAACGCAGTGGCGATCACGGACGGCCGCTGCGTCTCGACGGCGATGGCCTGTCGCCGGTTTCAGTGACGGTGGACGGGACCGAAGCGGCGTGGCGGATGGATGGCGCTACGCTGGTCGTCGACATCGCCGGCGACCGCGCGGTGGTGGAGACGGTGGTCGAGATCAGCCCTGCCGCCAACACCAAGCTGATGGGTCTCTATGCCTCGGGGGGGAACCTCACCACTCAATGCGAGGCCGAAGGCTTCCGCCGTATCAGCTTCTTTCCCGACCGGCCCGATATCCTGTCGCGCTATCGGGTGCGGATGAGCGCCGACAAGGCGCGCTATCCCGTGCTGTTGTCGAACGGCAATCGCATCGATGCCGGTGACGGGCCGGACGGCACTCACTGGGCGCTGTGGGAAGATCCTTTCCCCAAGCCCTGTTACCTGTTCGCGCTGGTCGCGGGCAGGCTGGTCGCCAATCGCGACAGGTTCACGACCGTGAGCGGACGTGCGGTCGACCTCGCCATCTGGGTACGCGAGGGCGACGAAGCGAAGACCGAACACGCCATGGCGGCGCTGAAAGCATCGATGGCCTGGGACGAGGCGGTCTATGGCCGCGAATATGACCTCGACCAGTTCAACATCGTCGCGGTGGACGATTTCAATTTCGGCGCGATGGAGAACAAGAGCCTCAATATCTTCAACTCGCGCTACATTCTTGCCGACCCCGACACGGCGACCGATGCCGATTTCGACGCCATCGCGGCGGTGGTCGCGCATGAATATTTCCATAACTGGTCCGGCAACCGCGTCACCTGCCGCGACTGGTTCCAGCTCAGTCTCAAGGAAGGCTTCACCGTCTATCGCGACCAGAGCTTCTCGGCCGATCAGGGCTCGGCGGCGGTCAAGCGGATCGAGGATGTCCGCGCCTTACGCGCCGTCCAGTTCCAGGAGGATGCCGGCCCGCTCGCCCACCCGGTGCGGCCGGAAACCTATCTCGAAATCTCGAACTTCTACACCGCCACCATCTACAACAAGGGCGCCGAGCTGATCCGCATGATGGCGACGCTGCTGGGTCCCGAACGATTCCGGGCGGCGACCGACCTCTATTTCCAGCGTCACGATGGCGAGGCGGCGACCTGCGAGGATTTCGTCCGCGCGATGGAAGATGGCGGCGGCATCGATCTGACGCAGTTCCGCCTGTGGTACGAGCAGGCCGGCACGCCCCGGATCGAGGCGCATCTCGACCATGATCCCGCCACCGCGACGGCGACGCTGCACTTCAGCCAGACGCTGCCCCCGACGCCAGGCCAGCCGGTCAAGCAGCCGATGCATATCCCGGTGAATGTCGCTTTGTTCGGCCGGGACAGCGGCCGCCGTCTGGGTGACGAGCGGCTGGTCGAGTTGACCCGCGCCGAGGCCACGGTAACGCTGGATGGCATCGACGAACCGCCGGTGCTGTCGATCAACCGGGGCTTTTCCGCTCCCGTGGTCGTCGCCACCGATCGCGATCCGGCGGCGCTCGCTTTCCTGTCGGGCCATGATGACGACCCTTTCGCGCGCTACGAGGCGATGCAGCAGCTGATGCTGGACACGCTTATCCGCCGCGTCGCCGGCCATGAGGCGGACGAGGAGGCGGTGGTGGCGGCTGTCGCGCGGACGTTGGCGGACCCGGCGCTCGACAAGGCGTTCGTCGGCGAGGCGGTGCTGCTGCCGTCGGAAGCGTTTATCGCGGACCAGTTGACCGACGTCGATCCGGAGGCGGTTCACCGCGCGCGCGAGGGATTGCGGGGGCTGCTCGGCAGGCGGCGGGAGGCCGAATGGCGTGCCGCCTATGCTGGCGCGGCCGCCAACAGTTTCTCGCTTTCGCCCTCGGCGAAGGGCGCGCGCCGGCTGCGCTCGGTTGCCCTCGGCTATGTCGCGGCCGGCGGTGCGGGGGATGCGGCCGCCATGGCCTTCGACCAGTTCAACGGCGCTGACAACATGACCGACCGTCAGGGCGCGCTCGGCGTTCTCGCCAGCCTCGACGCGCCGGAGCGGCGCATGGCGCTGGACGCTTTCCATGCGCGTTATGCAGGGGACGCGCTGGTCATCGACAAATGGTTCTCGGTGCAGGCGATGTCGAAGCGCGATGACACGCTGGAGGCGGTGATGCGGCTGGCCGGCCATTCCGACTTCAATCTCGGCAACCCGAACCGGCTGAGGGCGCTGGTCGGTGCTTTCGCCGCCAATCAGCGCGCCTTCCATGCCGCGGATGGGCGCGGCTACGGATTCCTGCGCGAGATGATCGTCGACGTCGATCGGCTGAACCCACAGGCCGCGGCGCGATTGGTGACGCCGCTGGGCCGCTGGCGGCGGTTCGAGCCGGCGCGCGCCGACTTGATGCGGGCGGAACTGGACCGCATCGCCGCCGTTCCCAACCTGTCGAAGGACGTGTTCGAGCAGGTGTCGAAAAGCCTCGCTTGACTGGCGGTGCCGGCGCTATACCTTCCCTTGACGTGAACGGAAAGCGAAGGAGAGGGCGATGCCGGTAGCGACGATCGAGGAGATGCAGGCCGCGGTCGGCGGTGATCCGGTTACCTCCTCCTGGGTCGAGGTCGACCAGGCGCGGATCGACCAGTTCGCCGATGCCACCGGCGATCATCAGTTCATCCATGTCGACCCCGAGATGGCGAAGCAGACGCCGTTCGGCGGTACCATCGCCCACGGCTTTCTCACCCTGTCGCTGCTCGCCGCGCTGAAGGCGGAGGTGGCTGCGGTACCCTCGACTCTCAGGATGGCGGTCAACTACGGTTTCGATCGGATCCGCTTCCTCGCTCCGGTACGCAGCGGCAAGCGCGTGCGCGGCCATTTCCGCACCATCGCTTTCACGGAGAAGAAGCCCGGTCAGTGGCAGGAAACGTCAGAAGTGACGATCGAGATCGAGGGTGAGGACAAGCCGGCGCTGACCGCCGAATGGATCGCCCTCTACTTCGTCGCCTGACCCGCCTTGGAATAAGAGAGGAACAGCCCATGAGCCGCGAAGCCGTCATCGTCTCCACCGCCCGGACCCCGGTCGGCCGCGCCTATCGAGGGGCGTTCAACAACACCCCGTCGCCGACCCTGGCCGCCCACGCGATCCGCGCCGCCGTCGAGCGCTCCGGTGTCGATCCGGCCGAGGTCGAGGACTGCATCCTCGGCTCCGCGCTGCCTCAGGGTGTGCAGGCGACCATCGGCCGCACGGCGGCGCTGCGTGCCGGGCTGCCGGTGACGACGGCGGGCATGACCGTCGACCGCCAGTGCGCGTCCGGCCTGATGGCGATCGCCACTGCCGCCAAGCAGGTGGTGGTCGACCAGATGGACGTGATCGTGGCCGGCGGGGTCGAATCGATTTCGCTGGTCCAGACGCCCGAGCTTCGGCTGGGCGCGGACATGGAACTCGTCGCCATGCACCGCAACGTCTACATGCAGATGATCGACACCGCCGAAGTCGTTGCCGAACGCTATGGCATTCCCCGCGAGGCGCAGGATGCCTATGCCCTCCAGTCCCAGCAGCGGACGGCCGCGGCGCAGGCGGCGGGCCGCTTCGATGGCGAGATCGTGCCGGTCACGGCGACGATGAAGGTCACCGACAAGGCGACCGGCGAAACCTCCGAACGCGAGGTGACGATTGCGAAGGACGAGGGCAACCGACCTGAAACCACGCTGGAGGCGCTGGCCGGGCTGCCGCCGGTACGCGGGCCCGGCAAGGTGATCACCGCGGGCAATGCCAGCCAGCTGTCCGACGGCGCCTCGGCCTGCGTCGTGATGGAACGCGGGCTGGCCGAGCGGCGCGGACTGCAGCCGCTCGGCCGCTATGTCGGCATGGCGGTGGCGGGCACGGAGCCGGACGAAATGGGCATCGGCCCGGTGTTCGCGGTGCCGAAGCTGCTTGATCGGTTCGGTCTCAACGTGTCGGACATCGGCCTGTGGGAGCTGAACGAGGCGTTCGCCGTCCAGGTCCTCTACTGCCGTGACAAGCTCGGTATTCCGGATGATCTGCTCAATGTCGACGGCGGCGCGATCTCCGTTGGGCATCCCTACGGCATGTCGGGCGCGCGGATGACCGGCCATGCGCTGATCGAAGGCAAGCGCCGCGGTGCCAGATGGGTAGTGGTCACCATGTGCGTCGGTGGCGGCATGGGCGCGGCGGGCCTGTTCGAGGTGCTGTAGGGCGAATGCTCTTCGCCCGAGCCGTCGACGATGAGCGGCTATCGCAGCGGAGGCACGCTGGGCGGACGGGTCGGCTGCGGACTGGCGGCACTGGTTGGCGCGCCGCTGATTCTCGGCGTGTTCGTTCTCGCCGCACTGGGCGATTGTGCGCCTGGCGCTGACTGTCACCGAGGGATGAACTGGACTCTCATGGCCTCGGCTTTCGTGATCGCCGCCGTGACAGGGCTGATCACGCGCTTCATCGTCAATCGGATGGCGGCCGGTTGGCGCCGCGATCGGTAGAAGCCGATCCAGTCGCGCGCCACCCGCTCCGGGTCGCACCCCTCCAGCCAGGATAGGCGATCAGTTTCCGGCTCGGGTCCGCTAGGCTGGGTTGCGAGGGGCCAGCAAGATCGGGCCTTCTCCCGCCGCGCAACCGGGATGTTACCGCATCGGCGGGCGCGCCGGGCCTGTTCCGGGATTGGCCTGCAACCGCGCCAGGGTTGCCGGGTCGTCGGCGAAAACCCTGCGCGCGTCGGCCAGCGCCTTGGCGGCCCCCGCCGTATCGCCCATCACCTCGCGGGCGCGGATCAGCCGCAGCCAGCCGTCGGCGTCACGCGGATTGGCGGCGAGGCGCGCGGCGAGGCCATCGACCATCGACTGAATCATCGCCTGCTGATCGCCCGCGCTCATGCCTTCGGCGTTGGCGATGTCGGCGGCGCTCGGACCGCGAGGCGCGGCAGGGGCGGGTTTCAGGCGGCCGCTCAGATCGACGCCGCCTTCCTGCGCCGCCTGCTCGACGAAGGTCCTGAGTTCACCGGCCCAGGGTGCATCGGCCGGTGCCTCGTTCAGCAGTTTCACCCAGTCATCCAGTGCACCACGCCGGTCGCCGGCCTGATCCTTGGCGACGGCGAGGAAATAGCGGGCACGGGGATCGCTCCCATCCTCGGTGATCGCCTTGGCGAAGGCCGCCTTGGCTTCCGGCGTGACGATCCCGTCCGCGGCCAGCACCAACGCCTCGCCATAGGCGGACTGCTGGCCGGGAACATTGGCGTCGAGTTCGATGGCCCGGCGATAGGCATCGGTCGCCTCGCTGAACCGCCCGGCCTGGACGCGGGCGAGGCCGAGCATCCGCCAGCCCTCGGCGTCGTCGGGCCGGTCCTTCAACCGCGCCTCGATCTGTCCGATCATGCCGTCGAGCTGAACCATGGCCGTATCGGCGCCGCCCTGCTGGGCGGCCGGCGGTGATACGGGGGTATCCGATGTGACGCCCAGGTCGGGGCGGCCGATCAGGCCGTAGATGCCGACGGCGGCGAGGACGACCAGCGCGGCTCCGCCGACGGCGATCCGGCCCAGAACCTCGTTGCCCAGCGGCCGGTGCGTGGCGGGGCGCGACCGTTCGACCGCCAGCATGCGGCGCTTGATCTCGGTGCGCATCCCTTCCGCCTCGGCGGGGGCGACAAGACCGGTGGCGGCCTGCTCGTCCAATTCGCGCAGCTGGTCGGCTAGCACGGTCAGCGACGCCTCGCGCCCTTCGGTGCGCGCGTCGTGGCGACGGACCAGCGACAGAGTGAGCAAGGCCGCGACCACTGCCGCCATCACCGTCAGCACCATCCACAGGATCATGTTACGCCCCGTTCCCTGTCATGTTCGTCTTCTTCCCGCATCAGCCGGTTCAGATCGGCTTCCTCGCCCGCGTCGAGCGGCGCCGGCTCCACCCCCTCGCGGCGTCGCCGGGTCAGATAAACGGCAACGCCAGCCCCGCCCAACAGGACGACCACCAGCGGTCCGAACCACAACAACATCGTCCCGCCGGTCATCGGCGGCCGCAGCAGTACGAAGCTGCCATAGCGGGCGACCAGATAGTCCTTGACCGCTTGGTCGCTGTCGCCGGCCTGCAGGCGTTCACGCACCAGCAGGCGCAGGTCGCGGGCAAGGTCGGCGTCGGAATCGTCGATCGACTGATTCTGGCAGACGACGCAGCGCAACTCCTTCGATAGTTCGCGCGCGCGGGCCTCCAGCACCGGGTCGGCCAACTGTTCGTCCGGCAACACCGCCAGCGCCGGCGTCGCGGTCATCAGGGCGAGAGCAAGGGCGACCCGGCGCATCGTCAGCCGCCCTCCGCCTTCAGTTTGGCAAGCAGCGGCTTCAGCGTACCGTTCCAGTCGGCTGCGGTGATCGGCCCGACATGGCGATAGCGCACCCGGCCGGCGGCATCGACGATGAAGGTTTCCGGCACCCCGCTGAGGCCCAGGTCTATGCCCGCCCGGCCGCTGGGATCGCTGCCGACGCTGCGGAAGGGATTGCCATATTGCTTGAGATAGGCGGCGCCGTCGGTGGCCGGCTCCTTCCAGTCGATGCCGTGGATGGGAACGCCTTCCTCGGCCAGGCGCAGGAACAGCGGATGCTCCACCCGGCACGGCACGCACCAGGACGCGAACAGGTTGAGGAGCGCCGGCTCGCCGGTCAGCTGGCTGCTCGCCAACGCCGGAATATCGTCAGCGACCGGCGGCAGGTCGAAGGCCGGCAGGGGGCGGTCGATCAGCACCGAAGGCAGACGCGACGGGTCGCGGGTGAGGCCGAAGCCGAAGGCGATCGCCAGCCCGGCGAACAGCACGACGGGCAGGATGAACAGCAGCCGTTTCATGCCGTTGCCGTTCCCGGTGCGGGCGTGCCGTCCGGCACCGTGCGCCGCGTCGCGCCGATGCGGAAGCGCCGGTCGGTCAGCGATAGCACGCCGGCCAGCGACATCAGCAGCGCGCCACCCCAGATCCAGCCGACCAGCGGGTGATGATAGAGGCGCACGACCACCCGGCCATCAGTGCCGGTATCGCCGATCGCGACATAGACGTTGCCGAGCAGGCCCGCCCAGATTCCAGCCTCGGTCGTCTGGCTGCGGCTGACCGGATAGGTGCGCTTTTCCGAGACCAGCGTCTTCCTGAACCAGCGTTCCTCGGCGGTGAAGCGCGCCTGCTGAGCGGTGTAGTTGGGCCCCCGGACCGGCCCCAGCCAGTCGAGGCGGACACGATCGGGACCGGCGCTGATCGTTTCCCCCGGCGCCATTGTCGTGGTGGTGGAGGACGACCAGGCGGCCATGGCGCTGATGCCGCAGACCATCACGCCCAGCCCGGCATGAGCGATCGCCATCGCGATCAGCGCGCGGGGCGTGGTGCGCAGGACATGGCGTCGCCGCACCAGCACCCAGGCCGCACCGGCGATCAGCCACACGCCCAGCGCCAGGCCCAGCGCCGCCAGCGTGTGACCGATCCCGGCCACGACGACGCCGATCACCAATGCCGCCAGCGAGATCGCCCCCGGCCAGCGGAGGCGCTGGAGCGCGGCCTTCACCGTGTCGCGTTTCCAGTTCAGCATTGAACCGATGCTGACCAGGATCAGCAGCGGCACCATGATCGGTACGAACACCGCGTTGTAATAAGGCGGTCCCACCGAAATCTTGTCACCGGTCAGCCCGTCGATGATCACCGGATAGAAGGTGCCGAGGAAAACTGTCGCGGTCGCGGCCATGAGGAACAGGTTGTTGATGGTCAGCCCGCCCTCGCGCGAAACGGCGCCGAACATCGCCCCAGACCGCATCGCCGGCGCGCGCCAGGCGAACAGCGCCAACGCGCCCCCGGTGGCGACGACGATCATCGCCAGGATGAAGACGCCGCGCGCCGCGTCGACGGCGAAGGCATGGACGCTGGTGAGGATACCCGAACGGACGAGAAAGGTGCCGATGAGGCTGAGCGAGAAGGTAAGGATGCCGAGCAGGATCGTCCAGGAAACCAGCGCGCCGCGCCGCTCCAGAACCAGCGCCGAGTGAAGGAGGGCGGTGCCGAGCAGCCAGGGCATGAAGCTGGCATTTTCGACCGGGTCCCAGAACCACCAGCCGCCCCAGCCCAGTTCATAATAGGCCCAGAAGGAGCCGAGGGCGATGCCGGCCGTCAGGGCCGTCCAAGCCGCCAGCACCCAGGGTCGTACCCAGCGCGCCCAGGCGGCGTCGACCTTGCCCTCGATCAGCGCCGCGACCGAGAAGGCGAAGGCGACCGAAAAGCCGACATAGCCAAGATAGAGCAGCGGCGGATGGAGGACGAGGCCCGGGTCTTGAAGCAGCGGGTTCAATTCCCGCCCGTCCAGCGGCGCCGGGTCAAGCCGGTCGAACGGGTTCGACGTGAACAGGATGAAAGCGATGAAGGCCGCTCCGTTCATCCCCTGGACCGCCAACACTCGCGATTGCAGCGTCTCGCGCAGATTGCCCCCGAACAGGGCGACAGCGGCGCCGAACAGCGACAGGATCAGCACCCACAGCAACAGCGAGCCTTCGTGATTCCCCCAGGTGCCGGAAAAGCGGTAGATCAGCGGCTGCGTCGAATGGGCGTGCTCGGCGACGATGCGCACCGAAAAATCGGGCGCGATGAAGGCGATGGTCAGGCAGGCGAAGGCCAGCAGGACCAGCAGAGCTTGCAACGTCGCGCTCATGCGGCCCAGCGCCATCAGCGCCGGATCTTCACGGGCGGCACCGATCAAAGGCGCGACGGATTGGGCAACGGCAAGAATGAACGCCTGAATCAGCGCGAACTGACCGATCTCAGCTTCCATCGACCATCACCGTCGTCCCTTGGGCCGGAACTGTGCAGCCGTGACGGGCGATGCCGTCGCGGTCCAGTCCTCTTTGTCCGGCCCTCTTTAGGGATGAATGGCGGGGAATAATAGCGGCAGACGGCGGTTAACGTGTCGTTTGCCGTCTGTCTGGCATCAGGAGGGTGAACGAATCGGATCGGCCCATGGCTGTCCGGACGCCAGATGTGGAGTAGTCTTTCCTCATGCCAGCTGGTGAGCTGACCTCGATCGAACCGGCCACCGGTGCGGTGATCTGGCAGGGCCCGGCCGGGGATGCCGCGGCGGAGGTCGCCACCGCGCGCTCGGCCTGGGCCGATTGGGCGGCCCGGCCGCTGGCATTCAGGGCCGAAACGCTGCGCCGCTTCGCCAACCTGACCCGCGCCCGCGCCGACGCGATCACCGACCGGATCGCGCGCGAAACCGGAAAGCCGTTGTGGGACGCGCGCAGCGAGGTCGAAGCGGTCATGGCGCGCGTCGATGCTGCGATCGCCGGCTATGGCGAGCGGACCGGCCAGCGGCGGCTGGAAGGCAATCTGGGCGTGCGCTCGGCGCTCAGGCACAAGCCGCACGGCGTGCTGGCGGTGATCGGCCAATCCAGCTTTCCGGTCCAGCAGGCGGCCGATCATGCCATTCCAGCCCTGCTCGCCGGCAATGCCGTGGTCCTGAAGCCATCCGAACACAGCCCCGCCGCTGCCCGTCTCCTGGTCGAGACACTGGTCGAGGCCGGGGTCCCCGAAGGCGTCATCCGCTGGCTGCCGGGCGGTCCGGAGGTGGGCCGCGCGCTGGCCGCCGACCCTGGCATCGACGGCCTGCTGTTCAGCGGTTCGACGGCCGTGGGCCTCGACCTTGCCCGGCAGTTCGCGGAGATGCCGGGGCGGATGCTGACCCTGGCAATGGGCGGCAACAACCCGATCGTCGTCTGGGACGCCGCCGATCTTCACGCCGCTGCGGTCATCGTCGTCCAGTCGGCTTATCTGAGTTCGGGGCAGCGCTGCGCCGCCGCCCGCCGGCTGATCGTCCGTGACGGTCAGCATGGGCCGCTGATGGACGCGATCACCAGGATCATCGACCGCATCATCATCGGCGAGCCCCATTCGCAGCCGGCGCCGTTCATGGGGCCGGTGATCAGCAATGCTGCCGCCGACGCCCTGCAGGAGGCGTTCCTCGACCTGATGATGAAGGGGGGGCAGCCACTACGCCGCCTGGATCGCCCCATCGACGGACGATCATTTCTGACCCCGGCCTTGATCGACGTCACCAATGTCCAGCGCCGTCCCGATGCGGAACTGTTCGGGCCGATCCTGCAACTGATCCGTGTGTCCGATTTCGAGGCCGCGCTGGCTGAAGCGAACGCTACCCGCTACGGTTTGTCGGCATCGCTGATCGGCGGGTCGCCGCAGCTATACGACCGATTCTGGGCGACGGTGCGGGCGGGCGCGATCAACTGGAACCGGCCGACCGTCGGCAATCCGTCGACGGCGCCGCTCGGCGGCCTCGGCCTGTCGGGCAATCACCGCCCGGGCTCCTACTATGCCGCAGATCACAGCGCCTATCCGGTGATCTCGACCGAGGTCGAGCAGGCACGAGCCGCGATCGGGATTGGGTTGCGCTGATTTCCCGGGGAGCGGCATCGGCCTGCGCTCTCACCGGACTGTCCATTCAGGACATTGCCGTTCGACGGCCGGGCGGGGGCGCGGGCCGGTGTTGCTTCAGAAGCTAACCGACCGTGGCCAGCAGTCCCTCGAACAGGCGGCGACCGTCGGTCCCGCCCTGAGCGTCTTCGACCAGCCGTTCGGGGTGAGGCATCATGCCCAGCACCCGCCCACGTTCGTCGACGATGCCCGCGATGTCGCGCTGCGAACCGTTCACCGGCTCGGCATAGCGGAACGCGATCCGGCCCTCGCCTTCGAGCCGGTCGAGGGTGTCGGCGTCGGCGAAATAATTACCGTCATGATGGGCGACCGGCAGGCGGATCGTCTCGCCGGGGCGATAGGCGGCGGTGAACGGGCTCTTCGCTTCGCCAACCGTCAGGGCTGCGTCCCGGCAGACGAAGGCGAGGCCGGCATTGCGCATCAGCGCACCGGGCAGCAGCCCGGCCTCGGTCAGTACCTGAAAGCCGTTGCACACGCCCAGCACGGGCACGCCGCGCGCGGCCGCTTCGGCGACGGCGCGCATCACCGGGCTGCGGGCCGCCATCGCGCCCGCACGCAGATAATCGCCATAGGAGAAGCCCCCCGGCACGGCGATCAGGTCGAGACCGCCGGGCAACTCGGCATCGCGGTGCCACACCATCGTCGGCTGCGACCCGGTGACTTCGCGGATGCCGACCGCCATGTCGCGGTCGCAGTTGGATCCGGGAAAGACGATGACGGCGCTTTTCATGGGCTCAGACCAGCTCGATCCGGTAATTCTCGATGACCGTATTGGCCAGCAGGCTGCGGCACATGCGGTCGACATCGGCTTCACCGACGTCATCGGCGAGATCCAGCTCGATCACCCGGCCGACGCGCGCATCGGCGACGCCGGTGAAACCGAGGCTGCCGAGTGCATGTTCGATCGCCTTGCCCTGAGGGTCGAGGACGCCCGGCTTCAGGGTGACGGTGATGCGGGCCTTCATCGGCTGGAAATCCTCCTGTGTCGGGGCTGCGGCGCCTCTATGATCCTACCGTCCCGCGCCTGCAAGGGGGAGTCTCGGTTTGCAGCTGACGCTGGAGGACGGCACCGGCGGCCACCAGTTAGAATATTCTCGTTGAGTGACCGGGTGGGGGCGCGGGCCGGTGCCGCTCTCTCAGAAGAAGCGCGCCATGCCGACCTGCACCCGGTGGCGGTCGGTGTTGTAGAAGGCGAGGTTCGAGAAGGACTGGTTGTAGCTGTAGGTCACCGACGGCGAGAAGCCGGCGAGGCGTACCTTGCGCAAACCCAGATAGATGCGGCCGTTGACGCGCCAGTCGCGCCGCGGTTCGAGCGAGAAATAAGGGATGGGTTCGTCATAGACGGCGCGCGACAGGCCGGCGTTGACGCCCGCGTTGATGCCCCACGGCAATTCGCCCCCCAGACCAAGATTGCCGCCGATCTCGGTCGAGGAATAGGCGTCGGCCCGAAGCGATTCGCGTCGGGCGAACAGTACCGCGGAGGCGATCATCGATCGGCGAACGACCCGTTCATAGCTCGCATAGGCGTTGTAGGTGGTCCCGCCATAGGCGGCGCCATAGCCTGATTCCTGGTCGCGCACCTCGAACTGCAGGCCGATGCGCTGGCCGCCGGTCAGCTCTTTCTGGAAGCTGAGCCGCCCACCCAGGCCGGAGGTCGCCAGCTTGCCGCCGAACCAGCGCCGGGCGCCCAGCGCCGCGACGCCGATCCGGGCGCCGTCCTTCAGCGTCAGCTCGGGGCCAACCGCGATCAGGGCGGAGATGTCGTCGGCATCCTTGCCGCGATAGTTGATCGCCTGGCCATTGGCATCGGCGGTCACCGCCAGGCCGTCCGACAGGCGCAGGCGGACGCTGGTGGTCAGCGCGGCCGTCTGGCCGAGGCCCGAGCGGCTGCGGGCCTTGTCGTCCAGCGTCATCGGCAGGGTGGTGTTGCCGAAAATGACGTCGATCGTCCGGTCGGACGTCGCATTATTGATGTTGCTATCGGGCGCGAGGCCCAGATCGAGGGTTACCGTCCACACCCGCCGGTCGCGAATCAGGCCCCGCGAGGCATAGATGGTGCGCGCCACTTCAGGCGGCAGGTCGCCGGATTCCTCGGCGAGGCGGAAGTGATGGTCTGCGGCCTTGTCCTTGCCCTGCATCATCAGCGCCCGCGCCAGCTCCAGCCGGGCGCGGGTCATGCCGGGCTGATCGGCCAGGACGGCACGAAACCGCCGGACGCCAGTTGGCAGATCACCGGTCTCGACCGCGACATAGCCTTCCAGAAAGGCGGTCTGCATCGCCAGCTCGGGAGCTTGATGGAGCGCGGCGAGCAGCGGCTTCGCTTCTTCATACTGGCGGGCAAGAACCAGCCGTTCCGCGGCCTTCAGCACCTGGCCGGCGGTCATCCTCATCCGACACTGGCCGTCAGCGCATGCCGGCGCCGACGCGGCTTCGCTTTCTGGCGACGCCGCCATCGCGGGCAGCGAGACGAACGCCGCGGAGGCGAAAAGAATGGCGAGGACAGGCCGCATCGGCCGGGCTTATCTGCCGGTAAAGCTGCCGAGCACGTCCACGCGCTGGTCGGGCACGCCGCCGACGATGCGGAACGCACCGCCGACCTCGGCCGCCTTCGGGCCATAGAAAGCGCCGGTCAGCGACGATCCGACGATGTCGATATCATGTCCGCCGCCGCTCCAGGCGAATCCGGCCCGGTCGAAACCGCCGGTGAAGCCGCCCTTGCCGACGAGGTCGATGGTCGCCGTGCCGCTGGCCGTGAAGGTCGCACCCGCAGGGATCACCGTGTCGCCCGGCAGCCGGTTCTCGAGTCCGCCCGATGGGCTGAGGATCGGCCCACGATCGACGAACGGCGCCAGGGTGGTGCCGGACAGGCTGGCCGTGACCGCGCTGGTGCCGAAATTGACATTCACGTTGGCCGTGCCGCCCATCCACTGGAAATAGCTGGGCAGGCGCGTGGGATCATCCATCGTCGGGTTGACGATCATGCTGGCGATCATGTTGCCGGAATAGCTGGCGGTGCCGCTCCTCGGAACGTCGCTGGTCGGCGTGTTCTCGCCGAAGACGAAGGCGGCGCGATCGAACTGGCGGCGCGCAGTTGCGCGGGTTTTGACCAGCGCGTCGGTGTCTTCCAGGGTCACTTCGTCGCCCTTGGCGATGAAATTCCGGACATAGCCGGCGTAGGTGACATATTTGGTCGAGGTGCCGGGCAGTTCGGCGAAGAAGGTGGTCGAATCGTAATTCTGGTCCGTACCCTGGAACAATTCATAATATTGGACGCCCTTGTCGCGCCAGTTGGCGTTCGACTGGCCGGTCGCCTCGAAATTGGGCACGCCGGCCTGCGGCTCGGATGCGCCGCCGAATGCCGTGTGGTGGGCCGGGTCCTGATAGCGGGCGGTGTTCTGGACATTGCCCAGGCCGAGCACGACCTCGTAGATCGCGTTCTTGGGATCGTAGGTGACGGTAATGGCGCCGCCGCGCACGGTGCCGACTTCCGACACGTAGAGCTCGGCCCCGCGACCCTGAGCGACCATGGTGCGCGTGTCGTTGTCCCGGGTCAGCACCGGGGCGCCGTTCACCGTGACGGTCTTCTTTTCATATTCGTAGTCGTCGATCAGGTTATAGCTCAGCGAATGGGCGGCCCCCACCGCCTGATAGGTCTTGGTGGCCGTCGGCTTGACGAAGCTGTGCGCTTCGGTCGCGCCGGGCGTGGTGCCGTTGGACCCCGTCGGCGCTGCGTTCGATCCGACCGTTTCCAGCCCCGCGCCGCCACAGGCGGCCAGCGACAACAGCGGCAGCGCCGCAACCAGCTTCTTCATGGATACCAATCCCTTGCCCGAACGCTCTTGGACAGCGAAGGGAGCTAAAGGATCGGGGTTAAGGCCGTCTTAAAGCTAAGCGGCCGGATTCCGCCGCGACGGATCAGCGACGGGTGACCTCGTGGACGAACTCCAGCTCGACCGGGCCATCCATCAATGGCTGTGCCGCAGCCATGAAGGCGGCGAAATGCGGGGTCCCGGGATGGTTGCGTGCCGCCTCGGCGTCGCGATAGACCTCGTAGAAGACGAAGCCACGACCCTCGGTCAGCGCTAGATTGTCACGCGATGTCTCGCCATCCGGCGGGGCGGTGGGGACATACATGATATTGGTGAGCGCGCCCGGCTCGCTGCGGCGCACCTCGGCGTAGAAGTCTCGGATGAGGTCGGTGAAGGCCTGTTCCTGGCCGGACTTCACTTTGATCCGGCTGATCAGAACGACCTCGGGGCTGGCCGCCCAGGATGTCGCCGGGGCGACGAGCGCGAAGCCGACGGCAAGGGCGAGGAGCGATCTGCAAAGCCGGTCCATGGATTATGTTCTCGCCTCCCCCAAGATATTCAACGGCAGGATGGGAAAGTCTCCGTCAGGGCCGAGATGACCACCGAACTGCCGCTGGTGCGGGCGGCATCGGGGGTTCGGGCAATATAGCGGTTGACCGCGCTGACCAGCTGTTGGGCCGTGGTCGCGGGCGGGTAGCACTGCTTCCGCCTGAGCTGGAGCAGCACCTCGGACCAGCTGTCGGCGACGCCCATCACATAGGCCGCGCACTCGGCCTGGGCGGCGGCCCCGGCGCGGGTCGAGCACAGGTTGCGCAGCTGGGCGCCGTCGCGAAACGGCTGGACGGAGGCTGGCGCTTGGGGGGCGCGCCGCGCTGTCTGGGCAAGGGCCGGCACCGCGACCAGCGCCGCCGCCGCGACCAGCATCAAGGAGCGGCGCGCGTTCATTTTCCCCGCGTCCGGCGATGCTTCTCGAGATCGAGGACGGTCGACACCTCGCCCTCGGGCAACAGGCCCAGCCGGCGGGCGACTTCCTGATAGGCCTCGACCTCGCCGCCCAGGTCCTGACGGAAGCGATCCTTGTCCAGCTTCTCGTTCGACTTCATGTCCCACAGCCGGCACCCATCGGGGCTGATTTCGTCGGCAAGGATGATGCGCGAATAATCCTCGTCCCACAACCGTCCGAACTCGAGCTTGAAGTCGACCAGGCGAATGCCGATCGCGGCGAACAGGCCCGACATGAAATCGTTCACCCGGATCGCCATGTCGGAGATGTCGTGCATCTCTTCCTGGCTGGCCCAGCCGAAGCAGGCGATGTGCTCGTCGGTGATCATCGGATCGCCCAGCGCATCATCCTTGTAGTAATATTCGATGATCGTGCGGGGCAGCTGAGTGCCTTCCTCGACGCCCAGTCGCTTGGTCAGGGAACCAGCGGCGACGTTCCTGATCACCACCTCGATCGGCACGATCTCCACCTGGCGGACCAGCTGCTCCCGCATGTTCAGGCGGCGGATGAAGTGCGTCGGCACCCCGATATTGCCGAGCAGCGTGAAGATATGCTCGGAAATCCGGTTGTTGAGGACGCCCTTGCCAGAAATCGTCCCTTTTTTCTGGGCATTGAACGCGGTCGCGTCGTCCTTGAAATACTGGATCAGGGTACCCGGCTCGGGCCCTTCGTAGAGGATTTTTGCCTTGCCCTCGTAAATCTGCCGGCGACGGGACATTGGGGCGGCTCCTTGGATCTGTTCGCGCGCGACCGCTGAAAACGAAGCGCGCCCCGGACGCGAACCCACAGGATCGGGGCGCAGCCGAGGCGATGCAGCCCACGCTATACATCCCACCTCGTTTCCACGCAATCGCAAGGCTCTGGTTGAAGGGGCAGGGCCCGCGCTCTATCTACGGTTCCGAGTAGGGGAGAGTCACGGATGACGACGTTCAACGACCGCGAGAAAGCCTTCGAGACCAAGTTCGCTCGCGACGAGGAGATGGCGTTCCGCGTCGCGGCCCGTCGCAACCGCCTGCTCGGCCAGTGGGCGGCTGAAAAGCTGGGCCTCACGGCCGAGGAGACGGACGCCTATGCCAAGGCGGTCGTACAGGCCGATTTCGAGGAAGCAGGGGACGATGATGTCGTCCGCAAGTTGCTGGGCGACCTCACCGCCGCCGGCATCGACACCAGCGACACCGAGATTCGCCGCGCGCTTGAGGAAAAGAACGTCGAGGCCCGCCGTCAGCTGATGGCGGAGCAGTAAGCGCAATGGCGATGCCCGCCGACGAGATCAGCCGCCTGATTCGCGAGGGATTGCCCGGCGCGGCGGTGGAGATCACCGATCTCGCCGGCGATGGCGATCATTATGCGGCGCGTGTCGTCAGCGATCTGTTTCGCGGCAAACCCCGTGTTCGCCAGCACCAGATGGTCTATGCCGCACTCGGCGGGCGGATGGGCGGCGAGCTGCACGCCCTTCAGCTGACGACCGCCGTACCCGATTGAGGAATGAAGACGATGACCGACGCCGCCAATCCCGCTCATGATCGCATCCGTCAGGTGGTGACCGGAGCCGATGTCGTGCTGTTCATGAAGGGCACGCCACTGTTCCCGCAATGCGGTTTTTCGAGCCGCGCCATCGCCATTTTGGAACGGCTGGGCGCCGACTATCAGACGGTCGACGTACTCCAGGACCCCGAGATCCGGCAGGGCATCAAGAGCTATTCCGACTGGCCGACCATTCCCCAGCTCTATGTGCGTGGTGAGTTCGTCGGCGGCTCGGACATCATGATGGAGATGTACGAGGCTGGCGAACTGGCCGAATTGCTGGGCGGCGAAGGACCGTCCGCGGCCTGAGCCGTTTCAACCCGCCCGAATCATTCGACCGGGCTGGCGACCCCTGGTCACCGGCCGTAAAGGGGGTGACCATTCGTCTGAACGGGATCGCCACCCCATGCCGCTGACGCCGTCGTCCCCGCCCGCCATCACCCTGTCACTCAGCCGGGTGTGGGAAGATGCTGCCGCTCTGCTCAAGGCAGGTGCGCCGGTTCTGATCCCGGTGGCGGCGCTGTTCTTCTTCCTGCCCAGTCTGGCGGTCGCCTATCTGATGCCGCCGCCGCCCCGCGCGCCGGGGGTTGAGTTGACCCTCGCGGATCTCGAGGCGATGCTGCTGCCCCAGGCGCTGATCGCGCCGGTGCTGTGGCTGGGCCAGCTCAGCGTCGCCGCGCTGCTCGTGCGGCCGGGCGCGGTGACGGTGCGCGACGCGACGCGGACGGCCATGCAGTTGTTCCTGCCCATGGCTGTGATGTCGTTTCTGATCGGCTTCGTCGCGCTGGGCGGGCTGGTGCTGTTCATTCTGCCGGGCATCTATCTGGTTGGTCGCCTGATGACGACGACGCCGATCCTGGCCACGACCGGGGGCGGGCCGATCGCGGCGCTGGAAGCGGGCTGGCGGCAGACGGCGGGCAACGGCCTGCGCATCGCATTGCTGCTGCTCCTGACCTATGTCGCGGCGCTGGTGGCGGTTTTGGCCATCGGTGGCGCAGGGGGCACGATCCTGCTGCTGCTCGGTAAGATGCTTGGCCTCGACGGGTTGGCTGTGACGCTGGCGACCGCTCTGACGACGGCGGTTCAGGCGGCCGCGATGCTGGTCATGGCGTTGGTTCAGGTCGCGCTGTGGCGCCAGCTGGGCGGATCGGCCCCCGTCAGCGATCGCGGATGACGGGAATGTGCGGCGCCTGATCCTCGGCGATCAGACCCGAAAGGCGGGGATCCGGGAACCATTCGACCGCGCGGTTCACCGCGACGAACCCGTGGCGACAATAGAAACCGAGCGCCGAGGGATGGTCGAGCGTGCAGGTGTTGACGCGGACCAGTCGGGTCCCCGGTCGCCAGGCCAGCGCCAGGCTATGAGTCATCAGCCAGCCGCCGACGCCCTTGCTGGTCAGTTCGGTGATGAGGCCGAAATAATTGATCGACGTCACGCTGTCGGATTGGAATTCGAGTTCGACGAAGCCGACCTCGATGCCGTGGCGATCGCGGACGACATGTATTTCGATCTGAGGGTCGGCGAGAAGCGTGGCCAAGGTGGCATCATCCATGACCAGCCGCGAGAACCATAGCCAGGGTTCTCCCACCCGTCGGAACAGGGCGCGATAGGCGTCCGGTGACGGCTGGCGCCAATGATCGAGACGGAAAGGCAGCGGGCTCATCACGCGCGGACCCGGCCGTGCCGCCATTTCCAGCATCGTAACGACCGTTGCCACCATGCCGGGGCCGATCGCTTCGATGCCGGTGGTCATGGCGTTACTCCCAGACCGCCTCGGGCGGCAGGCTCATCAGGATGGCGTCGATATTGCCGCCGGTCTTGAGGCCGAACAAGGTGCCCCGGTCATAGACCAGGTTGAATTCGGCATAGCGGCCGCGCCAGGCGAGCATCCGGGCGCGATCGGCCTGCGTCCACGGCATCGCCATCCGCCGCCGGGCGATTCGCGGGAAAATGTCCAGAAATGCCGCGCCCACCGCCTTGGTGAAGGCGAAACCAGCGTCGAAATCGCCGTCCAGATGATCGTAGAAGATGCCGCCGACGCCGCGATGCACCTGCCGATGCGGGATCCAGAAATAGTCGTCGGCCCATTGCTTGAAGCGCGCATGGTCGGCGATGGGGTGGGCGTCGCAGGCCGCCTTCAATGTCGCGTGAAAATCGGTGGTGTCCTCGTCATAGGGAATCGGGGGGTTGAGATCGGCGCCGCCGCCGAACCAGCGCTTCGTGGTGACGAGGAAACGGGTGTTCATGTGCACCGCGGGCACATGCGGATTGGCCATATGGGCGACCAGGCTGATGCCGGTGGCGAAGAACCGGGGATCCTCGTCCGCGCCGTGGATGGTGCGGGCGAAGTCGGGCGTGAAGCTGCCGCCCACGGTGGAGACGTTGACGCCGACCTTCTCGAACACCCGGCCCTTCATCAGGCCGCGCACGCCGCCGCCGCCTGGGCTGCCGTCCGGATCTGACCGGTCCCAGGGCGTGTAGGCGAATCGGCCCGGTGGTCCGTCGCCGGGCCCATCGTCCTCGATCGCCTCGAACGCGGCGCAGATGCGGTCGCGCAGCGATTCGAACCAGTCGCGTGCGGCCTGCTGCTGGGGGTCGAGCTGGATCATGAGCGTGGGAACAGTCCTGTCTGGCGCAATGCTTCGCCGAGGACCATCGCCGCGGCGACGGCGACATTCAGCGAGCGCATGTCCTTGGCAAGCGGCACGCGAACGCGCAAGTCCGCCGCCTCATGCACCGCCGGCGGCACACCGGCCCCCTCGCTGCCGACCATCAGCATGTCGTCCGGCCGGTAGGCGGCATCGAGGTGGGATTGGTCGGCTTCGACCGTCAGCAGCACCAGCCGGCCGGTTCTGGCGGTGCGAAAGGCTGCCCAGTCGTCGTGCCGGGTGATGTGGGCGGCGGCGGCATAATCCATTCCCGCGCGCTTCAGTCCCCTGTCCGAGAACGGAAAACCGCACGGTTCGATGATGTCGACCGAAACCTCCAGGCAGGCCGCCAGACGCAGCAGCGTGCCGACATTTCCGGGCATATCGGGCTGGTGGAGAACAAGGCGCATGGCCGACTTTCTAGGGTGGGCGGACGCCCGCGCAAATATGATGTTGGCAATTGCCGTTCCTCCCGGCTATCAGGCGGCCCGAAAGCCGGGTCAACCGGCTGTCTTGACAGGATGGGTCTTCCGGCCCGGCCGGACACAGGGAATGGGAATGGCCACGACCGAAGCTTCGAACAATGCCGCGGGCGATATCGCTCTCGACGGACATGGCGACGCCGTGCGGCGTCGTGATTTCATCAATATCGCCGCCGTTTCCTTCGCGGGCGTCGGCGCGGTGTCGGCGGCGATCCCGCTGATCAACCAGATGAACCCGTCGGCCGACGTGCTGGCGCTCGCCTCCATCGAGGTCGATGTGTCGGCGATTCAGCCGGGTCAGGCGATCAAGACGATCTTCCGCAAGCAGCCGCTGTTCGTGCGTCATCTGACCGCCGCCGAGATCGACGCGGCCAACAAGGTGCCGGTCTCGGACCTGCGCGATCCGCAGACGCTGGCCGATCGGACCAAGGAAGGCCACAATCAGTGGCTGATCACCATGGGCGTCTGCACCCACCTCGGCTGCGTGCCGCTGGGCGCGGGCGAAGGCGAGAATCGCGGCGAATATGGCGGCTATTTCTGCCCCTGCCACGGTTCGCACTACGATACGGCGGCGCGCATCCGCAAAGGTCCGGCGCCGACCAATCTCGAAGTGCCCGAATACACATTCAAATCCGACACCGTCGTCCAAGTCGGCTGAGGTAGAGACAGATGAGCTTCCCCTGGGCCAACCACTACACGCCGAAGCAGCCCGTCATGCGCTGGCTGGACGAACGGCTGCCGCTGCCGCGCTTCGTCTATAATGCGATCGGCGCCGGCTATCCGGTACCGCGCAACCTGAACTATTTCTGGAACTTCGGCGTTCTCGCTGGCTTCGCGCTGGTGTTGCAGCTGGTCACCGGCATCGTGCTGGCCATGCACTACGGCGCCAATGCCGGCGTGGCCTTCGCCTCGGTCGAGCACATCATGCGCGACGTGAACTCGGGCTGGCTGATCCGCTATGCCCACGCAAACGGCGCCAGCTTCTTCTTCATCGTCGTTTATATCCACATCTTCCGTGGCCTCTATTACGGCTCATACAAGCCGCCGCGCGAGATGGTGTGGATGCTCGGCCTCGTTATCTTCCTGCTGATGATGGCGACCGCCTTCATGGGCTATGTGCTCCCCTGGGGGCAGATGAGCTTCTGGGGCGCCAAGGTGATCACCGGCCTGTTCGGCGCCATCCCGCTGGTCGGCGAGCCGATTCAGACCTGGCTGCTGGGCGGCTTCGCGCCGGACAACGCCGCGCTCAACCGCTTCTTCTCGCTGCACTATCTGCTGCCGTTCGTGATCGCGGGCGTGGTCATCCTCCACATCTGGGCGCTGCACATTCCGGGGTCGTCGAACCCGACCGGCGTCGAGGTGAGGGGGCCGCAGGATACCCTGCCGTTCCACCCTTATTACACCGCCAAGGACGGTTTCGGCCTGGCCGTGTTCCTGCTGGTGTTCGCGCTGGTCGTCTATTTCGGGCCGAACTTCCTCGGGCATCCGGACAACTACATCGAGGCGAACCCGCTCTCGACCCCGGCGCATATCGTTCCGGAATGGTATTTCTGGCCGTTCTACGCGATCCTGCGCGCCTTCACCGTCGACTTCATCCTGCCGGCGAAGCTGTGGGGCGTGCTCGCGATGTTCGCGTCGATCCTGCTGCTGTTCTTCCTGCCGTGGCTGGACAATTCGCCGGTCCGTTCCGGCAACTACCGTCCGACGTTCCGAATGTTCTTCTGGATCCTGCTCGTCGACGTCGCGATCCTTGGCTATTGCGGCGGCGCGCCGGCCGAAGAGCCGTTCGTGATGATCAGCCAGATCGCTTCGGCCTATTATTTCCTGCACTTCCTCGTCATCCTGCCGATCATCGCGCGGATCGAGCGGCCCGAACCGCTGCCCAGCTCGATCTCTGCCGCGGTGCTGGGCGACGAAGGTCAGGTAACGGCGCCATATGGATCGGGTGAGGCGACGCTCGCCGCCCGGCCGGCCGAATAAGGGGGTAATCGGTCCATGGTTCGCGTCATCGGCTTTTTTGCCGGACTCGTTTTCGCCGGAGTTCTGTTGATCGGAGCGATCACCGGGCTCATCACCTATGTAACCCAGCCCACGGCTGAGGATCCGGTGCATCATTTCCACAAGCACCCGGAGCCGCTGTCCCTGGCCTCGGACGGTCCGTTCGGCCGCTTCGACCGCCAGCAGCTGCAGCGCGGTTTTCAGGTTTACAAGGAAGTCTGCGCCGCCTGCCACAGCCTGAACTATGTCGCGCTGCGCAGCCTTGGCGATCTCGGCTTCTCGGAGCCTGAGGTGAAGGCGCTGGCGAAGCAGTTCACGGTGCCGTCGATCGACCCCAACACGGGCGAGCCGGCGACCCGTCCGGGTATCCCGGCGGATCACTTCCCGTCGCCCTATGCGAACGAGGTTGCGGCGCGCGCGGCGAACAACAATGCGATGCCGCCCGATCTGTCGCTGATCGCCAAGGCGCGTCATGGCGGCGCGGCTTATCTCCACTCGCTGCTGACGGGCTATCAGGAGCCGCCTGCGGATTTGCCCGAGGCCAATCGTCCTGGCGACGGGTTGTTCTACAACCCCTATTTCGCGAACCTCAACATCGCGATGCCGCCGCCGCTGATGGACGGCCAGGTGACCTATGCCGACGGCACGAAGTCGACGGCTGACCAGATGAGCCGCGACGTTTCGGCCTTCCTGGTTTGGACCGCCGAACCGAAGCTGGAGGCCCGTCACCGGGCCGGTGTGGGGGTTGTGATCTTCCTGTTGATCACCACCATTCTCGCCTTCCTCGCCTACCAGAACGTCTGGTCGCGCGAGAAGCATTGATCCCGCGGTTCAGCGCAGAAAAAATGAAAGCGGCGTCCCGGATCGGGGCGCCGCTTTCATGTTCGGGGCCTGGCACTGTGGGGTCGTTCTGGGTGGAGTTTTCGGGCGGTGCGGCCCTGCGCCAAAAGCGCATTTCCAAATGCACTTTCAGGGTTGAACGAACACTCTAATCGGCGGGACGGCGAGCGATCAGCGCCATGCTTTGAAAGCGCATCACCGGTTCGTCCTTCTGGTTGAAAACGGTGGTGGCGACGGAAATTCGTCCCATTTCCGGTCGGCTGCGCGATTCCGTCTTGTCCACCACATGCCATTCAACGCTGAGCGTGTCGCCAGGATAGACGGGTTTCACCCAGCGCAGCTCGTCGATGCCCGGCGAGCCGAGCGAGGCGATCTGCCTGGTGGTGAAATAGTCGACCAGCATTGCCATTGTCATCGCGCAGCTGTGCCAACCGCTGGCGGCGATGCGGCCGAAATGGGTGTGCGCCGCCGCCGCGTCGTCGAGGTGAAAGGGCTGGGGGTCCCAGCGGCAGGCAAAGTCGATCACTTCCTCGCGCGTCACCGGATACGCACCGAAGCGGTTGCGTTCTCCGATCTCGATATCCTCGAACCATGTGGTCATTGGCCATGTCCCGTCATGTCCTGCCGCCGGCTGAGCCGCCGCGCCAGATCCTGGAAGCGACGTTCGTAATGAAAGGTCGACAGATGGGCGAGGCCGAACGTCAACGCGAAGCTGAGCGGCCGCTTGGCATATTTCGTCCAGCCCTCGCCGGAGCCCAGCCAGCCGATCATCGTCGCTGGGTGAATCACGTAAAGCGCGTAGGAAATCGTCGCGACATAGCGTAGCGGCGCACAGGCCAGCAGCGGGTCGAGAATCCGGTGGCGTTGGAACAGGGTGATGCCCACCAGCGCCGCGCCGAGATAAGGGCGAGCATAGCCGAGCGCTCCCGTCGCCGGGTGACAGGCCAGGCAGAACAGGATGGCCGTCGGCAGCAGCGGAATCCTGGCCAGCACGGTCGCCAACACCGGCAGGCGGTCATTGTAGACCAGTGCCAGTGTCGCCCCAGCCAGAATCTCGTCAACCCGGAACCAGGTGACGATAGACACGGTCTCGCCCTGGCTGATCCTGAACCCGGTAATGGCCAGCGCAATTACCGGCAGCAGCGCCAGACCCCGCCGCCCCAGCACCGCCACCACCAGGGCAACGCCGGCATAGAATTGCATCTCCACCCCGAGGCTCCAGAAGTGGGAGGCGTGGTCGACGAGGTAGAAAGGCGGCAGATTGGCGATAAACCCGAAATTGGTCAGCCAGTGCATCGCGTCAGCCCCCGTCAGGCCGAGCAGAAACGCCAGATAAAGCCAGGCCAGCGGCACCACCCGCAGCGCCCGACGGACCAGGAAATAGCCGACATGATCGTCGCGCAGCAGCAGGCTGACGATCAGGAAGCCAGAGAGGGTGAAGAACAGGCTCATTCCCATCGGCCCGGTCATCAGGTTCAACTGCCATGCCTTCGGTCCCACGGGCAGCATGTGAGTGGCTAGGACAAGCAGGATGCTGATCCCCCGCCAGCCGTCCAGAACCGGCAGGCGGCTGCGGGGTCCGACGGCGCCCTCGATCGCCACCGAGGCAGCGTCAAGCGGCACCTGTCGGGCGCGGGGCGCCGCGGCGGTCATGCTGTGCTTCCGGCTGTCGCCGCCTTACGAGGCCGTCCGTCCATCGCTGCGCGCAGGCCATACAGCACCGGACGTTCGAACCAGCGATAGAACAGGGTCGCGACGGCAATGGCGATCAGCACTGAGGCCAGATAGCTTATGGCAAGCGTGTCGTCGGTGCGCAGACCCAGCCGCTTCAGGCCACCGCTGATCACCACCCCGACCAGCTCGTGCGAGATATAGAGTGTGTATGAGATGGTGCCGAGCCGGACAAGGACAGCGGGTGCCCGCACTTTGGCCTGAGCCAGCATGATAAGGCCGCCCAGAACCGTCGCGAACAGAGGCTTATAGGCCATAATCTGCCATAGCGTGTCGGTGAAGCCGGTGGCTGCCCATGCGAGAAACAACGGGGCCGTCAAGGCGCTGCTGACCAGCGTGTACAGGCCCAGCCGGCTGGCGCGGACGGCCAGCGCGGCGCCGATGCCGATCAGGAAATCAAGATTATAGTGATGGAGGATGATGCCGGTGGCCGACATCATGTGTCCGTCGGGCACGCCTGTCAGGACGAAATGGACGACGACGGCGGACATCCAAAGCAGAATCAGCGCAGTGCCGAGCCGACGGTTCAGGATGGCGAGCCCGAAGAGCATGTAGAACAGCAGTTCGTGCCGCAATGTCCATGCGGGGCCGATCGCAAGCCCTTCTCCCGGCAGCAGGAAGATCTGCTGCATCAGAAAGGGCGCGGTCAGGTCGTGGCGATAGTCCGGGTTTTGCAGCGTCTGGTTGAAGACGAGAACCAGCGCCAGCATCGCCCAGTAGGTCGGCATGACCCGGATCAGGCGTCGGCTGGCATAATGCCCCGCGCGGGCGGGCTGACCGATATCCCGGCCATGGACATAAAAGATGATGAAGCCGCTCAGCAGGAAGAAGAATTCGACGCACATCCCGCCCAGCGCGATGGTGTCCATGGTCCGCGACCAGAAGCCGGTTCCACCCCGCCAGGGGTCGAAGTGGGCGATGACGACACCAAGCGCGGCAAAGCCCCGGCCAACCTCGAGCCAGTCAAGCTTGGTGCGCCCCCCGACCATCCGGTCCGCAATGTCGGTCGATGCCGTCGCCATCCTGATTGTCGCTCCCCGCTTGCCCCCGCGACCCTAGACGAGCGTTGGTTGAGGGAAGATTGTCAGACGTTGAAGCGGAACAGAAGAATGTCGCCGTCCTGGACGACATAATCCTTGCCTTCGGAGCGCAGCCGCCCGGCTTCGCGGGCGCCGGCTTCACCGTTCAGACGGACATAATCGTCATAGGAGATCGTCTCGGCACGGATGAAGCCGCGCTCGAAATCGCTGTGGATGGCGCCGGCGGCCTGGGGTGCGCGGGCATCCTTGGCGACGGTCCAGGCGCGAGTCTCCTTCGGCCCGGCGGTGAAGAAGGTAATGAGATCGAGCAGCCGGTAGCCGGCGCGGATGACGCGGGCGAGGCCGGTTTCGTCGAGGCCGAGGTCGGCGAGGAAGGCCGGCCGATCCTCAGGCGCCATGCCGGCGATCTCGGCCTCGATCGCGGCAGAGATGACCACCGCCTCGGCCCCTTCCGCCGCCGCCCGCTCGAACACGCGGGCCGACTGGGCGTTGCCGTTCGCGGCTGCGCTTTCCTCGACGTTGCAGACATAGAGCACCGGCTTCGAGGTCAGCAGCTGCGCCTGCTGGAACACGCGGGCTTCGTCCTCGTCGCGCGGTTCGGTCAGCCGGGCGGGCTTGCCATCACGCAGCAGCGCTAGCGCCTGCCCGAGGACGGAGGCGGCGACCTTGGCTTCCTTGTCGCCCTGCTGGGCCTTCTTGGCGAAGGCGGGAACGCGCTTCTCCAAGCTTTCGAGATCGGCGAGCATCAGTTCGGTATCAACCGTCTCGGCATCGGCGATCGGGTCGATCTTGCCCTCGACATGGGTGATATCGCCATCCTCGAAGCACCGCAGGACATGGACGATAGCGTCCACCTCGCGGATATTGGCCAGGAACTGGTTGCCCAGCCCTTCACCCTTCGAGGCGCCGCGCACAAGCCCGGCGATGTCGACGAAGCCGAGCTGGGTTTCCAGAATCTTGGCCGATCCGGCGATGGCGGCAATCTTGTCGGCGCGGGGGTCGGGCACGGCGACCTGGCCGACATTCGGCTCAATGGTGCAGAAGGGATAGTTCGCCGCCTGCGCCGCCGCCGTTTCGGTCAGCGCGTTGAACAGGGTGGATTTGCCGACATTCGGCAGCCCGACGATACCGCAGCGAAACCCCATGACTTAGAACCCTTGCCTTCCCAACAGCCGCAGGTGCGGCCCGATCGCGAGCCGGATAGGCGTTTTGTCGGCGAAGCGCCAGTCGGGCGGCGATCGTTGACTTGGCGTAACGGCCGGCGCGGTTTAGCGTCAGCAGGCGTGATGGGGGAATGACAATGGCACGTACGCTCGCCGTCTTTCTTGCGATCCTGATAACGGCCTCGCCGGCGCATGCCGCCTGGATGGAAGCCACGACGACGCATTTTCGTCTGATCGCGGATGCGCCGCCAGCCTGGATGGAGCGCTACGCCGCTCGGCTGGAACGCTTCGATCAGGCGCTGCGCATGCTTTACGGGATGCCGGAGCAGGAGGGCGACACCTCCAACCGCCTGACCGTCTATGTGGTTCGCGGGGACGGAGCCTTGCAGAAGCTATACGGTAGCAAAGCCGGCAATGTCGTCGGCTTCTACATGGCGCGTGCCAGCGGAACTGTGGCCTTCGTATCGCGCCGTTCGAGCGCAGGGTCTTGGGATCTCGACTCCGAAACCATCCTCAAGCACGAATACGCTCATCATTTCATGCTGCGGAACTACGCCGCCATCTATCCACCATGGTATGTCGAGGGGTTTGCCGAGTTCGTCGCCACGGCCGAGTTCACCGACGATGGCGATCTGGACTATGGCAAGCCACCCCGGCATCGTGCTTACGGACTGCTGAACGGCAAGCCGTTGCCGCTCAGGGAAATGCTCGCGCCGGCGGAAAAACTCGGTTCGGCCCAGCGCGAGGCACTCTATGGTCGCGGCTGGCTGATGGTTCACTATCTGGCCTTCGAACCCAACCGCGGCGGCCAGTTGAGTCGCTATCTGGCGCTGATGAACGAAGGCATCTCCAGTCTTGAAGCGGCGGAGCGCGCGTTCGGGGATCTGGATGCGCTGGAGAAGCAACTGGACCGCTATCTGGAGCGTCTCCGGCTCAGCTATGCACGGATTCCCGCCGCCGACCTTCCGGTCGGCCCTGTCTCCGTCCGCTCGCTTACTCCTGGTGAGGCGGCGACGATCGCTGTGCGGATGAAAACCGATCGTGGCGTCAACGAAGAAGAAGCCGCCGAACTCGTCGTCGAGGCGCGGCGGCTGGCGGAGCCCTTTGCCGACGACCCGGACGTTCAGGTGCTTCTGGCCGAAACCGAATATGATGTCGGCAATGACGATGCGGCCGAAGCAGCTGCTGATCGCGCGCTGGCCGCCCGGCCACAATTTCTTGAGGCGCTGCTCTATAAGGCGCGCGCGCGCCTTCGCCGACTGGACAAGGCCGGGGTCGATGACGCCGCGCAATGGCGCGAAGCGCGAGGCTGGCTGGTCAGCGCCAATCGCATTGATAACGATCGGGCCTGGCCGCTGGTGCTTTATTATCACAGCTTCGGGTGGGCGGGCGAAGCGCCTACGCCGGCGGCAGTGGCGGGTCTGCACCGGGCCGTTGAACTCGCACCGCAAGATGATGGCCTCAGGATGCAGGCGGTGATGCAGTATTTGCGCGATGACAAGCCGCGGGAGGCACGCGCCCTACTGATGCCGCTGACCTTCTCGCGCCATGGCTCAGCCGCAGGCGCTGAACGGGCGACGCGGCTGCTGTCGTTGATCGATGCCGGTCGAACCGACGCCGCGTCGCTGGCGCTTTGGGGCCGTGGAGGGATGGACAGTGTTGCTGACGACGGCGACGACGATTCTAGCGAAGACTAGCCGGAGATGCGGGGGTGTCTGTGCCCGATCCCGAAATGGCGGCTGGGCGGATGTGGGCTCGGTGCCGCACCAGTCGGACCGGGATCGGCCTTGTCCTACACCCGGTAGTTGAAGCTGATGCTGATCCGGTCGGCTTTGGCGCCATTGGGTTCGACCTCGTGGCGCAGCCAGCTCTCCCAGAGGAACAGGCTGCCGGTCTCGGGGCGTGCGCGAATGAAGGGCTGCAAGGCTTCCAGTGCGTCGGGACGGCGAGTCGGGGCGGCCATCAGGGTCGGCAGACGTGGATCTTCCAGCCTCAGGCACCCGGAGCCGGGCGGGACGGCGACATAGAGCGTGCCCGAGACCACGCTGTGCGGATGGATATGACCCGAATGCATGCCGCCCGGCTTCAGGACGTTGACCCACAGGCTGTCGAGCTTCAGCCGCCGACCGCCGAGGTCGAAGGCACAGGCCTCCGCGAACCGGGCGACATGGCGGCCGAGCGGGCGCAGCAGATCGGCGAAGCGCGGATCGCGTTCCGGCAGGTCGGCAAGCGAGGCGTAGGAGGTATAGCCGCGATAGCCGTGCGCCTTCGACCAGGCGCGGCCGGCACGATCCTCGGCGGCGAGGTCGCGGCAGGCATCGGCGAGATCGCCGATCAGGGCGTCGTCGGCCAGCCGATCTTCATAGAACAGGGTCTGGAACAGGGCCCGGACGGTCATGCGTCCGCCAGCCGCAGCGCGACCTCGTTCATGAACCGTGCGTCGTCACCGGCGGCCAGCCACGGCGCCTCGGCGGCGATGGCGCCGAGCAGGTCGGCGAGGGGGTCAATCTCGGCCTTGGCGTAATTGCCCAGGACATGACCGGTCACCCGATCCTTCGACCCGGGATGGCCGATACCGATGCGAACACGGCGGAAGTCCGCCGTGCCCAGATGCGATTCGGTCGAGCGCAGGCCGTTGTGGCCGGCGGTGCCGCCGCCGGTCTTCACCTTCACCTTCATGGGCGCGAGGTCGAGCTCGTCATGGAACGCGGTGACGTCCGCCGGGTCGATCTTGAAATAGCGCGCTGCTTCGCCGACCGCGCGGCCGCTTTCGTTCATGAACGTCGCGGGTTTCAGCAGGACAAGGCGGTCGCTGCCGACACGACCCTGGCAACTCCAGCCCTGAAAAGCGCGCTTCCAGGGCTCGAACCCGTGGATTTCGGCGATCGCATCCACCGCCATGAAACCGACATTGTGCCGGTTGAGCGCATATTGCGCGCCCGGATTGCCGAGGCCGACCCAGAGCTGCATGGCGGTGAGGGAAGGTCCGGCGACCGCATGGCCGCCGGACCGTCAGTCTCAGGCCTCTTCGTCCGCCTCGGCGGCCGTGGTCTCATTGTCGCCTTCCGACGACTTGAGCGCCGACGGGGCGACGATGGTGGCGATGGTAAGGTCGGCTTCGGCCGTGCCGGCAGTGGCGCCGCGCGGCAGGGTGACGTCGCTGATGTGGATGGTGTCGCCCACGTCGCGGCCCTTCAGCGAGATGCTGATCTCGCTCGGGATATGGGCGGCATCGACCACCAGGTCGAGGTCGTGGTGGACGATGTTGAGGACGCCGCCGCGCTTCAGGCCGGGGCTTTCCTCTTCGTCGGTGAACACCACGGGCACGTTGACGTGGACCTTGGCGTGCTCGGAGATGCGCAGGAAGTCGACATGGATCGGCCGGTCGCTGACCGGGTGGAAGGCGACGTCCTTCGGCAGGGTGCGGATCGGCTTGCCGCCGTTCTCGATCATCACCACCGAGTTCATGAAGTGGCCGGTGCCGAGCAGGCGAACCAGCGCCTTTTCCTCGACGTGGATCACAACCGGGTCCTTCTTGTCGCCGTAGATCACGGCGGGCACGCGGCCGTCGCGACGCAGCGCACGGGAGGCTCCCTTGCCAACCCCTTCACGCGTCTCGGCTGCGAGCGTCATCTGATCGCTCATGTCATTCTCCGATAAAACTGGATCTGGAACCTGCCGCGCACGCCTCCAGGGATGACCATGCGGGCGGGCGGCCTATAGGGCCGGATCGCCGAAAACACAAGGCCGCAGGGCACGGGCGGCACGGTTACTGGATACGCTGGGCAACGATGCCATCGGCCGCCAGAATCTGCTGGACCGAGTCGTCGCCGACCAGATGCGCGGCGCCGACCGCGACCAGAACGATGCCTGGTCGGTCGAGCCGTGCCTTCAGGACCTTCGTCCAATTGCGGTTGCGGTTGACCAGCAACGTTTCGCGCAGCGCCGGCGTGCGGCCCAGATCCTCGTCGGCAAAGGCGGCGAGGCGGACGACGTCGCCTTTCGCCCAGGCGTCGGTCATCCGGGCGAACTGATCGCGGGCGGTCGGGGCATCTTCGACGACGCCTGACAGAAAGGCGCGCTGCTCCGCCTCCGGCAGGGCGTCGAAGAAACCGAACTGCTGTTCGGCGGTCTCCAGCCCCTCGACGGCAAGGCCGCGCCGGCGGGCGTCGTCGATCAGCAACCGGTCGAGGCCGCTGGCCGGATCGGCGCCGCTTTCGACGATCAGCGGCCCCATCAGCGCGACGGCGGCGAACCATGTCTTCATGCGGTCGAGGATGCCTGTGGGCATGCCCGTGCGTCCGATCAGCGTGGCCAGCGCCTCGCGCTTGTCCGCATCCACCCGCTCCGTCAGGGGCGGGGGCGGCGTTGACGGCATACCAAGCCGGGTCATCACTTGGCCGAGGGCGCCGGGGTCTTCGGGCGGCACCATCTCGACCACCAGCGAGTCGGCGCCGTCAAGCGCCTCGGCCAGCCGTCCGGTGCGCCAGACCAGGCCCGGCGGCAGGGCGTGGATGGTGCCGACCAGCCAGATGGTGGTGTCCTCGTCGGCGACCCGCCACAGGGCCGGGCGTGCCTCCGGTACAGGCGGCGCGGCGCCGATCAGCAAGACGGGGGCGAGGATGAGCAGGACGAAGCGGAAGATCATCGCCGTCGGTCATAGCGTGCCGCTTGGTTCGCGCCAGTCTTTCCACCGCTTGACCCTTGCCGGTCGAGGCGGCAAAGCCCCCGGCATCATATCCTATGAGGACAGGCACGCCTTGGACCGACCCAAGCCGCTCAGCTTCCAGAATCTCATCCTGACCTTGCAGGACTATTGGGGCGCGCGCGGCTGCGTGGTGCTTCAGCCCTATGATGTCGAGATGGGGGCCGGGACCTTCCACCCGGCGACGACGCTGCGCGCGCTGGGGCCTGAGCCATGGAACGCTGCCTATGTCCAGCCGTCTCGTCGCCCGACCGACGGCCGCTATGGCGAGAATCCGAACCGCCTCCAGCATTATTACCAGTTCCAGGTGATCCTGAAGCCGGCCCCGGTCGATATCGTCGACCAGTATCTGGGCAGCCTCGACGCCATCGGCATCGACCGCACGAAGCATGATATCCGTTTCGTCGAGGATGATTGGGAAAGCCCGACGCTGGGCGCATGGGGGCTGGGCTGGGAAGTCTGGTGCGACGGGATGGAGGTGACGCAGTTCACCTATTTCCAGCAGGTCGGCGGCTATGACTGCAAGCCCGTGGCCGGCGAGATCACCTACGGCCTCGAACGGCTGGCGACCTATATCCAGGGCGTCGATTCGGTCTACGACCTTGCCTATAACGACGCCGGAACGACCTATGGCGACGTGTTCCTGGAAAATGAGCGCCAGTTCAGCGCCTATAATTTCGAACACGCCCCTGTCGACATCCTGCTGCGTCAGTTCCGTGAGGCGCAGGAGACCTGTCAGGCGCTGATCGCGGCGGCGCTGCCGCTGCCGGCCTATGAGCAAGCGATCAAGGCCAGTCACCTGTTCAACCTGCTGCAGGCGCGCGGCGTCATCTCGGTCGCCGAGCGGCAGGCCTATATCGGCCGCGTCCGTGACCTTGCCAAAGGCGCCTGCACGGCGTGGATGGCAAAGAATGGCTGGCTTGAGGAGGCCGCCCGTGGCTGATTTCCTGCTTGAGCTGTGGTCGGAGGAAATCCCCGCCCGCATGCAGGCGAAGGCGCGCGCCGACCTTGCCCGCCTGTTCGCCGAGAAGCTGGCGGCGGCGGGGCTTGAGGTGCCGCCGGTCGAGACCTTCTCGACCCCCCGCAGGCTGGCGCTGATCGCGCGGGGCCTGCCCGCGGCGACGGCGGCGGTGGCCGAGGAGCGGCGCGGGCCGAAGGCGGACGCGCCGGCGCAGGCCATCGAAGGCTTCCTGAAATCGACCGGCCTTTCCCGCGACCAGGTGGAGGAACGCGAGGACCCCAAGGGACGCTTTCTCTATGCGGTGATCGAGCGGCCGGGCCGCGCCACCACGGCCGTGCTGGTCGAGGTGGTGGAAGCGATCGTCCGCGACCTGCCGTGGCCGAAGTCCATGCGCTGGGGCGCGGCGTCGCTGTCGACCGCCTCGCCGCGCTGGGTGCGGCCTCTGCAAGGCATCATCGCTATGCTGGATGCGGAGGTGATCGCGGTGGAGGCGGCGGGCATCCGCTCCGGCTGCGTCACCGCCGGTCACCGGACGCTGCATCAGGGGCCCATCACCATCGGCGGCGCCGACGACTATGCGGTGAAGCTGCGCGCCGGCCACGTCATCCTCGACCATGAGGAGCGCGCCCGCATCATCCGCGACGGCGCCCGCGCGGCGGCAGTCGATGCCGGGCTGACGCTGGTCGATGACGAGGGTCTGGTGGAAGAAAATGCCGGCCTCACCGAATGGCCGGTGCCGCTGCTGGGCGATTTCGACCAGAGCTTTCTCGCCGTCCCGCGCGAGGTGATCCAGCTCACCATGCGCACCAACCAGAAATATTTCGCCGCCTCGCGCGCCGATGGCGGGCTGGCGCCGGCGTTCGTCTGCGTCGCCAACATCGTCGCTTCCGACGGCGGCAAGGCGATCGTCGCCGGCAACCGCAAGGTGCTGGCCGCGCGCCTGTCGGACGCCAAGTTCTTCTGGGAACAGGACCTGAAGACGCCGTTGGCGGCCCAAGCCGAGAAGCTGTCCCAGATCACCTTCCATGAGAAGCTGGGCACCGTCGCCGACAAGGTCGAGCGGGTGGCGAAACTTGCCCGCTGGCTGGCGGAGCAGGGCATCGTCAAGGGCGCCGACCCCGAACAGGCCGAACAGGCCGCCCGCCTCGCCAAGGCCGACCTCGTCACCGGCATGGTCGGCGAGTTCCCGGAACTGCAAGGCGTCATGGGCGGCTACTACGCCCGCGCCGAGGGCCTGCCCGGCGCCGTCGCCGACGCCATCCGCGACCATTACGGAACCAACCCGAAAACTCCGGTGGCAACAGCGCTTTCTTTGGCAGACAAGCTGGATACGCTAATTGCATTCTTCTCGATAGATGAGAAGCCGACTGGTTCTAAGGATCCCTTTGCCCTTCGTAGAGCCGGTCTTGGCGCGATGTTTATAATTTTGTCCAAGCATCTGCGTATTGATCTGCAGAAAATCGCACCCAGAGACGTGATAGATTTTCTGATTGACCGTTGGAAGTTTCAGAATCGAGCAGCGGGCGGTCGAGTTGATTTGATTGATGCAGTTGTGGCGGCAACAAATGATGCCGACTTATCTCGACTTGGCTCGCGTATGAGAGCGTTAGAAACGTTCATCGCCACCGACGACGGCGCCAACCTGCTTGCCGGTTACAAGCGGGCGGCGAATATCCTCCGCATCGAGGAGAAGAAGGACGGCGCTGCTGCCACCGCGCAGGCGCTGAGCTATGCGCCGGAGCCGGCCGAGGCGGCGCTGGTCGCGGCGCTGGCGGCGGCGGGGCCACGCGCCGAGGCGGCGGTCGTGGCCGAGGATTTCGAGGGCGCGATGGCGGCGCTGGCCAGCCTGCGCGCGCCGATCGACGATTTTTTCGAGGCCGTCACGGTGAATGACGCAGACCCGCAGAAGCGGGCGGCGCGATTGGGGATGCTGGCACAGGTGCGGGACGCGGTGCACCGCGTCGCCGATTTCTCGCGGATCGAGGGATAGTGCGGGCGGCGGTGCCGGCCAGCGCGTGGGAGACGACATGACCCAATATGTGTATCGCTTCGGCGGCGGCGTTTCGGATGGCGGCAAGGGCGACAAGACCTTGCTGGGCGGCAAGGGCGCCAATCTCGACGGCATGGCCTCCATCGGCCTGCCGGTGCCGCCGGGCTTCACCATCTCCACCGCCATGTGCGCCCGCTATTATGAGGACGGGCAGAGCTTTCCGGAGTCGCTGAAGGTCGAGGTCGCCAATGGCCTCGCTCATATCGAGGCGGTTACGGCCAAGCGCTTCGGCGATCCCGCCGACCCGCTGCTGGTGTCGGTGCGCTCGGGCGCGCGGGTGTCGATGCCGGGGATGATGGACACGGTCCTGAACCTCGGTCTCAACGACGCCACGGTCGAGGGGCTGGCGGCGGTGTCGGGCGATGCCCGCTTCGCCTG
The DNA here is from genome assembly GCA_037190805.1 of Sphingomonas sanxanigenens. Classification (GTDB taxonomy): domain Bacteria; phylum Pseudomonadota; class Alphaproteobacteria; order Sphingomonadales; family Sphingomonadaceae; genus JBBCJR01. The sequence continues at coordinate 135,318 of JBBCJR010000005.1, read as the reverse complement.
GGACAGCTATCGCCGCTTCATCCAGATGTATTCCAACGTCGTCCTCGGCCTCGACCATTATGCGTTCGAGGAAGCGCTGGAGATCGCCAAGGAGGACAAGGGCCTCACGCTCGACACCGACCTTAGCGCCGATGACTGGCGCGCGCTGGTCGGCAGCTACAAGACGCTGGTCGAGGAGGGCCTGGGCCGCCCCTTTCCGCAGGATGCCCATGAGCAGCTGTGGGGCGCCATCGGCGCGGTGTTCGGATCGTGGCAGTCGGACCGGGCCAAGGTCTATCGCCGCCTCAACGACATTCCGGGCGACTGGGGCACGGCGGTCAACGTCCAGGCGATGGTGTTCGGCAACATGGGCGAGACGTCGGCCACCGGCGTCGCCTTCACCCGCGACCCGTCGACCGGCGAGCGCGCTTATTATGGCGAGTTCCTGATCAACGCCCAGGGCGAGGACGTGGTCGCCGGCATCCGCACACCGCAATATCTGACGAAGGCGGCGCGCGAGAGGGCGGGCGCCAGGCCCTTGTCGATGGAAGAGGCGATGCCCGAGACCTATGCCGAGTTGGCCCGGGTCTTCGACATCCTCGAAACCCATTATTGCGACATGCAGGACATCGAGTTCACGGTCCAGCAGGGCAAGCTGTGGATGCTGCAGACCCGTTCGGGCAAGCGCACGGCCAAGGCCGCGCTCAAGATCGCGGTCGACATGGCGACCGAAGGGCTGATCAGCCGCGAGGAGGCGATCAAGCGCGTCGACCCGAGCGCGCTCGACCAGCTGCTTCACCCCACGCTCGACCCCAACGCGCCGCGCGACGTGGTCGCGCGCGGCCTGCCCGCGTCGCCCGGCGCGGCGTCGGGCGCGGTGGTGTTCGATGCCGACACGGCGGAGCGGCGTTCGGGACAGGGCGAGGGGGTGATCCTCGTCCGGATCGAAACCAGCCCCGAGGACATTCATGGCATGCATGCGGCGCGCGGCATCCTGACCGCGCGTGGCGGCATGACCAGCCACGCCGCCGTGGTGGCGCGCGGCATGGGCCGGCCCTGCGTGTCGGGCGTCGGCGCGCTGGCCATCGACACCAAGGCGAGGGCGTTTCGCGTCGGCGGACGCGAGGTCAGGGAAGGCGACATCATCACCATCGACGGCGCGTCGGGTGAGGTCATGCTGGGCGAGGTGGCGACGGTGGAGCCGGAGCTGGCCGGCGACTTCGGCACGCTGATGGGCTGGGCCGATGCGGTCCGCAAGCTCCGCGTCCGCGCCAATGCCGAGACCCCGGCCGACTGCCGGGCGGCGCGCGGCTTCGGCGCAGAGGGTGTCGGTCTGTGCCGCACCGAGCATATGTTCTTCGATGCCGCCCGCATTACCGCCGTCCGTCAGATGATCCTGGCCGAGGACGAGGCGGGCCGCCGTTCCGCACTCGACAAGCTGCTGCCCGAACAGCGGTCGGACTTTGCCCAGATCTTCGCGATCATGGCCGGGCTGCCGGTGACGATCCGGCTGCTCGATCCGCCGCTGCATGAATTCCTGCCCCACGCCGACGCCGATTTCGACGAGGTGGCGCGGGCGACCGGCCTGTCGGTCGAGGCGCTGAGACGGCGCGCGGCCGAGTTGCACGAATTCAACCCGATGCTGGGCCATCGTGGCTGCCGGCTGGGCGTGACCTATCCGGAAATCTACGAAATGCAGGCGCGCGCCATCTTCGAGGCGGCGGTCGACGTCGCCGAGCAGACCGGCGAGGCGCCGATCCCGGAGGTGATGGTGCCGTTGGTCGGGACCAGGCGCGAGCTGGACCTGATGAAGGCGGTGATCGACGCCCAGGCAAAGGCTGTGTTCGCCGAGCGCGGCCGGACGCTGGACTATCTGGTCGGCACGATGATCGAGCTGCCCCGTGCCGCGCTGAAGGCGGGCGAGATCGCCGAGGCGGGCGCGTTCTTCAGCTTCGGGACCAACGACCTCACCCAGACGACGCTGGGCGTCAGCCGTGACGATGCGGCGCGCTTCCTTTCGACCTATGTCGAGCGCGGCATCTATGCCCGTGATCCGTTCGTCAGCCTCGATGTCGAGGGCGTGGGCGAGTTGATCACCCTTGCCGCCGAGCGGGGTCGGGCCACACGGCCGGACATCAAGCTGGGAATCTGCGGCGAGCATGGCGGCGATCCGGCGTCGATCGCCTTCTGCGCGACCCTTGGCCTCGATTATGTCTCGGCCTCGCCCTACCGGGTGCCGATCGCGCGGCTGGCGGCGGCGCAGGCGGCGCTTGATTGAGCTGGAGCCGGATTCAGCCTTGCTGACCAGTTCTAAACCCTGCGGTGCCTTCCGCCGCAGCTGGTCAGTAGCGCGCCATCACGGCGTATGCCATTGGGTGCGCCACTCCTCGGCCTTGCCGTCGCGCAGCAGGGCCGCCTGTTCGCGCCACTGCTCGCGGGTGATCAGGCCGGGCTCGGCACCGAGCCGGCCTTCCAGCGCGGCGGCGTCCGTGTCGGTCAGGCCCGCCAGCTGGGCGTAACGGTGGATGCCCAGTTCGTTGAGCCGCGTCTCGCCGCCCCGGCCGACGCCGTGGATCAGCGACAGATCGTCGCTGCCCGCTACGGCTGCCGCCATTCCGCCCGGTGCAAGACCGGCGGTGATCGGCCGATCGCGTTCCAGTTCGGCGATGCGGTCATTGGCCGCGGCGATGCGACTGTCGAGGGCCTCACGCTCCGCCTCGATCCGCGATCGCTGTTCGGCCTCGGCCTCATAGCGCTCCCGCCAGCGTCGGCCACCGGATCGGCTGGCGAAGCCCAGCACGAACCCCAGCAGCAGCACGAGGCCGAGGATGATCCATTGGTTGATCGTGAAGGCCATCATCGCCGCATCCTCCTCCTGATATCTTGCCGTCTAGAACGATGGGCCCGGAAGGGCGTTCCCGCGCCGGAACGAACCGTCGCGGCCACGGGTTGATGCCGGGAGCGTGCGCCCCTGCCGCGCGCCGTCGGGAAAGGATGAGCGCGGGACGCATGTCGGATCGAAGGGGTGGGCAGGAGCCGGCGGCGCGCGGCAGAACGGCGACGTGACATGGATGAATTGGCCCGCCTGCTCGACGCGCTGGTCTATACCCGCTCACGTCTCACCAAGCTGAAACTGATCGCGGATTACCTTCGCGAGACGCCCGATCCTGACCGCGGGTGGGCGCTGGCCGCGTTGACGGGCGAGGTCGATTTGCCGGCGGTGAAGGCGGCCGCCGTCAAGGCGTTGGTGGAGGCGCGCTGCGATCCGGTGCTGTTCGCCATGAGCCGCGACTATGTCGGCGATCTGGCCGAAACCGCGTCGCTGATGTGGCCGGCGCCCGATCCGCCGCCGGCTGGGCCGCCGCTTACGGTGGCGGGTGTCGTCGAACGGCTGCGGACGCTCGGACGCAGCGAGGCGCCGGCAGTGCTGGCCGATATGCTCGACCGGCTCGATGCTTCGGGTCGCTTCGCGCTGCTCAAGCTCGCGACCGGGGGCCTGCGCGTCGGCATATCGGCGCGGCTCGCCAAGACCGCGCTCGCCAACGCCTTCGACCTAGATGTCGAGGCGGTGGAGGAGGTGTGGCACGGCATCGACCCGCCCTATCTGCCGATCTTCGCCTGGGCCGAAGGTCGCGGCGCGCAGCCTACCCTGGCCGGCACGCCGGTCTTCCGGCCGTTCATGCTCGCCCATCCGCTGGAGGAGGTGAAGCTCGACCTCGCCGACTATGCGGCGGAATGGAAGTGGGATGGCATTCGGGTCCAGCTGGTCCATGTCGCCGGGCAGACGCGCCTGTACAGCCGGGGCGGCGACGATGTGACGCGAGCCTTTCCCGATGTCGCCGCCGCCTTCGCCACGGCGGGCGCGGTGGACGGGGAACTGCTGGTGCGGGGGGCCGCGCAGGGCGGTGAGGCCGCCAGCTTCAACGCCCTTCAGCAGCGGCTGGGCCGCAAGACGGTGTCGGCGCGGATGCTGGCCGACTTTCCGGCCTTCGTCCGGCTTTACGACATCCTCATCGAGGGCGAGGAGGATTTGCGCCCGTTGCCGTGGCACGAGCGGCGGAAGCGCCTTGAGACGTTTGTCGCCGGCCTCGATACGGACCGCTTCGACCTGTCGGCGCTGGTCGAGGCAGAGGATTTCGAGGCGCTCGCCCGGCTGCGCGGCGGTGCCCGCGACGCCGCGATCGAGGGGTTGATGCTGAAGCGTCGCGACAGCCCCTATGTCGGCGGGCGCAAGACCGGCCTGTGGTACAAGTGGAAGCGCGATCCGCTCGTCGCCGACTGCGTGATGATGTATGCGCAGCGCGGGCACGGCAAACGGTCAAGCTTCTATTCCGACTATACCTTCGGCTGCTGGACGGACGACCCGGCGCGGGGCGGCGAACTGCTGCCGGTGGGCAAGGCCTATTCGGGCTTCACCGACGAGGAGCTGCGCGAGCTGGACCGGTTCGTGCGCACCCACAGCACGCAGCGCTTCGGTCCGGTGCGCGAGGTCGAGAAGACGCTGGTGCTGGAGGTGGCGTTCGACAGCATCCACGACTCGCGTCGGCACAAGTCCGGCCTCGCCATGCGCTTCCCCCGCATCAGCCGCATCCGCCGCGACAAGCCGGCGGCCGAGGCGGATCGGATCGCGACGCTGCGGCGGATGATCGGTTAAGGGTTTGCAACGTACGCAGCACCGGCCCGCGCGCCCACGTCGACACTCACGGACGTATCTTGAAATAGGTTGGCGGTTGGTCGGATGGGCGCGCGTGCTGGTGTCGCGCACGCTCAAGAAACAGCCCTATCCCCGAAACCGGCGGATCAACGAAGACGTATCCTGGCGGCCGCCGCCCATGGCCTGAACGTCTCCATAGAACTGGTCGACCAGTGCCGTCAGCGGTGCCGTGATGCCGAGGCGACGGGCTTCGTCGAGAGCGAGACCGAGATCCTTGCGCATCCAGTCGACCGCGAAGCCGAAGTCGAAGGCGCCCTCGACCATCGTCGCGGCGCGATTGTCCATCTGCCAGCTCTGGGCCGCGCCCTTCGAGATGACGTCGATCACGGCGCGAGTGTCGAGCCCGGCGGCGAGGGCGAAGTTCAATGCTTCCGACAGGCCCTGGAGGATGCCGGCGATGCAGATCTGGTTGACCATCTTGGTCAGCTGGCCGGTGCCGGGGCCGCCCATATGGCCGATGCGGCGGGCATAGGCGGTCATCACGGGCTGCGCCGCCGCGAAGGCGTCGTCCGCGCCGCCGGCCATGATCGTCAGCTGGCCGTTTTCCGCCCCTGCCTGACCGCCCGACACCGGCGCGTCGACGGCCAGAACGCCGCGTGTCGCCGCCGCACGGGCCAGCTCGCGGGCAATGTCTGCCGACACCGTCGTATGGTCGATGAACAGCGTGCCTGGGCTCATCGCGCCAAACGCCCCTTCGGGGCCGAGCGTCACGGCGCGAAGATCGGCGTCGGCTCCGACGATCGTGACGACCACATCGGCGTCTTCCGCCGCCGCCGCCGGGGTCGGTGCGGCCCTGCCGCCATGCCGCGCCACCCAGGCCGCTGTCTTCTCGGGCGTGCGGTTATAGACCGTCAGCTCATGCCCGGCGCGGGCAAGATACCCCGCCATCGGTGCGCCCATGACTCCCAGACCGATGAAGGCGATACGGCGGGACGGGGCGGTCATGGGCGGGAATCCTCCGGTTGATGGCAGGCGCGACCATGCCGTCCGGGTCACCGCCCGGCAAGCCACGGCCAGAGGGGGCACGTCACATCACCTTCACATTGGTTACGACCCTTTAAGGGTTTGTTGATCTTGTGTCGTAGACGGTGGGCGTGTCGGGCCTTACCGGCGTGTAACAGGGTGGCGCGTATGTTGTGGCGGATGCTGAAGGCGGATCTGCTTGGCGATCCGCGCTCGAGCGTGACCTCATCGCGATTCCTGGCCGAACGGCTGGCGATCACCAGCCGGCTGTTCCCGGCCTCGATGGTTGGCATCAGCGGGGTCGTGCTGCTGCTGTTCGCCCTGTTTCCACACATGCGCGACAATCCGATCGCGATCGGCGTGGGTGTTGCCATCGTCGCGTTGGCTGTTTTTCGGCTGGTTGGCTGGCGAAGTCTCAAGGAAGAGGCCGTGTCGGCGGCCTATACCCGGATGCGACGACTGGCGATCGAATCGATGGCGATGGCGACGCTGTGCGGTTGCCTGCTCGCGGATCTGATAGATGATGCCACCACCGCGCAGCTGGTGCTGCTGCTCGCCGCCCAGATCGGCATCATTGCCGCTGGCGCGCAGTTGCTGGCGGCAACCCCGGCGGCCGCGCTCCCCTATATCGTGTTTGCCCAGATGCCGCTGGTGGTGAAGGCCCTGGCCTCGCCTGACAGCATGCCCACGGGTTTCGTGCCGATGGCGGTGATCTTCTCCATCCTGCTGATCCGGACCACGGGAGTGCAATGCCGGTTGATCCTCGACCTGATCGCCAAGGAGCATGAGGCGCGATCCAGCGAGGAAAAAGTCGCGCTGCTGCTGCGCGAGTTCGAGACCAACGGCACCGAATGGCTGTTTGAGCTGGAACCGGATGGCAAGGTCCGCGCGCCTTCCGCGCGCTTTACCGCGGCTCTCGGACGCACGCCGACCGAGATTCAGGCGATTGACTGGTTTCCCTATCTGCGCGCGCATTATGCGGGCGACCCCTATCGGCTGACGCTGATCCACGAGGTTGCCGGAATCATCGAGGCTGGCGAGCCGTTGCATGGCCATCTGCTGCCGGTGCCGATCAATGGCGAGGATCGCTGGCTGTCCATTTCCGGTCATGGCCGCGTCAATGTCGAGGGTGAGCCCAACGGCTATATCGGCATCAGTTCGGACGTGACCGAAGCCCAACGCTCGCGCGAGGAGCTGCACCGGGCGGCGCGCATCGACATGCTGACGGGGCTGCCCAACCGGCGTGCGGTGATGGAGGAACTGACGGCGGCGCTGGCGCTGTCGGCGGCGGGCGGAAACGGCACCGCGCTGCTGTTCATCGACCTGGATCGCTTCAAGCCGGTCAACGACACCTTTGGTCATGATTTCGGCGACCGGCTGCTGCGCCAGATCGCCTCGCGGTTGCGCTTCGCGGTCGATGGAGACGCGCGGGACGCGATCGTCGGCCGACTGGGCGGGGACGAGTTCGCGATCGTGTTGTCCGGGCTCAGCGACATTACCGGCGTCGCGAACCGGATCGGCCATGCCGTCGTCGATGCGCTGTCGCATCCATTCTACGTCTCCCACACGCCGGTCAGGATCGGTGCCAGCGTCGGGCTGGCGGTCAGCCCGATGGACGGCGAGGACGCGGACGCGCTGTTCGGCGCGGCAGACAGAGCGCTCTATGCCGCCAAGCGCAACGGCCGTGGCCAGGCAATCGCCCATGGACCCGAGCTGAAGCATCATGCCGACTTTCGCGCGCAGATGGCGGTCGACCTGCGCGACGCCCTCGATCGGGGTGAATTCCAGCTGCAATATCAGCCGATCGTCGATCTCGAGCAGGCAACGCCGGTGGGGTTCGAGGCGCTGCTGCGCTGGCAGCATCCGCGCATGGGAATCATCCCGCCCAGCACGTTCGTTCCGGTGGCCGAGGAAACCGGGCTGATCAGCGCCATCGGCGACTGGGTGATCCGTACCGGCTGCGCTTTTGCCGGCCAGCTGCCGACGTCGATCGGTGTCTCGCTCAACATGTCTCCAGTGCAGCTGATGCATCCGAACCTGCCCGATGACGTCGCCCGCGCGCTCGCAACTCATGGCATCTCGCCCGGCCGGATCGATTTCGAGGTGACCGAGAACGTGGTGATGGAGAACAACCGCATGGTCGTGCAGGCGATGAACCGTCTGCGCGCGCTTGGCCTGGGCATGACCCTCGACGATTTCGGTACGGGCTATTCGTCATTCGGCTATCTGCGCCATCACGAGTTCAATCGGTTGAAGATCGATCGCAGCTTTGTTCACAATGTCGGCACGGACGAGCGGTCGGCGTCGATCATTCGCGCCATCGTGGTGATGGCGGATACATTGGCGATCGAAGTCACGGCCGAGGGGGTGGAAACCGCCGAGGAAGCGGCGACGCTGGCCCGGCTGGGGTGCCGAAAGGCGCAGGGCTATTATTTCCATCGGCCGATGACGGCGGACAGGGCGCTCGCCCTGGTCGCGCGCTCGCTGGTCTCGTCGCCGGCCGCAGCCGACTGACCGTCAGTTGCCGGCGCCGACAGCCGTCGCTGAGCTGCCGTTGCCACGATCGGCCTGCTGCAGGGCCGCGAAGCGATCGTGGCTGACGACTGCGCGGGCAACGGAGGCAATCAACTCCTGCCGTTCGCCGATCGGCCGGCGGCTGCTGGCGATCATTACCGCTACGGCATAGCGGCGGCCATTCGGCGCGGTCAGCAGACCAATATCGTTGAAGCCGGTGGCAAGGCTGCCCAACTCCTGGCCCGTGCCGGTCTTGTGCGCGAGAATCCAGCCGGGGGTTATCCCCGCCTTCATCCGCGCGCGGCCGGTGCGGCTGGTGGCCATCATGTCGAGCAGCGTGGCGGTCGAGGTGGGCGACAGCAACTGGCCGCGCGCCAGCCTGGCGAGGGCAGCGGCGATCCCTTCCGGCGAGGCCCCGTCCATCGGTCGGGAGAGATACCGCTCCATCGAGGCCTTGCGAACGTCCATCGGCAATTTGGCGCGGGCGGTTTCGAAGGCGCGGCCGCCGGCATAGTCCTGCCGCCAGCTGAGACCGGCGATCTCGCTCTGCAACAGTCGCTCGCCATTGCCGAAGGCGATGCCGCGAAGCCCCTTGCGGGCCAGCATGGTCCGCACCGCGTCCGGCCCACCGACCCGCCGCAGCAGCGCGTCATTGGCCAGATTGTCACTGGAGCGCATGGCCCGATCGATCAGCGAACGCACCGTCGTCCGATATCCGTTCGGTCCGATCAGCGAGGCGATCGGCTGATTGAACACGACCATGTCGTGGCGCTGGATCGTCACCGTGTCGTCGAGGCTGAGGAGGCCGCGGTCGACCGCATCGAGGGCGGTCATCGCCACCCAGAGCTTGCTGACGCTCTGCTGTGGGAAAGGGGCGCCGCCGTTGAACGTGGTCGTCCAGCCGGCGTCGAGATCGTGCACCGCGATTCCCACCGTCCCGTCGAGGCTGCGGCCCAGAGCTTGGATGGCGTTGGCGAACGAGGCCGGAGGGCGGGGTGGGGGAGGAATGTCGAGAACCGGCCGCGCGGCGACGCGGTCGACGGTCGGCGGCGCGACCTGACCAACGGCGCGCGGTTCTTCGGTTCGGGTCGGAATACAGGCCGACAGCAGGCCGAGGGCGAGCAGACCGACAGGGCCGGCCATCTCGGTGGGCCGGCGCCGGTCACGGCGACGGCGCAGCACCCAGCTGCCGACGATGTCACCGTGCGGCTTGTCGAATACGCCGTCCACGCCACGCCCCATTACGCTTCTCCCCTCCACTCGAACGCGCGCTCGAAGCTAAGCTCATCTTTATCATGCACATTTTTGACGTCGTTAAAAGAGTCCGCCTGCATGCGCGCGCCGGGTGGAGGCGCGGGCGGCGGCGAAACGAGTCCGGTAAGGCTTTCGCAGCGGCCCGTTCGATCCGCGTCGCACGTTGACCGGCGCCCATCGAGATTGCATCACACGCAGCAACGCTAGGGAGAAAAAGGCAATGGCTACAGATAGAAGCCTGGGGATGGGGACCGGCATTTCGCGGCGTGATTTCGTTGGCGGCGCGGCGGTTGCGATTGGCGCGCTGGGGGCGGCTGGCGGCGCGATGCCCGCCTGGGCGCAGGCGATGGCGCGTGACTATCCGCCGGCCAAGATGGGCATGCGCGGCAGCCATGACGGCGCGTTCGAGGGCGCGCACGCACTGCGCGACGGCACGCTCGACATCAATTCGGTTGGCGATACGGGCGAGACCTATGATCTGGTGATCGTCGGTGGTGGGATCAGCGGACTGTCGGCGGCGCATTTCTTTCAGAAGGCGGTCGGCAAGGACGCAAAGATCCTGATCCTGGAAAATCACGACGACTTCGGCGGCCATGCCAAGCGCAATGAGTTCCGCGTCGGCAATCGTCTGCTGGCGATCAATGGCGGCACGCTGAACATCGAATCGCCAAAGCGTTACAATCGCTGGGCGCAGACCGTGCTGGACGACATCGGCATCGATATCGAGCGCTTCCGCGCGGAAAACACCTCCAACCGCGAGCTTTACCGGTCGCTGGGTCTGAAGCGCGGCACCTTCTTCGACAAGGAAACCTGGAAGCGCGACGTGCTGGTGGTCCCCGAAGGCGCCGGCGGCCGTCGCGGCGCGATGGACACTACATTCCTGCGCCAGACGCCGCTGTCGGCAAAGGCCCAGGCCGACGTCCTGCGGCTTCAAGCCGACAGCCAGCCTGATTATCTGGCCGGCCGTTCGGTGCGCGAGAAGAAGGATTATCTCGCCCGCACGTCGCTGAAGGACTTCTACCTCAAGGATATCAAGATCGACCCGCAGGCGATGTGGTTCTTCGACACCTTCGGCACCGGCAGCTTCTGTGTCGGGGCCGATGCCACGCCGGCGCTGTTCGGTTGGGTGCAGGGCATGCCCGGCTTTTCCGGCCTTGGCCTCGGCGAGGTGCCGGACGGCCTGTTCGCCGATCTGCCGGGCGGCCAGCATGGTCGGCAGCGCGAGGAGTATAACGCCGTCCATTTCCCCGACGGCAATGCCACGATCACCCGCCTGATGATCGCCAAGCTGATCCCCGACGCCATTTCGGGCCGCAGCCAGGAGGAGATGGGCACCGCCGTCGTCGATTACGGCAAGCTGGACGTTGCCGGGCAGCCGGTGCGGGTGCGCCTCAGCTCGATCGTCGTCAATGTTCGCCACAATGGCGATCCGGCGACGGCGGACGAGGTATCCGTCAGCTACATGAACGGCGGCCGCTTGCAGAAGGTGACCGGCAAGGCGGTGGTGCTCGCCTGCTGGAACATGATGATCCCCTATCTGGCGCCCGAACTGCCGGACACTCAGAAGGAGGCGCTGCATTACGGGGTCAAGGGACCGCTGGTGTACACCAACGTCGCCGTCCGTAACTGGCGGGCGTTCGAGAAGCTGGGGGTAAGCGCCGTCGCCACCCCGACCATGTATCACGAAAGCCTCGACCTGGCCGAGGCGGTGTCGCTGGGCGGGCTGAAACATGCCGCTTCGCCGGACGAGCCGGTGGTGGTGTGCCTGCACAAGATGATGCGCGTGCCCGGCGAGCCGCGGCGCGACCAGCACCGCATGGGCCGGCAGGAACTGCTGGAAACCAGCTTCGAGACGTTCGAACGCGAGATTCGCGGCCAGATGGCGCGCGTCCTGTCAGGCGGCGGCTTCGATCCGGCGCGGGACATCGCCGGCATCACGGTCAATCGCTGGCCGCATGGCTATTCCTACACCTACAACAGCATCTATGACCCGGTGGAGTGGGTCTATTCCCAATCACCGGAGCGGCCGTGCGTCATCGGGCGTCAGCCCTATGGCATGATCGCCATCGCCAATTCCGATGCTGCCGCCAGCCCCCATACCGACGCCGCCATGCTGGAAGCGCATCGCGCGGTCAGCGAAATCGTCGAGCGCATGACCTATCCGTTCACCAAGCGAGTCTGATCCGATGGAAAAGGCCCGCCGTGTCGGTGGACGCGGCGGGCCTTCGATCAGGTTCGACGATCAGTTCTTCTTGGTCCAGAGAAGATCGTATTCCGTTTTCCAGGTCAGGCCGAGATCGTCGCTGCCCTGCGACCATTCCCGCACCGTCCCGTCCGGCAGCTTGATCAGATCCCAATAGCGAACGCGCTTGGAACCATCCGCATTGGGCCGCTCGGTAACATAGCGAATGTGGTCGGGTGCGATGAGTGCGCCATCAAAAACCGTCATCGCGCCATTGTCCGCGATCCAGTGATAATGCCACTTCTTGGTGATCCGGGAATAACTGAACAGGCCGACGCCATCCCCGCTCGGACCCACCGATTTCCAGTCCTCATAGATGCCGCAGCCATTTTTGGTCTTGGTCATCGTCACTTCGGCCGATTTGCGCCCCTTGTTGGGACCGTCGGCGAAGTTGGTGACCACCCAGGTGCCGACAGTGAAATCCTGCTGACTCATCTTCTGATCCTGAGCGCAGGGGACGGGCTGGTTCTGGGCGAGGGCTGTACCCGCCGGAAGAATAACCGTGGCCGCAAGGGCAATCGCAATCCTATTCACCCGCATTTCTTTCTCCTCTGAACTGTTCCCCACCAGGGAAATGGTAAAGCTGCAACAAAATTGTCCACCCGTGTCCTTTGGGCATCATGTGGTGCAAATCGTGTGTCCAAAAGTCGGATTGGACGCATTTCGTTGCTTCTGATGCACCGGGTTATGTGCGGATGCTGCGGTAGCCTCGTCAATTTCCCCTTTCTGGATGGCCTGTTAGCCGGCCGGACGCAAGATATCCCATGGACAGGAGAAAAGCCTATGAAATACTCCTTTCATATCGGGAGGCGGTTCGTTCGATGACGGTCCGCCGACATTCCCGACACAACAATGAGGTGGACGGTCGAACGCACGCCGCCGGAAGAAGGGGATGTTTCCATGACCATGTTGAAAACGACGACCTGCTATGCGGCGCTGGCGATGTCGGTGCTGGCCGCGCCGGTCGCGGTGGCCCAGCAAAGCAGCCCATCCGCGTCTGCACCGGCAGCGGCCGACATTGTCGTCACCGGCACGCGCCGGACCGATCGCTCGATCACTGAATCGGCAATTCCGGTCGATGTGCTGTCCGGCGCCGAACTGCAGCAGCAGCCTTCCGGCGACATGAACAACATCCTGCGTAACCTCGTTCCTTCGTTCAACCTTGGTCGTAATATCGGCATCAACAGTGACGGCACGGCGTTCGTCCGCCCGCCGACCCTGCGCGGCCTGCCGCCCGATCAGGTGCTCGTCCTTGTCAACGGCAAGCGCCGTCACCGTTCGGCGCTGGTGCAGCTGAACGGCGGCTCTCTCGCCGGCGGCGCGCAGGCGGTCGACCTGTCCCAGATTCCCTCGATCGCGATCGAGCGTGTCGAAGTTCTGCGCGACGGCGCCGCTGCCCAATATGGGTCTGACGCGATCGCGGGCGTCATCAACTACGGCCTGCGCCGCGCGCCGGGCCTCGATATGTCGTTTCGCTATGGCCAGACCTACAAGGGGGATGGCGACAGCTATCACCTCGCCGCCAGTGGTGGTGTCGAACTGGGCGACCGGGGCTTCATCAATGTCAGTGGCGAATATATCCGCTCGCTGGAAACCAGCCGCGGCGGCGATCGTCCGGGGTCATACGCCTTGCGGCGCGCGCGGCCGGACCTCGCGCCCAATCTGAAATATCCTGCCCAGCTGATTGGTGATCCGGACGTGAAGTCGTACCGAATTTTCGTGAATTCGGGTTATGAGTTCAGCGAGGCCGCGCAATTCTATGCCTTCGGTAACTATGGCTACAGCCATCAGGAATCGGAGTTCAACTATCGCCAGCCCTATGCGGCGGTCGGTCCGGCCCAGAGCGGGGTGGGTACGCAGAACTATCCGGCGTCGTCGGTGTTCAATCCGATCTATCTGGACCAGTTGCCCAACGGCACCTGGGACGTGAACGGACGGACCTTCTCGTTCCTGTCCATCTATCCCTATGGCTACAATCCTCGCTTCATGGGCGATATCTACGACAAGTCGCTGACGGCGGGACTGAAGGGCACGTTGGAATCGGGCTTCACCTACGATCTCAGCGCCAGTCGCGGGCAGAGCAACATCGATTATACGATGGACAGCTCGGCCAACCTGTCCTTGGGGCCGCAGTCGCCGACCAGCTTCTACATGGGGTCGCTGGAACAGCGGGAAACCAACTTCAATCTCGACCTGACCTATCCTCTGGAGGTGGGTTTCGCGAGTCCGATCACCCTTGCGGCCGGCGCCGAGCATCGGACCGAACGTTACATCATCAGCCAGGGCCAGCCTGAATCCTACGCCTTCGGACCTTATGGCTATCAGGTGCTTAGCGGGCCGGAGCCGGGCACGGGGCGCACGGTTGCGACCCAGGCGCCGTCGACCAATGGCTTCCCGGGCTTTGGACCGAACTTCGCGGTCAACAAGCCGCGTCGCAGCTACGCCTTCTACGTCGATGCCGAAGGCGATCTGACCGAGGCGTTCTCTCTCGGCATCGCGGGCCGTTACGAGCATTTCTCGGACTTCGGTTCCACGACCAACGGCAAGATCTCGGCGCGTTATGAGTTGAGCGATGCGTTGGCGGTTCGCGGTGCGGCCAGCACTGGGTTCCGGGCGCCGACGCCGGGGCAGTTGTTCACCACGGCCGGCATCACTGGCTTCGTCGGGGCCAATCCGACCGAGTTCCTGACCGTGCCGGCTGACAGCGCGGCGGCGCAATTGTTCGGGTCCAGCCCGCTGAAACCCGAGAAGTCGGTGAACCTCAGCGCGGGTTTCGTGGTGACGCCAACCTCGACCCTCAACCTGACGGTCGACTATTACAACATCAAGGTCACCGACCGTATCGGACAATCGCAGAACTTTCAGATCGCGGGGGTCGCTAACGAGGCGCAGCTTCGTGATCAGTTGCGCGACGTCGGCGTCACCAACTGGGCGACTCTGGGAAGTCTCCGCTACTTTACCAACGCATTCGCAACCCGTACGCAGGGTGTGGATGTCGTCCTCAGTCATCGGATGAGCACTGGAATTGGCCAGTTTAACACAACACTGACAGGTAACTATAACGCGACGAAGGTAATCCGTCGCGATGCTCGGATCATCAACGATGTGCGCAAGGGCGACCTCGAACAGTCGTTGCCGAGAATCCGTGCTTCGCTGTCCGAGACGTTCAGCACCGACCGCCTGACGATCGTGGGCCGGGCCAATTACTTCCACCACTTCACGGACTGGGCGCTGCCGGCCGATGGCGGCAACAAGCGGTTCGGCGCTGAAGCGACCTTCGATCTGGAAGCCCGCTATCAGATCAATGAGGTATTTGCCTTCGCGGTGGGTGGTGAGAATATCCTCAACAACTATCCGGACAAGGATATCCGCAACGTCAATCCAAATCCCGGTGATGCCACCTGGCGCTCCAATTGGTACGAATCGACCCAGGGCACCGTCACAGGTGGCCGTTACTACGACGCTTCGCCGTTCGGCTATAATGGCGGTTTCTGGTACGTGCGTCTGACCGCCAAGTTCAACTGATCGCTAGCAAAGTGACCTCAAGGCCCGGACCTGAATAAGGTCCGGGCCTTTTTCTATGCCCGCCGGTCGCGCGGCGCGTGGCCGGCCAATACGGCTTCGAGATTTTCGATCGCGCGCATTCCCATCGCGGTCCGGCTTTCGAGTGTGGCGCTGCCGAGGTGCGGCAGCAGCACGACATTCTCCATCGCCGTCAGTGCCGCCGGCACCGCAGGCTCGCCGTCATAGACGTCAAGGCCGGCGCCGGCGATGACGCCTCGCGACAGCGCGTCGACCAGCGCGGTCTGATCGACCACGTCGCCGCGCGCGGTGTTGATCAGCACGGCCCCGGCCCGCATCCGGGCCAGCCGCTCGGCATTGATGAGATGTCGGGTCGCGGCACCGCCCGGGCAGTGGAGCGAGACGATGTCCGCCGTCTCCAGCACCGTGTCGAGCGACACATGGCGCGCGCCGGATTCGGCCTCCAGCGCGACGTCGGCGCGCGTCCGGCTGTGATAGAGGACGGTCATGCCGAAGCCATGATGGGCTCGCCGCGCCACCGCCTGACCGATGCGTCCGAAGCCGATCAGGCCAATCGTCCGCCCGGTCAGCCGTCCGCCCATCAGTTGGGTCGGGGTCCAGCCTGTCCAGCGTCCGGCACGGACCAGCCGCTCGCCCTCGCCAGCCCGGCGCAGCGTCATCAGGGCGAGCATGATGGCGAGGTCGGCGGTGTCGTCGGTCAGCACATCGGGGGTGTTTGTGACGACCACACCAAGCGCCCGGCAGGCGTTGAGGTCGATATGGTCGAGGCCAGCGCCGAAATTGCACAGCGCCCTGACGCGGGGTGCCCCGCCCAGCACAGCAGCATCGATGCGGTCGGTGATGGTGGGACAGACGATATCGAACGCGCCCATCGCTGCCGTGAGCTCCGTTGCCGTCAGCGGCCTGTCGTGGGGGTCGACGTGCAGATCATAGCGGTCGCGCAGCAGCGCTTCCACGGGCTCGGGCCAGCGGCGGGTGATCAGGATGCGGGGTCTGGACATGATCGCGAGGTTAAAGCGTGTCGTCCGTCCCGGCCAGCGTCCAGAGAGTGGGATCGCCCGTGACGGCCTCGGCGATCGCGGCCATGGCGGCGCGCCCTTTCAGCAGGGTTTCGGCGAACTCGGCTTCGGGATCCGACTGGGCGACGATGGCGCCGCCGACACCGATCGACAGACCCGTGGCATCCTGCACCACAGTGCGGATGACGATGTTGAGGTCGGCGCAGCCATTGGCGGAAAAATAGCCAATCGCGCCAGAATAGATGCCACGCGGTCCTCCTTCCAACGCATCAAGGATCGCCAGCGATCGCGCCTTGGGCGCGCCGGTCATCGACCCGCCGGGGAAAGCGGCGGCGACCGCGTCCAGCGCGTCGCGCCCGGCGGCCAGACGACCCTCCACCGTGCTGACCAGTTGATGGACGGTGGCATAGCTTTCGATCGCCATCAGCGCCGGTACATGGACGCTGCCCGGTGTCGAAACGCGGGCGATATCGTTGCGGATGAGGTCGACGATCATCAGATTTTCGGCCCGGTCCTTGTCGCTGGCGCTGAGCCGCTGGGCCAGCACGCGATCCTCCGCCGGGGTGGCGCCCCGGGCGATCGTGCCCTTGATCGGCTTTGCCCTTACCCGCCCATCCCGCCCGACGCGCAGGAAGGATTCTGGCGAGGCCGAGGCGACGGCGATAGCGCCCATGCGCAGATATGCCCCCCAGGGCGCCGGGTTACGGCGCCGGAGCACCTCGTGAAGATGGAGGGGATCGACGTTGGCAGAGGTTGCGATGCGGTTTGTCAGACACAGCTCATAGCTGTCGCCGGCGGCGATATAGGCCAATGCCCGTTCGATCAGGGCGAGATAGGCAGCGCGGTCGTGACGCAGGGTGAAGGCGACCGGCGCGTTTCCCGTCCCAAGCGGTGATGGCGGTGGCCTCAGAGTGGCGATGCGTGCCGTGATGGTATCGGCCCAACGGCCGAAGGCTTCGCCTGTGCCGTCGGTGTCCAGTCCAACCAGATACACACTGTCGCTGAGGTGATCGATGGCCAGAAAGCGGTCGACGAAGCACAGCTGCGCGCTCGGCTGGGGCGCGGCGGGCAGCGGCTCTGGCCGCAGTTCGTAACCGAGATAACCAACAAAGCCGCCGATGAAGTCGAACGGCAGGGCGTCGTCGTGCGCACGGTAGTCGTTCAGAGCGCGGCGCACGTGGTCTAGCCAGCGATCGGCGTTCGCGCCGGGCGAAGGCAGAGCAGGCCCAAGGTTGCCCATGAAGGAGAAGCGGGCCAGGCCGTCCGCCACCAGGCTGCTGTCCAGCCAGAAGGCGTGGGGCGTATCGCCGAACAGGCCGCGAAACAGCACGTCCGTGGACTGGACGAGCGGCAGCCGGCGGTGGTGGACGGACCACTCCGCCATGGCCGGTCAGCCGAACAGGTTCGGGAACTGGCGCGGCTGGCAGCGCAGATACTGGTTCGGCGCCTTGATCGTAGCGCCGAAATGGGCGGCGGCATGCCATGGCCAGCGCGGATCGTAGAGGATGCCCCGGGCCAGCGCGATCATGTCTGCATCGCCCGTCGCCAGGATTGCCTCGGCATGATCGAAATCTGTGATCAGGCCCACGGCCACCACCGGCATCCGGGTCGCCGCCTTCACCGCGCGCGCCAGTGGCACCTGATAGCCAGGACCGATCGGAATCCGCTGTTCGGACGACAGGCCCCCGCTCGACACATGGATCGCGGCACAGCCGCGCGCCTCCAATCCCGCTGCGAAGGCAATGCTTTGGTCGACATCCCAGCCGCCGGCTACCCAGTCGGTCCCGGACACGCGCATCGTCACCGGGCGGTCGGCCGGGAAAGCCTCGCGCACAGCATCGAAGACTTCGAGCGGGAAGCGCAGGCGATTGTCGAGGCTGCCGCCATAGTCGTCGTCACGCCGGTTGGAGAGCGGCGACAGGAACTGATGGAGCAGATAGCCATGCGCGCCATGGACCTGCACAGCGTCGAGGCCAAGCCGCCCGGCCCGGCGCGCGGCGTCGGCGAAGGCCTCGCGCACCCGTGCCATGCCGTCGCGGTCCAGCGCCTGCGGGGACAGCTGATCGGACTGGAAAGGGAGGACGGATGGGGCCACGGTCTGCCAGCCATCGGCATCGTCGGGCGCGATCTGGCCGCCACCGACCCACGGCGCACGGGTCGACGCCTTGCGCCCCGCATGGCCGAGCTGAATGGCGATCGGCATGTCCGACCAGCGGCGCACGCTGTCCAGAACCACGGCCATCGCCGCTTCGGTGTCGTCCGACCACAGGCCGACATCGGCGGGGCTGATGCGGCCTTCGGGCGTCACGGCCGTCGCCTCGATGGTCAGCAGGGCCGCCCCGGACAAGGCGAGCTGGCCGAGATGGATGGCGTGCCAGTCGGTCATCCGGCCGTCCTGGGCCGAATATTGGCACATGGGCGCGATGACGATGCGGTTGGCGAGGGTCAGTCCGCCGACATCGATGGGGGTGAACAAGCGGGCGGCGCTCATCGGCTGTGGCCTCTCGATGCGGGGTAGTGGGGCGGCTCTACCGGCCCGCCGCCCTGCGATCAATCGTCATCGAGCCAGCGCGACAGTGCCCGCCAGGCCACCAGCTTGTCTTCCACTGGTCGGGCATGCGCGGGGCTGCTGGATGGCAGATCGATCAGCGCATAGCCGTCGATCCCCGGCTGCCGGCGTCCGATCGCGGCCGCCTTGCCGCCGTTGAAGGCAATTGCCTTGAGCCGTGGCAGCCGAGCTGCGAGGTCGGCCAGTGCATTGACGCGGTGATCGCGGATCGCGGCGTCCAGGCTGCCGGTCCGTTCGGCGGAGTGGACCACGTCCCACAGTCCGACGCCGGCGTCGGCCAGCATCGCCAGACGCGCCTCGTAATCCGCCTCCACCAGCGGCTGGCGCGTCGCCGCCGCCATCAGCCGCCAGAACTGGTTGCGCGGATAGGCATAGTAGCGACCGGCCGCCAGCGATGCCTCGCCCGGCAGGCTTCCCAGCACCAGCAGTCGGGTGCGCCCGTCCGCCACGGGTGGAAAGGCATGCTTTCTCATGGTCGGCGCATTTCCGTAATTGGGTTCGTTTCGGTGTCGATGAGCAATGCTGGGTTCAGGTTGGCGCGTGGAAAACGATCATGATCGCCAGTAATGTTGTACGATAGCGGTTGTCCTGGTCAACGCGGACAGGGGTTTCGCGGTCCGACGATGGTCACGGGAAAGGCGGGGGATGACGGAAACGAAGATCAGACCATGACGTCGCGATTGCTGCTCGCGGACGATCATCCGCTGTTTCGTCACGCCCTGCGCACGGTGATCGGGTGCATCCGCCCCGGCATGGTCGTCGATGAGGTGGCATCCTTGGCCGAAGCGCGCGCGTGCCTCGCAGCAGCGCCGGTCGACCTCATCCTCCTCGACCTGAAGCTTGCCGACTGTAGCGGCTTCATCGGTCTGGAAACCCTGCGCGCCGCCTTTCCGGCGATCCCCGTGGTGGTCATCTCGGCAACCGAGGATCAGGCCACGATCGCCGCCGCCACCCGCCACGGGGCGGCCGGCTTCATTCCCAAATCGGCTGGTTTCGACGAATTGCGCCAGCGCCTCGGCAGCTGGCTCGACCCGTCGGCGGAGGCGGCTGGCGTGTCGATCGGCGATATCGTCATCAGCCCCGCCCAGGCGCGCATTCTATCGCGACTGCGGCGCGGCCTGCTGAACAAGCAGATCGCTTATGAGCTTGGCGTGACCGAGGCGACGGTAAAGAAGCACCTCACCGCCCTGTTCCGCAAGCTGGGGGTCAATAATCGTACGCAGGCGCTGATTCTGACCCAGCATTATCCTGACATGGGACAGGGCGGCGATGCAGCCGATCCTGCAAGCCAGCCAGAAGCGAACGCAGGCGATCGGGCGATACCGGCTTTCGCAGCGTCACAACGCCGCGCGTCTCGGCCAGCCTGATCACCTCTTCATCCGGATTGGCGGTGATCAATACATGGGCGGCCGCGCGGTCGGTCATGATCTCCAGCAGTTCCAGGCCGGTCATCCCGTCTCCCAGATGATAGTCGGCCAGGATTCCGTCCCAACGGCCTGTCCGGGCCATCGCTGCTTCGGCCGACGGCGCGGTATCGACGTGGACGCCCCAACCGCCGAGCAGCGCCTCCAGAGCCTGGAGGATGCTTGGTTCGTTCTCGACGCAGAGGATACGCAGCGCCGGGCTCAGGCCAGGCGCGGCATCCGCCTCGCCGGCCGGCGTGCGATCATCGGCGACGGGCACCACAACCGAAAAGGTGCTGCCCCGCGCGACCGCCGAGCGGACGTCCAGCTGATGACCGAGGGCGCGGCAGATCCGCTCGGCGATGGATAAGCCGAGGCCGGCGCCTGGTGACGCCGCCGCGCCTGAGGGCAGGCGCGAGAATTCCTTGAAGATCAGAGGCAGGGCGTCCTCGGCGATGCCCGGGCCACTGTCGCGGACCTCGATCCGAATGCCGCCGGGATCGTGCCGGCATCCAATCAGGATCGCGCCGCTGCTGGTGTAACGAACCGCGTTGCCGATCAGATTCTGGAGGACCGAGCGCAGCAGGTCCTGATCGGACAGCACCCACGCGCTGGTCGGCACGACGCGCAAGCGCACCCTCTTCGCTGCCGCAAGGGGAGCGAACTCGCGTCGCAAGGTTTCCAGCAGAGCGCGGCAGTCGACCCGGTTGAATTCAGGTGGAACACTACCGGCCTCCAGCCGCGACAGGTTGAGAAGCGCGCGCAGCAGTCGGTCGGCGGCATCGATCGATTGGTCCGCCTTGCGGATCAGGTCTCCGCTTTGTGCGCCGGCGGGCAGGGTTTCGGCCGCCGCGCCCATGAACAGTCGCGCGGCATGCATGGGCTGGAGCAGATCGTGACTGGCCGAAGCGATGAACCGGGCCTGTGACTGGGCGGCGCTTTCGGCGACGGCATTGGCTTCGGTCAGGGCCGCGTTGACGGCGATCAGTTCGCGCGTGCGGTTGCGAACCCGATTTTCCAGCGCCTCGTTCGACTGGCGGAGCGCTTCTGCTGCTGCCCTGATTTCGCTGATGTCGCTGTAGCTGGTGACATATTCGCCGCTGCCGACCGGCGCGCCGACGGCCTTGATGATCATGCCTGGTCGCAACCGAATCTCGAAGCTGCGGCCGATCCGGTTGCGGATGGGCTGGATACGCTGGGCAACGCGCCGACGCACCTCTTCGGCATCCAGGCCCGTGGCTTCCAGCCCGTCGCGGATCAGGTCGTCCAGCCGCTTGCCGACATAGATTTCGGCTGGCTGGAAGTCGAATAGCTCCAGGAAGCGCGCGTTCCAGGCCACCAGCCGCAATTCGGCGTCGACCACGGTGACGCCTTGATTGAGATTGTCGATCGTGGCTTGCAGCAGTTCGCGACTGAATTGCACCGCGTGGGCCGCTTCATCCAGGATATCGCCGACGTCGGACGGACGGTGGCCATTGCCGGCCAGCGCCAGCGCGATGACGTTGCGACCCGACGGCGCGCCGATGGCGCCCGCCAGCATCCGCTCGGCCGCGCGGGCAACCGCCGGGTCCACTGGATCCGAATCCCTCAGCCTGCGTCCGCTGGTGCGGCGGAACTCGTCAAAGGCGCGCCGGGCATCGTCGCGTCCCAGAAACTGCTCGGTCAGCAGACGAAGATGCCCCACGGTTCCGCCCAGCGCGCGGGCGGTGGCGCTGACCTTGGGCGTGATCGGGGCAACGAAGGCGTTGGCCTGGATGATCTCCACCAACCGGGGGCGGGTCAGGAGCGATATGCCGACATAGCAGGCGAGATTGAGACCGAGGCTCAGCACCAGGCCGCAGTTGAACAGCAGCTCGCCATTGCCTGAAAAGGGGTTGGGCGCCCCGGCAGCCAGCCATGTCCCCTCGACCATGGGCATCTGCGGCAAAGCGATCAGGTGCAGCCATACCGCCATGCCGACGACGATGCCCCAGATCGCGCCACGCGCGGTGCCGCGACGCCACAGCACCGCGCCGAGCAGCGCCGGCAGAAGCTGTGCCGAGGCAGCGACCGATGTGGCGCCCAGCTGGCCGATCCCGGCCTGCGGATCCGACGCGATGAAATACCCCCAGGCGAGCAGCAGGATCAGGATGATGGTCAGCTGCCGCGTACGGACGATGGCCTTGCCGACGTTCATCGTCGAATCGACCCGCCACCGGGTTCGGGCGAGGACCGGCAACACCAGCTCGTTCGAGATCATCGCCGACAAGGCGATGGTTTCGACCATCACCATCGCCGCGCCGGCGGAAAAGCCGCCCAGGAACACGAGCGTCGAGAGGGCGCCGCCGGCATGATGCATGGGCAGGCCCAGCACCAGCATGTCGGGATTGATGGCGAGATGGAGGCCGTCGATCCTGACCGCGCTGGCGATCGGCAGCACGGCGAGCGCCCAGATGGCGAGGTAGAGCGGAAACACCCATCGCGCAGTCTTGAGGTCGTTGACATCCTCCAGCGCGACGAAATTGATGTGAAACTGCCTCGGCATGGTGAAGGCGGTCATCATCGACAGAACCAGCGCGAGAAAGAATCCCAGGCCCAGAGGCGGGGGATCGCTGAGCGTCGTGTTGGGCAATGCGTCCAGCCCGGTTCTGGCGATCACCATCACCGCAAGGCCCGCGACCGCGAGCAGGGCCGTGATTTTCAGCACCGATTCAAGGGCTACCACCTGCAGCAGGCCGCGACTGTGCTGGGTCAGGGACGGACGCCGCGCGCCCAGCAGGATCGCGAAGCCCGCGAGCACGGTGGCGATCAGCGGTGCCGTGCAAGCCGGGTGCTCGCTCGTTCCCGTGATCATCGACCAGGCGGTCGACAGCATGGTGAGCTGCAGGGCCATATAGGGCAGCACGCCGATCATCGCGACGCAGGCGATCAGCGCGCCGAGTGGCCGGTTCTTGCCATAGCGGGAGGACAGAAAATCGGCGATCGATCCCACATTTTCGCGCTTCGAGGCGGCGGCGATGCGCTGCCAGAGCGGGAACAGAACCGTGATCGACAGCAGCGGCCCCAGGAAAAAGCCGAGATAGGCCCAGCCATCGCTTGTCGCCAGCGCGACCGCGCCGAAATAGGTCCATGCCGTGCACATGGCGGCGATGGACAGGCTGTAGGTGAGGGCGCGGCGGCGCGGGCGCACGACGGCCGGTGGCCGGCGGTCGGCGCGCCATCCGACCAGCAGCAGGATGCCCAGATAGGCGAGCACCAGCATCAGGAGATGGGATGCGCTTATCACTCCGTCAGCTCCGCTCCCCTTGGCGTCATCGCGTTCGTCTCTCTTCAGTCATTGTCGTCCGTCGCGCGGCTCGCACGAGATCGACTTTCGGCGAGGCGCGATTGCCCACAAGACGACGGTGCGTGCAGCTTGTCGAGTCCCCGATGGTGGCGCTGGCCTGAGGACGGCTCCATGATCTATGCCTTGCACGGAACATGGAGAAACGCGTGATGACACCGGCGATCGCGACGGTCCAGCATGAGGACGACCGGATGCGGGTGACGCTTTGGCGCTTTCCCCCCGGTTCGGAAACCGGCTGGCATCTCCATCCCCACGATTATGTCGTTGTGCCGGTCGAGGGCGGGATGTTGACCGTTGAGGATCGCAACGGGCGGCGCGACTATCCTATCGTCACCGGCCAAAGCTATGCCAGGTCCGAGGGCGTGGAACACAATATCATCAATGCGACGGATAGTCCGATCGCTTTCGTCGAGGTCGAATTGAAGGAAAACGCAGTGTCGGCGACTAAAGTCGACTGAGATGGAGGCCCGAGCCGGAATCGAACCGGCGTGCACGGATTTGCAGTCCGCTGCGTCACCACTCCGCCATCGGGCCCCTGGTTCAGCGCGGTGCCGCCTTAGCAATGGTGCTGGCCAAGGACAAGGACGAGCGGTAAAGCAAATTCCGATTGGCGTAATGCGAAAAGCTCGCAAATGCTGATCCGTCAGACCGAGGGTAAGTGAGTGAACGAAAACAGCTTCGACGCGATGCGGCGTGCGATGATCCTGGGACAGTTGCGGACCACCGGTGTCAACGACCCATTGGTGCTCGACGCGATCGCCATGGTGCCGCGCGAGCGGTTCGTCGACCCCGCGGCGCAAGTGGTGGCCTATACCGACCTGGCGCCTGCGATCGGCGAAGGTCGGGCGTTGCTGCCGCCGATGGTGCTGGGCCAGTTGCTCGCCGAAGCGGCACCGGTCGCCGGCGAACGGGCGCTCGTTGTTGGCGCGGGTACGGGCTATGCGGCCGCTGTGCTGGCGGCGATGGGCCTTGTCGTCGTCGCGGTCGAGAATGACGCCGCTCTGGTGGCGCGGGCGCGGACCCTGGTCGATGCGCGCGTGACGGTGGTCGAAGGCGATCCGGCAAAGGGATATCCCGCCGGTGCGCCCTATGATCTGCTGCTGATCGATGGGGCGGTGGACGCGGTGCCGGACAGTTTGCTCGACCAATTGGCGCCCGAGGGTCGGGCCGCCGTGGTCGTGGTCAACGCACAAGGCATTCCGCAGGTCGGGATCGGTCGGCGCGTGGCGGGGTCGTTCTCGATCGACAATTTCGGCGATGCGCCCGCAGCTGTCCGATTGCCGAAGTTCGCGCGGGCGCAGGCGTTTACATTCTGAGTGGCTCGACAGGGCATCCATCAATGCAACGAGGTTCGATGCGGCTGATCCCATTCCTGCTGGCCGGTGCGGCGATTCTTTCTGGAAGCGCCCAGGCCGCGACCCTGTCTGATGCACTGGCGAAGGTTTATCAGACCAATCCCAGCCTGACCGGCGCGCGCGCCAGCCTGCGCGCCATCGATGAAGGGGTGCCGCTGGCCAAGGCGCTGGCGCGGCCCGGCGTATCGGCCACGGTCGGCATCAACCAGAATTATCGAGATATTCCCACATCGTTTGTGGACGCGGGCCGTTCATTGACCGCGAACGCGTCCGTCACCTATCCGATTTTCCAGGGCGGCCGTGTCGACAACACCATCGGCGCCGCCGAAAGCCGGGTCGAGGCGGGGCGCGCCAATCTGCGCGCGACCGAGGCGACCACCTTCACCGATGCGGTGGCCGCCTATCTCAACGTCATTCGCGACGAGGGCATCGTGCGGCTGAACGCGGGCAGCGTGCAGGTTCTGGAAGCCAATCTCCAGGCCAGCCGCGACCGGTTCGAGGTCGGCGACGTCACCCGCACCGATGTCGCGCAGTCGGAGGCGCGGCTGGCGCTGGCCCGCTCGCAGCTCGATTCCGCGCAGGCCCAGCTGACCGTGAGCCGCGAGGATTATCACCGGATCATCGGCGAGGCGCCGGAAGCGCTGGAGCCGCCGCCGCCCTTGCCGCCCCTGCCGGGTACGCCCGCACAGGCCGTCGATATCGCGGCAGCCAACAATCCAGACGTCCAGGCCGCCCGCGCCCAGCAGGAGGCGGCGCGCTTCGATGTTGGCACGGCTCGTGCCGAACGATTGCCGACCGTGTCGGTTACATCGGGCGCCAACTATACTAACTATCTTGGAACACTTGATAATGTCGTCGGCATTGGTGCGCGTGTCGCCAATGTTCAGACGACGTCGCGCGTCGGCGTCACGGCGCAGATGCCGCTCTATCAAGGCGGCGCGCCCGCCGCGCGCATTCGTCAGGCGCAGGCGCGCGAGAGCCAGGCGATCGAGCAGACGATCCTGATCGAACGCAGCGTCGTTGCCCAGGCGCGCTCCGCCTATGCCAACTGGCAGGCGGCCCGAGCGGTGATCCAGTCGTCCGAGGTTGCTGTCGATGCCAATCGACTGGCGCTGGAGGGGACCAGGGCCGAAAACAGCGTTGGCACCCGCAACGTCCTCGACGTGCTCAACGCCGAACAGGAACTGTTGAACAGCCAGGTCCAGCTGATCTCGGCGCGGCGGAATGAATATGTCGCGGGCTTCGTGCTGCTGGCTGCAATGGGCCGGGCCGAGGCGGAGAATCTGGGGTTGGACGGCGGTGCCCTCTATGATCCAGTCGCCAATTACGAGCGGGTCCGCAACCGTGCATCCGACTGGCGGACCGACCCTGCGCCGACACCGCAGGCGACCCGCACCATCGGGCCGCCGGAAGGCGTGACTCCCGCTCAGAACTAGCGCTATAAGGTTAACCCGATGCGCGATGTAGCCGAACCGACGATGGAAGAAATCCTCGCCTCGATCCGGCGGATCATCGCCGAAGATGGCCGCGACATGTCCCCCGCTGCCATGGTCGGTGGGCATTCCGGTGAGACCGGGGATGGCGACGACGACATGATTCTGGACGAGGCGATGCCTGACCCCGTGACCGAAGAGAGCGATAACGCATCCGACGACAGCGGGTTCGAGGCGATTTATCCCGCCCGCGCCGCCGACAGCGGATCGCAGGATGCCGAGGATGAGGTTCTGGATCTGACCGATCCCGCCGCCCCGCCCCCGCCACCGCAACTCGTGTCCGAGGAGGCGGCGACGCTATCGGCCTCCACGCTCGCGGCGCTGTCGTCGCTGGTCGTGTCCGGGCCGCGCACGGAGGATCATACGCTGGAAGGCATGGTCCGCGAGATGTTGCGGCCGATGCTGAAGGAATGGCTGGATGCGCGGCTACCCGAGATCGTCGAACGACTGGTGTCGCGCGAGATCGCACGGATAACCGGGAAAAGTCTCTAGGATTGCGTCCGCTGAGCCGAAATGCCTTCCATTTCGCAGCGGGACCGGCAGGGTCGCGATAAATCCGCCAGGCCATGATGATCTTCAGAGCCATTCTCGCAGGCCTGCTGGTTCTGATCGCGGGCTTGATGCCCGCCGCCGCACGGCCGCTGACGCCGCAGGATCTGGTGACGTTGAGGCGCGTGTCATCACCCGCCGTGTCGCCCGATGGCGCGACCGTGGTCTATGCGTTACGCGAGACCGACCTTGCCGCCGATCGCGGCCGGTTCGACCTGTTCATCGTCGATCTCAACCGGCCCGGTGCGGCGCCCGTTCGTTTGCTGCCCGGCCCCAACACCAATGAGACTGATCCCGCCTTCGGGCCGGATGGCCGAATCTGGTTCCTGTCGGATCGGTCGGGGTCGACCCAACTCTGGCATGTCTCGGTCGCAGGGAGCCGGCCGGTGCAGGCGACGCGGCTGCCGCGCGATGTCGCCGGCTTCCGTCTCTCGCCGCGCGGCGACCGGGTGGCGGTGTGGCTGGACGAGCGTAAGGATTGCGATCGGCCCGTCTGTTCCCCGACAGCGGCCGATCCAAAGGCCAGCGGGCGTGCCTATAGCCAGTTGTTCGTCCGCCATTGGGACCGGTGGACGGACGGCACGCGCTCGCGGCTCCTGGCCCTGCCGATTGCCAGGGGGGTAGCGGGGGCGCCGGTTTGGGTATCGCGCGGACTGGACGGCGATGTGCCGTCGAAGCCGTTCGGCGGCGCGGAGGAAGTGGCCTGGTCGCCCGATGGCCGCACCCTCTATTTCGCACTGCGCGAGGCGGGGCGGACCGAGGCGTGGTCGACCAATCTCGACATCTTCGCGGTGCCCGTCGACGGCGCGCGCAAGCCCGCCAACCTGACCGCGGCCAACAAGGCGACCGACACCCTGCCCGCCGTGTCGCCCGATGGCCGCTGGCTGGCGTGGGTCGCGATGACGCGGCCGGGCTATGAGTCGGACCGGCAGGTGATTCAGCTGCGGAACCTGGCGAATGGCAGGACCCGGGCGCTGACCGCCGACTGGGACCGCTCCGTCGATACTTTGACTTGGGCGCCGGACAGCAGCGGCCTCTATGTCACCGCACAGGATCATTTCGATCGTCCGCTGTTCCGCGTCGACCTTGCCGGTGGTCCACCCCGGCGACTGAGCGGGGACGGCAGCGTCGGCGCGGTCGTGCCGCTGGCGGGCGGCGATGTGCTGACCCTGATCGACAGCCTGACCGCGCCCGCCGACCTCTACCGGATCGGGGCGGACGGTGGCGCCACGCGTCTGACTGCTGTCAACGCCGACAAGCTGGACGGCGTCGACCTGCCCACGGCCACCCGGTTCAGCTTCACCGGGGCGGAGGGCGCGACGGTCTGGGGCTATGCGGTGAAGCCCGCCGGCCTTGCCGCCGGCACGCGGGCGCCGGTCGCCTATCTGATTCACGGCGGGCCGCAAGGCAGCTTCGGCAATGGCTGGTCGTATCGCTGGAACCCGGCCGTGTTCGCGGGTGCGGGTTACGGGGCGGTGATGGTCGATTTCCACGGTTCCACTGGCTACGGTCAGGCTTTTACCGACGCCATCAACCAGGACTGGGGCGGCAAGCCGCTGGCCGACCTCAAGGCGGGGCTCGACGCGGCGGTCCGCCAGTTCGATTGGCTGGACGGCGATCGCGCTTGCGCCCTCGGCGGCTCATATGGCGGCTATATGGCCAACTGGATCGCCGGCCAGTGGCCGGATCGCTTCCGCTGCCTCGTCACCCATGCCGGGGTGTTCGACGCCCGAGCGATGGCGTTCGAGACCGAGGAGCTGTGGTTCGACGAATGGGAGCATGGCGGCCCCTATTGGGAGCGCGCCGAGGTTTATGAGCGCGCCAACCCCGTCCATTTCGTCGACCGGTGGAAGACGCCGATGCTGGTCATCCATGGCGAACGGGATTTCCGCATTCCCTATACGCAGGGCCTGGCCGCGTTCACGGCGCTCCAGCGACGCGGGGTGCCGAGCCGGCTGCTGATCTTCCCGGACGAGAATCACTGGATTCTCAGGCCGCAGAACAGCCTGCAATGGCATGAGGAGGTGCTGGACTGGCTGGCGCGCTGGACGCGTTGAGGGTTCCCGATGGCTGTGGCCCCGGCCCGCGGCCCAGACGAATAGCTTCCTAACCCCGCCCTTCCCGCTGGCCCTCACCCCTGCTAACCGGCCCAGCATGACCCAGCTCGACAAGACCTTCGATCCGGCCGCCATCGAGGCGAAATGGTATGCTCATTGGGAAGGAAGCGGCGCTTTTCGCCCCGACCGTCCCGATGCCGCGCCCTATACCATCGTCATCCCGCCGCCGAACGTCACCGGGTCGCTGCACATCGGCCATGCGCTCGACAACACCCTGCAGGACATCCTCATCCGCCATGCCCGGCTGACCGGCCGCGACGCGCTGTGGGTGGTCGGCACCGACCATGCCGGCATCGCTACCCAGATGGTGGTCGAGCGGACGCTGGAAGCCGAAGGCAAGAAGCGCGCCGAGCTGGGGCGCGAGGCGTTCCTGAACCATGTCTGGGCGTGGAAGGCGGAATCGGGCGGCACCATCACCCGCCAGCTGCGCCGGCTGGGCGCGTCGTGCGACTGGTCGAACGAGCGCTTCACGATGGACGAGGGCCTGTCGGCAGCGGTGACGAAGGTGTTCGTCGACCTCCACGCCGAAGGGCTGATCTATCGCGACAAGCGGCTGGTGAACTGGGACCCGAAGTTCCGCACCGCGATTTCGGACCTGGAGGTCGAGACGCGCGAGGTGCAGGGCAAGTTCTGGCACTTCCGTTATCTGCTGGCCGACGGGTCAGGTCATATCTCGGTCGCGACGACGCGGCCGGAAACTATGCTGGCCGACATGGCGGTGGCGGTGAACCCAGAGGATGCGCGTTATCAGGCGCTGATCGGCAGAGAGGTGCGGCTGCCGATCACCGGCCGGCTGATCCCGATCGTCGCCGATGAACATGCCGATCCGGAGCTCGGCTCCGGCGCGGTCAAGATCACGCCGGGCCATGACTTCAACGACTTCGAGGTCGGCCGACGGGCAGGCTTCAAGGCCGCCGACATGCTGAACATGCTCGACGCCGATGCGCACGTCGTGCAGACGGCGGACGGACTGATCCCTGCGGAGCTGATCGGTCTCGACCGGTTCGAGGCGCGGGATCGGGTGGTGGCGTTGATTGACGCCGAAGGGCTGCTGGAGCGCATCGAGGACCGGGTCATCCAGACCCCCTATGGCGACCGCTCGGGCGTGGTGATCGAACCGTGGTTGACCGACCAATGGTATGTCGACGCCGCAACGCTGGCCAAGCCGGCGATCGAGGCGGTGCGCTCGGGCAAGACCCGCTTCGTACCCGAAAGCTGGGCCAAGACCTATTTCAACTGGATGGAGAACATCCAGCCCTGGTGCGTCTCGCGCCAGCTGTGGTGGGGGCACCAGATCCCGGCCTGGTATGACGAGAGCGGAAATGCCTATGTCGCGGAAACGGAAGACGCGGCCCGCGCCAAGGCCCCCGCGAGCGCAGTGCTGACCCGCGACAGCGACGTCCTCGACACCTGGTTCTCATCCGCCCTGTGGCCGTTCGGAACGCTGGGCTGGCCCGACGACGCGGCGGCGCTGAAGCGTCATTATCCGACCAGCGTCCTCGTCACCGGATTCGACATCATCTTCTTCTGGGTCGCCCGGATGATGATGCAGGGCATCCATTTCACGGGCGAGGCGCCGTTCGCGACCGTCTACTGCCACGGCCTGGTCCGCGACGCGAAGGGGCAGAAGATGTCCAAGTCGCGCGGCAACACGGTCGACCCGCTCGACCTCATCGGCCGCTATGGCGCCGATGCGCTGCGCTTCACGCTGGCGGCGATGGAAAGTCAGGGTCGCGATATCAAGCTCAACGAGCAGCGGATCGAGGGCTATCGCAACTTCGCCACCAAGCTGTGGAACGCGGCCCGCTTCGCCCAGTCGAACGGCATCGGGGCCAGCGCCCACATCGAGCCGCCGGCCGCGACCCTGCCGGTCAACCGCTGGATCGTCGCCAAGACGGTGGAGACGGTGCAGGCGCTGGACCTAGCGCTGGCCTCCTACCGCTTCGATGAATCGGCGAACCTGATCTACCAGTTCACCTGGGCGACGTTCTGCGACTGGTATCTGGAGCTGATCAAGCCGGTCCTCCAGACCGAGGGCGCGGATGGAGCGGCGGAGACGCGGGCGGTCGCCGGCTGGGTGCTCGACCAGATTCTGGTCATGCTGCACCCGTTCATGCCGTTCATCACCGAGGAGCTGTGGCACGCCATGGGTCCCCGCCAGTCCGACCTGATCCTTGCGCGCTGGCCGATGCCGGACGCGCGGGCGCTGGACGCGGCGGCGGGGCCAGAGATCGACTGGCTGATCCGCCTCGTCTCCGGCATCCGCGCGGCGCGGGCCGAGCTGAACGTGCCGCCGGGGGCGCGGCTTGCCCTTCATGTCCGCGATGCCTCGCCCGAGACCGCGGCCCGGCTGGAACGGCAGACCGCGGCGATCGCCCGCCTCGCCCGGATCGAGACGATCGGCCATGACGAGGCGCCGGCCGGGGGCGCCGCGCAGCTGGTCCTCGACGAGGCGACCTATGTGCTGCCGCTTGAGGGCGTCATCGATCTCGCCGCCGAGCGGGCGCGGCTGGACAAGGCGATCGCGACCGCCGGCAAGGAAGCCGACGGCATCGCCCGCCGCCTCGACAGCCCGGCCTTCGTCGAGAAGGCCAAGCCTGAGGTGGTGGCCGAGAATCGCGAGCGGCTGGCCGCACTGGGCGCCGATATCGAGCGGCTGCGCGCGGCCTTGGCGCGTCTGGGCTGAGGGCCTATTCGCCGTCGGGATCGGACATCGGCGCCATGACGCGAATGACCTGACGGGCGATATGCGCCTCAATCGGCGTCTCGCCGCGAATCTCGCCGTCGATCGATACCGGCAGCGGTGGGTCGGTGGCGATGGTGAAGCGCGCGCCGGTCAGCACCACCTGCCCATCGTCGGGATGACCGAGGCCGAGGATGGCGCGCGTCCATTGCCAGAGCAGCGCCGGGCGGCTGCGTCCCGGCGTCAGCAGGATGGCGAGTTCGCCGCTGTCGAGCTGGGCGGCCTCGCTGATCAGGGTGCCGCCCAGATGATTGCCGTTGGCGATCCGCACCTCGACCGCATCGTGGTGGTGCCGGTTACCCGCGACGTCGGTGACGATCACTTGGAATGGGCGAAAGCGGGCAAGCTGGTAGAACGCCCAGAGCGCATAGCCGACCCGGCCCAGCGCCGCCTTCAGACCATGGGGTACGGTCTTGCCGATCAGCGAGGGCAGGCCGATAGCGGTGACATTAGCGAAATAGTCCCCGTTTATCGCGCCAAGGTCGATGGCCCGCGGTTCGCCGTCCGTCAGCACGGAAACCGCGCTCTCCAGATTGTCGCAGTCGATGCCCAGTGTGCGGCAGAAGCTGTTGGCGGTGCCCAGCGGCAGGACGCCCAGCACCGTGTCTGTGCCGACCAGGTGATCGACGCAGCCGCTGATCGTGCCGTCACCGCCGCCCAGGATCAGAAGGTCGGGCCGTTTCGCCAGCGCCTCTTTCACGACAGCGTCCAGCCGGCGAGGGTCGCGGACGGCATGGGCGTCGAGCGGCATGCCCCGCTCCTTCAGCAGGCGGCGTGCATCGCGAAACAGCCGTCGTCCCTTGCGAGACCGCGTGTTGACGATGAGGGCAGCGGTTCGGGACGTCATCGACGCTGCAACGAGCCGCGATCGATTGGGGTCCCTGTCAGTCCGTGAGCGCGCGATAATCGCCGCCGTTCACGGCATCGACATTGGCGTGTAGGCGATTGATCAGCGCGCGCAGCTGCTTGCGTTCGGTGGCGTCGAAGCCGGCCAGCAGGCTCGCTTCGCGGGCCAGGGCGACCTTGATGACGCGGGCGTGGAGCGTGTCGCCGGCGGGCGTCAGGTGCAGTTGCCGGGAGCGGCGGCCCGCCTCGACCGTGATCAGGCCAGCCTGATCCATCTCCCGCAGGCTGCGGCTGACCGCTGCCTTGTCGAGGCCGCTATGGACGCAGATCTGATTGGCGTTGATGCCCGGATAGACTTTCAGATTGGCGAGAATGCGCCATTCATTGATGCCGATTCCGAACAGCTGGCGATAGGTGCGGCTGGCACCGCGCGACACCTTGTTGGCGATCGCGGCAAGGCCGAATGGAATATAGCTGTCGAAATCGATCCGATCGCCCGACATTGCCGCTCCTTCGATCCATTGTCCCAGGCACGCAGTGGACGGCAGCGATTGACTCGTCAATCACGGCGGGGAAGGGTCAGCCCGCCTGTCAGAACGAGGAGTGTCCATGCCCAGCTGTGTCGTTGTCGCTCGATATCGCTCGCCTTTCTCCGCGGTTCGGCGGCGGCGCGCATGAAGGTGGAGACGATCTCGACCGCGATGGCGCATGGCGGAATACAGGGCGTCTATAGCCATGCCTCGGCCGCGACCGGCACGACGATGACCTTTTCCGTGTTCGTGCCGCCGCATGGGGTGCAAAAGCGGCTGCCGGTGCTGTGGTATCTGTCGGGCCTCACCTGCACGCACGCCAATGTCACCGAAAAGGGCGAATATCGCCAGCTGGCGGCTGAGCTGGGCCTGATCGTCGTGGCCCCCGACACCTCGCCGAGGGGCGATGACGTCCCGGACGATGCCGAGGGCGCCTATGATTTCGGCCTTGGCGCGGGCTTCTATGTCGACGCGACAGCAGCGCCCTTCGACCGCCATTACCGCATGGCCAGCTATGTCGTGGACGAGCTGCCGGGTATCGTCGAGAAGGCCTTTCCCGCCGACATGGCGCGGCAGGGGATCACCGGCCATTCGATGGGTGGTCACGGCGCGCTGACGCTCGCATTGCGCAATCCGGGCCGTTTCCGGTCGGTATCCGCCTTCGCGCCGATCGCCGCGCCGATCCGCTGCCCCTGGGGGGAAAAGGCTCTGGCCGGCTATCTGGGCGAGGACCGAAGCCTATGGCGGGCGCACGACGCCACGGCGCTGATCGAGGACGGGGCGCGCCTGCCCGACCTGCTTGTCGATCAGGGGACGGCCGACACCTTCCTCTCGACCCAGTTGAAACCCGAATTGCTGGCCGAGGCCTGCCGTGCCGCCGGCATTCCGCTGACGTTGCGGATGCAGCCGGGGTACGACCACAGCTATTATTTCATCTCGACCTTCATGAACGATCATCTGCGCTGGCACGCAGCGCGGTTGGGGCGTTAGGCGAGCCATCGGGATGGACGCGTCGCGGCCGCTGCCGTTCACTCGCCTCGCCGCCGAGGGCGGGCGGACTCCGCTGGAACGGCGGGTCGCCGTCGAGCGCCCGATCGCGATCGAAATCGGCGGGATCGGCTATGCGGTGATGATGGCGACGCCCGCCGATCTGGCCGATTTCGCCTATGGCTTCGCGCGGTCGGAGCGGCTGATCGACGACCCCGCCGATATCGTCGACATCGACACCCACGACGCGGATGCCGGCACCATCCTGCGCCTGACGCTGCTCGAGGGACGCATGGCGCGCGTGGTGGAGCGGGTCAGGCACCGTGTCTCCGAATCCTCTTGCGGGCTGTGCGGAATCGAGAATCTGGAGCAGGCACTGCGGCCATTGCCCGCCATCAGCAGCCACAGCGAGGCCACGGACGGCGCGATCTTCGCCGCGCTCGGGGCGCTGGGCGATCATCAGCCGCTCGGCCGGGCGACGGGCGCGGTCCATGCCGCCGCCCTCTGCGGGGTGGACGGGGCGATCCGTCTGGTGCGCGAGGATGTCGGCCGTCACAATGCTTTCGACAAGCTGCTGGGCGCGATGGCGTGCGCCGGTCTGGGATGGGATGGCGGGTTCGCGCTACTCACCGCCCGCTGCTCCTACGAACTGGTCGAAAAGGCCGTGTTGGCGGATTGCCCACTGCTCGTGACGATCTCGGCACCCACCAGCCTGGCTGTCGAGCGCGCGCGCGGTGCGGGGCTGAGGCTGGTGGCGCTGGCCCGCCCGGACGCAGCGCTGGAAGCGTGACGTGGGCCCTTTCCAACGGCGTCCGGCCGGGGTAGGTTCACATTTCGTTCCGGACTGTCGAGTGCGCTGATGGACCTGCTGATTGCCTTGTCGCTGATCGTCTTCGCCGCCGCGACGGCGTTGCTGTTGGGTTGGCTGGCATGGGGGCGGCCGCTGGCAGCGGCGCGCGGCGATGCAGCGGCACGGGGTGACGACTTCCGCCGCGCGATCACCGATCTTGCCGGCGCCGAGGAACGGGCGCGCCAGTCCGACCGGCTGGCCGAAGCGCTGGAGACGGCCCGCGACCGGCTGGCGGCGGTGGAGCGGGATCAGGCCGCCGCGGGGGAGCGCGAGCGGGCGCTCGTCGACCGGATCGAGGAATTGAAGACCATTCGCGACGCGATGCCGGCGCAATTTTCCGAAGTCGCCGGCAAGGTGCTGGCGGAAGCGCAGACAGCGTTCCTGAAGCGCGCCGACGAACGCTTCATCGAGGCCGGTGCCAGCCATGAGGCGAAGATCAAGGCTGCGCTCGCCCCGGTGGAAGGGGCGCTCAAGCGCTATGAGGACGGCGTCACGCGCGTCGAGAACGAACGGCGCGAGCAGCAGGGTAATCTCGCCGGGCTGATCGAGGCGATGCGTCAGGGCCAGGACAAGGTATCGAGCGAGGCGGCGAAGCTGGTCAACGCGCTCCGCTCCGCTCCCAAGGCACGGGGGCGCTGGGGCGAGCAGCAGCTGAAGAACGTGCTGGAAACTTGCGGCCTTTCGGAGTTCACCGACTTCGAGACCGAAGTCAGCGTCGTTGCCGAGGACGGCCGCCTGCGTCCCGACGCGATCATCCGCGTGCCCGGCGGCCGGTCGCTGGTGATTGACGCCAAGGTCTCGCTCAACGCTTATCAGGATGCCTTCGGCGCGGTTGAGGAGGGGGAACGGCGCGCCCATCTCGGCGCCCATGCCGCGGCGATGAAGGCGCATGTCGACGGCCTGTCGCGCCGCGCCTATTGGGACCAGTTTGACGAGGCGCCGGATTATGTGATCATGTTCGTGCCCGGCGAGCATTTCCTGTCCGCCGCGCTGGAACATGACCCGGCGCTCTGGGACCATGCCTTCCAGCGTCGGGTGTTGCTGGCGACGCCGACCAACCTCATCGCCATCGCCCGCACCGTCGCCGCCGTCTGGCGGCAGGAGCGGCTGGCCGAGGAAGCGAAGGACATCGGCCGGCTGGGCAAGGAAATGTATGATCGGCTGGCGGTCGCGTCGAAGCATCTGAAGCGGGTGGGCACTGGCCTCAATTCGGCGGTCGACAATTACAACAAGTTCGTCTCGTCCTTTGACGGTCGCGTATTGGTGACGGCGCGTCGCTTCCGCGATCTCAACATCGAAGCCGGGGCCGGAGAGATCGAGACGATGGAGCCGGTCGAAGCTTTGGCGCGCGAACCCGCGCCGGAACTCCCCGGTCCCGATCCGGTCAATTCCGATCCCGACCGTGCGGCAGCGGAATAGACGCTATGGAACCATCGGCCGCGTCGATCCTTGGGGCCGATATTATGCGCGACGTCCGCAACATCGTCATCCTGACCGGGGCCGGAGTGTCAGCCGAATCGGGCCTCGCCACCTTCCGGGGTCCGGACGGGCTGTGGGAAGGCCACCGCGTCGAGGATGTCTGCACGCCCGATGCCTTCGCGCGTGATCCGGCGCTGGTCCAGCGCTTCTACGACCTCAGGCGCGCCGCTTTGGCCGGCGTCCGGCCCAATGCCGCCCATGAAGCGCTGGCGCGCCTGGATGCCGTCTGGCCGGGCGAATTGTTGCTCGTCACCCAGAATGTCGACGATCTGCACGAGCGGGCGGGCAGCCGCCGGCTGCTTCACATGCATGGCGAGCTGAAGCGGGCATGGTGTCTCGCCTGCGGCGAGCGATCGGCCTGGGACGCCGGCCTTGGCGACGGCCCCGCTTGCCTGGCCTGCGGCGTTGCCGGATCGTTGCGCCCCGACATCGTGTGGTTCGGGGAGATGCCCTATGCCATGGACGAGATCGAGCGCGCGGTCGCCGCCGCCGACCTGTTCGTGTCGATCGGCACGTCGGGCGCAGTCTATCCGGCGGCAGGCTTCGTCCGCACCGCCGGTCATTATGGCGCCGCGACGCTGGAGTTGAACCTCGACCCGTCGGCAGGCAGCATCTTCTTCGACGAGACCCGGCTCGGCCCGGCAAGTGAGCTGGTCCCGGCATGGATCGACGACCTGCTGGGAGCGGCGGAATGACGGCGATCGGCCTGGAAGAGATGGCCCTGCGCCTCGGCCTCGCGACCCTGCTCGGCATGGCGCTCGGTTTCGACCGCGAATGGCATGGTCATGATGCCGGCCTCAGAACCCACGCGCTTGTCGCGCTCAGTTCGGCGATGCTGACGGTGTCGGCGCTGCTGTTGTTCGATGAGCTGAAAGCGGAAGGCATCCAGCCCGATCCGTTGCGGGCCATTCAGGGCATTGCTCAGGCCATCGGCTTCATCGCTGCCGGCCTGATCTTCGTCCGCGGCGGCGGGGTCAAGAACCTGACCACTGCCGCCAACCTGTGGATGGCGGCCGCGATAGGTATCGTCGTCGGGGCGGGTCAATATGCGCTGGTAGCGGTGGGGACGGTGCTGGCATTTGTGATCTTGAGGCTTGCTGCATTTTTGAAGCAACGTGCGCGACCCGACGCATAGTCGATCGTATCGAGGGATAACCGGTTGGGGGAAATCGGATGCACCAGCTTTTGCGCGCGAGCGCGTTGACAGCGCTGATTCTGGGATCGGGCGAGCTCGCCGCCCAGCGCAGGCTGAATGATCCACGGGATTGGGTGACCAGTGACGACTATCCGCCGGTAGCTTTGTCGGCGAAGCAGCAGGGGCTCGTTATCCTCCATTATGAGATCTCGGAGACCGGGCACGTCGAGAATTGCACTGTAGAGCAGGATATCGCGGCGATTCCGGAATTGATCGAGACCACATGCCGGCTGGTGATGCAGCGGGCGCGTTATGCGCCGGGCAGCGATCCTTCCGGTCAGCCGAAGCGTACGAGCGACGTGGCTTTCGTGCGCTGGAACCTGCCACCCGGGGCGACCAGCGTCGGAGAAACGGATTTCGGCGGCGCGATCCCGACCCAGATGCCGTTCGGGTTGTTTTCACCGGATGATCTGGCACCGCGTTCCGGCCCGGAGCACGGCCAGACCATATATGCCGAGTTCGCGATCACCTCCGACGGGAGGATTGAAGAATGCGAGCTTCGTGGGGAGCAACAGGTGACCCGAAATACCAGGGGCTGCTCATTGCTGACTAAGGATGCGCGCTTCCAGCCGCCGGTGGATGAGAACGGGCAGCCCTTCGCCACGAAGGGGCGGCTCGCGATCAAGGTGGTAACCCAGACCATTCGGCGTGTTCGGATCACACCATAAGCGGCCATTCAGCGGCATGGCGCCCCAGCCTCGGCGATGCGCGGAAAGACGGAACTGGCGCGGCATGGCCATTGCGTCCCATCCTTATGCCTCCGCCGCGTCCTCGATGGCGTGCATGGCTTCGTCGCTGAGGCCAAAATGGTGACCGATCTCGTGGACGATGACGTGGGTGATGAGGCGTTCCAGCGTTTCCCCCTCCTCCACCCATTCGAGAAGCAGCGGGACGCGGAACAGGTGAACCATGTCGGGCATGGCGCCGGAATGGTCGACCGATTTCTCTCCCACCGCGATGCCTGTGTAGAGGCCCGACAGCTCATAGGGGCTGTGGATGCCGACTGCTTCCAGCTGCTCGTCGGTGGGAAAGTCCTCCACCCTCAGCACGACGTCGCCGATGTGGCGAAGGAAAATGTCCGGCAGGCGTGTCATCGCCGCGCGGGCGATCGCCTCGATCTCGTCCAGGCTGGGGGCGGCTGACCAGGAGCGCATGGACTAGTTCGAGAAATCGCGGACGGGCTGCGCGGTAAGGCGCATGTTCAACGCCCTCAGCCTTCCAGCCGCCGGGTGAGGAGGACGAGATCGCCATCCAGCTCGGCATCCTCGGCGCGCAGAGACTCGATGCGCTTCACCGCATGCATTACCGTGGTATGGTCGCGCCCGCCGAAGCGGCGGCCGATTTCGGGCAACGAGCGCGGGGTCAGGCGCTTGGCCAGATACATGGCGACCTGTCGCGGACGCGCGACCTCGCGGGCGCGGCGGGCGGAGGTCATTTCAGCCGGGCGGATCCGGTAATGCTCGGCAACCCGCTTCTGAATCTCGTCGATCGAGATCTTGCGGTCATAGGCGCGCAGCTGGTCGGACAGCACCTCGCGGGTGAAATCGATATCGATGACGCTGTTCTTGAGCTGGGCATAAGCGACGACCCGGTTCAACGCCCCCTCCAGTTCGCGGACATTGGCGGTAACCCGCTTGGCCAGGAACTCGACCACGTCCTGAGGCACGGTGATGCCGTCCATCTGTGACAGCTTCATGAGCAGGATGTTGAGCCTCAGCTCATAATCGGCCGGGTTGATGTCGGCGACGAGGCCCCAGGCGAGGCGCGACAGGATGCGCTCCTGAATGCCCTCCAGGCTCTGCGGGCTGCGATCGGCGGTGATGACCAGCCTTTTGCCGGCGTTCATCACCTCGTTCATGGTGTGGAAGAATTCTTCCTGGGTCGATTCCTTGCCGGCGATGAACTGGACGTCGTCGATCATCAGGACATCGACGGTGCGCAGCCGCTGCTTGAAGCTGATCGTGTCCTTGGCGCGCAGAGCTTCCAAGAACTCGACCATGAAGCGTTCGGCCGACAGGTAGGCGACCCTGGCCCCCGGCTCGCGCATCTGCACCTCCTGGGCGATGGCGTGCATCAGGTGGGTTTTGCCCAGGCCAGTGATGCCATGGAGGAACAGGGGGTTGAAGCCCATCCGCCCGCCTTCCGCGATGGCGCGGGCGGCGTTGTAGGCCAGCTCGTTCGCCTTGCCGACGACGAAATTGTCGAAGCTGTAGCGCGGCTCGAAGGCGAAGCCGTCGCTGGCCGGCGCCGGAACGGCAGCCGTCTGCTCGACGGGCGGCGTCGCCTCGGAGAAGACCAAATTGGACCGCAGCACCAGCTGAACCTCGCCGCCAGGACGAATCGCGACCCAGTTCTGACGGATGCGCTCCAGGAAATGGTTGCGAATCCAGTCGGCCATGAACCGGCTGGGCGCGGCGAGGGTGAGCAGGTCGCCGCTGACGGCGGCGCCAAGCGGCTTGAGCCAGCTTTCGAAGGTGCGATCACCAAGCTCGCGGCGCAACCGCTCGGCCAGCATCGTCCAGGCGGCGGAGCCGTTCCGGTGAAAGGCCTCCTCCGACGCGATGTTCAGGCTGTGCAGTTCCACCTGCCGCATCGTCACCCGTTCCCCATTTAAGACCTGCCGCCATGACTATGGATGCGGAACGCCGCAGCAATCCGGCGGAACCCGCCGGACCATGTTCCCAGGGTGAAAGACATACGTCCCCATCCGCTGAATGACCTGTCGTCATCCCGCGAAGCGACCCTTCGGAAACTGCAACGTCGCACACCCGATCGGGCAGCTGACGAGGTCATGTTAGGCAGGGCGGTGAAGGCCGATCAAGCGATTCGGGGTGTCACCATGGTGAAATAAATCGGTTGACACGTAAAGCCGTCAGAAATCGCGCTTATCGGCCAAGTTATTGTTATTGGTTATTTTTATTTGCAGGCCAGGCCGCGAATCGCGGGTTACCGCTGTAACCCGCGAGTCTCTGTCGTTCAGCCGAGGGCGTGCACGCGCTTGGACAGGCGCGAAACCTTGCGGGCGACCGTGTTCTTGTGAAGGACGCCCTTCGACACGCCCCGCTGCAGCTCGGGCTGGGCGGCAGCCAGCGCGGCCTTGGCGTCGTCCTTGTTGCCGGTGGCGAGGGCCGCTTCGACCTTCTTCACGAAGGTGCGGATGCGGCTGACGCGGGCGCCGTTGATCTCGGCGCGGCGGTCGTTGCGGCGGATGCGCTTCTTGGCTTGCGGCGTATTGGCCATATTGTCCTTCTGTCTTCCCGGTTCCATGGGCGCCGGCGGCCGGCGCGCAAATCAGCCCGGCTCGGGAACCGCCCGGACCGGAAAGGGCGCTCCATAGGGGGGAGCGGGCCTCGGGTCAACGGATTCGGGTTATTTCTGGCATTTCGGACACCAGAAGGTCGAGCGGCCGGATTGGACGAGGCGCTGAATCGTGCCGCCGCACGGGCAGGGCTGTCCCTCGCGGCCATAGACGCGGAAGTCATTGGCGAAATAGCCGAGCTCGCCATCGGGCTGAACATAATCGCGCAAGGTCGAGCCGCCTGCCGCGATGGCGGCGTTGAGGACGGTCGGGATCGCCGCCGCCAGCCGATCGAGGCGCGCGCGGCCGATTGACCCGCCGGCCGCCCTCGGGCTGATCCGGGCGACGTTCAAGGCTTCGCACACATAGATGTTGCCGAGCCCGGCCACGACACGCTGATCGAGGAGCAGCGCCTTGACCGGGGCGCGGCGGCCGGCGAAGGCGCGGGCGAGCCAGGCTCCATCAAGTCCGAATGGCTCCGGTCCAAGCGCGGCAAAGGGCGGCCAGGTTGAAAGCTGGTCGGTCGGTATAAGGTCGAGCGAGCCGAAACGACGCGGGTCGTGAAGGGCGAGGCGGCGGCCGACGCCGGTTTCGAGGATGAGGTGATCGTGCGGCTTGAGCGGATCGGGGTCGATCCGCCACGACCCCGACATGCCGAGGTGGAAGACCAGCGTATCGCCGCGGTCCACATGGATCAGCCCATATTTCGCCCGCCGGCCGAGGCCGGTAACGCGCGCGCCCTGGAGGCGCTGGCGCAGATCGGCTGGAATCGCCCGGCGGATGTCGGCGCGCCGCGCCTCGACCAGCGTCAGGACCTGGCCGTCGAGGATGGGCCTGAGGCCGCGTACGGTGGTTTCGACTTCGGGCAGTTCGGGCATGGCACCGACGATTGCTAGGACGGACGGACAGCTTTCCCTATGTCCGGTTCGCTGGCTTTTCCAGAGGCGCGATCCCCGCGGTCCCGCCCGTTGCCGTTCGGGGGAACAGCGCCTAGAGCGGACGCCATGAGCGAACAGGTGTCCTTCGGCTATGCCGATGTCGATGCGGCCGAAAAGACGGCCATGGTCGGCGATGTGTTCCGGCGGGTCGCCCGCCGCTACGACCTGATGAACGATCTGATGTCGGGCGGCCTGCATCGGCTTTGGAAGGACCATTTCGTCCGCCGCGTCCGTCCCCGCGCCGGCGAGGCGATCCTCGACATGGCCGGCGGCACCGGCGACATCGCCTTTCGCATGGCCCGGTCGGGTGCCTGTGTCACTGTTGCCGACATCAATCCGGCGATGCTGGAGGTGGGGCAGAAGCGGGCCGCCAGCCGCGGCATCGATGGTCTCGACTGGGCGGAGCAGAATGCGGAAGCGCTGTCCTTCGCCGATCGCCGCTTTGACGCGTATACGATCGCCTTCGGCATTCGCAACGTCACCCATATCGACCGCGCGCTGAGCGAAGCGCACCGGGTCTTGAAACGGGGTGGGCGCTTCTTCTGCCTCGAATTCTCGACCACCGAATGGCCCGGCTTCGGCGAAGCCTATGACGCCTATTCGCACCATGTCGTGCCGCGCATCGGCAAGGTGGTGGCGAAGGACGAGGACAGCTACCGCTATCTGATCGAATCGATCCGTCGTTTCCCCGATATGCCGGCGTTCAAGGCGATGATCGAGGCGGCTGGCTTCACCCAGACGCGGGTCGAGCCGATTCTGGGCGGCCTT
This sequence comes from Sphingomonas sanxanigenens, assembly GCA_037190805.1. Lineage (GTDB taxonomy): Bacteria > Pseudomonadota > Alphaproteobacteria > Sphingomonadales > Sphingomonadaceae > JBBCJR01. The sequence goes on along the minus strand of JBBCJR010000005.1, from coordinate 92,645 downwards.
GTCGCGATCCACAGCGGCTGGAAGATTTGACCGCTTCGATCGTCCATCTCGCCCGCCTCTTGAAATGGGGTCGGACGCTGGCGCGTCATGGCGCGCTCAAGGGGATCGAGCGTGATCCGCTGACCCCGCCGCGCGTTCGCCTGATCGCCCGCCTCGCCCGCTTTGGGGCGCGGGTGCCGGCCGCGCCGCGCTATGCAGATGCCTTCCAGGCGATCGGGCCGGCTGCGATCAAGCTTGGCCAGGCGCTGGCCACCCGCCCCGATCTGGTCGGCGAGGCGGCGGCGCGTGATCTCTCGCGGCTGCAGGACCGGCTGCCACCGGCACCGTTCGAGGCGATTCGCGCCGCGATCGAGACGGCGCTTGAACGGCCGATCGACGCCGCCTTCGCGTCGATAGACCCGGAGCCGGTGGGCGCGGCGTCGATCGCCCAGGTCCACCGCGCCGTCACCACCGATGGCCGCGAGGTCGCGGTCAAGGTGCTGCGCCCCGGCATCGAGGAGGATTTCGCCCGCGCCCTCGAAACCTACGAATGGGCGGCGGCCCAGGTCGAGGCGATGGGCGGCGAGGCAGCGCGCCTCAGACCTCGTCTGGTCATCGCCGCTTTTCGCCAGTGGACGGCGCGCGAACTGGACCTGAGGCGTGAGGCGGCGTCCGCCTCCGAACTTGCCGACGATATGGCGGCCGAAACCGGCTTCGTCGTCCCGGCGATCGACTGGCAGCGCACCGCCCGCCGGGTGATGACGCTGGAGTGGGTCGACGGGACCAAGCTCACCAACCGCGATGCGTTGATCGCCGCCGGCCATGACGTGAAGGCGCTGGCGGCGAATCTGGTCCGGGCGTTCCTGCGGCAGGCGATCGTCGACGGTTTCTTTCACGCCGACCTTCACCAGGGCAACCTGTTCGCGCTGCCCGACGGGCGGCTGGCGGCGATCGATTTCGGCATCATGGGGCGGATCAACCGCCAGGCGCGCCTGTGGCTGGCGGAAATTCTCTATGGCCTGATCACCGGCAATTACCGGCGGGTGGCAGAAATCCATTTCGAGGCGGGCTATGTGCCGCCGCACCATAATCTCGCTGAGTTCGCGACCGCGCTCCGCGCCGTGGGCGAGCCGATCCGGGGGCTGCCGGTCAAGGACATCTCGGTCGGCCAGATGCTCGACGGGCTGTTCACGATCACCCGCGACTTCGACATGCCGACCCAGCCGCACCTGCTGCTCCTGCAGAAGACGATGGTGATGGTCGAAGGGGTGGCGACGACGCTCGATCCCGACATCAACATGTGGGAAACCTCCGGTCCGTTCGTCGAAGGCTGGCTGAGGGACGAACTCGGCCCCGAGGCCTTCATCGCCGACCGGCTGGTGCGGGATCTTCGCACCTTGGCCGGCCTGCCGGATCTGCTCCGCCGGATCGAGGCGCGCTACCCCGCGCCCGGCGCTGCGCCGCCGCCGCCGCCGCTGCCGGAGGTGCAGGTGGTCCGGGTCGGGCGCTCGCGCTGGTACGCGCTGGTTGCCGTCGTCGGCGCGCTGGCTGGCGCGGCGGCGATGCACGTCCTAGGATAAGGGCCATGCTGGCGGGCAAGCGCATTCTCCTCATCGTCGGTGGCGGCATCGCCGCCTACAAGGCGCTGGAACTGATCCGTCTGATCCGCAAGGGCGGCGGCAGCGTCCGCTGCGTGCTGACGGCGGGCGGGGCGCAGTTCGTCACCCCGATGACCTTGGCGGCGCTGAGCGAACAGCCGGTCCACACCAGCCTCTGGGACCTGAAGGACGAGGCCGAGATGGGCCATATCCAGCTCAGCCGCGAGGCCGATCTGGTCGTCGTCTGCCCAGCGACGGCCGACCTTCTTGCCCGCATGGCGGCCGGGGTGGCGGACGATCTGGCGACGACGCTGCTGCTCGCGACCGACAAGCCGGTGCTGGCGGCGCCGGCGATGAACGTCCGGATGTGGACCCACGTCGCCACCCAACGCAATGTCGCCCGGCTGCGTGCCGACGGGGTGACGGTGATGGAACCGGACGAGGGCGACATGGCGTGCGGCGAATATGGGCCGGGCCGCCTGCCGGAGCCGGCCGCCATCCTTGCCGCCGCCGGCGCCATGCTGGGCGGCCGACAGCTGGCGGGACGGCATGTGATCGTCACCGCCGGACCGACGCACGAGCCGATCGATCCCGTGCGCTATATCGCCAATCGCTCTTCTGGAGCCCAGGGCTTCGCGATCGCGGGCGCGCTGGCGGCGCTGGGCGCGCGGGTGACGTTGATCGCCGGACCAGTCGCGCTGGCTACACCGCCAGGTGTCGATCGGGTCGATGTCGAGACCGCGCGCGACATGGCCTCGGCGGTCGATGCCGCGCTACCCGCCGAAGCGGCGGTAATGGTCGCGGCGGTCGCCGACTGGCGGGTCGATCCCGCCGCATCCAAGATCAAGAAGCGGAATGACGGCGCCCCCCCGGCGTTGGCGCTGGCCGAAAACCCGGACATTCTCGCCGGTCTTGCCGCCGATCCGCGCCGTCCGCGGCTTGTCGTCGGCTTTGCGGCGGAAACCGACGACGTCGTCGCCAACGCGGTCGCCAAGCGGGCGCGCAAGGGGTGCGACTGGATCGTCGCCAACGACGTCTCTGGCGATGTCATGGGCGGCGCGGACAATCAGGTCCACCTCGTCACGGCAGCCGGAGTGGAGGGGTGGCCATCGGCGCCGAAAAAAGAGGTGGCGCGGCGTCTGGCTGAACGGATAGCAGACGCGCTCACCTGATTGTTCTTGAAATGTTCCGACGTTGATCCTAGCCTTCCGACTCGTCTGTCGGGGAGGATGTGATGGGCCATTATGTCACTTTGGGCGCGCGCGATCATGACGCCGCCTGCGCGTTCTATGATGTGGTGCTGGCGACGGTCGGCTGGTCTGCGCATCAGGATTTCCCTGGCTGGCGCGGCTATTCGGAAGGTGGCGCCAATGACAGCGGCGCGACATTGTGGGTCTGCCGCCCGTTCGACGGCGAAGCGGGCACCAGCGGCAACGGCACGATGATGGCGTTCACGGTCGACGATCCGGCCAAGGTCGACGCCTTCCACGCCGCCGCGATGGCCAATGGCGGCAGCGATGAGGGCGCACCCGGACCGCGCCCCGATTTCGGCCCCGGCTGGTACGCCGCCTATGTCCGCGACCCGACCGGCAACAAGCTGGCGGCCGTCCGCCCCGGCTGAAGGCGGCCTTTGTGGGCGGGCTGCGGGGCGGCCACGCCTGATCCATGAGATAGTGACTGGCCGGGAGAGCGTGGGGCGGCCGCCGTCTGGCGTCAGCCGGATCAAACCCTAGCGAACGATCAAGCTTTGTCGCTATCAGGGCGTCATGACCAGTCCGATCACGATCCGCCTGAAGCGCCTGCCCCATGGCGAGGGGTTGCCGCTGCCAGCCTATGCCACCGCCCATGCCGCCGGCCTCGACGTGGTGGCGGCGGAAAGCATGACGCTGGCGCCCGGCGCGCGCCATGCCGTGGCCACCGGCTTCGCCATCGCCATTCCCGTCGGCTATGAAGTGCAGGTGCGGCCGCGCTCGGGACTGGCGCTGAAGCATGGCATCACCTGCCTCAATTCGCCCGGCACCATCGATGCCGACTATCGCGGCGAGGTGAAGGTGATCCTCGCCAATCTCGGCGCCGACCCGTTCGAGGTGGTGCGGGGCGAACGCATCGCCCAGCTGGTCCCTGCGGCCGTCCAGCGCGCCGACTTCGCGGCGGTCGCCGATCTGGACGAGACGGCGCGCGGGGCGGGCGGCTTCGGCTCGACCGGCCGGTGACGCTCGGCGACGACCAGCTCGATCGTTACGCCCGGCATATCGTCCTGAAGGAGGTGGGCGGCGCCGGCCAGCGGCGTTTGCTGGACAGCCATGTCGCGGTGGTCGGCGCCGGCGGCCTTGGTAGCCCGTCGATTCAGTATCTGGCGGCAGCGGGTGTCGGCCGGCTGACGGTGATCGACGATGACGTCGTGTCGCTTTCCAACCTCCAGCGCCAGACCTTGTTCGCTACCGCCGATGTCGGGCGACGCAAGGCGATTGTGGCGGCGGAGCGGGTCGCGGCGCTCAACCCCGACGTCCGGGTCACCCCCGTCACCCAGCGTATCACGCCGGAAAACGCGTCCGCGCTGCTGACGGGCGCGGACGTGATCGCCGATGGATCCGACAATTTCGCCACCCGGCTTGCCGTCGCCGATGCGGCGCTGATGTTGCGGGTGCCCTTGGTGTCGGCGGCGGTCGGATCGTTCGAGGGTCAGCTCGGCGTGTTTCGGGGGCATGAGGCGGATTTGCCCTGCTATCGCTGCTTCGTCGGCAATGACCCCGGCCGGCCGGACATCAGCTGTGCCGACCAGGGTGTGTTGGGCGCGCTGACCGGCGTTCTGGGCGCGTTCCAAGCGCTTGAGGTGATTCGTCAGATCACCGGCTTCGGCGAGGACAGCGCCGGTCGTCTGATGCTGATCGATGCGCTCGGCTTTCGGGTTCGCACCGTCATGCTCGCCAAGGACCCGGCCTGCCCGGCCTGTGGGACGCGATGAGCCGGCCGCTTGCCATCGTCGTCAGCGAGGCGGCGCCGGGTCGCCTTCACGCCGCGCTGACTCTGGCTGCTGCTGCGGGGGCGCTGGGACGCGGCGCGGCGATGTTCTTTCATGGTCCGGCGGTCGCGGCGCTGAGGCGGGAGGGTGACTGGCCCGCCGCGCCCGGACTGGCGACGATGCCCGAACTGTTCGACGTCGCCCGGGACTTGGGCGTGGCGATCAGCGCCTGCCAGACCGGACTTGCCGCGAGCAACCTGACCCCCGCCGATCTGATCGACGGTGTGGACGGTGAGGGGATGGTCGCCTTTCTCGGTCGCTGGCCGGCAGCGGAACTCATCCTTGCTTGAAGGCGCTCGATCGGACCCGATGCCCAACCCTGCTTAGGGGATGTCGTCGGCCGCCTCGCGTTCGGCGCGGGCCTGTGCGTCGGCCTCGGCCGCCATCGCCCGCCGGGCTTCGCGCCAGGCGCGCATCATTTCAGCGGTGCAGCCGCTCTGGCCGCCGCTGCCGACTGGCGAACAGCTGTTGGGCATGGTGGACCGCGCGGCTTCGTCCATCGAGCGGGCGCGGCTGGTGCCGGTCTGAGTCTCCGCCTCGTCGACGGGCTTCTCGCGCAACTTTTTCGGAATCCGGTAGCGTTCCTCCTCCGGTTCGCGAGCACAGACGACGATTTCGCCATCGCGGGATTCGGGGCACGGATCGCTGCCATAGACGGTGATTTCGACCCGGCGGGGCGTATCGGTATCGCTGTCGGCGGCAAGCGCCGGCGCGGCGACCATGACGAGGAAGAGAAGAGCAAGGCGCATGGACGATTGGCTCATGATGGCGATATTGGCGGATGCCGGCTTTCGATGGCGTGACGTGACCATCGGCCATGATATGCCGGCAAAGTAAGACGCCGCATGAACGGGGCGGGGGAGGATCGCGAATGACGGCACTGGTGATGCGGCATGGCCCGTGGGCGGCGCTGGGGGTGCTTGGCGCGCTGGCGCTGGGCGTCGTCGCGACCGCGCGCGGAGAGCAGATCAGCGCCCTGTGGATCGTCACCGCCGCCATCTCCGTCCATCTGATCGGCTATCGCTATTACAGCCGCTATCTTGCCCGTCAGGTCTTCGGGCTCGATGCGGCGCGGCCGACGCCGGCTCATCGCCGCAACGACGGCCTGGATTATGTGCCGACCAACCGACATGTGCTGTTCGGTCATCATTTCGCGGCGATCGCCGGGGCGGGGCCGCTGGTCGGGCCGGTGCTGGCGGCGCAGATGGGCTATCTGCCGGGCATGTTGTGGATCCTGTTCGGGGTCGTGCTTGCCGGCGCGGTGCAGGATTTCATCATCCTGTTCATCTCGATGCGGCGTGACGGCCGCTCGCTGGGCGAACTCATCCGCATGGAGATGGGCCGCGCGGCGGGCATCGTGGCCCTGTTCGGCGCATTCATGATCATGGTCATCATCCTGGCCGTCCTCGCCCTCATCGTCGTCAAGGCGCTGGCCGAAAGCCCGTGGGGCCTGTTCACCGTCGCGGCGACCATGCCGCTGGCCATCCTCATGGGCCTTTACGCCCGCTTCATCCGGCCGGGGCGGGTGGGCGAGATGTCGGTGATCGGCCTCGTCGGTCTGGTCCTCGCCATCGTCTATGGCCAGCATGTCGCCGCCTCGCCGACGCTGGCGCCGCTGTTCACCCTGACGCCGCTGCAACTGGCCTGGATCCTGATCGGCTATGGCGCGGTCGCGTCGGTGCTGCCGGTATGGCTGCTGCTCGCCCCGCGCGACTATCTGTCGACCTTTCTCAAGATCGGGGCCATCGTCGCCCTGGCGATCGGCATCGCGATCATGGCGCCGCCGCTCAGGATGCCCGCGATCTCGCCCTTCATCGACGGCAGCGGGCCGGTGTGGTCGGGCAGTCTGTTCCCGTTCCTGTTCATTACCATCGCCTGCGGGGCCGTGTCGGGCTTTCACGCCCTGATCGCGTCCGGCACCACGCCCAAGCTGATCGATAACGAGATCGATGCAAGGTTCATCGGCTATGGCGCGATGCTGATGGAAAGCTTCGTCGCGGTGATCGCGCTGGTGGGCGCATCGATCCTCGACCCCGGCGTCTATTTCACCATGAACAGCCCGGCCGCCGTGATCGGCACGACGCCTGAAAGCGCCGCCGCCGCCGTCACCCAGATGGGCTTTCCGATCAGCGCCGAGACGATCAGCCAGACCGCGCGCGACGTCGGTGAGCATACGATCATCTCTCGCACCGGCGGCGCACCGACGCTGGCCGTGGCGATGGCCGAGATTTTCAGCCATCTGATCGGCGGGCAGGCGATGAAGGCGTTCTGGTATCATTTCGCCATATTGTTCGAGGCGCTGTTCATCCTCACCGCTGTGGATGCCGGCACGCGGGCTGGACGGTTCATGCTTCAGGACCTGATCGGCCTGGTGGCACCGCCCTTCCGCGACACTTCGGCGCTGGTGCCGGGGCTGGTCGCGACGGCGCTATGCGTCGCCTGCTGGGGCTTTTTCCTGCACCAGGGCGTCACGGACCCGCTGGGCGGCGTCAACACGCTATGGCCGCTGTTCGGCATCTCGAACCAGATGCTGGCGGCGGTCGCGCTGATGCTGGGGACGGTCGTGCTGTTCCGGATGAAGCGCCACCGCTTCGCCTGGGTGACGATGGTGCCGGCCGGGTGGCTGGTGCTGTGCACGATGACCGCCGGCTGGCAGAAACTGGCGTCGGCGGACCCTCGCGTCGGTTTCCTGTCCCATGCCAGGCTGTTCTCGGACGCGCTTCAACGCGGCGAGGTGCTGGCGCCGGCGAAGTCGATGGCGGACATGGCCCGGATCGTCTTCAACGACCGGGTCGATGCGGCGCTCTGTGTCCTGTTCATGGGCGTCGTTCTGGCGTCGCTGGCCTTCGCCATTCGCGCCTGCCTGGCCGCCTACCAGGCCGACGGGGAGACGACGGCGGAGCTGAGCCCCGCCGCCGGCTGACCCCTGGGCGTCAGTTCGCTGCTGTGCGTCCGCGCTGCGCGTCGATGCTCCACGGCCCTGCTCCGGCAGCGGCGAAGTAGAGGAAGACGAAGCAGTACATGATCGCCAGCTCGCCCCGATTGATGATCGGGTAGAAGCTCTCGCCCGCATGGGCCATGAAATAGGCCACGGCCATCATGCCCGACAGGATGAAGGCGGTGCAGCGGGTGAACAGGCCAATGATGATGAGTGCGCCGCCCACCAGTTCCAGAATGCCGGCCAGTCCCGAAAGGCCCATCAAGGGGACCGGCGGCGTGCCGGTGGGAAAGCCGAACAATTTCACCAGTCCATGCTGGAGGAACAGCAGACCGGTCATGATACGCAACACGGAGAGAAGGCGGGGCGCATAAGGGCCCAGGTCGAATCCGCTCATCAAGGCATCCTCCGTCGAATTGCACGGGGATCATGAGGACAAGCCCGCCGTTCAAACAGGACATCCCCCGCCGCCGCCCCCGCCACGACGCGCGAGCGCCAGAGTGAGCCGATCGTGCGACAGATGCAACGCCCCCCTGCGAAGGTGGAGCGGTGCCCCTCTTTTGAAGCCAGGCCATCGCTCGATAATGACTGGCCTGAGGGGTCAGCGGCCGTCGATGGCCGCGCGTCCCAGTGCTGGATCGTCGGTGAAGAAGCCGTCGATGCGGGTATCCAGATAGCGCCGGATTTCGGCGATCGATCCGGCGGGATTACGCGCATCCGGTCCGGCATCGTCGCGGAAGTCGGCGGCGAGGAAGCGGTTTTCCGGCCGGAACGTCCAGACCCGGACCAGAAGGCCGGCGGCATGGGCATCGGCGACGATGGAAAGCGGCGCGGCCAGCCGTCCGTCAGCGCCCAGCGGGATCACGCGGCGCATGTTGGGCGCCACCACATCGGCATAGGTGGCAATTTCGACGAGGCCGGTGGGCGTGGTCATGACCCCATAGGTCGTGTCGCCCCCGGCGGCGGCGATGTCGGCCGGCTGCCGCGCGTCGTCGTCGATCAGCTGCATCAGGCGAATATTGGCTGGGCGCCCGAGCGTCCGGCGCAACGCTTTCAGATTGGCGACCTCGAACGATTGCACCTCCACCGGCGCCCGGCGGGTATAGCTGTGGGCCGCAAGAGTCCGGACGAACCGTGTCTCCAGCGGCAGGCCGATACCAGCGAAATAGGTGGAATGTTTGAGTTCGGGCACCAGCCCGATGTCGCGTCCGCGGGCGGCCGACTCGGCCGCGACCAGGTCGATGATCTCGTCAAAGGTCGGGATGTCGAACGCGCCGTCATGGCTTTGGCTCTCGGGGCGGATCGCGCCCAGCCGCTCGACGGCGCGCAGGGTCTTCAGCTCGGACAGGTTGAAATCCTCGACGAACCAGCCGGTCTGCTCATGCCCGTCGATGGTCTTCGTCGTGCGGCGGGCGGCGAAGTCAGGGCGACGGGCGACATCGGTGGTGTCGGCGATGTTGTTTTCATGCCGGGCGATCAGAATCCCATCGCGGGTCATCACCAGATCGGGCTCGATATAATCCGCGCCATCCGCGATCGCTCGGGCATAGGCGGCCAGCGTATGTTCGGGCCGCAGGGCGGATGCGCCGCGATGGGCGAAAAGGAGGGGTTTCGCTGCCGCTGTCGCCAATGCTGGTCCCCCTCGCGCCGTCATCGCCATGCCGGCTAGCATCATCGCCGTCGCGCCGCCGATCAATCCGCGCCGCGAAAGGGCCGGCGGCGGTGTCTGTCGATCTTCCATGGCCGCCATGTCCGGCTCCTCTCGCGTCTCACCTGCCGCTAGGCGGGCCGTGCGTCAGAGCCGTGACATGAGCGGATGGAGCGATGGCCTCAGCCCAGCAGTTCGCCGACCGCGCGATGCGCCATGTCGATCGCGATGTCGGTATAAGCGCCGCCGCCGCTGTCGGAATTGGCGATGGCGATGGCGCCAAAGCGTGCGCGAGCGGCCTTGATCGGCAGTCCCTCGTCCGGGTCGATCAGCGAGTTATATTCCGGCGCGTAACCGTGCGGCCAGCGGTTGACGGTGATCGCGGCGATGTCGCGCGCCGGATCGAACCCGCCGGCGCCCAGGGCGCGGGCAAGCTGGTCGCGCACGGCGCGCTCGAACGTTTCGAACGGGGTCTGGAGCAGTTCCATACGGCCGATCTTGTGCTGCTCGCGCTCCGGCAGGCCGGGGGATGCGGGCGTGCGGGTCATGCGGATGGTGATCGGTTCGTCGGGCGAATTAGAGGTGGCATAGCCGCCCAGCGCCTGCGACGGGCTGAGGCTGAAGCTGGTGTGGTAGCCGCCGGGCGTGGAAACGCTTGAAACGCCCAGTTTCTTGAAGGCATGCCAGTTCCTGAGCGCGACGTTGGTATAGACCAGCGGCGTCTTCGCCAGATAATGGAGCGCCGTCTTCTGCGCTTCGGGCAGTTCCGGGCACAGATAGGGGATCATCATGTTCCAGCTTGCCAGGACGCAGTGGCGGGCGCGCACGGACAAGGTCTTGCCGCCGCGCAGATAGGTGACGACGACCCCGTCCTTCCCCGCGGGATTGCCCAGATTGGCAACGCGGCCGACGATGCTGGACAGCCGGATGCGGACATCCTGGCCCGGCCGGTCGAGCTTGGAATAATCCGCGCGCGCCGTGACGACGTCGGTCACCGAATTGCCCGGCATCGCCGCCGGGATCAGGTTGCGCACCAGCAAACGGGCGATCGAGGCGTTCCCGTCCGGGAAATGATAATGATAGGAGCCGCCCGTCGCCGCATAGCCGCCCGGCGTATAGCCCATGCGGGGCGTCGCGCCCGGTTCCAGCTTCAGGCCCTGGAAGCCCGGCAGGCCGCTGCCCCAGCAGTCGAGCGCCGACACGCCGTCGATGCCGCAACCCCACAGGCCGTCGGTGCGGTGGAGATAATAGGTGATGGTGCCGGGGTCGACCTTGACGTGGTTGGTCAGGAAATCGGCATAGCTCATCCGCGACAGCCGATCCTTCTTCTCCGCCGATGTCAGGCCCGGCAGATAGTCGATGTCGCCGGTCTCGATCGCCAGGATGTCGCGCCTGACGGCGTCCGACAGGGGGCTTTCCGCCAGGAATTTCTGATAGCCCGCGACGTCCGGTCCACCCTCGCCGCGCCGCCGGGGTGGGCTCATCACCAGCTTGTCGGCGCCGAACGTCTCCTTGTCGAAGAAGGTCGCCGAACCCAGACCCTGGTCGCGGTAGAAGCCGGGATTGTCCGTCTTGGCGAGTTCGTCGGGATAGATGCCGAGCATCTTCATCATCCCGTCGGCGACGGGGCTGAACGGTACCGGGCTTTCGATGCTGACCGTGCCGCCATTCAGCAGCATCATCTTGCCATCGACGTTGAACTCGTTCCGCTTGGCGTGACCGCCGAAATCGTCATGATTGTCGAGGACGAGGATCTTCACCGCCCGTCCGGCCTGGGCGCGGTAATAATGCGCCGCCGACAGGCCGGAGATGCCGCCGCCCACGACAACCAGGTCATAGACCTCGCCCGTGTCCGTGGCGCGCGCGTCCAGCCGGCCATTGTCGCGGATCTCGTGGGCCGCCTCGAACGAGCCGTCATGGCTGCCGCGCATGCCGTTCAGCAGGGGCGGGTAATAGCCCGGCCGGTCCTGCGCCGCGACTTCGGCAGCGGCAGCGGCGGCCAGTTCGGGCGACAGGGCGCCGGCAGCGACCATGGTCATCGCGGCGCCTTGCAGAAAATCGCGCCGTCCGATCGGCTGGTTCATGCCCAGATCGCGGTCGCTGCTCTTGCCTGACATCATCTCTCTCCCATCCGGGGCCCCTCTCGCCGGAGCGTTGCACGACTTCTAGCGGATTGGACAGCTCATCGAAAGATCACAGCCGGGGGAATATGGTGGAAGTCCAATCAGCGCATAAATCAGTTCGATGGGGCGGTCTGACGCCTAACCGGCGCATTTCGTGATCGCAGCTTTGTCCTGTCATCAAGCTGTCGTGGGCGAAGCGTGACGGCGGCTCTGGTGTCGGGCGGCGGGGCGGCGGATAACGGCACGATGCAGATTCGGCTTCTCCGCTATTTCGTGGCCCTGGCGCGCGAGGAGCATTTCCGCCGCGCGGCCGAGCAGTGCGGCGTCACCCAGCCCACCCTGTCGGCCGGCATCGGCGCGCTGGAAGCGCAGCTTGGACGCCGGCTGGTTATGCGCGGGCGTCGCTATCTCGGCCTCACGCCGGAGGGGGAGGCGGTGCTCCCCTGGGCGCGCCAGCTGCTCGCCGCGCATGAAGGCATCGCGCAGTCGCTGGAAGCGGTCGGGCGGCCGCTGTCGGGCGAACTGCGGCTGGGCGCCATTCCGGCATCGCTGCCGGTCACGGGCCATGTCGTCGGCGCGCTGCTCAGTGCCTGTCCGGGGCTGACGGTACGAATATCCTCGCTCACCTCGCGCGAGATCGAAGCGAAGCTGGATGCGTTCGAGCTCGACGCCGGGCTGACCTATCTCGATCATGAGCCCCCGACCGGGGTGCTGGCGGTGCCGCTCTACGCCGAACATTATGTCTATGTCGCTCCGGCGGGCTGGAGCGCAGGCGCGGTCAGCTGGGAGGATGCGCTGTCGCATCCCTTGTGCCTGCTGCATCAAGGGATGCAGAATCGGCGCATCCTCGACGCGCGGCTGGCGGAGCGGGGGCTGGCGCCGTGTCCGGTGGTGCTGGCTGATTCCTACGTCTCGCTGCTGGCCATGGTTCAGACCGGCCAGTGCGCGACGATCATGCCGGACAGCTATGTCACCCTGCTGCCGGATCTGGCCTTCGCGCGCATCCGGCCCTTCACCCGACCCATCGCCCCCAGCCGGGTGGGGCTGATCCTGTCGCATCGTGACCTGATGGGACCTCTGCCCAGCGCCATCCTCGCCGCCGCGCGCCTGCTGCGTCTGCCGCATCCCTATGCTCTGTGATAGACAGCTCCTATCAATCATCGGGATATTCGATTTGACCCGGCGAAGCCGTTTCGCCACCCTTCCACCCTCTGTGAAACGGCCCCTCGATGACAGGTAAAGACCGACAATTCTCTGATGATCCCCTGGTTGACGCGGTTGCCCGGCGCCTCGCCGGCCGTCATGCTGGGGTTCGGGGCGCGCTGCTGCCGCTGCTGCACGACTGGCAGGACGAGATAGGCCATGTCGATGACGAGGCGGTGTCGATCATCGCCGACATGCTCAACCTCAGCCGTGCCGAGGTCCATGGTGTCGTCACCTTCTATCACGACTTCCGCCGCGCACCCGCGGCTGCCCATGTCGTCCAGATCTGCCGGGCCGAAGCCTGTCAGGCGCGCGGCGGCGCTGCGGTCGAGGCGGCCGCTGTCGATGCCCTGGGCGTGGCGATGGGCGAGACGCGCGGCGACGGGCAGGTGACGCTGGCCCCGATCTATTGCCTTGGCCTGTGCGCCGTCGGGCCGAACGCGCTGGTCGACGGCCGGCCGATGGCGCGTCTGGATGCCGCCGGTATCGCGCGCATCGCGCGCGAGGTGGCGGCGTGAGCCGGGTCTATATTTCTGCCGACATGGCATCGGTGGCGCTGGGCGCGGATGCCGTCGCCGACGCTTTCGTGGCCCGGGGCTGCGAGGTTGTCCGCACCGGCAGCCGGGGCCTGTTCCGCATCGAACCGCTGGTCGAGGTTGAAACCGAGGCCGGGCGGATCGGATATGGACCGGTCGGGCCGGACGATGTCGACGCCATCCTCGCCGGGGACGGGCCGAACCGGCTAGGCGCTGTCGCGGCGCTGTCCTTCTTCGCGCGGCAGGAACGTTTCACCTTCGCCCGCTGCGGCATCGTCGACCCCCTGAGCCTCGAAGATTATGCCGCCCATGGCGGCTGGCGCGGACTGGAGGCGGCGCTGGCCATGACGCCGCAGGCAGTGGTCGACCAGGTCAAGGCATCGGGTCTGCGCGGGCGCGGCGGCGCTGGCTTTCCGACCGGCATCAAGTGGCAGACGGTTCTGGACGCGCCGGCGGACGAGAAGTTCATCGTCTGCAACGCCGACGAGGGCGACAGCGGAACCTTCGCCGACCGGATGCTGATGGAGGGCGACCCCTTCTGCCTCATCGAGGGCATGGCGATCGCCGGCCACGCGGTCGGCGCGGTCCATGGCTATATCTATATCCGCTCCGAATATCCGTTCGCGATCAGGGTGATGCGGGCCGCGATCGAGCGGGCGGCGGTGCGCATCGCTCCGTTCACGCTGGAGGTGCGGGTCGGCGCCGGCGCCTATGTCTGCGGCGAGGAAACCGCGCTGCTCGATTCGATCGAGGGCAAGCGCGGTATGGTCCGCGCCAAGCCGCCGCTGCCCGCCCATGTCGGGCTGTTCGGCAAGCCGACGGTGATCAACAACCTGCTCAGCCTGGCGGCCGTGCCGTTCATTCTCTGCGAAGGTGCGGACGCCTATGCCGCCGTCGGCCACGGCCGGTCACGCGGGACCATGCCCGTGCAGCTGGCCGGCAATATCCGCAACGGCGGGCTGTTCGAGGTCGGCTTCGGCATCACGCTCGGCGAACTGGTCGAGGAGATCGGCGGCGGCACCGACAGCGGCCGGCCGGTGCGCGCGGTGCAGGTCGGCGGACCATTGGGCGCTTATTTCCCGCCGTCGATGTTCCACCTGCCGTTCGATTACGAGGCATTCGCCGCTGCCGGAGGGCTGATCGGCCATGCCGGCATCACCGTATTCGACGACAGCGTCGACATGGCGGCGATGGCGCGCTTCGCCATGGCGTTCTGCGCCGTCGAAAGCTGCGGCAAATGCACGCCCTGCCGGATCGGCTCCACGCGGGGCGAGGAGGTGCTTGACCGCATTATCGCCGGCCGCGACGGCCGCGCCGCTGGAGACGACATGGCGCTGCCAGGACGGCTGGCGGCGACGCTGCATTCGCGCGCGCCCAGACAGGCGGCGCGGCCGGTGGCGGATGATCTCGCCCTGCTGCGCGAGCTTTGCGACACGATGAAATATGGCAGCCTGTGCGCGCTGGGCGGGTTCACCCCCTATCCGGTGCTGAGCGCGCTCGATCATTTCCCGGAAGATTTCGGCGGCGGGCAGGACCGGCTCGCGACGGCGGCGGAGTAGCGCGGACATGGCGTGGATGGGCGAAATCGATCTCGGCACCCCGGCTCCGCGCGCGGCCGTCGACATGGTGTCGCTGACCATCGACGGCACCTCGGTCGAGGTCCCGTCCGGCACGTCGGTGATGCGCGCCGCCGTGCTGATGGGAACCTCGATCCCCAAGCTGTGCGCGACCGACAGTCTCGAGAGCTTCGGGTCGTGCCGGCTGTGCCTGGTCGAGATCGAAGGGCGGAACGGCTATCCCGCCTCCTGCACCACGCCGGTCATGCCCGGCATGGTCGTCACCACCCAGAGCGAGCGGCTGTCCCAGCTGCGCCGCGGGGTGATGGAACTCTACATTTCCGACCACCCCCTCGACTGCCTGACCTGCGCCGCCAATGGCGATTGCGAGTTGCAGGATCAGGCGGGCGCGGTCGGCCTGCGCGAGGTGCGCTACGGCTATGATGGCGCCACCAACATGGGGCAGGCCAAAGACCGCTCGAATCCTTATTTCGAGTTCGATCCGTCCAAATGCATCGTCTGCTCGCGCTGCGTCCGGGCGTGCGAGGAGGTGCAGGGCACCTTCGCGCTGACCATCCAGGGGCGCGGCTTCGACAGCAAGGTTGCCGCCAGCCAGGACGAGCCGTTCCTGGCGTCGGAATGCGTGTCGTGCGGTGCCTGCGTGCAGGCATGTCCCACGGCGACCCTGACCGAGAAGTCGGTGATCGACATCGGCACGCCCGATCGCGCCGTCGTCACCACCTGCGCCTATTGCGGGGTGGGCTGCACCTTCCGTGCCGAGATGCGGGGCGAGCAACTGGTCCGCATGGTGCCGTGGAAGGACGGCAAAGCCAATCACGGCCACAGCTGCGTCAAGGGCCGTTTCGCCTGGGGCTATGCCCGGCATAATGACCGCATCCTCAACCCGATGATCCGTGCCTCGATCGACGAGCCGTGGCGCGAGGTATCCTGGGCGGAGGCGATCGCCCATACCGCGTCCGAATTTCGCCGCATCCAGGCAAAATACGGCACCCGCGCGGTCGGAGGCATCACCTCGTCGCGCTGCACCAACGAGGAGACGTTTCTCGTCCAGAAGCTGATCCGCCAGGGGTTCGGCAACAACAACGTCGATACCTGCGCCCGCGTCTGCCATTCGCCGACCGGCTACGGGCTGAAGACGACGTTCGGGACCTCGGCCGGCACGCAGGATTTCGACAGCGTCGACGATGCCGACGTCATCATGGTCATCGGCGCCAATCCGACCGACGGCCACCCGGTGTTCGGGTCGCGGATGAAGCGGCGGCTGCGGACCGGCGCGAGGCTGATCGTTGTCGACCCGCGCCGCATCGACCTCGTCCGCTCACCGCATGTCGAGGCGGCGCACCATCTGGCGCTGAAGCCGGGCACCAACGTGGCACTGCTGACGGCGATGGCGCATGTCGTGGTGATGGAAGGACTGGCGGATGAGGCGTTCATCCGGGCCCGCTGCGACTGGGACGAATATCAGGACTGGGCCGCCTTCGTGTCGGAGCCCGAACGTTCGCCGGAGGCGATCGCGGCACTGACCGGCGTGCCGGCGGCCGATCTGCGCGCCGCCGCCCGCCTCTATGCCACCGGCGGCAACGCGGCGATCTATTATGGTCTTGGCGTGACCGAGCACAGCCAGGGATCGTCGACGGTGATGGCGATCGCCAACCTCGCCATGGCAACCGGAAATCTTGGCCGGCCGGGCGTGGGGGTCAATCCCCTGCGGGGCCAGAACAACGTGCAGGGCGCCTGCGACATGGGCAGCTTCCCGCACGAATATTCGGGTTATCGCCATGTTTCCGACCCCGAGACGCGGGCGCTGTTCGAGGGGGCTTGGGGCGTCGTGCTGGATGCCGAGCCGGGCTTGCGCATTCCCAACATGCTCGATGCCGCGACCGACGGGGTGTTCAAGGCGATCTTCATCCAGGGCGAGGATATCCTCCAGTCCGACCCCAACACCACCCATGTCGCCGCTGGCCTCGCGGCGATGGAATGCGTCGTCGTCCAGGACCTGTTCCTGAACGAGACCGCCAATTACGCCCATGTTTTCCTGCCCGGCTCCACCTTCCTTGAAAAGGACGGGACCTTCACCAACGCCGAGCGGCGCATCCAGCTGGTCAGGAAGGTGATGAGCCCGATGAACGGCTATGCCGACTGGGAGGTGGTGCAGCTTGTGGCCAACGCGCTGGGCCTCGGCTGGACCTATGCCCACCCGTCCGAGATCATGGCCGAGATTGCGATGCTCACCCCCACCTTCGCCGGCGTCAGCTATGCTGCGCTAGAGGCGAATGGGTCGCTGCAATGGCCGGTCAACGATGCCGCGCCCGTGGGCACGCCGACCATGCACATCGACGGCTTCGTGCGCGGCAAGGGCAAGTTCGTCGTCACCGACTATGTCGCCACCGACGAGAAAACCGGCCCGCGCTTCCCGCTGCTGCTGACCACCGGCCGCATCCTCAGCCAGTATAATGTCGGCGCGCAGACCCGGCGGACCGACAATGTCGCCTGGCATCCCGAGGACGTGCTGGAAATTCACCCGGTGGATGCCGAGAATCGGGGGCTGAAGACGGGCAGCTGGGTGACTTTGAGAAGCCGCGCTGGAGAGACGGCGCTGCGCTGCAAGGTGACCGATCGGGTGGCGCCGGGCGTCGTCTACACCACCTTCCACCATCCCGCGACGCAGGCCAATGTCATCACCACCGACTATTCGGACTGGGCCACCAACTGCCCCGAATACAAGGTGACGGCGGTGCAGGTGTCGCCGTCCAACGGCCCGTCCGACTGGCAGGAAAGCTATGCCGAACGGTCGCGGGTCAGCCGCCGCATCGTCGCGGAGCAAGCCGCCGAATGATGACCAATCTCGACCGGCTCGCCTATATGGCGAACCAGATCGCGCGCAATTTCGCGGCGATGGTGGACGACCCTGCCAAGGCGACGGCGGACCATATCGCCAGCTTCTGGGATCCACGCATGCGTCGCCTGATCACCGAGGCCGCAGCCGCCGGAACGGTGGTGCTGGACGAACCCGCCCGCCGCGCCGTCGCGTTGCTGGCGGTGGATGCTCATCCGCCGCACCAGACCCGCGCGACAGAGTTCAACGCCGTCGACGAAGCGGGCGGCAGCGACGCGGGCTGAGTTTCCGTCAGGCCGGTTCGGTCCGCACGATCTTTCGCCAGTGTGGCTCTAATCCCGCGCTTTCGCCTGCTGGCGGAAGCGGTGGAGCAGCGGTTCGGTATAGCCGTTGGGCTGAACGCCGCCCTCCACCACCAGCGCCCGTGCGGCCTGGAAGGCGATGCTCGCGGCCGGCTCCGGCGCCATCGGACGGTAGAGCGGATCGCCCGCGTTCTGCGCGTCCACCTTTGCCGCCATGCGGAGGAGCGCGGCATCGACATCGGCTAGCGAGCAGACGCCATGGGCCAGCCAGTTGGCGATATGCTGGGATGATATCCTGAGGGTGGCGCGGTCCTCCATCAGGCCGACGTCATGGATGTCGGGCACCTTGGAACAGCCGATCCCCTGGTCGATCCAGCGCACGACATAGCCGAGGATGCCTTGCGCATTGTTGTCCAGCTCCCGGACGATCTCGTCCGCCGACCAGTTGACGCTGCCCGCCAGCGGCATCGTCAGCAGCTGGCCGAGCGGTGGCACGGGCGCGTCCGCCAGCGCCCGCTGCCGGGCGGCGACGTCAACCCGATGATAATGGGTGGCGTGGAGGGTCGCGGCGGTGGGGCTGGGCACCCAGGCGGTGTTGGCGCCGGCTTCCTGGTGCGCGATCTTCTGGGCCAGCATGTCGGCCATGCGGTCTGGCGCTGCCCACATGCCCTTGCCGATCTGCGCCCGGCCGGCAAAGCCGCATGCCAGGCCGATGGCGACGTTGCGCGCTTCATAGGCCTTGATCCAGTCGCTGTCCTTCATCGCCGCCTTGGGGACCATCGGCCCGGCGCGCATCGCGGTATGAATCTCGTCTCCGGTGCGGTCGAGGAAGCCGGTGTTGATGAACACGATGCGGTCCTTCACCGCATGGATGGTGGCGGCGAGGTTGGCGGAGGTGCGCCGTTCCTCGTCCATCACCCCGACCTTGATCGTATGGCGCGGCAGGCCGAGCAGGTCTTCGACGGCGTTGAACAGGCGGTTGGTGAAGGCCGCCTCCTCGGGTCCGTGCATCTTCGGCTTGACGATATAGATCGACCCCGCCCGGCTGTTGCGGCGGGACCCGGTCAGGTCGTGGAGCGCGATGAGGCTGGTGACGATGGCATCGATGATGCCTTCGGGCGCTTCCGATCCGTCGGCGAGGAGGACCGCCGGTGTCGTCATCAGATGGCCGACATTACGGACGAATAGCAGGCTGCGGCCGGGCAACGAGAAGACCGTGCCGTCGGGCGCGGTCCAGTCGCGGTCGGGTGCGAGGGCGCGGGTCATCGTCCGTCCGCCCTTGTCGAACCGGGCGACGAGATCGCCCCGCATCAGGCCCAGCCAGTTGGCATAGCCGGCAACCTTGTCCTCGGCATCGACCGCCGCGACCGAATCCTCAAGGTCGACAATCGCGGTCAGGGCCGATTCCAGGATGATGTCGGCGATGCCGGCCGGATCGGCACGGCCGACCGGATGATCTGGATTGATGACCAGTTCGATATGGAGACCGTGGTGGCGCAGCAGCAGGCCACCTGGCTTGCGGGCAATCAGTTGCGCCGGGTCGGCAAGCACGGGCTCGCCGCCGGTGAACTCCGCCCATGATCCGTCCGCCAGCGGCGCGGCGGCGTCCAGGAAGGTCTTTGCCCACGCGACCACCGCCCTCCCGCGTGCGACATCGTAGCCGCCGGGCACGGGTGTGCCCGGCAGTGCATCGGTGCCGTAGAGCGCATCGTAGAGACTGCCCCAGCGGGCGTTGGCGGCGTTGAGTAGAAAGCGGTCGTTGAGCGCCGGAACGACGAGCTGAGGACCCGCGACCGTCGAAACCTCCGGATCGACCACGCCCGTGGCGATAGTGAAGGGCGTGGGCTCGTCGACCAGATAGCCGATCTCGCCGAGGAACGCCTGATAGGCGGCGGCATCATGCGGTTTGCCGCGGCGCGCGTCGTGCCAGGCGTCGATCTTCGCCTGCAACGCATCACGCCGATCGAGCAGGCGCCGGTTGTCTGGCGCGAGACCGTCGAGGATCGTCGCCGCGCCCGTCCAGAAATGCTCGGCATCGATGCCCGTACCGGGCAGGGCGCGCTGGTCGATGAAGTCCGCCAGCCGCCGGTCGACCCGTATCGATCCAAGAGCCGCATAATCCGTCATGCTGATCCATCCCTGCCTTGTAGAAGGCCCTTCCCTTGGCGGCCCTCCCGGCCTTTATCAAGCGGCGCGGGGTTTCGTTCGGATGCGTCGGTGGTGCGCCTGACGCGCCGGACCACGGTCAATCGCGGTTCGCGTCTTCCGCGAACGCCGCAATGATCGGGCAGGTGCCATTTTCCGCCGCGCCGCAGTCGCGTGCCAGCCGTGCCAGGGCATCGCGCGCGGATTGCAGTTCGGCGATCCTGAGATCGAGCGCGGCGATGCGGTCGACGGCCATCTGCCGCGCCCTTGCCCGATCGTGACCTGCATCGAGGTCGATGAGGACCGCGATCTCGTCCAGCGTGAAGCCGGCGCGCTGGGCTGCCCGGATGAAACGCAGGCGACGCACGTCCTGGCCATCGTAGCGCCGGACAGCGCCGCCGTCGTCCGGGCGGCGGGGCGTTCGGATAAGGCCGCGGCGCTGATAGTAGCGCACCGTTTCCACCCCCACGCCGGCCGTCCGCGCCAGCCCGGCGATCATCATCTCCGCCATCGACTTGACTCCGTACCATGGTCCGGACCCCATATGAGGCTCGACCCCTTTCGGGACAAGGAGATCAGGACATGACCGCAACGCCCGTTCGCGCCGCCACTCTGTACCGCATGGTGATGGACAAGCATGTCTGTCCTTATGGCCTGAAGGCCAAGGCGCTGCTCGAAGCACGCGGCTACCACGTCGAGGATCGCTGGCTGACGACGCGCGCGGAAACCGATGCGTTCAAGGCGGCGCACGATGTGAAGACCACTCCGCAAGTCTTTATCGGCGGGCAGCGGATCGGCGGTTACGACGACTTGCGCCGACACCTTGACCTCAGGGTCCGGGAAGCGGGCGCGACCAGCTACACGCCGGTCGTCGCCCTGTTCGCCATGATCGCGCTGATGGCGCTCGCCGCCAGTCATGCCGTCAGCGGCCAGGCGTTGACGATCCGTGCCGGCGAATGGTTCATCGCCTTCAGCATGTGCGTGCTGGCGATGTTGAAGCTCCGCGATGTCGAAAGCTTTTCGACGATGTTCCTGGGCTATGATCTGCTGGCCCGGCGCTGGGTGCCCTATGCCTATCTTTATCCCTTCGCTGAGGCTCTGGCCGGGGTGTTGATGGTTGCCGGCACTCTTCACTGGCTGTCGGCTCCGCTCGCGATCGTCATCGGGGGCATCGGCGCGGCATCGGTGGTGAAAGCGGTCTATATCGACCGGCGGGACCTGAAATGCGCCTGTGTCGGCGGCGATAGCGCCGTCCCGCTGGGCCTCGTCTCGCTGACCGAGAATGTGATGATGGTCGCGATGGGCATATGGATGCTGGCCCGTCCGGCCTGATCGTCCGCCGGTTAGCCGAACAAGCCCGCCAGCCCATAGAAGGCGGCGCCGATCAACGCCGCCGCCGGCAGCGTCACCACCCAGGCGACGACGATGTTCGACGCCACGCTCCACCGCACCGCCGACAGGCGGCGCGCCGTGCCGACGCCAACGATGGCGCCCGTGATGGTGTGGGTGGTGGAGACGGGAATGCCCAGGTGCGTCGCCAGGAACAGCGTGATCGCGCCGCCGGTTTCGGCGCAGAAGCCCTGCGATGGGGTCAGCCGCGTGATCTTCGATCCCATGGTGTGGACGATCCGCCAGCCGCCGAACAGCGTGCCGAACGCCATCGCCGCCTGACAGGACAGCACCACCCAGAAGGGTATGTGGAAGCCGCCTTCCATCAAGCCCTGCGAATAGAGCAGGACGGCGATGATCCCCATCGTCTTTTGCGCATCATTGCCGCCATGGCCCAGCGAATAGAGCGCCGCCGAGACCAGCTGGAGTTTCCTGAACCAGCGATCCGCCCTCAGCGGTGTGAAGCGAATGAATACCCAGGCGACGAGCAGCACCAGAAGGAGCGCTAGCACGAGGCCCACGGCCGGCGACAGGACGATGGCGGCGGCGGTCTTGGCGACCCCGCTCCATACCACGGCCGACAGTCCTGCCTTGGCGATGCCGGCACCCAGCAGGCCGCCGATCAGAGCGTGGCTGCTGCTCGACGGGATGCCGAGCGCCCAGGTTATGAGGTTCCAGGATATGGCGCCCATCAGCGCGCCGAAGATCAGGCGGGCGTCGATCACCCCGGCATCGACGATGCCGCGCCCGACCGTGTCGGCGACATGCAGGCCGAAGAACAGGAAGGCGATGAAGTTGAAGAACGCCGCCCAGGCGACTGCGTATTGCGGTTTCAGTACCCTGGTCGAAACGACCGTGGCGATCGAGTTGGCGGCATCGTGCAGGCCGTTCAGGAAATCGAATAGCAGCGCGACGCCGATCAGCGCGACCAGCAGCGGGAAGGAGATGATGTCCATGGTGGCCGGGATCAGGCGTGGTCGATGACCAGGCCCTGGATCTCGTTGGCGACATCCTCGAACGCGTCGGTGATGCGCTCCAGGCGACCATAGATGTCGCGCCCGACGATGAAGGCCATGGGGTCGCGCCGGGTATCGCGGAACAGGGCGCTGAGGCCGGCTTCGTGAATCTCGTCGGCATGGCCTTCGAGGCGGATCAGCCGTTCGGTCAGATCATGGAGGCGCGGGGCGTTCATATTCAACGACCGGAGCAGCGGCATTGCCTCCGACGTGATCCGCGCCGCCTCGACGATGATTGCGCTCATGTCCTGCATCTGGGGCGTGAAGCTGTCGACCCCGAAGATCTGGATGGCCTTGGCGGTCTGGTGCATCTGGTCGATGGCATCGTCCATCGACTGGATCAGGTCGGTGATGGCGCTGCGGTCGAAGGGGGTGATCATCACCCGGCGCACATCCTGCAGCACGTCGCGGATAATGTCGTCCGCCTCATGTTCGCGCTCGACGATTTCGCGGCAATGCTCGGCCATGTCGGGGCCGCCCTTGAGCAGTAGCGCTAGGGCGTCGGCGCCGGCGACCAGTGTTGCCGCATGTTCCTCGAACAGCTCGAAGAAGCGGCCCTGTTTGGGCATCAGGGCCTGGAACCAGCGCAGCATCGGAATTCGTCCCCCCTGGGCGCGCAGCCATAAGATGAATCGGATCGGCGCTGGCAACGGGCGTGGCGCTTCCCGGAAGCCGGCGATAATGGATTTGAGGTCAGGCTCGTCGACCGCTGCGGCCGCATCCTCGATCGAGAACCAGCGCGCGTCGCGCTGTTCCCGTTCCGGCCAGTTGTCGAGTTGGCGCGTGACGGCAAGTGGAAACACGTCGACCCGGGCGGTGCGGGCGGTGCCGTCGCTCTTGCGCTTGCGATAGCTGTAGTGGCCCAAGGGGGTAGGACAGGCGACGCCGATGATGCCCGCTTCCTCGAAGGCCTCGCGCTCGGCGGCGCGGTGGGCGAGGAGGCGGCGACCGCTGTTGCCCTTGGGAATGACCCAGCGTCGGGTTTCCCGAGACGTGATGAGCAGAATGCGCAATGCGCCCGCGCCATCGTCGACATAGGGCAGGGCGGCGACTTGCTGAATTGGTTCGGCTCCGGCTTGTCGGCCGGTGAGAAATGACCCGGCCCTCTGTCACCCGATTGTCATAAACGGGTATGCCGGCAAGCCAATGCCCCGTGGAGCGTTGGGGCGCAAGTGCGGGCCGAAGGCCGCGTGAGAAAACCGGTGGGCGGCACAGGGCCGCCCACCGGGCATTACTTAGTAGCGGTACGCGGCGGTCAGACCGATCGTCCGCGGACGAATGGTCGACTGCGACCACAGGTAGCGGTTGCCGACACCCATGCCCAGACGCGGGTGGGCGTCGAACAGGTTGTTGACGAACAGCGACACATCCGCACCGCCGACCAGGCCGCCAACGCGAACGTTGACCTGGTGGACAGCCGCATCCGGCAGCAGCAGCGGGTTCTCGTTGAACGAGCCCGAGCCCTTCTGCTGCAGAGTGCCCGGCGCGGCACTGGAGAAGATGTAGTCAGTGTGGAAGTAGCCCGACAGGGTGTCCGAGATCGGTGCCTCATAGTGACCCGTCAGTGCCACCCGCCACGGCGCACCAGCACCGCCGACCGGCGCGTTCTTGGCCAGGATCACATTGTTTCCGACCACGAAGCCCTGATCGAGCGAGGTGTGGCTGTAGCCGACATTGGCGCTGAGCCGCAGGCCCTCCGCCGGGGTGACATCCAGCGACAGGTCGAAGCCCTTCACCGTCGCCGAACCGACATTGTCGACCAGGCTGTAGGCGCAGACCGGCAGACCGAGATTGGTCTGGATCTTGTCCCACTTGATGAGGAAGGCGCTGGCCGCGACGTTGACCGCACCGCCGAACAGGCGGTTGTTCTTCGAACCGACCTCATAGCTCCACACGCTGTCCGAGGTGTAGGTCAGCGGGGTGTAGGCGTTGCCATTGGCGTCCGAATAGCCGAACTGGATCAGCTCGGGATAGCAGGCGGTCGGCAGCGGAATCTGCGCGCCGCCCGGACGATAGCCCTTCGACACCGACGCATAGACCAGGTTGCGATCGTCGATCTGGAAGTTCAGACCGATGCGCGGCGTGAACGCGGTTTCCGCAGTGCGGACCTGGCCCACCGGATAATCCGGCGCGAAAGGTGCGGCGCCGAGATCGCAGTAACCGGTCAGCGGATTCACGTTGGCGGTCGGGCACGGTGCGCCGAACGGAGCGTTGAGGTTGTTCTCCGGGCCGCTCGAATCAAGCGAGTAGTTCAGCGTGTTGCGCGACCAGCGGGCGCCGGCGAGCAGAGTCAGCTGTTCGGTGAGCTTGAAGTCGATCTGGCCGAAGAAGGCCAGCTGCTTCTCGCGGCTCTTGGCCAGTGCCTGATAGATGCCCGACTCGCCGATCATCGGGGCGCCCCAGATGTTCATGAAGTTCGTGGTGCCGGGGCCATAAGGGCTGTTGGGGCCAAACGGGCTGTTACCCGTCAGGCTCGGATCGACGCCGAACACCACCGGAGCGTACTTGAACCGGTTGTGCTCGATCACCTGGTCCGAGACCTGGTTGGAGCGGGTGAAGAAGCCGCCGAGGACCCACTTGATCTGGGCGTCGTCGACGTTCGACTGCAGACGGACTTCCTGAGTGAAGCTCTTCTGGTTGTCGAGGTAGAGACCGATGCCGCGTGCGCCTGGCATCGCGACGTTGCGGACGCCGAAATAGCTCGATTCATAACCGGCGGTGAAGTCGGTGTACTGGCGCTTGCGCTGCTCCAGGTGCGACGTCGTCGAATAGACGGAGACGCCGTCGAGGTCGTAGCGAGCCTCAAGAGCCGCGACGAGCAGGCGCTGACGGCCACCCAGGGTGTCCGGCAGGCTGAGCTGCGAGAATTGACCCACGACTGGGGCAGCCGGCTGGAAATGCGGGAACACGAACTTGCCGTTCGACGGATCAGACGTCGACAGCCAGAAAGTGTTGCTGTTCGCGCCGGTGTTGATCTGCTGGTAATAGACCGACGGCATCAGGCTGAAGTCTTCGGTCGGCTGCAACGTCAGTGCGGCGCGATAAGCCTGGGTCTTGACGTAGTTGTAGTTTTCCTTGCCGCGTGCGGTTGGCGTGAATTCCAGCGCATCATAGGCATTGGACCAAGTGTTTGGTCCAGTCTGCTCGCGGGTGAAGGTGCCGGGAACCAGGTCAACCCAGCCGCCGTCGCGCCGGTAGAAGGCGCTGACACGGAAGCCGAGCTTGTCCTCGACGATTGGGCCGCCGAAAGCGACGCCGCCTTCGAAGCTACCCTCGGCGTTCGGGGTCAGCGACCCTTCCGCGCGAGCGTAGCCGGTGTAGTCGGTCAGGCTGGGCTTGGGCTGGATGAAACGGACGGTACCGCCCTGCGATCCGGCGCCGAACAGGGTGCCCTGCGGACCGCGCAGAACTTCGACGCGCTCGAGGTCGAACACGGCCGGGAAGACGTTACCGGCGGCATAGCCGATCTGACGAACCTGAATCGGCACGTCGTCGATGTAGATGCCGGTGGTCGCGGCGCCGGCGGTCGAGGCGATGCCGCGGATGGCGACGGTGGTGCGGCCGGTGCCGGTCTGGTTCAGGGCCAGACCCGGGGTCAGACGAACGAGATCGCTGAACTGACGGACGCCCTGCTGGTCCATCTGCTTCTGGCTGAACGCGCTGACGCTGATCGGCACCTTCGACAGGGCGGTGTTCGAGCGGGTCGCGGTGACGACGATCTCGTCGGCCATGAAGCCGGCGTCGGCGGTTTCCTGCGCCAGGGCCGGGCTCGCCGCCAGGGCGAGAACCAGAGCGGCCGTCGACGTGGAACGCAAGCCTACTCGTCCATTACGGATAGACATTCATATCCCCTTGTGTTGAATGATAATATTCGCTCTCAGTGATCTGGTACGGCCTTGTGGCCGGTGATGGGCGTTGGCCTGTACGGGTGTCGTACAGATGGCCAGGTGCCTTATCGGACGACATGTCGACTTTACGCCGCAGTGTCGGCGTGATCACATCAAGACGTTCCTCCTCTTCCTTCAAATCAGGAAGAAGCCGCGCCTTACGCTATGAGATTGGCGGGGTCGCCTGCAAAAGTGAGCTTTGGCGCGATCCTCGTCAGATCGTCGCAATCCTGTGGCTAAACCGGCACACTATGCTTTCGGCTAATGTCGAGCGGATTCGGCGGCAGGATTTGATGAGTCGCGGTCATGCCGCCGGCCGATCATCCCGCCGAGGCCTGCCCACGCCAATGCGATCACGGCGCCGACGGCAGCTGCCGCCGCAGCACCGCCCAGTGCGGCGATGCCCGTATTGGCCCAGGCTGCGATGGCGTCGCCGCCGCGATAGACTACCGTGTCGATGGCGTTCTTGGCTTTGTACTTGGTCTCCGCGTCGACGGCGGTGAACAGCATCTCGCGGCCCGGTCGGATCAGGGCATATTCGCCCACACGTCGCACGATCATGACACCGACCAGCACCGGGAAGGTCGCCGCCAGTGCCAGAATGCCGAAGCCCAGTGTCATCGCCAGCGGTACTGCGGTCAGCAGCACCGTCACGCCAAGCCGCCGCGCCAGCCGGCCGGTCAGGAAAATCTGGATCAGGATGGTCAGCGACTGGACGACGACGTCGATGGCGCTGAATGCCCGTGTCTGGCTGGCGCGGTCGGGGAAAGTCGCCTCGACGATGCGGGCCTGCTCGAAATAGAGGAAAGTGGACACCGCCGTCAGCAGAATGACGAAGGCGCAGATCGACAGCAGGTAGGGCGAGCGCAGAATGAGGGTGAGCCCAGCCCAGATGCTGCCGCCGATCGGTTGCCTCGGCGCGGAGGGGTCGCTGGGCCGACCATGTCGTTCCCGCCAGGATAGCAGGAAGCGCGCCGGCACGAGCGTGGCGAGGAGCAGGCCGGTCGACAGCAGCAACAGGCCGCCATGCCCCAGCACACCGACCAGTGCGCCGCTCAGCAGTGGGCCGGTCAGACCGCCCAGGCTGGCCCCGGCGGCGATCTGGCCGAACAGGCGGCGTCCCTGATCGGCGCCGAAGATATCGGCCATCAGGCTCCATGCGATCGAGATCACGAACAGGTTGAACACCGACAGCCAGATATAGAAAGCGCGGGCTACCCAGACATTGTC
Organism: Sphingomonas sanxanigenens; assembly: GCA_037190805.1. Lineage (GTDB taxonomy): Bacteria > Pseudomonadota > Alphaproteobacteria > Sphingomonadales > Sphingomonadaceae > JBBCJR01. Next base: position 65,216 of record JBBCJR010000005.1, on the reverse strand, counting down.
GGGGTCCGTGAGCAGACTGAAGGCGAAGCCCGCCATGACCAGGGCCGAAAAGACATAGCTGGCCGGCAGCAGCGTCGCGCGCGGCAGACGGGCGCTGGCCATGCCATAGATCGGCACCACCACCAGCGTCGCGATGAAGGTGCCGAGAAACAGCCAGTGAAGATTGTCGACGCCGCCCGCGATGCCGAACGTCTCACGCACAGGCCGCAGCATGAAATAGCTGGCGAACAGCAGAAAGAAGAGTGTGAAGCCGCTGGCGACGGCGGGAATTTCCTCCGGCGTCGCCGCGATCAGTCGCGCCAGTCCCCGTCCGCTGCGTGGTGCCGCGCCCGTCTCAGAGGGCATCGACATATTGCTCCATACGCCGGCGGAGCGCGGCATCGGGCATCGGGCCGCGCGCCGCGCCCAGATTGTCGTCGACATAGCGCGCCTGCGCCATGCCGGGGATGGCGATCGGCCGTGACGGATGGGACACGATATATTTCAGGAACACCTGCGCCCAGGTCGTGGCGCCGATGTCCTTCGCCCAGTCGGGCAGCGGCTTGCCGGCCGTCGCCTCGAACAGGCGGCCGCGTCCGAACGGCAGGTTGATCATCACCGCAACGCCGCGTTCCTGCGCCAGCGGCAAAATGCGGTTGCCGGCATCGCGATTGTCGAGGGCATAGTCGATCTGGATGACGTCCAGCGCCTCACGGCGCATCATCGCCTCGAACGGCTCATACTGCGGCTTGAACGAGGTTGTGGCGCCCAGCGACCGGATCCGTCCCGCCGCCTTCAACTCGCGCAGGATCGCCAGTTGGTTGGTGATGTCCCGCAGGTTGTGAACGGCGATCAGGTCGATGCGATCGGTCTTGAGATTGCGGAACGACTGCTCGATCTGCGCCTTGCCCTCGGCCGGGCTGTCCGCCCCGACTTTGGTGGCCAGAAACAGCCTGTCGCGGACCTTCAGTGCGTCGACGATTTCGCCGATCACGGGCTCCGCACGGCCATAGGAGGGGGCGGTGTCGATCACCTGGCCGCCCAGTTCGGCGAAGCGGGCGATGGTGGCCTTGAGGGGTGTCATCTCCGCCTCGCCCTGCGGATTGTCATAACGGCGTGCGGTGCCGACCCCGATCACGGGCACGGCCTGTTTGGTGCCAGGGATGACACAGGTGTGAAAGCCGGCGGGTGCGGACTGCCAGGCAGCCGCGCGGTTGACGAAGGGCAGGGCGGCAAGACCGCCAAGCAGAGCACGGCGAGCGATCATTTCTCGGCTCCTCCCATTTGATTTTCGGCGATTGAGACAGACAATGCGCCTCGAGTCAAACCGCCTTCTCCGAAGGTCGACCACGAGCGGCACACGATTGTTTCTCGGGTGTTTCCAAGGAATCTAGAAGGCGCGAGTGACGCCGATCTGGGCGGACAGGCGTCGGTAGTCGTAAAGCTCGACCGACGACCGGTTGCGCTCGTAACCGATCCTCAGCACTGGCGCGAAGCTGTTGACCCGAAGCTGACGGAAGGTGATGCCGCCATTCACCTGGTATAGCCATTCGCGCCGTTTTTCGGGGAACAGAAACAGGCGCTCATCGCCCACCAGCCGCTGCGCGCCGGCGGACAGAAACAGGGTGGTTCGTCCCAGGGACCGCCAGCCGAGCAGGGTAAGGCCGCCCGCGCGGGTGGCATAGCCGGGGTCCCGCGCCGTCTGCCGGGTGGCGTTGATCGTCAGCGCCGCGCCGCTTTGGGCGCCGAGGGCCCGTTCATAGGTCAGGGTGCCCGAATAAAGGCCGCCATTCTGAAGCGGATTTCGTCGATAGCGGGCCTGAGCGGCGCTGCCCTGCATGGTCAGTTGCGCCTTGCTGCCCATGGGATGGATCCAGTCGACCGCCAGCGACCGGGTGCGCGCGTAAAGGTCGCCGCCATACCAGCGCCACGTCTGGCCGATCGAAGGATTCAGCCGGTCACGCCCGGATCGCCATTCCAATCCGATCAGGGCCGAGCCGGAAATGTCGTTGAACTGGGACTGGCGATAGATGTCTCCCCGGCCCGACAGGCGCGGAACCAGCGACAGCGTGTCGGCGACGGGCAGGCGCGCATAGCCCTGCGTGGCGACGCGAGCGCCGAGGCCCGACTGCTGCCGCGCATCGTCCGACAGGGTCAGCGGTGCGACGATGGTGTCGAGGGTGCGCACCGCGGTGGCTCGGTTGATGTTGCTGTCTGGCGCGAACGCAAGTTCCAGTGAGCCGCCGAGCGGTTTGGATGATCGCAGCGCGTTCGAGAACTGGTCGACGATCACCGCGACATCAGGTGGAAGGCCGGCGGTCCGGGCCTGCCGCAGTTCGCGACGAGCGGCCGACTCATCGCCCAGCGCCGCCAGAACGCGCGCCAATTCCAGCCGTACGGGGGTTGCATCGGGCTTTTCATCGAGCAGGGCGCGGTAAGCCACTGCCGCCTCGCGATAGCGCCCCGCGCTGGCCATCATCTGTCCCTTCCTGAACCGGGCTTCGGCCCGGATGTCTGCATCGGGATCACCGGCCAGGGCCTCGTAGAACCGCTCCGCATCATCAATCCGGCCGTTCGCCCGGGCCTGGTCCGCAAGGCGGAAGACGTCGGCGGCCGACAGGCCCTCTGCAACCGACTGTGTATCGGAAACGGTTGCGCCGAGAGCGGGGGCTGCTGCCGCCATCGCCAGCACGAGCGCAAGACTGAGAGGGAGGCGCATGCGTTGGTCAACGTCCCGGCCAGGATAGGCAGGGCAGGCGATAGCGATCCACTCCTGCCCGTCAACCGGCGCGATCTGGTTGACCATCAATGCACTGTGCCGCGTGGCCGCACCTGCTTCATCTGTGATCTCGAAATGGAAAAAGTCAGGGGCGACCCGTCCGGCTATTTCAGACCAGCCTAAAAAGGCCGCAAAAGCGGGCGTCTGGGCGACAAATTGTCATATTGACCTATAGAGTTCACCTATTTAGAGGAGCCGCGGCCAGCTTGTGAGCGCTGGTTATTGGGGGTGCCCCATAACGGCCGAGTCCAGCTTTCGTGTGATAATGAGATCACAGAAATCATCCGCTCAACGGATGCATGCTCAGGCGAGGTTGCGCCATCGGCCTGCAAGTGCGGCACGCACCGCTTCAATCAAATAGTCCGAGGGGAGTTTAGTACATGGGACATCGAATTGGCCTCCGCACCATCCTGCTTGGTGCCACGGCGGCCACGTGGGCGCTTCCGGCTTATGCCTATCAGGATGCGGCCGATGGCGGCGTTGATCCGAACGAGATCATCGTCACCGCGACGCGCTCGTCCAGCGCCCTGTCCCGCGTGCCGCTGAGTGTGGCCGCGATCAACCAGCAGCAGATGGAAACCCGCGGCGTTCGCGATTTCGGCGACATGGCGCGCTTCACGCCGGGTATCAACTTCTCCCAGAGCGCGAACGGCAACAACAATGTCGCCATCCGCGGCATCTCGTCCGGCGCCGGCGCATCGACGACCGGCATCTATGTCGACGAAACGCCGATTCAGGTTCGCCAGATCGGCTACACCGCCGGTACCGCGATGCCGTCGCTGTTTGATCTCGACCGTGTCGAGGTGCTGCGCGGCCCGCAGGGCACGCTGTTCGGTTCGGGCTCGCAGGGCGGCACCGTGCGATTCATCCAGCCGGCCCCCAGCTTCACCGACTATAGCGGGCGTGCCCGCGCCGAGATCGGTTCGATCCGGGGTGGCGGCACCGACTATGAAATGGGAGCGGCCGTTGGCGGCCCGATCGTCCAGGACGTGCTGGCGTTCCGCGGCAGCGTCCACTTCCGTCGTCAGGGCGGCTATATCGATCGCGTCGAAGGCAACATCGTTGCTCCCGCCAATCCTGACGGCCTGCCGATCCGCAACGTCTTTTATCGCGACGTCCTGGCGGGTGGCAAGGAAGGCTCGATCACCTTCAACCAGACCGGCGTCGCAGAGCGGAACAGCAACTGGACCGAAACCACCGCCGCGCGCGGTGCGCTGGCGTTCAAGCCGACAGAACAGCTGACGATCACCGCTTCGCTGAACTATCAGAAGCAGTATTTGCACGACAGCATCGGCAGCGTCTATTCGGCCCTCACCGACGCGCAGGCCGGCAAGTTCGCCGTTCCCATCTTCCGTGCCGGCCCGGCCGACGAGCGTCTGACGGCGGTCAGCATTCCCGACCTGAATGAAGGCCGGGACAAGATGTTCCTGCCCTACATCGTCGCCAACTGGGAAAATGACACGATCTCGGTCACCTCGAACACCGCCTGGCTGTCGCGTGACCACTATCAGGTCGGCGATTCCACCCCCGGCTATGGCTACAGCTATAATCGCTGGGCCGCGCCCTATGCGGGCGCCAAGTCGGCCAGCTGGTTCATCGACACGCAGGAAAATTTCACCCAGGAACTGCGCGTCCAGTCGGCTGACCCCGATACCCGGCTGCGCTGGCTGGTCGGCGGCTTCTATTCGAACAACCGTCAGCGGTCGAACGAGACGATCTCGACCAACTTCCTCGAAAAGGCTGACTCGTTGTTTGGCGGAAGTCCGACGGACGATCCGTTCCCCGGCGCGGGCGTGTTCCTGAACACGTTCGGTGACTTCATGCTGCCGAACTCGGTTCACTACATCGCCGACACTGCCACGAAGGAGAAGCAGTACGCGGTCTTCGCCCAGTTCGACTTCAAGGTCACGCCGGAGCTGACCCTGACCCTGGGCGGCCGCTATGCCCGCAACGAACTGACTGCCGACATCTTCCAGTCGGGCGCCGAGAACAACCTCAACGGACCCTATGGCGAGCCTTGCGACGACGCTCCGTGCGTGGTCGGCGAGCCCGGACAATGGGCGCCGGCCTATGGCATCGACGTGATCTCCAACAAGGAGAACGTGTTCACGCCGAAGTTCAGCATTTCGTGGCAGAAGGACCGGAACAACTTGTTCTACGCGACGGTCGCCAAGGGCTTCCGTCCGGGTGGTGCGCAGGTCGGTCTGCCGGCGGCTTGCGACTTCGGTCTGCAGCAGATCGGCTTCGACGAGTCGCCGAAGTCCTATCAGTCGGATACGGTGTGGAGCTATGAAGCGGGCAGCAAGAACCGCCTGTTCGACGGTCTGCTGACCTTCGACGGCAGCGTCTATCTGATCAAGTGGAACAAGATCCAGACCAACCTGACCATCCAGGAGTGCGGCTATAACATGGTCGCCAACCTGGGTAAGGCGACGTCCAAGGGCTTCGACGCCGCTTTCACCATCCGGCCGAGTGATCAGATCAACCTGACCGCAGCGATTGGCTACAACAGCACCAAGTTCGACGTGACCACGACGGTGTTCGAGAAGGGTGACTATGTCCCCAACACGGGCAGCCCGTTCACCGTCGCGCTGGGCGGCGAGTACACTGTTCCGCTCAGCGATGGGGACAGCGAGGTCTATCTGCGTGGCGACTGGACCTATGGTAGTAGGCTCAGGCTGACCGGCACGGTCAACCCGACAAGTCCGACCTACAACCCGTTCAACGGGCGCACGCCGGCCCAGTCGATCGTCAATGCGCGCATCGGCGTCAGGACGATGGGCATCGACGTGTCGCTGTTCGCCAACAACCTGCTGAACTTCAACAAGCCGATGGGGTATTCGACGGGGGCCTACAACGTCGCGCGTCAGCAGATCGCGAACCCCATCTTCACCGAAACCTATGTACGGCCGCGGACCATCGGTCTGACCGCCGCATATCGGTTCTGATCTGACCGTGACTGGCCGGAACGCCCTTTATAGAGGGGGGTTTCGGCCGGCTGTCGACGGCGGTATCCTGGCCCCGGCTGCGGGGCTGGATACCGCCGTTGTCTTTTTGGGGGATGTACGCCGGCGGCCCGATTTCTCTCCGCAGTCCCTGCCAAGCCGGGTGGTGGTGGACTGTGCACTGTTCAAGGCGATCAAAATGAAAAATCACTGGTTTGGAAAGACGGGGATGGCAGTTGCCACCCTGGGGCTGATGATGTCCGCTGCCACGGCGAATGCCGCGCCGGACAAGGGATGGAGCTATTTCGGCGGCGACCGCAAGTTCCAGCGCTATTCGCCGCTGTCACAGATCGACGCCAGGACGGTCGACAAGGTGACCACCCTCTGGGTGCGGCCGGCGGTCGACAAGTCTCTGCGCGATCAGTTCCCCGATATCACCCCATCGAACTATATGCGCGGCACGCCGATCATGGTCGACGGCATCCTCTATTCGCCCAACGGGATCGGCCTCGTCGAAGCGTTCGATGCCGCCACCGGCGCCACCAAATGGGTGCAGAAGCCGTTCGCCAACACCCTTAAGGAAGCGTCCGGCCAGAGCAGCCGGGGTGTCGACATCTGGCGTGATGGTGCCTCGATGCGGATATTCTCGGTACGCGGGGAATATCTGTACGCGCTCGACGCGAAGGACGGCAGCCTGATCACCGGCTTTGGCGAGGGCGGGCGTGTATCGCTCAACCGCGCCACGCCGGACGAAGCCGTGTTCTTCGGCTTCAACGGGCCGCTCGTCGTCGGCGACGTCATCGTCCTCGGCGGCAATGGCGGCGGCAAGGCCGGTGGCGGCTATGCCGATGGCGGCAAGACCAAGGAATCGAGCCCGGAGAATATCCGCGGCTATGATGCCCGCACCGGCAAGCTGCTGTGGACGTTCAACATCCTGCCGGCCCAGGGCGAACCGGGGCGTGACACCTGGGGCGGCGATTCAGCGAATTTCACCGGCAATATGGGCGCATGGGCGCCGCTCGCCGCCGATGACGCGACCGGATATGTCTATATTCCGCTGAGCGCGCCCACCAACGCCTACTATGGCGGCCACCGACCCGGCGATAACCTCTATTCCAACAGCCTGCTGGTGCTCGACGCGAAGACGGGCAAATATGTCTGGCATTTCCAGATGGTCCATCACGATCTGTGGGATTTCGACAATGCGACGCCGCCGACGCTGGCCGACCTGAGGGTGGGCGGCCGTACGGTCAAGGCGGTGATCCAGCCGAACAAGACCGGCTTCATCTTCGTCTTCGACCGCGTCACCGGCAAGCCCGTGTGGCCGATCGAGGAACGCCCGGTGCCGCAGTCGACCGTGCCGGGCGAGCATACGTCACCCACCCAGCCGTTCCCGACCAAGCCCGAGCCCTTCGACCAGATCGGGCTGGAGGATGACGACCTGATCGCCTTCACCCCCGAGTTGAAGGCGGCGGCGAAGAAAATCCGCGAAAAATATGTTCACGGCCCGATTTTCACCCCGCCCAGCATCAACACGCAGGGTGCACCGGGCACGAAGGGCACGATCATGCTGCCGGGCGACTGGGGCTCGGCGAACTGGAATACCGGCGCGTTCGATCCCGAAACGGGCCGCTATTATGCCGTGTCGATGACAATGCCGGCGGTGATGGGCATGGTGAAGAACGACGGCAAGGACCCGAAGGTCACGATCGACTATTACGAGGATAATTCGATCCCCGGCGAGCCGCGCACCCGCAATCCCTATGGCTATGGGCCGGAAGGATTGCCGCTCACCAAGCCGCCTTATGGCCGCATCACCGCCTATGACATGAACCAGGGCAAGCGGCTGTGGGTGGTGGCCAATGGCGACGGGCCACGCGACCATCCCTTGTTGAAGGATCTCAACCTGCCGCAGCTTGGCACGCTGGGCCGGCCGGTGCCGCTCCTTACCAAGTCGCTGCTGTTCCTGGGTGAAGGCAGCGACGCGGTGTTCGCCAATGCCGGCGTGCCCGGCGAATCCACCTTCCGCGCCTATGACAAGGTGAACGGCAAGGTGGTGTGGGAAACCAAGCTGCCGGCCGGTACGACGGGCGGCCCGATCACCTATGAGGTGAAGGGCAAGCAGATCATCGTCGTGCCCGTGGGGGGCAAGGACTATGGCGGCGCCTGGGTGGCGCTCGGCATCAAATAGCGGCGAATGCCCGAACCTGCGCTGAAAAAGGGGCGTCCGCCATGTTCGGCGGGCGCCCTTTTTCAGACTGTGATCGCTTCAATAGCGGTCGATATAATGAAGGCGGACATCCTCCGAATAGCTTTTCGGTGGATAGGGCAGCATGGTCGCGTTCCACGCCGCGAACCGCGCTTTCAGGGCGGCGAAGCGTTCAGGCTCGCGCTCTTTCAGGTTGGCGCGCTCGCGCTCGTCCTGCGACAGGTCGAACAGGGCTTCCTTGTCGCCCAGCTTCAGATATTTCCACTGTCCGTCGCGCACCGCCGCCTGATCGTTCGCCCGATGGCGCCAGAACAGGGTCCGCGACACCAGCGTCGATCCGCCTTCCAGAACGGGCAGGAGCGACATGCCGTCGCTGGGATGGGCGGGGTCGGCGGCGCCGCCCGCCGCCGCGAGCAGCGTCGGCAGCCAGTCCATCGAGATCGTCACCTGATCGCTGCGGCCCCCGGCCGCGATGACGCGCGGCCAGCGCACCAGCAGCGGCACGCGAATGCCGCCTTCCAGAAGTTCGCCCTTCATGCCGACGAACGGCCAGGTATCGGAGAAGCGCTCGCCGCCATTGTCGCTGGAGAAGATGACGATGGTATCCTCGGCCATGCCGTTGGCGACCAGCGCGGCCAGGACCTTGGCGACGTTTTCGTCCATCGCGCGGATCAGTTCGTGATATTTGGCAAGATTGCCGCGATCGGGATCGCGCAGGTTGGTGATGGTGCGCGATACCGCCGCGTCCTCGCGTCCTTCCCACGGCCAATGCGGTGCGGTGAAATGAAGGCTGAGAAACAGGGGCTTGTCGCCCTTGGCGGCGCGCTCGATTTCGGCCACGGCGCGGTCGCCGAACAGGTCGGTCAGATAGCCGTCATGCTTGACCGGCGTGTCGCCGTCGATCAGGCCGGCTTCCGGATTGTCGCCCTCATTGGGCGCATGGTGCTGAAAATAATCCGTGGCGCCGTGGTAGAAGCCAAAGAAGCGTTCATAGCCGCTGCGCAGCGGGCCGTGCGCCGGTGGGACGCCCATATGCCACTTGCCTACCAGCGCCGTCGTGTAACCGGCCCGGCGCAGCAGCGATGGGATGGTGGGGTGTTCCGGCGGTAAGCCGACCGTGGGCTTGTAGCCCGCGATCGGCTCTTCCAGCCCGGCGGGCAGACGATATTGATAACGGCCGGTGATCAGGCCAAGGCGCGTCGCCGAGCAGACGCAGCTGTTGGAGTAGGCTTGGGTGAAGAGCAGGCCATTGGCCGCCAGGCTGTCGATCGCGGGCGTATCTGGCCCCTGTTTGCCATAGCAGCCGAGATCGGAATGCCCGATGTCGTCGGCCAGGATGAAGACGATATGTGGCCGGCGGCGCGGTTGGGCGTAGGTGGCAGTGGATGCTGCCAGGGTCATCGCCGCCGCGCTGCCGATTACGGCGCGGCGGGTGGTGCCGATCGTCATGTGTCTGCTTCTCCCCGAAACTCTGAGGGTGGATGCTAGAGGCGCGCGCCTTGCGGGGAAAGGAGGAGTCCGCCGACATCGCGGACGCTCCGCTCAGGCCTCGGATGGACAGGCGCCGTCGCGCATCGTTTCCGTGCCGTCGGGCAGATACCAGCGCGCCTTGTTCTCGCCCATGACCGCTTCATGGTAGCAGATGGCGGCATCGCCACTGACCTGATCGATCTGCACGGTCCAGTTGCGGTCGGAGCAGTTATGCGCTTCGCAGCCCCATGACTGCACCATGCCGTCCTTGACGAATACCGGCGTGTTGGGGCCATGCGCGCCCAATACCCAATCACCTACCTCGCTATTCTTTCCCAGCCGCTTCTCGACGCCGTCGCGAACTGCTCGCGCCTCGCGAAAGGCGATGCCGTCGACCGGGTCGCCTGGATAGCGGCCGATATAGGCGGTCAACAGCAGCGGTTGTGCAGGCGCTGGCGTGGGGGCGGTCATGTTGGTGCTTCCCACGGCCTGATTTCCCGCGTCGGACGGCGGGCCATCGCAGGCCGATAATCCTGTCGCCAACACGACGAGCGCGACCGGCGTGAAAGAACGAGAAACGGTCATCTGCACCTCCTGTCGGCTGGGTTTCTAGCACGGCGGCGGCGCGCCGGCGATATTGTAAATAAATTACAAATTATCATCCAGATTTAGCGATATGTGTACAGCGAGACCAGAAATTTTTCCCGATTAACTCTGATTTAAAGCGGATCGGGATGTATCTGTTTTTTCAAATTCGAGTCGGGAGGCCCATATGAGCTATCAGGAACATATCGCCCAGGCGTCCAATCTCATTCAGCGCCAGGGCGGCAGCTGGGACGGCGTCAGCGCCGAGGCAGTCGGGCGGATGCGGCTGCAGAACCGCTTTCGCAGCGGACTGGATATCGCCCGCTACACCGCGGCGATCATGCGCCGTGACATGGCGGCCTATGACGCCGATCCGGCTCGCTACACCCAGTCTCTCGGTTGCTGGCACGGCTTCATCGGCCAGCAGAAGATGATCTCGGTGAAGAAGCATTTCGGAACGACCGAAGGGCGTTATCTCTATCTGTCGGGCTGGATGGTTGCGGCCCTGCGCTCGCAGTTCGGGCCGCTGCCGGACCAGTCAATGCACGAGAAGACCTCGGTTCCGGCGTTGATCGAGGAGTTGTACACCTTCCTCCGCCAGGCCGATGCGCGTGAGCTGGGGATGATGTTCCGCGACATCGACGCCGCGCGCGCCGCCGGCGACGTGGTCCGCGAGAAGCAGCTGCTTCAGGCGGTCGACAACCATCAGACCCATGTCGTGCCGATCATCGCCGACATCGATGCCGGCTTCGGCAACGCCGAGGCGACCTATCTGCTGGCCAAGAAGATGATCGAGGCCGGTGCCTGCGCGCTCCAGATCGAGAACCAGGTTTCGGACGAGAAGCAGTGCGGCCACCAGGACGGCAAGGTCACCGTCCCGCACGAGGACTTCATCGCCAAGATCCGCGCCTGCCGCTATGCCTTCCTTGAGCTGGGCATCGACGACGGCATCATCGTCGCCCGCACGGATTCGCTGGGCGCGGGCCTGACCAAGCAGATCGCCTACAGCGCGGCCCCGGGCGATCTCGGCGACCAGTATAACAGCTTTCTCGACTGCGAAGCCGTGGACGACATCGCCAGCGTCAATGGCGACGTCCTCATCAATCGCGATGGCAAGCTGATGCGGCCGAAGCGGCTGCGTTCGAACCTTTACCAGTTCCGCGCCGGAACCGGCGCCGACCGCTGCGTGCTCGACTGCATCACGTCGCTCCAGCATGGCGCCGACCTGCTGTGGATCGAGACCGAGAAGCCTCATATCGAGCAGATCGCTGGCATGGTCGACCGCATCCGCGAGGTCATTCCGAACGCCAAGCTGGTCTATAATAACTCGCCCTCGTTCAACTGGACGCTCAATTTCCGCCAGCAGGTCTTCGACCGCTGGCAGAATGAAGGCCAGGATGTGTCAGCCTATGACCGCGATCGGCTGATGTCGGTCGACTATGACGGCACACCGCTGGCCGACGAGGCCGACGAGCGGATCCGCACCTTCCAGGCCGATGCCGCGAAGCGGGCGGGAATCTTCCACCACCTCATCACGTTGCCGACTTACCACACCGCCGCGCTGTCGACCGACAATCTCGCACAGGAGTATTTTGGCGACGCAGGCATGCTAGGCTATGTGCTGGGTGTACAGCGGCAGGAGATTCGTCAGGGTATCGCCTGCGTGAAGCACCAGAATATGGCGGGATCGGACATCGGCGATGATCACAAGGATTATTTCGCCGGCGAGGCTGCCTTGAAGGCCGGCGGTGCGCACAACACCATGAACCAGTTCGCCGCATAGAAACTCACGAGCTTTTCCTGGGGAGGAGAAGGAGCGCCCGCCGGTTAATCCGGCGGGCGCTTTCATGTTGGGCGTCGAAATATGATGGGAAAAAGAACGGCCGGACAATCGTGCGGGATGATTGAGCCGGGCCGACCGGACGACATGTCTTGGCCCATTGGCGTTCCCATCCCGCGGGACTGTCCGGCCAGGTGATCAGCCGCCGTTGGGGGACTGCGGCTGATAAACCGGTATGAAGCTGTCGGGCTCTAGAAGCCTTCAGCAATATCCTTTCTTATCAATGCGATTCTATCATGCGGTGGAAACGGCCGCTGGACCCGGCCACCGATACCGTGGTGCCGCCAGCCCGCCGCCGCTGCAGCCATTCGGTCAACATCTCGGCACAGGTATGGTCGATGCAGCCGAGGTCCTTGACGTCGATCCTGACCGGCTTGTCGGCGGGCAGCTGGTCGAGGGCTTCTGACAGCTTCGGCAGCGACACGAAGGTGGCACCTCCATTCAGGGTGACTTGGCAGACCGTCTCGTCCTCCTCGCGGGCGACATGCAGTTTCAGCCGGCGATAGTTGGGGATCAGTTCGATCAGGGACAGGCCCAGCCCGACGAGGACGCCGGTCAGAAGATCGGTCGCGACCACCATGATCATCGTCGCCGCCCAGATCACCGCCGGCAGTGGGCCGTGATTCTGGAGCAGATGCCGGACATGCTTGAGGCTGACCAACCGGATGCCGGTGATAACCAGGATGCCACCCAGGGCGGCCATCGGAATCTCGCGCAGCAACCAAGGCAGGGCAACGACGAAGCCGAGAATCCAGACGCCGTGGAGCACTGCCGACATCCGTGTGACGGCCCCGGCCTGGACGTTGGCCGAACTGCGGACGATGACGCCGGTCATCGGCAGCGCGCCGGCGGCACCGCACAGCAGGTTGCCCACGCCCTGAGCGCGCAGCTCCTTGTTGTAGTCGGTCCTGACGCCATTGTGCATGCGATCGACCGCCGCCGCCGAGAGCAGCGTTTCGGCGCTGGCGATGAAGGCGATGGCCAGCGCAGTGAAGACGATCGTTGGATCAAGCAGGCGGGCCAGTGTCGATTGATCGGGAACGTCGATCGCGGCAACGATCGATGACGGCACGTCGACACGGGCGATGTCCAGCGACAGGAAGAAAGCCGCCAAGGTAGCAAGCACCACGCCCACCAGCGCGCCGGGCAGCAGCCGCAGGCTCTGGGGACGGATTTTTTCCCAGATCAGGAAGCCGCCGATCGAAATGAGGCCGACGATCACCGCCGGCACTGCCGGATGCGTGCCGTCAAGGCCCATTACCCGCCCCGGAATGGCGACCAGATTACCAAGGCCGCTGGGAAGGGGTGTGGCATCGAACAGCACGTGGAACTGGCCGACGACGATGAGCACGCCGATGCCCGCCAGCATGCCGTGGACGACGGCAGGCGAGATCGCCCGAAACCAGCCGCCAAGCCTGAACACGCCGGCGATGACCTGGATGAGGCCAGCCAGGATCAGGATTGGGCCGAGCGCCGACAGACCTTGCTGCTGGACGATCTCGAACACGATGACGGCGAGACCGGCCGCTGGCCCGCTGACCTGCAGCGGCGATCCCGCCATGAGGCCGACGATGATACCGCCGATGATGCCGGTGATCAGGCCTTTTTCGGCTGGTACGCCGGATGCGATCGCGATGCCCATGCACCGGGGCATCGCGACCAGGAAAACGACGATCGACGCGGTGAGATCGCGAGCGAACGGCCGTTCGCCGAAGGATGGACTGCCGGTCATGAGCGTCACTCAGCCGCGATCGCGACGTCCGAGGCGCGGCGCGGGGCGGCGGCCAGGGCGACCGGGAACGGCTGATCCTCGCTGACCGTGACGAAGCGTCCGGTTTCGCCGTCGAGGCCCATGATGACGCCCGCGTGAATATCGACATACCAGCCGTGCAGCGAGATTTCCCCGCGCGCGATACCGGCCGCGACCGACGGGTGGGTGCGCAGATGCGCCAGCTGGGCAACGATATTTTCCAGCGTGACGGTACGCAGGCGATCGGCTTCCTCAAGATGGGGATAGCTGTGCTGGACGACCTGTTGGGCAGCGTGGGAGTGCCGCAACCAGGCCGAGACATTGGGCATGCCGTCCAGCATCTCGGGATGCAGCAGAGCGGTCATCGCACCGCAGCCGGAGTGGCCGCAGACGATGATGTCGCGCACCCCCAGCGCCGCGACCGCATATTCGACGGTCGACGACACACCGCCGTTCATGGTCGCGAAGGGTGGAACGATGTTGCCGGCGTTGCGGCACACGAACAGGTCGCCCGGTTCGGCCTGGACGATCTGTTCCGGCACGACCCGGGAATCGGCGCAGGAGATCATCAGCGCCTTGGGGTTCTGCCCGTTGGTGGTGAGCTGCGAGTAGAGGGTCCTGCGGTCGGGGAAGACCTGCTTTTCAAACCCGAAGACCCGGCCGATCAGTTCGTTCATGATAGCTTCCTTCCTTCGCATGGGAGGGAGAGAATCCCTCAGACCTGCGCTAGAAAGTAGCTGTCGGGTTTTTCTGTGGTGCCGCGCTTTTGTAAGGAATTATGTCCCGCTTTGTAAGGAATTATTTCTGCATCGGCAGCCTGATCTCGGCTCTTAGTCCACCGTCGTTCCGGTTGGAGAGCGTGAGAAGACCGTTTTCGAGCTGCACCATGCGTGCAACGATGGGAAGGCCGAGACCCAGACCTCTGGTGTTCCGGCTGCGCGCTGTGTCGAGACGGATGAAGGGTTTCAAGACCGCCTCTAGGAATTCGTCGGGAATGCCGGGACCGTCGTCCTCGACCGAGACGGTCACGGTATCGTCGCCATCGGCGACGGTGATCACCACATGGTCGCCATGGTGGATGGCATTGTCGACGAGGTTTACTACCGCCCTGGTAAAGCTGTTGGGCCTGAGGATCGCTTCGAGATGCGAGGGCCCCACATAGACGACGTCATGCCCACGATCGGCACAGTCGTCGGCGATGGTCGCGACCAGAATGGCGATGTCGACCGCCACCGGCGCTTCCGGATCATCGTCACCTGCCAGATAGGCGAGGACGGATTCGATCATCGTGGTCATCTCTTCGATGTCGCGTTCCGCCGCGCTGCGCAGCGCTGGATCCTCGATCGCTTCCGTCCTCAGTTGCAGGCGGGCAAGCGGTGTACGCAGGTCGTGGCCGACGGCGGCCAGCGCCTCGGTCCGCTCCCCGATCATCCGGTGGATGCGCTCCTGCATCTGGTTGAAGGCGCGGATCAGTCCCCGCACCTCGCGCGTGCCCGCCTCCTCGATCATCAACTGTTCACCCTGGCCGATCCGTTTCGCGGCGGCGCTGAGCGCATCGAGCGGCCGGAGCGTCAGCCGGATCAGCAGGATGCCGACCATGGTCAGCGCCAAGGCCGGCACCAGCGCCAGGAGAAGCCAGTTGAGCTTGAGGCCGAGATTGCTCCCCAGGCCGCTCATCCGGAACAGCAGCCAGGTGCCATCAGACAGCCTGAGGTCGCCGAGGACGATGTCGTGCCGGCCGGGCGACGCCAGCCGCAGCCGAAGGTTGGTGTCCGCCAATTCGGGCTCCCACTCGACGACCTGCTGACGCATGGTTCTGAGTTCGGCCGACAAGGGCTGCGACGGCGGCGCCGAGGTTTGCCACTCGATGGTGTAACGATCGGTCGTGACATAGTCCGCCATCGCCGGCCGTTCCCGCCAGGGTCGCTGCCCGACCAGCTTGCGCGATACGATGAGATGCTCGGCCAGACGCCGGGCCTCGTCCTCGCGGACCGAAAAGCCGCTGGCCCGCTCAAACAGGACGGTGCTGGCGGCGAACTCGACGGAGACGGTCAGCAGGATGATGGCGACGATCCGCCCCAGCAGGCCAAGGGACGGGCGTTCCAGCCTCAAGAGCGTGTGACCTCGGTATTGAGCATATAGCCGATGCCGCGCACGGTGATGATGGGTGCATCCTTGCCCTGCCAGGCCAGCTTGCGGCGCAGGCGGCTGACCAGAACATCTATGCTGCGGTCGGAGGAATCGCCGATGCGCGCCCGCGACAGCTCGATCAGCCTCTCGCGCGCGATGACGCGCTGGGGGTGGCTGAGGAAGCTGGTCAGCAGGTCGAACTCCGCCCCCGTCAGCGTCACCGCCGCGCCGCTTGGCGAGCGCAGTTCACGGCGGGACAGGTTCACGATCCAGCCGTCGAACTGAATCTCGCGGGTTGGAACCCCGTTGCTGCGGTTTTCAACTCCGCCCCTGCGCAGCACGGCGCGGATGCGGGCGATCAGCTCACGGGTGCTGAAAGGCTTGGGCAGATAATCGTCGGCGCCCAGCTCAAGCCCGACGATCCGGTCCGTTTCGCCGCCCTTGGCGCTGATGAAGATGATCGGCACATCGCTGCGTCGGCGGATCGCCCTGCACAGGTCGATGCCGCTGGTCCCGGGCAGCATGATGTCGAGCAGGATAAGGTCGATGGCTTCGGCATCGAATGCCGCCCACATTTCCGGCGCTGAACCGGCGGGCCGAACCGAATAGCCGTTCTCCTGCAGGGCGCGGGCAGTCAATGTTCTGAGCGGTGGATCATCCTCCACCAGCAGGATGATCGGAGCGCTCATGAGAGGCGGAACAGGATCTGGCGGATGCTCATGGATGCCGTTTGGTAAGGATGCGAGGTTTGATGTCAATTGTCATCACGTGGCGGCGTGAGCCCGGCGCGTGGGATGGGGCACCATTACCGCTGCGACCAGGTGTGGCTTTCGACCACCGACGATGACACCGCTCTACCCTGTGAATCGCGTGACGGTTCGTAACGATAGCGTCGTTCGATGGCGCGGCAGGTCGCTTCGTCGAGCAGGGCGCTGCCGCTCGACTCGATCGCCACGCAATTGCTGACGCGCCCGTCAGGCTGGACCGTGAACTGTACCGTCATTTTCCCGCCCAGGCCTGCGGACCCCGCGGCACGCGGGTAGTCGGACCCCCTGACTTCGCCTCTGAGCCAGCGGGGCGGCGAATAACCGCCATCGCCGCCCCCGCCGTCGCCACTCCCTTCGCCTCCGGCGCCGGTTCCGGTGCCGACCTCGTCCGCCGCGCCGGCCGTCGACATGGCGCCGTCGCCCGCGACGGTCGCGGCGATGATCGGTGGGGGCGAGGTCAGCAGCGGAATCTCCGGCGGCGGCACGACCACGGGGCTGGGGGTCGCCCTGAGATTCGGCGGTGCCGGGGCTCGCGCCGTACGGGGCTCCGCGACCGGCCGCGGAGATGGTGATGGGTCCGCGACACGGGAGGGGAGCACGTCGAACATCTTGATGGCGCGGTCAGCGGGCGGCAACGGAAGGGCGACGCCAAAGGCGCTGAGCAGCGCATAGCCTATGCACAGGTGCAGCAGAACGACCGCACCCGCAGCGGCCAACCGGCTTGGTTGCCAGTGCTGAACCGCGTTGCCGACCACGCTTTGATGTCCCGTGTCCGTTGACCTCTGGACATCAAAGCGGTGGCGCGGCGAGCGTTCCCTGGCCCAGCCCCTTGTCGTCTTCAAACGCGGGGGCGGGTTTCAGGAACTCACCAACTGGCGCGTGTTACCCCGGCCGGCGACGACAACGCCTGACGGGCAATGTCATGCGACCATGCGCTGCCGTTCAGGGTTGCCATATCGACATTCGGCTGCGCGAGGACCAGGCGATAAAATGCCTCCGCATTGCCTCGGTCGCCTTCCTGCATACGGATTGCGGCCAGATTCAGCAGAATTTCCGGGCGATTGTCGCCCTTGCGAAGCGCTTCGGTCAAGCGCTGCTCCACACTGTCATAGCGGCCGTTGGCGATTGAGCGGGCGCCATAGGGATCAACCACCCCCGCCGGGGAGGCCGCGGCCGGAACCGCGAAGGCCAGCGCCGCGCTGGCGAGAATCAGCTGGGTCTTCATGTGCATCCTCCGATTCGTTTTCCGATTATCGTGTTTGTTACACCATAATGACACAATCGAAATATTTTTGAATTCTTTTATTGAAAGGCGGACAAAATGGGCGGTGGCGTAAGTGCCTTGAGCAGCGGTCGATCGCATTTTAGGACAGGATTCCGCCCGCAAGCCGGGGGCAGCCGTGGGAGCAAGGCCATGAACGCGTCGAACGACAAGGTCGGACTCTCCAGCCCACGGCCGGCGGCGGGGCAGATCGGGCGCCTGCCGGTCCTTCTGGTCGGCGCGGCGGCGTTGGTGGGGTTCGCAGAAGACGTTCGCGCCCAGTCCTTTGGCGGCCCTG
Organism: Sphingomonas sanxanigenens; assembly: GCA_037190805.1. Classification (GTDB taxonomy): domain Bacteria; phylum Pseudomonadota; class Alphaproteobacteria; order Sphingomonadales; family Sphingomonadaceae; genus JBBCJR01. The sequence continues at coordinate 47,203 of JBBCJR010000005.1, read as the reverse complement.
AGTTTTCCGTTGGCGTGTCGAGTGACGATCGCCGGCGTGGCCTCAGCTGGAGCGGGGGCAGGGCGGCCCTGGATGCCGCCATCCACGTGCCGCTCGGCGATGCCTTCACCATCGGCGCGGAGGCGACCACCCTGCGTGGCAGCCGTCGCCACGGCGGCGCCGATGCCGGCATCGACCTGAACGCCGGCTACCGCGGCGATGCGGGCCCATGGCAATTGTCAGCCGGTGTTGTCGGCCATCTGTTTCCCGGCGAAGGGCGACTGAACTATACCGAGGCCGAGGCGGGTGCCGGCTATCTTATCGGCCCGGCCCAGCTGGGCTTGCATGTCAGCTATGCACCCTCGCAGGCCGCGATCGGCGGCGACAATCTCTATCTGGGTGCGGGCGCCGATGTTGCGGTTCCGGGCACGCCGTTCACGCTGATCGGCGGTGTGGGGCGGTCGAGCGGCAGTGTCGACAATGTCATCCGGGCGTTACGCTTGCGCCCCGGCGGCACCTATTGGGACTATCGTCTGGCGGTCGAGCATGTGCGTGGGCCGCTGGTGGCCGGGCTGCGCTATACCGATACCTCGATCGACGGGGTCCCGGCGGGCCTGCCCTATGCCGACCGGCATCATGGCGCACGGGTCGCCGCCTATCTCAGGCTGTCGCTCTGACGGTGCCGGGGCCGTCTCTCGGTGTCTTGTCCGCCCGGGTGACATCGGTGGCGGTCGCGCCTATGGGATGGCCATGCACAAGCTGAGGGCATCCGAAGGCATGGGCGGCCTGCTGGCCGTTCTGCTGTTCGTCGCTCTGTCCATTCGGGTGCTGGTGCCGGCCGGATACATGCCGGCCAGGGCTGCTGACGGCCTGGTCATATCGCTGTGCGGGGGGCAGGGCGCGGCCCGGACCGTGATCAGCATCGCGGAGACGGTGGATATTCGCGTCATCCCGGGGGATGACGACGGCGGGTCGCGGGGCAGTGCCGCATCTTGCGCTTTCGCCGCCATGGCTGCCCCGGCATTGCAGCCGACGGCCGCCCCGATCGCGTGGGTTGCACCGCTGTTGACGGCCGAGATCACGCGGCCGCTGCCAGCGCCGCTGCTGCTGATCTCGGCGGCCTTTGTTCGTCCGCCGCTGCGGGGGCCGCCTCAGGCCGCCTGACGTCCGGCTGCTGCCGCGTCCACCGTGCTGCGGTGCGCGGCCACATCCTTCCGGTCTCAGATGACTCTGCCCGCGGTAACCGCGTCGCGCCTGTGTCGCGAGGTTGAGCCGGCCGAACGATATTCCAGACAGTTCAGTGAAATGCGACAAGGAGTGACTATCATGAGCCCTCGTTCCATGCTGATCGCGGTCGCCGCCATCAGTCTCGCCGCGCCGCTTGCCGCGCATGATTTCAAGCAGGGCGACCTGTCGATCGCTCACCCGTGGACGCGGCAGACCGCCACGGGTCAGCAGGTGGGCGGTGGCTTCATGACCATCGCTAATGGTGGCGCGACCACGGACCGTTTGCTCGGCGCATCCTCGCCGGCGGCGGCGCGGGTGGAAATTCACAGCATGTCGATGGACGGCGGCGTGATGCGTATGCGTCCCGTAACGGACGGCCTGGCCGTTCCGGCAGGCGGCGCGCTGGCCCTGAAGCCCGGCGGCTATCACTTGATGTTGATGGGCCTCAAAGCGCCGCTCGAACTGGGGAAGCTGGTGCCCCTGACGTTGCGGTTCGAACGCGCCGGCGCCGTGACCGTGCAATTGAAGGTCGAAGCCGTGACCTATGGCATGGGTGGCGATCATGGCGGGCACTGAACCGGCCGATCCCCGACCGGATTCCGAGGGCGTCCGGTCGTCGCCGCTCGCGCGGGTGCGCCGCTGGCTGTGGGGACTGGTGGCGCTCGCGCTGGTCGGGGCCGCCTGGCTCTATTTCGGACAGCCCCGGCCCGTGTCGCGCGGCGAGAATGATTTCGCCACCGCGTTCGGCGGCACGTTCGAGATGGTCGACCAGAAGGGTGGCATCGTCACCGATCAGACCCTCCGCGGCAAACCCTATGCGATCTTCTTCGGCTTCACCCGTTGCCCGGACGTCTGCCCCACCTCACTGACCCGAATGGCGCAGATCCGCCAGCGACTGGGGGACCAGGGGATGGATTTCAATATCGTCTTCGTCTCGGTCGATCCGGGCCATGACACGGCGGAGGGCATCGGCAGCTATCTGGAACTATTCGGTACCCCGATCATCGGCCTGACCGGGTCGGACGCCCAGATCGACCGGATCGTGAAAGCGTTTCACGTCTTCCATCGCAAGGTACCGATCGAAGGCGGCGACTACACGGTCGACCATACGGCGACGGTATTCCTGATGGATCGCGAGGGCCGGTTCGTATCGACGATCGACTATCATGAAGAACCTGACGTCGCGCTGCAGAAGATGCGGCGCTTGTTGGGCGCCGGGTAACGAACCGCGTCGGCGCCGTGTCGGGATGATCCGGCACGGCGCCCGACATTCTAATCTGACGACAACATGACGACAAAATTACAAGTCGCGAAGAATTGTTATCGTGCATTGCGGCCGTCCATCCGCGTGCCTAGCCCTAATTTTGCAAGTCATTCGCAAGCACTTCGCGAAGCGTGAAATTGGGAATCCAAAAGATGGTTGGCCGTCCGTCCGGCAGATTGCCGGTGCGCTTTCCTGAGCAAATCTCTCCCGTCCGCTGCTGTGCGCGAAGAGCTTTCTAGGTGGGCGCCACTGATCGGAAAATGGGACTGGAGGGTTCGAAATTCCGCACATTGACGTTCCGCAAGCGCAACATCGTCGAACGTAAGGTGTTGCGTCTGCTGCGCGGCGATGTGTCGCGGACGGTAGGAGAGGGCCCGGCATCGCACCAGGATATCGCTGGCCCGTTCGGCGATCTTCGCGACCATGCGGAGCGCGCCGGCATGCGGATTCATCCGATCGAGGCCGCATGCCTGGCTCCAGACGAATTGTTGATCCTGCGATGGTTGGCCGAGGCTCAGCGCGGGTCCGGTCTCCAGACCTTTCGATCAGGTGATGACGGCCTGCCGGACGCGCTTCGCCGATGTGCGGAGCTTTTGAAATCGTTAGATGTACTGCTGCCATCCCAGACATTGAAGATCGGGGCGAGGCTGAACGGTGGTCAGATAGCGAGAAAGCGGGCGGGGGGCTGTCCTCTGGAACACGCGGAAGACTGTCAGGTCATGCGTTGACCCGGAGCAGCTGAGGTCGAATTCCCCAACCCCACGCAGCGTTTTCTGCCGCATCGACTCCAGCCTTGGGCTGCTCGGCGGGGGCTTGGGCCTCACCATGGTTGCGGCGATCGCTGAGCGGCATGATACAACGCTCGGAATTGCCAATGGATATCCTGATTCCGCAGCCGATCGCCGGAATTATGAAAAGGATGGCTCGTTTAGAGTTTCTTGCCTGAGTTGATTTGGATCAGCGCTATTCGTGAACAGATTGAGCGAGAGGCGCTTGTTTTTTTTAATCGTATTGTGGCTTCAGGAAATTACTTTTTGCCCTTTGGGGTTTTGCGGTACCAGGAGGCGCGCAGTCATTCCAGATCGACTTTGAATAACCGGAGTCCCTTGTCAGGTTTCGTTGATCTTTCCTGACATCATATATATTTTCGTGACCGTTCTGATCGACCTGTGAGAAGCTGCCGGGAAGGGAGCGGATTATGCCGGAACGTCTGTTCGCCCGCTTCGACCGACGTCATCCCGGCTGCGTGGACAGCATCATGCTGGAACGGATCCGCGCATTCGACTGGGCTGCCTCGCCGGTCGGGCCGATAGACGACTGGCCGGAGGATCTGCGATCCGCCGTGCGCATGGCGTTGCTGTCGGCATCGTGCATGGCGGTGCTCATCGGGCGGGAAGGGGTGTTGGTCCACAATGACGCGATGCGCGACCTGTTCGGCGACCAATATGACAGGGCGCTTGGGCAGCCGATCGCTGCCGTTCTGCCGGACGCGGCGAGCCGCCTGAGGGAAGCGATCGACGCCTGTCATGAAGGCAGGGGCAGCGGCTTTTCCGATGAACCGATGCAGTTGCTGCGCAACGGTGTATGGCGGACATGCTGGTTCAATGCCTCCTTCACGCCGATCGCCGACGAGCGGGCCAATGTTTTCGCGACGCTGGTCGTCCTCACTGAAACCAGCGACCGGGTGCGCGCGCTTCTGGCCCTGCGCCACTCGCGGCAGCGGATGGCACTGGCGCTTGACGCCGGCGGGGTTGTCGCGACCTGGGATCTGAACCTCGCCACGGAACGGCTGACCCTGGATGGCCCGTTGACGCGCGAGCTTGGCATTGCCTCCGACGATGTCGCGCGCGGTGTCGATGTCGAGTCTCTGGCTGATAGCCTGCACTCCGAAGACCGGACCCGCTTTCTTGAAGATCTACGCGGCGCGGTCGCTCGGAGGGGGCGTTATGAAAGCCGGTTTCGGCTCGTCTCGCCGGGCGGAGCGATCAGATGGTTGATCAGTATCGGGCGCCCCGTGGCCGACAAGACCGGCCGGATCGACAAATTTGCGGGCGTCCTCGCCGACATAACCGAACAGACCGAGACCGAGGCCGCGCTCCGGCAGAGCAACCTGCGTTTCGACATCCTTGCCGAAGCGGTGCCGGTCATCGTGTGGAGCACGGATGCGGAAGGGCTGCACGACTATGTCAATGGCCGCTGGATCGAGTTCACGGGGCTCAATCCCGACGAGATCCGGTCCGACAACTGGCTCAATCTGGTCCATCCGGACGATCGCGAGCGGGTCAAGCGCCGTTGGGTCGACTGCCTGGAAACCGGCAATGCCTATGACATCGACTATCGTTTTCGCCATCGTGACGGCGGACATCGCTGGCTGAAGGTTCTGGCGATGCCGCTGCGCGACGTCGAAGGCAGGATCCGGCGCTGGTATGGCACCGCCACCGATATTCACCAGGCCAAGCAGGTCGATGAGCAGCGCGATCTGATCGCGCATGAGCTGGACCATCGAATCAAGAACCTGTTCGCGCTCGCCGGGGCGTTAGTGACGCTGACGCTGCGCGATCATCCTGAATTGCGGCCGGCAGCTGAAAAGCTGTCATCGCGGTTGACGGCGCTCAACGACGCCCACGCTCTGATCTATGGTCGGTCGAGCGACGATGACCTGTCCATTCGGGCGCTTTTGGCCCGGCTGCTGGCGCCCTATGTCGAAGACGGGAGCGAACGGGTTTCGATTACCGGCGCAGATCAGCGCATCGGGTCCCGTGCGATGACGGCGATGGCGCTGACCTTCCATGAGTTGATCACCAATGCTGCCAAATATGGCGGGTTGGCCGAGGATCAGGGCAGGCTGCACATCGACCTCAGACCGTCGGATGGACGGCTGGTGATCGACTGGAAGGAAAGCGCATTGTCCGGCGCCGGGCGGGCGCCTGGCGGTGGCTTTGGCTCGCGGCTGTTGCAAACCGTGGTTGAGGGGCAACTGCGCGGCGTACTCAGTCGGCAAATGCTGCCGACCGGCTTTGCCTGCGTCGTCGATCTGCCGCTGGCCTCACTGGATGCGCCCGACTGAGGAACAACGAGTGGGCGGATGCGGGCTAGAATCGCCATACGCCAAGGGCGCAGTCACAAATGGTCGTTCAGTGCTTGCGAACGAATTCGGCGCGCAGCACCAGGCCCTTGATGCCGTCATAGCGGCAGTCGATTTCCTGTGCGTCTCCGGTCAGGCGAATGGATTTGATCACGGTGCCCTTGCGCAGCGTGGTGCTGGTGCCCTTCACCTTCAAATCCTTGATCGTGATGACGCTGTCGCCATCGCCAAGCAGATTGCCGACAGCGTCACGCACCTCGACCTGCTCGGCCTCGGCGGCGCGGGCGGCGGCTTCGCTAGCCGGCAGCCATTCGCCCGTGGCCTCGTCATAGACATAGTCTTCGCCGCTGTCGGTCATCATCCTCGCTCGCTGTTGCCGGGTCGGTGGCGACAGCTAACCAGAATCCCGCCGCGGGCCAAGCAGGACGATGGCGACAGGGCGGCTCAGCTGCCCGTCTGATCCGTGCGGGCGGCAGCATAGGCGGCGGACAACTGCCGATAGTAGCGGGAATTGAAGGCGATCACGGTCATGATCATTCCCAGCAGGCCGGTGATGCAGAACACTAGCGCAATGCCGCGATCGGGACCGCGGCCGAACCAGTCACCGATCGTATCGGCTCCGGCGCCGGTGGTCATGAACGGGATGAAGACGAACTGCGCGATCGGGCCGATCAGGAAGGCGGTCAGGGGCGATGCCGCCTGTTCCACCGATTGGGCGAAGCCGAATACCCGGCCTTGCCGCTCATAGGGAACCACCGTTTGAAGCGCGGTCTGCTCCGCCGCTTCGGCATAGGGGCCGAAGAACATCCACAGGAAGCTGCCCACCGCCAGCAGCGGGATCGAGGACTGGATGGTGAAGACCGCGCTCACCGCCCAAATAACCAGATTGACCAGCAGCAATGTCCGCAGCGGATTGCGGCCCAACCCCGTGCGCGCGATCAGCAGGCCACTCAGAATGAAGGCGCAGGATACGCCCGCCCACAGCAGGCCCCAGCTCTGCACCGCCATCAGCGACAGGCCATAGGCGTCCATCAATGCCATGAACACGCCGCCCAGCAGATTGTTGAAGCACGAGAACAGGATCAGCGCGAACAGGCCGGGCACGCCCGCGACCACGCGCACCGTGCCGGCCAGGTCGATGCGGCCCTTGGTGTCGGTGACCTCTATCGCCGGCTCATCCAGGCGGATGGCGGCAAGGTGCACCATCGTTGTCAGGGTGAGCGCCAGCGCCACGGCCAGGGTCAGCAGCATGCCTCCCTGGGCGACCAGAAAGCCACTGATTGCGGAGGTGACGAGAAAGCCGATGCCGGTGACCATGCCCACCAGGCCGTTCGCCTTGTCGCGGCCCTCGGCGGGGATCAGAGCGGTGACCAGCGTCGGCAACGCGATATTGCGGATGTTGCCGGCGATGACGCCCAGCATCACCGGGACGATGAACAGCCACAGGCCCAGTTCCGCCACCTTCGACATCGTGCCCTTCGGCGTCAGCACGAGCAGGACGAGCGCGGCGGCATAGAGCACGAGCGATGCCAGGCTGGAGATCATCATGATCGCTTTCTTGCCGTGATGATCGACGAGGCTGCCGAACCAGATCGCGAAGCCGGCCGTGAACACCAGATAGACGCCGGCGATCATACCGGTGGCGAAGACTGAGCGGGTTTCAAGGAAGACCCAGAAGGTCAGCGCGAACCACACCGTAAAATTGGTGATATTCGCCACCAGGTTGTTGCCTAGGATGTGCAAGAAGGCGGCGGGCATGGTTCGGGGCGCCTTTTAGAACGGGAAGAAAGTCTGGATCGCGATGATCGCGACGACCGCCGTAATCAGGTTGAGTGGCAGGCCGACCCGGACGAAGTCCATGTAGCGATATCCGGCCATCTGGTAGACGATGACGTTGGTTTGATAGCCGAACGGGGTGGCGAACGCGGCGCTGGCGGCCATCATCACCGCTACCAGGAAGGGGCGGGGGCTGACCCCTAGGCTTTCGGCAAGGGCGACCGCCACTGGCGTGACCAGAACGGCGACGGTGGCGTTTGACAGCAGCTCGGTCAGCACCATGGTCACGAAATAGAGAACGATGAGAGCGATCAACGGGCTGAGGCCGTGGACGCTGGCGATCAGCAGTTGAGAGGCCTGTTGGGCAAGGCCGCTTTCTTCCATGGCGATGCCAATCACCACCATGCCGGCGATCAGGATCAGGATTTCCGGCTTTAGGCCGCGATAGGCATCGTCGGCGCTGATCACCCTGAGCAGGATCAACAGCACCGCGCCGCTGAGCGCGGTCGCGGCGATCGGTGCGACATTGAGCGCGGCAAGCATGATCGCAACGACGAATACGGCAAAGGCCGTCGCGGCCCGCGCCGGTTGCAGGTCGCGTTTCTGCGTGAACAGGCTGGCATCGCCAACCTGTGCGCTGGCGATGTGGGTGGGATCGATCTCCGGCTCGCCATCGCGCGTGTCGGTCTCATGTGCGGCCAGCAACCGGCCGCTGATCAGAAACAGATAGAGACCGCCCGCGATCGCGATCGGCAGGCCGACCGGGGTGATCTCGAAAATGCCGAAGCGGGCCTGGCCGGCGACGCTGGCCATGTCGTCAACCAGCAGATTGGTCGATGTGCCGACCAGGGTGCAGCAGCCGGTTAACACCGTGATGTAGGACAACGGCATCAGATAGCGTTTTGGCGATTGCTTGAGCGCCTGCGCGATATCGCGCACGACCGGCGCGCCCAGAACCACGATCGGGGTCGAGTTGAGGAAGCATGACACCCCGCCGATCATCGACAGCAGCAGCCAGATACCTTTCGTCCCCAGCCGTCGGCATAGGGCGACGCCCATGCTGATCGCGCGGTCGAGCAGCCCGGACAATTCGAGCGCGTAGGCGATCACGAATAGCGATGCGAGAGTGATGATCGCCGGGCTGGCGAAGGCGCCTTGGACGTCCACCGGACGCACCACGCCAGTCATCAGAAGGACCGCCGCTCCGGACAGCGCAACGACGTCCGCGCGCACCCGATCCCAGATCATCACCGCGACCACGGCCGCAAGGACCAGCAATGTCAGCACTTGATCGATCGTCATCGTCGCCTGCCTTGATCGGACTAGACGGCCTGTCAACGGCTGAATGGCAAATCAGATGTGGAGTGAATGATCAGATTTGTTATCAATCCCCGATGCACGAGCCCAGTCTCAGGACCAGCCGCCTCGCGATTTCCGGTGGCCTCGTCGCGGCGATCGCGGTCGCGGGCGCAGGATTCCTCCTCGGTCGCACGACATCTCCACGCCCGGAGCTCGCGCCCGCCCTGTCTGCGCCCGTGCTGATCACGCCCCCACCGCCCCCTCGGATCGAGGCGCCCCGGACGGTCGGCCGGGCCGATATCATCGGATTGGCCGACCGCGCGGCGGACGCGCTGACGGCCGACCTCCCGCTACCCGAAGGTGTTGCCGCGATCGCCGGGCGGCGTTTCGACCTGGTGCTGCCGTTCGGATGCGGCGGCGCCGCGCCGGAGGGCAGCACGGCGTCTCCCCGCTGGAGCTATGATGCCGATAAGGAAACCCTGCGCATCCACATTGCGCCGACCGCGTGGGAGATGGCGGATTGGGCTATAGCGGTGCCCGACGAGACGACGCTGCGCCTCGAGGGATTTTGGGTCAGCCGTCCCTGGTCCTCGGCGGAACGGTGCCCGAAAGTCCATGGCCACGCGGCCGCGATCAACGGTCAGCCGGTCACGCTGCCGGGCCAGACATTGGCTGTGGCCGAGGTGATGACCGGTGAGCGCCGTCGCGAGCGCCGTGCCTATGAAACCGTGCAGCGCATCCCGCTCGATCGGTTCGATGCGTCGCAGGGCTTTCGTCTCCGGCTGATCGGTCGAATCGATCGCTCTTCCGGGGGGCGGCCGGTGCAATGCATCCAGCCGGCAGGGGTTGAGCAGCGGCCGATCTGCCTTGTCCTGGTCACGCTCGACGAGATTCGGATCGAGAACCCGATCGGCAACGAAATGCTGGCAACATGGTCCATGCGGCCCGCGAGCCGCGACGCATCTTGATCGCCAGCTGGCGAACTGTGGTCGGCTGACGGGGCATCTGCCTCCTGCAACTTACAGATGCTGAGCCTAGTTAGGTGGATGAGAGGGCGGCGGGAAAGACATCCCGCCGCCCGTTCCTCGTTAGTAACGGAACGTGCCGGTCACGCCAAAGGTCCGAGGACGCGTGGCGAGATAAGTGAAGATTGGCATGAACCGGTGGCTGTGGGTACGGCCGAGCTTTGGACCGGCGTCGAGAAGGTTGTTCACGAACACCGATAGGTCCAGACCCGATTCCAGCCGGACGCCCGCTCTCATCCGAACCTCATGAAATGAGGGATCTGGGAAGAGAGCCGCATCGAAGGTATTCGGGTAATTGGGATCGCGGTTCGGAACCAGGTCCTGATTGCTGCTGCGATAAGTATAGTCGGTGCGCACATAAGCCGGCAGGCTGCCAGCCTGGAAGTCGTAGCTTCCTCCGGCCTGGATGGTCCAGGGATTGCCCCCGAGCGTATGCCCCTTCGTCACCAGGTCTTGGATGGCCCCCGTTGCGCGAATGCTCTGGTCGAACTGGGCCTTATTGTAGCCGACGGCGAGATTGAGGTTCAGGCCATCGGTCGGGGTGACATAGAGTTCGAGATCGAAACCCTTACTGGTCGCTTTGCCCAAATTAGTGATGTAGCTGTAGGGGCAGCCGACGAACCCGCCGACAGAGCGGATGATGTTATCCCACTTGATGATATAGGCGCTGGCTGCAAGCCTGACCCGGCCGTCTGCTAGGCTGTTCTTGGCGCCGACTTCATAGCTCCACACCGAGTCCGAGTTATACTGACTTGGTGCTTCGCGAAGACCGACCGAGTTCAACGCCTCGTTGCAGGCGTCGAGATAGGGAATGGCGCGGTTGGCGCCACCGATGCGGAAACCCTTGGCGGCCGTCGCATAGACCATGTTCCGGTCATCGAAATTATACTGGAGACCGAATTTGGGCGTAAATGGTGTTTCCGAACTCTTGCCCTGGTTGGTAATGCCGTTCGGAGAACCCGATGCCGGACCGGTCACGCGCCCGACGAAATCGAAGCGAGTCCAAGAATAGCGCAGGCCGACAGTGGCTTTAAGGCCTTCAACAATGCGCAAAGTGGCTTCGCCGAACAGGGCCTCCTGATCGTCGTGCGCCTCAATCTCCTCCTTGTAGTTGATGCCGCCCGGTAGGGGGGAAATGCCGCCGAACATCTCCTCAATCGTTCGACCGGTGAAGGCACCGAGATAGGGGTTGATCGCAGACTGGGTCGAACTTTGGGTCGAGCGGCTGAGGAAGAAGCCGGCCACCCAGGTCAGTGGCGCATCCGTGTCGTTGCTCGCGAGGCGGATTTCCTGGGTCCAATTATCCTGCCGGTTGCCGCTGAAGTTGATCGGCTTGAAGTCGGGGTTCGCATACCAGGGGTTCGGATTGCGCGGATTGCCGGTGGAGAAGGTCCCGATATCGTAGAGGGCGTAATCGTACTGGCCGTCCTCGTTACGCACGAACTTTGATGTGACCGAGGTCAGCGTCACACCGCCCAGGTCGGCTTCGATTTCCAGTGAAGGCAGGACGAAGCGGTCGTTGTTCCAGCTCTGCACCGGGTTACCGCTGACATAATTGCCGCTGCCGGCATCGCTCAGCATGTCCCAAGCCTGGTTGATGTCGTTGGACTTGAGCTTCTGATAATAAACCGAAGGCGTGACGGTCAGCCATTCCGCCGGGCGAAAAGACAGCGCGAAACGGCCGGCATAGGTGTCCAGCGAGTTGGCATCCTTCTTTCCCGGGCTTCCCGAGAGATAGGGAATACGGTCGACGAAGCCACCGTCGCGGCGATAATAGCCGCTGGCCCGGAAGGCCAACTGGTCCTCGACCAGCGGCACGCCAACGGCCATGCCGGCTTCATAGCTGGGCGCGCCATGTTCGGTGAAGGCCAGTTCGGCGCGGCCATAGCCAGTCACGCGGCTGAAATTGGGTTTGGGCGTGATGAAGCGCACCGCGCCGCCCTGGGCGCCCGCACCAAACAGCGTGCCTTGCGGACCGCGTAGCACTTCGACCCGCTCGATATCGAAGGCATTGGGGTAGACGTTGCGGGGCTGGCTGCCGACCGAACGCACTTGGATAGGCACGTCATCCAGATAGACGCCCGTCGTGGCCGACCCCGTGCCTGACGAGATACCGCGAATGCTGAGATTCGACCCGGTCGAGCTGGTGCGGGTGAAATTGACGCCCGGCGTAAAGCGCATGATATCGTCCACCGAGCGCAGGCCCTGCTGGTCGACTTTTTCCTGATTGAATGCGGCAACGCTGATCGGCACCCGGCTCAATACCTGCGACTGGCGGGTCGCAGTCACGACGATGTCGGCGAAGGCGTCGCTGCTGGCGCTAGCGGTATCGGTTGCTTGAGCAAAACTGGGCGCGGCAGCGAACGTCAGCGCGCCAGCCAGGACGCAGCTTCCAAGTAACGATCGACGGAAATATTTGCTCATCTTATTGCCTCCCTATAAATTTAATAAGTATTTTGTTCATTAGGATCGATTGTAGACAATATTGCCACCAACAATAGTACCAACGGTATCGATACCGAAAATATCTTGTGGTGATTTTCCGACAGGATTGTCAGAGAGAACAGCAAAATCGCCGAATTTGCCGATCTCTACTGTTCCTTTTTCATGAGATTCAAAGCTGTTGTGTGCCGGTACAATCGTCCACAGCCTCAAAGCTTGCTCAAACGTCAATGCTTCGCCAGCGGCGGCATTGCCGCCTTCGGCGACTGTGGCCATGGCGTTCGCGATACCGCGCATCGGGTGATAGTTGCCGCCTGGTCCTGCGGCATCGAGGACCAAGAGCGCGACGCCCTGTTCGGCCATGGTGCGGAACCGGTGGCTGCGGCCGCGAGCCAGCGGATTTGCCGGGTTGACCGGCGTCTGACGTCCTGTGATGCCGCTGGTGACGCCAAGGGTCTTGAAGCGCTGGATCAGCGCGTCCGTCTGCGGTGACAGGTGATCGATACGGTGCCTGAGTTCGCCTGGCACGGCGCGCTGGGCCGCCTCGGTGCAGTCGAGCGCCAATTCCAGCGCCTTCTGAGCCACAGCATGCATGATCACCTGCAGGCCGCCCCGCTGGCATTCGGTCAGCGTGGCGATCAGATTCTCGCGGGTCCATTTGATGTCGTCGACGGTATTGCCGACGCCATCGCTGTTGATGCCGTCGACGAAGAACTTGACCCCGCCAAAGCGGAACATGTCGCCCCCAAAGCCGCTCTGCCAACCGATCCGTGTGATGTCGGCAAGCGCGGCGGCATGAGGAACGATGGTCGACGCGCGGAGGCGAACGGATAGGCCGCCTTCCTGCTGCAATTCCTGGAGTGCGATGAACTGGTTCGGTGATTCATTCTGAAGCGTCGTGATCGTGGTCAGCCCCTTGGCCGTGAACCAATTTTGGAAATGACGACGCATCGATTCCTTGTACTGGGCCGGCGTGTAGCCGGGCCGATAGTCCCAAATTTCGGTGATGATGCCGGTGGGGCGGCCCTGGGCGTCGCGCTGTGTGACACTGCCAAGACGCGGTGAGCCGTCCTTCCACATCGCCTGCTTCGGACTTTCACTGTCCCAATAGCCGGTTACGCGGAAGGCGAGCGTGTTCATCGCCGCGCTGTGAATGCCGAACAGCATCATCACCGGATGTGCCTCAGTCGCGCGATCGATCTCTTCGCGCGTGATCCATTTGCCTGTCGATCCAGTAGGGCCGTAAAGACCGCGCGGGGCCTGGATAATGATCCAATTGCCCTTGGGGGTCGTGGCCGAGATCTCGCGCAGCTTGGCGATGACAGCATCGGTACTGGTCAGACCCTGAAGCTGCGCCTCATGATCGGCGCCGATGCAGCTGTCTTCGACATGGCAATGATGATCGATAAAGCCGGGGATCAGGGTCTTGCCGGCCGCATCATAATGCTGTGTGCGCCCGGCTTCGGATAGCACGTCGCGGTTACTGCCGACCGCGACGATGCGGCCGTCGCGGACAAGCGCGGCCTCCGCCATCGGACGACGCTTGTCGAGGGTAATGATCTTGGCGTTGACGATGGCCAGATTGCCGCGGCCCGTTACCATTGGATTCGCGCTCGTCGGGGCCGGTAGCGCCCAGGCGTTCCGGCCAGCCAACAGACCCAAACCAGCAAGCGCTCCCAGGCCCATGAAACTGCGACGATTTGATGTTGCCATAACACTCCCCCTCATGATCTCGGGCAGCCAATGCATTTGATTATAAAAAATATCAAAAATTTTTGAATAATAATCTTATTTTTCAATTAGATAGTTTTAGACGTATGGAAATACGATATAAAACATAACTAAATGGGGAGGGGCTGCTAGTGCAAATTTGCAACAAGTCCCAGAAGTGGCGGTGATATCGAGGCGTCATATGTTGACCACGGGTCAACCAATGAGCGTGACGGCAGGAATGCGGATCGCCGCTCCTTCGCGATGCCGGGATACGGGAGAGTGTGGATTTGGCTCTGCGCCAATCCACAGAACAGTCTTAACGAGCCGTCGGTGGAAGCCTTCGAGAAGGCGTACGGCTAGGGCTTGCTAAGAAAATCGGCAAGCGGCGTGTCGAGAGGAAGGTTGCGGCCGGCATCCTCTGCTCGATCGATGCGCGCATAGGCGTTCTGGATATAGCGCACGGCCATCCAGCGCAGCGGTTCGGGCTCCCAGCGCGGCGTGCGGGCACGATGGAAGGGCAGTGTTTCGAAGCCAGTGGGCTGCTCGCCGATCAGCCCCGCGAGCAGTCGCGCGGTAAGATTGGTGGTGGAAACGCCCCGGCCAGTATAGCCGTGAATGCGGGCCAGCCGGGTGGCGGGATCGAAATTCACCGTCGGCATCCAGTCGCGCGGGACGCCTAGATAGCCACCCCAGGCGTGGCTGAAGCCCACATCCTCCAGCACCGGAAACCATTCGCGCAGTGTTGCGCGCATCCACTCGAAAACATCCTCGTCGAACGGGCCGTCGGGAATGCGCGACCCATAATGATAAGGGGCGCCCCGGCTACCATAAAGAATACGGCCATCAACGGTACGCGTGAGATAGTTCTTGGTGTGTGACTGTGAGCTGAGGCTTGCGCCGTCAGCCCAACCGATGGCGCGCCACTGATCGTCCGACAACGGCTCTGTCAGGACGATCATCGACGACATCGGCAGGACGTCGCGGTGGAAGTCGTTAAAAGTCGCCATATAGGCTTCGCCGGCCGTGACGATGGCGCGCCGTGCGGCGATCCTGCCGCTGTCCGTCATCAGTGCCGCCCGTTCGCCGGTGGCGATGCCGGTCACCGGCGTCTGTTCGTAGATGATACCGCCCAGCCGCTCCACAGCGCGGGCAAGGCCACGGACGAGCCGGCCAGGATGAACGCTGGCGCCGGCGCTCGTGAACATGCCGCCGACAATCCCGGTCGCATGCACCCGTTCATGAGCTTCTTCGGCATTGAGTAGCTGATTGTAATGGCCGAGCCCTAGCCGTTCATAGCTGGTATGGCTGGCCAGGATAGCTGGCATCTGGGCTGCCCCACGGGCGATGTTGAGCAGCCCTCTGGCGCGGAAATGCGCGTCAATGCCTTCAGCCTCGCACACTCGCCCGATCTCGTCGACAGTGTCGTGGAGGGCAAGGATGGTCTGGCGAGTGCGGTCCCGCCCGACACGCTGTTCCAGTGCTGGTGGATCGATTGGAAAGCGAGGCGAGCACCAGCCGCCATTGCGGCCGGATGCGCCATAGCCGCAGATATCCTTCTCGACGATGACGATGTCGAGGTCGGGATTGTTCCGCAGCAGATAGTAGGCAGTCCACAGGCCCGAAAAGCCGCCGCCGAGAATGGCGACATCGACCGTAACATCGCCGCTTACCTTGGAGCGGGGGGTCAGATCGTCTCCAGCAGATTCCAGCCAATAACTGGTCTGTCGGTAATTGCGTGTGGCCTTGCTAAAGTCTGGCGGGACGTTCACCGCTTGGCGCCTTCATCGAACAGGATGAAGATCTTGCGACTTGGCTGACGGATGTCCCACACGCCGCCGCTCGCCTCGGGGAAATAGACGATATCGCCGGCCCGAATTTCGATCGGTTCGCCCTCGTCGGGGTGAAAGGTGCATTCGCCTGCGAGAAAATGGCAGAACTCGGCCTGCAGGACCTGCCGACGCCAGCGACCGGGCGAGCATTCCCAGACACCGGCGCGGGTGGTCGGGCAGCTTTCCGATGCCAGCGAGGTCGACCGCACCATGGAGGGCGTCGCGCCTTCGGGGACTGGAACCGGAACGGGCTTGGCGGCGCCGAGCGTCGCGGCAAGGCTGTCATAGGTGAACTTGATCGCGGCCATTCAAATCATTCCAATCCTGACTGCGGCAGACCGTGCGCGAGGCATGTGGTCGCCGAAAGTTGAGAAACCTGCCAAGTGAGGTGTTCGGCGATCACCAGCGCTCAGAGCGGATTGAGGACGCGGTCGAGGAACAGGCGCGTGCGCGGGGCGCTCGGCGCCGTCAGCATGTCACGTGCCGGCCCTTCCTCGACCACCACGCCGCCATCCATGAAGATCGCCCGGTCGGCGACATCGCGCGCGAACAGGATTTCATGGGTGACGACGATCATCGTCATACCCTCGTCAGCCAGCGAGCGCATGACTTGGAGCACTTCGCCCACGCGTTCGGGATCCAGAGCGGAGGTTGGCTCGTCGAGCAGGATGGCGCTCGGCCGCATCGCCAGCGCACGCGCGATGCCGACACGCTGCTGCTGACCGCCGGACAGGGTCGCGGGCAGGGCGTCAGCCTTGTCCGCCAGGCCGACCTTGTCGAGCAGCGCCAGCGCCTCCTCGCGTGCTTCCGCGACAGGCACGCCCAGGACCTGCACCGGGCCTTCAATGACGTTTTCCAGCGCCGTGCGGTGCGGGAACAGGTTGAAGCGCTGGAACACCATCGACACCTTGCGGCGGACAGCTGGCAAGGTCGCTGCGGAAACGATATCGCCGTCGACCTCGATCGTCCCGGCATCGTGACGCTCGAGGCCGTTGATGCATCTCAGCACCGTCGACTTGCCCGATCCCGACGGGCCGATCAGGCAGACCACGCTGCCTTGCGCGACGTCGAATCCGACGTCACGCAGCACCACGTTCGACCCGAACGACTTGGCGACTCCCTGAAGGCGGATCATCGGCGCGCCATCCGCCGTTCGAGGGCACGGACGCCGGCCGCAAGCGGCAGGCTGGCGGCGAGGTAGAGCAGGGCGATCAAGGTATAGACGGTCCCGTTCTTGAAGGTGGAGATGGCCAGCAGCTGCCCGGCGCGGGTCAGTTCGGCGATGGTGATGGTCGACGCGATCGACGAATCCTTCAGCAGCATCACCGTGGTGTTGCCGAATGCGGGCAGCGCGATCTTGAATCCCAATGGCAGGACGATGCGGCGCATGATCTGCCGGTCGCTCATGCCCAGTGACTTGCCGGCCTCGATCAGGTTGACGTCGACGGCTTCAAACCCGGCGCGGAAATTTTCCGCCTGATAGACCGAATAGGCAAGGCCCAGGCCGATCACGCCGGCGGCGAAAGGCGCCAGGCTGATCCCCAGCTCCGGCAGGACGAAATAAACGCAGAACAGCTGGACGATGATCGGGATGCCGCGCACCACGTTGACGACGACGCGGCTGATGATCCGCAGCATCATGAACCGGCTGAGGCCCATGACCGCCCAGACCAGACCCAGCGTCAGGCTGACCGCCAGCGCCGCCAGCGTCAGCACGATGGTCATTCCCAGTCCCTTGAGCAGGACGGGCAGGAACAGGATCGCGTCGGTGAAGAAGCTGCCGTCAGCTGTCATTGAGCCCCCAATGGTTGACGATCGCCGGAATGGCGGTGCGCCGCAGATCGGCGATGGCCGCGTTCACGCGGGGTAGGAGCGGCTCGCCCTTGCGCAAAACGAGGCACAGCTCCTCCTTCGCCGGGGCGCGGAATTCCGAAACCAGCCGCAGGCCCTTTCGGGCACCGGTCCGCAGTTGGTACCGCAGGATCGGCTCGTCGCCATAGGCGGCGTCGATCCGTCCGTGACCGAGGTCACGCAGCATGTCGCTGAGATTGTCATAGGTCGGCACGTCGCGCACGCCGGCTTCCCGGACCTGGTCGATGAACCGGGTGCCGACCTGCGCGCCGACCCGCTTGTCGCGCAGCGCGGCGAGATCGGGCCAGGGCGTCCGATCGGTGACCGGCACGACGAGGCCGCCGCCATAGGCATAAACAGGGTCGCTGAACGCCACGATCTCGGCCCGTTCCGGCGTGCGCAGAATCGCCGCCGCGATGATGTCGATCTTGCCTGCCGTCAGAGACGGGATCAGGGCCGAAAACGGCACGATGCGCATGTCGGCGGAGAGACCGATCGCGCCCGCGATCGCCTGGGCCGTGTCGACCATCGATCCCGTCAGTTCGTTGGTCCACGGATCGATGAAGCTGAATGGCACCCCGGTCGCCGACGAACCGACGATGATTTCACCCGGCTGCCGCTCCAGCTTCTGGCAGGCGCCGAGGGCCACAGCCGGGGCAAGCACCAGGCTCGACAGCATCGAACGCCGGCTTATCCCCGTTCCGGCATGAACAACGTGAGGGCTGGTGGGGTTCAACGGATTGTCCGGACAGGGGGCGGGCACAGCGACTGAAAGCAGCTGTATATCCGCCAAACTTCCGTGATCGGCAGCGGCGAGACGAGATGATATCGCTTTCCGTGATGGTGATACTGGATCACCACCTCCATCAGGCCCTATGTTCGGCAAGGTCCTTGACGGCCTTGTCCAACCAATTGCGGAATCCAGACACCAGCTTGTTGCGCCACCGGTCGCGGCGCGCCGTGAAGACGTAGGCGCCGAGGTTGACGCGAGTGGCCCCCTGGACTTCCGCCAGGACGCCGGCCTCCAGGTCGTCCTGGACCAGGAAGATATTGGCCAGCGCGATGCCCTGGCTGCGTCGGGCGGCGGCGACGGTCAGGTGGGCGTGCCAGAATTTCGGCCCGGCCAGCGCTTCACCAGCGTCGATATCATGTGCCGCGAACCAGCGGCGCCACTGGTCGAAACTGGATTCGTGAAGCAGCGTGCTGTTCAGGAAGGCGGCGGCTGACGTCGGCATGCCGGCCTTTTCCAGAAAGGCCGGCGTGGCCACGGGCAGGATGGGCGGGCGGAACACCTCGGCCGAGCGGGTGGCGATGTCATTGTAAGGTGATTGGTCGATGTCCTTCACATAGTGAAGGTGGACGTCGGCTTCGCGCGCGACGAAATCGGGGATCGTCTCTGTCGGCTGTAGCTCAAGTTCGACGCCAGGAAACAAGGCCGCGAAATTGCCAAGGCGTGCCGTGAGCCATTCGGAAGCGAGGCCGGGGGCACACCAGATGCGAAAGATATGGTCGTCACTGCGGGTCAGTTCCGCGCCGGCGCGGGCGATTTCGACGAGCGCGGCGGAGATGCGTGCGTGATACCGCGCGCCCTCTGGCGTCAGCCGACCACCAGCTCCCGGTGTCCGGTCGACCAGTGGCACGCCCGCCCAGAGTTCCAGCCCTCGCAAATGGCGGCTAACGGCGGCGTGATCTAGCGACAGGGCCAGCGCCGCGCGGCGGATGCCGCCATAGGTGCCGATCGCCTCGAACGCCCGGACAGCGGCAAAGGATGGCATGGAATGGCGGAGTTCCGATGCGACATCGAACCGCCGCGAGCCGGCGCCGTCACGCGAAGAGGGCGTCATTGGAATTCATCTCCCTGAGTCTGGGAACGATATGGAGGGTGCAATCAGCCGTTGCTGGCCGTGAATCAATCGGACGCCCGCTTCGCCGCAGAGGCGGTGCCTGTTCGTAATGAACCGTGGCCTGGAAATCCCTCGGCACCCGTTCGCACTCCCCCTTTACTGATCTTCTGATTGATCGCTTCCCGTCGCCGGAAAGCATCCGCCGGCCGCAATAATCACGAAGCATATCCAATGTGGGAGTCGGGGCAAGTGTGATCGGGGCGCATCATTGCGATTGCATCGTGGTGACTACGATGCTCGCATCGGTGTCTTTATTACTGAACAACTCTAAAATTAAATCAAGTTATTTCAATATATTGAATGAAATTTTGACCGGTCAAAGGCGATTCCGGCTGCCTTGAACCTACTCGCGGCGATATTGTC
Source organism: Sphingomonas sanxanigenens (assembly GCA_037190805.1). Taxonomy (GTDB): domain Bacteria; phylum Pseudomonadota; class Alphaproteobacteria; order Sphingomonadales; family Sphingomonadaceae; genus JBBCJR01. The sequence continues at coordinate 27,446 of JBBCJR010000005.1, read as the reverse complement.
ATGAGTTATAGCTTTCAAGGCATTCCGCGCTGTAGATTGGTTATAGATATAACATTATCGGCGGGCCGGCCGAGAGATGTCAGCAGCGTCGTGCCGCCGAGCGGCACGACAAAAAATTAGTGGATCATCGGGAGGAATTCAGAATGCCTCATAATCTCAAGCTCAAGCTGCTGGCGTTCACCGCCCTGGCGGGTATGGCTGGCGGCGCAGGCGCTCAAACCACTCAGTCAGCACCGGAAACGGCTGGTGTCGAGGACATTATCGTGACCGCGACCCGTCAGTCACAGTCTCTGAGTCGGGTTCCAGTGAGCGTGGCCGCCTTCACGCAGGAAAAGATGGACCAGCAGGGTGTTCGTCGGATCGACGACGTTACCCGCCTGACGCCGGGCGTGCAGTTCGGTCGCAGTGGTTATGGCCTGACCACCAACATCTCCATTCGCGGCGTGTCTTCCGTGTCGGGGGCTGCCACCACCGGCATCTATGTTGACGACACGCCGATCCAGGTCCGTGCCATTGGTAACAGCTCGGGTAATGCCTATCCGGCGATCTTCGACCTGGAGCGGGTCGAGGTGTTGCGCGGCCCGCAGGGTACGCTGTTTGGTGCCGGTTCGCAGGGCGGCACGGTGAGGTTTATCTCGCCGCTACCCAGCCTGTCGCGGACTGAGGGATATAGTCGCGCCGAGGTGGGCTTCACCGAAGGGGGCGCCTCGTCCTATGAATTAGGTAGCGCGATCGGTGGCGCGATCATCGAGGACAAGCTCGGTTTCCGGGTCAGCGGCTTTGCCCGCCGTGACGGCGGCTATGTCGATCGGGTGCCCTATCCGGATGGGAATGGAACCAATCCAAGCCTGGGTTTCCCGAAGAAGAACTCCAACTCCATCAATACTTATTCGGCCCGTGCTGCTGTTACATGGCAGCCTTCAGACGGATTCACGATCACGCCATCGGTCTATTTCCAGGATCTGAAGAGTAACGACACCAGTCAGTACTGGGTCAGTGTCTTTGACAGGCCGATTTCAGATCGAAAAAATCAAGAATATATAAATGGTAACAAAATTGCGTCGAGTAATCGTGATAAATATGTCCTACCAAGCTTGCGGATTCGCTACGATCTGGGGCCGGTGACGCTGGCGTCCGATACCTCTTATCTGCGCCGTCGTGAAAGTGGTATCTACGACTATGGTGCTTTCATAAACAATATCTTTGGCAGCCTTAATTTCGGGACGGGTGAGCTAAAGGACCCGACGGCAACCTTGTCCATCCCCGGGAATTACGACGTTGGTCGGTTGTCAAACGGCCAAAATAACTGGACACAGGAATTCCGGATCAGTTCAAATGATCCTTCTTCCCGCCTGACTTATGTGTTCGGCGTATTCTGGACGGAAGCAAAGCAGAAGTCGCGCCAGGATATTGTCAATCCGTTCTTTGAGAATATTGTAGATATGTCGGTCGAGGATTTCTATGGAATTCCGCGTACGGCGGACGGCTATACCTATGTCGACAATTTCTGGACCACCGACAAGCAAATCGCTGGTTTCGGCGAAGTCAACTTCGAACTGATCGATGGGCTCAAGCTGACCGGCGGCCTGCGTGTCGCACGCACCCAGCTTGATTTCCGCACCACTGTCGACGGACCGGCGCAGGGCGGTCCGGGTGGCTTTTCGGGCACTCAGAAGGAAACTCCGATCACACCGAAGTTCGGCATCTCATACCAGGCTGATCCCAGCAATCTGTTCTATGCCACGGCTTCCAAGGGTTTCCGCATCGGCGGTGTCAATCGCGGCATCCCGACCAACGCGACCTGCGCGGCGGATCTCGCGGCGATCGGTCTGACGAATGCGCCGACCACCTACGATTCAGACACGGTGTGGAGCTATGAAGTCGGTTCGAAGAACCGCTTTGCCAATGGCGTCATCCAGCTCGCGACCAGCGCCTACATCATCAAATGGAGTAACATCATCAACGGTGTGAACCTGCCCAATTGCGGGTTTGGCTTCACCACCAACCTGGGCAAGGCGACGATCAAGGGCTTCGACCTTCAGGTCGACGTGCGTCCCACCGACGCGCTGTCGTTGACTGCCGCCGTCGGCTACAATCATGGCACCTACGACGACACCATCGAGTCCGGCGGCGGCACCAACTACGTCACCAAGGGCTATCAGACCTCAATGGGCGCACCTTGGGTCGTCACGCTGTCGGGCCAATATGACTTCGCCTTGGGCAACCTCGATTCCTATATTCGGGCGGACTATAATTATCGCAGCAAAAACAAGGGATTGAATGACACTTTCGATCCTGATTCACCCAATTACGATCCGTTCCTGCCGCGTAATCCGGCGATGCAGGACCTCAGGATGCGGATCGGCGTCCGCAGCGGTGGGCTGGACCTGTCGGCGTTCGTCAACAACCTGACCAACGAGAACTACCTGATGAACGTCGATCACGTGACGGTCTATGGCCAGATCTTCCAGGCCAATGCGCTGCGGCCGCGGACCTTCGGTCTGACCGCTGCCTATCGTTACTGATCACATATCACTTCGACACCGGCGGGCCTTTCCTGGTCCGTCGGTGTCCCGTTTGCGATTTGCAGGAGGATTGAGACCATGCGGGCAGGGGTGATGACCTGGGCGCGCGCGGCGCTGCTGGCGACCGCGCTGGTGCCGGCGGTGATGGCAGTGCCGGCGTCGGCCGAGGAAGCGACCATTTATCGCGACAAGATGGGCGTCCCCCATGTCTATGGCGATACGGCGCCGGCAATCTACTATGGTGCCGCCTACGCCATCGCCCAGGACCGCATGGCCGAAGGCGAGATCTACATGCGCGGCGCGCTCGGACGCATGGCCGAGATCATGGGCAAGGATCTGGTCGAGGCTGACAAACAGGCTCGTCTCCGGACACTCACCGCCGCCGAGGTCAAGGCCCAGTTCGAGGCGTTGACGCCCGAATATCAGGCGATCCTGCGGGCGATGCACGAGGGTTGGAACGCCTATGTCCGCGAGGTCAGGGGCGACCCCGCCAAGGTTCCCTACGAGTATAAGGACTGGGGCATTCTGCCGACGGAATGGACGCTCTGGGAATTCCTGGACGTCATGGGCGGCCTTCAGCGCGGCTATGGCAGTGGCGGCGGCGGCCACGAACTGACCAATCTCGCCTTCTATCGCGACCTCGAGAAGAAACTCGGCGCCGAGAAGGCGCGGATCATCTTCGATGATGTGGTGCCGCTCGACGATCCGGATGCGGTACCGATCGTTCCCGATGGCGAGCGACGCAGCGTGCTGGCATCGGCCGATGCCGCCGTGCAGGCGATGCAGATGGCCCAGCCCATGACCGCCGCGACGGCGGCCGAGGTGGCGGCGAACGGCGATGCACGCCGGTTCGGGCGTGACATGATGGGCATGAGCCGCGGCGCCAGCCGCCTGTTCATGGTCGGCGCGTCGAAGTCGGCCGATGGCAAGCCGATCATGCTCCACGCCACCGCCGATGGACCGGATGTTCACATCTCGGGCGCCGGGTTCAATGTTGCCGGCTTCGTGCTGCCACCGATGTGCCCCATCATCATGGGCCGCACCGACAGCAATGGCTTTACCTTCACCACCGGCGAGAGCGACCTCATCGATATCTATGCCGAGAAGCTGAATCCGGCGAACAGACGTCAATATTGGCACAATGGCGCCTGGCGCGACATGACGGTCCGTCAGGAGGTCATCAAGGTGAAGGGGGCCGCGCCCGTCACCGTCGACATCGAACGCACGGTGCATGGCCCCGTCATTTCGCGTGAGGATGGGGCTGAAACCGCCTACACGGAAAAGAACGCCATTTCGGGCTATGAGCTCGCCGGCCTTGCCGGGATGATCGAACTCAACCGCGCCACCGACCTGCAATCCTACAAGAAGGCGGCGCAGGCGATCACGTTCAATTTCAACATCAACTATGCCGGCACTGACGGGCACATCGCGCTTTATCATTCCGGCCGCTTGCCGGTGCGCGCCAAGGGTGTCGATCCGAGGCTGCCGACGCCGGGAACGGGCGAATATGAATGGCAGGGCATGCTGTCGCCCGAGCAGCATGTGTTCGTGGTGGACCCGGCGCAGGGCTTCATTCACGCCTGGAACAACAAGGTGACGACCGACAGCCGCTATGGCGACACGTCGCGTTACGGAAAGAGCAATCGCGCTTGGATGGGCGTCGAGTTCGCCAAATCGAAGGACAAGCTCAGCGTCGCGGACGTGCATGAGGCCCATCGCCGGATGGGAGGCAGCGCCGGCGGAGTTGACCTCACCGTCACCAACCCGAAATTCTTCACGCCGTACCTGAAGGCGGCGGTGGCGGGCGATACCCGGCTGGAGGCGGTCGTTGCCGCCATGGACGGGTGGAACGCCATCTACGAGGATCTGGACAAGGACGGCTATTACGACAGCATCGGTCTCACCATCTACCGCGAGTGGATCGACACTGCGCAGAAGAACATCATCGGGGACGACATTGGCGATTGGTGGCACAAGATCGACGATGAGAATTACATCAAGTACCGCACCGACGTCGTCCTGCGCGCCATCGAGGGATCGGACGCCGGCCTGCCGATGAAGCATGACTGGTTCAACGGCATGAACCGTAACCAGGTGCTGAGGCAGACTGTGGCCGATGCCGCCGATATCCTGGCGAAGCGTTACGATTCAGCCGATCCCAGCCGGTGGCGGCAGCCCATCTTCTACAAATATTATGATGCGGCCGCGGTTGAGAAGAACCCGGACAAGCCGCCCTTCCGAGGGGAGCCCCGCGGGTCCACGGCGGGCAAGCTCGGGCTGCAGCCGGCCTATGTGCCCGCGAACCTGTCTGAATCCTGGAACATGCTGATCAAGCTGACGCCCGAAGATACGAATCTCTACGATTCAACGCCGACCGGCGGGCAGAACATGTTCATCGGCCCGGACGGCAAGGGTAATCCGAACATCGCCGATCAGGTGACTTTGCATGTCAACTATCAGTTCAAGGCTGTCACCCTGAACAGGGACAAGGTCGTTAAGGACGCCGTCTCGATCCAGAAGGTGACGCTGCCCGCCGCCATCAATCATACCAAATAGGAGAGGGATGCCATGAGTGATTTCGAAAATGAACCGACCCGCCGATCATTGCTTGCATTGGGTGCGACCGGGGCGGGAGTGATGGCCCTGGGTGGCCTGCAGGCCGTGCCAGCGGCAGCGCAGATCAGCATGGGCGGCGCATTGACCGATCTCGACCCGGTACGCACCGAACTGGTCATGAATCTCGTTGTGACCTGTTCCAAACCGGAACCAATGGGGCCGTCAAACGCAGCCAAGGATGGTAAGCGGGGCAACATCTGGCCGATCATTGGCGGACGCTTCTGGGGTCCCCGAATCAGTGGCAAGGTCGTTCCAGGTGGCGCTGATTTCCCTGTCGTCCGCCCCGACAATATTGTCGTTGTGGATGCATTCTATCGACTGCAGGCTGATGACGGCACGATCATCATCATCCATAATCTCGGCCTAGCCTATCCGCCTGATGCCAATGGCCGGCGTATTTATCGCCTGACGCCGACATTCACGACGGTCGAAGGGCCACATGACTGGTTGAACAAATCGATCTTCATTGCCACGCTGGTCGCTGGCAATGCGTTTCCCAAGGAAATGGCACTGGCGCAGGGGCCTGACGAGAACGACCGCCTGATCCAAGTTCACCGGGTTCTGTAGCATTCGTCAGCTATGATCAGACAGTAGCATCGCGCCCCATCGCCCTTCCAAGTGCTGGGGTGCTTTGCCGCCAGAGCTGCTCCCATCCGCCGCGCACGGCATTCGAAATATTTCTGTAATGTAAATGACGCCAACTCGACATGAGACTGACATAGGGGCGGCCTCATCGAGATAAGGCGGATTGAGCATGAGGCTGAGACGGCTGGCACTGGGAGTGGCTATCGCGCAGCTTGCCGTGCCGTCGGGAGTTCTAGCGCAAGCGATTAGCGCGCAGGATGCGGCGGAGCTGCGGGACGAGATCGCGCGGCTGAAGGCCCAGGTCGACCGCCTGGAGGCAAGGCTGGGTGCGGCAACCGTGGCCGAACCAATCGCAACCGCGACGACTCCGGCCGTGCCAGCATTCCCCACTGCACCGGTGACATCCACCTCAAGCGCAGTGCCTGTACCATCACCGGCCGCCTCGGTTCCCGAGACAAAAATCGGCTGGAAGGGGTCACCCCAGTTCAGTAGCGCCGATGCCCGGTTCAAGGTCAAGGGCCGGATTCAGTATGATGCCGGCGTGCTGATGGCACCGGCCGCGGTCAGTGATCGCGCCAAGGGTTATTCGAACGAACTTCGGCGGCTTCGTCTGGGGGCGGAAGGCATGCTTGGCGGCGGCTTCGGTTATAAGCTGGAAACCGAACTGTCAGACAATGCGATCGACCTGGTTGACACGTTCATCACCTATGAAAGCGGCAAGTGGCTGCTGATGCTGGGCAACCAGAATTCCTTCCAGTCACTGGACGAACTGGTTGGCGATACCACCGGGTCTGTAATGGAGCGTGCTGCCTTCACCGATGCGTTCGCCTTCGAACGGCGCCTGGGCCTGTCGGCGCAATATCGGTCGGGCATCCTGCTGGCCCAGGCGGGACTTTTCTCGGACAGCGCCGATTCCCTGACCAACGATTCCGACGGGCCGGACGGAGGGGATGAAAACAACAGCTTCAGCGTCGACGGTCGTCTGGTGCTGGCGCCGAAACTGGGAGATACCCAGTGGCACTTCGGCGCCTCGGCGCATCTGAGGAAATTGAACCGGCTTGCGGAGGCGTCGCAACGCTATCGCCAGCGTCCCTATCTGCACAGTGTCAACAGCCGCTATCTGGCGACGCCGAGCCTAAGGGTCGACCGTGAGGTCCATTATGGCGCCGAACTGGCAGGCGTGCGCGGCCCGCTGCACTGGGCGGGCGAGGCACACTGGCTGAAGCTCGCCCGCCCCGGCGTCGCCGATCCGACGTTCTTCGGCGGCTATGCCGAGGTCGGCTATCACCTGACCGGCGAGACCAGGGGTTACAAGAACGGCATCTTTACCGGCACGAAGCCGTTGCGGCCATGGACCGAAGGCGGGATCGGCCTGGTGCAGTTGAACCTTCGGTACGACTATCTCGACCTCGACAGCCGGGATATATTGGGCGGCAAGCAGAACGCGCTGATCCTGGGCTTGATCTGGTCGCCGATCGAATATCTGCGCTTCAACCTCAACTATGGCCATCTGCGTTATTCCGGTGCGGCGATCCCGGCCGGCACGGCAACCAGCTATGGCGTCGACGTGCTTGGCTGGCGCGCCGAGCTGGATTTCTAGAGCCGCACCCGGATTTACGGGACAGATCCCAGATCATCCTGATTTGTTACATCAGGCAACCAAGCAGGCTTTCCCTCCAGACTATGCAAGGGCGATGTTGGGAGAAGTTGAGCGTCCCCGGCTGGAGGCGATAAAACGTGATATCGGGGGTGAGTCGCATGGATCCCAATTCAATGGAGGCGCTGTACGCCAAACCGGGGTTCGTTATCCGGCGGGCTTATCAGATATCCAGCGCGCTGTTCGACGAGGCCGCCACGCCACTGGGTATCACCGCAACGCAATTCAGCGTGCTCCACACGCTGCGGGTTCACCCTGGCATCGACCAGATCAGCCTGTGTGCGTTGATCGGCATCGACCGGTCCACCGCAACCCTGGTGCTTCGTCTTCTGGAAGACAGTGGGCTGGTGGCGCGCCATACTCATCCAGAGGACCGTCGCCGCAAGATTCTCAGCCTGACGAGCCGGGGCCAGGAGTTATTGGCGCAATCCGGCCAGTTGGAAAGCACGGTGACAAACGGCCTGCACGAGGCTCTGTCGGCAGATGAGGTCGATAAGCTGATGACGCTACTAAGAAAATTTGTTTCAACATTCAACGAGCGGGTCCGCAACCCATTGCGCCCGCCACAACAGGGGCAGGGAAGCTGAGGGCGACCACGGGACACCTTGAAACGGGGCAGAAGTGCCTCGTGGGGTATCCTCTTGGAGCGGTTGACCCACCTAGGGGGGCGAGTAGGAGGGCCCCATGCTTACCAAGACGATTTCAGGCGCCGGCAAACCGTTGGTGGATCCACGCCAGCGCGGCATTTCCCGTTACAGGCAATTGGCGACCTTGTTCCGTCACCGCATCGAAACCGGAGTCTGGGGGGTCGGAGAGCAGATTCCGACGGTGAATGAACTATCGGTTTCCTGCGATGTGGCGCGTGAAACCGTGCGCCAGGCCCTGGACATCCTGGAAGGCGAAGGGTTGATCCAGCGCTTTCGGGCCAAGGGCACATTCGTCACCGCCGCGCCAAGCGAAAAGCTGTGGTGCAAGCTGGAGACCAGCTATTTCGGCCTTCTCCAGTCCCGCGAGGGTGCGCGTGCCGAGATCATGCAGGAAAACCGGGGTGTGTCGTTGCCGGCGCTGGACAATGCCAGCGGCACCCCGGCGGTGACCTATCGTCATATCCGCCGGCGTCACTGGCGGGACGATCGGCCTTATATGGTGGCCGACATCTTCATCGCCGAACCCTGGGCCAGCAATGTTTCGGTCGAGGCGCTGGTCCTTCGTCCGACCTTGCGGCTGGCGGCCGATCTTCCCGGTTTGCGGATCGGCGATGTCGAGCAGGTGATGACCATCGACATTGCCGACATGGCCTTGTCGGATGCGCTGAAGACCCAGCTCAATGCGCCGGTCGTGCGTGTCGATCGCCATGTGACGGACGAAGCGGGCGTGATCGTCATGTTCACTCGCAACGTCTATCGCGGTGACGTTGTGCGTCTGGATTTCAAGCTGCGCTAGACTTCAGTCACGCCTCAACCATGGACGCCCGGTCAAAGGCACCGCCGCATCCGGAGATGCGGCGGTGCCTTTGAGGGATCAGGCTTCGTAGACGGTGTTGCCGCCGGTGACGGTGCGAACGATCTTGATGTCCTTGATGGTTTCCGGATCGACGGTGTGGGGGTCCTGGGCCAGTACGACGAAGTCGGCGAACATGCCGGGGTTGATCGACCCCTTTTCATGGTCTTCGTGGTTGGCGTAGGCGCCGTTGAAGGACAGGATGCGCAGCGCCTCCTGAACGGTGACGCGCTGGTTGGCGCCCCACACCTTGCCGTCCCAGCCCTTGCGCGTCACCATGCCCTGCATGCCCATCAGCGGCGCGAACGGACCGGGGCTGAAGTCAGATCCGGCGCAGGCCGGGATGCCCGCGTCGAGGAACGAGCGGAACGCCATCGAGCGCTTCATCAGGTCCTCGCCATAGAAACCGAACTTGTCGGAATTATAATAGGCGTAGGAGGTGAACACCGCCGGGATCGCGCCCACGGCTTTCATCCGCCTGAGGATGTCGTCGTTGATCAGCGTGCAGTGGGTGATCTTGAAGCGCGGGTCCTTGACCGGAAAGGCCTGCTGGGCGCGTTCAAAGGCGGTCAGCGTGGAGGCGATGGCGACGTCGCCATTGGCGTGGACGTTGACCTTGATTCCGGCGCGGTGGACCTTCCCCACCCACTCGTCCAGCTGCTCCTGGGTCCGGGTGACGTTGCCCTTATAGTTGGTGCCCGGGTAATTGGTGCTCATCGCCATCGTGCGTTCTGAGAAGGACCCGTCGGCGGCGTGCTCCGAGGTGGCACCGAGTTTGATCCATTCATCGCCGAAGCCGGTCTTGATGCCGTTGGCGATCATCGCATCGAGAACCGATCCGCCGACTTCGTAGCTGACCCGGTGCCGCAATTCGCCCCGTGCGCGGACGTCCTGAAGTGCCGCCAGATTTCCACCCTGATGGTGAACGCTGGTCAGGCCGTAGCGCACCAGCTCCTTCGAGATGTGAGCGGCGCCGGCGCGTCCCTGCTCCGCGATTTCCGCCGGAGTGTAGGTTGGCCGCTGCCCGATCCGCGTGACGCTGCCGATGGCGGTGTCGGTGACACGGCCCGACAATTCGCCGTTCGGCAGCTTGTCATAGGTGCCGCCTTGAATATTCGGGGTCGCCTTGGTGATCCCCGCCATCTCCAGCGCCTTGTGGTTGAAATAGGCGGTATGACCGCCGCGGTGGCGGACGACGACCGGATGCTGGGTCGACACCTTGTCGAGGTCGTCGGCCGTGACCTCGCGCTTGTCCGTCACCTTGGTGTCGTCGTAGAAATAGCCCTCGACCCAGAAGCCCGCCGGGGTCTTCTCCGCCTTCGCCTTCAGCTTGCCGATGATGCTGTCGATCGAAACGAATTCGACCTCGAACGGGTTGCCGACCAGCACCTCGTAGAGCAGCACTTCGCCGCGCGCATGAAGGTGGGCGTCGACGAAACCGGGTACGATCGTCATGCCGCCGGCATCGACCTGCCGCGTATCGGGGCCCGCCAGCGCCTTGATCGCGTCATTCCCACCGACCGCGACGAAGCGGCCGTTTCGGATCGCGAACGCTTCCGCCGTCGCGCCTGCCGGTTCGATCCGATAGACCTTGGCATTGTGGACGATAAGGTCCGGCGCGCGAGGATCGGCCGCCCAGGCGGCGCCTGACCAGCCCATGCCGGCCGCCCCGGCAAGGCCGGTGCCAGCCGCGCCCATGAACCCGCGGCGACTGTGATTATCGTGCAGCATTATTCCTCCCCTTGCCGGCCTTTGTGTCGTGATGAACCGGGCGCATAATTGGCATCACATCATTGTCGATCGTCAAGAGCCGCGTCAGTCGGGATCAGGGCCAAGGCGGTGCATTGCGTGCAACCTGTCGGGTGCTAAAGTCGCCATCTTCCAGGCACTCGAAATGGTGGGCAATGGGCGAGGTTCGCGATAACTTTGCCGCACAAGGATCGAAAAGACAGGGAAAGGGAAAACTATGGCCTCGGATGATGCATCGCTGGGGATGGACCGGCCGATCGCGCGTCGTGACTTTATCGGCGGCGTAGCGGCGGCATCTGCGGGCGCGGCGGCTCTGTCGGGTGCTGCGTCGGGCGTTGCATCGGCTGCGACTCGCGCTGCAGAAGCGCGGGTGCCGATCGTTCCTCCTGGCGATTACCCACCTACCGCGACGGGCCTGCGCGGCCAGTATGAAGGGTCTTACGAGGCCGCCCACGCAGCCCGTGACGGCGACTTCACCGGCGACATATCGGCCGACGACACCGGCGAGGCCTATGATCTGGTCATCGTTGGCGGCGGCATCTCCGGCCTGTCGGCAGCGCATTTCTATCGCACCGCGCTGGGCGACGATCGCAAGATCCTGATCATCGACAATCACGACGATTTCGGCGGCCACGCCAAACGGAACGAGTTCCACCACGAAGGCCGCATGTACATGAGCTACGGCGGCACGATGAGCATCGAGACGCCGTTTCCCTACAGCTATCTGGCCAAGCAGACAGTCAAGGAGCTGGGCATCGACGTCGCCAGCTATCCGACTTATCTGAACCGCGACCTCTACCGGGGCATGGGGCGCGGCACCTTCTTCGCCAAGGAGCATTTCCAGCGCGACAAGCTGGTCGTGTCGCCGGCCGGGCAGCCCACGGACTGGGCGGCCTTCTTCCGCGCCGCGCCGCTCAGCGCGCCGGTGCGCGCCGACCTCATCCGCATCCACACGGAGAAGCGCGACTACATGCCCTCGCTCGACCCCGAGCAGAAGGCTGAGGCGCTGCGGCGGATGACCTATCAGGACTTCCTGATGAAGCATGCGGGCATGCTGCCGGGTAGCCTGCCCTTCTTTCTCGGCCGGGGCTTTCGCAACAACATGCGGGTCGACACCTGCCCGGCGTTCATCGCGGCAAAATCCGGTGCGCCCGGGTTCCAGGGCATGCAGATCGGCGGCCCCGCCGCCTATCGCGAAGAGTATGATTTTCACTTTCCCGACGGCAATGCCACCATCGCCCGCCTGCTGGTCAATCGGCTGGTGCCGACGGCGTTCCAGGGCGGCCCCTATGGGCCGGCGGAGATCGTCACCCAGCGCGTGAACTATCAGGGCCTCGATCTGGCGGCGAACCCGACCCGCCTCAGGCTCAGTTCCATGGCCATTCGGGTCGAGCATATCGGCGCGCCCGGCAAGGCCGACAGCGTTCGCGTCGTCTATGTGAAGGACGGGAAGCGCTATCAGGTGCGCGGGGCCAACGTCATCATGGCCTGCTTCAACATGGTGATCCCGTTCATCGTCCCCGCCCTGCCACAGGAACAGAAGGTGGCGCTGCACTACGCCTCCAAGGTGCCGATGATCTACACCAACGTCCTCGTCCGCAACTGGGAGGCGTGGAAGAAGCTGGGCGTCAGCTCGATCCATTCGCCCAGCGCCTATCATCCCAACATGTCGCTCGACATCCCGGTGTCGATGGGCAGCTACAAGTTCCCCGACGATCCCGCGCAGCCGATCGTCGTGCACATGGTTGGAAATCCCAATAGCCCCGGCCTGCCGCGCAAGGACCAGAACCGGCTGGGCCGTACCCAGATGCTGGAGACGCCGTTCGAGGATGTCGAACGCAACATCCGTTCCGACATGGGTCGGGCGCTGTCCGAGGGCGGCTTCGATCCGGCGCGCGACATTCTGGCGATCACCGCCAATCGCTGGCCGCACGGCTATTCCTACACCTATGACACGGTGGGCGACCCCGACATGCCGGACAATGAACGGCCGCACGTCATCGGCCGCCGCAACTTCGGCCGGATCGCGATCGCCAATGCCGATTCCGGTGGAGCCGCGTTCACTAATACCGCCATCGACGAGGCGCATCGCGCCGTCCAGGAAACCCTCATCAATCGCGGTCTTACCTGACCCGGAAAGCTTTCGGACATGAGCGTCAATCTGACCGTCAACGGTCGCCCGGTCTCCGTCGATGCGGAGGACGATACGCCCCTGCTGTGGGTGCTGCGTGACGAATTGGGGCTGACCGGCACCAAGTTCGGCTGCGGCCTTGGCCAATGCGGGGCATGCACGGTGCATCTGAACGGCGAGCCGATCCGGTCTTGCACCGTGCCCCTTACGGATGCCGCCGGGTCGACGGTCGAGACCATCGAGCATCTGGCGGCGAACCCGATCGGCAAGCGTCTGCAACAGGCGTGGATCGAGGAGGATGTCGTCCAGTGCGGCTATTGCCAGGCCGGTCAGTTGATGGCGGCGACCTCTCTCCTCGCCGCGACGCCCCGGCCGAACGAGGCGGAGATCGATGCGGCGATGACCAACCTGTGCCGCTGCGGCACCTATGTCCGCATCCGCCGCGCCATCAAGCGCGCTTCCGGCCAGATGGTGGCCGCATGACCGTGGTCGTGGAGCCGGTAAATGTCGCCCCCACCCGCCGCGCCGTGCTTCAGGCGGCCGGCGGCCTGGTGGTCGCGCTGGCCATTCCGGGTCATGCGTTGGCCGGCGTGGCGGCTGTCGCCGCTGACGGCATGAACGAGTTCGTTCGGGTCGCGCCCGATGGCCGCGTGTACCTCACACTCCACCGTACGGAGATGGGGCAGGGCGTTTCGACCAGCCTGATGATGTTGCTGGCCGAGGAACTAGACGTGGCGCTGGACGCCGTCACGATCGTCCAGGCATCGTCCGACAAAGTCTATGGCGCGCAGGAAACCGGCGGGTCGCTGTCGGTGCAGGATTGTTTCGAACCGCTGCGCCGCGCGGGGGCAACCGCGCGAGCGATGCTGATCGCGGCTGCCGCGCGCGGCTGGGGCGTGGGGCCGGACGGCTGCACGACCCGCGACGGCATCGTGTCGCATGCCGCGTCCGGGCGGCGGATCGATTATGGCGCGCTGGCCCGGAATGCCGTGGCCTATCCGCCACCGGCCTCAGTCGCCCTGAAAGCGCCCGACCAGTTCCGCCTGATCGGACGCGCCACCCGCCGGCTGGACGGTCAGCCGCGCGTCGATGGCACGGTGAAGTACGGCATCGACCTCTCCGTGCCGGGCATGCTGATCGGCGCGATCCTGCAGTCGCCGATCTTCGGTGGCCGGCTGAGGTCGGTGGACGACAGCGCCGCCAGGGCCGTGAAGGGTGTCACGGACATCGTCCGCCTGCCTGATGGCGTGGCGGTCATCGCGCGCAACACCTGGGCGGCGTTCAAGGGACGGGATGCGCTGATCGTCGAATGGGACGAGGGCGCGAATGGCGCCGCCGCGACGGCCGCGATCTTCGCCGAGATCGAGGCGGCTGCCAACAGCCCGGCGCATGTCGTCAAGGCGACCGATGGCTATCAGGCGGCGATGGAGGGGGCTGCCGGGCGGCATGTCGCCGTCTATCGCCAGCCCTTCCTCGCCCATGCGACGCTGGAGCCGATGAATTGCATAGCCTCTGTCCGGAACGGCCGCTGCGATGTCTGGAGCGGGACCCAGGTCGTCGCCGGCGCCCGGCAGGAGGTGGCGGCGCTGCTCGGCATGTCCGAGGATGCGGTGGCCATCCACAATCAGCCGATGGGCGGTGGCTTCGGCCGGAGGCTGGAAACCGACGGCATCCTGACCACGGTCGCCGTCGCCCGCCAGCTGTCGCATCCGGTCAAGCTGATGTGGACCCGGCCGGAGGATATCCAGCACGAGTTGTACCGCCCGGCCTATGTCGACCGGATCGAGGCGGGTCTTGATGCCGCCGGCCGGCCGGTCGCCTGGCACCAGCGTATCGCCGGATCGTCGATCATGGCCCGGTTGTATCCGGACAGCTATGAGGGCTTCGACGCGGATGCCGTGGAGTGCGCGGTCAACCCGATCTATGCGTTGCCGGCCCGCCATCTTGAATATGCGCGGGTCGAGGCTGGCGGCGTTCCGACCAGCTGGTGGCGGGGCGTGGGGCCGCTGCGCGCCACGTTCGTCCAGGAAGGGTTTGTCGACGAGCTGGCGAGGAAGGCCGGCGCCGATCCGGTCGCCTATCGCCGCGCGCTGATCACCGATCCGCGCATGCGCCATGTGCTCGACCGCGTGGCGCTGCTGTCCGGTTGGGAGCAGCCACTGCCATCCGGTCGCGGCCGGGGCATCGCGATCCAGAAGGCGTTCGGCAGCTATGGCGCGATGGTGATCGAGGTGAGCGTCGACGGGGCCCGCCAGTTGACCGTGCATCGCATCGCTTGCGTCGTCGACTGCGGTGTACCGGTCAACCCGCTCGGCATCGCCGCGCAACTCGAGGGTGGGGCGCTATTCGGTCTGTCCGCGGCGCTCTACAGCGAAATCAATATCGATCAGGGCCGGGTCGCGGAAAGCAGCTTTGGCGACTATCCGGTGCTGGGCCTCGCCGAAGCGCCCGCCGTGGTCCATGAAATCGTCGCCAGCAGCGAGGTGCCGGGTGGTATCGGCGAGGTGGCGACGTCGCTGGTGGCGGGCGCGTTGGTCAATGCGATCGACGCTGCCGCCGGTATCCGCCTTCGCGACCTGCCGGTGAAGAAGGCATTGGAGGCCGTGGCTTCGGCGTGATTCCATTCTGCGCCGTTCTTTTTTGAAATTCAGGGAACCTTTCGGGCGTACCAGCCGTTCTAAGTACCTGCTGATTGAAAAATGAGCAGATTTTAGGATCGAACGCCCACAAGCGTCTTTCCTACAGGGAGCCCCGCCGCGAAAGCGACGGGGCTTACTTGTTTTCAGGCGCGGCCTTCCACCAAAGTTCCGTTCCGGCATCGTACCGGTTCATCCTGCGTTGCCATTGACTGTTTAGGGACCGTCAGCACACCCCCTGCTGCGAGGCCCGATGTCCGCCAAACTGCTCTTCACGCTCGGCCTGAGCGTCTGTCTGCCGGCCCTTGCCGCTCATGCCCAGACGTCAGAAAGCACGGCGCCCGCCGTCGCCGATCCAATGGCTGCGGACCCGGACGATCCTTATGCGGAGGGAGAGGAAATCGTCGTCACCGGTCAGCGCCTGCCAGGCAGCGTGATTGGCGACGTCCAGCCGGACGTGACCTTTTCCACTGCGGATATCCGGTCTTTCGGTGTCAGCTCGCTGAACGATCTTCTCGCCGAACTCGGGCCGCAGACGGCGAGCGGTGGCGGCGGCCCACCGGTGGTCCTGCTTGATGGCCGGCGCACGTCCAGCCGCAGCGAGATCCGCGATATCCCGACCGAAGCGATCCAGCGGGTCGAAATCCTGCCCGAGGAAGTGGCCCTGAAATACGGCTATCGGGCGGACCAGCGCGTGGTGAACATCGTGCTGCGCCGCCGTTTCAACGCGGTGACCGGCGAAGTCACGGCGGCATTGCCGACCGAGGGCGGACAATTCAGCCCCGGTGCCAATGCCAGTCTGCTGCGCCTGCGCAATGGCACGCGCCTCAACATCGCGCTCGACTATCAGCACAGCTCGGCGCTGTATGAGAGCGAACGCGGCATCACCTCGGCGACCTCGCGTCAGCCTTACGACATCATCGGCAATATCGCCGGCGCACAATTGGGTGCGGAGATCGATCCGGCGCTGACCATCCTGCTCGGCCGTCCCGCGACGGTGATCGGGGTGCCGACGGGCGCGGCAACGGGCATCCCGACGCTGACCGATTTCGCGGCGCTGGGCGGCATCAATGCATCCGACCTCAGCCCTTATCGCACCTTGCTGCCCGCGACCGATACCCTCAGCCTGAACGCGGTCTATAGCCGTACCATCTTCGGCAACGTCGCGGCGACGGTGAACGGGACGCTGTCCTATAGCGACAGCGACGCGACGCAGGGTCTGGCGCGTGCGCGCCTGTCGCTGCCGGCAGGCAATCCCTATTCGCCCTTTGCCGGCGATACCGCGCTCTACCGCTATCTGTCGGAAGGTGGCGCCCTAGGCCAGAGCAGTCGCGACGTCACCGGGCACCTGGGCGTCGCCCTCAACGGCAGCCTGCCGGGGTGGCAATGGTCGGTGACAGGCAATTACGATCGCAGCCACAGCCGCACGCGCACCGAATCCGGTTTCGACCTGACCGAGTTCCAGACGCGTCTCGATGCGCTTGACCCGTTGTTCAACCCTTATGGGCCGTTGACGCTCGGCGATCCGCTGCTCGATCGGGCCCGATCCACAGTCAGCACGGCGGACGTCGAGGGCGTGCTGAACGGCACGCTGTTCCAGCTTCCCGCGGGCGCGGCATCGGCCACCATCAAGGTTGGCGGCGTGCTCAGCGATTTCGACTCCTCGTCGACCCGCTCGGGCGTGGCGTCCTCGGCCCGGCTGTCGCGCGATACCGCGAAGGGGCAGGTGAGCCTCGATCTGCCGATCGCGAGTGCCCGGCGCGCCGTGCTGTCGGCGCTTGGCGACCTGTCCGCGAATGTCAATTTCGGTTATGACCAGCTGTCGGATTTCGGCGGCCTCAAGACCTTCGGTTACGGCCTGCGCTGGACCCCGATCAAGCCCGTCCGCATCATGCTGTCGGTGACCGAGGACGAGGGGGCGCCCACCGTTCAGCAACTCGGCAATCCGACCGTGCTGACCCTGGGTGCGCGGGTGTTCGACTATGTGCGCGGCGAAACCGTCGACATCTCACGGCTTTCGGGCGGTAATCCCACCCTCGATGCCGACAACCGGCGGCGGATCAGGCTGGGCCTGACCGTGAAGCCGCTGACCTCGACCGACCTCACGCTGACGGCCAACTATACCCACACCCGGGTGCGCGATCCGATCGCAACCTTCCCGGCGGCGACGGCGGCGATCGAGGCGGCGTTCCCCGATCGCTTCACGCGTGATGCAGCGGGCCAGCTGACGCGCGTCGACAGCCGGCCGATCAACTTCGCGCGCCAGACGCAGGAGCAGCTCCGCTGGGGCATCAACTTCTCCAAGCAGATTTCGACACCTCCGGAACCCAGCGAGGCCGAGCGGGAAGCGATGCGCGAGGCGTTCCGCGCCCGCCGCGAGCGGGAAGCAGCACAGGGCGGCGGTGCCGCATCGGAGGGATCGCCCCAAGCTGCGGGCGGAACCCCCACCGCCGGTGCCGCGCCCGCATCGGGTGGAGAAGGAAGGCGTGGACCGGGAGCCGGAGGCGGCCCCGGCGGCGCCGGACCTGGCTTTGGCGGCTTCGGCGGCGGACCGGGCAGGGGTGGGACCCGGTTGCAGCTGGCTGTCTATCATACCCTTCACATGCGCGATGACATCCTGATCCATGAGAATGGACCGCGTCTCGATCTGCTGGACGGGGATGCGGTGGGCGCTTCGGGCGGCCAACCCCGGCACGAGGTCGAGGTGCAGGCGGGCCTCACCCGCAATGGCCTCGGCGCCCGGCTGACCGGCGCCTGGCAGAGCGGGACCGAAGTGCGCGGCGGTGTTCAGGATCTGCGTTTCGAGGACCTCGCCACCCTCAATCTCAGACTGTTCGCGGACCTCGGCCAACAGCCGATCGCGCGGGAACATCCTTTCCTCCGTGGTGCGAGAGTGACATTCTCGATCACCAATCTGTTCAACAGCCGTCAGCGGGTCACGGACGCGACCGGGACGACACCGATCGGCTATCAGCCGGCCTATCTCGATGCCCTCGGCCGCTCGGTCCAGCTGAGTTTCCGTAAGCTGTTTTTCTAGGGACGGTTTCCTGCCGTCTCCTCCGCGGCGGCGGTCCGTGCCTCGCCGATCAGATAGGCACGGATCGCCGCGACGTCAGCCTCGTCCACCGTGCCGGCGAAGGACGCCATGCCCGCGTCGCGCAAAATGCCTTCCAGCAGCACCTGGCGCAGGCCGTCGTCCTCCAGAAAGCCCGATCGGCGCAGGTCGGGGTTCAGACCGCCGCGCCCGTTGCCGCCGTGGCAGATGCCGCAATATTGATCGTAGAGCAGCTGGCCGCGTGCCATCTGGGCCGCCGGAAAGGTGCCGGCTATAGTGATGAACGGTCGCGTATCGGGCTCCGGTGGTGGTGGCAGTTTGGCGGCGCCGCCGATCTTGAACACCAGCAGCCGGTCGAGGATCGGCTTGCGTCCTGCCTTGTCGACCAAGCCGCAGGCATCGCCGAAGTCGCCGCCGCATCCCGCCATCACTGCAATGAACTGCTCGCCGCCGACGGCATAGGTGATCGGCCCGGCCATCGGCATGCTCTGGGCATCGAATTGCCACAGCGGTTGACCCTTGTCGGCGCTGACAATGGTCAGCCGCCCATCGCCTGTGCCCTGAACGAGGAGATTGCCCGCCGTCGCCAGCACGCCACCGGCAGGGCGGCCGCGATCCACGCGCCAGACCTCTCGCTGGCGTGCTGGGTCCCAGGCCAGGAGGTAAGCCTTGGCGGGCGGTGCGGCGGCGCGGGCGGCGGCATCGACCGGCGCATTTTCGGCCACGCCGGTGTTGAAACCGACGGCGCGCGGCACATAGTCCGGCTCGCTGGCATAGACCTGCTTGGTATCCTGGGCGGGAATATAGACCAGGCCGGTCAGCGGACTGAACGCCATCGGCTGCCAGCTGTGCGCACCGCGCGCCGATGGCCAGCCGAAGAACGGCTTTCCCGTCACCTCGTAACGGGCGGCGGGATTTTCCACCGGCCGGCCGGTGGAGAGATCGATGCTGCTGGCCCAGTTGACCGGCGCAAAGGGCTTGGCCGACAGCAGTTTCCCGGTGGCGCGGTCGAGAACGTAGAAGAACCCGTTCTTTGGCGCCTGCATCAACACTTTGCGCTCTTGTCCGTCGATCCGGATGTCGGCGAGGAGGATCGGCTGGGTGGCGGTATAATCCCAATTCTCGGCCGGATTGACCTGATAGTGCCAGACATAATCGCCGCTGTCGGGCCGCAGCGCGAGGATCGAGGCGAGGAACAGATTATCGCCGCCGCCGGGGCTGCGGTCCTTCTGGTTCCACGGCTGGCCGTTGCCGGTGCCGACATAGAGGAGGTCGAGGTCGGGATCATAGGCGATCGCGTCCCACACCGTGCCGCCGCCGCCGCGCGTCCACCACAGGTCGCCCGACCATGTCTTCATCGCCATGGCCATGGCCGGAGTCTCGGGCGGCTGGGATGGGTCGCCAGGAACGGTGTGGAAACGCCACGCCAGCCGTCCGCTGTCCGCGTCGTAGGCGCTGACATAGCCCCGAATGCCGGTGCCCATGTCGGCGCCGCCATTGCCGATGATGACCTTGCCCTTCACCACGCGCGGCGCCCCGGTAATGGTGTAGGGCTTGGTCTGGTCGACGGTGACGACCGACCAGACGGCCGCGCCGCTGCGCGCGTCGATGGCGACCAGACGACCGTCGAGCGTGCCGACGAAAACCCGCCCCTGCCATATCGCGACGCCGCGGTTGACCGCGTCGCAGCAGGCCTTGACCAGCGTGTCGCGCGGCACCTCGGGATCATAGGTCCATAGTTTCCGCCCTGTGCGCGCGTCGAAGGCGTGAACGATGCTCCAGGCCGTCGATACGTACATGACGCCATCGGCGACGATGGGGGTGGCTTCCTGTCCCCGGCCGGTGTCGAAGTCCTGCGACCAGGCCAGGCCGAGCTCCCCGACATTGCGGTCGTTGATGGTGGCGAGCGGGCTGTAGCGCTGTTCGCCATAGGTCCGGCCATGGGACAGCCAGTTGCCCGGTTCGCGATCGGCGTTCGCGATCCGTGCGCCGTCGACCATCGCCGGCTGCCGGGTGTCGCTGGCCGCCGCTACGCCCAGCGCGCTGACGAGCGCGACCGCGAGCGCGGATCTGATCATGATCATGTCCTTTCGGCCGGGCGGACTGGCGCCGGATCAGGGTTGCAGGGCAAGGGCGTCGGCCAGCGCGGTCTGGAACCGCTCCGGGTCCTCCACCTGGGGAGCATGGCCCAGCCCGTCGAGGCGAACGATGCGCCCCCGCTGGAAACATTTCACCGCATCCTCGGCCGCCTGCGGAACAGCGCGGATCACGTTCCGCAGCGACGGCGGCGCGGTATTGGCGCGGTAGGCGGTCCGGTCGCGCTGACCGATAATCAGGGTGACGGGTGGCTTGACGCGGCCAAGTTCACTGGCGATCGGCTGGGTCTGGATCATGTCGGACAGCCGCGCCTGCGCTTCGCGGACGATCGCGCCGTCGGGGCTGGCATATTGGCCGGCCAGCATCGACACCCAGCGCTCGTAGCGAGGCAGCCACTGGCCGTCATAATAGACCCGCTGCTGATAGGCGCGGATCGTTTCGGCATTCGTGCCTTCCTCCTCGGCGCGCAGCGTGGCGAGGTCGGCATAGGGCACCCCTTCGGCCAGCGTGTCGTTGAGGCCGAGCGGGTTGACCAGCACCACGGAGGCCACTTTCTCGGGATGGAGAAGGGCATAGCGCAGCGCCAGAATGCCGCCGGTCGAATGGCCGACCAGGATGACCTGGCCGGCGTCGGCCTGCTCCAGCAGCCGGTGGGTGAGGCGAGCGAGTGCCGGGAAGCTGTACTGATAGCCCTCGGGCTTCGATGATTTGCTGAAGCCGACCTGGTCCGGCGCGATCACCCGATAGCCGCGTCCGGCAAGCGCGCGGGCGGTTTCGGTCCAGGTGCCGGCGCAGAAATTCTTGCCGTGAAGCAGGACGACGGTCTGGCCCAGGGGCTTGGCCGCAGGCGCGATGTCGACATAGGCCATGCGGATCTGATGGCCCTGGGATGGAGTCTCGAACCAGCTGACCGGCACGCCATAGTCGAACTGTTCCAGATTGGCCCCCAGCGGCGCCGTGCTCGCCGTGGCTGGGGCGGCGAGCAACGTCAGCGCGATCGCGAATCCTGTGAGCTTCACAAACCCCTCCGTTCCGGCCCTGTCGCGCCATGTTGTCTCAGCTTTGGCATGCGCACAATGGCGGCACGCGCTATAGGGCATTCATGCTGAGATATGATCCCCGTGTGAGGCGGCTGGCGATCGGCCTCTCCCTGCTGGCCGGCTACGTCGACGCACTCGGTTTTCTGCGGATGCAGGGCCTGTTCGTGTCCTTCATGAGCGGCAATTCCACCCGGCTGGCGGTAGGTCTGGCCATGGAGGCGCAAGTCGCGTTGCGCGCCTCGGGATTGATCCTCGCCTTCATCCTCGGCGCCATGCTGGGTTCTTTGGTTGCCATGCGTGCCGGCCTGCGGCGTAAGTCGATGGTGATCGGTTTGGTCACGCTGCTGCTTGCCATCGCCGCGACTGCGGACGCGCTGGGCGCCGCCACCGTGTCGCTGGCGACGATGGTGCTGGCCATGGGTTCGGCCAATGCGGTCTTCCAGCGCGATGGCGAAGTCAGCGTCGGAGTCACCTACATGACCGGCACGCTCGTCAAGCTGGGTCAGCGGTTGGCGGCGGCACTGACGGGCGGGGACAGGACGGGGTGGCTGCCCTATCTTCTGCTTTGGCTTGGTCTCGTGGCGGGCGCGGTGCTGGGGGCGTTGCTGTTTCCCCATCTCGGTCTCGGCAGCTTGTGGCTGGCCGTGACCTGGGCGGCAATGCTGGGCATTTACGCGACCACGGTGCGACCGGCCTGAGCCGGGGCGCGGACCTGCGTTCAGGGTGCCGGGGCTGCCTCGGTCGTTGGTTCCGTCACGGCAGGCGCCGTGGCGTCGGGCGTTGCGATTGGTTGAGGCGTTGGGGGCGGCGGCGTGGCGCGGCGGGCGCTGATGATCCGCACCGGTTTCTCGATCATCTGACCGCGCATCACCCCTTCGCCCAGCGTTGGCGATGTCGGCGCGTCCAGAATCTTGTGCACGACGTCCATGCCGGCGACGACGCGGCCAAAAGCGGCGAAGCCCTGATTGTCGCCGGGCTGGGCGGGATCGGCATCCATCGACTTGGCCGCGCCGACGGTGATGAAGAAATCGCCATTGGCCGTGCCCGGGGCTGCCCGTGCCATCGATATGGTGCCGTCCAGATGGGTGAGGCCGGTCTTGGTCGTCGGCTCGTGGGCGATGGATTTCAGTGTGACCTTGGGATCGCCCTGCGTGCCGCCCTGAATCAGACCATAGCCGGGCGCGACCTTGGTGGCGCGGTAGAAGCTCCTGCCGTCGAGCCGCTTCTGGTCGACATAGCGCAGGAAGTTGCCGGTGGTGATCGGCGCCTTCGCCGTTTCCAGTTCCAGCGTGATCGCCCCTTCCGAGGTTGCCAGGGTGACATAGGCGTTGGCGAGGGGCGCCGCCGGGACATTCTGGGCATGGGCGGGCTGGGCGATGAGACCGATGAGGGCCAGAAAAGCGAATCGACGTGTCATGGGCCGAGATTAGCGGACCGCGCGCGTCCGTCACCATCCTTCCGGCCCCATCCTTTCGGTCGATGCCGCATTGTGGCACATGTCGCCCGGTGTCTGGGAAGGGAGCTGAATGACCTCGGATCGTTCCAAAGCCAATGATCCTGGGCTGGGGCCGTCGCGGCGTGGCGGTGGGGCTGCGCGGCTTTTGAAGCGCTACACCCGGCTGTCGGTGGCGATCGACATGCTGGTTGCCGAACGGCTGACCCTGCTCAGTCCATCCAGCTGGCAGGACGGCAACGACATCGCCTTCATGGACGCCTATCGTGATGCCCGCGGGCTGGGCGCGGTTCTGGCCGCCTGCTTCACCCAGGCGCCGGAAACCTTCCACCACTGGGCGACCTTCGCCGGCGGCGGCGACGGCGTGCGGATCGATATCGACGGCGACGCGCTGCTCGGCAGCCTGGCTAGAGATGCCGGCTATCGCTGGGGCGACGTGACCTATCTGACGCTGCGGCAGATTGCCGCGCGCGAGACCCTGCCAGTCGCCGATCTACCGTTCCTGAAACGCCACGCCTTCCGGGACGAGCGCGAGTTCCGCCTGATCTGTCATGCCGGGGAGGCTGGCGCGCGCACGCATGACGTGCCGATCAGGCGGTCATGGATACGCGGCATCACGCTGGGTCCCTGGCTGCCGGCGAACCTCGCGGACAGCGCCAAGATGGCGCTGCGCGCGCTGCCCGGCTGTGGTGGCCTCCATGTCCAACGCACGCATCTGCGCGACAACGCCCGGTGGCGTGGCGCTCTGACGCGCCTGGTCGACGGGGATGCCGGCTAGGCTGTCGCGACCGCGTTTCCTGCTGCCCTGGCGATCAGGGCGAAGGAGTCCAGCCGCGCCTCGTGGTCGAAAATATCCGAGACGATCATCAGCTCGTCGGCGCTGGTGCGGGCGAGCAGCGCTTCCAGCCCCGTGCGCACGGTGGCCGGCCCGCCGAGGATCGAGCAGCCCAGCATCCGCTCGGCCTGCGCCTTCTCGGCCGGGGTCCAATAGGTTTCGATATCGTCGATCGGCGGCTGGCTGAGGCCGCGGGTGCCGCGGATCAGGTTGACGAAGGACATCTGCTGGGTGGTCGCCAACCGGCGGGCGGTGTCGTCATCGGCGGCTGCGACGATGTTGACGCCGACCATCGCATAAGGTCGGTCGAGCTGCGCCGAAGGTTGGAAATGACTGCGATAGATGTCGAGCGCGGTCGTGAGGAGATCGGGCGCGAAGTGCGAGGCGAAAGCATAGGGCAGGCCAAGCTGAGCCGCCAGCCGGGCGCCATAGGTGCTGGATCCAAGAATCCACAGGGGAACTTCGGTTCCCGCCGCGGGCACCGCCTGGACGCGCTGGCCAGGCTGGCGCGGCTGGAAATAGGCCTGAAGCTCCAGCACGTCGGATGGAAAGTCGCCTTCGTCGATCAGCGACCGGCGCAGGGCGCGAGCGGTGAACTGGTCGGTGCCGGGCGCCCGACCGAGGCCGAGGTCGATACGGTCCGGGAACAGGCGGGCGAGCGTGCCGAACTGTTCGGCGATCACGATCGGCGCGTGGTTGGGCAGCATGACGCCCCCCGCCCCGACGCGGATATGGCTGGTTCCGGCCGCAATATGACCGATGACGACGGCTGTGGCGGCGCTGGCGATGCCGGCCATGTTGTGATGTTCGGCCACCCAGAAGCGGTGATAGCCCCAGCGTTCGGCATGAGCAGCGAGATCGCGGGCGTTGTCGAGCGCGCCGCGGGCGTCAGTCGCCACCGTGACACGCGCGAGATCGAGGATGGAAAGCGGAACCATGCCCCGACATGTAGGAATGGAGCGCGCGGTCTGAAAGGCAGCCGGTCGAGCCTAATTCTTCAGCGCCTCCACCACCGCGCCGAAGAAGTCGATGTCGGGGATGACGTCGGCGCCGCTCGGCTTCGACCGGGCGCTCCAGACCGCGATCACCACCCGTTCGGCGGGGTTGATGTAGACATGCTGGCCGAAAATCCCTTCCGCTTCGAAGGCCCCGGCATGCACGGGTCCGCCGCCGCTGAGCAGCCACCACATATAGCCGTAATGGTCGACGCGCTTGTCGCCGAGGGTGGCCGGCTTGCTGGCATCGTCCCTCCAGCCGTCGGGCAGGATCCGGCGGTCGCCGACGACGCCGTTTTCCATGAAGAACTGGCCGAAGCGCGCATAGTCGCGCAGCGTTGCGCTGAGCCCGCTGCCGCCCACTTCCAGCCCGCCGGGCGATTCCAGCCACCAGGTGGCGTCAGCCTCCATGCCGGCCGGCTGCCAGATTTTCCGGGACAGATAGTCGGCGACCGGCATCCTGGTCGCAGCCCGGATCAGCGCGCCGACGATATGCGTCTCGCCGGTGCTGTAGTTCCACTTCGTTCCCGGCGCCGCTGCACGGGGCAGCCCGGCCATCAGCTTGACGATCTCGCCCGGCTTCTGGGCGATCTGGAGGTCCAGCATTCGCCGCCGATCGGAGGTCGGATCCGTATAGGTCTCGTTCCACCTGACGCCCGATGCCATGTGCAGCAGGTTGCGGATCGATACGCCGTCATAGGCGCTGCCGGCCAGCTCGGGCAGATAGGCGGTGACGGGATCGTCAATGCTGCGGATATGCCCGTCGCGGATGGCGGCGCCCACCAGCGTCGAACTGATCGACTTCACCACCGACATCGACATCCACCGCGTCCTGGCGGTGTTGCCCAGTTCATAATCCTCGAGCGCAACCTTGCCGTCCTTGAGAACGATGACGCCCGATACCCGGTTCTGCGACAGATAGTCGGCAAGGTCGTAATGCTTGCCCTTCACGGTGAAGCTGACATCCTGCAGCTGGCGCTCATGCGCCGGCAGCGGCCGCACTTTGCTGCCCCGCTTGACGATGCGGGTGGGGAACAGCTTGTCGATATTACGGAAGGTGTTGGCCTGGACGTCGGGCCGGACCTTGCCGTCGTAGACCGCGCGGACGGAGGCGATCGGCTGGGGCGCGGCAGAACCGGCGGCGGGCAGCATCAAGGCGAGGGTCGCCAACGTCCATGCAGTCACGCGCTTGCCGCCGGTACGACCCATCATCCTCTCACCCCCTTCGAAATACTCCGCGCCTGTCGTCGACGCGGTATGACGGGGAGTGTGGTGGTGTCCCCGAACGCTGTCAAACGGCTGGTCTCAGAGCGTGGCGACAAAATCGGCGAGAAAGCTTTTCAGCCGGCTGCGGACGGTTTCGTCAGTCAGATTGCCGTCCGCGTCGAACGCCTTGCCGGCGGCGGAAACCATCAGCCGCCCGCCCGACCAATGATCAGTGCCCAGGGTCTTCAGAACTGGCAGCCAAGCCGCCTGCGCCAGGATGGTGCCGAACCCGCCCGGAGATGCCCCCACGACCGCGACCTTGCGGCCCCCGAAGACACGGCCGATGTCGGCCGGCGGACGCGACATCCAGTCGATGGCGTTCTTCGCCACGCCGGGAATGCCGTTGTTATATTCCGGCGTCGCCAGCAGCAGCCCGTCCGCGCCGGCGACGGCATCCTTGAGCGCGGTGACAGCGGTGGGAATGCCGTTCGCGGCTTCGTCGTCGGCGTCGTAGAGGGGCACATCCGCGATCGACAGGATGTCCAGCCGGGCACCGGAAGGCATCAACTCGGCGGCCGCGCGCAGCAGGCCGCTGTTGTAGGATTGGCGGCGCAGGCTGCCGGACAGGCCGATCACGACGGTCATGACATCTCCATATCAACCGGGGGCGGCGGATAGGCCGCACCTCGGCGATATCGGATCGCCGGCGGTGGTCAAGACGGGGCGACGGCTAGGCGGGGCCCACGATCCCGAACAAGGCGCCCTGCGGGTCGAGCATCTGGGCGATAACAGCGTCGCCCGGCACCGGCATCGGGCCGTTCACCACCGTGCCGCCATTGGCGCGGACCCGAGCCAGTGTCTCGTCGACCGAAACGACGTTGAAATAATAGCTCCAGCCCGGATCGCCGGGGACGTTCGGCGGACGGTTCATCATGCCACCGAAATCCTGGCCGCCGTCGAGATTGAACAATTGATAGTCGCCCATCTCGCCCATCGGATAGGCGGGCCCCTTTCGCCAGCCGAACAGGTGCGAATAAAAGTCGAAGGCGCGAGGCCAGTCGTTCGATGACAGGTCGCTCCAGCAGCCCTGGCCGACGACGTCGGGCGACAGGCGGGGCGCATCCGCAGCATCCTTCACAGGCGTCATCACGACCAGCGCGGCGCCGTCGGGGTCGGCGGTGACCGCGAAGCGGCCGACGCCGGGAATATCCTCGGCCGGGCGCATTACCGCGCCGCCGATCCGGGCGACCTCTGCCACCGTCTCATCGACATTGTCGACGCCGACATAGCCCATCCAGCCGGGCTCGGCCTCGGCGCACATTTCCTTGGTCATTTCCATCACGCCGGCGACCGGGACGCCGGCAAC
>JBBCJR010000004.1:0-551444 GCA_037190805.1 Sphingomonas sanxanigenens | reverse complement strand
GCGAACCGTGGTCGATCCTGCCCTTGGCCGCGAGCGGCTGTTCACTTTCGCCGGGCTCGGCGCGCTGGCGGTTGGCGCGCTGCTGTTCGACATCCATATCGGCTTCATGGCGATCTCGGTCGCCGCCGTGCTGGCGATCATAGCGCCGCGATCGCAGGCCGGCGCGGTGCAGAGCGTCAGCTGGCCGACGATCCTGCTGATCTGCGGCATCATCACTTACATCTCGGTGATGGAGAAGGTGGGGACGGTCGATTATGTCGGCCATGCCATCACCATGATCAGCCTGCCGCTGATCGCCGCCCTGATGCTGTGCTACATGGGCGGCGTCATTTCCGCCTTTGCGTCGTCGGTCGCGCTGCTCGGCATCATCATTCCGCTGGCGGTGCCGTTTCTGGCGGAAGGGCATGTCGCCATGGTCCCGACCGTCGCCGCGATCGCGATTTCCACCACGATCGTGGATACCTCGCCCTTTTCCACCAACGGCGCGCTGGTCGTCGCCAATGCCGAGGCGGAGACCCGCAATCGGGTGTTCCGGCAGCTGCTGGCCTACAGTGCCGTGATCACCCTGGTCGGGCCGCTTCTCGCCTGGGCGGTTCTGGTTCTGCCTGCCAGCTTCTGATCGCGGACGGGGCAGGTGATCATGTCCATTCCCATCGCCTGCCGGGTGGGCTAAGGGGGCGGGCGTGTCCGACTGTTCCGCCTGTGTCGTCCGCAATCGGGCGATTTGCGCCAGCCTCAATGCCGAGGAGCTTGCGCTGCTGGGGCGGATGGGCCGGCGTCAGCGGGTTAAGGCGGAACACACGCTGCTGTGGGAAGGGGATGACGCGCCGGTGGTCGCCAACGTCCTCGAAGGCGTGATGAAGCTGGTGGTGGCGACCGCCGACGGACGCGAGCAGATCGTCGGCATCGTATTCCCGTCCGATTTCATCGGCCGGCCGTTCGGCAAGGAAAGTCCCTACAGCGTCACCGCGATGACCGATGCCGAGGTCTGCATCTTCAACCGCAACAGCTTCGACGACTTTGCCAGCGCGCATCCCGATCTACAGCAGAAGCTGCTGCGCCGGACCCTGGACGAGCTGGATCGCGCGCGTCACTGGATGATGCTGCTGGGCCGCAAGTCCGCGTCCGAAAAGGTCGCGTCCTTCCTGCTGGAAATGTCGGAGCGGTTGACCGGCCAGGGGTGCGGGTCGGCCGGGTCGCCCCACGGGTTCGAATTGCCCTTCGGCCGCCAGCAGATTGCCGACATCCTGGGTCTGACGATCGAAACGACCAGTCGGCAATTGACCCGGATGCGCGCCGATGGCTTGCTCGACCTGCCCTCTCGCCGCGAGATCGTCATCAACGACCGCGCGGCGATGGAGGAACTGGCCGGCTGACCAGGCCGGGTCTCAGAATCGGAAACCGACGCCCGCGCTGATGACCCAGGGGTCGAGCTGGTGGCGGGTACGCAGCACCTCGGTGCCGCCTGCGAACCAGTGGGCGGTCGGGCGCATGAAGTAGCGCTTGGCATCCAGCGTCAGCGACAGTCCCTTGTCATTGACCGGCACGTCTATCCCGGCCTGCAGCGCCAGGCCCACCTTGTCGTCCACCTTCTGCCGGGTCGCGCCCAGGGCGGAGGTCGCCGAACCCGGCTGCTCGTCGATGAAAATGAAATAGCTGGGACCTGCGCCGACATAGGGGCGGATGCCGCCGTCCTGGCCAAAATGATATTTGAGCGTCAGGGTCGCCGGGACGATCTTGACGTTGGAGACCAGTTCAGCGCCCGCCATCGCTCCCCGGCCGTCGACATCGTGCTGGGTCACGCCGGCGATGGTTTCCAGCGAGATGTTGTCGGCCAGGAAATATTCGATGGCCAGCGTTGGAATGACATTGTCATTGGCGCGCGCCTGGGTGCCTGCGGGCAGGCCGATCGCGTCGACTTTGACCTCCTTGATCTTGCCGTCGGGCGCGACCAGCGTTGCCAGCAGCTTGACCTGCACGTCGCCGGCCTTCGCATTGGCCTGACAGGCGGGCATGGCGGCGGCGGTGGCCAGCGCGGCGACGGAAAGCATACGGGATGACATCGTGATGGGCTCCTTTTCAACGGAGCCCTCCCTGCCTTTCGGCCGATTTCCACGCATTGACGCAGCGCAACAAAAACTTTGATCCCGGTCAATGTTCGCGGGCGGGGAAGCGTCCATGAGCGCCTTGGAACCGTGCGACCGCAAGGCCGCGCCAGACAGGGCAGGGATCGATGGACATTCTGGTGATGAAGGCGGGCGGCTGGCTGATGCTGGCCCTTTTGACGCTGGTCATGGCGGCGACGGCAGTGGATGCGCCGTTCGCGGTCCATATGGCGATCGTCGCGGGGGCCTGCCTGATCGCGCTGTGGGCGACGATCAGCCGCGCCGACTATAACGCCATTGCGCGCGGCTTGTTGAAGATGCCCGCCGATCAGGGCGCCTATGACGACGATCCGATCCGCTGGGGCGTGATCGCCACCCTGTTCTGGGGCGTCGCCGGCATGGCGGCCGGGCTGTACATCGCCTTGCAGCTCGCCTTTCCGGCCCTGAATCTCAACCTCGAATATACGACCTTCGGACGCCTCAGGCCGCTGCATACCTCGGCGGTGATCTTCGCGTTCGGCGGCAATGCCCTGATCGCGACCAGCTTTTACGTCGTCCAGCGCACCTGCCGCGCGCGGCTGGCGTTTCCCACGCTCGCCCGGTTCGTCTTCTGGGGCTATCAGCTGTTCATCGTGCTCGCCGCCACCGGCTATCTGCTGGGCGTTACGCAGAGCAAGGAATATGCGGAACCCGAATGGTATGTGGACCTGTGGCTGACCGTCGTCTGGGTCGCCTATCTGGTCGTGTTCGTCGGCACCATCGTCAAGCGCCGCGAGCCGCATATCTACGTCGCCAACTGGTTCTACCTCAGCTTCATCGTCACCATCGCGATGCTGCACATCGTCAACAACCTGACGATGCCGGCCAGCCTGCTGGGGTCGAAAAGCTACGCCGCCTTCGCCGGAGTCCAGGATGCGCTGACCCAGTGGTGGTACGGGCATAACGCGGTCGGATTCTTCCTGACCGCCGGCTTCCTGGCGATGATGTACTACTTCGTGCCCAAGCAGGCCGAGCGGCCGGTCTACAGCTATCGGCTGTCGATCATCCACTTCTGGTCGCTGATCTTCCTCTATATCTGGGCCGGGCCGCATCACCTGCACTACACGGCGCTGCCCGACTGGGCGCAGACGCTGGGCATGGTGTTCTCGATCATGCTGTGGATGCCCAGCTGGGGCGGCATGATCAACGGCCTGATGACGCTGAACGGCGCCTGGGACAAGATCCGCACCGATCCGATCATCCGCATGATGGTGATGGCGCTCGCCTTCTACGGCATGAGCACCTTCGAAGGGCCGATGATGTCGATCAAGTGGGTCAACTCCATGTCCCACTACACCGACTGGACCATCGGTCACGTCCACTCCGGCGCGCTGGGCTGGAACGGCATGATCACTTTCGCCTGCGTCTATTATCTCGTGCCGCGCCTGTGGGGCCGCCAGCGGCTCTACAGCCTCAGGATGGTCAACTGGCACTTCTGGCTCGCGACGGTCGGGATCGTTTTCTACGCCGCCTCGATGTGGGTCGCCGGCATCATGCAGGGCCTGATGTGGCGGGAATACGGGGCCGACGGCTACCTCGTCTACAGCTTCGCCGAAAGCGTCGCCGCGATGTACCCGATGTACCTGATCCGCGCGGCGGGCGGGGCGCTCTATCTCGCCGGCTTCCTGATCATGGTCGCCAATGTCTGGGCGACGCTGGCCGGCAAGGTCCGGACCGAGAAGCCAATGACCGAAACCCCGCACAACGTCGCGGCGGATCGCCCGCTCGCGCCCGCGCCCGCCGAATAAGGACCCTCGAGTCATGGCCAGTGAAAACGCTGAAAAGGGCTTCAGCCACAAGCGTATCGAACGCAACGTTACCCTGTTGGGGGCGCTGGCGCTCGTCACCGTCACCATCGGCGGCATCGTCGAAATCGCGCCGCTGTTCTGGATCGACAGCACGATCGAGAAGGTGGAAGGCATGCGCCCCTACACCCCGCTCGAGCTGGCGGGCCGCAACATCTATATCCGTGAAGGCTGCTATACCTGCCACAGCCAGATGATCCGCCCCTTCCGGGACGAGGTCGAACGCTACGGCCATTATAGCCTGGCGGCCGAGAGCATGTACGATCACCCCTTCCAGTGGGGATCGAAGCGGACAGGGCCGGATCTCGCCCGCGTCGGCGGCCGCTATTCGGATGAATGGCACGCCGCCCACCTGATCGACCCGCGCAGCGTGGTGCCGGAATCGATCATGCCGCCCTATGCCTTTCTCGCCAAACACGATCTCAAGGCAGGAGACATGAGCCAGGACCTGAAGGCGCTGGCCCGGGTTGGCGTGCCTTATGACGAGGATGCCATCGCGGCCGCGAACGCAGACCTGAAGGCTCAGGCCGACCCCGAGGCGGACGGCGCGGCAGAGCTTCAGAAGCGCTATCCGAAGGTCCAGATCCGCGACTTCGACGGCAATCCGGCGCGGATCACGGAGATGGATGCGCTGATCGCCTACCTCCAGATGCTCGGCACGCTGGTCGATGTCGACAAGGCGGCCGCCCAGGAGCGTGCCGTCGCCAGCGAAGGGGAGGGCGCACGATGAGCTACAACGATCTGCGCCATTTCGCCGACAGCTGGGGGCTGCTGGCGATGGTTCTGGTGTTTCTCGGCCTTGTCGCCTGGCCGTTTCGCAGGGGCGCCCGTCAGCACAACGACGACGCCGCAATGATGATTTTCAAGGACGACGACAATGGCTGACCGCAAGCGCGTCGACGAGGCCACCGGAACCGAGACGGTCGGCCATGAGTGGGACGGGATCGAGGAACTGGACACCCCGATGCCGCGCTGGTGGCTGTGGACCTTCTACGCCACCATCGTCTGGTCGATCGGCTATGTGATCCTCTATCCGGCCTGGCCGATGATCAACAGCGCGACCGAGGGCGTGCTGGGATGGAGCAGCCGAGGCGATCTGGACAAGGAAATGCGTGCCGACGCCGAGCGTCGGGCGCCTGTCGTCAACGCCATCGCCGCGACGCCGATCACCGACCTGCCGGGCCAGCCCGAACTGCTGCAGGCAGCCGTGCAGGGCGGGGCGTCGGCTTTCCGCGTCTATTGCGTCCAGTGCCATGGCGCCGGCGGCGCGGGTGTGCCCAAGCTCTACCCCAGTCTGACCGACGACGACTGGCTGTGGGGCGGCACCCTGGCGGAAATCGATTATACGATCACGCATGGCATCCGGAATCCGGACCACGACGAGACCCGTATCAGCCAGATGCCGGCATTCGGACGTGATGGCATGCTGGATGCCAAGGCTATCGCCGACGTCGTCAGCCATGTCCGTGTCATCAGCGGTCAGGAGCAGGAAAGCGCGGCCTCTGACCGCGGCGCGGTGACGTTCGAGGCGAACTGCGCCGTCTGCCATGGTCCCAACGGAGAGGGCGGGCGAGAGTTTGGTGCCCCGCGACTGACGGACGCGATCTGGCTCTATGGCGGCGATCGCGCCAGCCTGACGGCGACCGTCAACAACCCGCGCAATGGCGTCATGCCGCGCTGGGACGTCAGGCTTGACCCGGTGACGATCAAGATGCTGGCCGTCTATGTCCATTCCCTGGGTGGCGGCGAACGGAACGCACCGGCGGCGGCTCTGGCGGACGTGCCGGAGGAGCAGGGAGCCGATGGCCAGCCCTGACCTCGCCGCCGGCGGCCCGGCGCCGCTCTATGAAGCGCGCAAGGGCGTCTACCCCAAGAAGGTGGACGGCCCCTTCCGCCGCTTCAAATGGGCTGTGATGGCGTTCACCCTGGCGATCTATTACGGGACGCCGTGGATCCGCTGGGATCGCGGTCCCTATGCGCCCGACCAGGCGGTGCTCGTCGATCTGGCGGGTCGACGCTTCTACATGTTCCAGATCGAAATCTGGCCGCATGAATTCTACTATGTCGCCGGTCTCCTCATCATGGCGGGGGTCGGCCTGTTTCTGGTCACCAGCGCGGTCGGTCGCGCCTGGTGTGGCTATGCCTGCCCGCAAACGGTCTGGACCGATCTGTTCCAGCATGTCGACCGTCTGGTCGATGGCGATCGCAATGCCCAGATCCGCCTCGCCAATGGCCCGTGGACCTTGGAGAAGATATCAAAGCGTGCAGTCAAATATCTGATTTATATCGTTATCGCCTTTTGGACGGGCGGCGCGTGGATCATGTATTTCGCCGACGCGCCGACGCTGACCCGTGACTTCTGGGCCGGGGAGGCTGCGCCCATCGCTTATGGCACGGTGGCCGTCCTGACCGCGACGACCTTCATCCTCGGCGGCTTCATGCGCGAGCAGGTCTGCATCTACATGTGCCCGTGGCCGCGCATCCAGACGGCGATGATGGACGAGAAGTCGCTGCTGGTCACTTACAAGGACTGGCGGGGCGAGCCGCGCGGCAGCGTCAAGAAGGCCGAGAAGCAGCCCGACGCGTTCGGCGACTGCATCGACTGCAACCAGTGCGTCGCGGTCTGCCCGACGGGCATAGACATTCGCGAGGGGCCGCAGATCGGGTGCATCACCTGCGCGTTGTGCATCGATGCCTGCGACAAGGTGATGGCGCAGGTCGGACGGCCGCGCGGTCTGATCGATTACTGCACGCTGGACGATGCCGCAGCCGAGAAGGCCGGTGGTGCCGCCCGTCCGGCGTTCAAGGCGCTGCTGAGGACGCGTACCTTGATCTACACCGGCATCTGGGCCGCGATCGGTTTCGCCATGCTGTTCTCGCTGGGGCAGCGGACCCGGCTTGATCTGGCCGTGCAACATGATCGCAGCCCGCTCTACGTCCAGCTCTCGGACGGCTACGTCCGCAACAATTACACGCTCAAGCTGCGCAATATGGAAGCCCGCCCGCGTGAGGTCGACGTCATTGTCAGTGGCCTCGACGGGGCGCAATTGTGGGCCGAGACCGGCTCGCGCGAGAGTGCGGGGCAGAGCATCCGGGTGTCGCTGGCGCCCGACAGCGTGACGCGCCTGAAACTGTTCGTCGCCGCGCCCGGCAAGGGTCCGGCACGCCAGGATTTCACGATCGAGACCAGGGGACTCGACGGCGACCACGGCAGCGATGCCGATATGATCCAGTTCGACCGGCCGGAGGCGGGGCAATGACTGAACAGACGACACATCGGACCTTCACAGGTCGTCATATGACCATGATTCTGATCGCTTTCTTCGGCGTCATCATTGCGGTCAACCTCATGATGGCTCGCTTCGCCATGTCGACCTTCGGCGGCAAGGTGGTCGAAAACAGCTATGTCGCGAGCCAGCATTACAATGACTGGTTGGCGCTGGCGGCAGCCCAGGATCGGCTCGGCTGGAAACAGGAGGTCGCGATTGGCGCGGATCGCCATCTCCGGCTGGGGCTTCGCAAGGACGGCGCGATTGTCGATAGCGTCCGTCTCTCGGCGACGCTCAGCCACCCGCTGGGCCGCGCCGCGCCGCGTGATCTGCGCGTTGCACCTGTCGGCGACGGAAGCTTTCGGTCGGTGGAGCCTTTGCCTGACGGTCGCTGGCGGCTCGACCTGATCGCCCGTCGGGGCGCCGACGAAGCCCGGTACAGGATGGATCTCCAATGACCGCCATACCCGCCTCCATGCTCGTCGAGCGGGATTTCGCCGTTCCCGACATCCGCTGCGCCGGCTGCATCGCCAAGCTGGAACAGGGCCTGGTGCGAGACCGCCGCATCGCTTCGGCGCGGGTGAATTTCACCGAGAAGAAGGTTCATCTCTCCTGTCTTACCGATGCGGAGATACCGGAATTGGTCGGCGCGTTCTCCGTCCTGGGGTTCGAGGCGCATCTGATCGGGGCGGGCCCCGACGACGTCGACCCCGAAGCCGAAACCAGCCGTGCCCTTGTACGTGCCGTGGCCGTTTCCGGCTTCGCCATGATGAATATCATGCTGCTCGCCGTTTCCGTCTGGTCGGGGGCGGCGGGAACGACGCGGGATCTGTTCCATTGGCTGTCGGCGCTGATCGCCTTGCCGACAGTGGCCTATGCCGGCCGTCCCTTCTTCCGCTCCGCATGGCGCGCACTCAGCCATCGTCGCACCAATATGGACGTGCCGATCAGCATCGGCGTACTTCTGGTCACCGCGATCAGCCTTTACGAGACGGCGAACCATGGCCAGCACGTCTATTTCGACGGCGCGGTCATGCTGCTGTTTTTCCTGCTTTGCGGCCGCTGGCTGGACAGCGTCATGCGCGATCGGGCGCGGGGTGGCGTTACCGCCCTGCTACGAAACATGGGCGTCGGCGCCACGGTGATCGACGGTGACGGCACCAGCCGTTGGGTCGATGCGACCGCGCTGGAACGCGGCATGGTGATGCTGGTCGCGGCAGGCGAGCGTCTGGCCGCCGACGGGGTCGTCATTGGTGGGACATCGCAGATCGATCTGTCCTTGCTGACGGGCGAAAGCGCTCCGCAGGTGACGCGGGTTGACGACCACGTTCATGCCGGCACGCTGAATATCGACGCGCCGATCCGGGTACGGATCACCGCCGTCGGTCCGGACACCGCGATTGCCGATATCGCGCGGCTGATGGGCGAGGCCGCTCAGGGCAAGTCGCGTTATGTCCGCATCGCCGACCGGGCCGCGCGGCTCTATGCGCCGGCGGTTCACACGCTGGCGCTGTTGGCCTTCGCCGGCTGGATGATCGCCGGTCAGGGCTGGCATCAAAGCTTGCTGATCTCGGCGGCGGTGCTGATCATCACTTGCCCCTGCGCGTTGGGCCTGGCGGTGCCCGCGGCGCAGATCGTCGCCGCCGGCTCGCTGATGAAGATGGGCGTGCTGATCAAGGACGGCTCGGCGCTGGAACGGCTGTCCGAAGTCGATCGCGCGCTCATCGACAAGACCGGGACCTTGACGCTCGGCCGGCCGGCAACCACCGATCTTGATGGGGTCGACGCTTCGACCCGCTCGCTGCTGCTGGCGCTGACCCAGGTGAGCCGGCATCCGTTGAGCGAGGCCCTGACCCGCGAGCTGACGGCGATGGGGGTGAAGCCCGAGCCGGTCGGCGAAATCCGGGAAACCCCCGGCTTCGGTGTCGAGGCCGACTGGGCGGGGCAGACCGTCACGCTGGGCAGGCCGCGTTCGGACCATATCGGCGGAGCGCTGGCGACGGAGCTTGCCGTCGATGGCGAAGCAGCGGCCGTAATCCACTTTTCCGATCAGCTTCGTCCCGATGCCGCTGAAGCGATCGACGCGCTGCGTGCCGAGGGGATCGAGCCGATGATCCTGTCGGGTGACCGGGTAGAGGCCGTGGCGCCGGTTGCCCGCGCGCTGGGCATGACCGCGCTCGGCGGCCTCAGCCCACAGGACAAGCTGGGTGCGATCACCCGTCAGCGCACTGCCGGGCACAAGGTGCTGATGATCGGCGACGGGCTGAACGATGGGCCGGCGCTCGCCGCCGGTCATGCCTCGATGGCGCCGGGATCGGCCAGCGATGCCGGAAAGAATGCCGCCGACTGCATCTTTCTTGGCGACCGGCTGATGCCTGTCGTGCAGGCCGTACGGATGGGTCGCCGGACCCAGGCGATCGTCAGGCAGAACTTCGCGCTTGCGATCACCTACAACGTCATTGCCGTGCCACTCGCCTTTCTGGGCTATGTGACGCCGCTGGTCGCCGCGATCGCGATGTCGGGCTCTTCGTTGATCGTGGTCGGCAACGCCTTGCGGCTGAAAAGGGCGCCCCGATGAACGGCCTTCTCATTCTCATCCCCATAGCCTTGTCGCTGGGCCTCCTGGGTCTGGGGGCATTCTTCTGGTCGCTGCGCAAGGGCCAGTTCGACGATCTCGACGGCGCCGCGCTCAGAATTTTCGTCGAGGAAGAGGAGGAACGGCTGCCATGAACGCGCGGGTCGTTGCCGCCGCCCTCGCCACGGCCGGCCTGACTGTCACGCCGCTGGCCGGCGAAGCGCGCGTTCTGCTGCTGCCGACCTGTACCGGTGGCGTCCATATGATCGTGCTGCCCGGCGATCCCACCGCGCCGCGCGAGCGGGACGATCACTGCGCCAAGGCCTGCCATGCGGTCACCGACCGGCGTGCCAAGCTGCCAGGGGAAAAGCGGGAGTGCTGCTGATGGCGGCCGCTGCGTTGATCTTCGTCAATGCAGCCCCTGTGAGCGAAGCATAGGACCAGCGACATGTGGACTTATGCCCCCGATCTTCTTGCCCAGCCGGTGCCCCGCTACACCAGCTATCCGACCGCGGTCGAGTTTACCGAAGCGGTCGGCGCCGCCGATTATGGCCGGGCGCTGGACGCAGTGGAGTCGGCCACGCCGGTCTCCCTTTACGTCCACATTCCCTATTGTGAGCGGATCTGCTGGTATTGCGGTTGCAACACCGGCGCGGCTGGGCGCAAGCAGCGCCTGACGGATTATCTGACCGCCCTGGATACCGAAATAAAGCTGGTTGCGCGGCGGCTGGGCGGTCGCGTGCGGGTGCAGAAGATCGCCTTTGGCGGCGGCAGTCCGAATGCCGTCGCGCCGGTCGATTTCGTCCGTCTCCTGGATCGCATTCTGACCGTTTTCGATGCGCACCGGCCCGACATCTCGATAGAGATCGACCCGCGCAACTTCACGGCCGAATGGGCTTTGGTTCTGGCGGCCTCGCATATCGGGCGGGTCAGCCTCGGGGTGCAGACATTCGCCCCTCACATCCAGGAAGCGATCGGCCGGATCCAGCCGCTTGCCGATATCGAATCTGCCGTCGCCTCGCTGCGCCTGCGGGGTATAGAGGCGATCAATTTCGACCTGATGTACGGCCTGCCGGGGCAGAGCCTGGCCGATCTCGACGCGACGCTTCACGAAACCATCCGGCTTGCACCGAGCCGTGTCGCGCTGTTCGGCTATGCCCATCTGCCGACCGCGATTCCGCGGCAGCGCCGCATCGACGCGCGTAACCTGCCGGACGACCGGCTGCGCTTCGAGCAGGCGGAGTTGGGCCACAAGCGGCTGACCCAGGCCGGCTATAGGGCGATCGGCTTCGACCATTTCGCGCTACCCGACGACCCCTTGGCCGTCGCCGCGCGTGAGGGCAGGGTAAGCCGCAATTTTCAGGGGTTTACCGAAGACGATACCGAAATCCTGCTCGGCTTCGGCGCGAGCGCGATCAGCCGCTTCCCCGATCTGATCGTCCAGAACGAGAAGCATGCCGGCCCCTATCGGGACCTGGTGGGTGAAGGGTATCTTGCGACGACGCGGGGCATCATCGTCGATGACGACGATCGCGAGCGAGGGCGGATCATCCGGGATCTGCTCTGTCGCGGTCGCGCAAGCCTCGACCGTCGATGGGCGGACGCCGCGCGGTCCACGATCGCGATGTTCGCGGATCGCGGTCTCGCCTGCTGGGACGGCGACGCTCTGGTGCTGACCGAGCGCGCCTTGCCTTACGCGCGGCTGATCGCCTCGCAGTTCGACCGGCGGCGCGGGCGGATCGTTCCGTCCGCCCTGGAGCTGGCGCTGTCCTAAACCAGCGGGGCTGGCGGCTGGCTTACCACAGCCCGTCCTCGCCGGAATGGCAATGAACCTCGATATTCTCGATATGGCAGCGCTCGTCGATCGAGGCGTGGGATGCGGGTCGCGGCTTGCCATCGCTCTGCCAGGCGACCTCCCCGTTGATGATGGTCTGGGCGACCGTCAGCGTGCGGATGTCCTCGACCGGAATGGTGAAGATGTCGCGGTCCAGGACCGTGATGTCGGCGAACTTGCCAGGCTCCAGGGATCCCCGGTTATCCTCGTCGAACGTCATGAACGCGCTGCCCATCGTCGCATTGTAGATCGCCTGATCGAGCGTGAGGCGCTCTTCCGGACCATAGACCTTGCCGTCGGTTCCCCGACGGGTGACAGCGCCATAGATCGCCACCAGGGGGCCATCCGGCAGGCTGTCGGTGCCCAGCGACATCGGCACGCCCAGCTTGATGAACGTCTGCTGCGGATTGTTGGTCTGCGCCTTCGCCGGTGACAGCGCCATGTTGTAGAATGATGCCATCGTGTGGGTGAAATTGGGCTGCATCGCGGCGATGAAGCCATTCTCCTTGATCTTGGCGAGAATCTCGGCCGGCGGCTTGACCGTGATGTGATGCAGATAGTGGCGCGCGTCGGGGCGGGGGCTTTCCTTCACGATCCGGTCCATCACCTCGACGGTGCGGATGATACCCTGATCGCCGATCGCGTGAATGCCCAGCTGCCATCCCAGTTCGTGCGCGCGCTTGGCGACGCGGTAGAGCGCATCCGGCGGGATGCGAACCACACCATGATATCCGGGCCGCGTCCGATATTCGTCGACCAGCCAGGATGCCTGGCCGCCCATGCCGCCGTCGACGCTCATCTTGATCGCGCCCAGCTTTACCCGGTCGTTGCCGTAGCCGGTGCGGAAGGACAGCGCCTCGATCTCGGCGATGGTCGCCTTGACGCCTTCCTCGGCGTCGTCGAAGGCATCGTAGCCGGGGCTTACGCGAAGCTGGATGGTGGCACGCGGCAGCTTGGCGCCTTCCTTTTCATACAGTGTCTGCATCAGCCGCAGGTCGTCACCCGGCCGCATGCCGGCGATGTTGAGGCTGGTGACGCCAAGCGCCAATTGCTCGTTCAGCCGGTTCCGTAGATTAGCTAATCCCTGATCGTCGCTCAGCGGCGGATCGGGGGGATAATGGGCGGTGATGATGCGCCGGGCCGGCGTCTCGCGCATGATGCCGTTGGGGTCGCCATTTTCGGCGCGCTCGATGACACCGCCCGGCGGCTGCGGCGTATCGCGGGTGATGCCGGCGATCTCCAGCGCCTTGGAATTGGTCATCAGGATGTGAGCCCCCCGGACGAGCGCCACGGGATGATCGGGTGTCGCCTCGTCCAGCTGCCAGCGGGTAGGGATAGACCCTTCCGGGAACGGCTCGACATCGCCGGTGCCGTGCGGAACGGTGGACCGGATCCAGGTTCCCTTGGGCACGGTGGCGGCATGAGCCTTCAGGATCGCCTGAAGATCGGCGAGGTTCTTGATGCCGTTCAGGTCCGGCACCTGCGTGCCTGAGTCACGCCGTTCGGTCGCGTTGACGTGGACGTGGTTGTCGTAAAGGCCGGGAATCGCGGTCTTGCCGCCCAGGTCCGCGATGCGCGTCTGCGCGCCCGCAAGTGCTTTCATCTGCGCGGCGGAGCCGGTCGCCAGCACGCGCCCGTCCTTCACCGCCACGGCCTGGACGAAACTACCCGGCTTGCCGGTATAGATCTTGCCGTTCTGATAGATGATGTCGGGCACGCCGAGCCGCTCCTGCGCGGGGGCCGGAAGGGCAAACAGGCCCGCAGCCGACAGAAGGGCGGTCATCATCAATCGGCGGCGGTGCGGCGCGGTCCAGGTCATCGGCGTTCCTCCCCTTGATTGACCCTGACCGGAAACGCATTCCCGGTCCGGGCCGATTGTTTGAGGTAAGAACACCCCCCGGCGGCAGGTATGTCAACCGCCGTCCGGTTATTTCACGCCCAAGGCCATCCACCCCGAGCCGGCATCGCTGCCACCAAAGGGCACGAGGATGATCTGGCGCCCGCCGGCCATATAGGTGATGGGTCCGCCCGTGGTGCCGGCCGGCAGCGGGATAGCTGCGATCGCGGCTCCGGTGTCCTTGTCATAGGCGCGAAACGTCGCCGCGCCGCCGATGCCGGCGCGTCCCATCACGGCGTCGGATGCATCCCCCAAAAACAACAGCGACTTCGTGACCAGTGCCACTGGCCGGCCGATATTGCCCTGCGGTGGCAGGTTCAGTTCCTTGAAGCCGGGCAGGTCGCGGGGTCCATCGCCATTGGCCACCGTCCACAGCTTGTCGCCCCGGTGCATGTCGTAGGCGGTGATGCGGCCATATGGCCCCTTGAGCAGCGGCAGGCCGTCCGGGCCGGGACCGTAGGCGGTCATATAGGACGGTGGGCGTGAAGCGATGCCGCCGGCAGAAGAATCGAAGCCATAGGCGATCGTCGCCTTCGGATCGGTCAGCTTGCTCAGCGCGTAGATGCTGGGGACCGAGGTCGATACCGCGTAATAGCGGCCGGTTTCCGGGTCGAAGGCGCCGGTGTTCCAGTTGCCCGCACCCCACACACCCGGCATGGCCAGGGTACCCTTCTTGCCGCCCGTCGCGCTTTCGTCGATCGAGGGCGGCGTGAACAGCGGACCATGATGGAACTGGGACACGAACGCCTTCGCCTTCGCCTTCAGTTCCGGCGTGTAATCGACCAGAT
Organism: Sphingomonas sanxanigenens; assembly: GCA_037190805.1. Classification (GTDB taxonomy): domain Bacteria; phylum Pseudomonadota; class Alphaproteobacteria; order Sphingomonadales; family Sphingomonadaceae; genus JBBCJR01. Next base: position 537,132 of record JBBCJR010000004.1, on the reverse strand, counting down.
CATCTTCCGTGATGCCCTGGCGGTCGAACGCCGGGGGCTTGGTGGGGAAGGGCTGGGTCGGCGACAACTGCTCGCCGGGGATCGTCGATTGCGGCACCGGCCGTTCCTCGATCGGCCATACCGGCTTGCCGTTGCGGCGGTCGAACACGAACAGGAAGCCGTTCTTGTTCGGCTGGATGACGGCCGGGATCAGCTTGCCGTCGACCTTGAGGTCGGCCAGCGTCGGGGGTGAGGCGTTGTCCATGTCCCAGACGTCGTGATGGACCATCTGGAAATGCCAGATCAGCTTGCCTGTCTTGGCATCGAGCGCGACGAGGCTGTTGCCGTAGAGGTTGTTGCCGGGGCGATGCCCGCCATAGAAGGGGTTGGTCGGCGCGCTGAGCGGAACATAGACGATGCCCAGGGTCTCGTCGGCGGCCAGCGGCGCCCAGGCGCCCATATTGCCGGAATAGCTCGCCGCCTCGGGCGTCCAGCTGTCATAGCCCGGCTCACCCGGACGCGGCAGGATATGAAAGGCCCACAGCTCCCGGCCGGTGCGCACGTCATAGCCGCGGATATCCTCGGGACGCGCTTCCTTGGTATCGCCGCCGTCGGCATAGCCGCCGCCCGCCTTGCCGCCACCTTCACCGCCGATGACGATGACGTCGCCGACGATGATCGGACCGTTGAAGCCGAAAAATGCCGCTTCGTCGGGCGTGCGCCGATTGAGTGAGATGCGGCCGCCGTCGCCGAAGCTGGCGATGGGGACGCCATCCTTGGGGTTCAGGGCATAGAGATATTCGCCGCGCACCGCGATGATGCGGGCGTCATTGCCGCTCTTCCAATAATCGACGGTCCGAATGCTCTGGCCCGAGGCTTCCTTGAGCGTTTCGGCGAAGGGGCGCTGCACCCACTTGGTGGCGCCAGTCGCGGCATCGAACGCCTCGACCAGCCCGACCGCGTTCGGGGCGTAGAGCACGCCATCAACCAGGATCGGCGTGCCGCGCAGATAGTTGGACGGCATGATGTCGGGAAACGCATCCTTGATCGACTTGTCGAGACCCGGCCGCGTCCACAGCGTCTGCAGCCGCCCGGCGTTGCTCTTGTCGATCTGCGCCAGCGGCGAATAACGGTCGAACCGCTTGCTGCCGCCGAAATAGGACCATTCATTCCGAGCTTCGGCCGCCCATGCCGGAACGCCCGTTGTGGATATCAACAACGCCGCAAGCATGCAGCCGCGCAGATTTTTCATGCCCCCATACCCCTCTGTTATTGGAGGCTATTTATCATGGATTCGCCGTATCGCTACAAGCCTGCATCCGGTCCGCTTGCTATGGGATCGGGGGATTAGGAAGCAGGCCGCCGATCATTGGCCAGATGATTGCGCAGCAGCATCACCAGATCCCGCTCGATCGGCGCCAGGGCGCGATTTCCCGAGTGAATGACGAAGACCTTGCGGCTGATCACCGGCTCGATGATGGGATGCTGGGTTAGTTTTCCTTCCCGAAGCTCCTGCTGCAATGCGGACGGTGGCAGGATGGTCGCGATGCGCTCCCGGGCGAGCAGCGCGACCAGCATGGAAAGAGCGTCGATTTCGTGCAGCAGCTTCAATTCGATCCCGGCCGCGCGCGCGGTGCCGTCGATCAGCTGGCGAAGCCCGAACAACGTCGTCGGCAAGGCCATAGGCACATCGGCCAGATCGGCCAGTCGCACCGGGCCGTCGGGAAGCAGGCGGTGACGGGCGTCGGTAATGACCGCCAGATCCTCAGCGGTGTTGAGGATGAGACGGGGCATCTGGGGTGTGACCGCTTCGACGATCGCGAGCCCGATCTCTCCGCGTTGTACCGCCCCTTTGAGCACGCTGTTGGGCCCTTCGCGCACGGTAAGGCGCATTTTGGGATGCCGTTCGCGCAGTTCCATGACCGCGTCCGTCACCTTCTTTATCAGGTAGCCGTTCTGGCTGACGGACGGCATGACCCCGAATACGAGGCGCCCGCCTTCCGTGAGCGCGGCCAGATGCCCGCCTTGTTCCACCTCCCTCAGCCGGCGCGCCAGAAACGTGGTCGCGAGGGCGAACCGGTCGCTCTGGGACGTGCGGGCCACGCCCAGTGTGCTGCGATCGAACAACGAGACGCCGATCGACTGTTCGAGCTTGCGCAATTGCTGGCTTAAGGCGGGCTGGGCGACATTGGCGGCGCGTGCTGCTGCGGAAACGCTGAGCAGCTCGTGAACCAGATTGAAATAGTGAATTCGCCCGCCGGTCAGCACGGGCGAGAAGACGGGCGAAGCGTCCTTGCAGCCTAATTTGGCCTGGAGCCGCTCAAGAAAGCGGTCGGCCAGCGGCGTTCCGTCGCCTTTGCCGATAATGGCCGAAGCGATCGGCGGATCGAGCAGCGTCGCGTCGATCCGGGAAACACCGAGGCGCGTTCCGATCGCACTGGCTGGCAGAAGGATCTTGGCATTCGGCTGCTCGTCCAGAATTCGAGGCCAGTCGCGAAGCGGCGTGTCCAGATATCGCAGGACATGCCCGGATTGCTCGGCCCATGCCGTGATCTGGTTGATCAGCGCATCGGGCAGATCGGGAAGGACGAAGGTGTCCGGCGACGTAAAGACCGGCGGCGGCAGCGTTTCCGTTGGCCTCGAGGACCGCCGGACAAGAATCCACGGGGTTTCCAGAAGCGTCACTTCGCCTTCATCCGGCCGTGCGGAACGGGACACGGTATCGATGTCGATATGGCTGTGCGCATCGAAATCGAGGGCGGCGGTCGCCATCGGATCGAAGAAATCGGTGCCCTCCGTAGACCAGCATGGGTCGACGAAGACCAAAGGCTCGGCGACCGTGGTCTCGGCGATCGCATGACTGAGGGCGCGCCGGAAATTTCCGAACGCGAAATGAAGCTTGATGTCGATCTTCAAATGACTCACGGGGGCGTCGCCCGGCGCGACAACACGCCGCCTTGCGAATTCCTCCAGCAGCAGCAACGACATGGACGCGCCATAGAGCCAGTGCGCCGAGGGATGGGGAGCGACCCCACCGCTCTGCTTGCGAAACAGCGGCATACCGATGCGGGTTTCGAGCGATTTGAGGCTGGCGCTCAGCGTCGACGGAGCGATCTTCAAGGTTCGTGCTGCCGAGCCGAGATTTTCATGCTCGCAAGCAGCCAGGAAATGCGCAAGCACTCTCAGGTCTATCATCGGCGTTCCTTCACGACCGCCGCGTAGAGGGCGAGGAGAGAAGTGGGGGCCGAATATCGATGATCCCGATGCCCTCCATGAAATGATCGAGGATCATTCTTCCTCCAGAGCCGCGAAATATGGAACAGGTATCCCTCTAGGCGGTTAGTCATGGGTAAGAAAAGAACATCATTCCAGATCCTGCAGTGTATCATTCTTTCCGAGTGGTGAGGATGAAGATGCACAAGGCTGCCCCTATATCCCGGATCGTTCATTCGCCGTCGAGCTTGTGCCTAGATGGGGCGCGGCGCGGTTCCGGTCAATGCGCTGCTCCACAGTCGCCCGATGAAAAATATCATTATATCAATGCATTAACTTGATCCGAAAATCGAATGCTGCGGGTATTCAAAAAAAATTATGAGCATTTGAGAAGTTGCCATCCTTGTTAATGGCGCATGCCAACGCAGAATGGCGCAAACGAAGGGAGGGCGCCACAAGTGCACCGTAGGGACTTTGCAAAAGCATTGATCGGATCGGTCGCAGCTGCGCCTATCGGCGGTAGTGCTGCGCTTGCGGGCACTGGAACGTCTTCGATCGATGATCGTCCTTTCAGGGTGATATCTGACCTTCCGGTCAGGCGGAACAACAACATCAGGGCCGGTGGTGACTATTGGATCAAGGTTGACACCGACAACCTGACTTCGCGGGAAAGCCTCGATTATTTTCGCCGGATGAATGTCCGCTATCTCACGGCCAAGGGCGGAGACAAGGTGTCCGCGGCTGAAAATGCGCTGCATTCCAGGTTCGGCGACTTCCTTCAGCCGGACGGCCCCTGGTCGCTCGACCGGTTGAAGGGAATGCAGGACGATTGCCGCGCCGCCGACATGGTCCTCGAGGGGATCCGCATGGATTCCTCCTACATCGCCATGGAACCAGGGCCGGATCGCAACCGCTATCTCGATACGATCTGCGACAATATCCGCAAGGCGAACCAGGCCGGCGTCACGTTGGTCAGCTATCACTGGACGATGATCCCGATCCAGCGGAACCGCAGCATGCCGGGCCGCGGCGGCTCGACCTATCATGGGTTCAAGCTGGAAGAGGGGTATAAGGACCTGCCGGAAACCGTCGTCGGCCGGATATCGCACGATGACTACTGGTCACGCATCGAGGTATTCCTGAAACGCGTGGTGCCGGTGGCGCGCGAGTATAATATTCGCCTCGCCTGTCATCCTTATGATCCGGGTGGCTTGCCCCTGGGGTATAAGGGCGTCGACAATTGGAACGCCGGTGACTTTGCGGAAGCGATGTATCGCTATGAAAAAATTGTCGATGACGTTCATAATGGATTTACATACGATACTGCTGTCGCGGGAGCCGCGCTGAACGGCAATGCTGAAAATCTGAATCTGCTGCGTAACCTCTGCGAGCGCGGAAAGGTGGCGCAGATTCATTTTCGGAATATTCGTGGCAAGCGCAACGATTTCATGGAAACCTATATCGATGAAGGTGACGTCGATATGTCCGACTGTGTCCGCGTTCTGCGGGACACGGGTTGGGTCGGCTCGCTTCTTCCGGATCATGTTCCAGATGTGATGAATAATCCGGGCGATCCCAGGAAGCTGCGCTCCTACGCCTTTGCTTTTGGTTACATTCAGGGCCTGATCGCGAGTGTTTCGCGGGAAGCGGACCGCCTTCTTGGCCCGGAAGGATAGTCTGCGTTTCGAGCAGTTGGCGCGATCATATGCGCGATACAATGGATGTGGAGAAAATATGGTTCGCCTGGCTAAATATGTAAGCGTGTTTTCTACGCTAGCCATAGTTCTGGCCGGTGCACAGGTCTCCGCGAAAACCCTTGTCATCCATGCCGGCAGCCTGATCGATGGAACGGGCGGTCCGACAAGAAAGAATGTTTCGATCAGTGTGGTCGACGATCGCATCACTGGCGTATCGGACGGATTTGTCACCCCCGCTGACGCAGAGGTTGTCGATCTTTCAAGTAAAACTGTTCTTCCTGGCTTTATCGATTCCCATGATCATATCTCCAATACAGGTCAGCGGCAGACGATTAACCGCTTTGTTCTTACTGACGGCGACGCCGTCATCAATGCGGTCCTCAACGTGCGCCAGACGCTGGAATGGGGATTCACTTCCATACGGGATCTGGGCTCGGGCCCGCTGACGGCGCCGGCGATCGTCCGCGCGATCGATGGCGGCCGTATCGTCGGGCCGCGTATCTGGAGCTCGATGGAACCGATCGGGCCGACCGGCGGCCATTCGGATCCGAACAATGGTGTCCGTCCGGATATTTCCTTCGACAATCGCGACAATACGATCGCTGATGGAGTCGACGAGGTTGTCCGCAAGGTACGGAGCCATCATCGCCGCGGTGCTCGGGTAATCAAGATTTATCCCTCCGGCGGTGTCGCATCCATCGGCGATGATCCGCAGGCGATGACCATGACGGAGGCGGAGATGCATGCCGCCGTCGAAGCGGCACATGCCCTATCGATGAAGGTGGCCGCGCACGCCCACGGTACGGAGGCGATCAACGCCGCCGTACGCGCCGGCGTGGATTCGATCGAGCATGGCACATACGCCAACGCCGAATCCTATCGCCTCATGAAGGAGCGTGGGACGTATCTGGTTCCCACTATGCTCGTCGCCGACGTGATCCACAGACAGGCGCTCACGACACCGGAAGAATTGCCGCCGACCGTGGCGGACAAGGCCAAGGAAGTCGTCCCCCAGATGAGGAAGAATATTGCCGCTGCCTATCGCGCTGGCGTCCGCATCGCGTTCGGGACGGATCAGGGCGCGGCCTATGGGCGTAACAAGGCCGAGGAGTTCCAGTTGATGGTGAGCACGGGCGTAACGCCGATGGATGCAATTCTGTCGGCGACCCGAAACGCGGCGGATCTGCTGGGACAAAGCGACAGCATCGGATCGGTCCAGGCTGGCCGATTGGCGGATATCATTGCAGTGGAAGGTGATCCTCTGAAAGATGTGAATGTTCTCCAGAAAGTCGATTTCGTTATGAAGAACGGAGAAGTTGTAAAAAAAGACGGACGAATGCTTAAATAATCGTCCGTTGACTGATGCGTGAAATGGATAATTTTTCAGATTAACGCGATTACTGATATTTTAATGAAAGGGGAATTATAATGTCTTTCGAGACAAACAGATCGTTGCGCCTGCGTTTGATCGTCAACGCGAGCATTATGTCGCTGGTCGTTGCGGCCGCGCCCGCCTGGGCGCAGGGAGCCGTGACGCCTAGTAGTCAGCAGGAGGCTGAGGGCGACGCCGGTGACCTCGGCGATATCGTCGTTACCGGTTCGCGCATCCGCCGTAGCGGGTACGACACCGTGCAGCCGACCACGGTCCTCTCGGCTGTGACCATCGAGCAACGTGCCGCCAACAGCATCGGTGAAGTTCTGAACGAACTGCCTGGCTTCGGCGTGCCTGGCCAGACGCCGATCGGCAGCAGCAACTCGGGCGGCCGCGTCACGACCGGCCAGAGCTTCGTCAACTTCTTCGGCCTCGGTTCGCAGCGCTCGCTGACGCTCGTCAACGGCATGCGTTTTCCCGGCGCCAACAATCCGTCCGCGAACTCTCGCTCGCCCGGCCAGCAGGTCGACCTTAACCTGATCCCGACGGCCCTGATCGAACGCGTCGAGACGATCGCGGTTGGTGGTGCGCCGATCTACGGCGCCGACGCCATCGCGGGCACAATCAATATCATTCTCAAGAAGCGCTTCGTCGGCTTCGACGCCACGGTAACGGGTGGTACGACCGAACATGGCGATGCCAGCAGGTATCGGGCTCAGGCGCTGTACGGCTTCGACTTCGCCGATGGGCGCGGCAACATCGTCTTTAACGGCGAGTATAACTATCAGGGCGGCCTGCGCGAGACCGATCGTGCGGACACGGCCGCGGCGTGGTCATTCGAATCCCCGTTGCCGGGTTCGACGTCACCGTTCAACAACAATGCGACGCGTGACACCCGGATCAACGCGACGTCACCTGACGGCATCATCCTGACCAGCCGCAATCTGGCCCTTGACGGTGGCGGTGCGCGTGATGGCGCCGGCAATTATCTGCGTTTCTCGCCCAGCGGCGAAGTCGTGCCCTATAACACCGGCATTGTGATCGATCCGATCTCGTCCGTCGGCGGCGACGGGCTTAATCTGAGCGAGTTCACGACCCTCTTGGCGCGCAGCGAGCGCTACATGGGCAATGTTTTCGTCAACTACGAATTCAATCCGTCGTTGCGGCTGCATATGGAAGGTTGGGTTTCCCGGACGAAAGCGAATTCGCCGGCTATCCAGACGGACTATAACTCCGTGACGTCCGCAGTCGCAGCCGATCGGGACAGCCGCCCCGTGTTCGGACCTTATGTGATCCGGCTGGACAATCCGTTCCTTTCCGACGCGTCGCGGGCCATTCTGGCTCAGGCCACCGATCTGGATGGTGATGGTGCGCCCGACAATATCCTCGATCTCAACAATGACGGCGTCGGTGATACGCCGGGCTTCTACATCGACAAGGCCGCGCAGAACTTGGAAGGCCGTCGCCCGAGCTATTCCAACCAGACGCTGCTGCGCGCGATGGCGTCGCTCGAAGGCGACTTCATGGCTGGCGAGCGCAAGTTCTCCTGGAGCGTTGCGGCCTCGCATGGCGAAACCAAGAGCGACTTCAGCCAGATCGCGACTGTTGCCAACCGTCTCCATCAGGCGGTGGATGTCATCCAGAACCCGGACGGGACCATCGTTTGCCGCAATCCGTTGAACGGCTGTGTGCCGCTCAATGTGTTCTCGGACACGCCTGACCCGGCTGCGGTCGCTTTCGTGACGGCCAACGCGACATCGCAGAGCCGGATCAAGCAGACCGTGTTCACCGCCAATATCACTGGCAGCCTTCTTACCCTGCCGGGCGGCGATCTCAGCTTCGCGTCGGGTGTCGACTGGCGCAAGGAATCGTCGGCCTTCGATCCGGACTTCCTGTCGCAGTCCGGCGAGGCGCGGGGCTTCCCGCGGACGCCGGTTCGCGGCAGCTTCATCAGTCGCGAGGTCTATGGCGAAACGCTGATCCCGATCGTCAGTCCGTCGATGGGCATTCCGCTCATCAATAAGCTGAGCGTCGAGGGTGCAGTGCGCTATGTCGACCATTCGCTGGCCGGTGGCGATGTCACCTGGACAGCCGGCGGACGTTGGTCGCCAACCTCCGACATCGAACTGCGCGGTAACTACACGCGGTCCATTCGTGCTCCGGCGATCACTGAGCTGTTCCTGCCCAATTCCACCGTGCTGTCGCTGGTCAACGACCCTTGCGACACGCGCTTCGTGGCCAGTGGCACGGAGCCGGGGCGGCGCGCGGCAAACTGCGCCGCGGCGGGGATCTCGCAGCCCTTCTCGTCGGACATCACCAACGCCGCCAAGCCGATCGACATCACCGGCAATCCGAACCTCAAGAACGAAGAGGCACGGTCGTGGACGGTCGGCACCATTTTGACCCCACGCTTCATCCCCGGGCTGATCGCCTCGGTCGATTGGGTCAACATCAAGCTCCGCAACTCGATCGAGTCACTCAACGGCACGACTCTGCTGACCGCTTGTTATGACAGTGCGAATTACCCGAGCGCCGATGTCTGCGGTCAGTTCACCCGTAACGCGCAGGGCCAGATCACCTCGATCTCGACAGGCTATATCAACGCCGGCTTCGTCAACTTCGAGGGCCTGACCGCCAATCTCAGCTACGGGTTCGACGTCGGCAACAGCCGTCTCGCGCTATCGGCCAACTACCAGTACACGTCGAAGCTCGACTTCTCGGTCACGGGAACCGACCTGACACGTCGCGCCGGTCAGATCGGCAACAGCAAGCATCGCGGCACCGGTAGCGTGACCTGGACGAATGGCGGTCTGACCGTCTTCGGTCAGGGCATCTACATCAGCAAGGCGGCGTTCGATAATTCCGACGCGCCGAACGCCCGCGACGTCCGGGGCGTCAAGGCCTGGACGGTGTTCAACGGAGCGATCGGCTATGCCGTCACCGACAATCTTGAAATGCGGATGACGGTGTCGAACCTCTTCAATACCGGCGCGCCGAAATATGCGACGCTCGCCGGCGACGGCATTGCAACCTATTTCGCCGGTCTGTTGGGGCGTAGCTATGCCATGTCGGCTCGGTTGAAGTTCTGATACAATGATGGCCTGGCGCGAGACGTCATTGTCACTTGAGTCCAGATTGCAGAGAGTGGGGCAAGGTGCCCGCGGCCTGGAATATGTCTCGAGTGGCGCGATGTCCGTGCCAGGTCATCCTTTTCATGACTGCTTTATCGACAAAGAACATCGTTCCTGGCCAATGGGCACAGCGCGCGCGGCAATCTGCAAAGGACGGCAAGCCAACTTGGCGGGCCGTCGCGATCGTTCTGTGCCACAAGGACCGCTAGGATTACCCTGAGAGGGACCTGCCATGAAACGCGCCATCCTGTCGTCGTTGATGATCGTACAAATGATCCCCGTAACCGGCGCGCAAGCCGCCGAACCGCGGTCGAGCTCCAGTTCCGAACCGGTGCGGGTGCTTCGCGACGCCAAAGGCGTGCCGCATGTTTTTGCCAAGACCTCGGCGGCGGTCATGTTCGGCGCTGGCTATGCGGTCGCGCAGGACCGGCTCGTCGATCTGGAGTTGTCGCGGCTCGGTGCGGCGGGCCGGCGGTCCGAGGTGATGGGCCCCTCCGCCGTACGGTACGACATGACCTCCCGCAATCGCCTGCTCGACGCGGCGGAGCTGATGCGGATGTACCGCTCGATCCCGCAAGAGCATCAGCAGATGATGCAGGCCTATGTCGATGGCATCAACAAGGCCATTGCCGAGGTCGAGGCCGATCCGGACCGCAAGACCCCGTATGAGTTCAAGCAATGGGGCTACAAGCCGCAGCGGTGGACGCTGCTCGACTATCTGAACATCGTTGCCGCATTCCCTCGAGGGCGCGGCGGTTACGAAACCCAGAACCTGTCGTTCCTCAACGCGATGACGGCGCGCTACGGTGAAAAGGTCGGGCGTCAGATTTTCGACGACGTCATGCCGATCAGCGACCCGGATTCGCCGACCACGATTCCGGCGGGAGATGACCTGGCGCCGCCGCAGCCCATGCCGGTCGCCACCTATCTCACCCTGCCACCCGCCAGTGGCAAGGTGGCGGCAAAGGTCGACATGCCGGAGGAAACCCAGAAGGAGCATAGCCGCTGCCTGGTGATCGGCCCGCAACGCTCCGCCACCGGCAAGGTGCTGATGATGGAGGCGACCGCCGACGGTCCCGAGGTCGGCCTGCATGGTGGCGGTTTCAGCAGCGCTGGATTTACCGGCGCGGCCTGGGCGGTGCCGATCATGGGTCGCGGACCGCAGCATGGCTGGCTGATCACGTCGGGGCATGCTGACACCACCGATACCTTTGCCGAGCGTCTGAACCCGAAGAACCGATACCAATATTGGCACAACGGCAAGTGGCACAACATGGAGCGCCGTGCCGACACCATCCTTGTCAAGGGCGGCGAGCCGGTAAAGCACGAGGTTGTCAGCACCGTTCATGGCCGCGTCTTCGCGTGGGATGTCGAAAACGGCATCGCCTATACGCAGCGCGTCGCCCAACGTGGGCACGAGCTCGATAACTGGGTGGCGATCGTGGAGATCAATCGCGCCCGCAACATCGACGAGTTCGAGAGCAAGGGCGTGGCTAAGCTCGCGACCAGCTTCGGTGTCTGTTATGGCGACGAGACCGGCCAGATCGCTTTCTGGGAAACCGGCCTGATGCCGAAGCGGGCGGAGGGCGCGGATTCCAGGCTGCCGACGCCCGGCACCGGCGAATATGAATGGCAGGGCTTCCTGTCCTTCGCCGAGCGCCCGCATATGCGCAATCCCAAGCAGGGCTACATCCACACCTGGAACAGCAAGGCCACCAGCTGGATGCGCGAGGGCGACGATGCGCGGATCGGAGCGACTTATCGCACCTGGCTGGGCAGCCGGCTGGCCGCGGCCGGCACGGCGTTGACGCTGATCGACGTGCATGAGATCAATCGCAAGCTGTGGAACGCGATGGGCGCGCGCGACCGCACCCAGACCTCCCCGGATTTCTTCGCGCCGTTCCTGAACGCCGCCAAGACGGCATCGGGAGATGCCGAGGTCGCGACCGCGATCGACCTGATGCTGTCCTGGGACGGGCTGTACGAGGACCTGAACAGCGACGGCTATTATGACAATCCCGGCCTCACCTTGTTCCGCGAATGGCTGGAGATTGCGCCAAAGACGATCTTCAGCGACGATATCGAGGACTGGTGGAAGAAGGTCGATGACGGCCGTTATCTCAAATACCAGACCAGCCTTCTGTACCGGGCCTTGCAGGGGTCGGCCGCGCCGTTGCCGGTCAATTTCGACTATCTGAACGGCCGGTCGCGGGACGAGGTGCTGATCGACACGGTCAGGCAGACGATCGCGGCGGTGAGGGGGCGCTTCCCCGGCAAGCCGATGCGGGAATGGCGTTCACCGATCTATTGGAAGTACTTCAACAGCAAGGCCGTGGATCCAGCTCGTCCGCCGCTGCCTGGCGACGAGGATCGCATCAGTCCGACCTGGTCGGCACTGAACCTCGGACCAGCGATGGTGCCGCATAATGGCGGAGAGTCCTGGGTCGGCAGCATGGAGCTGAACAAGGATCGCGCGCTCTATTCGGTGATCGAGATCGGCGGGCAGAACCAGTTCATCGATGCGGCGGGCAATGGCAATCCGCATCTGACCGATCAGGTGGCCATGCATGCTCAGAACCACTTCAAACGCATCGATCTGGCTCAGGAACAGATCGAACGGACGGCGGTGTCATCGCAGTCGTTCGACTATGTTCCGAGTGGGACGACGCGCGCCAAATAGACTTTTGAAACACCTGCAGAAGCCAGCGAAGCTTGGCGATGCATGATCTGGAGACGTAAATGGACCGTCGATCTTTCCGCATGTTGCCAAGCTTCGACCGGCGTCGGACCTTGGCGATCAGTCTTGCGGCCGCGCTTGGAGCGCTATGCGGGACAGCGGCGATCGGCGGTCAGTTATCGCCTGGGACGCTGATCCCGCGCGCGATGTTCTTTGCCACGAACTCCTATTCGGAGGTTCATTTCTCTCCTGACGGAAAGTGGATATCCTATCTTCGGCCCGTCAACGGGGTGAACAACCTCTGGATCGCGCCGATCGCCGCCCCTCGCGAAGGGCGCGTGCTGACGGACTTCAGGACGCGCGGACCGGATGGCTATCGCTGGAGTGCGGACGGGACGCATATCCTGCTGATGAAGGACAGTGGCGGCGAGGAGGTCACCCAGATCTCCGCAGTGGATGTCCGCACGGGAGCGATACGCGACCTTGGCAATGATCGCGCGGTCAGGAGCGTTCTGGTGCGCACTTCGGCCGATCGTCCCGGCATCGCGCTGATCGCCCATAATGAGCGCGATCAGCGCTATCCGGATGTTTATGAAGTCGATCTCGCCAGTGGCGCGAGCAAGCGCGTCTATACCAATACCGGGAAGTACACGAGCTTCATTGCCGCGCCGGACCTGACCCCGCGTATCGGCGTTCGCGTCAATGAGAATGGATCGGCGACATATGAGTTGCTGACCGGCGGGCGGGCGGGAGAGACGCTGCTGACCATGCCGCTGGTCGATCTGCGTTCATCCAGGGTGATCGGGTTGAACAAGTCCGGCCAGCTCAGGCTGATCGACAGCCGTGCTTCCGACAAGGCCGATCTGGTCTCGATCGACATCGCCACGGGCGCGGTGACGCGGCTGGCGGGTGCGGTATCGGCGGACATCGTCAATGCGCTGATGGGTGACGACGGGGTGCTCGCCACCCTTGAAGATCCCGGGCTCAAGCAGTGGACGGTGCGCTCGCCCAAGGTGGCGGCCGACTTCGCCGCCATCGAAAAGGAAGTTGGCGGGCAGTTCACGATCGAGGATCAGACGCCAGACGACAGAAAATGGCTGATCCAAGCGATTACCGGCAACCGTCCCGATCGGTTCTTTATCTGGGACCGCGACGCCCGCAAGGCGACGATGCTGTTTTCCGCCAAGGAGCAGTTGAAGGACCAGGCCGTCGGCGAAACGCAGCCTGTCGTCATCCCGTCGCGGGATGGCAAGCAGTTGGTCAGCTATCTCACCCTTCCACGCGGCGTCGCGCTCGACGGGCAAGGCAGGCTGGACAAGGCGATTCCGATGGTGCTGCTGGTTCACGGCGGGCCATGGCTGCGTGACAACCAGATTTACGATGAAGAAGCCAAATGGCTCGCGGATCGCGGTTATGCCGTGCTCGCCGTGAATTTCCGCGGCTCCGTCGGGTTCGGCAAGGCCTTCATCGCCGCCTCGAACCAGGAATGGTCGGGCAAGATGCACGACGACCTGATCGATGCCGTCAATTGGGCGGTCGGCCAGGGCATCGCGGATCGCGGCAAGACCGCGATCTACGGATTGTCCTACGGCGGCTATTCGACTCTTGTCGGGCTCAGCTTCACGCCCGAGGTCTTCGCCTGCGGTGTCGATCTCGCCGGACCCAGCAATCTGCCGGAGCTGCTCAGCCAGATGCCTGATTGGTGGGAACCGCAGCTTGGTCCGCAGTTCCGCACGCGGGTCAATGATCCCAGAACCGAAGCCGGCAGGGCCGATCTGTGGAGCCGCTCGCCGATGGCGCGTGTGGACCGCATCCGCGTGCCGCTGCTGGTGACGAACGGCGCCAATGACCCGCGCGTGCAGCCCTCGCAGTCGGACCAGATCGTCGCTGCGCTTGACGCGCGCAAGCATCCGGTGACGTACGTCTATTATCCCGACGAAGGGCATGTGTACGAGAAGCAGAAGACCAAGGTCTCGTTCCATGCCGTGGCGGAGCATTTCCTGGCCAAATGCCTGGGTGGAGCCGCCGAGCCGTTCGGGCAGGACCTGGCCGGATCGGACCTGGAGGTGAGAACGGGCGCTGAGTTCGTGCCCGGCCTGCGTGCATCGATCGACGCTGCCCGATAGGCTTCGCGCAGAGCACGGTTTGCCGCAGACGATCCAATGAGCGCCGCAGGGAGGTGATTGTGAGCGTGACTTGCCAACGGCGGTCGACAGGGTCGGGACGGTCGGGTGCGACTGCGCTTGCGAGCTGGAGGCGCTGCTTTCTGATTCTTGGCGGAGCGGCGATACTGGCGCTGTCGCCGGCCGCCCAGGCTCAGGTCGCGTCGCAGCGGGCGGCACCCTATCAGGCGATCACGGCGACGATGGCGGATCGAACGGTCGTTCTGACCGGGCATGATCTGACCATCGAGCAGCTGATCGACATCGCCCGGAACGGCGCGAAGGTCGCGGTGGCTCCGGAAGCCAGACAGCGGATGGCGGATGCCTATGGCTTGCTTCTGGACGGCGCGACGCAGGGTATTTCCATTTACTGGTTCAACCGCGGCACCGGCGGCAATCGCGAAACCGTGATTTTCGCTGGCGATCCCGAGAGCGCCGAGAACCGACCGGTCATCGCCCGGCAGCAGATGAGCGCCTTCTTGAGCGGTGCGAATGCCGGCTATGGTCCGGAAATCACCGACGAAGAGATTGTGCGCGCCATGATGGCGGTGCGCGCCAATGCAATGACGCATAATGCGCCAAGCCCCGCGCTGGCCGCCCTGCTGGTGGATTTCATCAATCATCGGATCACGCCGGTGGTGAACGCGCGCGGCACGGTGGGCGAGGGGGATCTGACAGCGCTCGCCAATGTCGGGGCGGCGATGATCGGCCAAGGCGAGGTCTATCTTCAGGGCGAGCGCATGCCGGCTGCGGCCGCGCTGGCGAAGGCCGGACTGAAGCCCCTGGAGCCGTTCGGCGCCGACGCCAACATGTTGACCAGCGCCAATGCCTATGCGGCGGCGCAGGCGGCGCTCCTGGTGCACGATGCCAAATGGGCGTTGGAATGGGCCGACCTGATCTATGCCATGGATCTGAACGGCATGAATTCGTCGGTGACGCCCTTGGCCGCGCCGGTGCAGGCGGACCGGCCCGACAAATGGCTGAACTGGCATGCCGGCAAGATCCTGGCGATGCTGAAAGGCAGCTATCTGTTCGAGGCCGATCCTCATCGCATCATTCAGGATGCGGAGAGTCTGAGGGCATCGTCCATCCGTCAGGCGTCGGCGTGGAAGGCGTGGTCGGCGCTGCGCGATTCCGTCCTGTTCCAGATGAACACGTCGGACCACAATCCCACGATCAAGCTGGGCGCGACGCCGTCGGACAGCTGGGAACTGTCGACGCCGCAACTGCTGCGCTATTATGTGAAGCCCGGCCCGCGCAGCGGCGGCAAATCCGGCTATATCCTCTCGAACGCGAACTGGGACCCGTTTCCGCTCGCCAATGATATCGAGGGGTTCAGCATCGCGCTCGCCAATATGAACGTGGCCGTGCTGCATCGCATGCAACGCTTCGGCAGCCCGTTCTTCACGGGCGTCGATGCGGCCACGGTGCTGCCCGCCGGGGTCAGATATGGGTCCGGCGGCTATGCGCCGATCGACATATGGCAGGAAATCCAGAGCCTCGCCGTACCGATCGCCGCCGAGGGCAATGCAGGCGTCAATGGCGTCGAGGAACTGCAGGCTCAAACCCGGCTGAAGGCCAGCCGTGCCCGCCAGATCGTCGACCTGACGCTCGATCTGCTGGGTTTCGATCTCAATATCGCGGCGCGCTGGATCGATGTCCGGCGCACTCAGGATCCTGCGCGGCGTTTCGGAAGCGCGAGCGAGCAGGCCTGGACGGGGTTTCGCAAGGTCGTCCCGCTGGGCGGCGACCGGGCGGGCGGGATTCCGCAAACGCCCAATGGCGCGACCATCGCGCACTTCATGCGGACCACCCCTGCCGCACGCTTTTTCGACGCGGTGGCGGTGCCGGCGGGCGAGGCCGTCACCCGTGTGCGATAGGGAGTGCGATGCGGATTTGCTTATGATCCTCTCGCCGCTGAACCGTAATTCTCCCGTCCCCTGACGACTGATAGCGTTGCTGAATAACCAATATCAGGAGCATTGAGTTGAGGCGCTTCTTGGAGAGGGGCGATGTCGAGGCGGCCGTGCTTGGTGGCTCGATCTTCGCGTGCGGCGGGGGTGGCTGGGCCGATCATGGCAGGATGTTGGGTCGCGAAGCGACGGAAGCGGGGCGGCCCGAACTCGTTTCGATCGACGAACTGGAACCCGATGACTGGATCGCGACGGCCGCTGCGATCGGCGCGCCCGCCGGAACGACGCAATGGGAAATGCGCGGCGAGGATTATGTCCGCGCCGTCGCCCTGCTTCAGGAGGCGCTGGGCCAGCCTCTCATGGGATTGATCATCGGTCAGAACGGCATGTCCAGCACGCTGAACGGCTGGCTTCCTGCGGCGCGACTGGGCCTCGTCGTCGTCGATGCGGTGGGCGATATCCGCGCTCACCCGACCGGGGACATGGGATCGATCGGCATGGCCGGCAGCGATCAGCCGATGATCCAGACCGCGGCGGGCGGGCATCGAGCCTCGAGCGCCTACATCGAGGTCGTGACCCGCGGCGCCACCGCCAAGGTGTCCCCCATTTTACGCACCGCGTCGCACATGGCCGGCGGGTTCATCGCCAGCTGCCGCAATCCCTTGCCGGCCTCCTATGTCGAGCAGCATGCGGCCCTCGGCGGCATCTCGCGCGCGCTGGCGCTTGGCGAGGCGATCCTGAACGCAACGCCCGCCGGGGGCGCTGCCGTGGTCGATGCGATCTGCGCGGCGACGACCGGCACGATCGTGGTCCGGGGCCGGGTGATCGCGAAGCGGGTGATCTATACGTCCGAAGCCTTCGACGTCGGCACGATCACCGTCGACGGCGGCAACGGCGCGAGCACCCTGCACGTGATGAACGAATATATGGCGCTGGATGGTCCGGACGGCCAACGTCTGTCGACCTATCCCGACGTCATCACGACCCTTGATTCAGACGGCGGGCCGGTGAGCGTGGGGCATGTCGAGGAAGGAATGGAGCTCCTGGTGCTTCATGTTCCCAAAACGAACATTCCCCTCAGCTCCTCCGTGCGCGATCCCAGCGTCTATCCCGCCGTCGAACGCGCGATGAACATCGACATCGCCGCCTACGCCCTGGGTTGAGAGACATCATGGCCCGTTCTTTCCCGCTCCCCTCGGGGACGACCCTAAGATGTCGCGGCTGGCGGCAGGAGGGGCTGCTGCGTCTTCTGGAAAATGTTCTTGCGGTGGGTGAGGCGCCGGATGACCTTGTCGTCTATGCCGCACTCGGCAAGGCGGCGCGAAACTGGGAATCCCACGACGTCATTGTCGATACGCTGAAGACGATCGCCGACGACGAAACGCTGGTCGTTCAGTCCGGAAAGCCGATCGGCGTGCTGAAGACGCATGAGCGCGCGCCGATCGTCATCATGGCGAACTGCAACATCGTCGGACGCTGGGCCACGCCCGAGCAGTTCTATGATCTGGAGCAGCGCGGGCTGATCTGCTGGGGCGGGCTGACCGCCGGTGACTGGCAATATATCGGATCGCAGGGTGTCATTCAGGGCACCTACGAGATTCTCGCCCGGATCGCGGAGCGGCATTTCGGCGGCAGCCTCGCGGGCCGCTTCGTCCTCACCGCCGGCCTTGGTGGCATGGGCGGGGCGCAGCCCCTTGCCGGTCGGCTGGCCGGTGCGGTCATCCTGTGCGTCGAGGTGGACGAGGCACGGATCGCGCGGCGGCACGCCACCGGGCTCTTGGATGTGGTCGCGCAGAATCTGGATACGGCGCTGGCGCTGGTCGCGGAATCGGTGAAGCAGCGCCGGGCGTTGTCGATCGGCCTGTGCGGCAATGCCGCCGATATCTACCCGGAACTGTTCTGCCGTGGTGTCGTGCCCGACGTCGTGACGGACCAGACGTCGGCTCATGATCTGGTCTATGGCTATGTGCCGTCGGGTTTCACCGTGGCCGAGGCGTTGGCGATGCGTTCAGAGCCGGCACGGCTGATCGCCGAGGGCCGCGCCAGTATCGCTCGCCATGTCGGCGCGATGCTGGGTTTCCAGCGTGCCGGGGCGATCGTCTTCGACAATGGCAATCTCATTCGTAGCCAGGCCCATGAAGGCGGCGTGGAGGATGCCTATGACATCCCGGTGTTCACCGAGGCCTTCCTGCGTCCGCTGTTCTGCCGTGCGATCGGGCCGTTCCGCTGGATCTCTCTCGCCAATTCCCGGCGCGATATCGCCCGCATCGACGATCATGTGCTGGAGGCGTTCGCGGATAACGGCGTCGTCACCAACTGGATCCGCCTGGCACGCAACCACGTCCCCGTCGAAGGGTTGCCGGCCCGGATCGCCTGGCTGGGCCATGGGGAGCGCACGGAACTGGCGCTTGCCGTCAATCGCATGGTTGCCGAAGGCGTGCTGGATGGCCCGATCGCCTTTACCCGCGATCATCTTGATGCGGGCGCGATGACACATCCGAAGATCATGACCGAAAATATGCGGGACGGCTCGGACGCGATCACCGACTGGCCGTTGATCAATGCGCTGGCGATGGCGTCATCGCAGGCCGATCTGGTCGCGATCCATTCGGGTGGCGGCGGCTATGCCGGGTTCATGACCAGCGCCGGCGTGACCGTGATCGCCGATGGCACGGCCGCCGCCGCCGAGCGTATCCAGCTGGCCCTCACCAACGACACCAGCCTCGGTGTGATGCGCTATGCCGACGCGGGTTATCCGGACGCGCTGGACGAGGCGCGGAGGAAGCATCTGCGCCACTTCCAGATCGGCACTGACGCGCAATGACCCGGCCTTCGATCACGCCGGCCCCCGGAAGCCAGCCCCGTGTCACCGGGCGCAAGGCAATCGCCGCCGCCGCCATCGGCAATATTTTCGAATGGTATGATTTCGCGATCTTCATCCTGTTCGCGCCCTATATCGCGTCGGCGTTCTTCGCTGGCGACGGGGAGGTGGCCGGGCTGATCAAGGCGTTCCTCGCCTTCGGTGTCGGCTTCATCGCGCGCCCGCTGGGTGCTGTGCTGCTTGGCTATTATGGCGATTATGTCGGGCGGAAGGCGGCGCTGACGCTGACGTTCGGCCTCATGGCGCTGGGCACGCTGGTGATCGGCCTGGCCCCCACGCATGACCAGATCGGCGCATGGGCGGCGGGGTTGATCCTGGCCGGACGGCTGCTTCAGGGCTTGTCGGCGGGGGGCGAGATCGGCGGCGCCACCGCCTTTCTGGTGGAATATGCCCCGCCCGGCCGCAAGGGCCGCTACGCCGCCTGGCTGCAGGCCAGCATGGCGATATCCAACATCCTGGGCGCGGTGGTGGCGCTCGTCATTCGCTTCTGTCTGTCGGAGGAGGAGATCGCGGCGTGGGGATGGCGTGTCCCCTTCCTGTTCGGCCTGCTGATCGTCCCGGTCGGGCTGTGGCTGCGCGCGACCCTGGCGGACACGCCGGAATATCTCGCGGATCAGGCCGCGCGGCCGCAGCGCGCGCCGATCCTACCCGCGCTGAAGGCCTATCGTGCGAATATCGCGCGCGGCTTCGGCCTGTCGGTGCTGTCGGGGGTGGGGGCCTATGCGCTCGTCATCTACATGCCGGTGCATTTGCAGACGGTAATGGGTTTTTCCTCGTCCGAGGCGTTCACCGCCGCCCTGCTGGGCAATGTCGTGCTTGCCGCGATGTGCTTCGTCTCCGGGGCCATCATCGACAGGTTCGGCGGACGACGCGTACTGCTCCTGGCGGCAGCGGCGCTGCTGGTCGGCACGCCGACCTTGATGGGGGCGATCCAGCTGTTTCACTCGTTCCCGGTCCTGCTGCTGTGCAATGTCTGCTTCTGCGCGTTGTTCGGCCTTTATGCGGGCGGGATGCCCGCCGCGCTGGCCGGGCTGTTCCCAACCCACATCCGGTCCACCGGCGTGTCGATTTCCTATAATCTCGCGATCACGATCTTCGCCGGCTTCGCGCCGGCCATTGTGACGTGGTTGTCGGCCAATGGCTTTGGCGCCCAGGGTCCGTCCCTCTACGTCGCCGCTGCAGCTTTGGCTGCCCTGGCCGCCATCACGACGCTGCCGCGCTCCGCGTCCGGCCCGGAGTGAACTGAGCCAGGGGCGAAGGCGGCGCGTGGATTGAATTTGCTTATGCGTCAGGACGGGATTGGCTTTTAACGAAGCCGCCGGACACGCTGATATCCCTATGCACATTCTCGCCGGTCTCCATCGAGACGGCCAAAAAGAAGAGGTGCTCCCGCATGTCCGATCAGGTTTTCGTCGGCACTGTCGTCCTGCCCGACCGCGTGCTGGAAGACGGCTACGTCCTGGTGTCCGAAGGCACCGTCCAGCATGTCGGCACCGGCACGCCACCCGACGGCGACCGGCATGGCGGCGCTGGCGTCCTTGTCCTCCCCGGCGCGATCGATGCCCAGGTCCACAGCCGTAGCCAGAAGGATCAGGAGGATTTCATCTGGTCCACGCGCAGCGCCGCGGCGGGCGGCGTGACCACGATCATCGACATGCCTTATGACGATGGCGACCTGATCTGCACAGCCGAGCGACTGACGGCCAAGCGCGCAGCGGCCGAGGCGCAGGCGCGCGTCGATTTCGGTCTCTATGCCACGATCGATCCGGAAGACGGCACCGAACACATCGACGCACTGGTCGCGGCAGGGGCGGCGGGGTTCAAATTCTCGACGTTCGGCACGCACCCGCGCCGCTTCCCCCGCATCGCGCCGTCGATGATGTTCGACTGCTTCAGTGCCATTGCTCCGCACGGGCTGATCGCCGGCGTCCATAACGAGGATGACGAGGTCGTCCGCGCCATGACGGAGCGGGTGCGGCAGAGCGGTGACACCAGCCCCGCCGGTCATGGCCGCGCGCGTCCCCCGGTGGCGGAGGCGCTCGCCTCGGCTCAGGTCTATGAGCTGGGTGCGGCGACGGGCTGTGCGGCGCACATCGTCCATTGTTCGATCGCGCGCGGCTATGAGATGGCCGCATCCTATCGCTCCTCCGGTCATGAGGCCACGATCGAGGCATGCATCCACTATCTGATGCTGGACGAGGACGACGTGCGCCGTCTGGGCGGGCTGGCAAAGGTCAACCCGCCGATCCGGCCACGCGATCAGCGGGATGCGCTCTGGCGTCATCTGGCGGCTGGCAACATCACCGTCGTGTCGACGGACCATGTCAGCTGGTCGCTGGATCGCAAGAGCAAGGCGGACATGTTCGAGAATTCGTCGGGGGTGCCGGGGCTGGAGGTCATGCTGCCCCTGCTTCTGAAAGGATTGAAGGAGCGCGGAATGTCTTTCAGCCACGCGGCGCGATTGCTGGCACATAATCCCGCGCACCTGTTCCGGCTGGGCATGACGAAGGGCGCATTGGCCGTGGGGCGTGACGCCGATATCGTGCTGGCGAGCCCTTCGCCCCATCGATACGATCCTGCCAAGTCGGGCAATAACGTGGTCGAGTGGAGCCCCTATGAAGGCTTCGACCTGCCCTATCGTATCGATGCCGCCTTTCTGCGCGGCAAGCCCGTTGCCATTGATGGCAAGGTCGTCGCGGAGCCCGGTAGCGGTCGTTTCCAGCGTCCGTTGATGCGGGGGCGCTGATCATGGCCTCGGCTCCGACGATCAATGTCGAACGCCTGTGGGACGACCTTATCGCCCTTGGTGAAATCACCGATCCGGCGCTCCCGTATACGCGGCGCTCCTTCACGCCGTTGTTCGACGAGGGGCGCGCCATGCTGACACGGCGCATGGAGCAGGCGGGGCTTAGCGTGCGCGTCGACGCCGCCGGTAACCTCATCGGCCGGCTTGAAGGCCGTCTGGCCAATGCACCGGCGATCGCCATGGGGTCTCATAGCGACACCGTGCCTGCCGGCGGGCGGTTCGACGGTATCGCCGGTGTCATCGCCGCGATCGAGGTAGCGCGCGCCATCGCGGAAAGCGGGCACAAGACCCGTCACCCGATCGAGGTCATCGACTTTCTGGCCGAGGAGCCGAGCGCCTTTGGCCTGTCATGCATCGGGAGCCGGGGAATGACCTCGCGGCTCGACGATGCGATGCTGGCCATGACCGATGGCGATGGCCGCGTGCTGGCACAGGCGCTTCGCGATGTCGGCGGTAATCCGGATGATGTCGCCAGCGCCGCCCGGACTGATCTGGCCGCCTTCCTCGAACTGCATATCGAGCAGGGCCCGGTGCTGGAAAATGACGGCATTCCGATTGGTGTTGTCAGCGGCATCGTCGGCATCAGGCGGATCGAGATCATGTTCGAGGGGATGGCCGCCCATGCCGGCACCGCCCCGATGCACCTGCGCCAGGATGCGGGCTACGCGGGCGCGCTCACCCATGTCGCCATCCGGCGTCATGCGGAAACCTTCGCTACGCGGGACGAGCGCTATTTCGTCGCGACGGTCGGCATCATGGCGCTTCACCCCGGCGGCTCCAACGTCGTTCCCGGCCGCTGCAAGCTGGTGGTCGACGTCCGCAGTTCCGATGCCGCGCTGATCGAGGAGTTCACCGGGCTGCTGGATCGCGAAAGCCTGTCGATGGCTGGAAACGCCCAGGTGCGGCGGACGTCGATGACGGTGCTATCCGACGGCGTGCCCGCCCATTGCGATCCGCGTATTCGATCCTGCATCGGCGCGTCCGCTGCCGCCCTTGGCTATCCGTCGGTCGATATCGCCAGTGGCGCAGGCCACGATGCCGCGTTCATGGCCGCGATCTGCCCGATGGGAATGATCTTCATCCCCTGCTTGCGGGGCATGAGCCACACGCCCGACGAATATGCCACGGCCGACGAACTGGGGGCGGGTACGGCGGTGATGCTGGAAACGGTGCTGCGGCTCGATGTGGAGATTTAAGTATATTACATATTTTTCATTTAGATGTGGCGCGAATTTAAGTTTCTATCACACATTCTCACCTGCCTGGGCGAGAAGCCTTTGAGCCTGCTTGAGGTGCGGAGCGTCGATCATCCTGCCATCCAGTTGCAGGGCGCCGGCATCCGGATTGTCCTCGAAGGCCGCCATGATCGTACGGGCCTGCGCGAGTTCCTGTTCGCTGGGGGTGAAGGCTGCGTTGATCACCGGCACCTGGCTGGGGTGGATCGCCATCATGCCGCTGAAGCCGTCCCGCCGGGCTCGGGCGGCATAAGCGGCGAGGCCGTCGAGATCGCGGAACTGCGGATAGACCGTCTCGATCGCGGCAACTCCCGCCGCATGCGCCCCGAACAGGGTCAGCGACCGCGCCAGTTCATAGGGCGGCGTGTAGCGGCCATCCGCCTCGCGCGCGCTGGCGGCGCCGATCGCGGCAGGCAGATCCTCTGCTCCCCAGGTTAGGCCCAGCAGCCGGTCCGCAACCGCCTGATAGCTGCCCAGACCGAATATGGCCGCGGGCGTTTCCGTGGCGATGGGCAGGATGGGTGTCGCACCGATCTTGTCGACCAGCGTCTGAACGGTTGCGGCGCCTTCGGATTTCGGCAGCATCCACGCATCGGGAGGCGTATCCTCAAGGGCCGCCAGGTCATCGTCGATCTGCGCGCTGCCGACGGGATTGAGCCTGACCAGCAGGGCGGAGCGTGGGCCCTGCCGCGCCCTGCGCAGGAATGTGGAGACCGCGTCCCGGGCGGCGTGCTTCGCCGATGGGGCGACCGAATCCTCAAGATCGAGGATCAGCGCGTCGGCGCCCAGGCCCAGCGCCTTCTCCATCCGCTCGGGCCGGTCGCCGGGGACGAACAGCAGGGAACGCAGCCTCATTGCGGTGCCCGGTGGAGCAGGGCGGTGCGCAGGCATTGGCAGACGACCTCGTCGTCCTGGTTGAGCAACTCATGCCGGAAGGTGACGATGCCGGCGGTCGGACGAGAGCGGCTGTCCTTCAGTTCCACGACCTCGGTCGAGGCACGCAGCGTGTCGCCGAGGAAAACGGGCCGGGGCATGACCAGCTTGTCATAGCCGAGATTGGCGATGAGTGTGCCCAGCGTCGTATCGGCGACCGAGAGCCCGACCATCAGCGCGAAGGAAAAGGTGCCGTTGACCACGATCTGGCCGAATTCGGATTGCCGGGCGGCCTCGGCGTCGATGTGCAGCGGCTGCGGATTGTGGGTCATGACCGAAAAGAGCAGATTGTCGGTTTCGGTAACGGTGCGGCGGATGTCATGGGCGATGCGATCGCCGATCCGCCATTGGTCGAAATAGCGCCCGGCCATCAATCCTCTCCCTCGATCCGCGCGAGCAGGGTGCCTTCGCTCACCTGGTCGCCGACGGTCGCCTTCAACTCGGCGAGCGTTCCATCGAAGGGAGCGACCAGCGCCTGTTCCATCTTCATCGCCTCGATCACCACCAGTCGTTGGCCCTTGCCGACCCGCTGTCCCGCCTCGGCCAGTACAGCGATCACGGACCCCGGCATGGGCGCCAGGATCATACCGTCGCCCCCCGCGCCCGCGCCTGCGACATGATCGGCGCGGCGGGGACCAAAGGGCCAGGCCTCCCCGTCCAGAAACAGGATATCGCCTTCGACCGTGGCCTGCGGGGCGGCCGCCGACAATGCGACCAGATAGCGGTTAGCGCCCACTTCGACCTCGACCAGGGAGGACGACGGTGCATTCAGGCGAAAGCCGGTCAGGTCGCTCCAGGGGCCGTGTCCGCGGGGCGGCAGGATCGCCCTCGCGGCGGCCTGGAGAATGCGTGCCGATGGCTCCGCGGGTGGAACGAGAGCATCGGCGTGCCGCTCGATGAAGCCCGTGTCGATCCGTCCGGCTATGAAGTCGGGATGCGCCGCCGCCCTCGCCAGAAAGGCGGCGTTGGTACGCACAGGCCAAATCCGGACCTGTCCCGCCGCGTCCGCGAGCTTGCGGGCCGCCTCGGCGCGCGTGCGGCCCGTGGCGATCAGCTTGGCGATCATCGGGTCGTAATAGGGAGTGACCTCGTCTCCCTGCTCGACGCCGCTGTCGACGCGGACCTGGTCGGGAAAGGTCAGATGGTCGAGCCGTCCGATCGAGGGCAGGAAGCCGGTCGCCGGATTCTCGGCATAGAGCCGCGCTTCCATCGCCCAGCCGCTGATCGCCAGCTGCTCCTGCGTCTTGGGCAAGGGCTCGCCGGACGCGACGCGAAGTTGCCATTCGACCAGATCCTCGCCGGTGATCGCTTCCGTCACCGGATGCTCGACCTGCAGCCGGGTATTCATTTCCATGAACCAGATGCGATCGGCGCTGAGGCCATGGGAGGCATCGGCGATGAACTCGATGGTGCCGGCGCCGACATAGTCGATCGCCTTGGCGGCCCTGACGGCGGCGGCGCACACCGCCTCGCGCGTCTCCTTATCCATGCCGGGTGCCGGGGCTTCCTCGATCACCTTCTGGTGACGGCGCTGGAGCGAGCAATCCCGCTCGAACAGGTGGACGACGTTGCCGAGGCTGTCGCCAAAAATCTGAACCTCGATGTGGCGCGGCGAAAGGATATATTTCTCAAGCAGGACGCGGTCGTCGCCGAACGATGCGGCCGCTTCGCGCTGGCAGCTGGCGAGGGCGTCCGCGAAGGCGGCGGGTTCGTCGACGCGCCGCATCCCCTTGCCGCCGCCACCCGCGACGGCCTTGATCAGGATCGGATAGCCGATCGCGTCGGCCTCCTTGCGGAGACGCTCGGGGGACTGGTCGTTGCCCAGATAGCCGGGGGTGACGGGCACACCGGCGGCGATCATCCGTGCCTTGGCGGCATCCTTGAGGCCCATGGCCCGGATGGCTGTCGCCGGCGGTCCCACCCACAGCAGGCCCGCGCCTGTCACCGCTTTGGCGAACGCTGCGTTTTCGGACAGAAAGCCGTAACCTGGATGAATCGCTTCGGCCCCGGTCGCCCTCGCAGCCTCGATCACCCGGTCCTGCATCAGATAGCTGTCGCGCGCGGGGGCGGGACCGATGCACACCGCCTCGTTGGCCTCGCGGACGAACGGCATGGCAGCGTCGACATCGGAATGGACGGCGATCGTCCGCACGCCCATCCTGCGGGCGGTACGGATGATCCGCCGGGCGATCTCGCCGCGATTGGCGATCAGAAGGCTTTCGATCACGCGCCGGTCCCCTTCATGGTAAACGGTCCGCTCACATCCGGAACACGCCGAACTGCGCCCGCTGGGGGATCGGGGCGTTCAGCGTGGCCGCGAGGGCGAGGCCAAGGACGTCGCGCGTCTGGGCCGGGTCGATCACCCCGTCGTCCCACAGGCGCGCGGTGGCGTAATAGGGATTGCCCTCATCCTCATATTTTTGCCGGATGGGCGCCTTGAAGGCTTCCGCCTGCTCCGGCGTCCAACTCTCGGCGTCGCGATGCACGGTGGCGAGCACGCTGGCCGCCTGTTCGCCGCCCATCACGCTGATCCGCGCATTGGGCCAGGTGAACAGGAAACGGGGACCATAGGCGCGTCCGCACATGCCGTAATTGCCGGCACCGAAGCTGCCGCCGATCAGGACCGTGATCTTCGGAACGCTGGCGGTGGCCACTGCCGTAACCAGTTTGGCGCCATGCTTGGCAATGCCTTCGGCTTCATATTTGCCGCCGACCATGAAGCCCGAGATGTTCTGGAGGAACAGCAGCGGCACGCGGCGCTGGCAGGCAAGCTCGATGAAGTGCGCTCCCTTGAGCGCCGCCTCGGAAAACAGCACGCCGTTGTTGGCGAGGATCGCCACCGGCATTCCCCACAGGCGCGCGAAACCGCAGACCAGCGTTGTGCCGTAGAGGGGCTTGAACTCATGAAGTTCCGAGCCGTCGACGAGGCGCGCGATGACCTCGTGCACGTCATAGGGCGCGCGGATGTCGGCCGGAACGATGCCGTACAGCTCCTGCGCATCGAAACGGGGCGGGCGCGGCTCGCGAACGTCGATATCGATCGCGACGGGTCGGTTGAACGTCGCGGCGATGTCACGGACGATGAGCAGGGCGTGCTCATCATTTTCGGCGACATGGTCAACGACGCCGGACTTCCGGCCATGCACCTCGGCGCCGCCCAGGGCTTCGGCAGAAATCACCTCGCCGGTCGCCGCCTTCACCAGCGGCGGCCCTGCCAGAAAGATCGTGCCCTGATTGCGGACGATCACCGTCTCGTCGGACATCGCCGGGACATAGGCGCCGCCTGCGGTGCAGCTGCCCATGACGCAGGCGATCTGCGGAATGCCGGCGGCCGACATCTGCGCCTGGTTGAAGAAGATGCGGCCGAAATGATCACGGTCGGGAAACACCTCGGCCTGATGCGGCAGGTTGGCGCCGCCGGAATCGACCAGGTAGATGCAGGGCAGATGGTTCTCCCGCGCGATCTCCTGAGCGCGCAGGT
Organism: Sphingomonas sanxanigenens; assembly: GCA_037190805.1. Taxonomy (GTDB): domain Bacteria; phylum Pseudomonadota; class Alphaproteobacteria; order Sphingomonadales; family Sphingomonadaceae; genus JBBCJR01. Next base: position 509,652 of record JBBCJR010000004.1, on the reverse strand, counting down.
GCTTCTTTACCGTCATCGGAAAATAGGCGCCGCCCTTCACCGTGGGGTCGTTCGCGACGATCATGCAGTCCCGGCCACTGACGCGGCCGATACCGGTGATCATGCCCGCGCCCGGCGCGCTGTCGTCGTACATCCCGTTCGCCGCCAGCTGCCCGACCTCCAGCAAGGGCGAGCCGGGGTCGAGCAGGCGGGAGACGCGATCGCGCGGCAGCAGCTTGCCGCGCGCGACATGCCGTTCCCGATGCCGTTCGCCGCCGCCGAGCGCGGCCATCGCCGCCTTGGCGCGCAGTTCGTCCGCCAGCACGCGATTATGCGCGGCGTTACGGGCGAACGCCTCCGACGCCGGATCGACCAGGGTGGACAGCCTGGTCATCGCGCGCCGGGCGCGTCCTGACCGACCAGCTCCCGGCCGATCAGCATCCGCCGCACCTCGTTCGTGCCGGCGCCGATGTCGAGCAGCTTGGCGTCGCGCAGATAGCGTTCGACCGGCCAATCCTTCGTATAGCCCGCGCCGCCGAGCGCCTGCACCGCCTCGTTCGCCACGCGCACGGCGTTCTCGGAGGCCAGCAGGATCGCGCCCGCCGCGTCGTGCCGGGTCGTGCGGCCGGCATCGCAGGCGCGCGCGACCGCATAGGAGTAGGCGCGGGCCGAATTCAGCGCGACGGCCATGTCGGCGACCTTGGCCTGCATCAACTGGAAGGTGCCGATCGCCTGGCCGAACTGCTTGCGCTCGCGGACATAGGGCAGGACAACGTCGAGGCAGGCCTGCATCAGCCCCAGCTGGATGCCTGACAGCACCACGCGCTCATAGTCGAGGCCGGACATCAGCACTTTGACGCCGCCGTCGAGTGGTCCCATGACCTGCTCGTCGGGTACGAAGCAGTCGTCGAACACCAGCTCGGCGGTTGGCGACCCGCGCATGCCCAGCTTGTCGATCTTCTGCCCGATCGAGAAGCCCGCGAACCCCTTCTCGATCAGGAACGCGGTGATGCCCCTCGAGCCGGCGTCGGGTGAGGTCTTCGCATAGACGACCAGCACGTCGGCATAGGTGGCGTTGGTGATCCAGAACTTGGTGCCGTTCAGCCTGTATCCGCCATCGACCTTGTCGGCGCGCAGCTTCATCGAAACGACGTCGGAGCCGGCATTCGCCTCCGACATGGCGAGGCTGCCGACATGCTCGCCTGACACCAGCCTGGGGAGGTATTTTGCCTTCTGCTCCGGTGATGCCCAGCGGTGGATCTGGTTGACGCAAAGGTTGGAATGGGCGCCGTAGGACAAGCCGACCGAGGCCGACGCCCGGCTGATCTCCTCGCAGGCGACCACATGCTCAAGATAGCCTAGGCCGAGACCGCCATAGTCCTCCGCTACCGTTATGCCATGCAGGCCGAGGGCCCCCATTTCAGGCCACAATTCCCCTGGAAAACGGTCCTCGGCGTCGATCTTCGCCGCAATCGGCGCGATACGGTCGGTCGCGAAGCGGCGTGTGGTGTCGCGGACCGAGTCCGCGACCTCGCCGAGGAAGAAGTCCAGTTCGGTTTGCATCTAGTCTCCTATTCTTGTCCCGTCCGATGGTATCCGCCGCACCCAGCCTGCGGGGCCGTCGATCCGGCCATGCTGGATGCCGATCAGCTCCGCCTTGATCTCCTCGGTCAGAAGGCCGCCCTCGCCATTGCCGATGGTCCAGCCGCCGGCCTCGCTCTCCACGCGTCCGACCGGCGTGACGACGGCGGCGGTGCCGCACGCGAACGCCTCGCGCAGCCGGCCGCTCTGGGCGTCGGCCTGCCACTGGTCGATCGCATAGCGTTCCTCGCGCACGTCGATGCCCCGGCGCCCCAGCAGCTCGAGGATCGAGGCGCGGGTGATGCCGGGCAGGATCGTCCCGGTCAGCGGCGGCGTGACGACGCGGCCGTCGTCGAACACGAAGAACAGGTTCATCCCGCCCAGCTCGTCGATCCAGCGATGCTCGACCGCGTCGAGGAAGACGACCTGGTCGCAGCCCTGCCGGTAGGCTTCGGCCTGCGCCATCAGGCTGGCGGCATAGTTGCCGCCGCACTTGGCGGCGCCGGTGCCGCCCGGTCCGGCGCGGTTGAGATGGTCGGAAACCCAAAGCGACACGGCCTTGGTGCCGTTCTTGAAATAGTTGCCGACGGGTGACGCGATGACGCAGAAGATGAACTCGCTGGCGGGCTTCACCCCCAGGAACGCTTCCGAGGCGAACATGAACGGACGCAGGTAAAGGCTGCCCGCGCCGACGGGCACCCAGGCGGCGTCGACCCCGATCAGTGTTTCGACCGCCTCGAGGAACAGCTCCTCGGGGATTTCAGGCATCGCCATGCGCCGCGCCGACTGGTTCATGCGCTGCGCATTCTGATCGGGCCGGAACAGGGTGATGCCGCCGTCGTCGGCGCGATAGGCCTTGAGGCCTTCGAAAATTTCCTGCGCGTAGTGCAGGACCGCGCAGGCCGGGTCGAGCACGAAGGGCCGGCGGGCGGCCACTTTGGCGCTGTGCCATCCGCGCCCGTCGGTCCAGGTCGCTGTTGCCATATGATCGGTGAACACGCGGCCGAACACCGGATCCTTGAGCAGGGCCGTGCGATCGGCCTCCGCCGTCGGTGTCGTCGTGGGTTCGATCGTGAAAGTAGAAGGCATATTCGTGCTGCTCCGGTTCAATCCATGAAGATCAGCGCGGGATACTCGATCAGTCGCTTGAGCCGGTGGATGAACAAGGCGGCGTCGTACCCGTCCACGATGCGATGATCGAAGGAGGAGCTCAGATTCATCATCTTGCGAACGCTTACGAAATTACCTTCTACAACCGGCCGGTCGACGATCTTGTTGGGCCCGATGATCGCGACCTCAGGGTGATTGATGACGGGCGTTGTTGCAAGTCCGCCAAGCGGGCCGAGCGAGGTGATTGTGATGGTGGAACCGCCAAGTTCCTCGCGCGTCGCCGTTCCATCCCGTGCTGCGGCGCTGAGCCGCGCGACCTCGGCGGCCAGATCCCACAGGTCGCGCGCCTCGGCGTGGCGCACCACCGGCACCATCAGGCCGGCGGGCGTCTGCGTCGCGATACCGACATGGACCGGCGCGTAACTGTGCAGCACACCCTGATCGTCGTCGTAGCGCGCATTGACTTGCGGGAAGTCGTTCAGCGCCCTGACGAGCGCCCGGATCAGGAACGGCAGCACCGTCAGCTTGGGCTGGTCCTCCGACCGGCTCACATTCAGGGTGTGGCGCAGCGCCTCGAGCTGGGTGACGTCGATTTCCTCGACGTAGCTGATGTGGGGAATGCGCCGTTTGGCATCCTGCATCTTGTCGGCGATCTTCCGTCTGAGGCCGATGATGCGCGTGTCGGTCACGCCGTCGCGCCGGGCGTAGCGGTCCGCCCGGACGGACGTCGGGCGCCGCCGCTCAAGATAGGTGTCGAGATCGTGCGAGGTGACGCGGCCCGTGGGGCTGGAGCTGGGTACGTCCTTGAGATCGATTCCCGCCTGCTTCGCGCGCCGGCGTGTGGATGGGGCAGCGACAGGCGCCGGGCCGGACGGCATCGGCGCCTTGGTGGGCGGGGACGTATCGGGTTGTGATGGCGCCGAGGGAGTCGCAACCGCCTCCGCCTTATCTTCCACCTCCAATTCGACCAGCACAGAGCCGACCGGAACGGACGTTCCGAGCTCGCCGTGGATGGCCGTGACGACACCGTCGACCGGGGAGGTCATGTCGACGGTCGCCTTGTCGGTCATCACGTCGACGAGGCTCTGATCCTCCGACACGCGATCGCCGACCTTGACGTGCCAGACGGTGATCTCGGCCTCGGCGACCCCTTCTCCGATATCGGGCAGGCGGAACTGGTAGAGGCCCATTCAATCCTCCATCGCGCGCTTGAGCGCCGCCGCGAGCCGGCCCGGGCCCGGGAAATAATCCCATTCGAAGGCGTGCGGATAGGGCGTGTCCCATCCCGCCACACGCTGGATCGGGCTCTTGAGCGCCCAGAAGCAGCGTTCCTGCACCAACGCCGAAAGCTCGCCCCCGAACCCGCCGAAGCGGGACGCTTCGTGCAGGATGACGCACCGCCCGGTCTTCGTCACCGAGGCGACGATCGTGTCGATATCCAGCGGCACGATCGACCGCAGGTCGACAAGCTCGGCGTCGACGCCGCTTTCCGCGATGCCTTCTTTGGCGACATGAACCATCGTGCCATAGGCCAGGACGGTGACGTCCGACCCCGCGCGCACCACCGCTGCCGTACCGAGCGGGATCGTATAATGGTCTTCGGGAACCTCCGCCTCGGGCAGGCCCGCCCAGGTCTTCAGAGTCTGACCATGGCGGCCGTTGAAGGGGCCGTTGTACAGGCGCTTGGGTTCGAGGAAGATGACGGGATCGTCATCCTCGATCGCTGCCAGCAACAGGCCCTTGGCGTCATAGGGGGTCGACGGAATCACGGTCTTCAGTCCCGTGACATGGGCGAAGATCGCTTCTGGCGACTGCGAGTGCGTCTGGCCGCCGAAAATGCCGCCGCCATAGGGCGCGCGCACCGTGATCGGCGCCCAGAACTCGCCGTTGGAGCGATAGCGCAGCCGGGCGGCTTCCGAGACAAGCTGATCGAAGGCAGGCAGGATATAGTCGGCGAACTGGATTTCGGGGATCGGCCTCAGGCCGTAGGCGCCCATGCCGATCGCGGCGGCGATGATGCCGCCTTCGGAAATCGGCGTGTCGAAGCAGCGTTTGAGACCGTGCTTCTTCTGAAGCCCATCGGTGACGCGAAAGACCCCGCCGAAATAGCCGACATCCTCGCCAAACACCAAGGTGTCGGGGTCCTCGCCGAGCTTGATGTCGAGCGCGCTGTTCAGCGCCTGGATCATGTTCATCGTCGCCACGCCGTCAGATTCCCAGTTCGCGGCGCTGTTCGATCACGCGCCAGTCCGGGTCCTTGAAAACGCCCTCGAACATCTCGGCGACAGGCGGCTTTGACTTGCCGAGCGTGCCGACCGCCTCCGCCGCCTTGACCGCCGCGCGCACCTCCTGATCGAGAGCATCGGACTGCGCGGCGTGACGCTGTGCATCCCACTCACCCAGCCGGATCAGATGCTGTTTGAGCCGGTCGATCGGGTCGCCCAGCGGCCAGTGCTCGGCCTCATCCGCCGGGCGGTATTTGGTCGGATCATCCGACGTCGAGTGACCGGCGGCGCGGTAGGTATAGAATTCGATCAGCGTCGCGCCGCGATTGGCGCGCGCGCGCTCCGCCGCCCATGCCGTCGCGGCCCAGACCGCAAGGAAATCGTTGCCGTCCACCCTGAGGCCGGGAATGCCATAGGAAATCGCCTTGGCCGCGAAGGTCGTCTCGTCGCCGCCGGCGATGCCCGAATAGCTGGAGATCGCCCACTGGGTGTTGGTCACGCACAGGATGCACGGCGCATGATAGACGCTGGCGAAGGTCAGCGCCTCGTGGAAGTCACCCTCGGCGGTCGTCCCTTCGCCAATATAGGCGAGGGCGATCTTGTCGTCATTCTTATAGGCCGACGCCATGGCCCAGCCGACCGCATGGCCGAACCGGCTGCCGACATTCCCCGACAGCGAGTAGAAACCATAGTCCCGTGCCGAATAGAGGATCGGCAACTGGCGCCCCCTGAGAGGGTCCTCGGCGTTCGAGAAGATCTGGTTGGCCATCGTCGCCAGCGGGTAATCGCGCGCATGAAGCCAGCCGACCACCCGATAGGTCGGAAAGCACATGTCGCCCGCCCCCAGGACCAGCGATGGCGCCACGCCGATCGCCTCCTCGCCCGTCGATTTCATGTAGAAGCTGGTCTTGCCCTGCCGGTGGGCTCTGAACAGCCGTTCGTCGAAGGCGCGGGTCAGCATCATTGTCCTGAGGCCGCGCCTCAGCAGGTGGGGCGGCACGCCGGTGGCCCACGGACCCACCGCCTCGCCTTCATCATTGAGAACGCGGATCAGAGCAAACGGTATGTCCCGCATCTCGGCTTCGGGCGTGAACGTCTCCGGTCGACGAACAGCCCCGGCTGCGGACAACAGTCGGTTGTCAAACAGCGGACTGCCACCCGGCCGGGCTTCGGGCTCGGGAATGTGCAGATCAAGAGGGGCGGCCTTGTGCATCTTCATCCTCACCATCGGAAAGAATGATACACCGCAGGTCCTGGAATGATGTTCCTTTCTTGCCTATGGATAACCGCATAGAGGGATATACGTTCCATATTTTGCAGCTCTGGAGGAAGAATGATCCTCGATGATTTCGACGTGAAGATCCTGGCTGCGGTGCAGGCGCAGCCAACTGCCACAATGGCCGAACTGGCCGCGATGGTCGGCTTGTCGCAAACCCCATGCTGGCGCCGCCTCAAGGCCCTTGAGGAGGCGGGCGTTGTGGCTGGCAGGGCAGTTTTGCTGGATGCCGTGAAAATAGGCCTGAGGGTGAATGTGTTCGCCTACATCAAGATAGGACGGCATGATGAGGATACCCTCGATAGCTTTGAAAATGGAGTGAAACGTCACTCGGAAATAGTTGAATGCTTCTCAATATCGGGGGAAAATGATTATATATTGAGAATAGTTGCAAAAAGTATTGAAGATTATGAGAAGTTTCTCAAAAAAACTTTAGTTCATCTTCCCGGGGTTATTTCAGTAAATTCAAGTTTTGCAATGAAGTCCGTTAAACTTACAACATCGTTGCCGATCGACATCCCGATCTAAGCCCCACCTTCCCTGTGGTCTGTTATGGAAACAGGTGCTGCGCATCCTGCCCGCGCGACGCAGTCATGACCGAGGTCCACGGTCTATCCCGCCGCAAGTGACTGTTGATGGGGAAGGGCGATCCTTGTTTGGTGAAGGGCAAAGAGGTCCTTTTCCCGATAACCCGGCTTGCTCGTCATGCGATAATCATTCCCTTTGATGCACGAAGGGAAGTTGGGCAGGATGGATCGCGTTATGTTTGGAGCGAGAGGGCTATAACCGGAAGGGGGGCCGGTTCGCTGGGCAAAGCGATTAGGGTCGGGGGAATGGGCGGCCATCGTAGCGTGGAACGAAATCATGTGGGGGAGATCGGATCATATGGGCAAGGTCGTGGATGTCGTCGGGAGGCTGCTCCTCAATCGCTCTCTCGTGGGGGCTTTCGTCCTGCTGGTGGTTTTGTCCACGCTCGCGCTGGATATCGCGGGTCTCGTTCACCCCTGTCCATATTGTCGCATCCAGCGGCTCGCGCTCGGTGTCCTCGCATTGATTATGCTTACCAAATTCTACGATGCTTTGATTTGCCGATATATCACTTTAGTTGTCGGCATGATGGGCCTGGTCGTTGGAATAATGCAGAACTTCAATCATGTAAAAAAGATCAACAAGGGAGAATTTGATTGGTCTGCGGTCTGGATAGGCCACCCATGGATTCTTTCCGGTTTGGCAATCCTCGCCCTGTGCTGGCAGATCATTTTGATCTTCGATATTGATAAATACTCAAGGAAGTAAAAAATCCCGGCGGGATTTCTATCTCTAGAAAGGCAACGAAGAGATTGACGCCATAAAGTCGTGCTTTTGCGTGCTGCGCTCGCGAATGACGATGGGAAGCGGCCCTCTCATGGCCCCAGACCTCCTGACGGGAATTTCCGCTCGGAAAACTGCGCGGTTCCGCGAGAGTTTTGGAGTGGCCTGACAGGGGTCATTAAATCATTGATCTATAGATTTTTTGGTGCCCTTGAGAAGAATCGAAATTTGTCGGAATTTTTCTGGAATTTGGCGCAAAGGCTCGCGCAATTCCGCCGTTTTCGAATTCAACTCGAGGTGAGACGGCTAGGTTCGAGAATTACTACATCTCCAAAAAGGGGGTGTAGGGGATAGATCAAACATTTATTATGTTCAGGCTGGAGAGTTTCAATCGTTACGGTATCATTCCCCTGATTGGGGGAATCATGAAGCCTTTCTTACTTGCGCTTGCTGTGTCGAGTATGCTCGTGGGCGTTGCCCACGCCGAGGACAGGCCGCTCTTTGGTCCTGCGCCACCGTGGGTGAAGGCCGTTGTCGCGCCTAATGTCAGAGAGACCAACGATTCCCCAGTGCGAGTCCTGCTGTCCGATCAGCAGATCATGTTGGACCGTTCGGTCCAGACGGTCTTTTCGCAGCTCGCCTTCAAAATTCAAACACCGCAGGGTCTGGCCATCGGCAATGTTTCATTGCCTTGGCGCCCGGAAACGGACCGCCTTACTGTCCACAAGCTGTTGATCCGGCGTGGTGAACAGGTCATCGATGTCTTGGCTTCCGGGCAAACATTCACAGTGGTGAGGCGCGAGGCAAATCTTGAGCAGGCGATGCTGGACGGCATCCTGACGGCTAATATCCAACCGGAGGGCCTGCAGGTTGGCGACATCCTCGAACTTACGACATCTCTGACGTCGAGTGACCCAGTCCTGAAGGGACATGCAGAACAGATCGCGGGCGCCTGGAACGGCTTCCCTATCGATCGGGCGCATCTTCGCGTGCAATGGCCAGCTAGCTTGGCGATGCGGATGCGGCAGACGCAAAATCTTCCTCCGTTACGACCTTCCAAGGTCGGCGATACGGTGTCGATCGAGCTCACGATGGACAAGGTAGAGCCGGTGAGCCCGCCCAAGGGCGCGCCGCCGCGCTATGGTCAGGGGCGTCTGGTCGAGTTCACGGACTTTTCCTCCTGGGAGGATGTCGGAGCTCTAATGGCGCCGTTGTATGACAGCGCTTCGACCCTGCCCGCCGATGGGCCGCTGCGCGCTGAAGTGGAAAAAATCAGGATGCTGTCAACCGATCCGAAGGTTCGGGCGGAGGCGACATTGGCGTTGGTTCAGGACCGCATCCGTTACGTCGCATTGACGATGGGAACAGGCGGATATGTGCCGGCGGACGCCGGGACTACCTGGTCACGTCGCTATGGCGATTGCAAAGGCAAGACCGCCTTGCTCCTGGCGATTCTGAAGGCGCTTGATATCGCGGCTGAACCCGTGGCCGTCAGCACGGCTCTCGGCGATGGGCTGGATGCCAGACTGCCTCTGATCGGACTGTTCAATCATGTTCTCGTCCGCGCCAAGATCGGCGGACGCGATTATTGGCTGGATGGGACGCGACTGGGGGATACTAGCCTGGACCGGCTGGTGACACCGGCGTTTGGTTGGGGGCTGCCATTGACGTCCACCGACGCGCAGCTGATCCGGATGGTTGCCACCCCGCTTGAAAAGCCTGGTTCGGACGTATCGATCAAAATCGACGCACGGGCGGGTTTGTCCGTGCCGGCGCCAACTCAGGCGGAAATAATCTATCGCGGCGATCAGGCCATAGGGACCAACCTGGCTATCGCCAATCTGACGGGGGAGGCGCGTGATCGCGCGCTGCGTGATTTCTGGCGGGAACGGTATGATTTCATCGACGTGACCGCTGCCAGTTCATCATTCGATCCGAAGAGCGGTGAATTGCGGCTAGTGATGGATGGCCTGGCACGCATGGAGTGGAACGACGGTTGGTACGAGACCGACGGGACCGGTGTGGGCTACAAGGCGGATTTCAGTCGAGATCCGGGACCGGATAGGGATGCTCCGTTCGCTGTCGGGCACCCGTTCTTCAATCGAACGAAGCAGACCATCTTTCTTCCTCCGGGCTTTTCGAAAGCCAACATCTCGCCGACCGATGCCGGTGTCGAGGAGACGGTGGCTGGAGTGGAGTATAGTCGTCGAGCGACAATGGCTGGTGATGTGTTTGCCATCGAGGCAACCGAACGCAGCATTGCCGATGAGTTTCCTGCCAAGGATGCTGAGGCCGCTCAAGTCAGATTGAGGGCGCTGAGGGACAAGACGGTCTATTTGCGGAAACCGAACGCCTATCGACTGACGGAACAGGAAATGAAGGCGGCGCGTGCCGAAGTGCCGACAACCGTGAAGGAGTTCCTTTCTCGAGGATATCAATTGCTGGAGCGCTCCGAATTCGAGGACGCCATCCAGGACTTCAGCCGTGCTTTGGAATTGGAGCCAACGAATGCCGACGCCCTGAGCAATCGAGGGCTGGCCTATGTCTGGACAGATGCCTTCGACGACGCGGCAAAGGATCTCGATGCTGCCGAAAAGCTGGCACCGCGTCATATCGTGGCGGCAAGTGCGCGTGGCTTGATGGCAGAGCGACAAGGGTTCTCGAAGCAGGCGATTGCCGCTTATTCAAAGGCACTGGACATCCAGCCTGACAATGCCTTCGTCCTTGGTCATAGGGCTTTGGTCCACGCGAGTGCCGGTCATTCCGCCGAGGCGCTGGCCGATGCCGCCCAAACGTTGAGCCTCAATCCTCAATGGGTCGAGATGCGGATCCTTCGGGCAAGAATTTTCCGCGAAACAGGCAGGGAAACCGAGGGGGTCGCAGAGGCGGCCGCAGCGGTCGCAGTCAATCCGGGCGATGCGGGCGCCTATACCGCCGCGGGCAGAATCTATGGCATGCTCGGCATGAAGGATGAGGCGTTACGCGCGTTCGACCGGGCGATCGAGATCAAGCCCGACGCTTATACCTACGCCCTCCGAAGCGACAGCCGGCCAGAAGCGGACCTTGCGGAACGCCGCGCCGACATCGAGGCCGCATTGCAGTTGAACCCGCGCTTGGGTTGGGCATGGCGTCAGAAGATCGATTTGCTGGTAGACGCCAAGGATTTAGCTAGCGCGGTAGCGGCAGTCGAGGCAGGGGCACGGGGCGAATCCCCTATCCTGAATTCGGACACGCTTGGCTGGGGGGCCCGCCTTCGTCAGGCGCTGAAGGCGGCTGGCGATACGGCTCTGCGCGCTCGGCTGTTGGAAGTGTTGTCGAGCGAGCCTTATCGGGCGGCCGGTATCCCGGATCTGCCGGACGTCATCCGCCTGGAATATGCTGAAATTCTCGTAAAAACCGGGGATGTGAATCAGGCTCGGACCACGATCGCCGGATTGAAGGATTCGGGAATGATCGCGAGAATGATGCTCGACCCCGAACTGAGATCTGTCCGTCCCGACACGGTTGATGTCCGTGCTGCGGTAGAGGAGGAGCTTGCCGGATATCGGAAGGCAATCGCTGAAAATGCGAAACAGTTGAAGCCAATCGTCGCGGCATCCGACAGCCTTCAACTGTTGGGTCGTCCCGCAGAAGCGCTTGCCCTGCTGCAAGGCGTAGCATCGCGCCTGGATGAAGAAGGGGCATTCACGGACGTCGCCCAATACAAACCATGGTGGTGGAACAGTCTCGCTCTCAGCTATCGCGACCTTAACAAATATGAGGAGATGGTGGCGGCCTTTCGTCAGGGAATGCAGGCGAAAGAGGGGCAGATGCCGAACGTGAGCCAAGTCATCAATCTTGCGAGCTATCAGTTGGAATTCAACCGCTATGACGATGCCTTAGACTCACTGTCGATCATCGAGGATGAGGGCAGAAGCGTTACTCCCTATGGTCTCAGCCTTGTCCACGAAGTTCGCGGTTGTGCGCGGGCGTTGAGTGGAAAAACGAAGGAGGCTGCAGAGAATCTGGCCTATCTCACGGCCCACAGCGACGATGCGCCGTCATCCCTGACAAGCCTGCTGCTATGCATTAACGACATGGACGGCGCCGCTAAGATCTTGATCGGCAGACTTAACGACCCCAACCGGAGAGTTGAAGCCCTGTTGGATGTCAGCGAGTTCGACGATCCGCCAGTCGCTCTGCCGCTTCATCCAGCAGACGAACGATTTAAGGCGCTGAAATTAAGGCCCGACGTACAGAAAGCTATTCAGGACGCTGGCGGTACTTATCGCTTCAACGTTCAGCAGAAGCTGTAACTGGCCTATATCGTGCCCATCAGCCGGGATGAAAACGGTGTAGGCGAAATTGGAGATCGCTTGAGCAGCGCGGCCGAATGGCAATGAGGTCGAAAATGTGCCGGCTGAGACAAAAGGAATAGTGCGGATGGCTTGCGAGAGGGCCGAGACGTCTCTCCAATATCGGGTCGATGGGCGAACTTCTGCAAAGCTACGGAAAGACGTGGATAATTTCGAGGTTGTGTTAAATTATCGTTCTAAAACAATAATTTAACACTGTCTGGTGCGCCGTACAGTTCGGCGCGAACCGGTCTGCGGAGGGTTTCCCTGTTACTTTTAAAATAGCAGGGATTTTGCGCAAATCATGGTTGTCCCTGCCTAATACCACTATGATTTCTGGGCTTTTTAAAGCAATGAGGTGCTTCGTGACGCGAAAATAAAACAGGGAATACAATACAAAATAGCAGGGAATATCAGCGGCGATTCACGGATTTATCAGGGCGCCAATGAGGTATTTGTCACCCGACGATGGCCCACCGATAACGGTCAGCCAGCCTTCGGAAGGTATAAAATAGCTTGCAGCGACACCGAATGGTTTCGGCACATTACCGTCCTGCAAAACCGCAAGTACCGAAACGGCGCCTCGCTGGCCGCTATAACCTGATCCAGCCATTACAAAACAGCGGATGTGTGCTGCTTAAAGGTGGCCTTAGCCTGCTCAAGGTGCTTGCGGTGACGAGGCTTGGCTGACACAGGAATGGAACATATAGTGAACACATGGGCGATTCGCTTCCTCTTGGCGCTCTGAAGCGTCGCATCGCTCAGGCTGATTTCGGCTCCAAACCCTTTGGGCTAAGCGATTTCACCACCGGCCATGCCGGTTTGGACGGCATCTTGCAAAAGGGGCCGATGCAAGGACGCCTGCATGATCTCTATGCAGCGGATGTCGATGATGCACCCAGCTCGGCGGGCTTTGCCGCCATGCTGGCGTTGCGGGTACGGGGCGGGCCCGTGGCCTGGCTGCGCACGGAAGCGGCGGAGCGGGCGATGGGGCGGCTTTACATGCCGGGCCTGGTCGAGCTGGGCGGTGATCCAGGGTCAGTGATCCTGGCGTTGCTGCCCGACGATAGGGCCTTGTTGCGAACGGCGGCCGATGCCGCTGCCTGCGCGGGGCTGGGGGCCTTGGTGGTGGAATGCTGGGGCAGGGCGCCTTTGCTGACCCTGACCGCAAGCCGCCGGCTGGCGCTGGCGGTCGAGAAATCGGGCGTGACCCTGTTCCTGCTGCGCATCGGGGCCGAGCCGGTGCCCAGTGCCGCGGCGACGCGGTGGCGCGTCTCGGCTGCTCCCTCGACCGCGATGGCGGCCAATGCACCGGGTCACAGCATGATCGACGTGGAATTATTGCGACAGCGTTCGGGGCCGGCGGGGATGCGTTGGCAGATGGAGTGGAATCGTGACGAAGGTGGCTTCCGGAAGCCGGCGCTATCTGGCGTTGTGGCTGCCCTGGCTGAGCATCGAGCGGCTGAGCCATGGCGGGGGAACGCGCTCCGTTCGGCCTGATGCGCTGTTGGCCACGGTCGAGAAGGTCAGGGGCACGCTACGGCTGGCGGCGGTCGATCCGGCGGCGGCGGCGCAGGGATTGCGAAATGGGATAGGGCTGGCCGATGCGCGGGTCGCGGTGCCGGACCTGCTGGTGTTCGACCATGATCCGCATGCCGATGCGATGCTGCTGGAGCGGCTGGCCGACGGATGCACGCGCTATACGCCGCATGTCGCGGTCGATGGCACGGATGCGCTGGTGCTGGACCTGACCGGATGCGCACATTTGTTCGGGGGTGAAGCGGCGCTGAGTACGGATGTGGAGGCGCGGCTGGCGCGGCGGGGCCTGACGGCGCGAACGGCCTTTGCCTATGGCCCTGACGCCGCCCTGGCGCTGGTGCGGTTCCAGCGTGCCCCGGCTACCGACGAACGCGCGGCGGTGATGCGCCTGCCGGTGGCGGCGCTGCGGCTGGACGGGGAGCATGAAACCGCGCTCCATCGTGCAGGACTGCTGACGATCGGCGATGTCGCGCGGCGGCCGCTGGCGGCGATCGCGGCGCGGTTCGGCGAGGCGATGGTGCAGGCCATCCGTCGCATGACCGGCGAGATATCCAGCCCGCTGGCCTTCCGCGCGCAGGAAGCGGCGTTGGTGTTCGACCGGCGCTTTGCTGAACCCGTCGCCCGCACCGACTATGTGCTGGAGCAACTGGCCGATCTGATCGCGGCGGCGATGGCGGCGCTTCAGGCGCGCGCGCATGGTGGACGACGGTTTGAGGCGCTATTTTTCCGCTCGGACGGGATGACCCGGCGGTTGACGGTCGAAACCGGCGCCGCCACGCGGGATGCGAAGACTGTGGTGCGGCTGTTCCGCGAGCGGATCGACACGCTGGACGATCCGCTCGACCCCGGCTTCGGCTATGACATGCTGCGGTTGACGGTGCCTGTTCACGAGCCGCTGGCGGCAAGCCAGCTCCAGTTGGAGGGCGGGGAAGCGCGTGCAAAGCAGCAGGTCGAGGAACTGATCGACCGGCTCAGCACCCGGCTGGGGCGTGAGCGTGTGCGCCGTTTTGTCCCGCAGGACAGCCACATCCCCGAACAGGCGCAGTTCACGCTGCCGGCACTGGAAGCGGGTACGACCCAAGGGGGGTGGCCGATGTCTCCGCCGGGCAATCCACCGCTGCGCCCCTTGCATCTGTTCGATCCGCCCCAGCCGATCGAGGTGGTCGCCGAGGTTCCCGATGGGCCGCCGCACCGTTTCCGCTGGCGCAAGGCGGTGCATGAGGTCAGCCGCTTCGAGGGACCGGAACGTATCGCGTCCGAATGGTGGCGGGCGAAGGATGGCAATCCCGCCCATGGCGCCCCGACACGGGACTATTATCGGGTCGAGGATCGACGCGGGCGGCGGTTCTGGATCTTTCGCCACGGGCTCTATGACAGCGAAAAGCAGCATCCCGGCTGGTATCTGCACGGGCTGTTCGCATGACGGCTTTCGCCGAGCTGGTCGCCGCGACCAATTACTCCTTCCTGCGCGGCGCTTCGCATCCTGCTGAGATGGTCGAGCAGGCGCTGGCGCTGGGCTATGCGGGGATCGGCATCGCGGATCGCAACACCGTTGCGGGCGTCGTCCGCGCCTGGTCGGCATTGCGCGAGAAGCAGGAGGAGGCGCGGCATCAGGGGGAGCCGGGCGTCGATCTGAAGCTGGTGGTGGGCGCGCGGCTGGTGTTCAGCGACGGCACGCCGGACATCATTGCCTATCCTGCCAACCGGCGCGGCTGGGGCCATCTGTGCCGGATGCTGACCGAGGGCAACCGGGCGGCGGTCAAGGGCGATTGCCTGCTGACCTTCGCGCACCTCGTCCGGTTCTGCGACGACCTGTTGCTGATCGCCATGGCGGACGAGGGGGACGAGTGCCTGCTGCGCCGCCTGCTGTGGCGCGCGCGGGGGAGCTTGTGGCTGGGCGCGACCATGCCCTGTCAGGGCGACGACCGCCGCCGCCTGACGCGTCTGGAGGCGTTGGCGCGCCGGCTCGATATTCCCCTGATCGCCACCAATGACGCGCTCTATGCCGACGCCGGGGACCGGCCGTTGCAGGACATCGTCACCTGCATCCGCGAAGGGGTGAGCGTGGCCGGGGCCGGACGACGCCTGCTGCCCAATGCGGAGCGTCATCTGAAGCCCCCTCAGGAAATGATGCGGCTGTTTCGCGACGCGCCCGACGCCATCGCCCAGACGCGCGTCTTGCTGGCGCGGGTGGCGTTCGACCTGTCGCAGCTGCACTATGAGTATCCGCACGAGCCGGTACCGGAAGGCTGGCAGCCGCAGGCGTGGCTGGAGCATCTGGTGCGCGAGAAGCTGCCGGAGCGCTATCCGGACGGGTTGACGCAGGCAGGATGGGGAAAGCTTCAGGCCGAATTCGACCTGATCCGGGCGAAGAATTACGCCTATTATTTCCTGACCGTGCATGATGTGGTCGCCTATGCGCGCGGCCAAGGCATCTTGTGTCAGGGACGCGGGTCGGCGGCCAATTCGATCGTCTGCTATGTGCTGGGCGTCACCGCGATCGATCCGATCCGGGAGAAGCTGCTGTTCACCCGCTTCCTGTCGGAAGAGCGCGATGAGCCGCCGGATATCGACATCGACTTCGAGCATGAGCGGCGCGAGATCGTCATGCAGTATATCTATGACCGCTATGGTCGCGATCGGGCCGGGATCGCCGCCACCGTCATCCATTACCGTCCGCGCAGCGCGGTGCGCGAAGTGGCCAAGGCGCTGGGCATTTCAGAGGATATCGTCCGGCGGCTGACCGGCACGGTCTGGGGCAGCTTTTCCGGCTCGATGGAGCCCGAGCGCTATCGTCAAGCCGGGATCGATATCGGGAACAGCGAGATTGTTCGCCTGAAGGCGCTGGTCGACCGGCTGCTGAACTTCCCCCGTCACCTGTCCCAGCATGTGGGTGGCTTCGTGCTGACCGAGGGTCGGCTCGATGAACTGGTGCCGATCCACAATGCCGCGATGCCGGATCGCACCTTCATCGAATGGGACAAGGACGATATCGACGCCCTAGGCCTGATGAAGGTCGACATATTGGCGCTGGGGATGTTGAGCTGCCTCCGCAAGACGTTCGACCTGATGCGACAATGGCATGTCGGCGATTACCAGCTGCACAGCATCCCGCAGGATGACACCGCCACCTATGCGATGCTGCAGAAGGGCGACAGCATCGGCGTGTTCCAGGTCGAAAGCCGTGCCCAGATCAACATGCTGCCGCGCCTGAAACCGCGCGAACTCTACGATCTGGTAATCCAGGTCGCCATCGTCCGCCCCG
Organism: Sphingomonas sanxanigenens; assembly: GCA_037190805.1. Taxonomy (GTDB): domain Bacteria; phylum Pseudomonadota; class Alphaproteobacteria; order Sphingomonadales; family Sphingomonadaceae; genus JBBCJR01. The sequence continues at coordinate 493,032 of JBBCJR010000004.1, read as the reverse complement.
GCCCGATCGAGGGCGACATGGTCCACCCCTATCTGCGCCGCCGTTCGAAGAAGGAACCGGTGGAATGGCCATCGCCCAAGCCGCCCCATGATCCCGATGAGCTGAAGGCGGTGCTGGGCAAGACGCTGGGCGTGCCGCTGTTCCAGGAGCAGGCGATGAACCTGGCGATCACGGCGGCGGAATTCTCGCCCGCCGATGCCAACCGGCTGCGCCATTCGATGGCGACGTTCCGCAATGTCGGGCGGATGGAGCGGTTCGAGGAGAAGATGGTCGCCGGCATGGTGCGGCGCGGCTATGACCGCGACTTCGCCGAACGCTGCTTCAGGCAGATTGAGGGGTTCGGCAGCTATGGTTTCCCCGAAAGCCACGCCCAGTCCTTCGCGATCCTGGTCTATGCGTCCAGCTGGCTCAAATGCCACCATCCGGCGATCTTCGCCTGCGCGATCCTGAACTCGCAGCCGATGGGGTTCTATGCGCCGTCCCAGCTGGTCCGCGACGCCCGCGACCATGGGGTCGAGGTGCGGCCGATCGACGTCAATCAGTCCGGCTGGGACCATGCCATCGAGCGGGGTGGGGACGGCGGCCTGGCCCTACGCCTGGGGTTCCGACTGATGGATGGGTTCAGGACGGAATGGGCCGGGTCGATCGAGACAGCGCGAGCCGAGGAAGCCTTCGTGTCGATCGAACAACTTGCGCGTGCCGCCCGCCTGCCGTCCCGCGCCTTACGGCTGCTGGCCGACGCCGATGCTTTGCGATCGTTGGATATGGGCCGCCGCGATGCGTTGTGGGAAGCGCGACGAACGCCGACGGGCAGTCTGCCGCTGTTCGACCATGCCAACGCCCGCGCGCTTGGCGACGAACCGGATGCCCGGCTTCCCACGCTCCAACCCTGGGAGGAGGTGACGACCGATTACCAGACCGCGCGCCTGTCGCTGAAGGGGCATCCGATGCAGTTCCTGCGGCCGCTCTTCCAGGCCGAAGGGGTGATGAGCTGCACCGAGGTCTGCGGTGCCCGCAACGGCAGGATCGTGCGCACAGCCGGCGTGGTGCTGGTGCGGCAGCGACCGGGCCAGGGCAATGCGATCTTCGTCACCCTTGAGGATGAAGGCGGCATCGCCAACGTCCTGATCTGGGCGCGATTGTTCGAACGTTATCGCCGCGAGGTGATGGCATCGCGGCTGATGCTGGTCGAAGGCGAGGTCCAGCGCAGCGAGGAAGGCGTCGTCCACTTTATGGCGCGCCGGATCGTCGATCGTACGGGAGAATTGATGGGATTGATGCCAGGCGAAGCGATGAAGGCGCCGGCCCCCGATGAAGGGGGCAGGCAGTCCCAGGCGTCGCTTGCCGGCCATCCTCGCAATATGCGGATCGTGCCGCCTTCGCGCGATTTTCACTGACGGTGGACAGCTTGATAGCGCAGGAAGGGGCCGCAAAATGAAATTTGCATCACCTCCTATAGCATTGCTCATCTGAGCGAGCAGTCGATAAAGCAGGGAAAATAAATGAAAGGAATAGGGATTGTCAACCGCTGTGCAGCGAATATTGCCCCTGCATCGAGGGATCCATGCATCGCTAATTATCGCTATACTTCCTCAAGCGACCGATACAATTCAACTTTGATGCAGCGTCGGCCATGAGGAGGAGGGTTCGACTCATACCATGTCAGCCTGTTTCGATTTTTGCTCCGTTGCATCTCCCACCATGGGCAGTGGGTGACGAAGAAACTATGAAAACGATGTTCCGGCCTCATTGTCCTCGATGGGCGATACAGCCTATGAGGCCGTAAGGGTTATTTAAATGGCCATATTCAGAAGACGAACTATATCTCGCTGGTCATTGATCGGCCTTGGATTTGTTTTTCCCCATATGTCTTGCAAAGTATACTCGGCAATTATATCGAATTGATCTTGCAAAACGCCAACATCTCTTAATTTTCGCGGCATTCCTAGGTTGGCGATCAAGCGATCGAGCAGAACCCAAGCTGGAATGCTTGCATCTCCTAATATCCTGCTGATCGCTTTATGCTTCGTATCATCAAACTCGGCGTTCCATTTCTGAACGTAAGGAGCCATCACGCAGGATGTGATGCCGTGGGGTACCCCGCATGTTCCGCCGAGCACATGGCCGATGGCATGGCTGGCGCCCATGGGAATTCCCGCCACCATCGGTAATGCCGTGTGCCAGGCCCCAAGTTGGCAGAGCAGGCGCGCTTCAAGATCGGCCGGGTTCGAGCGGCACCGAGGAAGTCCTTCGGCCAAAAGCTCCAGCCCCCGACCGGCCAGCCCGTCGGCGAAGATATTCGACCAGGTCGATACCAGAGTCTCCACCGCATGGTCGACAGACCGGATTCCGGTCGACAGCCAGAGCCATTCCGGAGTGTGGATTGTCGCCGCGGGATCCAGAATGACGACCCGAGGCGCCATCCCGCGCTGGTCGTAGGCCTGCTTGTGCTTCGTCGCTTCATCGGTCGCCCCGGACAAGGGGTTGAACTCACCGCCCGATAGCGTGGTGGGAACGCAGACCAGGGGAATATCAGGGGATTCCAGTTGAGGGGTGACAAGGCTGCCGTCAGGCTTTGCAACCACTCGTATCCGATCAAAATCGCCAACCGTACGCACATCGTGTTTCAGCGCGAGAGTCGCGATCTTGCCAGCATCGGTGACCGATCCCCCACCGATTGTGACGATGAGATCGGCGCCCGTGTCGGCTATGGCGCGGCTCGCCGCAAGAATATCGGCACGCGGCGCATGCGGACGTATCCCCGTCCACGTCTGCGCAAAGCGTCGGCCGAGGTGCCGCGCTACGGTCGCGACATAGTCGGTTTCGCGCTCCAGGTGCCCGCCAGCCAGGATGAAGACCCGCCGGGCGCCGAGTCGTTCAGCCTGCTCGACGACGGCATCGGCCGCTGGCAAGCCGAAGATGACCTGTTCGACGCTGCTCGACCTGAAGCTGCCCGACATCATGATAGCTGCCCTATGTCCACGAATAATTATATACTGATAGGTAACGCATTCCCGATGATTCTGTCAAAGCTACCCAAAATGCAGGATAATCGGACGATTGTGGTCCACAAACGCATGCAAAATTAGAATGTGGCAGGCTGCCGGGAGCGCAAATATGGTTTGAAGAATCGAATTTTTCATACTTGACGGTATAAATATGCCCAATTACCGTCTCGATATTGGTCAATCTGCTTGATCGGAGCGACGTGCCGGCTGCTGGGCAGCTTAACGAAGATAAAGTGGGCGACTAGCAGCCCTTGCGGAGAGGATACGTTAAATGTCTGACAAAGAAAGAAATTTCAGATCAGCGACAAGATATAAGTTGCTCGTATTCTCTAATCCGGTCGAGGGCACTGAGGATGAATTCAACCGCTGGTATAATGTCGACCATGTACGGGACTGTCTGAACACCCCCGGTTTCAAGGCAGTGCGGCGCCTTCGTCTTGCCGACGTGCAACAGCCCAATCAGGCTTTTGTCGAAGAGAAATCCAAATGGCGATATTGCGCCGTTTGGGACGTCGAAACGGATGATCTGAACGCGTTCTGGTCCGGTGTTAATCGTGAAATCGCAGATGGTCGCATGGGTATCTCGAATACCATCGTGAATGTCTCGGCGTGGATTTTCGAGGATATCACGTCGGAAGGGCCGCGATGATCGCGCCGGTGGCCGTCAGGAGGACAATATGCTGAACTTTGGGGATGAAGGCTTCCGGCAGCGACTGGTCGAGGCGATCAACAGTCATGAGCGTTTCATACGTCAGGCGCGCTGGTTCGACGGATCGATCATGCTGGAATGCGGAGATGCTCGCTGCTGGCTGAAGGTCTATCGCGGGCGGGTGCTCGAATCCTTCGATCATATGCCGATTCTTGGCTATACCTTCAAAATCGTTGGATCGGCCCAGGCTTGGGAATATTTCATCACCGGCGAGCGCAAATGGCCAGATCTGGTCACGCCCGGCACGCGTTACTTCGACAGTCCCGAGGACATAGCGCGCGCCGACCCGATGCGGCCACCGGAAATTCGCTCGGAAGGCAATGTTCTGGAGGCGCAGCGCCTGGTCCAGGCGATCTCCGCGATTGCCGAATGCATCTTCACCTGCGCGCAGGGAGGCCGGAAATGACCCAGCTCGAGCCCATTGTCGGCCATTATGTTGATATCGATGGAACCCGCATCTTCTTCGACGAGTGCGGGGAGGGAATTCCCTTTCTGTGCGTCCATACGGCACAGGCCGACTCGCGAGAATATCGCTACGTGCTGCCACTGCTGGCTCAGCATGGCTTCCGGGCGATCGCGATGGATCTGCCGGGCCATTCAAGGTCGAATGCGATCAACTGGGAACCGACCCGCTCGATCCATGTCCAGGCGGAGTTCGTCCATCGCTTCGGGCAGGTGGTTTGCCCCGGACAAAAGCCGATCGTGACCGGCATGTCTATCGGTGGCGACATCTGCTTCGACCTGGCTGCCAATCGTTCGGAGGATTATCTGGCGATCATTCCCCAGGAAGGCGCTGCCTGGACGCCGACGTTCCCCAATCCCGCAGAGGCCGAAGAGCCGTCATGGGCCTTGAGCTGGACCTTGGCTTGCGAGGAGGCGTCGACATCCTCGATGCCGCCTCAGGTGTCGGACTTCAAGCGCAAGGAGCTGGCTTGGATGCACCGCGCGCCACAGCAGGCGGGCAGCGGCGACCTCCAGGGCTGGGCAAATCATGATGTGCGCGGAAAGCTCGGAGCGCTGCGCTGTCCCGTTATGATCATCAACGGCGCCGCCGACTTCTACGTGCCGATCGAGCTGAACCAGATGAGCATGGCAGAGATGGGCGATATGGCGGAACTGCACGATGTCGCCAATGTCGGCCATTACCCCATGTACGAGGAGCCCGAGGAAATGGTCGGGCGGGTCATGGAGTTTCTGCGTCGCCGGGGTGTCATAAACCACTGACGATCCCAGGAGGCCGTCAACATGAACGGAGCGCGTTCGAGGCGGGCTGGGTTCCGGCAGCGGCTTCTCCGGCGAGAGCCGCTGCTGGGGACGCTGGTGAAGCTACCCGCGGCTGCGGTAGTCGAGATCCTCGGCCTGTCGGGCCTGGATTTCATCATTCTCGACACCGAGCATGCGCCACTCGACCGAGCCGCGGTCGATCATCTGCTTCTGGCGGCCATTGCTGTCGATCTGCCGGTCATCGTTCGGCTGTCGTCAGGTGCCGCCGCCGAGGCGCAGCAGGCGCTGGACAGCGGGAGTGTCGGCATTTTGATTCCACATGTCGCAAGCGCAGCCGGCGCGATTGGAGCGGTGTCAATTGCCCGCTATGCCGCTGGACGCGGCTATTCGAACTCGCCACGAGCAGGGGGTTACGGCACCATCCCTGTGGCGACGTTGACGCGGGCCGCCGACCGAATGACCGCTGTGCTTTGCCAGATCGAGGATCAGGCGGGCGTCGCACAGATTGATGAGATCGCCGCAGTTCCCGGAGTGGATGGTCTGGTTATCGGCCCGGCTGATCTTGCTCTTTCCCTGGGCTGCGCCACGCCGGATGGGAGAGCGGTGGAAGAGGCCATCTCCACGGTTCAGAAGGCTTGTGAGGCCGGGCCGCCGACTGGGATATTCCTGCCCGATCCCGCGCGTTGCCACGCGTTGCGCGTCAGTGGGATGAGCCTGTTTATCATCGGCAGCGACGTCGGTCTGCTGCGCACAGCGGCGACTAAGCTCAAGGCGGGATTCGCACCCTAGCAGCAGGCGATAAATTGGGAACGGGCAACACGCATGCGTTGACAAAAATACTGATTAGTATAATTTAATATCTAAACGTATCTAATAGTGCGAATCGGAAAGGCTTCCTAACGCCACGGCCAGCGGATTAAGCCGAATTTGAAGCGATATAGCCTGTACCCATTAGTATGATAATCGGAGAAAAATATGCACGTCGGGGTATCCTTCAGCTTCCAGAACCTGGATGGGGCGCGGACGGACAAGGAGACCTATGACTGCGAGCTGGGGATAGCCGATCTGGTCGAACCCCTAGGGTTCGATTCCATATGGTCGCCGGAACATCACTTCAACGGCTATGTGATGTGCCCCAACGTGTCGCAGTTCCTGACCTACATGGCCGGCCGGACGAGCCGGATCAAGCTCGGGTCGATGGCGAATATCTTGCCTTGGCACGACCCGGTCCGGGTTGCCGAGGAAGTGGCGCTGCTCGACATCGTGTCCAACGGCCGGGCGATTTTTGGCATCGGGCGCGGGCTGGCGCGCGAAGAGTTCGAAGGTTTCCGGATTCCGATGGGTGAATCGCGCGAGCGGTTCGTCAGCTACTCCCAGGCGATCATCGCGGCATTGGAGACGGGATATATCGAGTGCGATGACCGTCTGTATCGACAGCCTCGCACGGCGATCCGGCCTGCGCCGTTCCTGACCTTCCGGAACCGCATCTATGCTGCTTCGGTCTCGCCGGAGTCCGCGAAGATCATGGCGAAGCTGGGGGCGGGTTTGCTCGTCATCGCGCAGAAGCCCTGGGATAAAACCGTCGCGGATCTCGAAATGTATCGCGAGATTTACCGAGAGATAAATGGAAGCGAAGCGCCAAAGCCAATTTTGTGCACTTGGATGGCGTGCGCTGAAACTGAAGATGAAGCCTTCAGAATCCATAGAAATTACAGTCGCCGCTATAGTGAATCGATATTCGAGCAATATGAATTCGGAAACAAAGAGTTCTCGAAAATTAATGGATATGAATACTATGCGGCATTGGCGCGTACAATCGAGAAGCACGGTAAGGATGCTTTCATAGATTTTCTTGTCAATCTTCAGGTCTATGGAACTCCCGATCAGGCTTATGAGCGTCTGATGGAGCGGGTAAATATGCTCGACGCCGGCGCTCTAGTCATTTCGTTCAGCCATGGCGGAATGCCATATGACGTTGCTGAACGACAGATGCGGTTGTTTGCGAAATCTGTTCTTCCAAAACTTAAATCACATGACTGTAAATCTGTCATCTGATCTTATTATTTATTTCAAATCAACGATATCTGTGATCATAAATAAACATATTATTGGAGGGGGTCATGGAAAGAAATTGCAAATATTCCGCTCATCGCGGCGGAATTGATTCGAAGTATTTCACAACCACGGCACTTCTCTTCCCCCTGGCTCTTCTGGGAGCGCCGTCGGCGCTCGCCCAGCAGGCGGCCGCCTCACCGGAAGGCGCCTCTGTCGTCCGGCCTGCGTCTCAAGAGGCTTCGGCCGGTGGTCTGGAGGAAATCCTGGTCACCGCCCGCCGTCGCGTGGAAACCGTTCAGGATGCCCCGCTCGCGGTGACGGCGTTGTCTGAAAAGGTGATCGAGCGTTATGATCTGACCAACCTTGAAAAGGCCTCCTCGCTCGCGCCGCAGTTGGTGATCGCGCGGGGTGGGGCCGGTTCGGGCGCTCAGATTTCGCTGCGTGGCGTCGGATCCAATTTCTCGTCGGTCGGTATTGAGCAGTCGGTCGCGGTCATCTTGGACGGCGTCTATTATGGTCAGGGCCGCATCATCAACGAAGGTTTCTTCGACAGTACCCAGATCGAAATTCTGAAGGGGCCTCAGGCGCTGTTTTTCGGCAAGAATGCCACCGCTGGCGTGATCTCGATTACCACGGGCAATCCCACCGACAAGTTCGAGGCGCTGGGCCGCGTTTCCTATGAGTTCAATTCCAAGAACCTCATCGGTGATGCCGTTGCGTCCGGCCCCTTGACCGAAACCCTGGGTGCGCGTCTGGCCGTTCGCGCCTCGAAGATGTGGGGCGGCTATTTCGACAATCGCGGCGGAAGCAGCATCTATCCTGTCTACGACGTCGCGACGGGTAATACGAGCACGCTGACGGGCCTGCCGGCGGATCGCATCGGTCCGAAGGAAAGACAATTGCTCGCTCGGTTGACCCTGCGCTGGGAGCCGACCGACGAGCTCACTGCGACCTTGAAGGCATCGGGCAATCTCAATCGGACCAATAATCCCGCATGGAATGTGGTGCCGATCTGTCCGGGGCCGAACCAGCAGGTCGCGCCGGCATCGCCCTGCGAGCGGAAGTTCAATATCTATCAGAGTAATATGCCCACCGAGATGGCGGCATCGGGTGTGCCCTATGCGCGCGATGGCCAGCTTGGAAATCGTTACAAGTCGTTCTCGGTTACCGGGACGGTGAATTACAACACTGATGATATCGGTTTCACTCTGATTAACAATTACCACAAATACAATAATCAGCTGATCGTCGATTATTTCTATGAGTCTCCCACGATTAACGGTGCGAATGGCGGCGGCTGGGCGACCGAGCGGTCGAAATGGCATGCCTTCTCGACCGAAGGTCGGATGTTGACGTCATTCGACGGACCGTTGAACCTGCTGGCAGGATTCTATTATCAGAAGACCAAGCTGAACAACGACCTCTTCCCTCTGTTCGCCGGCCTTGAAAACACCGCTGCGCCGGCGGGCATGCGCTATGTAGGCGCCTGGAAAAGCTCGTTCACGAACGGCGAAACCATATCCGGTTTCGGCCAGGCGATCTATAAGCCGGCGGAAACCGTCGAGTTGACGGGCGGCGTTCGCTACATTCACGAGACCAAGGACTCGATCTACATCCAGCCCTATGCCAATCCCGCCCTCATCCCGGCGATCTACCTCGTCGATGAGCCGGTGATCGGAGATCAGACGTTTAACAACTGGTCCCCAGAAGCGACGATAAGCTGGAAGCCACAATCCGATATCACCATTTATGGTGCTTATAAGACGGGATATAAATCAGGCGGCTTTTCGAACAACTCGATCTATGGATCCAACACTCAGCCCGGCGATCTGGATTTCGAAGGTGAACGGGCAAAGGGATTCGAAGCCGGTTTCAAGAGTACCTTGTTCGACCGGCAGCTTAATTTCAACCTGACGGCCTATCGGTACAAATATTCCAACCTTCAGGTCGATTTCTACAATGCCTCACTGATCTCATTTGTTACCACAAATGCTGGTTCGGCGATCGTGAAGGGTATCGAACTCGAGACTGAGTTTGCGCCGCGCGGTGCCCCGGGCCTGAATATCAGGGGGTCGCTGAATTATAACCGCGGTCGTTATCAGAACTTCCTCGGCCCCTGCTATGGCGGGCAGACCTTGGGTGCCGGGTGCTCGCTGACTGGGCCCGGTGGAGCGGCGTTCCAGGATTTGTCGGGCAAGCCGATCGCGAACGCACCGTTGTGGACTGCGTCGCTGGGCTTCAACTACGATGTTCCGGTCAGCGATGATATGGTCTTCGGCCTGGCCGCAGATGGTCGCTACAGTTCGAGCTATTTCGCGTCGCCCTTCAACGCCGATCTGTCCCGGCAGTCGCGATATGCCTTCCTGAATGCGACGATGCGCTTGGCGGAGGTCGACAATCGTTGGGAGGTCGCCCTGATCGGGCGTAACCTGACGAACCGTTTCATCATATCGGGCGTCTACGACATCACCGGCACCGGAAGCGGTACCGGAACCCCTATCGGGATCTCCGCCGACCAGGCTGCATCCGTCGCCTTGCCCCGCACCGTGCAGTTGCAGTTCACCTGGCGCTACTGATCGCTCCTGTCCGCGACGGCGCGTAATGACCTGAAAGAAGATCGAAGATGAAGCATGTAACGACAGTCAGCCACGCCGCGGTGGATGGGAGCGATTTCGACCGCGGTCTGCGGGAATATTTCGAGTATCGCGACCTCGGGATTCTCGACGCGACGGGAGGGGTTTTTACAGCGCACGTTATTCGTGCCGTCCCGGGCAAGCAGCCGAAGCCAGAGTGGCACAACCATTCCACATCATTCCAGATGTTCTTCGTGCTCAAGGGGTGGGTCGAATTCGAGTATGACGATATCGGTGCTGTGAGGATGGAAGTGGGTTCGTCGGTATATCAGCCGCCCGGCGTGCGGCATCGCGGGATAACCCACAGCGATGATCTCGAAGTGCTCGAAATCGTGTCACCCGGCGACTTCTCCACCAAGTCGCTCGAAGAGAAACTCTGATGATCCGCTGCCGTGACTGGAGTTCTGTCGACTGGGAGACCGTTCGAGAAGGAGTGGAACGCAAGGCATTCTCCGGCGATGGGGCGACGATGGCGCTTCATCGCCTCTGGCCTGGGCATGAGCCGCGACCCCACTCTCATCCCTACGAACAGTTGGTTTATATCATGGCGGGCAAGGTTGCCTTTCACGTGGGCGACGAGATGATTGTTCTGGAGGAGGGGGGGCTGTTGGTCGTGCCTCCCAATGTTCTTCATCATGCCGAGGTCATCGGTAACGAGCCGGTGCTGAATCTCGATGTTTTCGTGCCGCGCCGTGCCGATTATGACTGAGTTTGGAGCCGCCCGCCTGCAGGTCGGGGCGTGGTATGCTTAAGCGGCTGTTCCGCTCGTCCGACACGGTCGATGTCCTCATCCTCGGATCGGGCGCGGCAGGGCTGACGGCCGCTATTCTTGCCCACGATCATGGGGCGAGGGTGCTTATTCTGGAGCGTAGCGCGCATGTGGGAGGGACGAGCGCCGTATCAGGCGGCGCTCTCTGGGTTCCCGGCAATGACCATATGGCTGAACTTGGCGAGGAGGACAGTCGCGAGGATGCCATCGGTTATTGCAAAGCGTTGGCGATGGGCAAAACCAGCGACGCGTTGATCGAAACGTTCGTCGATACCGCGCCGATGATGGCGCGCTACCTGGAGGAGCGCACCGAACTGAAATTGGTGCCCTTGTCGACGCCGGATTATCATCCCGAAGTGTGCGGAGGGAAATTGGCGGGACGCACGCTGGAGCCCGCCCTGTTCGACAGCACGACCCTGGGCCCATGGCGCGATAAGCTTCGCCCGCCGAGCATGTTCCCATTTCCGACCCCGCTGAAGGAAGTTTACGAGACCTATCAGGCCTTTTACCGACCCTGGCGCATTCCAGCGGATCTCATCGCTGATCGAATGGAGCGGGGCATGGTGGCGCTCGGCCAGGCTCTGGTCGGGCCGTTGTTGAAGGCAGTGCTGGACCGGGGAATCGAAATCAGGTTGGGCACGCGGGCGCGAGAGCTTCTGGTCGACAAGGGACGGGTCGTCGGCGTCAAGACGGAAAATCAGGACCTGCGCGCCGCCCGCGGCGTCGTGCTCGCAACCGCCGGATTCGAATGGTCTGAAGAGACGCAGCGACGTTTCCTGACCGGCATGATCACCGCGCCCAACTCGCCGCCCGTGAACGAGGGGGACGGGCTGCGCATGGCCATGCAGGTGGGGGCTCAGCTCGCCAACATGGGCGAGGTGTGGAACTATCCCTCGATGCTTGTCCCCGGCGAAAGCTATGAGGGGCGGCCGCTGGCGCGGGGCATCAAAGCGGAAAGAAGCGGCCCCCATATCATCTGGGTCAACCGGCGGGGGCAGCGGTTCGTGAATGAATCCGCCAACTATAATTCGGTAGGCAAAGCGCTGTTCGAAATGGACGCCAATGGGCCGGCTTTCCGGAATCTTCCGGCCTGGGCGGTTTTCGATCGCCAGTACCGTAGTCGCTACGTCGTCGGCACGACGATGCCCGACGATCCGGATCCCGACTGGCTCTGTAAGGCCGGCAGCCTGGCCGAACTGGCCACGCTGACTGGCATCGACTCTGTTGGATTGTCGGAAACCGTGGCGCGGTGGAACAGTTTCGTTCTGAGAGGGCGGGACCGGGACTTCGATCGAGGCGAGAGTGCCTTCGATCGCTTCCAGGGAGATCACGAGGCGCCCCATCCCAATCTAGGATCGGTCGTCGAACCGCCCTTCTATGCCCTGCCGATCCATGCGGGGGCGCTGGGCACCAAAGGCGGTCCCCGGACGGACGTTCGGGCGCAGGTGGTCGATGTCGCCGGGCGTGGGATTCCGGGGCTGTTTGCTGCTGGCAATGTCGCCGCGAGCATCACGGGTCCAAGCTATTTCGGGGTCGGGTCGACCTTGGGCCCAGCGATGACATGGGGGTATCTGGCCGGTCAGACCCTTGGTCGGAACCGGCCATAAACGGCGGTTGGGGCAGCGGTCCCGGTTTTCAGTAGGGCGACGATCGATGGCTTTCGCAGAACGTTCCTTCCATGTGGCAACGAATATCGACGACGCTTGGGATTTCGTCAGCGATATGGGCAATTGGGCTACCCAGATGCCCGGCTATCTATCCCATGAGGAGCTGGACCGGGATCGATCGATCTGGCGGCTCCAGGTCGATTTTGGGCCTTTCCAGCGCCAGGTCGCCGTCGCCATTGAGGTGACCGAATGGAATGCGCCAACCAGCGTCACGTTCGAGATCGCGGGGAAGACCGAACCATTTACGGGCGGGGGCCGGTATGAAGCGACCAGCGACGGCGACAGAACAGATATCGTCCTGACTTTCAACGCCGAACCCGGCGGGGCCATGGCCAAGATGATCAACGCTTTGGCGGGACCGGTGCTCGAGCGCGTGGCGGATCAGTTTTCGACCAATCTGCGTCTGGCGATCGACGGCGGGGAACAGGACATCCCCTGCGAAGGGCAAGCCGTCCCTCCGCTCTTCCGACGTCTGATCGGATGGATGAGCCGTCTGATCGGCCGGTCCAGGTAAAGGATGAAGGTGACCCAAGAAGCCCATGGTCACCGGCCAGCAGGGTCAGGACAGCTGAGCCCGGCTCGGCGGTGTGGCGCCAATCATCCGCATCGACAGGTCGGCGATCTTCTCGGCGATCTGGGGTTTCGACAAGGGGCCGTCCGGATTGTACCAAACGAAGGCCCAATTGATGATGCCACTGATCGCCAGACCCAGGAATTTTGGGTCCGGGGCATCATATTCCCCTTGGCGCGCGCCTTCCTCGAGAAGACGCGTCAATTTGATGTCGAATGCCTTACGCATCTTGTTGATGTTCACTTTCGCCTCGGGAGAAAGATATTTCTCCTCGCGAAAGTAAATTGCGGTTTTTCTCTGATTTTCCAGCGTTGAGCAGCAGACAGCAATGATGGCGCTATGCAAACGAGCGACCATTTTTCCTTCTGTTCCCAAGGCTTCGTCAAGGGCGGCATTGACTTGATACATGAACGGACGGCACAGTTCCTCCAGGATATGGGCCTTGCTATCGAAATGATAATAGATGAACGGCTTCGTGACGCCAAGTTCGTCTGCGACCATGTCAAGGGTGGTGCCCTGATATCCGTTCTCAAAAAAAAGATCAGTCGCCACCTTGAGAATTTTTTCGCGTTTGAAGCTGGTGACCTGCTCTCTCATCTCAGAAGACCCAATTGATTTGTCTTTGGATGACTTTGTCCTTGCCATGACGTGTCCTGAGAAGCTGCGAGCCATAAGTGCGCGAAGGATTATACGATGACCGAATTATACCCATTGGTCTTGGAATTCTACCCCTCGACATCGTTGGCGCGGTATGCCCCCTATGCCGTCACGGGGGGCATCCTTCATGCTGCTTGACCAAGATCGCGCTGCGCTGGACCAGCTTGTCACTGCGTTCGTCAGGGATGAGATCAATCCGCGGTTGGCTGATTGGGAGGCCGCCCGCTCCATCCCCCTGCACGAGTTGTTTCGGAAAATGGGCGCCGTGGGATTGTTGGGTGTGGCGCGCCCTTCGGCATTCGGTGGCGCCGGGCTGGATTTTTCCTTTACCGTGACGATGGCGGAAGCGTTGGGAGAGGCGAATGGTGGCGCCGTCCAGATGGCGATCGGTGTCCATGCTGAATTCGCGAGTGGGGCATTGGCACGTTTCGGCTCCGACGATCTTCGAAGGGCCTATCTTGCGCCCGTGATCGCTGGCGACATGGTTGCCAGTCTTGGGGTGACCGAGCGGCGCGCCGGTTCCGATGTGGTGGCAATCGACACCAGCGCTCGCCGCGATGGGGGGGATTGGATCATCAACGGGGAGAAGACCTGGGTCACGAACGGGGCTCAGGCGGATTTCATGGTCGTGCTAGCGAATACCTCCGATGCACCCCGTCATCGCAACAAGAGCCTGTTCGTGGTGCCGCTGAACGGCAATGGCGTGGAAAGGGGAGGCGCGGTCGAGAAGCTCGGCATGCATGCTGCGGACACGCCGACGATCCGCCTCAACGACGTTCGAGTGCCGGCTTGCCACCTAATCGGCGAAGCCGGGCGCGGCTTTCAGTATCAGATGGCGCAATTCGACGAGGAACGGATATGGGCGGCCGCCAACGCTCTTCGCACGCTGCAGCGCTGCGTCGAGGCGACCGTGGAATATACGCTGGCCCGTCCCGCCTTTGGGGGAGCCTTGTTCGATAAACAGGCGATCCGCTTCCGTCTGGCAGAGCTGAAAACCGAGATCGAGGCGCTGCGGGCGCTGACCTATTCTGCGACCGAGCGGCTCGTGTCCGGGGAAGCCGTTGGGGAGCAGGCGGCCATGGCAAAGCTGATCGCGGGCAGACTGCTTCGCAAGGTGCCCGATGCTTGCCTGCAATATTGGGGCGCGGAAGGCTATGGCTGGCACAATCCCATATCGCGCCTCTTCCGCGACGGACGTCTGGCATCGATCGGCGGTGGGGCCGACGAGGTCATGCTGAGCATCATTGCCCGCCGCATGGCCCCACGCGAGGCCTAGCGTCGATCGTCGCCCGGCTCCGCCTGATAGATGTCACGGTAATTCTCACGCAGAACCTGCTTCATCAGCTTGCCGGTGGCGCCACGGGGCAGCGTGTCGAGGAACACTATGCGTTTAGGGACCTTGAACGGCGCCAGAACGGACCTGCAATGGCTGCGCAGGTCATCTTCGCCGACATCGGCGCCGGGACGGACGCAGACGAAGGCCGTCACGGCTTCGATCCATCGGGGATGGGGCAGGCCGACCACCGCGCATTCCGCGACATGCTCGTGACCGAGCAAAATGGTCGTGACTTCCTGGGGGGAGACATTCTCGCCGCCGGTCTTGATCAAGTCCTTCTTGCGGTCGACAAACCAAATGATCTGCTCGTCATCGACATAGCCCAGATCGCCGCTATGAAACCAACCGTGCTTGAACGACGCTGAAGTTAGGGCGTCATCTCCCAGATATCCGTTCATCGACTGGGGGCCGCGATAGACGATCTCGCCGACCTGACCTGGCCCCAACAGCCGTCCGTCGTCATCCATGATCTCGACTTCGTTCATAAGTGTCGGAGCGCCCCAAGCCAGCGGCTTGCTGTGCTGCAATGCCGGGCGTTGTCCTTCCTGATAGCCGGTAAACTCGGTCTGGCCGGAAACCATGACGATATCGGCCGCCGGACATGCCGCGCGCAGCCGGCGCTCCTCGGCAGGGCTGAGATTCGCCATGCCGACGTTGCACCGCCGGATGGAAGCGATAGAGCGCCCTTCCTTCTCTGCCGCATCGAGCAGCTGACGCCACATCGGTCCCGACATCATGCCGATTGTCACGCCGTGGCATTCGACGAGAGCGGCCGCAGTGACCGGGTCCCATGTCGGCATGATGATGCCTTTCGCGCCCACTGTCAGATAGGTCAGCATACTATCGTTGAGGCCGCCGACATGGTTCATTGGAAGGTTGAGCAAACCGACGTCTGCCTCCGTGGCTCGCATGTGCGCCGCGCACGACAGGGTCGTGAAGACGACTGCGACATGACTGGTCAGCACCCCCTTGGGCTTTCCGGTCGACCCCGACGTGTACAGGCATTGTACGGGGTCGCGTTCCGGGACCCATATTTCCACCGGCGGCACGCTTCGCGACCACAGCGCCGCCAGCGGTTGGGTGGGAGATGAAGCAGTCGGGGTGTCTGAGAGCTGGTATCCGGAGGGGCCGATGCCCCCCGCATCCTTCATCAGATAAAGATAATGCGAACCCCCTTGCTGTGCAGCTTGGACAATTTTCGGGAGCAGGGCAGGCTCCACGGCGACCGCTCGGGCCGAAGTTTCCGAAAGCACATGGCCGATTTCCGCCGGCGTGGACGCGGGATGGAGAGGTACGGCCACTAATCCGGCGCGCGCGCATGCGAAGTAGACCCGTGCGACGTCTATCGAGTTTGCGGAAACGATAATCAGGAAATCGCCCTGCATCAGTCCTCGCGCTTGAAAATCCGACGCGAGCTGATCGATCTGGGTATTCAGCGTCCGAAAGCTCACCTGTTCGTTCGCGTCGACGAGGGCGGTGCGCGATCCGAACGCACTGGCGGATCTGCGGATAGCGTCGGCTGCGTTCACGCGCTGAACCAGGTGCGCCGCCAACTCATTTGTGGAAACCTTCATGTCGATCGCCTTGCTCGTCACTGGTCAGAACATCGGATTGTGGTGGATTTAGTCTGAGGGTTCATCGGGCGGCAGTGGCTGTTCACCGACGATCTGGAGGCCATAGCCTTTTAGCGCGACCGGCGTCTGGTGGGAATTGGTCAGCAGGATCATCTCGTGAACGCCCAATTCGGCCAAGACCTGGGCACCCACCCCATAATCGCGGAGCTCGGCCACATAGTCTGGATCAGGAGACGGCCGCTGATGACGAATTGCCATCGCCCGCGAAAGAGAATCCGGCATCGGCCGGCCGAGAATGACGATGACACCGCTGCCTTCACGGGCAATAACCACCATCGCACGGCGCAACAGGCCCGCTCTGGGGCCCACCTCGCCGAGGAGGTCGTCGGCATAGGAAAAGGTATGCATGCGGACGAGCGTTGGGGCGCTGGCGTCGATCTGACCTTTGACAAGCACCAACTGCTCGGTCTGGGTGGCGCGGTTGAAGAAACTCAGCGTTCTCCAGCGCCCGCCCCAACGGCTTTCCACGCTGGCCTCACCGCGCCTTTCGACCAAGTGATCATGCTTGCGCCGATAGGCGATGAGATCGCGGATCGTACCGATCTTCAAGCCGTGCCGCTGAGCGAAGGGGATCAGATCGGCCAGTCGCGCCATTGTTCCATCGTCCTTCATGACCTCGCAGATCACGCCGGATGGGTTGAGGCCTGCCAGGCGGGCGATGTCGACAGCCGCTTCGGTGTGACCGGCGCGGACCAAGACGCCGCCTTTCCTGGCCACCAGGGGAAACACATGGCCGGGCGTGACCAGCGCCCCGGCATCTGCAGTCGTGTTGATCGCCACCGCGATCGTTCTGGCTCGATCTGCGGCGGATATTCCCGTGGACACGCCGTCCTTCGCTTCGATCGACACTGTGAACGCGGTTTCATGACGGCTTCTATTGCGCGCTGCCATGGGCTGGAGGCCAAGCGCATCGGCACGATCCGCCGTCAATGCCAGACAGATCAGGCCGCGACCGTGCACCGCCATGAAATTGATCGCGTCCGGGGTCGCCATCTGGGCGGGAATGACAAAATCCCCTTCATTCTCGCGGTCTTCATCGTCGACCAGAATGAACATGCGGCCGTTGCGCGCCTCGTCGATCAACTCCTCAGGTGTTGCGAGGGGGCTCTCGGCGGCGAGTTCGTGCGACGAACTCACCGGCGTGAACCGAAGGATGTCACCTCGCTCGCCATCGTTCGCAATTGGGCTTCGACGGCGGGGTCGATACAGGAGCCTTCGGCATCGAACAGCGCGGTACGGGAGTTGAGGGCGAGACCGAGGGGGGTTGGCCAGCCACGCAGCGAATGAACTATGCTGCGCAGCGCGTGCAAAGTGGAGTTGGCTCCCTGCCAGCCGGCACCGGTCGCAATGCAGGCGATCGCTCGGCCGGAGAGATAAGGCATGGCGTCCTTCGACAGCTCTTCCAGATAATCCAGCGCATTCTTCATGAGGCCGGATATGCCGCCGTGATAGGCGGGTGATCCTATGATGATTGCCGTCGCATTACGAACGGCATCAAGCAGGTGGCGCGCCGCGTTGTCGCTGGGAAGCTCTCCGGGCACGTAAAGCGGGAAAGCGAGCTCCATTCCGTTGAACATCCGCACCGCCGCGCCTTGTTCCTCCGCGCATTTCAAAACATAGCGCACCGCCCGCTCCGTCGACGAATTAGGCGCGAGGGTACCGCCCAGCCCAATAATCAAAGGTCGTGCGTCGCTCATCCAAGGCCCCCTGATGATAGTCAGCATATACCATATAGTATATAATACTACTATATGGTAGGTCAAGCAATGCGGATTGCCGAGGTTGCGTTTGTTGGCGTCAATGCAGGCAGGGGAAAAGGGAAGCGGTAGGCGCCGCGGCCAATCAAGTTAGGCTGGCTTGCCGAACTTGGCTTTCAGGCGCTTGCGCCAACCGGCTGTATCTCGCGCCGCCCTGCGGTTTGCGGCGTCGCCCGCTGCGGCTATACCGGCGATATATCCCCAGGTCATTCCGGGCCCCAATGTCGCGCCCCGACCATAATATCCGGGTCCGGTGATGCTGGCCGCGACATTGCCGGCCGCATAGAGGCCTGAAATCGGATTGCCATGAATATCGATGACTTGCCCGCGGACATTGGTGCGCGGACCACCTTTGGTGCCGAGCGCGCCACTTTGGATTGGCACGGCATAGAAGGGGGGCTTTTCGATCGTGCCGAGATTGGGAAAGAGCGCTTCCCGATCGCCCTGAAATCTATCGAATATGCTATCGCCTTTGCCGAAATCCAAATCCCTGCCCGTTGCCGCGAACCCGTTCCAGCGCTCGACAGTGGCATGAAGCCCCGCAGGGTCTATTCCCACCTGGACTGCCAGCTCTGTGAGACTCTCCGCCTTGTCCAGCCATTCGGGGTCTGGATCGCCGGGGAGGGTCGTGCCCAGGACGTATTTTTCACGGAATTGGCTGTCCAGGATCGCCCAGGCCGGCAGATTGCGGAGCAGGGGGGCGTCGGTCGCGACTTCCTGAAAGGATTTGCCGATCGAATTATAGTTGGCCGCCTCGTTGACGAAGCGTCTGCCCGACGCATTGACCCAGATGACATGAGGGCCGTTGCGCTCCGAGCCTGTCGCCCGGCTCAACGGCCGTCCCTCATAGGTTTCGCCGGGGATCATGATCGACGGAAAATGCCAAGTCTCAGCCATATTGGCCAAATCCGCGCCGACTTCCATCGCCATGATCAGTCCGTCACCTTCGTTGAAAGGCGGTGAATTGGGATTCTCAATTGGCGCTGCAAGGAATTGTGCCCGCAAGCGGGGGTTCCATTCGAATCCCGCGGATGCCAGAATGACGGCGCCGGCCGCCGTGAACGTCACAGTTTGCCCATCGGCGGTTTCCGCCCGTACACCGACGACGGCGCCGTCGTCGACCACCAGCTGTCGGGCCCGAGTGTCCATCACAATCGGAATACCGCGGTCGAGAGCCGCCTTCAGGAGACCCGCTGCGAGCGCCTGACCCAAGGTGACGATGCCATTGGTCATTCGCTCGACGGCCAGGTCCTGCGGGACCAGCCATGGTCGATAGAAAGCATCAAAGTCTCCGAATGCCTCCTGCCGGGTGATAGGAAATGCGAAGGCGCTGGGCGCGCGAAGGTGAGTCTGCCAGGCGCCGAGCGTGCGGGTGTCGAATGGCTGAGGTTCGATGGAGCGTCCTCCCAGCCGGCTGCCTGCTGCTTCTGGATGGTAATCCGGCGCTGTCATTGCTCGAAACACCAGGGGCGTATGATCCTCGATATAGCGGATCATCTCGGCGCCGGTGTCGACGAAGGCTTCAATGAGGTCGTCGTCGACCCTGCCCATGGCCATGGCCTTGCAATAGGTCAGCGCATCGGCGCGGCTGTCCTCGAATCCCAGGGCCGCCATATGATGGTTGAGCGGGATCCAGATACCACCTCCCGAAACCGCAGTTGTCCCGCCCACTTTGCCGGTGCGCTCGATGACGATGACGCGTGCCCCATGATCATGGGCTACGATCGCCGCCGTCAAACCCGCAGCCCCGGAGCCGACCACCACGACGTCGGCGCACTTGCCATCGTGAACAGGAGCGGATGATGTCATATGCTGTCTCCGACCAGAGGCGAAATGGGGGCGGGGGCGGATCGCCTGACTGTTGATCACGCCTCGAGCGGCCATTCTTCCTGCAGAATGTCCAACCCCTCCCGGGCAACCGGCCAGCCTCCGTAGAGAGCCATTGTCAGCATGGCTTCCTGCAGTTCCACGCGCTTGCAGCCGGCATTGCGGGCGGCGCCGATCCAGCGCCGCGCCATGGCCATTCTACCGCAGGCCACGCTCATCGCCACCACGGCCAGCACCTTGGTGCGTAGAGGGATGAGCGATCGTTCGGTAAACAGATAGCCAAACACCCAGGTCACCATTTCCTTCCGGAAATCATCGCTCGGCGCCATCGGGATATCGTCGAAATCACCGTCAGGATTGCCGAACAGGCGTGTCGCCAGTTCTCTTGCCTTTTCATAAAGGTTGGGATCGCTCACCGCAGGGGGCGGGCCATCGGGGCTTTCTCCCGTCAATGCGCGACGTTTGTCGAAGACATCGTCCATCATCATCAGCGAGCCCCGGGACGGGGGAAAGCCGGCGATATGGGAGACCAGCGCGCCCAGTTCCTTCAACTGCTCCTCGCTCCAGCCCAGATTGCGGCAGGCATTGGCCCAGGTCGGTAGAACCCCCTCGCGGAGCAGCACTGCAAGCGCCGACAGCACCAGAAGCCCTCGCGTCTTGAGGTCCAATCCGTCGCGCCCATAATATTGACCAAAAATATAGACGCTGCACCTGTCGGCGTAGATATTGTTACCACCTTTTTCGCCAATTAGGCCCCATCGGCCAAAAAGTGGATATTGAACCTTTTCCAGAGAATCGTGAAGAAATGATTCGCTGAATCCATCCTTATGAAGGCTATAAGGGGTAATATATGGCCTTATTATAAATTCTTCCTCGAACTGACCAATATAGAGGCTGTGAACATGGTGTCCGTGCATCTCCAATTTGGTCTCTGGCTTCTCGATGGTCATTGACTGTTCCTCATCTCTCTTTGCGCCACATGTCATTGGATGAGGGCGCGCCTCACCGGCCTTGGGCGGCGCGGTTCTGAGGAAAGCTAAGGAGGGGGCGGATATTTTTTCCAATGCCAAGTGGCTCCAACCGATATAACCAAAACTGATAAGATGATTGGCATGGGAGCGCTGGCGCTGCCCTCGGGGAGCAGACGATGGATCTTAGGCAAATTCGTACGTTCGTGCATATTGCCGAATTGCACAGCTTTACCCGCGCATCAGCATTCCTCAATGTCAGTCAGCCAGCCCTCAGCCGACAGATGAAGCTGCTCGAAGAGGATCTGGGTATTAAACTCTTCCATCGCCATGGGCATGGCGTAGATTTGACGAACGACGGGGCCGCGTTTCTCGAACGTTGTCGACAGGTGCTGAGCGAATTTGAAAGCCTTCGCAAGGATTTCCTGACCCGGGGGCAGGGGGCGGGCGTCACGGGAACCGCAAGCCTCGGTCTGCCGGTGCCGGCCACGCGTTTTATCGGTAGAGCCTTTCTTGCAGATTTGTATCGCGAGCATTCAGGTGTTTCGTTGCGGGTAGTGGAAGGATTCAGCGCGCTCCTTCACGAGTGGCTGTTGAGTGGAAGTCTGGACCTCGCCATTCTGTACGGACCGCGACCCAGCAAAATCCTGACTACAGAACCTCTGTTGATCGAGGATCTGCATGCTATCGTCGCAGTGAACGACATCAATCGGTATCGTCCCTGGATCTCTGCGGAGGAGCTGGCGGAGATGCCGCTGATTCTGCCAAACCGTCCGCATGTCCTTCGCTCTCTTGTCGATCAGCTAAATCTCCGGAAAGTGAAGATCATCGAAGTTGGAGCGATCTCGATGATGATCGAGCTAGCGCGGGCCGGCCAAGGGGTGACTATTCTGCCGCGTAGCGCAGTCGACAGCGCTCTCCTATCCGGTGATCTGATTGCACTGCCGATCCATGAACCCAATTTAAGTTGGGACGTGTCCGTCTGCTATTCCAATGTCCGTCCGCTAAGCGGGGCTGCGGAAATTGTCCTGCGTTTGTTGCGCAAGGAAATAAGAACCAAGGTTCATCAGGGCACCTGGAAAGCACGTTTGATTTCTGCGCAAAACCGCACAGTTCCGCGCGAGACTTAAGAAGCCCTCCAAGAGCCTTCGCAAGTTCTTGATTTTTTTATACTGTCTGATGCGCGGTGCAGTTTGGGGTGCTGGCGACCTACGCCTATGACAATCTCGGGCGTCGGACGAGCCTGACCCGGGGCAACGGCACGGTAACGAGCTCGGGCTATGACGCGGCGTTGCGGCTGACATCGCTGGGCGAGAACCTGACCGGCACGGCGCAGGACCTGGCGGCGACGTTCACCTATATGCCGAGTGGCCAGATCGCCACCCGGGGGCGCGACAACGACACTTATGCCTGGGCCAATCACTATAACTTCAACCGCAACTACACGACCAACGTGCTGAACCAGTACACGCTGTCGGGGGCGATCACGCCGACCTATGACAGCCGCGGCAACCTGACCAGCGCCGGCACCACCACCTACGCCTATGATGGCGACAACCTGCTGACCTCGGCGACGGGCGGGGACAGCGCGACGCTGGCCTATGACCCGGCGGGGCGTCTGTACCAGACGGCGGGCTCGGCGACGACGCGGTTCGGCTATGACGGCATGGCGCTGGTCGGCGAGTATGACGGCTCAAGCACCCCATATTTGTCGACGATGAGTCACATTTCTCTGGACTTCTCCCTCTGGCCGAGCATTGCTGTCCCCCGGCGCCGGCTGGCGCCTGCACAGGGGGGAGCCTTATGGTCGAGCAGATCCGTTCATCACGATACCGCGTTGCAGCCCTTGCGGCTGGCCTGATGCTGGGGGCCTGCGCGCCCGCGCTGCCACCGCTTAACTTCACTCCGCCCAATGTCGCCTTGGCCCAGCACAGGCATGAGGCAGCATTGGTCAGCACCTCGGTCACCATCGCCCCCAAGAGTGAAGCGAAGGGGCCGATCGACATCGCCGGCGCCGAGAGCAATGTCTCGCAGCTGTGGAAAGCCGCGCTCGACGATGCGCTCTTGCGCATGGCGATGTTCCGGGACAGCGCCACAACCAAGCTCAGCCTCATCGTTCGGATCCTGAAGCTGGATGCCCCGGGCATGGGCGTGACGATGATCACTGACACAGCGGCGCGCTATGAGCTGATCGACCGCGATAGCGGAGGCCTCGTCTTTGCCGCCGACATCGACAGCCAGGGCCGGGTCGGGATGGGTGAGAACTTCGTGGGCGTCGTCCGCGCCAGGGATTCCGCCAGCCGCTCGGTTCAGAACAACATCGCCCAGTTTCTCCAGCAGCTGGAAGGCGCCGACCTGACCAAGCCGCTCTTTCCGGGGCAGCCGGCTCCAGCTCGGGCACCGGAGTGATGCGGCGCGTGCTGTTTCTGGGCACCACCCTGCTCGGGGGGTGCGCCCCATCGATCTCGCCCAATGCCTATTCCGTCGCCCAGGTCGGCTCGGTCAATCGGGCGGTGGAAGGCACGATCCTCTCCATCCGCCCGGTCACCGTTGATCGGTCGACCGGAGTCGGCGGCGCCGCGGGCGTCGGCATCGGCGCCGCTGGGGGTAGCGCCCTTGGCTCAAATACCGAAGGCGCTGTGGCGGGCGCGATTGCCGGAGCGGTGGTCGGCGGACTGATCGGCGCCAGCGTCGAGAGGCGCCAGGCTCGAACCCAGGGATATGAGTATGTCGTCCGCACGCAGACGGGAGCCTTATTGACCCTCGTCCAGGGTGAGCCAGCTCTGCAGCAAGGGCAGCGGGTGATCGTCCTCTATGGCTCCCCGGCCCGGATCATCGCCGCCGACAGCGGCGTGGTCAGCAGCGGCGATCAATAACGCGCTGCGTCACCACCGGCAGCGCTCCATTTAACCGACCTTTTTGGCGGGTGGTACGTCCGGCGGTGGGGTCAGCAGGACGTGCGGCGCCACCTCCAGCGCCTCTGCGAACCGAGCGACGATAGCGATGGTTGGATTACGTCGACCGCGCTCGATCGCGCTGACATAGGTGCGGTCGATGCCGACCTGGAGCGCAAACTTCTCCTGACCCAGGCCCTGGGCCTTGCGCAGGCGGCGCACATTGGCGGCGAGAATGTCCTGGATCTCCATCGCCTGAAGACGTCCCGCACCTCAGTGCAGCGGTCCACGGACGATGAGTCACATAAATCACTCTGCAGGCAGCTGGGGGCTTCACAATGGCGCCAATGGGAGGCCCGCGATCAAAAAAATGCGAGCCCATCGTCTGATGGTGCCTGAGATGATTCGGCCGCGCTGGCAGAATTTATCTGTTATAAATCAACGATATAAAATGGCTCGCGAATCAGCTCAGGTGTGAATCCTCTGTTTCCGATGCACAATTTGACGGCGCCGTCAATATGTTTTCTGTTGACACGGGGTTGCGTGTGTAAGATCTGAGCTGCCCAAGCACAACGTGGGCAATTGGAGTAACGGAGGCTTGGGTCAGTGGATATGAATATAGAAACACGGACGATCGATAGTCTTCGTCCCTATGATCGCAATGCGCGTCTGCATTCTCAGAAGCAAATCGCTCAAATTGCAAGTAGCATCCGGCGGTTCGGATTCAACAATCCGGTGCTGATCGCCGATGATGACAGCATCATTGCCGGTCATGGCCGAGTGGCGGCCGCCCGGCAGCTCGGCATGACCACGGTGCCGACGGTCAGGCTGTCTCATTTGAGCCCGGCCGAACGCAAGGCCTATATCCTCGCCGACAACAAGCTGGCGCTCAATGCGGGCTGGGATCAGGAGCTGCTGGCAGTCGAGCTGCAGGAATTGATCGATGCCGACTTCGATGTCGATCTGACCGGCTTCTCGGTGACCGAGATCGATCTGGTCCTCGATGCGGCCCAGCAAGCCGGGACCAGCGGCCTGGGTCCAGACGACGCGCTGCCGCCCCTGCCGGCCCAGCCGGTCACCCAGCTGGGCGATGTCTGGCATCTCGATCGTCACCGCTTGATCTGCGCCGATGCCCTGACGCCGATCGCCTATCATCTGCTGCTCGACGGCGAGATGGCCGATCTGATCTTCACTGACCCGCCCTATAATGTCCCGATCGATGGCCATGTCTGCGGCCTTGGCCGCATCCGCCATCGCGAGTTCGCCATGGGTGTCGGCGAGATGTCGCCAGCCGAGTTCACCGCCTTTCTTGCCGAGACCCTCGGACTGGCGTCAGACCATGCCCGCGATGGCGCCATTGCCTTCGTCTGCATGGACTGGCGCCATCTCGAGGAAGTGCTGGCGGCCGGGCGAGACGCTTTTACCGAGCTCAAGAATCTGTGCGTCTGGAACAAGACCAATGGCGGCATGGGGAGCTTCTATCGCTCGAAGCATGAGCTGATCCTGGTGTTCAAGGTCGGCACGGCGCCGCACATCAATACGTTCGGCCTTGGCGATAGCGGACGCTATCGCACCAATGTCTGGGACTATGCCGGCATCTCCAGCCGTTCGGCGGGACGGCTCGAAGACCTGGCGATGCATCCGACGGTGAAGCCCGTCGCCTTGGTCACCGATGCCATACGCGACTGTTCGAAGCGGGGTGACATCGTGCTCGACTGCTTCGGTGGATCCGGCACCACGTTGATCGCTGCGCATAAATGCGGCCGGGTCGCCCGGCTGATCGAGCTCGATCCGGCCTATTGCGACACGATCATCGCCCGGTTCCAGCGACTGACCGGCAAGGTCGCGACATTGGGCGTACAGGGGCCGTCGTTCGAAGACGTCGCCGCGGAGCGGCTGGGCCAACAGTACCGGGAGGCCGCATGAGCGACAACGACAATCCCAGTGATCCGACCTCCTACGATGTCGGCTATGGCAAGCCGCCCCAACACACGCAGTTCCAACCAGGGCGCTCCGGGAACCCCCGGGGACGCCCACGGCGCGAGCGCCGGGCCTCTCATCCAATGTTCCACCATGATCCCGCCATCAAGACGATCCGGGAAGAAGCCCGGCGGAAGGTCAAGATCCGTGTCAATGGCCGGGTAAAGACAGTTTCAGTGGAGCAGGCGATCGTCCGCCGCCTCACGAGCCAGGCGATGAGCGGCGATCGTTGGGCGTTAAAGACGTGGATACAAAGGCATAGCCAGGCCGAGCGCGAGAACCTCAAGAGCCAGAAGGAGATTGGCAAAACCGTGGACGAGTATCGGCGAAAATATCATGCCGATCGCGACAAGATGTCAGCGCATTTTGCCTATGATCCTGACTTCTCCCTTCCTCATCCCGATGACTTCTATTTTGATGCGGATAGGGGAACATGGGAAATGCTTCAGCCCGAGACCCCCAAGGAGAAGAAGGCGCTCGAAAAAGCCCTCAAATATCGCGATGAACTTCTTGAGGCTATAGAGGAGTTGTCTGTTCTCGAGACTCTAGCCCCTGTGCAAAAGGATGCGCTGCGGGCGTTCAAGCGAACGGTGGCTGACATCAACAGAGATCTGCCGGTCAGCTGTCGGCGAAGCTCCATCCATGAAATCCCGCCAGCCTATATCGTCGACGATGACTGATCCGAAGCACGCAGATGGTCGGGACCGGAATAGAGAATTTTGCCGCCCTTCGTTCGGATGACGGATCACAGGTCATCGCCGACATTGCTGCCGGTCGCGGGTCAGATTAGCCCGCCGATACCTGCCCTAACGTTTCCTTCCCAGCGGAAGGCGTCAATTGGGCCGGTTTCGGACTGGCGGATTTCAGGCGATCGAAGAAGGAAACGGTCCACTCGGTGGGGGGGGCGAGTTCAATCGCCATCTTTGCTCCCTTGCTTTCTCGAACGTTGGTGAACAGGCTCGCGGGTAAGGGAGATGGATAGTGATTATGCAGCTGATAGCGTTGGTAGTGCAGCCCATGCCGCCGGAAATTGCCGGTCCTATGGTTGATTACGGTGCACGAAGCGACGTTCAAATATGTGAGGCCATGACCGCATTGCAGGAAATACTATCGCGCGAGCTTCCATATATAACGGACAGGACCACGCGCACCAACGGGTTTTCTATTTTCTGCGGCCTTAAGCAGGCGACATGGGACCGCGTCATCAGCACTAATTTGTCAAATTTCAGCGAGGGTTGGGAGCTTCGCCGGCAACATCGCTTCAGTGACGAAATCTGTGAAAATGAAGCGTTCGCCAACATGGCAAAACAGGGTTGGACGTTCACCCAGAATCTGACCTTTCGCGGTGGTGAGCGGTTTATCCAGGATGCCGACTGCGGGGCAGGCCGCTGATTTGCTATAGAGGTCCTGTCGAATGTCATCTCCAGAGGGCAAAGAGCCACTCGGAGATCCAGGCGGCCGCAAATAAGATCAGTATTATGATGACGCCCTTGGCGCACCCCCACCGGGCTTCAGCAGGGCTGAACCGGGGGTTGAGTCCCTCATCCATCCAGTGACCTGCTTCCAGGGGCAGGGCTGCTGATCGCGCCGCCTTCATTCCCCCATTCCCTGCGGGCCTTCCGATCGCTGAGTTCCTGAGCGGCGGATTTGAAGGGGGTATAGGGTTTCGCCGACGGCGAACCTTGCTTTGCCCGTGTGGTGCTGAACACAATAAAGAGCACGAGAAGACTTAGTGAAAGCGAGGCGAGGCTTCCCGCCACAAAGGCGCCCAAGTGCGTCGCGTCCGCGTGTGTGGTCATGGCAAATCTCCTCTAGAGAAGAACGAATGGCGGACAGGAACGAGCCATCAGCTTCAGGAATTCACGCCGGTTTTTCCCAGCCCTTCAGCCGCGGAAGCCTCCGCATTTTTGACCAGGGTAGGAATTGAAGCGAGAGAAGAATGCTACCAGAAAATAAGCTGATAATTTGCCTATTAGCGTAAAGTCTCATAATATTATTACAGAATGAAATTAAAGCTCAAATTTTGCTGGACATGATCAAAGAACTGTATATAGTAGTTTCATTACGAAATATCTGCCGTAGGCGCTCGTGACTGAGAGACGTAGTGCTCCCGCTTACATTGTGGAGGGCTGGGTCATGGACATCAATGAGCTTTTATACCGCCAACAAGTTTCTCTAATGCGGGCAGCTGCGGCTGCCTGCGCGTCATCCCGTCTATCACATATGGGCCTTGCACGCGGTTACGCGAAGCGGATCGAGAGCGTTCGGCAGAGCATGGGCGTATCCGGCAGTTCGCTGAAGTTTTTGTGATGACAGCGGTAAAACCGGGAACGTCGGAAGGCGTTCGCCCTCAAGCAGTGATCCTGCGTCGCCCCTTCAACCAGGTCAGATTGGCGCCTGATATGGCGCGCCGACAAGGAAACGTGACCCGCTTGGCGTTTGAACGGTTAGGCCGTGAGGCAGCGATGGCGTTTCTCAATCAGTCGAATGACGCTTTGGGTGGCCGGCCGCTGGATATCGCAACAGGAAGCGTTGCCGGGTTTGAGAAAATCAAAGTCGCTATTGAAGCGTGTGATGATGCAGTAAAACTACCCCTATCAGCGCATAAATAAGCTTCTAACGCTGACTGTGACGGAGCTTTGCTGGCCTGGGCGCCACGAAGATCCACCTACCTGATCTCCGGGGGTAGTCGATTTTCATCAAAGGAAAGACCCATGCCAATCGGAACCGTAAAATTCTATAATGTCGACGAGGGCTATGGCTTCATCAGGCCAGAAGATGGCGGCGAAGACAGCTTCGTCCATATCAGCGCGGTGCGGCAGTCCGGAATGGATACCCTGAAAAAGGACCAGCGCTTGAGCTTCGAGGTCGAAACCGACCCTCGGGGAAAGAGCTCTTCTGTCAATCTTCGGGCGGTCTAGCGGCCTGCTTCCAAGCAGAGCTTGTGGCTGCCGAGAGCCAGAAGGACGCTATTTCCACGCGCTGATCGTGATCAGGTTACCTCAAAAATCGTCATCACCTCATCACTTATGACGGTGCGAAGTTCGTCGCTATCGCATCACTCGGTGGCCAGCACCCCATTTCCGGAGTTCGAACGATGTCCCCCAATTATGACTTTTACGTCGCTCGCGCGGCGGGCTGCGCGATCGAGGCTGGTGCGACCCTCCTGCCGAATGTGCGAGAGCGCTGCCTTAGAGCCGAGGTGGCATGGCTGGCGATGGCTGAACGAGTGCTTCAAACAGAAACTGGTCGGCGGCGCCAAGCTGCTGATAGAGAGGCGGCTGCAGGATAGTACTCCGCTCGTTGCAGGTCGGTGTTCTAGGCGGCGGGGACAAATTGGTGACGGGCGGCTTTCGCGCGTGTAGCCTTGGATCGTGTTCCGTGACGTGCACTTGACCGCCGCCATATTGGTTGGCCTTGCCACACCCTCTGCCGGTCTAGCCGAGCCGGTGTGCTATGATGCGAAAGTTCGCGCGGCACCCGTTGACCAAGTACCGAGCGAGATCGGCGATTGCGGCAGTGATTGCATCATCATGTCATGGCCATGGTTCGTCGACTTGCAGGTTGAGCGTGTCATTGACGGTGTGCTTCCCAGCAATATGGTGAGGGTGCTGACGGTTCAGCATACCTATCGCGTGTCGCGCCAAGGAACTTGGTTGCTCCGTAAGAATACCGCAGGCGGCTACAACGTCGTCGTGCCGGAAGACGGGGCGGCGCTGGCTCGCTGTTCTGAAGGGGCTACGTCAGTCGAGCCATATATTCGACCGGGCGATGGGCATACACTGGACGATCTTCGCGACGCAGGCATTCGGCGATACGGCCATCGCACCAAGGATTAACTTGGCTCTGAAGAGCCAAAGCATGTTGACGCGCTGCGGAAGGGTTGATTCAAGGCTGTCTTTTGGAGGCAGCCTTGAGCCGGGGTGATCTCACCGAAGCGGAATGGCGCGTTCTGAAGGACTTACTGCCGATTGAGGCTGTGAACCGTGGACGGGGCAGGCCGCCGGGACAGAACCGTTCGATCGTCAACGGCATCCTCTGGTGGTTCCGGTGCGGAGCCCCATGGCGCGACGTTCCGCCTAAGTATGGGAGTTGGAATACCATCTATCGCCGCTTCCGGCGATGGAGCGAAGCCGGTGTCTGGGAGACCGTGGCGGTGACGCTGGCCGAGATCATGGCGGACAGCGGCCATTACAGCATCGACAGCACCACAGTCCGCGCCCACGTCTCGGCAGCGGGCGGAAAAGGGGGGACTCATCGACGCGCTCTTGGCCGCTCGCGGGGCGGGTTCACCAGTAAGCTTCACTGCTTGGCTGATGCCCTTGGTCGACCGCTCGCCTTCCACCTGACCGTCGGCGAGGCAGCAGATTGCAAGGCCTATGACGCCTTGATCGGTCTGCCCGAACGCACTCCCGACGCCCTGCTTGCCGACAAAGGCTACGACGCCGATGCCATCCGCGCCGACCTTGCCGAACGGAAAATCGAGGCTCTCATTCCCGGTCGATCAAACCGCCGCGTGAAGATCGAGCATGACCGGTCACTCTACAAGCAGCGCAATCGCATCGAGCGCATGTTCGGCCACCTCAAGATCAACCGCGCCATCGCAACCCGTTACGACCAACTGGCCAACAGCTTCCTCGGCATGGTCCATCTCGCCACTGCCAGATACTGGCTCAAATTTGTCCGCGCCGCCCAGGACATCAACGCCGAGGTTCAGTCCAAAATACAGGCGGCGGCGCTTAACTTCCTACGGTACGCCAAGGAGAAGTTCGGACCCAAGTTCGACTTCTCGCACGATCTCGCTTTCACGATCCAATTGCAGGCGCTGAACCCGCTCCACCAGATGCCGGGACTGAACACCTAGGGCCGGGGCAGATCGCGCCAACGATATTAGGTCTGCTCACGCACCGTGATCCGCCGGGACGCCCCCTGGCCAGCGCAATCTCAACTTCACGTAGCTTGCCGATAATCTCTTCCGGGTTATATTTTTTGTTGGGCATCTTGGCCCCTTTCGTGGTCTAGATCATCACAGTCGCTGGGCCACTCAGCGGAAGGCAGATCAAAACAGGCCGAACGCGCTGCCGCCTCATTTCAATCTGCCCCAAGGTTGCAACAGGAAGGCCAGCGGCAGAAGCGAAGCCCGCCTGACTGGCACCTGTCAGGCACGAGCGACTGTGAGGAAGGTCCGCGTCGGCATGCGGCTGACAGGTTTCCGACAGCTTCCTACCGCTACAGGCGGGTTCTCGCCCGAACCAAGGAGTCTCCTCCATGAGCGTTTCGGAAGTGGGTCGTCGTGCATTTCTCCACGCGTCGCTTGGCCTCGCCGCCGCGGCGCCCTTCGCGCGCACCACCTTTGCCCAGCCAACAGGCTCCACCCAACGTTCCTTCGCACCCGACTTCGCCTCCGCCACCGAGGCGGCCGATGCGATCCTGTCCAAGACGATCTCGTCGCGGGAGCTGACCGAGCTGATGCTCAGGCGGATCGACATCCACAACGCCAAAGTGAACGCCGTCGTGACCGTGGCGGCCGAGCAGGCGTTGGCGCGGGCCGTCGAGGCGGATGCCGCCTTCGCCAGGGGCGAGCGGTGGGGACCGCTCCACGGCGTGCCGTGCACCGTGAAGGACCTGGCGCTCACCGCCGGCATCCGTACGACATCCGGGTCGGTGCAGTTCAAGGATCGCGTGCCAACCGAGGACGACACGATCGTCGCGCGGCTGCGCCGGTCGGGCGCGGTGATCATAGGCAAGACCAACACACCCGCATTCGGTGGCGACTACCAGACCTACAATGACGTCTTCGGGGCCACCAGCAACCCATGGAACACTCAGCGTACGAGCGGAGGGTCCAGCGGGGGCTGCGCCGCAGCGCTGGCGGCTGGCCTGACTTATCTGTCTCTCGGCAGCGACATGGGCGGATCAATCCGATGCCCGGCCCACTTCTGCGGCGTGTACGGACATCGCCCCACATTGGGCGTTGTGCCGTCCGGCGCGCAGGGTTCGATCGACCCTCCCCCAATCTCGACCGACGGGCCGCTAGCGCGTAGCCCCCGCGACCTCCATTTGGCTATGGAGATTCTCGGTGGGCCCGCCGGTGAAAACTCGCTGGC
Organism: Sphingomonas sanxanigenens; assembly: GCA_037190805.1. Lineage (GTDB taxonomy): Bacteria > Pseudomonadota > Alphaproteobacteria > Sphingomonadales > Sphingomonadaceae > JBBCJR01. The sequence goes on along the minus strand of JBBCJR010000004.1, from coordinate 461,236 downwards.
ATATACGTGGAAACTGCCCAAGCCACGCCGGACACGGCTGCAGGACTATCGTCTCGGCGTGGTACTCGACGACCCGTTTTGTCCGGTAACGCCGGAAGTGGCCGGGGTGCTCGCGACAGTGGTCGATGCGTTGCGAAAAGCTGGTGTCACCCTCGACGAAGGTTGGCCCGAGGGTGTGTCGCCGGCGGAACAGCATCTGACCTATATTCGCTGGCGCGAGTTCCTGGGCGCCGGCTCGGCCCGTGATGAGGATATGGAGGAATTGCGGCGCATCGCCGCTCAAGGGGATCGCAGTGAGCGCACCATTCGTGCGTGGGCCCGGACGGTTCCGCAAAAGCACTACGTGCAAACCGTACGCCAGCGCATCGCACTTCGCACCGCATGGCAGACGTACTTCCAAACACACGACGCGTTCCTGTTGCCGGTCTGCTTTACGACGGCATTTCCGCATGACCACAGCATGGCGCCACAGCGATTGGCGGGTGGTGGACAGTTCGACGCACGGACTATTCCCACGTCGCGCGGACCCCGCCCATATCTCGACTACCGATTTTGGCCTGGCGTGTCTTCATTGACGGGCCTCCCGGCGACCTCAGCGTTCGCGGGTCTGGCATCGGATGGTCTACCGGTAGGTGTCCAGATTCTTGGACCCTATCTGGAAGATGCGACGTCGATCGATGTCGCTGCCAAGCTGGCTGAGGTCATCGGAGGTTTCCAAACGCCTCCGGGCTACGAGACGGCGGTCGCCATATGACCTGGGGGCACGTCGCCGAGTCATGTGCACATGACTCCGTTGTGCATCCGACTCGATAGGACGGAGATAACGGCGATGACACGACAGCCAGCTGGCAGGCGCAGGACGAACTGGCGGTCGGCGGGCCGAAGATACGCCGTCGTGGCGTGTGCGGCGCTGATGTTCGCCTGCGGCCCCCAAAACAGCGCTGGCGGCGATGCGCCCGCCAAGTTCGAGGCCCTGGCGCAACGCGCTCTGGCACAGATCGACGGGACCGTGACGATCCCCGGGCTCCGTGACGAGGTTGAGATTCGGCGTGACCGCTGGGGCGTTCCTCATATCTACGCCACCAACGATACTGACCTGTTCTTCGCGCAGGGCTTCGTTCTGGCACAGGACCGCCTGTGGCAGATGGAGATGTCTCGACGGATCGCGCAAGGACGCGTGGCGGAGATCATGGGACCGGCCGGCGTTCCCCACGACCGCCTCGTCCGCCTGCTGAAGTACCGCGGTCCGTTCGACGACCGCGAATGGTCGTCATACCATCCGGACGCGCGCCGGATTTTCACGGCTTATGCGGCAGGCATTAACGCATTCATGGCGCAAGCCGGCGACAATCTGCCCGTCGAGTTTGTGTTGACCGGCATTCGCCCGGAGCCATGGGCGCCGGAGGACATCCTGTACCGGGCACGGATGTCAGCCGCGATCCAAAGTGCGCGTCGGGAGCTCCGCCTCGCACAGGACGTCGCGCGCTTCGGTGCCGCTGAGGCGAACCGCCGCGCGCAGCCGGATCCGTGGGGTGAGTTGCGGGTGCCTGCGGGCCTCGACGTGGGGCTGATCAGCGACGACGTCATTCGGGCGCTGGACGGCGACATGTACGGCGACTTCCCGCGTCCGGAGCTGGTCGCACCGTACCGCGACTGGCCGGGCGGGGCGTTCACCGAAGCGAACGGGGCGCCCGAACTGTCGCCGGGCAGCAACAACTGGGCGATCAGCGCTGGGCTGACGGCTAGCAGTAAGGCGCTCATGATCGATGATCCCCACCGCGAGGTAACGCTGCCCGCGTGGCGCTACGTGATACATCTCGAGGCGCCGGGTTGGCGCATGATCGGCGCCACTGAACCAGGGCTTCCGGGGGTCATACGCGGCCACAATGGCCGGGTCGCCTGGGGACGCACGGCGACGGGCACCGATGAGGCGGACGTCTTTGTCGAGAAGTTGAACCCGGCGAACGCCGGCGAGATGGAATATCGCGGCGCGTGGGAGCCGTTCGAGACGCTCACCGAGACGATCGCCGTTAAGGGCGAGGCGCCCCGCACGATCACGATCAAGATCGGACGACACGGCCCCATCTTCTACGAGGACAAGGAGCGCAACCTCGCCTATGCGCTTCGGTCGTCGCTCCAGGAGCCCGGCACGGCAGAGTATCTTGGCGGGCTACGATTGGACCAGGCGATGTCAGCTAGGGACTGCCTGACCGAATCACGCTTTCTCCACAGCCCCCCGACCAACCTTGTCTGCGCCGACGCCGACGGCCACATCGCGTTCCGCGTCAGCGCGGCGGCGCCGCGCCGCCGTGGCTGGGACGGGCGGCTGCCGGTGCCAGGCACCGGCGCCTTCGAATGGGAAGGGCTGCGGGATGATCTGCCGGAAGAGTATAATCCAGCGCGCGGCTGGATCGCCACGGCAAACAACAACATCCACCCACCGGGATTCAAGGATCCACTCTTCTTTCACGGTCGGCCGCCTTATTGGCGTCAGGAGCGGATATCCGAGCAACTGAGCCGCGGACGGCAATTCACCACCGAGGACGCGCGCCGGCTACTGCTCGATGTGCGCAGTGTCGAAGCCGAGCGGCTCGCCGATTGGTTTAGGGGGTGGACCGCCGCCACGCCCGATGTCGAGCGTGCGCGTGTGCTCGTGGCGGAGTGGGACCACGACATGAAGAAGGGCAGTGCTGCGGCAGCGATTTTCCGCGCCTGGCGGCAAGCCGTCGATATGAACCAGTTGCGTGCGGCCTCGACCGCCGCTCGACAACCGCTCGTGGAGGCTGGGCTGGCGACCGCTGTCACTACGTTGGCCGCGCAGTTCGGCGCCGACATGAATGGCTGGCGCTGGGGCCGTATGCATCAGAGCGTGTTCAAACATCCGCTCGTCGCGGCTTACGATCTGCCGACCATAGAGCGCGACGGAGGAGCGGAAACCGTGAACGCCACCGGATCGGTTTACCGTCTGATTACGGACTTTTCGGATCTCGATCGATCACTCGTGACCATTGCGCCAGGGCAATCGGGGCAGCCGGGCAGCCCATTTTACGCGAATTTGCTCGAACCCTGGAGTCGGGGCGAGTTCTTTCCGCTCGCATTCACCCGCAATGCCGTCGATCGCGAGACGGTTCACCGGCTGGTACTGCGGCCGACTCCAGCCTCTGGGAACCAGCGCTAGGGTCAGAACCAGTTGATCAGAGCCAGAAGGAGGACGGTGGCAGCGAGTGCGTTAGCGGAGAAGAAGGTGCCATATAAACCGAGCTGATTGTGGCGGTCATCCACTGCCGGCCCAATTGCCTAATCCCTCAAATCTGGCGGGGTACCAAATGGGGATCAGATTCTGGTGCCCATGTCCGCCGACATAGCGGCTCTTCGTAGGCTTCAATGCTCCGAAAGCTACCCTACATTCGTGCCAAGCTAACGGCGGCAACTGGGCCGATTGCCGACTGGCAGCTTTCAGACGGTCACAGGTGAAAAAACGGACCATCGTTTACGCGGCGGAAGCCGCAAAGACCGAGATTTCGCTATCCCGGGCAGCTTTGTAGTTCGCGACTTCGGACGATCATTCAAGTGCAACGACGCACTCATTTTCCAACGCTACACGTGTATCTTCCGGCCTCGCTCACTGGTTCAACGCCTGTAGAGATTGACGCGCAGATATTCGGTGAAGAAGAGGCCGCTTTCAATGCTCCAAGATGATATGATGTTTCTCGAATCCAGCCAACCGAGCAACGTCCTGTTCTCCGAATTGTTGTCCAATCTCGCGTAATACCCGGTCTTTATCTCAGAGTAGGGGGCCGGCAACCCGGCGAGGACCTGGCGGACGTCGTCGTCCGTCAGGACGGCGTGGGCCTTGTTCAAGAGCGAGATCCGCGTCGAGAGCGGTGCGGAATGCGCGATCAGGCTTTTCGCGACGTCGGCCTTCAGGCCCGAAACGTCGAAGTTGGTGCGGTCGATGATCGGACCGATGAGGGCGGCCCGTTCCGGTAGTTCGATGACTGAATCGAGGTTTATGAGGCTTATCACCGACGTCTTCTGCTCTTCGGTGAGGTCCGCTTCGAGAAGACTTTCCAAGAAGTCGTCATCGAGACCGAGCATGTCCGGCTCGTTGATGTAGGCCTCGATGTTTGCGGTAACGAAGAGGACCTGCAGATCGACCTCGTCCGCGAGATCGTCGAAGCTCTCCTTGGTGAACGTGATCTTCCGCCGATTGATCAGGATCTCGCGTTTCGAGTCCTCGAGGTTTTCGGGAAACCGCCCGAATGGCTTCGGTAATGCCGCGACGTAGTCCGAGTAGGCGGCGTCGGAGAGGCCTGCGGCGTTCAAAAGGAACGTTCGCAACGGTTGTGATTCTGGATCGGCTGGTATGGGTTTCTCGAGCAGGGCTGCCCGTTCGCTGCCATTTTCCAGATAGGAAATCAGTTGCGCCTCATCGAACCCGCTACCACTCAAGAATGCGAGGCAGTTTTCCCACGTCGGACTGATCCTACGCAGATCGAACAGCATCGCGTGCAGGTTTTCGGGAACCTGGCTTAGTTCGGGCACGAGTGCTGACTGGCGTTCGACGAATCTGCGCAGGCTACCAGAGTCGACATCGTCGCGCCGTAGGATCGCCAATATGGAAGATACGTCCTCGTCCGTATTGCCGTCGAGCTTCAAGAGGACTTCGTCGAGGTAGGCCTCGAATTCGCGTTCGATCCTGCCGTCCAGCATGTCGCTGCCCATCGACCGGAGCGTCGTGTAGTTTCTGGTTGCCAGGGTATGGAGGTCCGATCCGCCCAGGACCCGATAGGCGTATTCCACGTTCTCGACCGTGAGTTCGAACAGCCCGGCTTCCGCCATCGCTCGGGCGATCGAAGGGTGCTCGCCGATCGCGGGCAGGCTCTCCACTTCAATCTTCAGCAACTTGAGGCGCTGGGGCGGAAGTTCCGGCACGTGTGCCAGGATCTCCGGGAGGCGTTCCGACACGAATGCGGGAAGCTCGTTGCCCTCGGCCAGGTTCCGGAGCGTTTCTTCGGACAAGTCCGCGACCAGCCGGGTTGCGTGCGAGATGCCTCGCTGACTCATCAGCGCTGTCGGGATGAACTGCTTCCAGAAGGAGGCGAGCCTCGTGAGCAGCGCCGGCGTTCGCTTCCCGCCCACATAGTAGGCTTCGAGAAAGGCCTCGCACCTGTCGAATTCCGCCGATACGAGCCCAAGCAGCTTCGCGATCTGATCGGCGTAGCGTCCCTGATCGCTGAGCAGGCAGTCGACCAGCTTGACGTTGAGTACATATCCTTGTCCGAAATCGGTATCGCGCATCGCGTCGACGACTTCCTTGGCATTGTCGATCTGGAAGTCGGGATCGGGGGTGATGAACGCCCTGATCTGGATGAGAAACTTGTTGTCGTTGGGCGATAGACGGCCCGAGTGAAACAATGATGTGTATTGATAGTAGGTGTCGTCGAGATAGCCTTCCATGACAAGGAAGCGGGCGAGCTCGACGTTTTCTCCGGCACCCTCGAACAGGTCTTCGACGCTCTCCGGGGTTAAGCGGAACAGTTCATTGAACTTCATCGTCCGGAGCTTGGCGATCGCCGTCCTGAGATCCGCTATCCGGCGTTGGCTCTCAAGTTTCGCGGCATCCGACTTTTGGAGGATCTCGTCCCGGCGCTGCGAATAGGTTCGGTCGGGATCGACCTTGTCGTCGATGTCCGTCAGCTGCATCGACTGGTTGTAACCCTGCATCGTGCGGTAGTTGACTCGTGCAGCGCTGATCCACGGTTCGAAGGGATCCTGCTCGGGCAGTTGCCGCCATGAGATCCAGGGTTGACCATCTACGTTGATCTGGGAGACGTTTTCCGGGAGCTGCTCGACGAGCGCCATGGCGTAGATCTGGTTCAACTCCCGTACATCGGCGGGGGTCTGCCGCTCAGCCGCGACCGTCCTTCGCTCCAAGGCGGCAATCTCCGACCTGTGAGCGGCCTCGCCCCGCGCGACGAGATCATCGTGGCGGGCGAGGATCTTTGCGAGATTTCCCTCTCCGCGATGGAGATCCTCGAAATCCTTCGGATAGACGTTCTTGTATATCAGGACGGCCAGCAGCTTGTTTGCATCGAGCAGGTTCTGGTCGTCGGCCTCGAGGTTGGCCACGTAGATCGCGTATTCGTTGAAGATGTTCGTGATCAGCCGGAGATCGCTGAGGTATCTCGAGACCTCGCGTAGGAACTGACGGTTCAGGCGTTCCGTGAGAGCCAGCCGCTTGCCTTGATCCAACACCATGTCGATCGAGTTCGAAGCGTTGATGATGGGGATGACGGGGATGATGAATTCGAAGAACTTGGTCCTATCGGTGTTGACAAACATGTCGTCCCTCAGGGCGTACAGGAACCTAATTTGCCGCGTGACGCCGGCATTGGCGTTCACCAGACTGTTGATCTCCCGGAGCGTGACGAAGATGTCCGCATCGTTGAAACGATCGAGATCCTCAACGACGACGAGTTCGTAATCCGTGGATTGGAAGAAGTAGATGATCTCGTCGAGGTGACGGTTCAGGATGGACTCCCCCGCATCCGAAGCCGGCTTTATCTCGATGTCCTTCAACGATATGCTCTTCAACGACAGGCCGAAGCTGGCGACGTAGAAATGGTGGATCGCCATCCATAGGAAGAGGCCCGCCAGCGCGACGCTCCCCAGATGCAGCCAGTTGCTCATCGCCAGCGGGCTGAGGAAGGTGCCGCCGATTATGGTCTGGCGGTTGAGGAACACGTAGGCGGTGGCCGCTACGCCGATCAGGATGAAGAGGGTCTTGAAGATCGACAAGAAGCCGGGTGATCGAATTCGCTTGAAGCGCGACAGCGGGAGCCTGTTCGCGTCCGCGCCGTAGAGCATCTGCTGCAGGATGCTTCTTTCGATCTCTTGACGATGGACCTCTTTACTAACCGCATCGACCCCCGGCACGAAGGCGGCTAGTGAAATGTTTAGCGCCGGTCGCGGGTAGCGCTTCAGGAACGACTTGATGATGCTGCTCTTGCCCGATCCATACGGACCCGTAAGCGCTATGTTGAACACCCTCTCGTTTGTCGTGGCGTAGTTGAGGGCTTCGGCGTAGACACCCTCCTTGTCGGCCTCATCAGTCGGGGCGAGGTCGATAAACTTCGACGCGGCGCTGGTTGGGTGCGTCAGTTTATCCAAGAAGGCCGCTGCTCGGCCCAGCCGTACGCTAATCCCACGAAGGACTAATGTGGTGCGCGATTTCATTGCGCTCGAACTAACACAACCGCGCTTGCCACTAACGCCCTTGGTCCCGATTCAAACCGCACCATCGGCGTCAGACCGCGATGTGTTTCGGAAGCATTGTTAACCAATGTCGGCATCATTCCTCTTATCAGCCGCGCTTGGAGCGATAACCATTCCGCCGCCGCCGAAGCCCGCGCTCGAATAACTTGTCATGAAGCAAGGCGGTCAAATGGCCCTCCCAGCCGTCTTTATGGACCACGCGATCGAAGTGCGCATCTTGATCTCGCAGCAAGTCGAGACGCGACCGCCGCGAAACCTCGTCCCAATTCTGATAAAGCAGATACACTGCGTTGCCGTATTTCAGGTTCTCAAACACCACCAAGTCGTCGGCGAACTGGGCGCCAAAATACGATCCGAACCCACCTTGGCCTCGGATGTAGTTGGTTGGGTTAAAGCTCTCGAACAGGCGAACGCGATCGCGGACATGCCTCTCGAAGTCCGGCGCGTTCACCGGTCGAGCTGTACCGGTAAGCCGAGCGACCACCTCGTCTACGGTCCCGGGCGGAAAAATTTGCCAGTCGAGCGTGATCGTTGCTTTGTAGTCGTTGGCAGTTGCGTCGCCGGCAAAAACGCCCGTGGTTCCTGCGTTCTCTTGTAGGACGTTGATCGACCAGAGGAGCATGAGCTCAAACTCCACCATGTCACGATCCAACAAGGGAGTGAGGGCGAACTTAATCACGACATGATCGCCGCCTCGGTCTTCGAGCACCATCGGCTCGATCATCATGCCCTGGGGCTCGAAAACCTGATGTTGATAAACGTCCTTGGTCCACGACCGCATCGTCCATCCGTTTCGAGCACCATCACCGAAGTTCGGGGATTCGAAGGTCCACGTCTTGGGGACCATTGGCCAATCATGCCGCTTGCGGTCCCAACCGAACGCGTTCCGCTCAGACCATTTGCCGGCATCGGCGAGCGGCGAGACTGGACCGGACGCGACAACCCTTCCATGATCGACACGCAGGCCGACATGGAGATATTGTCCGCCGTCGATCTCAGTACGAGGGATCTTTTTCGTTGCAGCGATTTGAATCAGACGACCTTCGATCTGATCCAAAGCCTCTGTCACGAACGCCGGGATACTGCGATAATTACTCTTCCACGGGAAACGCTTTGCCATGCAACACCCCCCTTTGCCCGAGAACATATGGGGTCCGAGAATAGGTGTTCAAGAGCAGAGGGTGAAATGATGCTTTCGTATCGGATGCAATTTAAAACCACGCGCACTCCTAGCTGATCATTTCGGATAGACCTCGACGCTTGGCGATCTCGACATCTGGGACTGTCCGCTTTTGGCAGCTGCAAAACTGCCGGCCGACGGCCGTAATTAGGGCGCGAAGCAGTCACCTAGTCGAGCGATATCCGCTCGATGGCCTCAGCTGCAGCGATAAGAGTGGCGACCTCAGCGATCTGGCCTCTGACGGTCGCTAGCTCCTGGGCTGAGGGAGGCTCGCGGGCGATGAGCCGCAGGATATCGATATCCTCGATGATCATGGCGGCCATGGTCATCAGGTGACTGCGAACTTTCTCGGTGTCGGTCATGGGGACAACAAGGCGTGCAGGGTTTTGAAAGTCCAGCCGCAGCTTTTACTCGCGTCGTTTCTTATCCGACTGGACTTCGCTGGTGATCGGAGCGCTAGTGCGGTTGTGAGTCGGCGAGGATTGCGGCCGACCACGGCCCTGCGGATCGCGGGGCTTGTCCTCGTGGGACCTGGCATGTTGCCAGCCCTCAGGAGCACGACCATGATCACCCTTTCCCAGCTCACCGTCGGCCAGGCGCCGACCAAGGCTGCCACGGTCCGGCGATTGCTGGCCCGCCCCCAGGGCGCCACCCTCGACGACATCGCGGCCGAGACCGGCTGGCAACCGCATAGTATCCGCGCCTTCCTCACCGGTCTGCGCAAGCGCGGCCTGGCAGTAGAGCGCACGGCGCGGGTCAATGGCATGACCTGCTACCGGCTCCGCCCAGGCGCGGCTCAATGACCCTGGCAACCAGACTGGCCGCCCTGGAGGTTGCGCCGCTCGCGGTGCTCCGCGAGCAGTGGCAGAGGGTATATGAGACCGAGCCGCCACGGGTCGGCACCGAGCTGCTACGCCTCGGCATTGCCTACACGCTTCAGGAGCGCCGCTATGGCAGCCTGCCCGCTGCGACGGTCCGCCAGCTGCGTGCGGTTCTGAACCCGAACGGCAGGGCAGGGGACACCAGCGCCGCGATCCGCCCCGGCACCCGCTTGGTCCGCAGCTGGCGAGGTGAGACCCATCATGTCGAGGTGCTGGCCGAGGGCTATCTCTACCAGGAGCAGAACTACACCTCGCTCAGCCAGATCGCCAGGCTCATCACGGGCACTTGCTGGTCGGGACCCCGCTTCTTCGGACTGATCAGGACCAAGCGTGGCTGAGCACCCGATCCGCTGTGCGGTCTATACGCGCAAGTCGACCGAGGAGGGGCTGGATCAGGCGTTCAACAGTCTCGATGCCCAGCGCGAGGCCTGTGCCGCCTATATCGCCAGCCAGCGTCATGAGGGCTGGACCATGGTCCCGGACCATTATGACGATGGCGGTATCTCGGGCGGTACAATGGAACGACCAGGGCTGAAGCAGCTGCTCGCCGATGTCGCCTCGGCCCAGGTTCAGGTGATCGTCGTCTATAAGGTCGACCGGCTCACCCGCAGCCTCGCTGACTTCGCCAGGATCGTCGATATCCTCGACACCGCCGGCGCCAGCTTCGTGTCGGTGACCCAGGCGTTCAACACCACCAGCAGCATGGGCCGGCTCACTCTCAATGTCCTGCTATCATTCGCCCAGTTCGAGCGTGAGGTCACTGGCGAGCGCATCCGCGACAAGATCGCTGCTTCCAAGCGCAAAGGCATGTGGATGGGCGGCCCGGTGCCACTCGGCTATGAGGTCAAGGATCGCAAGCTGGTGGTCAATAATACCGAGGCTGAGACGGTTCGCGCGATCATGCGGCGCTATCTTGCGGCGCTATCGGTTCGCGCGCTGATCGATGATCTCGCAACCGCGAAGGTTCGCACCAAGCGGCAGCAGCGCACCAGCGGGCCCCATCGTGGTGGCATCCTGTTTGCGCGCGGCAGCCTTACCCACTTGCTGAAGAACCGTATCTACCGCGGCGAGATCGTCCACCGGGGCATAGCCTATCCGGGCGAGCATCCCGCAATCGTCGATGCAGCGCTGTGGGACGCCGTGCAGGCGAAGCTGGCCAGCCAGACCGGCCAGCGGGCCAGCCGAACCAATGCCCGGCATCGGAGTGTGCTGGCCGGCAGGCTCAGTGATGGTCTGGGACGCGCCATGACCCCGAGTCATACCAACAAGGGCGCCAAACGCTATCGCTATTACATCACTCATGCCGATGCGGTGGGCGATCAGCCGGCATGGCGCGTGCCGGCGCAGGATCTCGAGCAGGTGGTCGTCGAGCGGCTGAGGGGCTTTCTGACCAACGACGCTGCCGTGCATGGTGCCGTAGGGCAGGGCGCCTCAGCCCAGGTGCTGGATGCGGCGCTGAGCACCGCACGGAGCCTGGCGGGTCGACTGAACCGATCGGTGGAACGCTATGAGACGGTCCGGACGCTGATCCGCCAGGTGGATCTCCATGATGATCATGTGATCATCCAACTCAGCCTGGAGGCACTCTCTCCAAACGCGGAGCCCATCGATCTCACCGCGTCGATCCGCAAACTCCGGCGTGGACATGAAGTGCGACTGGTCATTGCAGTAGACGAAGCACCACCACCGCCGCCGGTCGAGAACAAGGCATTGCAACGGCTGCTGGCGGAAGCGTTGGGGGCGCGAGAGCTGCTGATCGCCTCTTCCGGCAAGTCGATCGAGCAGATCGCCGTGGAGACAGGGCAATGCCGCAAGCGTCTGGGCCAGCTGATCCGGCTGGGGTTCATGTCCCCGGATCTGGTCCAGGCGCTGCTTGCCCATGAACGGCCGGCACAGCTGATACGCCGATTGATGCAGATCCGACTGCCGCTGCTGTGGTCTGAGCAGCGAGCGTTGCCAGAGCTGTTCTGACCCTCCGCATCGCCGCGCCATCGCCCGGCCTCATCCATGAGGTCGGGTTTTTGCTTGCCGAGATTTTGCCCGAAAATGGGGACGGAGGAGATAGTCTTATCGTCTCCAGACCTCATGGCGAGAATGCTGGTGCCCGAAACCGCGCGGTTCCGCGCGAGTTCTAAGCGGTCCCGAAAGAGACCCCGTAAACCTCTGACTTTAAAGACTGTTTGGTGCCTTTGAGAAGAATCAAACTTTATGACAAATCTGCCCCATCTTTTGTCATTTTGTGATCAGGGCGAGGCATAATGTTATCCGAGCGGAACACAAATGGACGAAACGCCAGTCGGGGGCGTTTTTGAGGAAGCTTGAGTTAGGCGGGGCGTTCAACAAGGTGACGGGTTGTTCGATTTTCCCTTTCGTAGGAAAATCCTTTTATTTCAACTACTTATGGCTGTCTGGTGCGGTCGAGAAGACTCGAACTTCCACGGCCTTTCGGCCACAACGACCTCAACGTTGCGCGTCTACCAGTTCCGCCACGACCGCACGATCGTCCATGCCGGGCGGGGCCGGCTGGGGTAGGGCTGCGCGTCTAGCAAAGGGTTTGCCGGCGTGCAACGGGCTTCACAGAGGTTTTTCGTAGATCCGGTAAACGCGGTTGACACGGCTTTCGATGGCCTCCGCGATCGAGCGCATCGGGCCGTTGTCATCGAGGATCCAGCCGATCTCGCCGCGCGAGGCGCCGTAGTTGGCGACTGCATCGCGGCGGATATATTCGATCATCATGAACGCCAGCTGCGAGGCGAGGCGGGTTGCCTGCAGGCGGTGGACCACGCCCATCAGCGGCACGCGCATCGTCCTGACCTTGGGCGCCCGCAGCCACCACAACAGCTTCGCCCAGCCGAACGGCAGCAGGTTACCACCCAGGTCCTTCAAGGCCTCATTCATGTCGGGCAGTGTCATCATGAAGGCGACGGGCTCGCCATCGACCTCGGCGATGCGGATCAGGTCCTCGAAGACGATCGGCTTCAGCTTGCGGCCGGCATAGGCGATCTCGTCGGGAGTCAGGGGGACGAAACCCCAATTGTCCGACCAGGCGTCGTTCAGAATACCGAGGATGAGGGCGGCTTCCTGTTCGAAGCGTTTCTTGTCGACGCGGCGGATGACGATGCGGTCATTGCGCTCGCCGGACCGCACGATCCGTTCGATGAGGGGTGGGAACTGGACTTCGATATCCAGCTCGTAGGTCAGCAGGTCCTTTACACCGGCATAGCCGGCCGCGACCACCATCGCTTCGTAGGCGGGACTGTTGTGCCCCATCATCACGGTCGGTGAATGATCGAAGCCTTGGACTAGCAGTCCTGGCTCGTCCCAGATCGACAGGCTGACCGGCCCCTGGGCACGGGTCATGCCCTGAGCGCGCAGCCATGCTTCGGCGGCCGCGATGAGGGCCTGGGCGGTGGCCATGTCTTCCGCCTCGAACATTCCCCATTGGCCGACGCCGGGTGTCCGTGCCTGGATCAGGTCATCGACCTGGGCGGAGATGCGGCCAACGACCTTACCATCGCGGCGCGCGAGGAACAGGGCGGCGCGGGCATGGCCGAACCACGGGTTCTTGCCCGGCGTGATCAGGCCCTTCATCTCCTCCTTGAGCGGCGGCACCCAGTTCGGGTCGCTGGCGTTCAGGCGGTAGGGAAGATCGAGAAACGCCTTGCGGTCGGCGGCCGAGACCACCTCGGTGACGATGGGCGCGGCCACGAGGCGGTCAGGCGCGGTTGCGCTGGCGCGGGTGGCCGGCGGCGACCCCGTTCGACAGGCGGGCGACATGGGGGTAACGCTCCGCTTCCTCGGCGGTATAGCCGAGGTTGAACACCGTCGGGCTTTTCGCGCGACTGCTCACCCGTTCGTAATAGGTGCCGCCCAGCTTGTCCCACAGGAAGTTGGTGATGCCGAAATTGCCGCTTTCGTCATGGAAGTGATGTTCCATGTGCCGCTGCTTCATGGCCAGCAGCCACTTGTTCTTCGGCTTGTAGGACAGGTGCTGGATGCAGTGGCAGAACTCATAGACGCAAGTCGTGAGCAGACCCGCGGCGAGCGCGGCCATGGCGCCGCCGAAACCGCCGATCAGCCAGCCTGCCGGCATCGACGCCAGGGCGATGGTGGGCAGCGTCGTATAAAGGGCGCCGAACAGAACCTCCAGATGATTGGGGTCCTGGTGGTGGTCGTAGTGGATGCGCTTCCAGGTGCCAGCGGTCAGAGGTGATTTCCACATCCAGCGGCTGTGCAGCACCCAGCGGTGAAGCGCATACCAGACTGCGGGATAGAGGATGACCGCGACCACGACCGACAGCACGGTCTGGAGAGGCGTCGCGGGGTGCCAGACCGACAGGCCGATCGTGACCGCCGCCAGCGCCAGATAGGCCTGGATCGCATAATATTGGAAATAGGCGACCACCAGTTCCTTCAGGGTCATCCGGTCCAGATGGTGGCTCTTGCGCCAGAACTGCGCACGATCCTGAGACGCGACCTTCACAACTATGCCCTTTCGCCGACTGTCCGGGGTTTGCCCGAATGTGTTGATCGATCACTAGAATTGCAATGCGGCGGTTTTTTGGCCTTGGTCATTCCTCGGTCTGAAGCAGGACCGTTTCGCCGATCAGGAAGAACAGCAGAAACGGCGCCCAGGCGGCCAGAAAAGGGGGCAGCGTACCGAAATTGCCCATGGCCAGCATGAAATTGTCGGCGACGAAATAGGCGAAACCGAGCCCCATTCCCGCCACGGAGCGGACGAATACCTTACCCGATCGGGCAAGGCCGAACGCCGCCACCGCCGCCAGCAGCGGCATCAAAATGGCAGAGAGGGGACCCGAAATCTTGTGCCACATCTGAGCCCGCAAGGGACCGGTCGGGCGGCCTGCGGCATCCAATTCCTCGATCGCACGGGCCAGCTTCGGCAGATCGAGGGCATCAGGATCGACGGTCGACAGGGTGAAACGGTGCGGATCGATGCCCTTGCCCGCAGCCAGTGTCGGCATCGTCGTCACCGTGCCAGTCGCCACTTCGAACCGGCTGACGTCGCTGAGCGTCCAGCCGTCATCGGCGGGAACGGCCTGCCGGGCGCTGAGGATCGCAACCAGCCTGCCGTCGACACGGTCATAGACCGTGACGTCTTCAAGCCGAACCGTCTCGCGGCCTGCGGCGTCGCGGGCGCGCGGATTGACCAGCGCGGCGTTGATGAGGTCGTCGCCATCGCGAACCCAGATGTCGCTGAGCTGGCCGTCGCTGGCCTTGACGGGGCCATAATCGACATCCTGCCAGGCCGCGAGTGCGGCATTGGCACGGGTGAGGACGCGTTCGTTGAAAACGTAGCTGATACCGGCGATGCCGATGCTCGCGATCATCAGTGGCGCCAAAATCTGCTGTGCCGAGATGCCCGCCGCTTTCAGGATTACGATCTCGCTGTTCTGATTCAGCGTCACCAGCGTCACCATCGTGCCCAGCAGGACCGCGAAGGGCAGGAAGCGGGCGATCAGTTGCGGTATTCTCAGGCTGACATAACGCCACAGATCGGCATCGGTGTTTCCGGCGACGGCCAGGATCTTGCCCGATTCGCCGAGAAGGTCGAGCGTCTGGAGAACCAGTACCAGAGCGACCAGGATGGCGAGAGTCCGGACCAGAAACAGCCGCGACATGTAAAGTGCGACGGTGCGCGACGGGGCGGGGGTGATGAATGCCATCGCGTCAGCTTTCCTGGCCCGATGCCAGGCGGCGACCGGTCAGCGATTTGAAGACTCCGACCACCCATGCCCATGCCTTGCCCGCCGCCCGGTCGAGTGCGCCGATGGGCTGGCCACCCGGAACGTTCAGGATGTGGAACAGCCATAGCGAAAGGGCGGTGAACAGCGCGAAGGGGATCCACAATGCCAGCCACGGGTCGATACGGCCCAGGCTACCCATCTGCTCCGCATATTCGTTCGCCTTGTGCCAGGTGACGACCAGCACGATCGACAGGAACACGCCCAGCGCCGAACTGGATCGCTTTGGCGGCACCGCAAGGGCGACGGCGAGGAACGGCAGAACAAAGATCACCACCACCTCGGCGATGCGGAAGTTGAAATTGGCGATGCTGGCGTTGCGGACATCCAGCGGCTGGCTGGGATCCTCGCCGACGCGCACCAGTTCGGGAATGGTCAGCTCCATATCCTTGCCGCCGCGATTACGGAACGTCTCGATCCGGGGCAGGTCGATCGGCAGATCGTGCCCCGCGAAGGACAGAACGCGCGGAATGCGAAAACCCGGCGCATCGTGGACCAGGGTGCCGTTCTTCAGCCTGAGGATGATGGTGTCGGGGTCGTCGGTGGCGAAAAAGCGGCCTTCCTCGGCTGTCACCGCCAGCGTCTTGCCGTCGGTGCCTGCGGCGCGGACGAAGATGCCGATCAATTGACGCCCGCTGTCACGGCTTTCCTCGACCCGGAAAGTCATGCCGCGGCCCAGCTTGGTGAATTCGCCAACCTTGATCGAGGCGCCGAGCGCGCCGGAGCGCAGCTCGAACCGCAACCCCTCATAAGCATAGCGTGACAGAGGCTGAACGAAACCGACGATGCCGAAATTGATCACCGCCAGCACGACCGCGAACAGCATCGGCACCAGCAGCAGCCGCGTATAGGAAAAGCCGCTGGCGCGCAGGGCGTCCAGCTCCGACGACAGAGCCAGTTTGCGAAACGCCATCAAGACGCCCAGCATCAGACCCAGCGGCACCCCCAGCGACAGATATTCCGGCAGCATGTTCGCCAGCATTTTCCACACGACGCTGACCGGCCCGCCTTCGCTGACCACGAAGTCGAACAGTTTCAGCATCTTGTCGAGCAGAAGCAGCATGGCGGCCAGCACCAGCGTCGCCATCAGCGGCACCATGATCTGGCGCGCGATGTAGCGATCGACGCGGGTCAGTCGCCAGGAAATTCCGTTTGCGCGCAGTTTTGTCGCTCCTTGGCCCAACTTTGGCCGCATCCTGCCCCCATCTCAACGATGATGAGCAGGTGGACCGGCTGTCCACCGATCGATCTGACGGCCTTCGTTCGACGGCCGTTAGCACGACCGGCGGCCTGACCATAGCCCAAGGAGACGAGGACGATCGTGACGAAATTCTCACCCGCCTTGATCGGTACCGCCGGCCTCGCGCTGGCGATGGCCGCGACGGCGGCGCCTGCGCCTGCGCTGGCGCAGGGGGCCGTCGTTGGTCCAGATGCCGCTGCCTGCCGTGCGGGCGCGGGTGGCTCCGCAGTGATCGTCAATGTCGCGGGCATGAAGGATCGCGCTGGCCGCGTTCGCGTGCAACTCTACAGCGATAATGCCGACAGCTTCCTGGAAAAGGGCGCCTATCTGAAGCGCGTCGATGTGCCGACGGCGCCATCGGGGCCGATGCGGGTCTGCCTGCCGCTGCCCCGTTCGGGCCCTTACGCCGTTTATGTGCTTCACGACCGCGCGGGCGACGGCAAGACCAGCTTTTCCCAGGATGGTTTCGGCTTTGCCAACAACCCCAAGCTGCGGTTGGCCAAACCCCCCGTGGCGTCGGTGCTGCGTACCTATCCCGCCGGGGTCAGCGAGATCGAGGTCGTGATGAACTATCGCACCGGTCTGATGAGCGTCGGACCCGTCACCGTCAGGCCGTCGGACCGCTAGGAGCAGCCACGCCATGGCCCTCGTCGCCCTGTTGTCCAATCCGCGCTCGACCGGCAACAAGTCGCTGCTGCCGCGTATCCGCAGCTATTGCGCGCATCATCCGGAAGTCTTCCACTATGAGGTGGAAAGTGTCGACCAGATCGCTGGCGCGCTGAAGATGATCGCGCGGGTTAAGCCCAAGGTGCTGATCATCAATGGTGGTGATGGCACGGTTCAGGCGGCGCTGACGGAACTGCACAATGGCGGCCATTTCGGCGATTCGATTCCTCCGGTCGCAGTGCTGCCCAACGGCAAGACGAATCTCATCGCGCTCGACCTGGGCGCACGTGGCGACGCGTTGGCGGCGCTGGAACGAATCATCGAGATCGCGCGCGATGGCCTCGAAGGTCATATCGTCGCGCGTGAGATGATCGCCCTGTCGGATGGCGAGGGCGGCCGGCGGCCGGTGCTCGGGATGTTCCTGGGCGGCGCGGGGTTGGCCGATTCGATCCTCTATTGCCGGCATCGCATCTATCCGCTGGGCTTGCCCAACTGGTTCAGTCACGTGCTGACGGTGTTCGCGATCTTCGCCACCTCGATCACTGGCGCGCGTGCCTCGTTCCTGCCCGTCCGGCCGGAACCGATGAGCGTGTCGGTGACGCGTGCCGGCGTCTTGCAGGGGCGGTTCACCCTGTTGATGGTAACGACGCTGGAAAAATTGCTGGTCAACGTGCGTTCGCGCGGCGACGGGGGCCTTGGCGGCCTCAAGCTGATGGCGATCGAGGAGAAGAAGTGGACCCTGGTCCGCGCCCTGTTCGCGACCTTCGCCGGGCGGCTGGGCCGCAGCCGGATGGACGGCATTCATCTGGCGCAGGGCGACGAGATCCGTATCGCAGGCGCACGGCCGAGCGTCATTCTCGATGGCGAGCTGTTCGAATCCGTTGGCGGCAAGCCGATCGTACTCACGTCGACCCAGCCCATGCCGTTCGTGCGGCTGGCGGCCTGACGAGCCCCGGCGGGCTGGCATGACCGATACCCCATCCCTGGATGTTCTGGTGGCAGAAGAGCTGGCATTGCCCGTGCTGCCCGAGGTGGCGCGGCTTGCCGAAGCCATCGCCGCGCGCCATCCCGGGACGGCGGGTGTGCTGTTCTATGGCTCGTGCCTGCGCTCCGGGATGCTGGCGGGCCAGATGCTGGATTTCTACATCATCGTCGACGACTATGGTGCTGCCTATGCCAATGGCTGGCTGGCGATGGCCAACCGGCTGGTGCCGCCCAATGTGTTTCCGGTCGAAGCGAACAGCCTCACGGCGAAATATGCCGTCCTCGACCGGGCCGATTTTCACCGCCTGACCTCGTCGCGCGCCTTCAACGTCTCAGTCTGGGCACGGTTCGCTCAGCCCTCTCGGCTAGCCTGGGTTCGGGATATGGAAGCGCGAGCGGAGATCATTGCCGCCGTCGCCCAGGCCGCGCCTGCTCTGCTGCGGGCGGCCGCGCCTTTGTTTGAAGCGGGAACCGGCGATCCTCTAGAGCGCTGGCGGCATGCCTTCGCGTTGACTTATCGGGCTGAGCTGAGGGCAGAGCGGATCGGGCGCGGAGGGTCGATCGTCGATTTGGACCCCGACCGTTATCTCCGCTTCGGGGCCGCGGTCGCATTGCCTGCTGGCGCCAACTCGGCGGCGGCGGGACGTTGGGCATGGCGGCTGCGCAGTTGGCAGGGCAAGGTGCTGTCGGTGGCGCGACTGGCCAAGGCGACTGCGACTTTTGCCGGCGGCATCGATTATCTGGCGTGGAAGATCAATCGTCACGCCGGCACGCATCTGGTGATCAGCGATTGGCAGCGCCGCCACCCCATTCTAGGCGCGATTACCTTGTTGCCCCGCCTCGTTCGCTCCGGTGCCGTTCGCTGAGTTGATTACCCTGCAAGCGCGATAAGCGCCCCTGGGGTCAGCACCTGTGGCAGGACCTCCACCGGACGGTTCGACCCATAGAAGAGATAGAGCGGCACGCCGGAGCGGCCGTTGGCGGCCAGGAAGCGGCCGATGTCGGGATCGCCGCGGGTCCAGTCGCCGACCATGACGGTGACGCCGCCGCGTCGGAAGGCGTTGCGGACCGCGTCACGGTCGATGGCCGTCTTCTCGTTGACCTTGCAGGTCAGACACCAATCGGCGGTGAAATAGACGAACACCGGCTTGCCCGCCGCGCGCAACTCGGCCAGCCGGGCTTCGTCGAAGGGTATGCCGCCATTGTCGCTGATCGCGACGGCGCCGTCAGTTGCCTGGGGCGTGATGCTTCCGAGCGCCAACCCTGCGAGCGCGAGGGCGGGGGCGAGCGGCCACCAGCGACGGTGCGTCGACCGGCGCTGACGGCGGCCGACCCACCACAGTCCGAGGCCCACGACCAGCGTTGCCGCGAGACCCAGCGTCATCCCCTCGACGCCCGCTTGCCGGCCGAGAATCCACGCGAGGCCGAGCGCGGTCAGCAACATCGGCACCGCAAGGACGTGGCGGAACGTGTCCATCCAGGGTCCTGGTCGAGGCAGCAGTCGCCGCGTCGCCGGAACGAAACCGAGGATGAGGAAGGGCAGAGCAAGGCCAAGGCCAAGGCCTCCGAATACCGCCAGCGCCGCCACCGGGGGCAGCACCAGCGCGCTTCCCAGCGCCGCGCCCATGAACGGGCCCGTGCAGGGCGTGGCGATGAATGCCGCCAGCGCTCCGGTCCAGAAGGCGCCCTGAGCGCCGCCCTTGCCGGCCAGCTTGCCGCCGCCCCCAATCGCCTCCAGCTCGAACAGACCAGCGAGGTTGAGCCCGATCGCGGTGGTCAGCAGCAGCAACAGCAGGATGACGCGCGGGTCCTGAAGCTGGAATGCCCAGCCGATCGCGTCGCCGCCAGCGCGCAGGGTAAGGAGGAGGCCACCGAGAGCCAGACACACCAGGATGACGCCCGCCGCGTAGGCCAGTGCCTCGCGCCGGGCGGCGCGCTCCGATTCTCCCGATCGGGCAAGGCTAAGGGCCTTGCGGCTGAGGATCGGGAAGACGCAGGGCATGATGTTGAGCAGCAGGCCGCCGAGGATCGCGGCTCCAAGCGCCACTAGGATGACAGATCCGCCCGCCGTCGCCTCCAGCGACGTGCCCGCTGCCGGCACCGGGCCGGGCGTCGCGGTGAAGCTAAGGCCAGGCAGTTCCGCTTTGTCGCCAAGGCTGAGGACGCCGGTGATCGTACTGATGCCCGCCTCGGCAAAGCCATCGGCGGCGGGTACTTCGACGATCAACATGTCCTCGCTGCGGGAAAAGCTCTGCTGCGCGCTATAGGCGATCGCGCCGTCAGTCAGCGGGAACAGATAGGGCGCCTCGACCAGGATGTCGGCCGGCAGTGGCAGGGCAAGCCTGATCCTGTCGCCAGCGCGCTCGTAGTAGCCCTGACTGCCGAGTGGTCGGGGCTCCGCGGCGCGCCAGCGGTCGAAGCGCGCCCGGCTCGCCGTATTGACGCGGCCGTCGCCAACGGTCAGCGTGGTGGCGATCTCGGCGCTGGCCGGCACGCAAATCACATCCGTGCATTCGAGCCAGTTGAGCGTTGCCCGCAGCGGTAGGGCGCTGCCAGGCGCCAGGTTGGCCGGAACGCTGAGCTGGGCCATCATCGCATAGGGGTGCGAGTAGACGTAGTTCATCAATCCGGCGACGGTCAGCCGTTCCGGCACCGGATAGGTGAATGGGGTGACCGCCACGCCGTCGGGCAGGGTCCAGCGGACCTCGGTTTCCATGCCGGCGTCGCCGGGGTTCTTCCAATAGCCGTGCCAGCCGGGAGCAGGCGTCATTTCGACCGCGATCGTGATCGTGGAGCCCGCCGAGGGGCTGGCGGTCTCCGCGATCAGCGCCGGCTGGATATTGGGTGCGGCGGGCAGTGACGTCGGCAGCAAGGCCGCCAGCAGCATGAGTAGAGGCATGATCACGAGACGCATGTCGAATCTATAGCAGGCTTGCGATCGCGTTGCGCCCCGGAAAGGCGAGGTCGTTGGGGCGACCATCGTGGAACGGCAGAAGGAAGGGGATAGCCAGCTTAATCCGCGTGCATTGCGCGGGAGCCTATCGTCAACTGAAGAGGAAGCCGGTCTTGTAATGCCCTCGGCGCTTGAATCAGAACATAAAAAAGCTCCCCTCGCCAATGCGAGGGGAGCCTCTTCATATCATGCTACCGACCGGAGCCGGTAGGCAGATCGTTTCAGGCGAGGACGGTGCGGCGGCGACGCAGCGTGCTGCCGACCATGCCGAAACCGACGATCATCAGCGCCCAGGTGGCGGGCTCGGGGATCGGCGAAACCTTGATCCGGATGTTGCCGGTGTAGGTGTTGTTGCCGTTCGAGCTGCCCTTGACGACCAGCTTCTGCGTTCCGGTGGTGACCGGCACGTCGAACACATAACCGGTGGTGCGCTTGCCGTTGGCATCCACGGTCTCGCTCAGCGAGAATTCCTTGTCGTTGAAGGTGACCGAGGTCAGCGTGATCGCCTCGGCGATTTCGAAGGTGATCGAGGTGATGTCGGCGGTGGCGATACCGGTGCCGACATAATCGAACTCGAACAGGTCATCGATCGCGCCCGCGGTCACGGCGCTGTTGAAGAACACGCCGGTGCCGGTCGACGGATTGAACGTGACCACCGGCGACGCATAGGCGGCCGGAGCAGCAAGGGCGGTAGCAGCGGCGATCGCGGCGGCAAGAGCAATTTTTTTCATCACATGTTCCCCGAACCAGAAACTCTAACGCCCCTATCAAAGCAAAAGTAATGCCAACGTCGGAAAACAGGGATTTTTTTCATTAACCATGCGATCACATGTCAATTTTACCGACAAAAAAGAACACTCTACCGTAATGAAATTAACCATTTAAATGATTAGAAGAAAAGAAAAAGGCGGCGAACCGAAGTCCGCCGCCCTTTGCAGGCCTGATCGCAGGGATCGGAAGCGCGAAAGCGCCTCTTTCCGTGCTTAGCGCTTCGAGAACTGGAAGCTGCGGCGGGCCTTCGCCTTGCCGTACTTCTTGCGCTCGACGGTACGGCTGTCGCGGGTCAGGAAGCCCGCTGCCTTGACGGCGCCGCGCAGCACCGGCTCGTAGCGGGTCAGCGCTTGGGCGATGCCGTGCTTGACGGCGCCAGCCTGGCCCGACAGGCCGCCGCCGGCAACGGTGGCAACGATGTCGTACTGGCCGTGACGATCCGCGACGTCGAAAGGCTGGTTGATGACCAGGCGCAGGGTCGGGCGCGCGAAATAGACTTCCTGATCGCGGCCGTTGATGGTGATCTTGCCGCTGCCGGGCTTCAGCCAGACGCGGGCGACGGCATCCTTGCGGCGACCGGTGGCATAGGCGCGGCCCTGGGCGTCGAGCTGCTGCTCGCGCAGTGGAGCGGCCGGCTGGGCGGTGTAGACGGGCGCGGCAGCCGCGTCATTGGCATCGCCATCAGTGGCCTGGGCGGCGGCGAGGTCCTTCAGATCGGACAGGGACTGACGGTTATCGGTCATCACGCACCCACCTTGTTCTTGCGATTGAGCGCGCCGACGTCCAGCGCCTCGGGGTTCTGGGCCGCGTGCGGATGCTCAGACCCGGCGAAGACGCGCAGGTTGCGCATCTGCTGGCGGCCCAGCGGGCCGCGGGGGACCATGCGCTCGACCGCCTTGGTCAGAACGCGCTCGGGGAACCGGCCGCCCAGCACCTTGTCGGCGCGCACGTCCTTGATGCCCCCGGCATAGCCGGTGTGGTAATAATAGTGCTTCTGCGTCAGCTTGCGGCCGGTGAAGCGCACCTTGTCCGCGTTGACGACGACGACGTTGTCGCCGCAATCGACGTGCGGGGTGAAGCTCGGCTTGTGCTTGCCGCGCAGGATATTGGCGATGATCGTCGCGACGCGGCCCACGACCAGGCCGTCGGCATCGATCAGCACCCATTTCTTTTCGACCTCGTGCGGCTTTGCCGAACGCGTGGTCTTCATCAGCGCCTTCATGGCTGACCTCTTGGGACCGGAGTTGAAACGAACCGCGCCGCCCGGGGTAGGGCGGCGCCGATGGGCAGCCGAATTGCAGAGACTGACGCCGAAGTCAAGAAAAACAGGCGTTTCATGGCCGGGTATTATAATACCCTACGGGCGGGCGATGCTCTCCCGCACCCAATCGCGATAGGGGCGACTGGCCTGATCGACGGGCCACGCGGTGATCGCCGGCACGTCGTAGCTATGCTCTGCCTCGATGAATCGGATGAGGGCAGGCGCACCGTCGGCGGTGGTCTTGAAGATTGCCGCCACCTCGTCCCGGGTTTCGAGCTCGCCTTCCCACTGGAATATGGAGCGGACGGGGCCGAGAATGTTGACGCAGGCGGCGTTCCGCCTTGTTACCGCAGCAGCGGCGATGCGGTTGGCTTCCTCGGTCGAGGCGAACAGGCAGTAAAGGCTGACAAGTCCCGTCATCGCTACCGCCTTGTCCGCCGGCCGGCGCGGTGGGCGCCCCAGACCAGCGCGGCCAGCAGCACTGCCGCCAGCGCCTGATGAAGCGCGGCCACCGATATCTCCACGCCGGTGAGCAGGGTGGCGATGCCGACGGCGATCTGCACCGGCAGGATGATGGCGATGGCCAGCGCTGGCATGGACGCCCCCTGCCGCCACAGCCGGCTGGCGTAGGCGAGGGCGGCCAGCGCCAGCACCCAGGCCCACCAGCGATGGATGAACTGAACGACCACCGGCTGATCGACCAGATTGTGCCACCATGGCGACAGAAACGGCACGCCTGCCGGAAACAGTCGGTCGCCCATCAGCGGCCATTGATTGAAGGCGTGCCCGGCGTTGAGTCCAGCGACGAAAGCCCCGAGCGCAAGTTGGATAAGGAGGATCGCGAGCAGGCCCGTCGCCTGCGGTTCCAGCCGCGCCGGCCGGGCGCGGGGATCGCGATGGAGGGCCAGCAGATCAAGCGCGGTCCAGATCAGCCCGCCGAAGATGAACAGCGCCGCGATGAGGTGAATGGCGAGGCGGATATGGGACACGTCCGGCCTGTCGACCAGCCCGGACGCCACCATCCACCAGCCGATCGCGCCCTGCAGGCCGCCCAGCGCCAGCAGCGCCACCAGGCGCGGCCCATAGCCGCTCGGGATCATGCGCCGCGCCGCGAAGAAAACCAGCGGCAGGGCGAAGGCGACTCCCAGCAGGCGGCCAATGACGCGGTGGAAATATTCCCAGAAGAAGATCATCTTGAATTCATCGAGACTCATGCCCCGATTGACCTTCTGATATTCGGGGTAGGCCTTGTAGGCGTCGAACTCCGCCTGCCACTGGGTGTCGTCGAGGGGCGGAACGATGCCCGAGATCGGTTCCCAGCGTACCATCGACAACCCGGATTCGGTCAGACGGGTGATGCCGCCCACCACCACCATCAGAAATACCAGCGCGGCCATGATCAGCAGCCAGATCGCCAGAACTCGGGGACGCGCACGGGAAGCGAAAACGGTCGACATGGACCGGCTCTATGGACCCCCTACCGCGCATTGTGAAGGCCGCCGCCAATCCGCAATGTGAAGATGTTATGTTGTAACACGGCTTGTGCTGTGCTAGGGCGGCCGCCATCGAAGGTTCGAATCTTGGAGCTTATGGAGTCCGATGCCGGGCGAAACCCGTCACCTGATTGATCGCTTGGCCGTCGGCTTATCGGGTCTGTGCGTCGTCCACTGCATCGCCAGTTCGTTACTGCTGGCGGCGGTGGCGTCGACGGGCGGGGCGCTGCTCGATCCGATGATTCATCAGCTCGGCCTGTTCGCGGCGCTGGTATTGGCTGCGGTGGGGCTCGGCCTGGGCCTTCACCAGCATCGGTCACGGCGACCGATGCTGATCGGTGGTGCCGGACTGGCGCTGATGAGTGCCGCACTGGTCGTGCCGCACGGGCTGGCGGAAACCGTGTTGACGGTGCTTGGCGTGACGCTGGTGGCCATCGCGCATCTGCTCAACCGGCACCTCGCCGCCTGATCGGCTTGCCGGGGCGGGCAACCCCGCCTATCTTTCCGGCCATGGCCCATGTCCACATGCTTCACGAGGGCGATGCCCTGACCGCTGCGGCACGCACCGCGATGGAGAAATTCGGCGAGCAATGGACGCCGATGCGCGCCCGCATTTTCCAGACCCTGGCCAGCGCCGAGCGGCCGGCGTCAGCCTATGACATTGCTGAGGAAATGTCGAAGGTCGAAGGTCGTCGAGTCGCCGCCAACAGCGTCTATCGCATTCTCGACCTGTTCGTGTCGGCCAATCTCGCGCACCGTGTCGAAAGCGCCAACGCCTATGTCGCGAACCAGCATCCGTCGTGCCTGCATGACTGCATCTTTCTGGTCTGCGACCAGTGCGGCAATGCCATCCACATCGATGACGACAGTTTGACCGGCACCGTGCGCGAGGCGGCGGCAAGCGTCGGGTTCACCGCCACCCGGCCGGTTATCGAAGTGCGTGGCCGCTGCGAGAATTGCAGCGTGAAGGATTGAAACGGCGTGCCGAGCTCAGGGTCCTGCCGGTTCGACAAAGGCAGGCGATGGGGTTAGGATCGGGTCGGTTACAGACGCTTATCCGCCAATTCTGATTTCAGGTGCCTTTCTTGTCCGATCTGCCCTCGACTCCCCTGCTGGATGGTATCCGCGACCCCGCTGATCTGCGCGCGCTGTCGCCAGAGGCTTTGCGGCAGGTGGCCGACGAGTTGCGCGCCGAAATGATCAGCGCGGTCAGCGTCACGGGTGGCCATCTCGGCGCCGGCCTTGGTGTTGTCGAGCTGACGGTGGCGCTCCATTCCGTTTTCGACACGCCCAACGACATCCTGATCTGGGACGTCGGCCATCAAGCCTATCCGCACAAGATTCTGACCGGCCGTCGCGACCGGATCCGCACGCTGCGCCAGCCGGGCGGCCTCAGCGGTTTCACCAAGCGCGACGAAAGCGTCTATGATCCATTCGGCGCCGCCCACAGCTCAACCTCGATCTCGGCCGCTCTCGGCTTCGCGGTGGCCAACAAGCTGGCGGGCCAGCCGGGCAAGGCGATCGCCGTCATCGGCGACGGCGCGATGTCGGCCGGCATGGCCTATGAAGCGATGAACAACGCCGCCCAGGCCGGCAACCGCCTGATCGTCATCCTTAACGACAACGACATGTCCATCGCACCGCCGGTGGGCGCGCTGTCAGCCTATCTGGCGCAGCTGATCTCGTCGCGGCCGTTCCTGTCGCTGCGCGAGGTGGCGAAGAAGGTCGCGCGGGCGATGCCCCGCCCGCTGCACCGCGTGGCAAAGAAGGCCGATGAATATGCCCGCGGCATGGCGACCGGCGGGACGCTGTTCGAGGAACTGGGCTTTTACTATGTGGGCCCGGTCGACGGCCATAATCTCGACCAGCTGCTGCCGGTGCTGGAAAATGTCCGGGATGCCGCCGAAGGTCCGATCCTGGTTCATGTCGTCACCAAGAAGGGCAAGGGCTATGGCACAGCCGAATCGGCGGCCGACAAATATCACGGTGTGCAGAAGTTCGACGTCATCACCGGCACCCAGGCCAAGGCGCCGCCGGGACCGCCGAGCTATACCGGCGTTTTCGCCAATGCCCTGATCGCCGAGGCGCGGCGCGACGACAAGGTGGTGGCGATCACCGCCGCCATGCCTTCAGGCACGGGTCTCGACAAGTTCGAGGCCGCTTTTCCGGAGCGGACGTTCGATGTCGGCATCGCCGAGCAGCATGCGGTGACCTTCGCTGCGGGGCTGGCGGCTCAGGGCTATCGGCCCTTCTGCGCGATCTATTCCACCTTCCTTCAGCGGGCCTACGACCAGGTCGTCCATGACGTGGCGATCCAGAATCTGCCCGTTCGCTTCGCGATCGACCGCGCCGGTCTGGTGGGCGCGGATGGCGCCACGCACGCGGGGTCGTTCGACGTCACCTATCTCGCCACCCTGCCCAATATGGTGGTGATGGCCGCCGCCGACGAGGTGGAACTTGTGCATATGGTCCACACCATGGCGCTGCATGACAGCGGGCCGATCGCAGTCCGCTATCCGCGTGGCAACGGCGTCGGCAGCGCGCTGCCGACGGTGCCGCAGCGATTGGAGATCGGTAAGGGCAGGGTGGTTCGCGAAGGGCGGCAGGTGGCGATCCTGTCGCTCGGTACCCGTCTTGGTGAAGCGGTCAAGGCGGCGGACCGTCTGGACGCGATGGGCCTTACCACGACCGTCGCGGATCTGCGTTTCGCCAAGCCGCTGGACGAGGCGTTGATCAGGCGCCTGCTATCGACGCATGACGTCGCGGTGACGGTAGAGGAAGGCGCGATCGGTGGCCTTGGAGCCCATGTGCTGACCTTGGCAAGCGACGAAGGGCTGACCGATGCCGGCCTGAAGATCCGTACCCTGCGCCTGCCGGATCGGTTCCAGGATCACGGCAATCCTGACCGGCAGTATGAAGAAGCTGGGCTGGACGCGGAAGCGATCGTGGCGACCGTGGTGGCTGCGCTGCGCCGCAATAATGCTGAACTGAGGGACGGCGCGCGCGCCTGAAGGGCTTCGGGCGCATTAAACGCCAACGGCGGGGCTGCCGGGACGATACCCGTCATACCCCGCCATGGCTGGTTGTGCCCCGCCCGATCGCTCGGCCGGGGCGTTGTTGAACGATCAGATGAGGATCGCGCTGACGATAAGGGCCTGCGCGGTCATGGCGATCGCAAAGGTCGCCGCCTGCTCGATGATACGCATGTTCCGTCTTCCTGCTGTGGGCTTTGAGCCCGAACCCGCCTTGCTGCGGTGCAGCGTCCCTATGCTTGCGCCTCTTATGCTGCAACTGCGAAGAGCGCGATGACGATTGCACATTATGCAATCTCTACGATGAATCGAGGGTTTGGTGCTGGTGACTTGAATGACATGCGCTTGACGCAATCGGTTCTTGCCATGCTGGGCGTCGTATGCGAACCGCTCGCATCGTCGAAAGCGAGCCATGTCGAAACTTCGCGCCGATCAACTGCTAGTCGATCGCGGTTTTACCGAAAGCCGTAGCCGTGCCCAGGCGCTGATCCTGGCTGGGCTGGTATTCGTGGGAGACCGACGGGTCGAAAAAGCGGGCCAGCCGCTCGCGATCGATGCCGGCGTCGAGGTGCGCGGCCGTGATCACCCGTGGGTATCGCGTGGCGGGATCAAGCTCGCGCATGGTCTCGACTTGGCGGAGTGGAACGTCGAAGGCGCGATTGCGCTCGACGTGGGGGCATCGACGGGGGGCTTCACGGACGTGCTGTTGCAGCGCGGTGCGGCCCGTGTCTATGCCGTCGATGTCGGCACCAACCAGCTGGCCTGGAGTTTGCGGCAGGATCCGCGTGTCATTGTCCTCGAACAGACGAACGCGCGCCACCTGACGTCCGATCAAGTGCCGGAGCCGGTGGATATCGTTGTTTGTGACGCCAGTTTCATCGGCCTGGCCAAGGTGCTCGATGTGCCGTTGGGGTTCGCGCGGCCCGGCGCGCGGCTGATGGCATTGATCAAGCCTCAGTTCGAAGCGGGGCGGGACGAGATCGGCAAAGGCGGTGTCGTGCGCGATCCGGCGGTGCATGAGCGGGTCTGCGCGGATGTCGCCACCTGGGTCGAAAGCAGGGGTTGGACCGTGGTCAACATAGTCGAAAGTCCCATTACCGGACCTAGTGGAAATGTGGAATTTCTTCTGGCAGCAATCTGCGGTTCAGGTTGCAGCCACGTTTTATCGTCCAGATAGCTCTGATCATCCTATTCATGTATAAGATCACACGGGAGATAATATGCGCCTAGGGGCCGCGGCTGTGTTGTTGATGGCGCTGTCCGCCTGCGGTTCGTCTGGCAATCAGCCGGGCGGGCGCGGCGCAGCTGACCCCTTGGTGCGTGCCGAGGCCGTGAAGTCGCATCGCTTTGCGGACATCATCGATGCCGTGGGCACGGCTAACGCCAACGAGCAGGTGGTTATCTCGTCGCCCGTCACCGAACGGGTGGAACGGCTGAATTTCACCGATGGCAGTATCGTTCAGCGTGGTCAGGTGATCGCGGTACTGGCCCGCGGACAGGAGCGCGCCAGCCTTGCCCAGGCGGAAGCCCGGGCGCGCGAGGCCGAGCAGCAGCTTGCCCGCCTCGAACAGCTCAAGCAGCGGGGCTTTGCCACCAATGCCAGTGTCGATGCCCAGGCGGCGCTGGCTTTGGCCAACCAGGCCGGGGCCCAGCAGGCGCGCGCGGCGATCGGCGACCGCATCATCCGGGCGCCTTTCACCGGTCGCGTGTCGCTGCGCACCGTATCGCCGGGTGCGGTGGTATCGGCCGGCACTCCGATCGCTACGATTGCCGACACCAGCGTCATCAAGCTGGACTTCACCATCCCCGAAACCGCCTTGTCGGCGCTGGCCGAGGGGCAGGATATCGTCGCCACCGCCGCTGCCCGTCCGGGCCAACCCTTCCGCGGCAAGATTTCCACGATCGAGCCATTGGTCGATCCGGTGACGCGCGCGGTCCGGGTGCGCGCGGTGCTGCCTAATTCCGATGGCGCGCTGCTGCCCGGCATGTTGATGAGCGTGGTGGTCGAAACCCAGCCGCGCACGGCTTTGGCGGTGCCGGAACTGGCTGTGGTTGGCGAGGCCGACCGGCGCTATGTCTTCGTGCTGGACGATGAGAATAAAGCCAAGCGGACCGAAGTCGAGGTTGGTGCCCGCAACGGCGGCCTGATCGAGATCGTTGGCGGCCTGAAGGAAGGCCAGCGTGTCGTCGGCGAGGGGCTGGTCAAGGTTTCCGATGGTGTGAAGGTGCGAGTGGACGGGGCGGAGCAGACCGCTGCCGCTGAACCCGGCGGGCGGTAGGAGACAAGGCGATGATCCTATCCGATGTGGCTGTACGGCGTCCGGTTCTGGCTGCCGTTATGGCGATCCTGATCAGCCTTATCGGCGCCATCGCCTTTACCCAGCTGCCGGTCCGCGAATATCCCCAGACCGATCCGCCGGTCGTGTCGGCCGACACGACCTATACCGGCGCCGCCGCGGCCGTTGTCGAAAGCCGCATCACGCAGGTGATCGAGGAACGTCTGGCAGGCGTGCCAGGCGTCAGGACGCTCACCTCGCGCTCTCGCGACGGCAGTTCGGACATCAGCATCGAGTTCAATCCCGGCCGCAACGTCGATGAGGCAGCGAACGATGTTCGTGATCGTGTGGCGGGCATCCTCGACACCTTGCCGGATGAGGCGCGTCCACCGGAAATCAACAAGGTCAATAATGACGAGCAGGCAGTGCTGTGGCTGACTGCCGAGGCGCCGACCTGGTCGCCCCTTCAGCTGTCGGACTATGTCGATCGCACCATCGTTGATCGATTTGCCTCGATCGACGGCGTTGCCCGCGTCCAGATCGGCGGAGAAGCGCGGCCGGCGATGCGGGTCTGGCTGGATCCGCGCCGACTGGCCGCCTATCAGTTGACGCCAGGCGACGTCGAAGCGGCACTCAGGCGCCAGAATGTCGAGCTGCCCGCGGGCCGTATCGAGGCCCAGGACCAGAATGTCACGGTCCGTGTCACGCGTCCGTTCACGACCGCTCAGCAGTTCAGCGGCCTCGTCATCGGTCGGGGCGCCGACGGTTATCAGATTCGCCTGGGTGATGTCGCTCGCGTCGAGGAAGGGCGCGAAAACCCTTACAGCGATTACCGGTCCAACGGTTCGCCGGGCGTGGGCATCGGCATCGTCCGCCAGTCGGGCGCGAACACGCTGGAGGTCGCTGGCCGGGCCAAGGCCGAGCTTGCCGAACTCAGCAAGAATCTGCCTGCCGGGCTGACCCTTGATATCGGCTTCGACCAGTCGCTGTTCATCGAGCGCGCAATCCAGAAGGTTTATGTGACGCTGGCGGAAGCCGGTGTTCTGGTGGTCGCGGTCATTTTCCTGTTTTTGGGGTCATGGCGTGCGACGCTGATTCCCGCGGTGACGGTTCCGGTCTGTCTGCTGGCGACGTTCGCCGTGCTCTGGATGTGCGGGTTCTCCATCAATCTTCTGACCCTGTTGGCGCTGGTGCTGTCCATCGGACTTGTCGTCGACGATGCCATTGTGGTTCTGGAAAACGTCTATCACCGTATAGAGCAGGGTGAGCCGCCGCTGGCCGCAGCGTTCCAGGGGACCCGCCAGGTCGCGTTCGCGGTTATCGCCACCACGCTGGTGGTTTGCGCGGTGTTCGTGCCCGTGATGTTCATATCCGGGACCACCGGCCTGCTGTTCCGTGAACTTGCCGCAGCGATGATCGGGGCCCTGATGTTCTCGGGGCTGCTGGCATTGACGCTGACTCCGATGCTGTGCTCGAAGATGTTGAAGCACGAGGAGCGGGGCTGGCTGGCGAGCCAGGTCGACCGGCGCTTTCGTCGCATGGAAGCGGCCTATGGCCGACTTCTGGCTCGGGTGATCGAACGGCCGCTGGCACTTATTGCGGTTGTCGTCGTGGTCATGGCGATTTGCGGCGTCGTCTTCACGACGCTGCGCTCGGAACTCGCCCCACGCGAGGATACGGGCTTTTTCCAGATCAGTATCGCGGCGCCTGAAGGCACCGGCTATGCCGCTCTCGACCGCTACACGCGGGAGGTCGAAAACGCCATCAAGCCGATGGTGGACGATGGCAGTATTCGGCGTGTCACAACCCGTATTCCGGGCGGTTGGGGCGCCTCCGACGATTTCAACAGCGCGCGCATCCAGGCGTTCATGGCCAATTGGGAAGATCGCGACGTCACCACGGCGCAGGTGGTGGATGCGGTGAATGCCCGGTTGCGCAATGTCGCTTCGGTACGGGCTTCGGCGGCCAACCCGTCATCTCTGGGCGGTGGCCGCGCGCAGCCGATCGATTTTGTCATCGCCGGGTCGAATTACCAGGATCTTGCCCGTGCGCGTGATGCGATCATGGCGGCGGCCGCGACCAATCCGGGCATTATCGACCTGGATTCGGATTATAAGGAAACCAAGCCCCAGCTGTTGATCGACGTTGACACCCAGCGCGCCGGCGACCTTGGCGTATCGGTGGATGCGGTCAGCCAGGCGCTTCAGACCCTGATGGGCTCGCGCCGGGTCACCACCTATATCGACCGGGGCGAGGAGTATCGCGTCATCGTCCAGGCGGATGCGCCGAACCGGGCGAACGAGCGTGACCTGGCGTCGGTGTATGTCCGCGGCACGTCGGGGCAACTGGTGCCGCTGTCCAATCTGGTGAAGACCCGCGAAGGGGCTGATGCCCGCGAGCTTGGCCGCTATAACAAGATGCGGGCGATCACGCTGAGCGGCAATCTGGGCGCGGGCTATACGCTTGGCGAGGCGCTGACCTTCCTCGAGAACGAAGCGGCGAAGCTGCCGGCGATCACCGCCGTTGGCTACCGCGGCCAGAGCCAGGCCTTCCGTGAGACGGGTGGAGCGATCTGGGTCGTGTTCGCCGTGACGATCGTCATCGTCTTCCTGCTGCTGGCTGCCCAGTTCGAGAGCTTCATCCACCCGGCGGTGATTATCGTCACCGTGCCGCTGGCCGTGGCCGGCGGGGTTCTGGGGATCGCGCTGACGGGCCACACGCTCAACCTGTTCAGTCAGATAGGCATCGTCATGCTCGTCGGCCTGGCAGCGAAGAATGGCATTCTTATCGTCGAGTTCGCCAACCAGCTGCGCGACGAGGGCGTGGCCTTCGGCGAGGCGATTCAGGCGGCCGCGATCCGGCGCTTGCGCCCGATCCTGATGACGTCGATCGCCACGGTCGCCGGCGCCGTTCCGCTGGCCATCGCCACGGGTGCCGGCGCAGGCGCACGCAGCGCGATTGGCGTGGTCATCGTTTTCGGCGTGTCCTTGGCAACCATGCTGACTTTGTTCGTTGTTCCCCTGGTATATGATCGCGTCGCGCGTCGCACGGGCTCTCCGCTCGCCGTGACGCGACGGTTGGAAGCCGAGTTGGCGGGGGCGCCGGCGGAATAGGGGAGTGATGGCGCATGGGTGAACTGGCATCGCGCGGGCAACTGCGCGCATCGTTTTTGCGTGTTGCGGTCGTCACGGTGCCGCTGGTCGTCTTTCTGGGCAGTCTGTCCGGCCTCCTGTCCAATTCGGGCTATGACAACCCCTGGTTTGCCGCGCTGGAGAAACCGGCGCTGATGCCGCCCGGCTGGGTGTTCGGCGTTGTCTGGCCTTTGCTCTACGCGTTGCTGGGATGTGCGGTCGCCATGATCTGGCATGCCCGCGGCGCACCGGGGCGCGGCGTGGCGATCGGCCTGTTCGTGGTCCAGCTGCTTATGAACTATGCATGGTCGCCGCTGTTCTTCGCCGCGCATAAGGTCAACGCCGCATTGTGGCTGATCGTGGCGCTGATCGTGCTGACTGCCGCGACGATCGCGGCCTTCGCGCGGGTCAGGGTGGTTGCGGCGATGCTGCTGCTTCCCTATCTGGCATGGCTGGGCTTTGCCACCTACCTGAACTGGCAGATCGCAGTGCTGAACCCGGATGCGGAACAGGGTGTGGAGCAGGGCATCCAGTACGAGCTTTGAGGAACGCGGAAACCGCGTTCGGGAGAATCGCCATGCAGTCCGAGAATCGTTTCTTCGAGGATCTGGCCAAGGTCGTGAACGGCGCCGTCGGCACGATGGCGGGCGTTGGGCGCGAGGCCGAGGCCCAGCTGCGCGAACGGGTTCGCGAATTCGTGGGCGGTGCCGATGCGGTTCGGGCTGACGAGCTCGAGGCGGTGAAGGCCATGGCCGCTGCCGCCCGCGACGAGGTGGAGGCGTTGACCGCGCGCGTGACGGCCCTGGAGGCGGCTTTGGCGAAGGCGGAGGGCGGTGCTCGGAAAAAGCCCGGAAAAGCGCCGTCCGCCAATATTGACGAACCGGGGTCACCCGAACCTATCCTCTGATTATCCACAGCTTTTTGCACCACCCTCAACGGCGACCCTTGTCAGCGGACCCGAGGTTCCGCATGACGGCCGAAACGTCGCTGCGACGGGGGAAGCGGGACCAATGATGCTTCGCAATTCCGACTGGCAACCGGGCCAGACCGCGCCGATCGACATGTTGGCGCATTATTTCGATGCCCATGGCTGGGCCTTCGAACGCGAGGGGGATGAGGAAATCATCGCCACCGTTCAGGGGGCGTGGACCAACTATGAGCTGCGCGGCGTATGGCGGGACGAGGACCGGGTGCTTCAGTTCCTGGCGCTGCCTGACCTGCGCGTGCCGGCGCCCAAGCGCGCGGCCATCTACGAAACGCTGGGTCTGATCAACGAGCAGTTGTGGATCGGCCATTTCGACATGTGGTCGTCCGATGGACGTCTGCTGTATCGCCATGCGGCGCTGCTCGACGGCGATGCGCAATTGTCGCTGCATCAGGCGGAAATTCTGATCGAGGCGGCGATCGACGAATGCGACCGCTTTTTCCCGGTATTCCAGTTCGTCCTGTGGGCGGACAAGACGCCGCAGGACGCGCTGGCAGCCGCGATCGTCGAGACGGCGGGCGAGGCATGAGCGGGCTCGCCGAGGCCGGGCCCCTGTGGCTGGTCGGCTGCGGCAATATGGGTGGCGCGATGCTGAATGCATGGCGCGCCGCTGGTCTGGCTGACCGGAATGTGCTGGTGATCGATCCCGCGGGCAGGGCGATCGACGGCGTTCGCTTCGTGGCGGTGCCACCACCGGGTGAGCAGCCGGCTATTCTGGTGCTGGGTGTGAAGCCGCAGATTCTGGATGCGGTTGTGCCGGTTCTGGCGCCTTGTGTGGGCGCCGGGACTCAGCTGATATCGATCCTCGCTGGCGTCGATGTCGGCAGCCTTCGTGACCGTTTTCCGAACGTTGCCGGGATCGCGCGGCTGATGCCGAACCTTGCGGCCATGATCGGGCAGGGTGTGACGCTGCTCCATGCCGATGCGGGTGCCGACCGGGAACTGGCGGAAGCGCTGGCCCGCGCTGCCGGCCACGCCGAATGGTTGGACGACGAGACACTGTTCGATGCCGGAACGGCGTTGTCGGGCTGCGGCCCGGCCTTTCTGTTCCGCTTCATCGACGCACTCGCCGGGGCAGGTCGCGACCTTGGCCTGGCTCCGGATGTTGCCGCGCGGCTGGCGTTGGCGACGGTCGATGGCGCGGCCCGGTTCGCTGCCGTAGCCGACACCGATCCCGCCACGCTTGCGGATCGGGTGGCCAGCCCCGGCGGCGCGACGCGGGAAGGGTTGAATGTGCTCGATCGCCGGGACGGGCTGCGCCCGTTGCTTGATGCGACTCTGGGCGCAGCCGCTCAGCGCAGCCGTGAACTCGCCCAGGCGGCGCGAGCGGGCTGACGGACGTCGGGGCGGGGCGGATCGAACGCCGCCACCGATGTGACTTCCGATTGAGCGGGGCACGCTCTAGGCTGGCAGGCAACGAGTCAAAAAAAAGCAAATCGTCTGCCGGAGAATGATCGCCATGACCGACCGCAAATTGCACCCAGAAACGCTTGCGCTGCATGCCGGCTGGCGTGCCGATCCGGCGACGGGGTCGGTGGCGCCGCCGATCTTCCAGACCACCTCCTATCAGTTTCGTGACGCGGAGCACGCGGCGAACCTGTTCGCGCTCAAGGAGCTGGGCAACATCTACACCCGGCTTATGAACCCGACGACAGACATCTTGGAGCAGCGGCTGGCGGCCCTCGAAGGCGGCGCGGCGGCGCTGGCGGTCGCGTCGGGGCAGGCGGCATCGGCCTATGCGGTCCAGAATCTGGCGCGTGTCGGGGACAATATCGTCAGCGGCACCGACCTTTACGGCGGCACCTGGAACCTGTTCGCCAACACGTTAAAAGACCAGGGCATTGACGTGCGCTTCGTTGATCCCGCCGATCCCGATGCCTTTGTGCGGGCGAGCGACGAGCGGACACGGGCATGGTATGTCGAAACACTGCCCAATCCCAAGCTGGTCGTGTGCCCGATCGGCGAGATCGCCGGGCGCGGCCGGCCATTGGGCATTCCGCTGATCGTCGACAATACGGCGGCCCCGCTGATCGCGCGCCCGTTGGATCATGGCGCTGCGGTCGTGGTCTACTCGACGACGAAATATATCGGCGGTCACGGCACCTCGATCGGCGGCGCGATCGTCGATGGCGGGAATTTCGACTGGAGTGCCTTTCCCGACCGTCAGCCGCTGCTCAACACGCCGGATCCCAGCTATCATGGCGCGGTGTGGAGCGAGGCAGCACGGCCGCTGGGCCCGATCGCCTATGCGCTCAGGGCGCGGACCGTGCTGCTGCGTGACCTCGGTGCGGCCTTGTCACCGTTCAACGCGTTCCAGATTCTGCAAGGGCTGGAGACGCTGCCGCTCAGGATGCCGCGCCATTGCGAAAATGCCGTGAAGGTCGTCGATTTCCTGAAAGAGCGGACTGATGTCGTCCGGGTCATCCATCCCTCTGTCCAGACCGGAATGGAGGCGCAACGTGCGGCGCGGATCCTCACCGGCGGGCTTGGCGGCCTGGTCGGTTTCGAGCTGGCCGGCGGTCGTGAGGCGGGCCGTCGCTTCATCGACGCGCTGGAGCTGTTCTACCATGTCGCCAATATCGGTGATGCGCGCAGCCTCGCTATCCATCCCGCGTCCACTACCCATTCCCAGCTTTCGGTGGAGGAGCAGTTGGCGACGGGGGTGTCGGAAGGGTATGTCCGGCTGTCGATCGGCCTGGAACATATCGATGACATATTGGCCGATCTGACCCAGGCACTGGACCGCGCGGGCGGCTGACGGTCAGCCTAGATCCTCCAGCCGCCGGCGTTCATTTGCCGGAATCAGGCCTTCGAGCACCGCCCAGAAGCCTGTGACGGCATTCTGCCCGGCGCGGGAATAGGCTTCGGCCATGCGGGCGCGCAGCTGTTCGAACAACCGCTGCTCCAGCTCCGCGCCGGCGGTGGTGAGGCTCAGAAGCCGTTGACGCCGGTCGGTGCGACCAGCTTCGGCAACGACCAGCGATCGTGACTGGAGATCGTTCAGTACCCTCCCGAGCGACTGCTTGGTGATTGCAAGTAGCGCCAGCAGCTCCGTCACGCTTAGCCCTGGCTGGCGGGCGATAAAATACAGCGCACGATGATGGGCGCGTCCGAGATCGAACCCTTCCAGCATCTCGTCTGCGCTGCGGACCAGATGCGCGTGACCAAAATAAAGGCGTTCGATCCCACGTCGAATTTCGGCATCGCGCAGAAACTGAGGAGAGGCCGCGACGATTTGGTCATTCATATTGATCCGTTTTGCACAGGACGTTTGCGCCCGCAAGCGGGGGTGGGGAGGGAGGGGAGGGAACGTTATCGGGCTCTACGGAAGGGGCTGCTCGCGCCAATGTCGGACCGCTTCCGCGACGACTACATGAACCGTCCAGTCATTGTCCTCTCTTACAAGAGCAGAATCTCTATCGCCAAACGCGCGATATGATCTCAGAAATCGGAACGCTGTGAACGTCGCGCCTGACCACCTCTCCTGCACGGATTGTAGCAGTCGCCGAGGTTCGGCCATGGGCATTCGAGATCGGTGACATGACGCGTTATCTGCGAAAAAGCCACCGACAGGTTCTTTCTAGATCGAATCAGAAACGGTTGATCGTATTTTTGCTGCAATGCAACGATTTGGTAACCTTATGCGTTGAACCGTCCGCTATGGCGCCAAAGATACTTTTGGGCTGTGGTTTTTTGTGTGTTTTTGGTCCGACTAAGCGCGGTAATAGGTGTTATATGAGCAAGCGAGCTTCTACGTTTATGATGCTCGGCGGTCTCGCAATGGTGACTGCATCTCTCCCAATCTTCGATTCCCCGGGTTACGCGACCCTGGATGCGCGGCGATCGATCTTTGACCCGGTCATACAGCGTCAGTCGGGCCTTGCGGTTGCGGCACGAGCCGACGATGCGGTTCGCGCGCGTTTGGACCAGAACAATCCCTATGTGGTGGCCGTGCGCTGACGCTCGCGCGCCGATTCGCCCATCTCTTTGAAAACGAACTGATTTAGAGCCCTTCCTGTAGGGATCTTCGTCGTCTCCTTATGGGAGAGGACATGTACTGGCGCTGCCCTAAGCTGCATTATCGAAGCCGGAAATGTTTCAGCTTTGGCTGGAACAGTGTGGCGCCTGCGATGCATTCCGCATCGCCATCCCAACAACATATGTGTGGAAGTGGCTCCCCGGGCCTGATTCGAACAGGCGACCATTCGATTAACAGTCGAACGCTCTACCACTGAGCTACCGGGGAGCAGCCATTGGCGAGGCGGGCCTATAACAGGGGGTCTTAAAGAATTGCAACCGTGATCCGTGGTTAAGCGACAAATTGTTCCATCGCGATGCGGTCGTCGAGCGCGTGCTCGGGGTCAAACATCAATGTCAGCCGGACCGCGCGGTCGGCGCGGACCGCGACGGTGGCCACATCCCGCACCTCACGCTGGTCGGCGACGGCGCTGACCGGGCGCTTGGCGGCTTCGAGAATCCGGAAAAGAATCGCGGCACGATCCGGAATCAGCGCTCCGCGCCAACGACGTGGCCGGAACGGGCTGATGGGGGTTAGAGCGAGCAGCTGACTGTCGAGTGGCAGGATCGGCCCATGGGCCGACAGGTTATAGGCGGTGGAGCCAGGTGGCGTCGCCACCAGCACGCCGTCACAGATCAGCTCGGCCAGTCGCACCCGCTCATCTATGCTGATTTCGATCTTCGCGGTCTGGCGAGTTTCGCGCAGGAGGGAAACCTCGTTAATGGCTGGCACGACGACACGCTCGCCATCGATCGTCGTCGCTTCCATGACCAGCGGGTTGAAGCTGTGCGCCCGCGCCCGCGCCAGGCGTTCAAACAGTCGGTCGGTGCGGAATTCGTTCATCAGAAATCCGACCGTGCCGAGATTCATGCCGAACACCGGCAATGTCCGGTGCCGGTCCAGCATGTCGTGCAGGGTTTCCAGCAGGAAGCCGTCGCCGCCAAGCGCGATGACGATATTCGCATCGGCCTGATCGGTGAACTCATAGGCCGCCAGCAGCGTCGCCGCAGCACGCTGGGCAGCCTCGGTCCGCGACGCGACGAGAGCGAGCTTGGGCAGGGTCATCCGCCGGTGGCGCTCATTGTGCGGGCGACCGCCGGTCGCTGGCTGGCGGCGTCGATACGGAAGGCATGGCCCTTGGGCTTCAGTCGCATAGCTTCCTCCAGGGCGGCGTCGAGCGCGATGTCGCCGGCGCCGGCGCGCAGCAGGGCGCGAAGATCGACGGCGTCATCCTGGCCCAGGCACAGGAACAACGTGCCGGTCGCGGTCAGGCGCACCCGATTGCACCCGTCGCAGAAATTCTGGGTTAGCGGCGATATGAACCCGATCCGCCCGCCCGTTTCGGCGACACGGAAATAGCGCGCGGGTCCGCCGGTACGAACCGCTTCCGGATCGATCTGGAAGGCCCGATCCAGCATCCGACGCACGTCCGTCAGAGGCAGGTAATGATCCAGCCGATCCTCGCCGACCTCGCCCATCGGCATGGTTTCGATGAGGGTGAGGTCGAAGCCCCGGCCATGCGCCCAGCGCATCATCGGCACGATCTCGTCCTCGTTGATGCCTTTGAGCGCCACCATATTGATCTTGACCGCCAGCCCCGCCGCCGCGGCGGCGTCGATGCCGGCCAGCACGTCGGTCAGTCGTCCGCGTCTGGTGATATCGGCGAAACGATCCGCATCGAGGCTGTCAAGGCTGACGTTGATCCGTTTGACGCCGGCGGCCGCCAGCGTTTCCGCATGGGCGGCGAGCTGGCTGCCATTGGTGGTCAGCGTCAGTTCGTCGAGGCCTCGGCCGATCCGGTCGCCCAGCGCCCGGATCAGCCCGTCAATGCCCCGCCGGACCAGCGGCTCGCCGCCCGTGAGGCGGATACGGCGCGTGCCTCGGCGAATGAACACATCCGCCAGCCTTTCGATTTCCTCAAGCGTCAGAATATCGGCACGGGGAAGGAACTCCATGCGCTCCGGCATGCAATAGCGGCAGCGAAAATCGCACCTGTCGGTCACCGAGACGCGCAAATAGCTGATCCGGCGGCCAAAGCCGTCAATCAGGGGCCGCGCGTCGAGGATCGGCGCCGGCGGCAGGGTGAGTTCGCCCATGACGAAACAGAGCTAAGACGCCAGGCGCGTGCGCACAAGCCGTTCAAACTGCTTTGCGGGGGTGCGAAACGGGACTAACCTACCTCATTGTCACCAAGCTGAGCCGTGCGGGCGGCGATTTCCGGGGGTTGAAGTGAGCGCGATCCCGCGCATGCAACCGATATTCCTAGTGTCGCCGCGTTATCGCAACGAGATTGCGGCGGCGATCGAGGCCTATGGTCGTCCGGTCATCGCCGCCCGCCGCGCGCGCGATGCGGAGCGTCGCATGGCGCAATCGGGCGCCCGCGTGGCGGTCGTGGACGCGCGCGGCGCGCTGGAGGCGGGACTTGAGGTGGCCGGAGCATTGGCCGGTGCCGTGGAAGCCACTGGCGGGGCGATGCTGATGCTGTTGTCGCGCGGCGATTCGGCGTCGCTCGAGGATGTTTACGAGGCCGGCGCGACCCATTTCCTGATCAGCCCGTTCGGCGCTGCCGAACTGGCGCAGGCGATCCGCTTCGCCGAACGCATGGCGCGCCGCTCAGGTGACGCCGGCGTGGAACTTCGTCGCCGGTCCGGCGATTCCGAGCGTGCCGATCTGAGCTGGACGTTCCGGCTCGGTGGACGGTTGATCGATCCGACGCCGGGTCTGGTGGAGGCGGCCGGCCTTGCCCCGGGCGAGCCGTTGACGCTGGCCCACGCATGGCGGCTGATCGATCCCGATGGTCGGCGCGCCGCGCGCGATGCCTTTCGTCGGCTGTTCGCGAGTGGGCGGGCCACTGCCTTTGCCCATCGTCTTGATCTGACGTCCGACGGGCATCGATTCGCTCATCATGTGCGCCTCGGCCGCGACCGGCTGGGGCGGGTCACTGGCCTGGTCGGCACAGTGGAGGATCTGGACGCCGCCACGGTGGAGCGCCGTCGGCTCAGCAATTTCGACCAGCTTACGGGACTGTCCAACGCGGGCGCTCTGCGCGGCTGGCTGGAGACGCGGCTTGGCCCCGATCGCAAGAGCGACCCGGCCGCGGTCTTGCTGATCGTTTCCATCAGTCGGTTCGACGCGATCAATGCCGCTTACGGCCCGGCAGTCGGGGACGCGCTGCTGGCTGGGATCGGGCGCCGCCTGCGCCGGCTGGTCGATGACAATGACGGCGAGACGGCCTGTGTCGCCCGCCTCGGCGGTGCCGAGTTCGGTATCGCCATGGGCGGGCCGGTGACGGTGGGCGAGGCGGTTTTCCTTGCCGGCCGGATCGGCGACAGTTTCCGCCGACCGTTCATCTGCGAGGGACAGGTAGTTCATCTGGCTTGCCGGATCGGCATTGCCGTCGCCGATTCGGGCGTCAACGATGCCGAGACGCTGATGCGTCGGTCGAGCGCCGCGCTGGCCCAGGCCAAGGACGCCGAACCCAATGGCTATCAGGTCTATATGACCGAAAGCGATGGCGCGCTGATTTCCGAACGCGCCACCTTGGAAAGCGATCTGAGGCGCGCTCTGGCCGAGGATGAGCTGGAAATCCTGTTTCAGCC
This sequence comes from Sphingomonas sanxanigenens, assembly GCA_037190805.1. Classification (GTDB taxonomy): domain Bacteria; phylum Pseudomonadota; class Alphaproteobacteria; order Sphingomonadales; family Sphingomonadaceae; genus JBBCJR01. The sequence continues at coordinate 419,723 of JBBCJR010000004.1, read as the reverse complement.
GCAGGTGGAAATCTCGAGCGATCGACTGGTCGGGGTCGAAGCGCTGGTGCGCTGGCGTCACCCCAGCCTCGGCCTCATCCAGGCCGAGAAGCTGCTCAGCGCGGCGGGACGGGCGGAGATATCGGCTCAGCTTGGCCGTCATATCGTCGCCAAGGCGCTGGCGGATGCACAGGCCTGGCCTCCGTCGCTGGCGGACCTGCGCTTGTCGATCAACGTCACGGCCGCCGACCTCGCCACGGACCGGTTCGAGGAAAGCCTGATCGAGCAGATCGAGACCAGCGGCTTTTCCGCGCACCGGGTGACGGTGGAGGTGACCGAGGGTGATTTGATCGACGATCTGGCCCGCGCCTCCGCGATGTTGGCGGCCCTCCGCAAGCGTGGCCTGAGAATCGCGATCGACGATTTCGGGACCGGTTATTCCTCGCTGGCCTATCTGAAGGCGCTGCCCCTCGACTACATGAAGCTGGACAGGTCGCTGATTGTCGATCTGGACGGCAGCGCGCGTGATCAGGTCGTGGTCCATGCGGTCATCGACATGGCCCGATCGCTGGGCCTCGCGGTGATCGCGGAGGGGGTCGAGACGGGCAGTCAGCTCGATAGGCTCGCCCGGGCCGGATGTAATATCTTCCAGGGATTTCTGGCCGCGCCGCCGCTTTCCAGCGCCGAACTGGCGACATTCGTCAAGACGCGACGGCTGAAGGCGTAGGTGGCCGCCCGATGCGCCGCTGGACCGGCCCTTGCGGCCCCGCTAAGGAAGGCCGCGAAGACGAACGCGGGAGTGTCGATTGACCGACAAGCAGCAGGACATTGATCATGCGTTTCTGCGCGAGGTCGACGACGAACTGAGGCGAGAGCAGCTGACCGGCTGGTGGCAGCGCTGGGGCCGCATTCTGGTTGCCGTCATCGGGATCGGCCTGGTCGCTTTCGCCGGCTGGCTGTGGTGGCATGAAGATCAGGCCAAACGTGCCGGCGAGCATGGTATCCTGCTCAACCAGGCATTTCAGGATGTCGATCAGGACAAGAATCAGGAAGCGGCCGCCAAACTGGCGACGCTGGAACGGTCGGGTGGGGACGGCTATGCCGTGATGGCCCGGCTGACCCGCGCCGATCTGGCGCTGAAGGGTAAGCGGACCGCCGACGCGGTCGCCGGTTTCCGCAGCATCGCCAATGACGAGAAGGCGCCGAGGCCCATCCGCGACCTCGCGCTCGTTCGCCAGACCGCTGTCGAGTTCGATGAGATGAAGCCCGCCGACGTCATTGCCCGTATGAAACCGTTGGCGGTGGAAGGCGGCCCGTGGTTTGGCAGCGCCGGTGAGATGCTGGCCGTTGCCTATCTCAAGGACGGTAAGGCGGATCTCGCCGCGCCATTGTTCGCGGCGATCGCTCGCGATGAATCCCTGCCGTCCACCCTGCGCGCGCGCGCGGCCCAGGTGGCCAGCCAGCACGGCATCGACGCCGTTCCTGAGCAGGTTGCGGATGGGCAGATGACTGAGATGGGAGCTACCCAGTGAAGCGTGCCGCCCTGTTTTTCATGATGGCCGTGTCGCTTTCGGGCTGCGGCATTTTCGGTGGCAAGGGTAAGCCCAAGACGCCGGTACTGGGCGAACGCCTGCCGGTGCTTGCCTATGAAGGTGCGCTGGAACTCGATCCGGCGCTGGCCGGGGTTCAGGTGTCGCTGCCGCCGCCGGTGGAGAATGCCAGCTGGACGCAGCCGGGCGGCAGCTCCGAGGGGGCGATCGGCAACGTTGCCCTGGCGGCATCGCCCAGCCGCGCCTGGCAGGTGTCGATCGGCCGGGGAACATCGGGCAAGGCGCGGCTCGCCTCGGGGCCGGTGATCGACGGCGGCAATGTGTTCACGATCGACACGGCAGCCGAGGTGCGGGCCTTCTCCGCGGCCACCGGCCGTCAGCTGTGGCGCTATGAGATGGATCGGGGCGGCGATTACAAACGTACCGCCTTTGGCGGTGGCGTCGGTGCAGGGGACGGCAAGCTGTTCGCTGTGTCGGGCTTTGGTCGGGTCGTCGCGCTGGAGCAAGGGACCGGCCGCCGGCTGTGGGAAGTCGATCTGCAGGTGCCGCTGCGGGGCGCTCCCGCGGTCGCGGGCGGCCAGATTTTCATCCTCAGCCAGGACAACCAGTTGTTCGCCCTGTCGGTGCTCGATGGATCGACCCAGTGGGACATGGCGGCCACTGTCGAGAATACCAGCCTGTTCGGTGCCGCGACGCCCGCCGTTTCCCAGGGAACGATTGTGGCCGGTTTCTCCGCCGGCGAGTTGATCGCGCTCAGGGTCGAAAACGGGCGCGTCGTCTGGCAGGACGCGCTGGCCCGGACCGGTATCTCGACTTCGGTCGGCATCCTTTCGGACATCGACGCTTCGCCCGCGATCGATCAGGGTCGGGTGTTCGCGGTCGGCAAGGGCGGTCGCATGGCGGCCCTGGAGCTGAACACCGGTCAGCGCGTGTGGGAAGTCAACATGGCTGGTGCCGAGACCCCCGTGCCGTCGGGTGACTGGGTCTTCACCATCACCGACGAGGCGCAGGTCGTCTGCCTGTCCAGGGCGACGGGCAAGGTCCGCTGGATGACCCAGCTCCGCGCCTTCGGGAACGAGAAGAAGAAGACGAAGCCGATCAACTGGAGCGGTCCCGTGCTGGCCGATGGCAAGCTGATTGTCGTCAGTTCGCGCGGGCAGATGGTGACGCTGTCGGCCGAGGAAGGCACGGTTCAGCGCGAGGTGAAGCTGGGCGGCGATGCCATGCTGTCGCCAGTGGTCGCGAACGGCGCCCTTTATGTCCTGACCGAGGACGGCAAGCTCAGCGCCTGGCGCTGAGCGGCGACGGAAGGATTTAGCGGCATGGCCCGCCAAGCCACGGTGGCGATTCTGGGTCGACCGAATGTCGGCAAGTCGACGCTGTTCAACCGGCTGGTCGGCAAGCGGCTGGCGCTGGTCGACGATATGCCCGGCGTCACCCGTGATCGGCGGGAAGGCGAGGGGCAGCTCTATGACCTCAGTTTTCGCGTCATCGACACCGCCGGCTTCGAGGAGGGCGATCCTGCGACCCTGCCAGGTCGCATGCGTGCCCAGACCGAGGCGGCGTTGGCAACCGCCGACATCGCCCTGTTTCTGATCGACGCGCGCGCCGGTCTGACGGAGCTGGATCGCAGCGTCGCCGATTGGCTGAGGGCGGCGAACACGCCTGTTGCCCTGGTCGCCAACAAGGCCGAAGGCCGGGCCGCCGAATCCGGTTTGATGGAAGCCTATGAGCTGGGGCTCGGCGAACCCGTCGCGCTGTCCGCCGAACATGGCGAGGGCATGGTCGAACTGTTCGAGGCGCTGCGCCCCGTGCTCGATCCCATCGCCGCTGAGGCCGATATCGATGGCGCCAGCGGCGGGGATGGGCAGGGCGTGGATGAAGCCACGGCCGAGGCCGAGGAAGCGGCTCTGCTCACCCAACCCCTCAAGCTGGCGATTGTCGGTCGCCCCAATGCCGGCAAATCGACGCTGATCAACCGCCTGATCGACGAGGAGCGCCTGATTACCGGACCGGAAGCCGGTCTCACCCGTGATTCGATCTCGATCGACTGGGAGTGGCGCGGCCGGGCTGTGCGGTTGATCGACACTGCGGGCCTCAGGCGCAAGTCCAAGGTGACGGGCAAGCTGGAGCGGCTGTCGGTCGCCGATACCCGTCGCGCCATAGATTTCGCCGAAGTGGTGGTGCTTCTGCTGGATGGTACGCTGGGATTGGAGGCGCAGGATCTCAGGATCGCGGCCGCTGTCCTGGAAGAGGGCAGGGCGCTGATCGTTGCGTTGAACAAATGGGACGTCGCGCCCGATCAGAGCCGCAATTTCCAGGGCGTGCAGAAGGCGCTGGAAGAAGGGTTGGCGCAGATCAAGGGCGTGCCTCTGCTGACCGTATCCGGCAAGACTGGGAAGGGCCTCGACACGCTGATCGAGGTCGCGTTCAAGACGCGCGAGGCGTGGAGCAGGCGGGTATCGACCGCACGTCTCAACCGTTGGTTCGAAGCCGCGATCGACCGTAATCCGCCGCCGGCACCGGGCGGCAGGCGTATAAAGCTGCGCTACGCCACCCAGGCGCGGACCAGGCCGCCCACCTTCATCGTCTTTGGCAACCGTGTCGACGACCTGCCCGAAAGCTACCGGCGCTATCTGGTCAATGGCCTGCGCGAGGACCTTGATTTCGGCGGCGTTCCGATCCGGTTGACCCTGAGAAGCAGCCGCAATCCTTTTGACCGTTGATCTGTCGCCCATGAAACAGGGCGCTGCGGCGAAACCGGCCATTGACCTTACCGGACTCGCTTTGTATATCGCGCCCTCGCTCGCGGACTGGTGGTAGGCGTTCGTCCTAGACGCTGTTCCGGAACGGGTATTTTAAGGCTGACACATCGCTGGAACGCGTTGGGCCTGGTGGGGCCGCGAAAAGGGGCCACCAGGACTATCGCGCTTTTTGCCGCAAATGCGGTCCGGCTGCATGATATTGGGAAAAGGGCGTTCATGCCGACGATCAACCAGTTGGTCCGCAAGGGCCGCGAACCGCAGAAGGAACGGTCCAAGGTTCCGGCGATGGAAGCCAACCCGCAGAAGCGGGGCGTCTGCACGCGCGTTTACACCACGACTCCGAAGAAGCCGAACTCGGCGCTTCGCAAGGTCGCCAAGGTGCGCCTGACGAACCAGCGCGAAGTCATCAGCTACATCCCGGGCGAAGGCCACAACCTCCAGGAGCACTCGGTGGTCCTGATCCGTGGCGGCCGCGTTCGCGATCTTCCCGGTGTTCGCTATCACATCCTGCGCGGTGTCCTCGACACCCAGGGCGTCAAGGACCGCAAGCAGAGCCGTTCGAAGTACGGCGCCAAGCGTCCGAAGTAAGGAAAAAGATCAATGGCTCGTCGTCGTCGTCCCGAGAAGCGCGAAATCCTGCCCGACCCGAAATTCGGGGATGTGGTCCTGTCCAAGTTCATGAACTCGGTCATGGAGCAGGGTAAGAAGTCGGTTGCAGAAGGCATTGTCTATGGTGCCTTCGAGACGGTGGAAGCCCGCGCCAAGCGCGAGCCGCTGAGCGTGTTCCACGATGCGCTCGCCAATGTGAAGCCGGGCATCGAGGTCCGCAGCCGCCGCGTTGGTGGCGCGACCTACCAGGTTCCGGTCGAGGTGCGTCCCGAGCGCGCTCAGGCGCTGGCCATTCGCTGGCTGATCACCGCCGCTCGGTCGCGGTCGGAAAACACCATGTCGGCGCGCCTGTCGGGCGAGCTGCTGGATGCTGCGAACAACCGCGGCTCGGCCGTGAAGAAGCGGGAAGACACGCACCGGATGGCCGAAGCCAACCGCGCCTTCTCGCACTACCGCTGGTAATTCAAAGGCGCCGGACAGCCGGCGCACGGAGTTAAGATCATGGCCCGCAGCCATCCGCTCGAGAAATATCGTAATATCGGCATCATGGCGCACATCGATGCCGGCAAGACGACGACGACCGAGCGTATCCTCTTCTACACAGGCAAGTCCTACAAGATCGGCGAGGTCCACGAGGGCACCGCGACGATGGACTGGATGGAGCAGGAGCAGGAGCGCGGGATCACGATCACGTCGGCGGCCACGACCTGTTTCTGGAACGACCACCGTATCAACATCATCGACACGCCGGGCCACGTCGATTTCACCATCGAGGTGGAGCGCTCGCTGCGGGTCCTCGACGGCGCGATCACCGCGTTTGACGGTGTTGCGGGCGTCGAGCCGCAGTCCGAGACCGTGTGGCGTCAGGCGGACAAGTATCGCGTGCCCCGCATGTGCTACGTCAACAAGCTCGACCGTACCGGTGCGAGCTTCGAGCGTTGCGTCCAGATGATCAAGGACCGTCTTGGTGCGCGTCCGGCCGTTCTTTACCTGCCGATCGGCATCGAGAGCAGCTTCGTGGGCCTGGTCGACCTGGTCGAGAATCGCGCCATCATCTGGCTTGATGAGTCGCTGGGCGCGAAGTTCGAATATCGCGACATTCCCGATGACATGAAGGATGCCGCCGCCGCCGCGCGCAGCGAGCTGATCGAGCTCGCCGTCGAGCAGGACGACGAGGCGATGGAAGCCTATCTGGAAGGCAATGAGCCGGATGTTCCGACGCTGAAGCGCCTGCTCCGCAAGGGCACGCTGGCGTTTGACTTCGTGCCCGTGCTGTGCGGATCATCGTTCAAGAACAAGGGCGTGCAGCCGCTTCTTGATGCGGTCGTCGACTATCTCCCGTCGCCGCTCGATATCCCTGATGTTCAAGGTGTGAAGCTGGACGGCGAAACCCCCGATTCGCGTCCGGCCGACGACAATGCGCCGCTTTCGGCGCTGGCGTTCAAGATCATGAACGATCCGTTCGTGGGCTCGCTCACCTTCGCCCGCATCTACTCGGGCAAGCTCGAGAAGGGCACCGTGCTCAACACGGTGAAGGACAAGAAGGAAAAGATCGGCCGCATGCTCCTCATGCATGCCAATTCGCGTGAGGACATCGACGAGGCGTTCGCCGGCGACATCGTCGCGATCGCGGGCTTGAAGGAAACGACTACGGGCGACACGCTGTCCGCCCCGTCGGCGCCGATCATTCTGGAGCGGATGGAGTTCCCCGAGCCGGTCATCGAGCTGTCGGTGGAGCCGAAGACCAAGGCTGACCAGGAGAAGATGGGCATCGCGCTCAATCGTCTGGCCGCTGAGGACCCGTCATTCCGCGTCTCGACCGACCATGAATCGGGGCAGACGATCATCAAGGGGATGGGCGAACTTCACCTCGAGATTCTCGTCGACCGCATGAAGCGCGAGTTCAAGGTCGAGGCCAATGTCGGCGCGCCGCAGGTCGCCTATCGTGAATATCTCGCGAAGAAGGTCGATGTCGACTACACTCACAAGAAGCAGTCGGGCGGTTCGGGGCAGTTCGGTCGCGTCAAGGTCACCGTGGTTCCCGGTGAGCGCGGTTCCGGCTTCCAGTTCTTCGACGAGGTCAAAGGCGGTAATATTCCGCGCGAATATATCCCCTCCGTCGAGAAGGGCTTCAAGGAAACCGCCGAGACCGGCTCGCTGATCGGCTTCCCGATTATCGATTTCGAGGTTCACCTGACTGACGGCGCCTATCATGACGTCGATTCGTCGGCGCTGGCGTTCGAAATCTGCGCGCGGGGCGCGATGCGCGAAGTGGCTCAGAAGGCCGGCATCAAGCTGCTTGAGCCGGTGATGAAGGTTGAAGTCGTGACGCCCGAGGATTATCTCGGCGACGTCATCGGCGATCTCAACAGCCGCCGTGGCCAGATCCAGGGCACCGACAGCCGTGGCAACGCGCAGGTGGTCGAGGCGATGGTTCCGCTGGCCAACATGTTCGGCTATGTGAACCAGCTCCGCTCGTTCACGCAGGGCCGCGCGCAGTACAGCATGCAGTTCTCGCATTACGAGGAAGTGCCGCAGAATGTTGCGGACGAAGTGAAAGCCAAGCTCGCCTGAGGCGAGCGGTAACGACAGCTAGGAAAGAACGAGGGTTAGTCACATGGCCAAGGCTAAATTCGAGCGCAACAAGCCGCACGTCAACATCGGCACCATCGGTCACGTCGACCATGGCAAGACCTCGCTGACGGCAGCGATCACCAAGGTGCTCGCCGAGACCGGCGGCGCGACCTTCGTCGACTATGCCAATATCGACAAGGCGCCTGAAGAGCGCGAGCGCGGCATCACCATCTCGACCGCGCACGTCGAGTACGAGACCGCCGATCGTCACTATGCGCACGTCGACTGCCCCGGCCACGCCGATTATGTGAAGAACATGATCACCGGCGCCGCGCAGATGGACGGCGCGATCCTGGTCGTGTCGGCCACTGACGGCCCGATGCCGCAGACCCGTGAGCACATCCTGCTCGCCCGTCAGGTCGGCGTGCCGCAGCTCGTCGTGTTCCTGAACAAGGTCGACCTGGTGGACGATCCCGAGATTCTCGAGCTGGTCGAACTGGAAGTCCGTGAACTGCTGTCGAAGTATGACTTCGACGGTGACAACATCCCCATTATCGCGGGTTCGGCTGTTGCCGCCCTCGAGGGCAAGACCCCCGAGATCGGCCACGACGCCGTCCTGAAGCTGATGCAGGCAGTTGACTCGTTCATTCCGACCCCGGAGCGCCCGCTCGACAAGACCTTCCTGATGCCGATCGAGGACGTGTTCTCGATCTCGGGTCGTGGCACCGTCGTCACCGGCCGCGTCGAGACCGGCATCGTCAAGGTTGGCGAAGAAGTCGAGATCGTCGGCATCAAGGACACCCGGAAGACGACCGTCACCGGTGTCGAGATGTTCCGCAAGCTGCTCGACCAGGGCCAGGCTGGCGACAATATCGGCGCGCTGATTCGCGGCGTTGGCCGTGAGGAAGTCGAGCGTGGCCAGGTTCTGGCCAAGCCCGGCTCGATCACCCCGCACACCGAATTTTCGGCCGAAGTGTATGTGCTGTCGAAGGACGAGGGTGGCCGTCACACGCCGTTCTTCGCCAACTATCGTCCGCAGTTCTACTTCCGCACCACCGACGTTACCGGCGAAGTCACGCTGCCGGAAGGCACCGAGATGGTGATGCCGGGCGACAACGTTACCCTGGCCATCAAGCTGATCGCGCCGATCGCCATGGATCCGGGCCTGCGCTTCGCGATCCGCGAAGGCGGTCGTACGGTCGGCGCCGGGGTTGTCGGCAAGATCGCGAAGTAATATAGACCCATCGGCCGCCCGGTTCCGCGAGGTTCCGGGCGGCCCTGTTTTCGTGTAAAGGCCGGTATCTCCGGATGCCGGCATTGGCTCTTTCTTCTTGTTGGTGATTAGGTAGCGATGGAAACGCAGAACATTCGCATTCGCCTGAAGGCGTTCGACCACAGGGTCCTCGACCAGGCGACAGGCGAGATCGCCGACACGGCGAAGCGCACGGGCGCCTTGATCCGTGGTCCCATTCCGCTGCCGACGCGGATCGAGAAGTTCACCGTGAACCGCTCGCCGCACGTCGACAAGAAAAGCCGCGAACAATTTGAAGTGCGCACCTACAAGCGCCTTCTCGATATTATCCAGCCGACGCCGCAGACCGTCGATGCGCTTATGAAGCTCGATCTGTCGGCAGGGGTGGACGTAGAGATCAAGCTGGCCTAAGAGGCTGGCCAAGGGATACCGCGCGGATTCGTCCGTGGTCCGAGTCCCCCGTTCCATGCCGCTTTTGCGGCATGATTGCCCGGACGGGGCGACTTTTATTTCACTGGGCTGCCACGCCAATCGCGGAAATACGCGGTTGGCTGGCTCGTTTTTTGGTCAAGCCCGCAGGATGCGGGCCTCTGAAGGGAGTGACTGATCATGCGCACCGGCGTGATCGCGAAGAAAATGGGGATGACGCGCGTGTTTGATGACGCGGGCGTCCACGTTCCCGTGACGGTCCTGGCGCTGGAAGGCTGCCAGGTTGTCGCGCAGAAGACGGCCGATCGCGACGGCTATGTAGCTCTGCAGCTGGGCGCTGGCTCGGCGAAGGCGAAAAATCTGAGCAAGCCCGAACGGGGCCATTTCGGCAAGGCCGAGGTGGAGCCGAAGGCGCGCCTGGTCGAATTCCGGGTCGCCGAGGATGCACTCCTCGACGTCGGTTCGGAGTTGTCGGCCGATCACTTTGTCGCCGGTCAAATGGTCGACGTCACCGGCAACACGCAGGGCAAGGGCTTCGCCGGCGCCATGAAGCGCTGGGGCTTCGGTGGTCTGCGGGCCACGCACGGTGTTTCGGTGTCGCACCGCTCGCACGGTTCGACCGGTCAGCGCCAGGATCCGGGTAAGGTCTTCAAGAACAAGAAGATGGCGGGCCACATGGGCGACCGTCGCCGCACCCAGCAGAATCTTGAGATCGTCGGTACGGATATCGAGCGCGGCCTGCTGTTCGTGCGCGGCTCGGTTCCCGGTCATAAGGGCGCGTGGCTGATCGTTCGTGACGCGGCCAAGATTTCGCGTCCGGACGCTGCGCCTTATCCGGCCGGCCTGCGCGCCGCCGCCAATTCCAATGCTCCGGCTCAGGATGCGCCCGCCGAGGCGGCGCCCGAGGCCACTGAAGGCCAGGAGGGCTGAGCAATATGAAACTCAAGGTCCAGACCCTGGAGGCCAAGGCGGCCGGCGACATCGAGGTGAGCGACGAGGTGTTCGCTATCGAACCCCGCGCCGACATCCTGCATCGCGTCGTCACCTGGCAGCTCTATAACCGTCGCGGTATCGCCCGCGCGGCTCGTGAGCGCTCGGATGTCGCCCGCACTGGCAAGAAGTTCGGTCGCCAGAAGGGCGGCGGTACCGCCCGTCACGGCGATCGCAAGGCTCCTGTGTTTATCGGCGGCGGCAAGGCGCATGGCCCGCGTGTTCGCGAGTTCAACATCTCGCTGAACAAGAAGGTTCGCCAGCTGGGCCTGAAGATGGCACTGTCGGCAAAAGCTAAGGCCGGGTCGCTGATCGTCCTCGATACGCTGGACGGTGGCGCGGCCAAGACAAAGGCGCTGGCGACCCAGTTCGGCAAGCTCGGCTTTGGCAAGACGGCTCTGGTGATCGACGGTGAGCAGGTTGCGGAAAACTTCGCTCGTGCCTCCTCGAACCTGCCGCACGTCAACGTGCTGCCGGCGATCGGCGCCAACGTCTATGACATTCTGAAGCATGAGACACTGGTGCTGACCCGCGCCGCGGTCGAGAAGCTGGAGGCGCGGTTCAATGGCTAAGAAGGAAGCAGCGGCCGCCGTGGACGTGCGTCATTACGACGTTGTCCTGGCTCCGCACATCACCGAGAAGTCGACCCTGCTCTCCGAGCACAACGCGGTCGTGTTCAAGGTCGCCGGCGACGCCACCAAGCCGCAGATCAAGGCCGCCGTCGAGGCGCTGTTCTCGGTCACGGTGACGGGCGTCAACACCATCACCGCCAAAGGCAAGACCAAGCGCTGGAAGGGCAAGCCCTATCGCCGCTCGGACTTCAAGAAGGCGATCGTCACCCTGGCCGATGGCCAGAGCATCGACGTGACCACGGGGATCTGATCCGATGGCACTGAAGCATTATAATCCCGTCACGCCCGGCACGCGCGGTCTGATCCTCATCGATCGGTCGAGCCTGTGGAAGGGCAAGCCCGTCAAGGCGCTGACCGAAGGTAAGCACAAGTCGGGCGGTCGCAACAATCAGGGTCACGCGACCGCACGCGGTATCGCGGGTGGCCACAAGCAGCGTTATCGGATCGTCGATTTCAAGCGCCGCAAGTGGGATCAGCCGGCGACCGTGGAGCGGATCGAGTATGATCCCAACCGGTCGGCGTTCATCGCCCTGATCAAGTATCAGGATGGTGAACTGTCCTACATCCTGGCGCCGCAGCGTCTGGGTGTCGGCGACAGTGTGGTGGCCGGCAAGAAGACCGACGTGAAGCCGGGTAATGCGATGGAGATCGGGCAGGTTCCGGTCGGCACCATCGTCCACAACGTCGAGATGAAGCCGCTGAAAGGTGGCCAGATCGCCCGCGCCGCCGGCACCTATGTGCAGGTGGTGGGCCGCGATCGCGCGCTGGTTGTGGTTCGCCTCAATTCGGGCGAGCAGCGTTATGTCCGTGCGGACTGCATGGCGACGGTCGGTGCGGTCTCGAACCCTGACAATTCGAACCAGAATCTTGGCAAGGCCGGCCGCACGCGCTGGCTGGGCAAGCGCCCGCTGACCCGCGGTGTCGCCAAGAACCCGGTCGACCACCCGCATGGCGGTGGTGAAGGCCGGACCTCCGGCGGCCGTCATCCGGTGACGCCGTGGGGCAAGCCGACCAAGGGGGCCAAGACCCGCAGCAACAAGGCGACGGACAAGATGATCATCCGGTCGCGTCACGCGAAGAAGAAGAGGTAAGCCATGGCCCGTTCCGTCTGGAAAGGTCCGTTCGTCGAGCTCAGCCTGCTGAAGAAGGCGGAGACGGCGCAGGACAGCGGTGGTCGCGCCCCGATCAAGACCTGGTCGCGTCGTTCCACCATCCTGCCACAGTTCGTCGGGCTGACGTTCAACGTCTATAACGGCCGGAAATTCATTCCGGTGTCCGTCAACGAGGACATGGTTGGCCACAAGCTGGGCGAATTCGCGCCGACGCGCACGTTCCCCGGCCACGCCGCCGACAAGAAGGGTAAGCGCTGATGTCGAAGCAGGCAGCCCCCCGTCGCGTCGACGAGAAGGAAGCACTGGCCGTCGCGACCCAGGTTCGCGGCAGCGCCTATAAGCTGAATCTCGTCGCGGGCCTGATCCGCGGCAAGAAGGTCGGCGACGCGCTCAACATCCTCGCCTTCTCGAAGAAGGCGATGGCGCGCGACGTTTCGAAGGTGCTGGCGTCCGCCGTCGCCAATGCCGAGAACAATCACAACCTCGACGTCGACCAGCTGGTCGTCAAAGAAGCGAGCGTTGGCAAGTCGATCACCATGAAGCGCTTCACGCCACGCGCGCGGGGCCGCTCCAGCCGCATCGAAAAGCCGTTCAGCCGTATCCGCGTCGTCGTGCGCGAGCAGGAAGAGGCGTAAATCATGGGTCAGAAATCGAACCCCATCGGCATGCGGCTCCAGGTCAACCGGACCTGGGACAGCCGCTGGTATGCGGACGGCGAGGACTATGGCCGGCTGCTGCTCGAAGACCTCAACATCCGCAAGTACATCATGAAGACGTTGCCGCAGGCGGCGATCTCGCGGGTGGTGATCGAGCGTCCGGCGAAGCTCTGCCGCATCAGCGTCTATGCCGCGCGTCCCGGTGTGATCATCGGCAAGAAGGGCGCGGATATCGAAAAGCTGCGTCGCACGCTGGCCGCCATGACGAGCTCGGACGTGTCGCTGAACATCGTCGAGATCCGCAAGCCCGAGATCGACGCCAAGCTGGTCGGTCAGTCGGTCGCGGATCAGCTGGAGCGCCGCGTTGCGTTCCGCCGCGCGATGAAGCGTGCCGTCCAGTCGGCCCTGCGTCTTGGCGCCGAGGGTATCCGCATCACCTGCGCGGGTCGTCTCGGCGGCGCCGAGATCGCGCGGACCGAATGGTATCGCGAGGGGCGGGTGCCGCTGCACACGCTGCGCGCCAATGTCGATTATGCCGAGGCCGAGGCGCACACCGCCTATGGCGTTTGCGGCATCAAGGTCTGGATCTTCAAGGGTGAGATTCTGGGCCATGATCCGCAGGCTCAGGACCGGCTGATGGTGGAAGCTCAGACGTCGGGGGTTCGGCCGGCGCGTTGAGGCCCGTAAGGGCTTCGGCACGTCGCTTGATCGACCGATCATCGGTGTCAGAAGGCGATTAGGAAATGCTGCAACCAAAGCGCACAAAGTTCCGCAAGGCCCACAAGGGCCGCATCCATGGCAACGCGCCCGGTGGCACGTCGCTCAATTTCGGCAGCTATGGTCTGAAGGCCATGGCGCCTGAGCGTATCACCGCGCGTCAGATCGAGGCGGCTCGCCGCGCGATCACCCGCCACATCAAGCGTCAGGGGCGTTTGTGGATTCGCATCTTCCCCGACGTCCCGGTGTCGTCGAAGCCGGCCGAAGTCCGCATGGGCTCGGGCAAGGGCTCGCCGGAATTCTGGGCCGCGCGCGTCAAGCCGGGTCGGATCCTGTTCGAGCTCGACGGGGTCGATGGCCTCGTTGCCAAGGGTGCGTTCGAGCGGGCGGCGGCGAAACTGCCGATCAAGACCAAGATGGTGGCCCGCCTTGGCGACACCAGCCATCTGGAGGGTTGAGCCATGGCGAAGGCGAATGAAGAGTTTGTGGGCATGACCGATGACCAGCTGAGCACCAAGCTCGGCGATCTGAAGCGCGAGCAGTTCAACCTGCGCTTTCAGAGCGCGACCGGGCAGCTCGAAAAGCCGGCGCGTGTGCGCGAGGTGCGTCGCGCCATCGCCCGCGTCAAGACGCAGCAGACGGTGCGCGCGGCGAAGGCCGCCGCCGCCAAGGCCTGAGGAGGGACGACATGCCCAAGCGCGTGCTGACCGGGACTGTCGTTTCCGACAAGACCGACAAGACGGTGGTGGTGCTGGTCGAGCGGCGGGTGAAGCACCCGCTCTACGGCAAGATCATCAAGCGGTCGAAGAAGTATCACGCCCATGACGAGACCAACCAGTTTCGTGAGGGTGAGACGGTACGCATTGAGGAATGCGCGCCGATCTCGAAGCTGAAGACGTGGACGGTCGTGGGTCGTGTCGGCGCCGAAGCGCCGGCCGCCGCGGCCTGATTGGAGGTCTGAACCATGATTCAGATGCAGACGAACCTCGACGTTGCCGACAACAGCGGCGCCAAGAGGGTGCAGTGCATCAAGGTGCTCGGTGGCTCGAAGCGCCGCACCGCGGGCGTCGGTGACATCATCGTCGTCTCGGTGAAGGAAGCCGCGCCGAAGGGTCGCGTCAAGAAGGGCGACGTCCCCCGCGCGGTGGTCGTGCGCACCGCCAAGGACATTCACCGGCCCGACGGCTCGACGATCCGCTTCGACGGCAACGCCGCCGTGCTGATCAACAAGAACGAGGAGCCGATCGGCACCCGTATCTTCGGCCCGGTCGTGCGCGAGCTGCGCTCGACCGGGCACATGAAGATCAACAGCCTGGCGCCGGAGGTCCTCTGATGTCGGCTCTCAAGATCAAGAAGGGCGACCGCGTCGTCGTCCTGTCGGGCAAGGACAAGGGCAAGCAGGGGGAGGTCGTTCGCGCCCTGCCGCGTGAGGCCAAGGTTGTCGTGTCCGGCGTCAACGTGATCACCCGCCATCGCAAGCCGAGCCAGGCGAACCCTGAGGGTGGCCTGGAACGCGCCGAGGCGCCGATCCATGTGTCGAAGGTGGCGATCGAGGACCCGAAGACGGGCAAGCCGACGCGTGTCCGCTTCGAGACCGTCGACGGCAAGAAGGTGCGCGTCGCGGTCAAGTCCGGGGAGAAGATCAATGGCTGACAAGTACGTCCCCAGGCTGAAGAAGCTCTATGACGAGCGCTACGCCAAGGCGATGATGGAGCAGTTCGGCTACAAGAACCCGATGCAGGTTCCCAAGCTGGACAAGATCGTCATCAACATGGGCGTGGGCGAAGCCACCCAGGACAAGAAGAAGGTCGACATCGCGGCTGCCGAAATGATGGCGATCGCCGGGCAGAAGCCCGTCGTGACCCGGGCGAAGAAGTCGATCGCGCAGTTCAAGCTGCGTGAAGGCATGCCCATCGGCGCCAAGGTGACTCTGCGCCGCGAGCGCATGTACGAGTTTCTCGACCGTCTTATCACCATTGCCATGCCGCGTATCCGCGACTTCCGGGGCATCAGCCCGAAGTCGTTCGACGGCAACGGCAACTATGCCATGGGTCTGAGAGAGCAGCTGATCTTTCCGGAGATCAGCTACGACAAGATCGACAAGATCCGCGGCATGGACATCATCATCACTACGACCGCACGGACCGACGACGAGGCCCGCGCGCTGCTGAAGCTCTTCGGTATGCCCTTCCAGGGGCAGAACGAAGACCAGCAGCAGGCGGCCTGATCGGAAAGGAAGAACTTAAGTCATGGCGAAACTGAGTTCGATCAACAAGAACGAGCGTCGCAAGAAGCTGGTCAAGCAGTATGCCGGCAAGTATGCGCGGCTGAAGGCACAAGCGGACGACGAGAGTCTGGACGAAGGCGAGCGTCTTATCGCGCGCCTGAAGCTGGCTGAGATTCCCCGCAACGCGAACCCGACCCGGGTCCGCAACCGGTGCATGCTGACCGGCCGTTCGCGGGCTTATTACCGCAAGTTCAACCTGTCGCGCGTGATGCTGCGTGAGCTGGCCAACAAGGGCCTGATCCCCGGCGTCACGAAGTCGAGCTGGTAAGGACGAGACATGGCTTTGACCGATCCCCTGGGTGATCTGCTCACCCGCATCCGCAATGGCCAGCAGGCGAAGAAGGACAGCGTCCTGTCGCCGGCGTCGAAGCTGAGGGCGCGCGTCCTCGATGTGCTTCAGCGCGAAGGCTATATCCGTGGTTATCGCGAAGAAGGCGAAGGCGTTCATCGTGACATCCGCATCGAGCTGAAATATTTCGAGGGCCAGCCGGCGATCCAGCATGTCGCCCGCGTTTCGAAGCCGGGCCGGCGCGTCTATTCGGGCGCCAAGGACCTGCCGACCATTCGCAACGGCCTCGGCATCACCATCGTCTCGACGCCAAAGGGCGTTCTGTCTGACGCGGAAGCGCGCGAACAGAATGTCGGCGGCGAGGTGCTGGCGGAGGTGTTCTGATCATGTCGCGCATCGGAAAGAAATCGGTCGCGCTGCCTGCGGGCGTGTCGGCGACCATCGAAAGCGGCGTGATTTCGGTCAAGGGACCCAAGGGTACCCTGTCGATGCCGACGCTGAACGAGGTCAGCTATGCGGTCGAGGACGGCGCCATTAGCGTCAAGCCCGCCAACGACAGCAAGCGCGCCCGTGGCTTCTGGGGCATGCAGCGCACCCGCGTGCAGAACCTGGTGACCGGCGTCACCGAAGGCTTCACCAAGGTCCTGGAGATCACCGGTGTCGGCTATCGCGCCAATGCCCAGGGCAAGGTGCTTAAGCTGCAGCTCGGCTACAGCCATGACGTGAACTACGAGATTCCGGAGGGCATCACCATCGCCACCCCGGATCAGACGACGGTTCAGATCAGCGGCAACGACAAGCAGCAGGTTGGTCAGGTCGCGGCCGAGATCCGGCGCTGGCGCAAGCCCGAACCCTATAAGGGCAAGGGCATCAAGTATCGCGGCGAGACGATCTTCCGCAAGGAAGGGAAGAAGAAGTAATGGCCAAGCTCTCCTTGTTCGAAAAGCGCCGTCGCCGGGTTCGCACCCAGCTGCGCGCCCGCGCGGGCGACCGCGCCCGCCTATCGATCCATCGCTCGGGCCGGCATATCTATGCCCAGGTGATCGACGACACTGCCGGTCGCACGATCGCGTCGGCGTCAACGCTGGAGAAGGACGCGCGCGGTTCGACCGGCGCGACTGCGCAGGCGGCTGCCGAAGTTGGCAAGCGCGTTGCGGAGCGGGCGAAGGCGGCGGGCATCAGCACGGTCGTGTTCGACCGTGGCGGTTTCCTGTTCCATGGACGCGTCAAGGCCCTGGCCGATGGCGCCCGCGAAGGCGGATTGGAGTTCTAAATGGCTGAGGTTATCGACAATCCCGTCCAGGGGCAGCCCGAGGGTGAGAACCGTGGCGGCCGTGGCCGTGGTCCACGTGGACCAGGCGCGGGCCGGGGCGGCGACCGTGGTGGCCGTGGTGGCGACCGGGGCCGTGGCCGTCGTGACGACCGTCGCGGCGCGGCCGAGGACGAAGGTCCTGAGCTGATCGAGAAGCTGGTCCACATCAACCGCGTCTCGAAGACCGTGAAGGGCGGTAAGCGTTTCGGCTTCGCGGCGCTGGTCGTGGTCGGTGACGGCAAGGGCCGGGTCGGCTTCGGCCATGGCAAGGCTCGCGAGGTGCCCGAGGCGATCTCGAAGGCGACGGCGTCGGCCAAGAAGGCGATGATCCGCGTGCCGCTGCGCGAGGGTCGGACCCTGCATCATGACGGCGCGGGCCACTTCGGTGCCGGCCGGGTTCATGTTCGTTCGGCCCCGCAGGGCACGGGCATCATCGCCGGCGGCCCGATGCGCGCCGTGTTCGAGAGCCTGGGCGTTGCCGACGTGGTCACCAAGTCGGTCGGCACCAGCAATCCCTATAACATGATCCGCGCGACCTTCTCGGCGCTGACGGAGCAGACGTCGCCGAAGTCGGTGGCGCAGCGCCGTGGCCTGAAGATCGCCGACATCATGGGCCGTCGCGGCGACATCTCGGCCAAGCAGGCCGCGGCTGAAGCCGAAGCGGTCGTGGAGTAAGATCAATGGCGAAGATCAAGATCACCCAGACCGGATCGCCGATCCGCCGGACCAAGGACCAGCGCGCGACGCTGGTCGGTCTGGGCCTCAACAAGCTGCATCGGACCCGCGAGCTGGAGGATACTCCGGAAGTGCGCGGGATGATCCGCAAGGTGCAGCACATGGTGAAGGTTGAGGGCTGAACGCCCCCGACCCGATCCTTTTCCGACAACGCGCGACCATAGCGAAAGCGAGTGCAGACAATGACCTTCACCCTCAACGACCTTCGTGACAATCCCGGTGCCCGCAAGTCGCGCGTTCGCGTCGGCCGTGGCATCGGTTCGGGCCTCGGCAAGACTGCCGGGCGCGGCCAGAAGGGTCAGAAGAGCCGTTCCGGCGTCGCGATCAAGGGCTTCGAGGGCGGCCAGATGCCGCTCCACATGCGGCTGCCCAAGCGCGGCTTCAACAACATCTTCGCCAAGGATTATGCCGAGGTGAACCTGGGCGCGATCCAGAAGGCGCTCGACGCCGGCAAGCTGGACGCCAAGGCGACCGTCGACCATCAGGCGCTGAAGGCCGCCGGCCTCGCCCGTGGCGGCAAGGACGGGGTTCGCCTGCTGGGCAAGGGCGCGCTGACCGCGAAGCTGTCGTTCAACGTCGCCGGCGTGTCGAAAGGCGCGCTGGAAGCTGTTGAAAAGGCTGGTGGAACCGTATCGGTGATCGAGGTCGTGCCAGCCGCGGAAAAGGCGGCCGCCAAGAAGGGCAAGGGCGCCAAGAAGGCCAAGGCCTGAAAACGTCATGTCCGGGCTTAGACAAGTCCGGCCCGGACATTATATGAGGCGGCGGGGGGCAGCGATGCAGTCCGCCGCCATGTATTTTTGGGTTTGGGGTCGACACTGATGGCATCCGCCGCCGAACAACTCGCTGCCAACATCAACTGGTCGTCCTTTTCGAAGGCGACCGATCTCAAGCAGCGGATCTGGTTCACGATCGGCGCGCTGATCGTCTTTCGTCTGCTGTCATTCGTGCCGCTGCCGGGGATCGACCCGCAGGCGCTGGCGTCGCTGTTCGCCCGAACGCAGGGTGGCGTCCTCGACTTCTTCAACATGTTCTCGGGCGGCGCGCTCGAGCGTATGTCGGTGATCGCCTTGGGCGTCATGCCCTACATCACCGCGTCGATCGTGGTGCAGCTTGCGACCTCGCTGTCGCCCACGCTGGGCGCGCTGAAGAAGGAAGGCGAGAGCGGGCGCAAGAAGCTGAACCAGTACACCCGCTATGGGACCGTGCTGCTGTGCGCGGTGCAGGGTTACGGCATTGCGGTGGGTCTGGAGAGCTTCGGCGCTTCCCAGGGCATGTCGGCGGTTATCGATCCTGGCTATTTCTTCCGCCTGTCGGTGGTGGTGACGCTGGTCGGCGGCACCATGTTCCTGATGTGGCTGGGCGAGCAGGTTACGGCGCGGGGCATCGGCAACGGCATCTCGCTGATCATCATGGCCGGCATCGTCGCGGCGCTGCCGTCGGCGCTGATCGGTCTGTTCGAACAGGGGCGTACCGGCGCCATGTCGCCGCTGCTGATCATCGCGATCATCGCCGTGGCCTTCACGCTCATCGCCTTCATCTGCTTCATGGAACGTGCCCAGCGCCGTATCCTGATCCAGTATCCGAAGCGCCAGTCGGCGCGCGGCATGGTCCAGAACGAGACCAGCCACCTGCCGCTGAAGATCAACACCGCCGGCGTCATTCCGCCGATCTTCGCGTCCTCGCTGCTGCTGATGCCGTTGACCGTCGCCCAGTTCGCTGGCCAGCGCACGCAGGGGGAGAGCGCGTGGGGCGATTTCATGATCACGGTCACGACCGCGCTCCAGCACGGTTCGCCGCTCTACATGTCGCTCTACGCCTTCGGCATCATCTTCTTCTGCTTCTTCTACACCGCCGTGGTCTTCAACCCTGAGGAGACGGCCGAGAATCTGAAGAAGCACGGCGGCTTCATTCCCGGCATCCGTCCGGGGCAGCGGACGCAGGAATATCTCGACTATGTCCTGACCCGGATCACCGTCATCGGCGCCGCCTATCTGACGCTGATCTGCCTGGTGCCGGAGTTCCTGATCTCGCGGCTGGCCGTGCCCTTCTATCTTGGCGGCACCAGCCTCCTCATCGTCGTCAACGTGACCATGGACACGGTGACGCAGATTCAGAGCCATCTGCTGGCACACCAGTATGAGGGCCTGATCAAGAAGGCGAAACTGCGGGGAGGACGTCGGTGAACATCATCCTGCTCGGCCCTCCGGGGGCCGGTAAGGGGACCCAGGCGACCCGGCTTCAGGACGAGCGGGGCATGGTCCAGCTGTCGACGGGCGACATGCTGCGGGCTGCCGTCGCCGCCGAGACGCCGGTCGGCCTCAAGGCCAAGGCGGTGATGGCCGCCGGTGAACTGGTGTCGGATGACATCGTCATCGGCATCCTGTCGGACCGGTTGGATCAGGATGACGTCCAGACCGGCTTCATCCTCGACGGTTTCCCGCGCACGCGTGCGCAGGCCGAGGCGTTGGACGTACTGCTGGCCAGCAAGGGCATGACGCTCGATCGCGTGATCGAGCTGGCGGTCGACGAGGATGCGCTGGTCGAGCGGATTACCGGGCGGTTTTCCTGCGCCAAATGCGGTGCCGGCTATCATGATCGGTTCAAGCCGCCGGTGAAGCCGAACGTCTGCGATGTCTGCGGATCGAGCGAATTCAAGCGCCGGCCGGACGACAATGCCGAGACGGTGCGCACCCGCATGGCCGAATATCGTGCCAAGACGGCGCCGATCCTGCCTTATTATGAGGCCCGCGGACTGGTTGCCCGGGTCGACGGCATGGCGGATATCGACGAGGTCTATGGCGCGATCGAGACGCTGCTGGACGAATAGCCCGTGGCACCGGTTCGCACCGTTCGCGATCCGGTCCGGGCTATCAGTTAGGCGGCTCTTGTCGACCTTATCACATGAGATCGGACGAAGCGGGGCAGGGCGCTTGACTCGGTCGGATGGCCCCCTTAACAGCAGGTCATCCCGATCGACCGGTTCCCCCGGCAGCGCCAGCTGTGCGCTCGCCGGTTTCGGTCATTTCGGGACCAACGCTTTGAGATGGGATGCGCGCCCTCGCGTCCTGTGGAGCAGGAGAACAGACAAGTGGCACGTATTGCGGGCGTCAACATCCCGACCAACAAGCGCGTCGAAATCGCGCTCACCTACATTCACGGCATCGGCCGCACCCAGGCAGCGAAGCTGACCGAGCAGCTGGGCATTCCGCGCGAGCGCCGGGTTCAGGACCTCACCGACGCTGAGGTTCTGCAGATCCGCGAGGCGATCGACCGCGACCATACGGTCGAGGGCGACCTGCGCCGCCAGACCGCGCTCAACATCAAGCGGCTGATGGACCTGGCCTGCTATCGCGGCCTTCGCCACCGCAAGGGCCTGCCGGTGCGCGGTCAGCGCACCCACACCAACGCCCGCACCCGCAAGGGCAAGGCGAAGCCCATCGCCGGCAAGAAGAAGTAAGGAACGCGCATCATGGCACGTGAACCCCAGCGCATCCGCCGCCGCGAGCGCAAGAACATCACCTCTGGCGTTGCTCATGTGAACGCCAGCTTCAACAACACCATGATCACCATCACTGATGCCCAGGGCAACGCGATTGCCTGGTCGTCATCGGGGATGATGGGCTTCAAGGGCAGCCGCAAGTCGACGCCCTATGCCGCCCAGGTGGCTGCCGAAGACGCCGGCCGTAAAGCGCAGGAACATGGCGTTCGCACCATCGAGGTCGAGGTCAAGGGTCCCGGTTCGGGCCGCGAGTCCGCGCTGCGCGCGCTGCAGGCGGTCGGCTTCCAGATCACCTCGATCCGCGACGTGACCTCGATCCCGCATAACGGCGTTCGTCCGCCGAAGCGCCGCCGCGTCTAATCCAACGCCTTGGACGGGGCGTTTCGGCGCTCCCTCCGTCGACCCATTTGGCGCCAATGGCGCCGTCTCGCCTGGGAGAGCCATCTGTGGCCATCAACGCGAAGAACTGGCAGGACCTGAAGAAGCCCACCGGCCTTGAGCTGAAGTCGGGCGATCGCAAGCGCAAGGGCGTGTTCGTCGCCGAGCCGCTGGAGCGGGGCTTCGGCCTGACGCTCGGCAATGCCCTGCGTCGCGTGCTTCTGTCCTCGCTGCAGGGCGCGGCCGTGACCTCGATCAAGATCGAGGGCGTGCTGCATGAATTTTCGAGCCTCACCGGCGTGCGCGAGGATGTTACCGACATCGTCCTCAACGTGAAGCAGATCGCGCTGAGGATGCAGGGCGACGGCCCGAAGCGGCTGCAGCTGTCGGCGACCGGCCCGGCCGAGGTCACCGCCGGCCAGATCGCCACGACGGGCGACATCGAGGTGATGAATCCCGAACTGGTCATCTGCCACCTCGACGCCGGCGCGACGCTTAACATGGAGCTGACCGCCGAGCCGGGTAAGGGTTATGTCCCGGCGATCAACAACCGTCCGGCCGATGCGCCGATCGGCCTGATCCCGATCGACGCGCTCTATTCGCCGGTGCGTCAGGTCGCCTACAAGGTCGAGAACACCCGCGTCGGCCAGGCGCTGGACTATGACAAGCTGAACCTGACGGTCGAGACCGACGGCACGATCACCCCCGAGGAGGCGTTGGCCTATGCCGCGCGCATCCTGCAGGACCAGCTGGCCCTGTTCGTGACCTTCGAGGACAGCGCTGTTCCGCAGCGCCCGGTCGCGACCGGCATTGCCACGACCTCGTCCGAGGCGCCGCAGGACAGCAACCAGATCAACCGCTTCCTGCTCAAGAAGGTGGACGAGCTGGAATTGTCGGTGCGGTCGGCCAACTGCCTGAAGAACGACAACATCATCTATATCGGCGACCTCGTCCAGAAGACCGAGGCCGAGATGCTCCGCACGCCGAACTTCGGCCGCAAGAGCCTGAACGAGATCAAGGAAGTTCTCGCTTCCATGGGTCTGAAGCTCGGCATGGACATTCCCGGATGGCCGCCGGAAAATATCGAGGAAATGGCGAAGAAGCTCGAACAGGAGTTCTGAGCCGAAGGTCGCCCCGCCGCTCTGGCTGGCGGGGCGCTCGAACCGACAGGGTCGTGGGCTCCCCCTTCAAGCGGGCCTGGTCCGGAGTACCTGAAACGGCTCCTGAACAAACAGAAGGAAGATTGAGACATGCGTCATCGCGTCGCCGGCCGTAAGCTGCAGCGGACCAGTAGCCACCGCCTCGCCCTGTTCCGCAACCAGGCGGCCGCGCTCATCAAGCATGAGCAGATCACCACCACGCTCGCCAAGGCGAAGGAGCTTCGTCCCTATGTCGAGAAGCTGGTGACCCTGGCCAAGAAGGGTGGCCTCGCTAACCGGCGTCTGGCCCATGCCCGCCTGCTCGACGATGCGCAGCTGGTGAAACTGTTCGACGTTCTCGCCAAGCGCTATGCTGACCGTAGCGGCGGCTATACCCGCGTCATCAAGGCCGGCATCCGAGCTTCCGACGCGGCGTCGATGGCGATCATCGAATTTGTCGACCGCGATGTCGACGCCAAGGGCAAGGATTCCGGTCCGGTTGGCGAGGATCTGGAAGACGCCGCCTGATCGGCGCGATCCGAAGCTTTTGAACGATCAGGCCGGGCGCCCCAGGGTGTCCGGCTTTTTCGTGGTTCGTGTAGCGGGTCTGTCTCTGCCTGAACCGAAGCCTTCACCCTCGTTCAGCTGCGTCTCATTCGGTGGGACGCATGGTCATGGCCTTCGCCGCGACTCGTGTCGGCGATGTGGAGAGACGTTATGGGTTTCCTTGGCCGTTTCATGCTGGGCGCCGCGACTGGCGCGCTGTTGACGGTATCGGCGGTCGCCGCCGATGCACGGCCGCGGGGCTATCCCGGTGGCGGCTATCCGTCCTACCCTGGCGGCGGTTGGCATCATCGCGACCGTGACCGGGGCTTGTCGGCTGGCGACATCCTGTTGGGCGCAGCGGTCATCGGCGGCATCGCGGCGGTGGTGGCATCAGCCAGCAAGCGCGACAGCAATCGTGACCGTGACCGGACTTACGGCGATGACGTCTATGGCGACGGATACGATACGGGCGGCAATCGCTGGAACAGCGAGCAGGCGGCGGTCGACCGCTGCACCGACGCGGCGCTGGATGAGGTGTCGCGCCGCTATGACAATGCCCGCATCGGTGCCATTTCCGATGTCGATCAGGATCGGGACACCACCTATGTCCGGGGCACGGTGACGTTTGATGCGGGCTGGCGCGGCAATCGTGGATCCGGCAGCGACAGCAGCACCTTCCGCTGTGCTGTGCGTGGCGAGCGGATCGTCAATCTGAATATCGACGCGCTTTACGCGGCACGCTGAGGCCCCGGAAGGGCAGCTCCAGCCCGGTGGGACGCGGCCACTGGACTCTGGGGGCGGGCGGGCATAATCCCGCCCGCATAGCCAGTTTCGCGGAGCACCCATGACCGTTCAGCCGCAGGATTGCCTGCTCGTCGTCGATTTCGGCAGCCAGGTGACCCAGCTCATCGCCCGCCGCGTCCGCGAGGCGGGCGTCTATTGCGAGATCGCGCCGTTCAACAGCGCGTCGGAGGCCTTTACTCGCCTGCAGCCGAAGGGCGTGATCCTCTCGGGCGGCCCGGCATCGGTGACCGCGCTCGGCTCGCCGCGCGCGCCGCGGGAGATTTTCGAGGCTGGCATCCCGGTCCTCGGCATCTGCTATGGCCAGCAGACCATGGCCGAGCAGCTGGGCGGCAAGGTGGTGGTGGGTGACGGCGGCGAGTTCGGCCGCGCCTTCATCGAGATCGTCGACCGTTCAGCCCTGTTCGACGGGCTGTGGACCGAGGGCGAGCGCCATCAGGTGTGGATGAGTCATGGCGACAAGGTCGACAGCCTGGCGCCCGGCTTTAAAGTTATCGCGCGCTCGGACGGTGCGCCTTACGCTGTCACCGCCGATGAGGCCCGGCGCTTCTATGGCGTCCAGTTCCACCCCGAGGTTGTCCATACCCCGGATGGCGCGCGCCTGATCGCAAATTTCGCCCGCCATGTCTGCGGCCTGTCCGGCGACTGGTCGATGGCCGAGTTCCGTGCCGCCAAGATCGCCGAGATTCGTGAGCAGGTCGGCGACAGCCGGGTGATCTGCGGCTTGTCGGGCGGGGTGGACTCGGCGGTCGCGGCCGTGCTGATCCACGAAGCGATCGGCGACCAGCTGACCTGCGTGTTCGTCGACCATGGCCTGATGCGCGCCGGTGAGGCGGAGCAGGTCGTGTCGCTGTTCCGCACCAGCTACAATATCCCGCTCGTCCACGTGAACGCCGAGACGCTGTTCCTCACCGGCCTCAAGGGCGTCACCGACCCCGAGGCGAAGCGCAAGTTCATCGGCAAGACCTTCATCGACGTGTTCGAGGAAGAGGCGAAGAAGATCGGCGGCGCCGACTTCCTGGCCCAGGGCACGCTCTACCCCGACGTGATCGAAAGCGTCAGCTTCACCGGCGGGCCGTCGGTGACGATCAAGAGCCACCACAATGTCGGCGGCCTGCCGGCGCGCATGAACATGAAGCTGGTCGAACCCCTCCGCGAACTGTTCAAGGACGAGGTCCGCGATCTTGGCCGCGAACTGGGGCTGCCCGATGCCTTTGTCGGCCGTCACCCGTTCCCGGGACCCGGCCTCGCCATCCGCATTCCCGGCGAGGTGACGCGTGAGCGGTGCGATGTGCTGAGAAAGGCCGACACCATCTATCTCGACGAAATCCGCAAGGCCGGGCTCTATGATGCCATCTGGCAGGCGTTCGCGGTGCTGCTGCCGGTGCGGACCGTCGGCGTGATGGGCGACGGACGCACCTACGACCATGTCTGTGCGCTGCGCGCCGTGACGTCGGTGGACGGTATGACGGCCGACATCTACCCATTCGACGCCCATTTCCTGGCCCAGGTCGCGACCCGCATCGTCAACGAGGTCCAGGGTATCAACCGCGTCGTCTATGATTACACGTCCAAGCCGCCCGGCACGATCGAATGGGAGTGAGCGATCGTACCGCTGTGCAGGATGCGATTAGCCCATAGTCAGCCAGCATCTACGGAAGGCTGATGGAAGCCGCCATGACATGTCAGGCGGCTTCCATTCGGGTTTCGAGTGTCGATAGCCGGTTCCCCGGGACGCGACACTGTCGAACGCCCCGGGTGCGGAGGGGCGACCTTATGGTTGCCCGCTTCCTGCGGTGCCTGACGTCGGCACGGCCCGGCGAGCCGTCCCGCCTTTGGGATGGGTTGCGACGATGACCGGCTGGGCACCGGCTGGTGCGCGGATGACCCACTCCACCGACTTTTTGCCGAAGCCGTCGATGACGCCGAGATCGTGGCTGGACTTGCTGCCGAGGACGACCGCGCCCGCTGGCAGTTCGAGGCTGGCCTTGACCGGCAGGGCGCCGACCTGATCCTTGCGAATGGCAAGCTCGGTGGGCATCTGGCCCAGATTGGAGATCTTGGCTTCGATGCGATAGATGCCGCCTTCCGATGGCGTCACCTTGACATCGGACACTGAAAGCAAGGGTGTCGCCTGGGCCAGGACCATGGCGAAATTGATGCCCTCTCGTGTCACGGCCTCCAGCTTGTGGGGCAGGGGGTTGTTCCAGCCCTGCTTGGTCCAGCCGCCGATTTCCACCTGACCCAGCGTCGGGTGTTTGAACGGCGTCCATTTCTTGAAGGCGACGCCGCCCATATGCTTGTCGTTCTGGATCAGCCGATCGACATCGTCGATCTTCCCGTCGCCATTATGATCGGGTGCCATCTCGTACAGTTCGAGGGCAAAGGCCAGGATGCCGAACATCGGATAGGTCGTATCCATCGACCCGCCATAGGCCGGATAGCTGCCCGGAATATAGTCGGGCGCCGGCTCGGGCGCGAAGGCGTTGCCTTCTGGCGTCCAGACCCCGGACTGGATCTTGCCGTCCTTGTCGCGCCAAACTTGGGTTGGCTTGCGGTCCTCGGTTCCCGCCGGCCAGCGCCAGTCGATCACCGTGGTTCCCAGGCTATACCCGGTCACTTCCAGACCCCTGCGGGCAAGGTCCTTGTACAGGCCGAAGTCGGTGGGCGGAGGTGTCAGCTTCGGGATGCCGAAGGGATAGAGTACGACTCCCCCGGCAGAATGCAGGTGAAGGGCCGTGGCGATGTTGGGATGGCTGACATTATATTCCAGCAAGGCGTGGATTTCTTGCTCGGAGCCGGCATAGGGGCCTGAGCCGACCTGCTTCGTGCCGTCCCAGAAGTTGGGATAGTTGCGATTGGGGTCGACGCCGCCCAGCCAGTCTTCATTGATCTTGCCATCACCGTCATTGTCCAGCCCTTCGGTGGACGTTTTGTAGAATGGCCCCTTGTCGCCCGCGCGGCGGGGGCGCAGCAGTCGCGAATCCCGTTCGTCGATGACCATCGAGCCGCCGGGATCGATCCAGCGCATCATCGTCACTTCGCCGTCGCCATCCAGATCCTCGGGCGGATCCTCGTCAACGAGGCCGTCGCTATCCTCGTCATAGGGGCGCATGGTGGCATCTGTCGGGCGCAGGGCCGTGTGGTGGTACAACTCTCCCGTGTCCGGCATGATGTTCGGGACGACGTAGAAGGTTCGCGTGCGCCGGAGCTCCAGAGTCTCCGGATCCGTCGCGGTCAGCAATCGGTGAGCCACGGCCAGGGCCGTCTCGACCGAACTGATCTCGTCGGAGTCCACACCCCCCTCGATCCACACGCCGGGCTTGCTCTCGGGCGCGCCGGTCGATTTGTCGGTGACCTTCAGCACCCATAGCTCGCGGCCCTGATAGCTCTTGCCGATCGATTCCAGTTCGGTGAGCTGCGGATATGCCTGGGCCATGGCCTGCAGCATGGCGGTCTGTTCCGCATAATCGCGGTAGCAGTCGAACTTCATCGTCGGCGACCAGACCGGACAAGGCTTGTGCGGACCAGCGCTCCCAGTGTTCGGCTGTGCGTGGACCGCGGTCAGGCCCGTCGAGGCCAACAGCGTGGCGGTGGCCAACAGATAGCTGGCGCGCCGGATCGGTTTAATCATCCTTTTCCCCCAATATGTTCTGAGCGCTGAAGACGGACGCCGCGATGACTGCAGGGCTTTGCTGCAAGCTGAATCGAAGATTTGCCTATAAGTAATGGAATTTTCAGTCGATTCGACAGTCGAGTGTGTCCGAAACTGCCGATGGAGACATGGCCGGACATTCAAGCCCTTTTATTATCTGGTTCCGAGTCAATAGCGCCCACACTATGGCGCGCCCGCGTGGGAACTGTAGGGAAAATTCGCCATATTCACGCATAAGCCAAATTGAAGATCGCGACGGCTGTCTTTGATCCATGATCTCATGCCCCGACTGATCGAGAGCGCCCTTGATTGGCTCCTGCAGGCTCCCTCGCCGGGGGCGGCGAACCGTTGCTGCACCGATGACGCAAGGCGCTCGGCTCGCACTTGCCGGAAGCGAACAGGAATCATAGGAGCGCTGTCGATCTTCACGAAGGAGTTCCCATGACCCGTCGCCTCATTTCCAGTGGTTCGCCGTTCGAAAAAAGTGTCGGCTATTCACGCGCGGTGGTGGAGGGAGACTGGTGCTTCGTCGCCGGGACGACCGGCTATGATTATCAAGCCATGGCGATGCCCGACAGCGCCGCCGAACAGGCGAGAAATGCGCTCGGTACGATCGCCAAGGCATTGGCCGAAGCCGGCTTCGAGATGGCGGACGTGGTCCGCGCGACCTATTATTTCACCGATGCAGCCTATTGGGACGAGGTCGGACCCGTGCTGGGCGCGACCTTTGGCGATATTCGACCGGCAGCGAGCGCGCTGGTCGTCGGGCTTGTGAAGCCCGAGATGAAGGTCGAGATTGAGGTCACGGCGCTGCGCCGCCGCTGAGCGGCCACGACATGAACGGCCAGGGGAGAAACGACATGTCGACCACCTTCACGCTGGACACCGCGACCAGCCGCGCCAACCCGACGCCGGCACCGATGAAGCGCCTCACCGTTCCCGCCATCGAGGGACGCAAGGGTGCCGATCCCGTGGTGGTGCTGACCGCCTATACCGCCCGCATGGCGCAACTGCTGGATCAGCACTGCGATATGCTGCTGGTCGGCGACAGCCTGGGGCAGGTGATCTACGGCCTGCCGTCGACGATTCCCGTCAGCCTCGACATGATGGTCGCCCATGGCGCGGCGGTGGTGCGGGGCAGCTATCATTCGGTGGTGGTCATCGACCTGCCGTTCGGCAGCTATGAAGCCTCGCCGGAACAGGCCTTCGCCAGTGCCGCCCGGCTGATGAAGGAAACCGGCTGCGCCGCCGTCAAACTGGAGGGCGGGGAGGCGATGGCCGAGACGGTTCATTTCCTAACCAGGCGCGGAATCCCGGTGGTCGGCCATGTCGGCCTGATGCCGCAGGCGGTCAACACGCTGGGCGGCTATGCCGCGCGGGGCCGCACATCCGAGGAAGCGGTGTCGATCGAGCGTGACGCCATCGCCATCGCCCAGGCCGGCGCCTTCGCGCTGGTCATCGACGGGGTGATCGAACAGATCGCCGCCGACATCACTTCGGCCGTCGCCTGCCCGACCATCGGTATCGGCGCTTCGGCGGCCTGCGACGGCCAGGTGCTGGTTGTCGACGACATGCTGGGCATGTTCGAGCGCACGCCGCGCTTCGTCAAACGCTATGACGACCTCGCAGGCCGCATCGCCGCCGCGGCGGCCGCCTATGCCGAGGAAGTCCGAGCCCGGCGCTTTCCCACCGAGGATCAGCTCTACCGGAGCAAATAACCCTTCATCCTCCCCCGGGAGGCAGGATGAAGGGCTGCCTTCGTTCGACTTCCTTCCCGAACCCGTATTGGGGCTGCGGGGAAGGGGCGCTTACTTCCTGCCCAGCGCGGCGATCTGGGCGGTGTCGATTGCGCCCACGGCCTGCTTCAGCACATCGATGTCCGCGACCTTGCCTTCGGCCGAGATCATGAAGCGATTGGCGACGGTCAGGCCATAGCTGCCCTGGCCGGAGGAACGGTCCCACTTTTCGTGAACCATGCCGCCCTTCTCGGTGCGGGTGCGTTCATAGCCATCGGCCGTCTCGCGGTCGGACTGGACGTTGAACGCGCCGCCGAGGCTGGCAAGCGCGCCCATCGCGGCCATGTCGATGACCTCCAGCTTGATGCGCTGGTCGCCGGCTTCATAGGTGGCTTCGGCGCGCGCGCCGCCGATGCCTCCGGCACCCCCGCCCGCACTCTCGATCTCGGTGCGGGGAAGGCCGGCGAACGTCTCTGGCAACAAGCCCTTCAGGACATCCGGCGAGACGGGGCGCATCGAGCCGTTTTCAGCCTGCTTCGCCGCTTCTTCCATCTGCTTGGAGGCTTCCTCCAGCTTGCCGAGGTCGACGCTGCCGACGCCGGGGACGGTGACGGAGCCCGACAGGCTGCCGGATTCCTCGATCGACGGGCGCGGGGTGATCAGGCTCGTGACCTTGCCCGCCACCGCGCCGACCACCACGCCCAGAACGATCGCCGCGAGAATGACGACGACGGTATAGGACAGCGCTTTTTCGGCGGGGGCCTTCATCAGGCGCGGCAGGCCCAGATAGAGCAGATAGAGGCTGTAAAGGCCGAGGATGCCGAGCCATGCGATCGCCGGCAGCAGGTTGAAGATGCCGGCGAGGAAGGCGGCGGTGCCGGCATAGGCGGCGACCTTATAGGCCTGGACGCTGTCCTTGGTGGCGTTGAAGGTTGGCGCCAGGGCGTTGATGACGAAGGCGAGGATCGACACGCCGACGATGGTCAGCACATATTGGACCACCGCGCCGCCCACGGCCGCCCCGACCGGAGGGCGATAGGTGACGCCGAACAGGGAATAGCCAAAGGCGAGCGCGCCGATCAGACCCGCTACCGGGCCGATCGCGGCCAGGGGCACGACCCAGCCGCGCAGAACCTCGCCGACTGTTGTGGGCTCGGCGGCGATCCGCTCCCATTCGGGCTTGGGCTCGAGCAGAATGCGCTTGGCGCGGGCGACGAGGCCGTTCGCGCCCGGATTATCGACGGTCATATGGGTTTCTCCCCCGGGAGGCTGCAAGTCGACTGAACCATGTCTACGCGTCGACCTCAAGGGGCGATCGGCCTCGTCGGCGATTCAGCCCGCCTTCGCCACCTTCGCCAGACCACGCGCGAGCTGCTGTCCGCCATTGATGCGCGCGGCCGGAGTCGGCCAGGGGCGGGCGATGAACAACTTGTTGTCGGGCCTCAGGCGGGCGGTGCCCTTCAGTCGCTGGACATAGTCGATCAGGCCGGCAGGGTTGGCGAATCGGTCGCCCCGGAACGTGACGAGACCGCCTTTTTCACCGATGTCGAGCTTGGCGATACCGGCGGCGCGCAGGTTCAACTTCATCTCGATGATGGCGATGAGGTTCTTCACCGCTTCCGGCAACGGGCCGAAGCGATCGATCATCTCGGCCGCGAAACCCTCGATTTCGCTGACGTCCAGCGCACTGAGGCGGCGATAGAGCGCCATGCGGAGGTCGAGGTCCGGCACATAGTCGTCCGGGATCAGGATCGGCGCATCGACGGTGATCTGGGGGCTGAGCGGATCTTCGGGCGCCTTCAGGCCCGCACCCTCCGCCTTGGCGGCGGTGATCGCGTCCTCCAGCATCGACTGGTAGAGTTCGAACCCGACCTCGCGGATATGGCCTGACTGTTCGTCGCCCAGCAGGTTGCCGGCGCCCCTGATGTCGAGATCGTGGCTGGCGAGCTGGAAGCCGGCGCCGAGGGAGTCGAGGCTGGACAGGACCTGCAACCGCTTTTCCGCCGTCGCCGTGATCGAACGGTCGGCGGGCGTGGTGAAATAGGCATAGGCGCGTGTCTTCGACCGGCCGACACGGCCGCGCAGCTGATAAAGCTGGGCCAAGCCGAAGCTATCGGCGCGGTTGATGATCAGCGTGTTGGCGCTGGGAATGTCGAGACCGCTTTCGACGATCGTGGTCGAGACGAGAACGTCGTAGCGCCGGTCGTAGAAGGCGCTCATTCGTTCCTCGACCTCGGTCGGCGCCATCTGGCCGTGGGCGACGACATAGGTCACCTCTGGCACCTCGTCGCGCAGGAACTGCTCGATGTCCGGCAGGTCGGCGATGCGGGGGGTGACGAAGAAGCTCTGCCCGCCGCGATAATGCTCGCGCAGCAGCGCCTCGCGGATCACCACCGGGTCCCAGGGCATGACGTAGGTGCGAACCGCCAGCCGGTCGACCGGCGGAGTCTGGATGACCGACAGCTCGCGCAGACCCGACATCGCCATCTGAAGCGTGCGCGGGATCGGCGTCGCCGTGAGGGTGAGGACATGCACGTCGCTTTTCAGCGCCTTCAGCCGCTCCTTGTGGGTGACGCCGAAGCGCTGCTCCTCGTCGACGATGACGAGGCCGAGGCGCTTGAACGCCACCGACTTCGCCAGGATAGCGTGGGTGCCGATGACGATGTCGACGGAACCCGACTCCAGCCCCTCGCGGTTGGCCTTCGCCTCGGCGGCGGGGACGAGGCGGGACAGCTGACGGACCTCGATCGGCAGGCCGTGGAAGCGTTCGGTGAAATTCTGGAAATGCTGACGGGCAAGCAGGGTGGTGGGGCAGACGACGGCCACCTGCTCACCCGCCATCGCGGCCACGAACGCGGCCCGCAGCGCCACCTCGGTCTTGCCGAAGCCGACGTCGCCGCACACCAAGCGATCCATCGGCCGGCCGGCCGCGAGATCGTCGAGGACGTCGCCGATCGCCCGGTCCTGATCGTCGGTCTCGCTATAGGGGAAGCGGTCGACGAAACTGGCATAGGCCGACGGGTCGGGCTCGAAGCTCTGCGCGGCGCGGGTGGCGCGCTCGGCGGCGGTGCGTAGCAGCTCATGGGCGATCTCGCGGATCCGCTCCTTCATCCGCGCCTTGCGACCCTGCCACGACGCGCCGCCCAGTTTGTCGAGGCCAACGCCGTCGCTGTCGGAGCCGTAGCGCGACAGGATGTCGATATTTTCGACCGGCACGTAGAGCTTGTCGCCGCCGGCATAGTCGACCTGGACGCAGTCGTGCGGGCTCTTGCCGACCGGGATGGAGACGAGGCCGACATAGCGGCCGATGCCGTGGTCGGCGTGGACGAGCAGGTCGCCGGGGCTGAGGGCCTGCAACTCGGCCAGGAAGGCGTCCGATTTCTTCTTCCTGCGCCGACGGACCAGCCGGTCACCGAGCATGTCCTGCTCGGTGAGGACGGCGACGTCGGGGGTGGCGAAGCCGTGGTCGAGCGGCATGACGGCCAGCGCGACGCGTCCCTCGGCGGCCTCGCCCAGCGCCTTCTGCCAGCTGTCCGCCTCGGCGATGCGCTTCAGGCCATGGTCGGCGAGCAGACCGCGCAGCCGCTCGCGCGAGCCGCCCGAATAGCTGGCGAGGATCACCTTGCGCTTGGCCCGCCGCAGCGCATCGACATGGGCCCCGACCGCTTCGTAGATGTTGACGCCCTGGGCGCGTTCGGGCGCGAAGTCGCGGGCCGGCTCGACCCCGAAATCGACCACGGCGGCGCCGTCCGGCTGGTGAAAAGGGCTGGTGAGGTGGATATGGCGATCGGCGATCGTCTGGTGCCACTCCTCTTCGCTGAAATAGAGCAGCTCGGGCGGCAGGGGGCGATAGGCGCCGGGCGAGGCGGCCATGGCGCGCTCGCGGTTCTGATAATAATCGGCGATGGCCTCGAACCGCTGCTCGCCCGCGGCGATGGTGCCGGCGTCGCGCACGACCAGCGTGTCGGGGGCGAGATGATCGAACAGGGTCGCCAGCCTGTCCTCGAACAGCGGCAGCCAATGCTCCATGCCGGCAAGGCGGCGGCCGTCCGATATCGCTTCGTAGAGTGGATCGCCGGTGGCGGTGGCGCCGAAGCGTTCGCGATAGCGGGCGCGGAACCGCTTGATGCTGTCGGCATCGAGCAGGGCTTCGGATACCGGTAACAGAGTGAAGCCGTCGTCCAGCCGCCCG
The DNA here is from genome assembly GCA_037190805.1 of Sphingomonas sanxanigenens. Lineage (GTDB taxonomy): Bacteria > Pseudomonadota > Alphaproteobacteria > Sphingomonadales > Sphingomonadaceae > JBBCJR01. The sequence continues at coordinate 385,889 of JBBCJR010000004.1, read as the reverse complement.
GTGGTGCGCTGGTCGACCGGATCGAAGGTGCGAACGCTTTCGATCTCGTCGCCGAAAAAGTCGAGGCGCAACGCCTGCGTTTCGCCTGCGGGGAACAGGTCGAGCAGGCCGCCGCGCACCGCGAACTCACCGGCGTCGGCGACGGTGTCGGTGCGATGATAGCCCTGGTCGGCCAGCATCTGAGCCAACCGGTCGCGGTCGATACGCTCGCCGGGTGCCAGCCGGGCGGTCAGCTGGCGGATGCGGAAGGGGGTCAGGGTGCGCTGGGTGGCGGCGTTGATCGTCGTCAGCACCAATTCCGCGCCCTTGGGGGCGGTCTGGAGCGCCGCGAGGCCGGCCAGCCGCTCGGCGCTGATGCGCAGGGCCGGCGAGGCGCGGTCATAGGGCAGGCAGTCCCATGCCGGAATGGTGATCAGCCTGAGGTCGGGCGCGAACAACGGCGCCGCGTCGGCGACCGCGCGCAGAGCGGCATCGTCGGGCGCGATGTAGAGCGTGCGCCCCGGCGCCGCGCGGGCGAGATCGGCCATCAGCCAGGGCAGGAAGCCCGCCGGCGCGCCAGCCAGCGTCAGCGGTGCGTCGGCCTTCAGAATGCGGTGCAGTGCTTCGCTCACCGCGCCACCGGCACATAGTCGAGCCGCCGCATTGCCGACATGTTCGCGCCCTCATAGCGCCTGGGGCAGGGCCGGGTGCCGAGTGCCCAGGCCATGATTTCGACGTCCTCCTCGTCGAGCAGCGCCTCGAACCAGTCGATGTCTGCCGCGCTCCACCCCGCATGCGCATGGTCGAAGAAGCCGCCGACGATCAGGTCGGCCTCTTTCGTGCCGCGATGCCAGGCGCGGAAGCGCAGGCGTTTCAGTCGTTCGTCGGGCGTCATCGCAGGAATCCGTCAAGAGGCCGCCCCGCGAGGTGGCGGTGCGGCGCGGCTTTGGCTAGGAAAGCCGGACCTAATCATGCGGCCCGAGATTCTCAATCCGCTGTTCGCCGAAACCCAGTCGCTGAAGGGGGTGGGCGCGACACTTGCCAAGCCGCTGAAGCGGCTGGGGTTGGAGCGTGTCGTCGACCTGCTGTTCCATCTGCCGGTGACATGGATCGACCGGGTGCGCGTCACGGCCCTCGACGAGCGCGACGCCGGGCGTATCGTCATCGTCACGCTGACCCCGGTCGACTATCGGCCAAGCGGCGGGCGCGGCCCGTTCAGGGTGGTGGCGCGGGATGCGGCCGGCAATGTCGCGGCCCTGACCTTCTTCGGCGGCAATCCCGGCTGGGCGCGCAAGCTGCTACCGCTGGGCGAACCGCGCGTGGTGACGGGCAAGCTCGAACTTTACGGCCAGCAGCTCCAGATCGTGCATCCCGACCAGGTGCTGTTGCCGGGCGAGGATGCCGCCATCCCGGCACGCGAGCCCGTTTATCCGCTGTCGGAAGGGATCACCAACCGCCGCCTTCATCAGTTGGCGGAGCAAGCCCGGGGACGGGCGCCGGAGCTGCCCGAATGGATCGAGCCGTCAGTGCTGGCCAAATATGGCTGGCCCGGCTGGCACGCGGCGCTTGAGCGGGCGCATCAGGACCCGGCCGATACCCTGGCGCGCGGACGGCTGGCCTATGACGAGCTGCTGGCGAACCAGCTGGCGCTGGCGCTGACACGGGCTTCGACCCGGCGACGGCGGGGCGTGCCGCTGGCCGGTGACGGGCGGCTGCGGGATGCGCTCGACCTGCCCTATCGTCCCACCGGCGCGCAGGACCGGGCCGTGGCCGAGATCGAGGGCGACATGGCGCAGGCGACGCCGATGCTGCGCCTTCTCCAGGGCGATGTCGGCGCGGGCAAGACGCTGGTGGCGCTGAAGGCGCTGCTGATCGCGGTCGAAGCGGGGGCGCAAGGGGCGCTGCTGGCGCCGACCGAAATCCTCGCCCGCCAGCACCTCGCCAGCCTGACGGCGCTGCTGACGGGGGTGTCGGTGCGCGTCGCCATCCTCACCGGGCGCGAGAAGGGGCGGGCGCGGGCCGAGGTGCTGGACGGGCTGGCGGCGGGCGAGATCGACATCCTCGTCGGCACCCATGCGATCTTTCAGGAAGGGGTCGCCTATCGCAACCTCGGCCTTGCTGTCGTCGATGAACAGCATCGTTTCGGCGTTGCCCAGCGGATGATGCTGGCGGCCAAGGCCGATCGGCCGCCCCACCTGCTGGTGATGACCGCAACGCCGATTCCGCGCACCCTGACCCTCACCCATTATGGTGAGATGGACGTCAGCCGGCTGGATGAGATGCCGCCCGGCCGCCAGCCAATCGACACCCGCGTGCTCAGCGCCGAGCGGGTCGGCGAGGTCGAGGCGGGCCTTGCCCGCCATGTCGCCGGTGGTGGCCAGGCCTATTGGGTGTGCCCGCTGGTCGAGGAAAACGAGGCGTCGGACCTCAAGGCGGCCGAGGCGCGGGCAGCGGAACTGGTCGAGGTGCTGGGGCCGGGCCGCGTCGGCCTCGTTCACGGGCGGATGAAAGGACCGGACAAGGATGCGGTGATGGCCGCGTTCAAGGCCGGCGAACTGGCCGTGCTGGTGGCGACGACGGTGATCGAGGTCGGCGTCGACGTGCCCAATGCGACGTTGATGATCGTCGAGAATGCCGACCGCTTCGGCCTTGCCCAGCTCCACCAGTTGCGGGGCCGGGTAGGGCGTGGGTCGGCGCGGTCGGTGTGCCTGCTGCTGCGGGGAGAACAGCTGTCCGAGACCGCGCGGGCGCGGCTTCAACTGATGCGCGATACCAATGACGGCTTTGCCATTGCCGAAAAGGACCTCGAGCTGCGCGGCGCGGGCGAACTGCTCGGTACGCGCCAGTCGGGCGAGGCCGCGATGCGGCTGGCGGGACCCGAGCAGATGGCGGCGCTGCTTCAGACGGCGACCGACGATGCCCGGCTGCTGGTCGATCGCGACGGCGGATTGGCCAGCGAACGTGGGCAGGCGGCGCGGACCTTGCTCTATCTGTTCGAGCGCGATGCGGCGGTCGGCCTCTTGCGGTCCGGCTGATCCTGTGGCCAAGAGGCGGATGATGATGCGTTTGCTTGCTCCACTGCTGCTGCTCGTGGCGGCTGCGCCGGCCGTGGCCGACAACCGGTTGGACGCGGCGATCGATGCCTATGACCGGCACGACTGGGCCCGCGCCCGCGCGCTTGTCCGGCCGGCGGTGGCGCAAGGCTCGGCGATCGCGGAAACCCTGATGGGCATGATCTATCTTGATGGGCAGCCGCGTCGACCGGCAGTGGCCGCGGGGTTCTTGTTGCGGGCTGCGGAGCGCGGCTACGCGCCGGCCCAGATCAAGCTCGGGGACCTGCTGGCGGCCGGGACCGGGCTTCGCCGCGATCCCGCCGCCGCCTATCGCTGGTATCGCATCGTCGCGATTCGCGCCGACGTCTATTCGGCTGCCATCGCCGCAGCGCGCGCCTATCGCATCGCGCGTGGCCTGCCCGCCAAGGTGGTGGAAGAGCAGGACCAGCAGGCCCACGACTGGCGGGTGCGGGCGGCGTCGGGGCGTTAAGGTCTCCCGATTGTCAGCCCCTGAGAACGCCGTGCCGCTTGCGTCCGGCGCTGATGCGGATGTCCGCCCCGGCTGGAACCGCAATGACATGCGCCTCGTCGGCAACGGGCATGTTGTCGATGCGTGCGCCGCCGCCCTTGATCAGGCGCCTCGCCTCGCCTTTGGAAGCAGCGAGACCCAGGCCGACCAGGGCATCGACCAGAGCGATCCCGCCACCCGTGACATCGAGGCCGGGCAGATCGTCGCCGGCGCCTCCCTGCTCGAACGTCGCGCGCGCGGTTTCCGCCGCCGCGTCCGCCGCCTCCATGCCCCGGCAGAGCGCGGTCGCGGCATCGGCAAGGGCCTTCTTGGCGTCGTTGATCTCGGCCCCCTCAAGAGCCTCGAGCCGCTTTATCTCGTCTTCGCCAAGGTCGGTGAACAGACGCAGATAGCGGCCGACATCGGCGTCCTGGGTATTTCGCCAGAACTGCCAGTAGTCATAGGCCGGCAGCTGGTCGGGATTGAGCCACACGGCGCCGCCCACCGTCTTGCCCATCTTGGTGCCGTCGGCGTTGGTGATGAGCGGCGTAGTCAGCCCGAACACCTGCGTGCCGTCGACGCGGCGAGCGAGTTCGACGCCGTTGACGATGTTCCCCCACTGGTCCGATCCGCCCATCTGGAGCCGGCAGCCGGCGCGGCGCGACAGTTCCAGAAAGTCATAGGCCTGAAGGATCATGTAGTTGAATTCGAGGAAGGACAGCGATTGCTCACGATCCAGTCGCAGCTTCACCGAATCGAAGCTGAGCATCCGGTTGACCGAAAAATGCTGGCCGATGTCGCGCAGGAAAGGAATGTACTCCAGCTTGTCCAGCCAGTCGGCATTGTCGACCATGATCGCATCGGTCGGCCCTTCGCCAAAGGTCAGGAAGCGTTCGAACACCCTGCGGATCGAGGCGATATTGCCCTGGATGGCCTCGGCGGTCAGAAGCTTGCGCGCCTCATCCTTGAAGCTGGGGTCGCCGATCTTGCCGGTGCCGCCACCCATGACCACGATCGGCTTGTGCCCGGCGGCCTGAAGGCGCCGCAGCATCATGATCGATACCAGATGCCCGACGTGAAGGGACGGCGCGGTTGGGTCGAAGCCGATATAGCCGGGCACGACGCTGGTCGTGGCAAGCTGGTCCAGCGCCTCTGCGTCGGTGATCTGGTGGATATAGCCACGCGCCTCGAGAAGCCGTAGCAGGTCTGAACGATATTGGGTCATGGACCTGCCCGTTAGCAGGGAGGCACGGCAGAGTGAACATGCTTGCGATCGGGCTGATGTCCGGCACGTCGATGGACGGCATCGATGTCGCCCTGATCGAGACCGACGGCGACGCGCATGTCCGGCCGCTCGCCTTTCACGCCGTTCCGTACGACGAGACCACAGGCGGGCAACTGCGCATGGCGATGCGGGCGGCACTGGAGCAGGAGCGGCCAGGTCCGCACCCGGTAATCGACGCCGCGGCAGAGGTCGTGACCCGGCTCCACGTCGCCGCCGTCCGCGACCTGTTCGAGAACCAGCCCGCAGTCCACCTCGCGGACGTGTCGGTGATCGGCTTTCACGGACAGACCATCGCCCACCGGCCGGATCGCGGCTGGACCTGGCAGATCGGCGATGGCGCCCACATGGCGCAAGAACTGGGAATGACCGTGGTGGACGATTTCCGGTCCGCCGATGTCGCGGCGGGGGGACAGGGCGCGCCGCTGGTGCCGGTCTATCATCAGGCGCGTACGGCCACGCTCGACAAGCCGCTGATGGTCCTCAATCTCGGCGGGGTCGGCAATCTCAGCTATACCGGTGAGGATAGAGCGCTGATTGCCTTCGACACCGGGCCGGGCAACAGCCTGATCGACGACTGGGTACGGTCCCAAGCTGGCCTGTCGCATGATGCGGGCGGCTCCTTCGCTGCCGGCGGCGTAGTCGATGAGGCCGTGCTTGCGCGCCTGCTGGACAAGGACTGGTTCGATCAGCCGCCTCCCAAATCGCTGGACCGCAACCATTTCGACATTGCCTCGGTCGGAGGGTTGGCGCTGGCTGACGGGGCAGCGACTCTGACTGCCTTCACCGCCGCCAGCGTCGCGCGCGCCATCGCCCATTTGCCGGCCCCGCCGCGCAATATCTTCGTTGCCGGGGGTGGACGGCACAATGCGACCCTGATGGCGATGCTGGCCGATCGCACCGGATTGACGGTCGCGCCGGTCGAAGCGCTTGGCTGGGCGGGCGATGCGACGGAGGCGGAGGCCTTCGCCTATCTCGCCGTGCGCCGGATGAAAGGCTTGCCGATCAGTTTCCCGCTGACGACGGGCGTTGAGGCACCGGTCGTCGGCGGCCGCATCCATCGTCCGATCGCATAGCTTGAGTGTCAGGCGGCGCGGGCCTGCTGGAATGCATCGCTGACTGCTCGCTGCAGGTGCGCGACGGTGAAGGGTTTGTGCAGCACCGGACCGGCGGCGACGATCTCGGCAGCCGCGTCGCCCGCATAGCCGGTGGTGAAGATCACGGCGATCTCGGGCCGGCTCTGGCGCAGCCGTTCGGCCAGCTCCGGTCCCATCATGCCGGGCATGATCACGTCACTCAGCACCAGGCGGATGTCATCGGCGCTCTCGAGAACCCTCAGCGCCTCGTGTCCGTTCTCGGCTTCGACGACGTCATAGCCGAGATGGACGAGCGTATTGACGGTCGACATCCTTACCCTCGGATCATCTTCGACGACCAGGACGCGTTGGCCCGTGGTCGCGACCGACGGGTTCTGTGCGGTCCACGCGGCCAGCGGCACCGGGGTCGGCGGTGATGAAACGATGGCGCCGGCGTGGCGCGGCAGGAACAGGCTGACCGACGTGCCGATCCCGGGCATCGACTGAATGTCCATGCCGCCGCCTGACTGTTTGAGGAAGCCGAACACCTGGCTGAGACCGAGGCCGGTACCCTTGCCGACCTCTTTGGTCGTGAAAAACGGCTCGACTACGCGAGCCAGCGTCGCGCTATCCATGCCGCACCCCCCATCGCCAACGCGGATGGTGACATAGTCGCCGGGCTGAAGCTCGCCGTGCGATAGCCGGATCGTTGACTTGAGATGATGGTTTGCCGTGTCGACCGTCACCCGTCCACCTTCGGGCATGGCGTCCCGCGCGTTGACCGCGAGATTGAGGATCGCGTTCTCCAGCTGACTGACATCGGTGAAGACAGGCCACAAATCGTCGGCAAGGCGGGGGACGATGGTGATCCGCTCGCCCAGCGTCCGATCCAGAAGCTCGGTCATGCTGGCGATCAGCGTGTTTGCGGACAGCCCTTCGGGAGACAGGGGCTGCTGGTGGGCGAAGGCGAGCAGGCGGCGGGTCAGTCCGGCGGCACGGTTGGCGCCGTCCATGGCGTTCTCGATGTGACGGCCGATTTCCTCGGCGTCCGCTTCCAGTTTGCGGCGGGCGAGATCCAGTCCGCCGACAACAACCGCCAGCATATTATTGAAATCATGAGCGATGCCGCCCGAGAGTTGGCCAACGGCGTCCATCTTCTGCATCTGGGCGAGCTGGGTTTCGGCGGCGAGGCGTTCCTCCGCCTCGGTGCGGAGATTTTCGTTGGCGGTCGTCAACTCGGCGGTGCGTGCGGCGACCGCCGCTTCCAGTTCCACCGCGCGGCGACGGTCGCGCTCGGCCAGCCGCTCGCTGTCGGCACGCGCGGCCAATGCCCGGATCGCGGTCCAGCCGATAAACAGCGCGGCAAGCCCGAGAAGGATAGCCAGTGCGGCTGTCAGAGCGTCGAGCATGTTCGACCAGTCGGTGATGTTGCGCGCCTGTTCGCGCCGCTCAACGAGGCGATTGCGCTCTGCCGTGCCCAACTGATCGAGCAGCTGACGCATCCGCCTGGCGGTCGGCTGCTGGCCATCGGCGTCGGCGGCGACGGTGTTATAGGCGGCCCAGCGGCGCTCATAGGTGGCCAGCGTCGCGGGCCGGGCGAGCTGACGGCCGCGTTCCTCGTAAGCTTGGCGAATCTCACCGAGGATGCGCGTTTCGTTCGGGTTGGATTGCGACAGGGCATCCAGCCGCTTCAGCAGGCGTCCCGCCTTCAGCCACTGGTCGAAATAGCGGGTGCCGATGCGCCGGTCGCCCGAGACGACGAAGGCGTTGAGCGCTGCCTCGGCATGGGCCACGGCGGCATCGAACTGAGCAGAGACGACAAGGATGTCATAGCTCCGCCGTTCCGCCCGCTCGGCCGCCTCGCGCGCGTCGTTGGCGCGAAACAGCATCACGACAAGGGCGATGACGATCAGTGCGAAGCCGATCGCGCCCGCTGCCGCGAGACGGCCGGGCTTTCGATCACCAGACGCGGTGCGCACCAGAAATGGATGATCCATCGCTTTCCTGCCTCAAGATTTGGTTAAGGACTAGGCAGGAAAGGTTAAGAAACTATAACCGGGAAAGCCTCCGCGGGGTCAGGTCAGATGACCCACCGCGTGTCCGGCTTCGGCGAAGATGCGCAGAATCTCGCCCACCTGCTCGTCGGAATGCTCGGCACACAGCGAGCAGCGCAGCAGATAGGTGCCGGCCGGGGTCGCGGGCGGGCGGGCCATGTTGACGTAGAGGCCCATCTCCAGAAGCGCCTGCCACAGGGCTACCGTCATCTCCTGGTCGGGCATCATGATGGCGATGATCGCCGACTGGGCGGTTTCCGTGGCGATGGTATAGCCAAGATCGCGCAGGCCCTGGTGGAGGCGCCGGGAGTTCTTCCACAGATGTTCGCGTTTGGCCGACGCATGCATCAGCTTGCGGATCGAGGTCGCCGCGGTCGCCACCACCGACGGCGGCAGCGAAGCGGTGAACACATAGGGCCGGCAGACGAGACGCAGCACCTCGAACTTCGGGTGGTTCGAGACGCAGAAGCCGCCGACCGTGCCGACCGACTTGGAGAAGGTGCCGACGACGAAGTCGATATCCTTCTCGCAGCCCAACTCTTCATAGACGCCGCGGCCGTTGGGGCCGAAAAAGCCCATGCCGTGCGCTTCATCGCAGAGGATCATCGCGTCATGCTTCTTGGCGACAGCGACCATCTCGGGCAGCGGGGCGATGTCGCCGAACATCGAATAGACGCCTTCTAGGACGACCAGCTTGCCCGCCTCGGCCGGCAGGCGCGATAGGCGCTTGTCCAGATCCTCGACCGAATTGTGGCGGAAGCGGACGATCTCGGCATTGCCCAGCCAGCAGCCGTCATAGATCGAGGCGTGGCTGTCGGCGTCGAGGATGATGTAGTCGCCCTTGCCGGCGATGGTCGAGATCATCCCCAGATTGGCCTGATAGCCGGTCGAGAAGACGATGGCATGGTCCATGCCGTAGAAGTCGCGCAGCGCGTCCTCGCATGCCTTGTGGGTCTGGTAGGTGCCGTTCAGCACCCGGCTGCCGGTGGTGCCCGACCCGAACTCGTCCAGCGCCTTCTTGCCTGCCGCCACGACGTCGGGATCGAAGGTCATCCCCATATAGTTATAGGTACCGAGCAGGATGGTCCGGCGGCCCTGGATCACCGCTTCGGTCGGTGACGTGACCTGATCCATGATGATGGCGAAGGGATCGCGCACGCCCGTGGCGAGCAGGGCTTCGCGTTCGGCGATAAGCCCATCGAACTTGGAAAAAAGGTCGGTCATTGTGCCTTGAGCTTCTCCACTGCGGCGACAAGCTGACCCACGGTCTCGATCTCGGCCTGCATGTTCATGGTGATCAGGATGTCGAACTCGTCCTCGATGGAGGCGACGAAATCCATCACCGTCAGGCTATCCCATTCCAGGTCCCCGGCGAAGGTCGTCGCGTCGCTCAAGGCGGCGTCCTTCTTGTTGAAGGGGGCGATCAGCTCGGCGACCTTCGCGAAGGTCTGTTCGTGGGTGGTCATGCCATGGTCCTTTGACGATCCTCACCGCCCTTGCCAAGCCATTGCGGCGGGAAGGGGGCAGATTGGCTGCTGAAACAAGGTCTGCGCCAACCCGTATCCCGCCCGGCCTGCCCGTTCAGGATGCTGCGATTGGGTGGTCGGGCCGGTGGCGCTTTCCCCACCCGGCGCGATCGTGGTGCTAATCCGGCTTACAGCCAACCTTCCTGGCGATACCAGTCGGCCGTGGCGACAAGGCCGGGGCGGGTGGAGATTTCGGGTCGCCACAGTGACACCGGCGGACGGGCGTTGCTCGACACGACCCAGTCGGGATGGCGGATATAGCGTGCGCGATCGAAACTCAGCTTCGGCTGCCGGCCCCACAGCTTCGACGTCCCGGTGTCGAAGGCTGCGCCGGCGCTGACCATCCAGCCGGGCAGGGGCAGCGGCAGGACCCGACGTCCGACCGCCGCGCCCAGCGCGTGGGCGAAGTCGCGATGGTCCCAGCCGCCCCGGACCCCATCGTCGGGTTCGACGGTTCTGCCGATGGCGATGTCGTTGAGGGCGAGAGCCAGAAGCAGGCGGGCCAGATCTCCGACCTCGATCACCGAGAAACGGCCGCCGGGCGGCAATACGACGATGCCGCGCTGGGCCATGCGAAACAGGGTCAGCGTTTCGCGGTCGCCGGGGCCATAGACGGCCGGGGGCCGGACGATCGTCCAGTCGAGGCCGGACTGGGCGACCAGCGCCTCCGATTCCGCCTTCGACCAGCCATAGTTGGACAGGCCGGGTTCCCGCGCGGCAAGGGACGATACGTGGATGAACCGCCGCACGCCGACAGCGCGCGCGGCTTCGATCATCAGCCGGGTGCCTTCGATATTGCCGGTCGCGAAATCGGCGCGCTCGGCGGCGTTGATGACACCTGCGACATGGATGACGGCGCCGCAGCGGCCCATCATCGCTGCCAGTCGATCGACCTGGGCAAGCGTTCCTTCATGCCATTCGACGCCGTCGCCGGACGGCTGTGGCCGGCGGGCCAGGGCACGCACGCCATGGCCGCCATTGCGCGCCCGTCTGACGAGATCGCGACCGATGAACCCGGTACCGCCGGTAATTGCAAGAATCGCCATGCCGACAGGCGTTAACGGCCGATCAGCGGACCTTCAACCGGATCGATGTTCGCGCGGCCAGCGTGTCCAGAGCGTAGGGCAGGGCACAGGCGGCGGCGGGATGGCGAGACATCAGCCGGATGGCGCCGATCTGCCGACCTTCTGACAAGGCTTTGAGGCCGGCAACAGGATCATGCCGCCATGCCCCCTCTGACCAGATCAAGCTGCGCGCAATCGGCCCGTCGACGGTGACAACCGGCTTACAATCGATTTCATGCAGCAACAGCGACATTCGACCACACCCCCCCGGGCATTGCGATCGGCCCACATTAGCGTCCCGCCGCCCGTCGGCCAGTGGTTCGGCCGGAAATTTCCGTGCTGTTGCAGGAATGTGACGGAAAGACGCGGGTCAGGAGAGGCGCACGGCGTGGCGCGCGTCCAGCACATCCCAGAACGCACGCTGCTGGGCGACGACCTGCTGGGCGGCGAACAGGATCGCCCGCCCGATCAGCGGGCCGCCATCGGCCGCTTCGTCGATAATCGCGAGCGTTTCGGCGCGGGCCGGCCAATCGCCGTCTGGACGGGCGTATGGAACGCCGACTCGATCGCCGATCGGGGCCAGGGCATCATGCACGGCTTCCCAGTCGAGCAGCGTCGCGGCGACGGCGCCGAGCAGGCAGCCACGGCGGTCGGACCGTACCAGCGTCAGCAGCGCCTGACGCTGTCCGGCGACCAGTTCCTCGGTGCTGATCTGACCGGGTTCAGCGCGCGGTGCGCCGGCCGCGACGCTCAGCTGCGAAATCCGGGCACGCTCGCCTGCGAAAGCGGTGGCGGCGGCATCCAGCCAGCTGCGGGGGGCGAATGTGTCGCCAAGCCGTGCGGCGACTTCGGCAAAGCTGGGCTGCCGGCCGTGCAGAATGCATAGATAGTGCAGCGTATCGGCGACCAGTTCGCGCGACGTGTCGGCACGCACCTCGGCGAGGCGGCGGACATGGGGATGACCCGCCGATCCACTCGTCGCCACCAGCGCTGCAAGCGCAGCAGCGATATCGTCGGCTGCCAGAGGGCGAGCGGCGAAAGCTGGCGGTTGGATCATCAGGTGCGACTCCCGGATACTGACACAGGGGAGCTTGCCTAACCGGAAGGGGTAAATGAGAGTTTAAAGACCCGTTAATTACGATTCCATATCGAAATCGTAGCCCCTTCACACAGCAAAAGACCCGCCTGACAACTCAGGCGGGCCTTTATCATACTATTCGTGCGAGGAGCGGGCCGCGCGACTCATGTATCCAGGAAACTGCGCATCTTCCGGCTGCGGCTGGGGTGTTTAAGCTTTCTGAGCGCCTTTGCCTCGATCTGCCGGATGCGTTCGCGGGTAACGCTGAACTGCTGACCGACTTCTTCCAGCGTATGGTCGGTGTTCATGCCGATACCGAACCTCATGCGCAGCACACGCTCCTCGCGCGGGGTGAGGGAGGCGAGGACCCGGGTCACCGTCTCCTTCAGATTGGCATGGATGGCGGCATCGATGGGGATGACGGCGTTCTTGTCCTCGATGAAATCGCCGAGGTGGCTGTCCTCTTCGTCGCCGATCGGGGTTTCGAGGCTGATCGGCTCCTTGGCGATCTTCATCACCTTGCGAACCTTTTCGAGCGGCATCGACAGCCGCTCGGCCAACTCCTCGGGCGTCGGCTCGCGACCGATCTCGTGCAGGATCTGGCGGCTGGTGCGGACCAGCTTGTTGATCGTCTCGATCATATGGACAGGGATGCGGATGGTCCGCGCCTGATCGGCGATCGACCGGGTGATGGCCTGCCGGATCCACCAGGTCGCATAGGTCGAGAACTTGTAGCCGCGCCGATACTCGAATTTATCGACGGCCTTCATCAGGCCGATATTGCCTTCCTGGATCAGGTCCAGGAACTGCAGGCCGCGATTGGTGTATTTCTTGGCGATGGAGATGACGAGGCGCAGGTTCGCCTCGACCATCTCCTTCTTGGCGATGCGGGCTTCGCGCTCGCCCTTCTGGACCATGTTGACGATGCGCCGGAATTCGCCCAGCTCGACGCCGGTCAGCTGCGCGATTTCGGCGATCTCGAGCCGTACCTTCTCGACGCCCGACTCCTCGGCCGCCGCGAACGCGGCCCAACGCTTGTCGATGCCCGCGACGCGGGGCAGCCAGCTTTCATCGAGCTCGTTGCCCATATAGCTGTCGAGGAAGGCCTTGCGGTTGATCTTGTGCCGCTCGGCCAGGCGCAGCATTTGCCCGCCCAGTGCCATCAGGCGCCGATTATAGCTGTAAAGCTGGTCGACCAGATATTCGATCTTGCCGTTGTGGAAGTGGACGCTCTCGACGAGTTCGGTCAGTTCCTCGCGCAGCTTCTGATATTTCTTCTCGTCCGCGCCCTTCATCTCCTCGCCGCTGGCCAAGCCGCCAAGCCGCTGGCCCTGGAGCTTCTGGAACTTCGCATAGGTGGCGTTGATGGCCGCGAACCGGGCCAGAGCATCGGGCTTCAACAGCTCTTCCATGGCGGCGAGGGACAGGGTGTTGTCCTCTTCGTCGTCTTCCTCCTGACGCGGCGCTCGGCGCTCGGTCATGCTGTCTTCTTCGTCCTCGGCGGCGGCTTCCTCGGGCTCGTCCTCATCCTTGAACGAGGGGCCCGCGGTCTGTTCCGAAATGTCGCCGTCCTCGCCGCCTTCGACCTGCTCGGGCGTCGGGTCCTTCTGAAGCATGGCATCGAGGTCGAGGATCTCGCGCAGCTGCATCCGCCCTTCGTCCAGCGCTTTCGACCATTCGATGATCGCGGAGAAGGTGAGGGGGCTTTCGCACAGGCCAGCGATCATCGTGTCGCGGCCCGCCTCGATCCGCTTGGCGATGGCGATCTCGCCTTCGCGCGACAGCAATTCGACCGCGCCCATCTCGCGCAGGTACATGCGTACCGGATCGTCGGTACGGTCCAGCGTCTCGCGCTTGACGGCCTGCGGAGCGGGCGAGCCATCGGCTTCGTCCAGGCCCGGCTCGTCGCCGCCATCTTCCTCGGCGGCGGTGTCGCCGTCCTGCTCTTCGGCTTCGGTGACGTTGATGCCCATTTCCGAAAGGGCGGACATCACGTCCTCGATCTGCTCGGACGACATCTGGCCTTCCGGCAAGGCGGCGTTGATCTCGTCATAGGTGATCCAGCCGCGCTTCTTGGCCTTGGCGACCAGCTTCTTGATGGCCGCCTCGTTAAGATCGATCAGCGGCGCGTCGCCGCCGTCCTTGCCGTCCATCTCAGCCGAGGCGGTTTCAGTGTTCGCCATAGTCGCTTCGCGCCCTCGTCAATCTGCCGGCACCAATAGCCGGATCAATCCTCGTCACTACGTGCAAGCGCCCGAAGATGGGCGTCCAGCCGCTCTAATTCCGTCTGGACGGCCCGGCGCTCATCGAGCAACCGCTGCTGTCCATCGCTATCGTCCGTCTCCATCGCCCGGCCGACCGCCGCGTCGATTGTCGAGAAGGACCGGGTCAATGCCGCCCTGGCCACCAGATCCTCCAGAACCGCTGCAAAATCCCTTTCCGCCCGATCGTCGAGGACAACGGGACGGGTGAAGGAGAAATTGAGCTTTGCGGACCGTCGGTTTCGTCGGCGTATCTCCTCTGCCAGCACGCCCGCGCCCGCGGAGGCTAATGTGTGGTCGAGCGCGCTTTTGTCAAGCTTCCCGCCCGCATAGGCGAGGTCGACGAGAATCGCCCGCAGCTGTTCCAGGATCGGATCGTCGAGCGGCAGCTCCGCCAGCGTCGCCGCATGCGACACGGCAAGACGTGGATGCTCGATCAGTGCGATGAACAATGCGCGGGCCACGGGATCCGCCGATCCGTTGCCCAGCGCGCGGATTTCCGAGAGCGGCGCCCGAGGCTGGGCGGGTTCGCGTGACCAGCGGCCGCCGGGAGTCCGATCCCGCTGCCTTGCCGGTTCGCGTCGACGGAATGCATCGTCGAAGCGGGCGCCCATGTCGGCGGCATAGGCGTCGCGCACGTCGCGGTCGGTGATGGCGGAGATATGGGCGCGAATGCGCTGGCGCAGGCCGGCGCGCGCTTCCGGCGTGTCGACCGGACGGGCAGCCAGTTCCTCCTGCCACAGCCGTTCCGCCAGCGGCTGGGGGGTGTCGAGCAGGGCGATGATCGCTGCCGCTCCGCCGTCGCGAATCAGGTCGTCGGGGTCCTGACCCTTGGGCAGGGTGACGAAGCCCAGGGACTTGCCGGGTTTGAGGAGCGGCAGGGCGCGCAGCGCGGCGCGCGCGGCGGCGCGCTGGCCGGCGGCGTCCCCGTCGAAGCACAGCAGCGGCACATCGACCTGCCGCCACAGCAATTCCAGCTGCGCTTCAGTCAGCGCGGTGCCAAGCGGCGCGACGGCCGGGATTCCTGCGCCGTCGAGAGCGATGACGTCCATATAGCCTTCGGCCACCACCAGCCGGCCCGACTTGCGCGCTGCCGGTCCGGCGCGGTCGAGATTGTAGAGGATACGTCCCTTGTCGAAGAGCGGCGTATCGGGCGAATTGAGATATTTGGGCTCGCCAGACCCCAGAATGCGGCCGCCGAAGGCGATGACCCGTCCGCGCGGGTCGCGGATCGGGAAGATCAGGCGCCCACGAAACCGGTCATAGGGCTCGCGGTCGCCCTCCGGGGCGATCAGCAGGCCGCCTTCGACCAGCTTGTCGATGCCATGGCCCTTGAGCGCCGTCTTGAGCTTGCCGCGCGCATCCGGCGCATAGCCCAGGGCGAAGGCGTCGCGCACGGCAGGCGCCAATCCGCGCTGGTCGAGGTAGGTGCGGGCATCGGCGCCCGAGATACCGTTCAGCTGGTCACGGAACCAGCTGGCGGCTTCCCCCATGATGTCGTGCAGACCGGATGCCCGGGCGCGCGCCTCGCGTTCGTCGCGGGCCTCCTCAGGCAGGGCGAGGCCGGCTTCGGCTGCCAGCCGCTCTACGGCTTCACGGAACGGCAACCCTTCATGCTCGATGAGGAAACGGATGACGTCGCCATGCGCGCCGCACCCGAAGCAATGGTAGAAGCCCTTGTCGTCGCTGAGCGTGAAGCTGGGCGTCTTTTCATGGTGGAAGGGGCAGCATGCCTTCCACTCGCGGCCGGCGCGTTGCAGCTTGACCGTCCGTCCGACGACCGACGACAGCGCCACCCGGGCGCGGATCTCGTCGAGGAAGGCTGGAGGGATGGCCATCGGGCACTGCCCGCCGGGGCGTCAGCCGGCGAGCGCGGCCTTTACCAGGCCGCTGGCCCTGGACATGTCGATCTCGTTGGCATGGCGTTCTTTGACCAGTGCCATCACCCGGCCCATGTCCTTGACCGAGGTCGCGCCGATCTCGGCGACGATGGCGGCGATCGCGGCGTTGGTGCCGGCCTCGTCGAGCTGGGCGGGAAGGAAGCCTTCGATCACCGCCAGCTCCGCCCGCTCGGCATTGGCGAGTTCGGCGCGGCCGCCCTTGTCGAACATCTCGATCGATTCGCGGCGCTGCTTGATCATCTTCTGCAGCACTTCGATCACCACCACGTTGTCGTCGGCGGGGGCCTTGCCGACCCTGAGTTCGATGTCGCGATTCTTCAGCGCCGACTGGATCAGGCGGATCGCCGCGGTGCGGTCGCTGTCCCGAGCCTTCATCGCTTCGACAAGAGCGGACTTGATCGTTTCGCGAATCATGGGAATGTCCAGCGGTTGATGAAGAAAGGATCGAGCTTAGCCGGGTCGGATGACGATGAACAGGATTGACGGGCGGGTCCACCCCTCCTAGTCAGCCAGCCGTTTGCCGACCCGACAGCTTTGAAGAAGGAGCCACGCCTTGGCCAATCCCGATCCCCTGCGCGCGCCCAATGGAGCGACGGGGGTGTTGGTATTGGCCGACGGAACCGTGCTCTGGGGTCGGGGATTCGGCGCCGAGGGCAGCGCGGTGGGCGAGGTGTGCTTCAACACCGCGATGACCGGCTATCAGGAAGTGATGACCGATCCGTCCTATGCGGCGCAGATCGTCACCTTCACTTTCCCCCATATCGGCAATGTCGGCACCAACCCGGAGGACGTGGAGGGACAGAACCCTCACGCTGTCGGCTGTGTGGTGCGCGAGGACGTGACCGCCGCGTCCAATTTCCGGGCTACTCAGCGGTTCGACCAGTGGATGAAGGCCAATGGCCGTATCGGCCTGTCGGGCATCGACACCCGCGCGCTTACCCGGCGCATCCGCATCGGCGGCGCGCCGAACGGGGTCATCGCCCATTCCGCGTCGGGCAGCTTCGACATTGCCGCGCTGATCGATGAAGCGCGCGCATGGCCGGGGCTGGAGGGCATGGATCTCGCCAAGGTCGTATCGGCGACCCAGACCTATAAGTGGGAAGACGGGCTGTGGACGCTGGGGCAGGGCTATGCCACCCACAGCGCCAATCCCGAAGGTCCCCATGTCGTCGCCATCGACTATGGCCTGAAGCGTAACATCCTGCGAAATCTCGTCGCTGCTGGCGCGCACGTGACGGTGGTGCCGGCAACCGCGTCGTTCGACGATGTGATGAGCCACAACCCCGACGGTGTATTCCTGTCCAACGGTCCCGGTGATCCGGCCGCGACCGGCGATTATGCGGTGCCGGTGATCCAGCGGCTGCTGGAGATCGGCAAGCCGATCTTCGGCATCTGCCTTGGCCACCAGCTGCTCGGCCTCGCGGTCGGCGGGCGGACGGCGAAGATGCATCAGGGCCATCGCGGCGCCAATCATCCGGTTCGCCGCACCGATGACGGCCGTGTCGAGATCACCAGCATGAATCACGGATTCGCGGTCGAGGCGGACAGCCTGCCGGCCAATGCTCGTCCGACCCATTTCAGCCTGTTCGACGGCTCGCTCGCCGGGTTGGAACTGACTGACAAGCCGGCGTTCAGCGTCCAATATCATCCCGAGGCCAGCCCTGGCCCGCAGGACAGCCACTATCTGTTCGAGCGGTTCGTGAACCAGCTCAAAAAAGCCGTCGCGTGAATGCGTGACATGATCGTCCTTGCCGCTCTTTCCGTCGGGAAAGAGGGATTATTGGTGATGAACTGAAGCCATGCCCAAACGCACCGACATTTCCTCCATCCTGATCATCGGCGCGGGGCCGATCGTCATCGGTCAGGCGTGCGAGTTCGACTATTCGGGCACGCAGGCGTGCAAGGCGCTGCGCGAGGAGGGTTATCGCATCATCCTCGTCAACTCGAACCCGGCGACGATCATGACCGATCCGGACCTGGCCGACGCGACCTATGTCGAGCCGATCACGCCTGCGATCGTTGCCAAGATCATCGCGAAGGAACGCCCCGACGCGGTACTGCCGACGATGGGCGGACAGACGGCGCTGAACACCGCGCTGGCGCTGTTCAATGACGGTACGCTGGCGAAATATGGCTGTCAGATGATCGGCGCCGATGCCGAGGCGATCGACAAGGCCGAAGACCGGATGAAGTTCCGCAGGGCGATGGACAAGATCGGGTTGGAAAGTCCCCGCTCCGATGTCGCCCACACCATCGAGGAGGCGCTCGTCGCGCTTGAGACGGTGGGCCTGCCCGCGATCATTCGGCCGAGCTTCACCATGGGCGGCACGGGCGGCGGCATCGCCTATAACCGCGACGAGTTCGTACAGATCGTCACGGGTGGCCTAGACGCCAGCCCGACCACCGAGGTGCTGATCGAGGAATCGGTGCTCGGTTGGAAAGAATATGAGATGGAGGTCGTCCGCGACCGCAACGACAACTGCATCATCATCTGCTCGATCGAGAATGTCGATCCGATGGGCGTCCATACCGGCGACTCCATCACCGTCGCCCCGGCGCTGACGCTGACCGACAAGGAATACCAGATCATGCGCAACGCGAGTATCGCGGTGCTGCGTGAAATCGGTGTCGAAACAGGCGGTTCCAACGTCCAGTTCGCGGTCAATCCGAAGGATGGACGGCTGGTCGTCATCGAAATGAATCCGCGTGTCTCGCGCTCGTCGGCGCTGGCGTCGAAGGCGACGGGCTTCCCGATCGCCAAGGTCGCGGCGAAGCTCGCCGTCGGCTACACGCTTGACGAGATCGACAACGACATCACCGGCGCCACGCCGGCCAGCTTCGAGCCTACGATCGACTATGTCGTCACCAAGATTCCGCGCTTCGCGTTCGAGAAGTTCAAGGGCGCCGAGCCGCTGCTGTCGACGGCGATGAAGAGCGTCGGCGAAGTCATGGCGATCGGCCGCAACTTCGCTGAATCGATGCAGAAGGCGCTGCGCGGTCTGGAAACCGGGCTCAGCGGCTTCAACGATGTCGAGGCGCTGGCCGGAGCGGATCGCCACGTCATCGAGGCGGAACTGGCCCGCCCGACGCCCGACCGGCTGCTGGTTATCGCCCAGGCGCTGCGCGAGGGCCTGTCGGTCGAGGATATTCACCGCATCACCCATTACACGCCCTGGTTCCTGGAGCGCATCCAAGAGGTAATTCGGGCCGAGGCGGAGATTATCGCAGACGGCCTGCCCGCCGACGCGGCAGGGCTCAGGCGGCTGAAGGCGATGGGCTTTTCCGACAAGCGGCTTGCCGCTCTGTCGCTGCGGTCGGTGCACAGCCGCAACGGCATGGCGAAGGCGGCCGCGCGTGGGTCGGGCATCGTGCATGACGTGATGGCGGCGATGACCGGCGGCGTCACCGAGTCGCAATTGCGCGGTCTGCGTCATCAGCTCGGCGTTCGGCCGGTGTTCAAACGCATCGACACCTGCGCGGCCGAGTTCGAGGCGAAAACGCCCTATATGTATTCGACCTACGAGGCGCCGGCCTTTGGCGAACCCGAGTGCGAGGCCGGTATCTCGGACCGCAAGAAAGTGGTCATCCTGGGCGGTGGCCCCAATCGCATCGGCCAGGGCATCGAGTTCGATTATTGCTGCTGCCACGCCTGCTTCGCACTGGAGGAAGCCAGCTTCGAGACGATCATGATCAACTGCAATCCGGAAACGGTGTCGACCGACTACGACACCTCGGATCGCCTCTATTTCGAGCCGCTGACCGCCGAGGATGTGCTCGAGATCCTGAATCTGGAAAAATCCAGGGGGCAACTGGCAGGCGTGATCGTCCAGTTTGGCGGCCAGACGCCGTTGAGGCTGGCTGACGAATTGTCGCGGGCGGGCATTCCCATCCTCGGCACCTCGTCGGATGCGATCGACCTGGCCGAGGATCGCGAGCGTTTCGCCGCGCTGGTGGAAAAGCTGGGCCTCAAGCAGCCGAACAACGGCATCGCCCGCAGCCGCGACGAAGCGGCGGCGGTGGCCGAGCGCGTCGGCTATCCCGTGCTGATGCGGCCCTCCTACGTGCTGGGTGGACGCGGCATGGAGATTGTCGACAATCTCGCCCAGCTCGATCGTTACATCGCCACCGCCGTCGAGGTTTCGGGCGATGCGCCGGTGCTGATCGACCAGTATCTGCGGGATGCGGTCGAGGTCGATGTCGACGCGATTTCCGATGGCGTTGACGTGGTGGTCGCGGGTGTCCTGCAGCATATCGAGGAGGCGGGCGTCCACTCGGGCGACAGCGCCTGCTCCTTGCCGCCGTACAGCCTTGCCCCGGCCATCATCGCCGAGATCGAGCGTCAGGCCGATGCGCTGGCGCGGGCGCTTGGCGTCAAGGGGCTGATGAATGTCCAGTTCGCGGTCAAGGACGGCGAAGTTTATCTGATCGAGGTCAACCCACGCGCCTCGCGCACTGTGCCGTTCGTCGCCAAGGCGATCGGCCGCCCGATCGCCAAGATCGCGGCACGGGTGATGGCGGGCGAACCGTTGGCACCGTTCCTGCCGATCAGCCGCGACGTCGATCACATCGCGGTGAAAGAGGCGGTGTTCCCCTTCGCCCGCTTCCCCGGTGTCGATCCCGTATTGGGTCCGGAAATGAAGTCCACGGGCGAAGTCATGGGAATCGATCGCGATTTCGAAACCGCTTTCGCCAAGGCGCAGATCGGTAGCGGCACGCTGCTGCCGGCCGGGGGCACTGCCTTCGTATCGGTCAAGGACAGCGACAAGGGGACGGTTCTGCCGGCTGTGCAGGGGTTGATTGATCTCGGCTTCACCATCATCGCCACCAGCGGCACCGCCGATTATCTGACGGGGCAGGGGCTAGCGGTTGAACGGGTCAACAAGGTCGTCCAGGGTCGGCCGCACATCGTCGACCGGATCAAGGATGGTGGCGTCGATCTGATCTTCAACACGACCGAAGGTTGGCAGTCGCTACAGGATTCGCAGTCGATCCGTTCCTCGGCGCTTTATGGGAAGGTTCCGTATTTCACCACCGCGGCGGGTTGCGTCGCTGCGGCGGAGGCGATCCAGGCTTTACGCCGTGGACGCCTTGAAGTGCGCTCTCTCCAGTCCTATTATTCGGTTTCGAACGCGTAAGATTTTCCGTCAACGCCGGTTCTCGTGTGTGCGGCGCTTCGCCGCGCACGAGCCGTCTTTGACAGTGCAGGAGGGCTGATATGGCCACGGTCGACAAGGTTCCGATGCTCAGCGAAGGCCATCAGCGCCTGACCGAAGAACTGCATCGCTTGAAATCCGTGGAACGTCCTGCCATCGTCTTGGCGATCGAGGAAGCGCGTGCCCATGGCGATCTTTCCGAGAACGCCGAATATCATGCCGCCAAGGAACGGCAGGGCCAGAATGAGGCGATGATCGCCGATATCGAAAGCCAGCTGTCGCGCGCCCTGGTCATCGATCCCACCACCCTGTCGGGCGACAAGGTGGTATTCGGTGCCACCGTCAACCTGCTGGATGATGACGACAAGCCCGTCACCTATCAGATCGTCGGCAATTCGGAGGCTGATGCCAGGCTGGGGCGCATTTCCTATGTGTCGCCCCTGGGCCGCGCACTGATCGGCCGTTCGGTCGGCGACGACGTCGAAGTGTCGACGCCGTCAGGCGACCGGTATTATTCGATCGAGAAGATCGAGTTCATCTGAGCAAAGCCGGATTGGCGCGATCGACGTGCCGCCCCGGAGTCCGGTTCAATCTGCGTCGGGTGACAGCAGCCGATGCAGATGGACGATGACGTAACGCATCTCGGCGTCATCCACGGTCCGCTGGGCAGCTGCCCGCCAGGCATCCTCGGCCTGCTTGTAGGTGGAGAAGAAGCCAACGACGTCGAGTTCGTCGAGATTCTGGAAATCCAGCGCCTGCGGGTCTACCACCCGGCCGCCGAAGACGAGATGAAGTTTGCTGTCTGACATGCAGCGCTCCTAGCGCGAACGGGGCCGGTTTGTCACCGGCCCTCGACATGCCTGATCAGCCTTTCGACTTCATGAAATTGACCAGCGCATCAAAACCCTGCCGCTGGATGACGCTCTTGAAGTCCGCTTCCTGCGTCAGCGCCAGGTTGATGCCACCGACCGTCAGGTTGGTGATCTGAAACTTGCCCGCGCCGGCGGGCACCACCGACCACACGGCCTCGAGTGGCCGACCCTGACCGGGCTGGGTGACGGAGGAATATACGGCAAAGCCGCTGCCGACGGGCTGGACCCGCGACACTTTCAGCGTGGCGTCGGCATAATCGTAGAGGCGATCAGCGTAGGCGCCGACGACGTAATTGGGAAAGGCGGCCGAATAGGCGGCATATTGCTGCGGCGTGATCGTCGATCGGACGGTCCGGATCAAGCGGTCGCCGATCTGCTTGGTGGCAAAACTCTGGGCCAGCATGGTGCGGAACTTGGCCTTGGCCTCGGCCCGTGACAGGCTCTTGTCCTTCAGGACGCCGAACGCCTGGTTCGACAGCGAGCTGACGAATTCGCCTGCCGCGGCCTGCTGCTGGGCGGCCGCCGGCGCTGCGATCAGCGTGGCGGCGCCAATGACGGGAAGGATGAAACGCATCAGCAAGCTCCGATCTTTTCGATGGCTCTCTGGTCCATCACTGCAAACTCGTTCCCTGACATATGCCGGTGATGCCGTGAATAGGCATTGAACAGGGGATTCAGGGGCGGGCAAGACTATCGTCCTGCCGGTTCGCCGGCACATCCGACTCGTCACGTCGTGAGACGGGGCGGGTGGGGCGGTGCGCTGTCGGCACCTGCCCCAGGGCAGCGTCAGGCGTTGGAGCCGCGTCCTCGCTTCACCTTATCGCCAGCTGCTGAAGCGGCCTTGCGAGCGCGATCCGCGACATCCCGTGCAGCCTTGCGGGCAGCCTCAGAGGTAAGGCCTGCTTCCGACAGAGCGTCACGGCCGGCTTCGCGCGCGGCCCGAGCCGCGTCACGGGCCTTCCCGGCAAGGCCGGCGCCAAGGCCGCCGACCAGCTTGCTTTCGCGCTGGCTGCGAGGAAGGAGGGCACCGATCAGTGCACCGGCCGCGAGACCGCCAAGAAGGACGACAAGCGGGTTTTCCTCGACATCGCGGCTGACCCGCTGACGCGCGGCGGCTGCCTTTTCCCGTGCATAGACACCCGCCTCATGGCTCGTCTCGCGCGCCGATTCGTAGAACTCGCTGGCCCGCTCGCGCGCCTCGGCATAGCGGCCGGCGGCATAGTCACGCGCCGCACCCGCCTTCTCGCGTGCGGCATCGCGCGCCGAGTGAACCTTCTCCGAGGTGTAGTCGCGTGCGCTTTCCGCCTTTTCCTTGAATGACATGGCAGCTCTTCCTGTCCTTTGCGCGACCGCCCCCAGCGGCGTCGCGAAATCCTTTTCGATAACCCGTGGCGACGGAGCCCGGTTCCGGCGTTCGGAAAGGCGTCGTCCGACCCAGCCTGCGACGGCCAGTGCCAGCGAAATCCTGGTCGCCGGGCTGGTCGCAGCCAGCGCGGGGCGAACAAGGCCCAGGGCACCGCCGCCGCCGCCATCCTTGCCCGGCTTCAACCGATGCCATGCGTCGCTGGCCAGCGATTTGGGTGACAGCCGATGGCGGATGTCGTTCAGCGTGCCCTTCATCTGAACCCGGGCAAGCTGAGCTTTTGCGCGGGCGATGACGACCCGGTTGCTGTCGCTGCTCATCGGATGCCCTCGTCATTCTTGTCGTCATCATCGTCGGCGTCGATAACGGCAGCCAGTTCCCGCTGCCCCCAGCTGGCCAGCAGCAAGCCCAGAACGCCGCCACCGACGGCGAGGATCGCCCCGGCGGCCAGCGGGCCGACCACCGCCGCCAATTCCATCAGCACCCCGATCATCAGGCACAACAGCGCGCCAAGGAACAGGCCGAAGCCGATCGCCAGCTTGATCACGCCGCCCCGCGCCAGACCGACCCGGTGCAGCGCGCTCTGCCGATAGACGTTCATCTCGGCGCGAACGACATTGCCGGCATCGTCGATCAGTCGGGCGAACATTTCACCCAACCCTTCGCGCTGGCCGGCCTCTCTCTCGCTCGCCTCGTCCACAGGTGCCCCCGTCGACACGGGATCAGGCGGCGCTGTCGTTATTGTCGTCACCGCCTGATTTCAGCAGGCGCGCGATGACAAAGCCCAATGCCGCGGCGGCACCGATCGCGACGACCGGGCTCTTGCGGACCAGATCACGAGCGCCGGTGACGAAATCATCGACCTCCTTGTTCCGAACATTGTCGGAAAAGGACGCCAGTGAATCCGCCGCCTTGCGGGCATAATCGCCATATTGGCTGCCCAGCCGCTCATCGACCGAGCCGGCGGCGTCGCGTAGCATGGTGGAGAAATTGTCGAGGGCGTCAGTCGCCTTGTCCTTGCCCGCATCGGCATAGCCGCGGGCCTTTTCACCGGCGGTGCTGCCGAGGCGGGTCGCCTCGTCCTTCAGTTTTGACGCCGCCGCCTTGGCCTTGCCCGTTGCTTCGGACGCGGCGGATTTGGCAGCCGTGACGGCGGGCGTGACAGCGATGTCGCTGGCGCTCGCGCTGTCGATGATGTGGTCGGTGCCTTCGGGAAGCTGGTTGGACATGGCCAATCTCCGGACAAAGTAGCATGCTGGTGGATAACCCGGGCTGGCCGGGTTCGTTCCGCCGATGAGATAAGTTCAACTGGCACAGCCTGCCAGTCCCCGGCAAGGTGGCAAGGTTCGCGCCGATTGCGCCGTTGGCCCCGAGCGGCTATCGCCAGCCGCATTCCAAGCATGCCGGAGAAAGGCCAGACATGACCGCCATCCTCGACGTCCACGCGCGCGAAATCCTCGACAGCCGGGGTAATCCGACTGTGGAAGTCGATATCTTGCTGGAGGATGGCAGCTTTGGCCGCGCGGCGGTGCCGTCAGGGGCGTCAACAGGCGCGCATGAAGCAGTGGAGCTGCGCGATGGCGACAAGGGGCGTTACTTCGGCAAGGGCGTCAGCAATGCGGTCGCGGCCGTAAACGGTGAGGTCGCCGAGGAGATCGTTGGCCGCGAGGCCGAGGATCAGCTCGAACTGGATCAGGCGCTGATTGCCCTCGACGGCACAGTCAATAAATCGCGGATCGGCGCCAACGCCATATTGGGCGTCAGTCTGGCGACCGCCAAGGCGGCGGCGGATGCGCGGGGCCTGCCGCTCTATCGCTATGTCGGCGGGGTATCGGCGTCGACCCTGCCCGTGCCGATGATGAACATCGTCAATGGTGGCGCCCATGCGGACAATCCGATCGATTTCCAGGAATTCATGGTCATGCCGGTCGGCGCGCCGACCCTGGCAGAAGCAGTGCGCTGGGGCGCGGAGATCTTCCACACGCTGAAGAAGGGGCTGCACGACGCCGGCCTGTCGACGGCGGTGGGCGACGAGGGCGGGTTCGCGCCCAATCTCGGCTCGACCACCGACGCGCTCGACTTCATCATGCGTTCGATCGAGAAGGCGGGCTACAAGCCGGGTGAGGACGTCGTGCTGGCGCTGGACTGCGCCGCGACCGAGTTCTTCAAGGATGGTGCCTATGTGATGAGCGGAGAGGGGCGCACGCTCGCGCCGGCGGAGATGGCCGGCTATCTCGCCGATCTCACGCGTCGCTATCCGATCCTGTCGATCGAGGACGGCATGTCCGAGGACGATTTCGAGGGGTGGAAGGCGCTGACCGACGCGATCGGCGATACGGTGCAGCTGGTCGGCGACGACCTGTTCGTGACCAATCCGGCGCGCCTGTCCGACGGTATCGAACGTGGCCTCGCCAACTCACTGCTGGTCAAGGTCAACCAGATCGGGACGTTGAGCGAGACGCTGGAGGCGGTGTCGATCGCCCAGCGCGCCCGCTATACGGCGGTGATGTCGCATCGTTCGGGCGAGACCGAGGACGCGACCATCGCCGACCTCGCCGTCGCCACCAATTGCGGCCAGATCAAGACCGGCTCGTTGGCTCGCTCGGACCGGCTCGCCAAGTACAACCAGCTGATCCGTATCGAGGAAGAGCTGGGCGATGCCGCGCGCTATGCCGGCGCCGCGATCTTCGCCGGCCTCAAGAGGCGCTGAGAGGGATTCCCCGACGGCACGAAAGGCGGTAAGGGGGAAGGCAATGTCGCGGATCAAGCCATCGCCCCTCAACCGCCGTCCACGCGGCCGCCGCGCCGGTGCATGGAAGGTGCCGCTGCGTGCCGCCCTGCTGCCTGCGGCGGCAGTCGCGGTGATCGGCTATTTCGGTTTCCATGCCGCGCTCGGCCCCAGCGGCCTTATCGCGTGGAAGGGCTATAATCAGGAACGTCAGCGGCTGGAGGCTGATCGTGCCGCCCTGGCCGAGCGCAAGGCGGTTCTGGAGCACCGGGCCGGCCTGCTCGATCCGCAGGCTGTCGATCCCGACATGGCGGACGAACTGGTTCGCCGCGACCTGGGTGTCGTGCGCCCGGATGAGCTGGTCGTTCCCCTGCGTTAATCGCGACTTTCGACGTTTTTAGCGCTTTCGGATTGCGTCCGATGGGCGTTTCTGTACGTTGTTGCCGTTCATAACGGACGCAAACCCGTCCCGCACTACAAGGAGAGCGTGATCGTGGCCCGAGCAGCCCGAACGTCTAAGGCGGCCCCCGCTGAACCGAATAAGCCAAATCGTGAGCGCCCTTCTGAACCAAAGAGGTACAATGCCTCCAAGGAGGAGCTGCTCGAATTCTACCGGATGATGCTGTTGATCCGGCGTTTCGAGGAGCGCGCGGGGCAGCTTTACGGGCTCGGGCTGATCGGTGGCTTCTGCCATCTCTATATCGGTCAGGAAGCGGTCGTGACGGGCCTTCAATCTGCGATCACGCCGGGCAAAGACTCGGTAATCACCGGCTATCGCGATCATGGCCATATGCTCGCCTGCGGTATCGATCCCAAGATCGTCATGGCCGAACTGACCGGTCGTGCCGCCGGCATCAGCCGTGGCAAGGGCGGCTCGATGCACATGTTCTCGGTCGAGCATGGCTTCTTCGGCGGGCATGGCATCGTCGGCGCTCAGGTGCCGATCGGCGCGGGCCTCGCGTTCGCGCATAAGTACAAGGACGACGGCGGTATCTGCCTGGCCTATTTCGGTGACGGCGCGGCCAATCAGGGCCAGGTCTACGAGGCGTTCAACATGGCCGAGCTGTGGAAGCTGCCGGTCGTGTTCATCATCGAGAACAACCAGTACGCCATGGGCACCAGCGTCAACCGCTCTTCGGCCGAGGATCAGCTTTACAGGCGCGGCGAGAGCTTCCGCATCCCCGGCATGCAGGTCGACGGCATGGACGTGCTGGCCGTGCGCGGTGCCGCCGAGGTCGCCTTCGACTGGGTGCGTGAGGGCAAGGGGCCGGTGCTGATGGAGTTGAAGACCTACCGCTATCGCGGGCATTCGATGTCCGACCCGGCCAAATACCGGTCGCGCGACGAGGTGCAGGCCGTGCGCGAAAAATCCGACCCCATCGATCAGGCGAAAGCTGAGCTGGAAAAGCTCGGCGTCACCGAGGAGGAGTTGAAGGCGATCGACAAGGCGATCCGCGAGCAGGTGTCCGAAGCCGCCGATTTCGCGGAAGACAGCCCTGAGCCCGCTCTGTCCGAACTTTATACCGACGTCCTGGTCGGGAGCTACTGATGCCCATCGAAATCAAGATGCCCGCGCTGTCCCCGACCATGGAGGAAGGGACGCTCGCCAAATGGCTGGTGAAGGAAGGCGACACCGTGTCGTCTGGCGATATCCTGGCCGAGATCGAGACCGACAAGGCGACGATGGAGTTCGAGGCGGTCGACGAAGGCACGATCGTCTCCATCGCCGTGCCCGAAGGCACGGACAATGTGAAGGTCGGCACCGTCATCGCGACCCTTGCGGCCGAGGGCGAGGATGTCAACGCCGCGCCTGCCGCTCCGGCGGAAAAGGCGGCTTCTTCGGCACCGAAGGAACAGGCGCCCGAAGGCAAGGACCAGCCCAACGAGCCCGAATCGACTGAAAAGACCAAGGCCGAGACCGGCACGACCCAGCTGGTGAAGCCGGGTGCTACAGTGACACCGGAAGCGGGCGAGGGCGTGGAAAGCGTTCGCCAGACGGTGCGCGAGGCGCTTCGCGACGCGATGGCCGAGGAAATGCGTGCTGACGAGCGGGTGTTCGTGATGGGCGAGGAAGTCGCTCAGTATCAGGGCGCCTACAAGGTCACGCAGGGGTTGCTCGACGAGTTCGGCGACAAGCGGGTCATCGACACGCCGATCACCGAATATGGCTTTGCCGGCATTGGCGTCGGCGCGGCGATGGGCGGGCTGAAGCCGATCGTCGAGTTCATGACGTTCAATTTCGCCATGCAGGCGATCGATCACATCATCAATTCGGCCGCCAAGACCAATTATATGTCCGGCGGCCAGATGCGCTGCCCGATCGTGTTCCGCGGCCCCAACGGCGCGGCCAGCCGCGTCGCCGCCCAGCACAGCCAGAACTACGGCGCCTGGTATGCGGCGGTGCCGGGTCTCATCGTCATCGCGCCCTACAGCGCGGCCGATGCCAAGGGACTGCTGAAAGCCGCGATCCGGAGCGAGGATCCGGTCGTGTTCCTCGAAAATGAGCTGCTCTACGGCCAGTCGTTCGACGTGCCGAAGGGCGATGACGTCGTTCTCCCGATCGGCAAGGCGCGTGTCGTCCGCGAGGGCGGGGACGTGACGCTGGTCAGCTACTCGATCGGCGTCGGTGTGGCGCTGGACGCGGCCGAGAAACTGGCCGGGGAGGGGATCGAGGCCGAGGTGATCGACCTGCGCACCCTGCGTCCGCTCGATCGCGAAACGGTGCTCGCCAGCCTCAAGAGGACCAACCGGCTGGTGGTCGTCGAGGAAGGCTGGCCGGCCTGTTCGATCGCGTCCGAGATCATGGCCATCTGCATGGAGGACGGGTTCGACGACCTCGACGCGCCGGTGATGCGGGTGACGAACGAGGATGTGCCGCTGCCTTATGCCGCGAACCTCGAAAAGGCCGCGATCATCAAGACCGAGGACGTCGTGAAGGCCGCCAAGGCCGTCTGCTACAAGGACTGAGCGAGGATGCCGATCGAGATCAAGATGCCGGCCCTGTCTCCGACCATGGAGGAAGGGACGCTCGCCAAATGGCTGGTCAAGGAAGGCGATACGGTGGCCGCTGGCGACCTGCTCGCCGAGATCGAGACCGACAAGGCGACGATGGAGTTCGAGGCGGTCGACGAGGGCACCATCGTCTCCATCGCCGTGCCTGAAGGCACGGACGGGGTGAAGGTCGGCACCGTCATCGCGACACTGGCGGCGGACGGCGAAGATGCCTCTGCCGCCAAGGCCGCGCCCAAGGAGAAGGCAAAGGCCGCGCCCGAGGTAGATACCAAATCTTCCGAAGCGCCGGAAGGCAAGCCGGCCAAGGACGAGGAAGCCCCCCAGCCGGCGCCAAAGGCCGAGTCCAAGCCGGCCCCGGTGACCTCGGGCGAGCGCGTCAAGGCCAGCCCCCTGGCGCGCCGGATCGCTGCCGAGCAAGGTGTCGACCTGTCGGTCGTGAAAGGCTCAGGCCCCCGTGGCCGGATCGTCAAAGCGGATGTCGAGGATGCGCCGAAGGGCGCGACCCGGCCCGCCGCCGCCAAGGGAGAGTCGCCGGTTGCGCCGACCTCGGCCACCGCTACCGTGCCGGTGCCTGACATCCCCCATGAAGCGACCAAGCTCAGCAATATGCGCAAGACCATCGCGCGTCGGCTGACCGAATCGAAGCAGCAGGTGCCGCACATCTACCTGACGGTCGACATTCGCCTCGACGCGCTGCTCAAGCTGCGCGGCGAGTTGAACGCGGCGCTGGAGGCCAAGGGCGTCAAGCTGTCGGTCAACGACCTGCTGATCAAGGCTTTGGCGGCAGCGCTGATCGAGGTGCCGGCCTGCAACGTCCAGTTCGCGGGCGACCAGCTGATCACCTTCAGCCGCGCCGACATCTCGGTCGCGGTGTCGATTCCGGGCGGCCTCATCACCCCGGTCATCACTGGCGCCAACCAGAAGGGCGTTGCCCAGATCGCTACCGAGATGAAGGACCTTGCCGCCCGCGCCCGCGATGGCAAGCTGAAGCCCGAGGAGTATCAGGGCGGCACCGCCAGCCTGTCCAACATGGGCATGTACGGCATCAAGCAGTTCGAGGCCGTGATCAACCCGCCCCAAGGCATGATCATGGCGATCGGCGCCGGCGAGAAGCGGCCCTATGTGATCGACGACGCACTGGTTATCGCCACCGTGATGAGCGCGACGGGCAGCTTCGACCACCGCGCCATCGACGGCGCCGACGGGGCGGAGTTGATGAAGGTGTTCAAGCGCCTGGTCGAAAATCCGCTGGGGATGCTGGCATAATGGCCGAGACTTACGACCTCATCGTCCTCGGCTCCGGTCCAGGTGGCTATGTCGCGGCGATCCGGGCAGCGCAGCTGGGGCTGAAGACCGCGATCGTCGAGCGCGAGAATCTGGGTGGCATCTGTCTCAACTGGGGCTGCATCCCGACCAAGGCGCTGCTGCGCTCGGCCGAGATCTTCCACTATATGCGCCACGCCAAGGACTATGGGCTGGTAGCGGAAAAGATCAGCGCCGATCTCGACGCCGTGGTCAAGCGGTCGCGCGGGGTGGCGAAGCAGCTCAATCAGGGCGTCACGCACCTGATGAAGAAGAACAAGATCGCCGTCCACATGGGCGACGGCAAGCTGACGGGCAAGGGCAAGCTCACCGTCACCCGCGATGGCAAGACCGAGGAGTTGACGGCGAAGAACATCATCGTCGCCACCGGCGCGCGCGCCCGCGACCTGCCGTCCGCCAAGGCGGACGGCAAGCGAGTGTGGACCTATCGCCACGCCATGACCCCGCCCGAGATGCCATCGAAGCTGCTGGTCATCGGATCGGGTGCGATCGGGATCGAGTTTGCCAGCTTCTATAATGACATGGGTGCCGAGGTGACGGTCGTCGAGATGATGGACCGGATCGTGCCCGTGGAGGACGCGGACGTCTCCGCCTTCCTCGAAAAGGCACTGGTCAAGCAGGGCATGACGATCCTGACCAAAGCAGGCGTCGACAAGCTCGATGTCGGTGCGAATGGCGTCAAGGCCGCGATCAAGGACAAGGATGGCAAGGTTTCGACGGTCGAGTTCAGCCATGTCATCGTCGCCATCGGCATCGTCCCCAATACCGAGAATGTCGGCCTCGAGGCGCTCGGCGTCAAAACGGAGAAAGGCCACATCGTCACCGACGGCGCCTGCCGGACCAGTGTCGAGGGGATCTATGCCATCGGCGACGTCACCCAGCCACCGTGGCTGGCGCACAAGGCAAGCCACGAGGGCGTCATCGCAGCCGAGGCGATCGCGGGCAACCATCCCCACGCCATGGATCCGCGTAACATTCCCGGCTGCACATACTGCCACCCGCAGATCGCCTCGGTCGGCCTGACCGAAGCCAAGGCGAAGGAGGCGGGCTACGAGGTCAAGGTCGGCACCTTCCCCTTTATCGGCAATGGCAAGGCGATCGCGCTGGGCGAGGCGGAAGGCTTCATCAAGACGGTGTTCGACGCCAAGACCGGCGAACTGCTCGGCGCCCACATGATCGGCGCCGAGGTGACCGAGCTGATCCAGGGCTACACCATCGGCAAGACGCTGGAGACGACCGAGGCCGAGCTGATGGCCACCGTCTTCCCGCACCCGACCTTAAGCGAGATGATGCATGAGAGCGTCCTCGCCGCTTATGGTCGGGCGCTGCATATCTGATCCGGGCTCCGGTCCGTCAGGGGCCGGGCCGGCTCAGCGTTCGACGACGCGGGTATAGAGGTGCCAGGTCGCGAAACCGACCACCGGCAACACCACGGCCAGGCCGATGAACAGCGGCAGACTGCCAAGGACCAGCAGGGCAGCGATCCGCGCTCCCCAGCCAAGCATAGGCCCAGGATTTTCCCGGAAGGCGGCGATGGAGGTCATCACCGCTCCGGTGGCGCTGGCCGGCTTGTCGACCACCATGGGAAACGAGATCGCGCTGATCATCAGGGTGACGACAGCGAACAGGCCGCCGACCAGATTGCCGACGACGATCATCGCCCAGCCGGCGGGGGTGGTGAACAACTGAGCGAGGAAGGCGCCGGGCGTCGTGGGCGGATCGAGGCCGAGCGTCGCGTCGTAAATCGCCCAGGCGGCGCCCAGCCAGGCCAGGAACACCCCCATCATCATTCCCGTCAGCGCAATGATCGGCAGCCGCGACCGGCCCCGCAGCGGGTCGAGAAAATGGCCCCAGCCGGCATCTTCACCAGCGTCGCGCCGCCGCGCCAGCTCGTAGAAACCGGCTGACACGGCCGGGCCGAGGATGGTCAGACCGGCGGCGACCGGGAACAGCATCGGCAGCAGCTTGGCGTTGAGCGCGAACACCGCTGCGAACAGCCCCACCAGCGGATAGAGAAATCCCACCAGGATCAGGTCGCCGCGTAGGCTGCGGAAATCACGCCACCCTTCGGCCAGCGACCAGCGCAGATCATCGGCGCCGATCCGGCGGACGGCGGGGAGGGTGACGCGGGCGGCATCGGCTTGTGTCGATTGCAGGGTGACAGGCGCGGCCATGGCAGCTCTCCAAAGCTGGTCCGTCCGGATATCTCGTCCAGCGGACGTCATCCGGCGTATGCCGATCCGGCGCAGGCGCCATCACGCACCGCCACGAGGGTGATGATAACGGATTTTCTGTCAGAACGGAAATAGGCCGGGTTCATTGACTTGGAAGGGGCGTTGCCTAGAGTCTGAGCCTAGCGGCCAGCTCCCTTGGCCTGATCATTGGAAATTCCGTTATCATGCTCTGGAATGTGGCGGCTCCGTTCTTTCATGACCTTCGAGGCGACAGCCGTTGGATCGATGACTTCGTGCCATCCGAGCGATTCCAATTTCGTAAGGTGCCGGTGCCCCAGCAAGCCACTGGCAGTTGGCACAATCGAGCCGGACGAGGCACGCCGATTGCGGGATGGCGGCGCTATTGGCGGCAGGCGTCGGCTGGCCTCAGGGATGCCGACGGCCTGGTAACGGTATTTCCTCAATTGGCGGCGATGGCCGGTCTGCAACGTCGTCTTTCCAAGCGCGATATTCCGATTATTGCCTGGTGCTTCAATGTCGGCGCCTTTCCTGGCGGGATCAAGCGCGCGGTAGCGCAGGCCGCACTCGGCAGGATCGACCGCTTTGTCGTCCATTCCTCGTTCGAGGTCGGGATGTTGGCCCGGTTCCTGTCCATATCTGAGGAAAGGGTCTGCTTCGTTCCGTTGCAGCGGGCGGCGATTCCGGTAGCGGCGGAAGAATGTCGCGATGCGCCCTTCATCGTCGCCATGGGGTCGGCCAATCGCGACTATCCGACATTGGTCGAGGCAGCGCGTATCACTGGTCTGCCAGTCACGATCATCGCATCCTCGCGGTTGATCACGGGTCTGGACCTGCCAGCGAACGTCACCGCTCGTTCAGGCCTCAGTCCTGAGGAGTGCCGGGTGCTTGCTCAGCAGGCGCGGTTCAGCATCGTACCACTGACCAATGCGCGCGAAGCATCCGGTCAGGTTACTGTGATAGAAGCGATGCGGATGAATCGGGCCGTCATCGCCACTGCTTCAACAGGGACTGCGGACTATATCGAGCATGATCGGACCGGCCTTCTCGTTCCCCCTGGTAATGCCGAAATCCTGGCTGCCGCAATGCGCCGGCTGTGGGACGACGAAGTGGTGCGGGTGCGGTTGGCGACGGCGGCATCGGCGTTCGCGCAAAGTCATCTGTCCGATGAGGCCGCCGGCATTGCTCTAGGCAGAATCCTGCAGGAGGTCGCCGACGCCCGTTGAGGGGCTATGCGGCGCGTTCAGGGCAGGGGCTGCTCAGGAAGCGACTTCATGAACCTGTCGACAGCATCCGCTTTCGGGGCCTCTGAAAAGGGCTGGCTCGAATATTCACGTAGCCCCCAAGCACCGCCGTCGCTTAGCTTGGCAGTAGAAGCAAAGAGCACGATCAGGTCGCCGATCCGTCGTTGCCATTCGATGAGATAGCGGGAATAGAGCGCCCCCATGCGCGGGTCGCGCTGAACGGCCTCTTGAAGCGGCTGCTTTCCATAGAAGCTGAGATGCTGTCCGGCTTCATAGGCGATGTAGCGAAGACCATGCCGGGCGGCGATTGCTTTATTCTGGGCAGCGAGATCAATTGCCCCATCGATACTTTTGTCGAGGGCGGCGAACAGGGCGTCCAGATTGTCGCCCGTCACCTTGGCTGCGGGATTGTCGATGTAGAAATAGGGCGCCGTTGCCAAAGCATCGACCTTGCCCCTCAGACCCGAATAGCCAAGCACCATCTCGGCGGTGCGGGGCTGGGCGTTCTGGGTCGAAATGACCCGCACCAGCTTGTTTGGCCGGTCGGCGAAAGTAGCTGACCAGATATCGAAGATCAGGACTGACCGCCGCGCGTAGTTCAGCATCTGGGCAGTCGTCGGATCGGGGCTGAGACCTGCCGCCAAGCCGTCTTCCAGAGACTGTTTGGCGGCAGGAAATTGGGCGTTCCAGACCTCATTCCCGAGTTCGACGAACACGGTGCGGTCGGCCGGCAGATGATCGTGCATATAGGCTGCGAATTTGCGAACATAGTCCTCGTCGGCGGCATAGGGCATCACCACCCAAGGATTCACGCCGGCCTCTTTCGCCAAGGCGACGATATGTTCCACCGCTGCGCCGCGCGCGCCACTCTGGAAGATCGATTGCGGCGTTTTGCGGGTTTCCCAAGTGACTGGATCATTGGCATTGACCCATTGCCAATCCATGAACCGCACCGTGTCGAAATCTTTCACCATCCCGATGTAGTCAGGGTCGAACACCATATCGCGCGATCGGCTTTCCTCCCGGCAGTCGAGATTCTGAAGGGGGGACTTTGGGTCGGACTGATTAACTGTGATCCAGACGCCTTGGTCAGAGACCAGACGAAAGCTGAGCCGGCGGCTGCCCGGCTTCACATCGGCAATAGCGAGGCCATGAACGTTCACCTCCGCCTTGCCTGTCCAGGTGCAGACAATCGGTTCCTTCGGGAGTGGATGGGGAGTCAATAGAAAGGTAGAGACCAGATTGCGGCCATCGATCTGCCCGGTCGGCCAGATCGACGGATAGCCGTTGCGATCGAGATAAGCCGGCGGGATGTGGTCCATCGTAGCGCCAGGTCCGGCGGTGCGCCATTCTCCCACGGCCGCGAGATTACTGAATGGCCGCTCGGTCGCGTAATAGAACAGGCCTGAGAGGTTGATGCCTACCTGCGTTGGGGACACGCGACTTGGGGAGGAGGAAGGGGTAGCTGCCGCCACGTTTGCGTGCGGCCTTTCAGGCACAGATTGAAGCAGGGCGAATCCGGCGGCGGCGGTCGCCGTCATTCCCAGCAAGCCCATTATCCATCTCCTCATTCGTGCCTCGTTGAGACAGCCGGATCATGTCCGGGCGACCCACGACATGGCATGACAGTCGCAGTCCGTCTATGCGTTGAGCGACGATGCAGGCAGGCCTGACGATGATCGCAGAGGCAAGGATGAAGGCCCCTTATCGCGACGCAGGTGATTTCCACAGGGCGGTCAGAAGCAGCAACGCGCCCGTCATGGCATAGGGTAAACCGTTGTCGATCCCATAGGCGACGGTGCCGACGATCGGTCCCAGGACGGTGCCCAATCCCTGCGCCGCGCCAATTGATCCGGCGGCTGCGCCCTGCTCATGCGGTTCGACCGCATTGGCGGCGAGAGCGGAAACGGACGGATAGACCCATCCCATGCCCAGCGCTGCGAAGGCGAAACTGGCCCACAGCATGGGTGCGCTGGTTGCCAGCATGACGCTGGCGAAGCCGATGCCGCCCACGAAACCGCCGATGCGGATCAGGCGGGCGGGTGGCCAGCCGAGCTTACGCAGCAGGACCTGGGCGCAGACCAGTGACACGCCCACCAGTGCCAGTGCGATGCCAGCGGCGCTGGCCGCCTGGGCAGGCGGGAGGCCGAGCCGGTCGAGAGCGAAGAAGCCGACGGTCATCTGAGCCATGGCGACGCTCAGCATCGCGACAAAGGCGACGGCGATCGCCCGCCGGAGTCTGGAGTCGAAAAGACGCAACTCCTGGCGTTTCGGCGGTGCCCGATGAAGGTCTCGCGGCAATATTCTCCAAAGAACGATGAACGCGATGATCGGCAGCGCCGCCGTCGCGTAAAGCGGCAGCTGGAGCCCGAACGGTGCGACCAGCCCGGCAAAGCCGGGCCCCACGACCATGCCGGCGGCGCTTGCCGCGCCCACCGTCGCCATCGCGCCCGCGCGTTGCTGGGGGGCGACATGGTCGGCGACAAGCGCCATCGTCGCGGCCGGCACGGCGGCATAGAACAGGCCCGCCATCCCGCGTCCGATGAGCAGCCCCGCAAAGGCGAGCATCGGCGGCATCGTCGTCCGCAGCCCAATGTCGATGAACAGTGACAGGAGCAGATAGGCGAGGGTGAAGCCGCCAAGCCCCAGCAACAGGATGGCGCGTCGCCCGTGTCGGTCGCTCGCCGTCCCCCACACCCTCGCCATGACCATCCAGCCGATCCCGGCGATGGTCATCGTCAGCCCCAGATGCCAGGGCTGAAGGCCGAATGTCCGCGCCAACGGGCCCGCGATGGCGACAAAGGACATCATCGCCATCGAGCAGGCAAAAGTCTGGAACATCAACGGTTTCAGGCTGATCGGCGATGGCGCGGCCGTAGCTGGCGTGCCTTCGGACGGACGGGAGGGTGAGGCTTCGTTCATGAATGGGTCTCCGGGGACGGTGTCCCCACGTGGTCTTTAACGCAATGCAGGTCGGACGGGCGGAAGGCAGTCGCGAAGGCGGTGTCATTAAAGGTAATAATAATTAATCGCAATTTATCGCGGGTGGCGGTTACGATGGCTGCTCCAGGCGGCATCCTACGCAAGTCTGCGATGCGATAATCATTCCCAGATCGGATAAGCACTATTCGGCTCAGGCACTCACCATGGTACGGGATAGCGGCTATCGCGCTGTTGCGAAACGGTCGCATCTGGATCATGTGGCTCCAGCCGGAGCGGGAGTGATTGAAAAGGTGTTTGGATTAAGGTCAGCAGACACCTTTCTGAAGGCATCAGGGGTTGCTGAAAGCCTCAATTTCCACGGAATAGGCTCGACGGAGGAACGGTGCCGGAGGTTCTTCGCCTCTTATGGCGGTGATGGCCTGCTGGTCGGGGCAATGCCGTTCGACAGGGACGGGGAGGTCCTGCTGACTCTCCCGGAACATAGTCTTCGTATCGACTTGTCGCGGGGCTTGGCCGCCGCTTTCGGCGATGCGGCTTTGACCGGCGCCAGCCGGCCGGTTGGTGTCGTTGAGATGCCGGAGGCGTCGACTTATGCCGCTGCCGTCCGTACGGCGGTTGCGAAGATCGCCGCCGCGCCCGTGGGTGGATTACGCAAGATCGTTCTGGCGCGCGGGCTCAGAGTCGAGATGGATGGGCCGGTGGATGCGGTCGCCATTGCCGAGCGTCTATGCAATGATCCGGCCGTTACGGTGTTCCTGGCCTCCCTGGGCGCGCCCGACAGAGCGATTGTCGGCGCCACGCCTGAATTGCTGCTGTCACGGCGCGGTCTTCACATCGCTTCGCACCCACTGGCCGGGTCGGCGGCGCGTTCGCCGGACCCCGAACAGGATCGGGACGCCGCCGCAGCGCTGCTGCGTTCGGACAAGGACCGGCGCGAGCATGCGCTGACGGCTGAAGCAGTGCTGGATATGCTTGCACCCTATTGCATCCAGTTGTCGGCGCCCGACGGCATGGGGCTGCATTCGACGGCGACGGTCTGGCATCTGGGCACCAGGATCGAGGGTGTCCTGAAAAGCGACGATGCCCCTTCGGCCGCAGGGCTGGCGGCGCTGCTCCATCCGACGCCGGCCGTAGGGGGGCATCCCCGGGAAGAGGCGCTGACGGCGATCCGTGCGCTGGAACCCAATGGCCGGGGCTATTATGCCGGTGCGGTCGGCTGGGTCGATGGTCTTGGTGACGGCGAATGGCATGTCGCGCTCCGTTGCGCTCAGGTCGAGGGAAGCGCGCTGGTGCTGAACGCGGGCGCGGGCATCGTCGAGGGCTCCGATGCCGAAGCGGAGGTCGCGGAAACCGCTGCCAAGTTCCGGGCCATGCTGGACGCGCTGGGGCTGAACGCGAAGGAGCTTTTGGTGGAGAAGGCAGCATGACCGCGCCGCTCGAGCAGGTCTGGCCGCCTGAATTCGCGGCCCGCTATCGCGAGCGTGGCTATTGGCGCGGAGACACGTTCCGCTCCGTCCTTGCTTCGGTGGTGGAAAGGCACGGCGACGCGGTTGCCGTCGTGAGCGGTGAGGAGCGCTGGACCTATGCCGAGCTGGCGGCGCGCGCCGAGGTCGCGGCGGCTGGCTTTCTCGGCCTGGGCCTGACGCCGGGCGACCGCGTCGTCGTCCAGCTGCCCAACATCCCGGAATTCTTCGCGGTGGTGTTCGGTCTGTTCCGGGCCGGGCTGATCCCCGTGTTCGCGCTTCCCGCCCACCGGCTGACCGAGATCGCCCATTTCGCCCGCAAGTCGGCGGCGGTGGCCTATGTCGTTGCGGACCGGCATGACGGCTTCGACTACCGGGGGCTCGCCGATGCGGTGCTGGCCGAGGTGCCAAGCGTTCGTCACGCGATCGTGGTCGGGGATGCGGGCGCGCATGTGGCGTTCGGGGACTTCAAGGCCGCGCCAGCCATTCTGCCGGTTGCGGATGCCGATCCCTCGGGTGTTGCGCTGGTGCAGATATCGGGCGGCAGCACCGGTCTGTCGAAGCTCATTCCCCGCACCCATGACGACTATCTGTATAGCATTCGGGCCAGCAACGAGATTTGCGGCGTCACGCACGACAGCGTCTATCTTGCGGCCCTGCCCGTGGCGCATAATTTCCCGATGAGTTCGCCGGGCGTGTTCGGCGCGATCCTGGCGGGCGCGAAGGTGGTGATGGCGCCGCAACCGACACCGGACGTCGCCTTCGCCCTGATCGAGGCGGAAGGGGTGACGATCACCGGGCTTGTACCTCCGCTCGCGCTGTTGTGGCTGCAGGCCGCGCCCAGGACGAAGCGAGACCTGTCCAGCCTCAAGGTGCTGCAGGTCGGCGGAGCGAAGTTCATGCCCGAGGCGGCGCGGCGTGTGCGGCCCGTGCTGGGCTGCACATTGCAGCAGGTGTTCGGCATGGCGGAGGGGCTGGTCAACTACACCCGTCTCGACGATCCCGAGGAGACGATCACCGACACCCAGGGGCGTGCCATCTCGACCGACGATGAGGTGCTGGTTCTCGACGATCAGGGTGCGCCGGTGCCGGATGGGCAAACGGGTCATCTGCTGACCCGCGGCCCCTATACGATCCGGGCCTATCATGACGATCCCGCCGCCAATGCGCGCGCCTTCACCGTCGACGGCTTCTATCGCACCGGCGATGTCGTGAAGCGGCTGCCGGGCGGTTATCTGGTCGTGCAGGGTCGCGCCACCGACCATATCAATCGCGCCGGCGAGAAAATTTCGGCCGAGGAGATCGAGGATCACCTGCTCGCCCACCCGCAGATCTTCGATGCGGCTGTGGTGTCGGTGCCCGACGCCTTCCTTGGCGAACGCAGCTGCGCCTTCATCATTCCCGCCGAGGGCGAGGCGCCGACCGCGCCGGCGATCAAGGCATGGATGCGCGGCCGTGATATCGCAGCGTTCAAGATTCCCGATCAGCTGGTGTTCGTCGATGCCTTCGTTACCACTGCGGTCGGCAAGATCAGCCGCAAGGAACTGCGCGCCGCGCTCCGGGAGAGCCTGCTGGATCAGGAGAAGAAGCCGTGAGCACGCCCCGCCGCCTGCCGTCGATCGCCGCCTATGATCTGCCGGGCGAGGGCGAGATTCCCGCCTCGCGGGCCGACTGGCCGCTGGAGACCGATCGCGCGGTGCTGCTCGTTCACGACATGCAGGCCTATTTCGTAGACGCCTTCACGCCGGGCGTCGCGCCGATCGCACCCATGACCGAGGCCATCGCGCGGCTGATCGGGGCGGCGCGCGTCCGGGGCGTGCCGGTGTTCTATACTGCCCAGAATGGCGATCAGGATCGGCGTGACCGGGGCTTGCAGGCCGATCTCTGGGGGCCGGGCATGCGCCACGCGCCAGAGCATCAGGCGATCGTGGCACCGCTGGCCCCGGCGGATGGCGACATCGTGCTGGTCAAGCACCGCTACAGCGCCTTCCAGCGCAGCAATCTGGAGACGCTGATGCGCGCGCGTGGGCGCGACCAGATCATCATCTGCGGGGTCTATGCCCATATCGGCTGTCTGATGACGGCGGGCGAAGCCTTCCAGCTCGACATCCAGCCCTTTTTCGCCGCCGACGCGCTCGGTGATTTCTCGCGCGCATGGCATGACGCCGCGTTGTCCGAGGTCGCTGATTGCATCGGCGTCGTCCTTTCCACCCGCCAGATCATCGAGGCGCTGACATGACCACCGAAGCCGTGACCCTCGACCGCCTGCGCGGCGATATCGCCCGGATTCTGGAGCAGGCGCCGTCGGCCGTGGGCGACGACGACAACCTGATGGACCTCGGCCTTGATTCGATGCGGACGATGAACCTCGTCCTCGAATGGGAGGAGACGGGCGTGCCGATCGGCTTTCCCGACCTTGCCGAAGCCATGACGCTGTCGGGCCTGTGGGCGATCGTGCGCGAGCGCCAGGGTTGAGCGACCGACCTGACGCGGTGCCGCTGACCGAGGCCCAGTCGGGCCTGTGGTATGCTCAGCGGCTGGACCCCGCCAACCCGATCTTCAACACCGGTCAGTATATCGACCTGCGCGGCCCGCTTGACGTCGAGGCGTTTCGTGCCGCCGTCGACCAGGCGAGTGCGGAGGCCGAGGCGCTGTCGCTGCGTATCGTCGAGGGCGCGGACGGACCGGCGCAATATACCGATCCCGCGTTCAGTCCTCGCCTTCGCCTCATCGACCTGTCGGGCGCGGCTGCGCCGGACGTGGCGGCGCTGGCGGCGATCCGGGGAGACATGGCGACGCCGATCGATCCGGCCGCTCAGCCGCTGGCCGCACAGCATCTCTATCGGCTGGAGGCTGATCACCATATCTGGGCGCAGCGGGTGCATCATCTGGCCACGGACGGCTATGGCATGGTGCTGCTGACTGCCCGCATCGCGGAGCTTTACAACGCCCGGATTGCCGGCACCGCGAGTGGGGGCCGTCCTTTCGCGCCGCTGGCCGGCATATTGGTCGAAGACGCAGACTATACCGCGTCACCTCAGCGGACCGAGGACGCGGCGTGGTGGCGCAGGGCGCTGGATGGCATGGAGGATGTCGTCGGCATGGCGCCTGGCCGGGCGGTGTCGGCCCATGGCTTTCACCGCTACGAACGTCCGCTGGCGGAGGCGACGCGCGCTGGACTGATGCGCCGGGCGAAGTCAGTGGGTGTGGGCTGGCCGGACGCGCTGACCGCGCTGGTCGCGGGCTATTGCCGCCGCTTCACCGGCACGGCGGAGATCATCGTCGGTGTACCCCATATGGGCCGCATGGGCAGCGCCTCGGCCCGGGTGCCGGCGATGATCATGAATGTGCTGCCGCTGCGCGTCGCGCCGGACGAGGCGGCGCCGCTCGACGATTATCTGCTGAAGGTCGCCGCGGCGACTGCAGAGGCGCGTCGGCATGGCCGTTATCGCAGCGAGCAGTTGCGCCGCGACCTCGGCTTGATTGGCGGCAGCCGGCGACTCTACGGTCCCCTGATCAACGTTCAACCCTATGACCGGCCGCCGCGTTTTACCGGCCTCGACGTCGCGCTCCACGTCACCGGCACGGGACCGGTCGAGGACATCAACTTCACTTTTCGCGGTGACGGGGTGAACGGCCTGACGATCGAGGTCGACGCCAATCCCGACCTTTATCGCGGCGATGAAGTCGCCGCTCATGGCGAGCGGCTGGCGGTGTTCCTCGCCGCCGCCGCGGACGCCGAGACGCTGGGCGCGGTGCCGACCGCGACGCCGTGCGAGGCGGCGACGGAGCTGGAGACCTTCAACGCCACCGCCCATCCCGTACCCGACACGACGCTGACGGCCCTGATCGAACAGGCGATACGCGCGACCCCGGGCGCGGAGGCGCTGCGCTTCGAGGGACAGTCGCTCGACTATGCCGAACTCGATCGGAGAAGCGCAGCGCTGGCTGGGGCGCTGGTCGCGCTCGGCGCCGGCCGCGATCGGGTGGTCGCGGTCGCCTTGCCACGTTCGCTCGAGCTGGTGGTGGCGCTGGTCGCGGTGCTGCGGGCGGGGGCGGCCTATCTGCCGCTCGATCTCGACCATCCGGCGGGGCGGGTCGAGACGATCCTGAACAGCGCCCAGCCGGTGGCGGTGCTGGCGGCCGATGACCCCTACGGCCTTTACGGGCCATGCCTGCTCAGCTCCGCTGACTGGCCGGATGCGCCCGCCTCGTCGTTGCCGGAACCGAGGCCGGACGATGCCGCCTATGTCATCTACACGTCCGGGTCGACCGGTGACCCCAAGGGCGTGGTCGTCACCCATCGGGCGATCGTCAACCGGCTGCTGTGGATGCGGGATCATTATGGCATAGGTTCCCACGACCGCATTCTCCAGAAGACGCCGGCGACATTCGACGTTTCGGTGTGGGAGTTCTTCCTGCCGCTGATCGCGGGAGCGACACTGGTGGTGGCGCCGCCCGGCGCGCATCGCGACCCGGCCGCCATCGCCGCGTTGATTCGAGGCGAGGCGATCACGACGCTGCACTTCGTCCCTTCGATGCTGGCCGCCTTCCTCGACGCGCCGGAGTCGGCGGGGATCGCCATTGCCCGCGTCTTTTGCAGCGGCGAAGAATTGGCCGCCGACCTGCGGGACGGTTTCCATCGCCGGGTCACGGCGGAGCTGCACAATCTCTACGGTCCGACCGAGGCGGCGGTCGATGTCAGCTATTGGCCCGCGAGTGCGGACGATATGTCGCGTCCGGTGCCGATCGGCCATGCGGTGTGGAACACGCGGCTGGTCCTGCTCGACGATTGGCGGCGCCCGGTGCCGCCAGGCGTGGTCGGCAACCTCTATCTTGGCGGGGTGCAGCTGGCGCGCGGCTATCTGGGCCGGGCGGACCTGACCGCCGAACGCTTCATCGACGACCCCTTCCATCCCGGCGAGCGGCTCTACCTGACCGGCGATCTTGCACGGCGTCGGCCGGATGGGGCGGTGGTGTTCCTCGGCCGCGCCGACCATCAGGTGAAGATCCGTGGTCTCAGGATCGAGCTGGGCGAGATCGAGGCGGCGATCGTCGCGTCCGGCCAGACCCGCGCCGTGGCGGTGATCGCGCGCGACGGACGCATCATCGCCTATGTCGTGCCGGGCGACGGCTATACCCCGGACGCCCTACGCGCCGCGCTCGCGGAGCGCCTGCCCGATTATATGCTCCCTGCGGCGATCGTCGAGCTGGCGGCGTTGCCCGTCACCGCCAACGGCAAGCTCGACCGCAAGCAACTGCCCGCGCCCAGCTTCCGCGGTCAGGGCGGCGAAGCCCCGGCGACCGAGACCGAGCGACAGCTGGCGGCGCTTTATGCCGAGCTGCTCGCTACCGAAGGCGCCATTGGCGCGCGGGATGACTTCTTCGCGTTGGGCGGGGATTCGCTGCAGGCGATGAAGCTGATGCTGCGGATCCGTGAGACATGGGGCCACGACCCCGGCCTTGCGACGCTATTCGAAACGCCGGACGTCGCCAGCCTCGCTCGCCGCATCGACGCGGGCGGCGCGGGGGAGGACGGAAGCCTCGGCCCGATCATCACCCTTGCGGGGGGTGACAAAGCGCTGCCGCCGCTGTTCGTCGTTCACCCGGCGGGCGGCCTGTGCT
This sequence comes from Sphingomonas sanxanigenens, assembly GCA_037190805.1. GTDB lineage: Bacteria > Pseudomonadota > Alphaproteobacteria > Sphingomonadales > Sphingomonadaceae > JBBCJR01. The sequence continues at coordinate 342,189 of JBBCJR010000004.1, read as the reverse complement.
GGGGCTATCGCACACTGGCGGCCTCGCTCGCGCCAGCGCGCACCGTTTACGGCCTGCAATCGCCGGCGCTGAACCCCGACGTGGCGGTGCCGGAGAGTATCGATGCGCTTGCCGCCGACTATGCCCGGCGCATGATCGAGACATGGCCGGACGGACCCTATCATGTCGCCGGCTGGTCGGTGGGCGGCATCATCGCCCAGGCGATCGCGGTCGAGCTGGCGGCGGCGGGCCGCGCGGTCGGGCTGGTCGCGATGCTCGATTCCTATCCCGCCGAATGCTGGCGGGCCGAGCCGGAGCCGACCGAGAGTCAGGCGATGCGGGCGTTGCTCGCCATCGCCGGCTATGATCCCGAGCTTTATCCCGACCTCGTCACGCGCGATCAGATCGTTGCCTTCCTGCGGGATGGCGACAGCCCCCTCGGTAACCTGCCGGCGCGCGCGCTGGACGGGGTGGTGCGGGTGGTGCTGGACACCAACCGACTGGTGCGCGGTCACCATCATCGGCGCTATGAGGGGCGGTTGACGCATGTGCGTGCGGGCGAGGACCATAAGGCACGACCCCAGCTCGTCCCCGAGCTGTGGATGCCCTATGCCGGAACGCTGGACGGGGTGACGGTGCCGTTCCTCCATCCCCAGCTGACCGGAGCGCCGGCCAGCGCGATGATCGCGCCGGCCCTGTCGGCACGGATGACTGGAAAGGGGCGGGACGGATGAGCGGGACAGGGGATTTCGAGGGTAGAATCGCCTTCGTCACCGGCGCGGGCGGCGGTATCGGCGGGGCGGTCGTCCGTTCGCTGCGGGCCGGCGGGGCACGGGTCGTCGCCACCGACCTTTCCCTGCCGGATGGCGATGATCCGGACATTTGGTCGACGCCGCTCGACGTCACCGATAGCGGGGCGGTGGACGCGCTGGTCGCAGAGGTCGAGCGCGTCTGGGGTCCGATCGATCTCGGCGCCAGCGTGGCCGGCATCCTCGCGACCGACACGGTGCTGGAGACCAGCGATGCGACCTGGCGGCGGGTGTTCGATGTCAACACGCACGGCGTCTTCCATGTCTGCCGCGCGCTCGCCCGTCAAATGGCGCCGCGTGGTCGGGGCAGCATCGTCACCGTGGGCTCGAATGCTGCCGGCGTGCCCCGTCACGCCATGGCCGCCTATGCCGCGTCGAAGGCGGCGGCAACCATGTTCACGCGCTGCCTGGGGCTGGAGCTGGCGCCGCTCGGCATCCGCTGCAACATCGTCGCGCCGGGATCGACGCTGACGCCGATGCAGACCGGCATGTGGGCCGACGACGAAGGCGCAGCGCGCGTCATCGCCGGCCAACCCGAAGCGTTCAAGGCCGGCATCCCGCTCGGCAAGCTGGCGACGCCCGAGGATATCGCCGCAGCGGTCACGTTCCTGCTTTCCGACCGTGCCGGCCACATCACCATGGCCGACCTCTATGTCGACGGCGGCGCGACGCTGAGGGGATGAACGCGCGTGGAGGCTCAGCCGAGCCGCTGACGGATCAGCGCGGTGAAGATGCTGGCCGCCACCGGCAGCAGGTGGTCGTCGAAGTCATAGGCCGGATTGTGGCACATGGCGCTGTCCTGCCCGAGGAACAGATAGGCGCCGGGCGCCGCCTGCAGGAACAGGGCGAAATCGTCGGTGAACGGGAAGGGGGCATGGTCGCGGATGACGTTGTCCGCGCCCAGCACCGCAGCGCAGGCGGCGGCGGCATGATCGGCGCCCGACGGCGCGTTGACGCACGGTGGTACCTCGGCCAGCCGCGTGCAGCGGATTGTGCAGCCGGTCATCGCGGCGATGCCGGCGCAGGCCGTTTCCAGCCGCTGGTAGAGCAGCTCCTGCACCTCGGGCTTCAGGGCGCGCAGGGTGCCGCTGAGCTTGGCAGTCGCCGGGATGATGTTGTGCGAGCTGCCGGCCTGGAGCGAGCAGACGGTAATGAGACCGCTTTCGGCCGGGTTCAGATAGCGTCCGACGATCGAGGAGATCTCGCTCGCCAGTCGCGCGGCCGCCTGCAACGGATCGGTGGCGTTGAAGAAGGCCGCTCCATGGCCGCCGACACCCTCGACCTCGACTTCCCAGATAACATAGCCATTGAGGGTCGGGCCGGTCCTGACTCCCGCCGTGCCGGGCGCGAGCAGCGGCATGTTGTGGAAGGCATAAACCTCGTCGAAGGCGAAACGGGTGAGGAGGCCGTCGTCGATCATCGCCCGCGCGCCAAGGCCATTTTCCTCAGCGGGTTGAAAGATCAGCACGACCCGGCCCGTCGCCGGCGGATTGGCGGCGAGGTGCTGGGCGATCCCCAGCAGAGCGGCGGTGTGGCCGTCATGGCCGCAGGCGTGGGCGACGCCGGCCTCAGCCGACGCCCAGTCGCGGCCGCTCTCGTCGGTCATCGGCAAGGCATCCATGTCGGCCCGCAAGGCGATCGAGGGGCCGGGGGCCTTGCCGGCCACCACCGCGACGACACCGGTTCCGCCGATGCCCGTTGCCGGTTCCAGACCGCAGGCGCGCAAACGCTCCGTGACCAGCCCGGCGGTACGGGTTTCGCCGAACGCGAGTTCGGGGTGGCGATGGAAATCATGCCGCCACGCCGTCATCGTCGGCGCCATATCGAGGAACGGGTCGAGAATCTTCAAGATCAGTGCCTTTCGTAAGCCAGCCAAGGCGGATAGACGCCAAGCGGAGCGGGGGGCCGCAGCGTTCGGATCGTGTGGCGGAGGATAGCCGATATCGGTGCCGAAAACAGTGCGGCTGTGTAAGGAAAGGCAATGGTCGGACGGATGAATGAGGTCGGGATGGTTGCAAGCAGCGGTACCGCCTCGGAACCGGAGGACGCGCGCCGGACGACCATTGCTGCCTATCACGCGATGTTGCGCCGCCGCCTTGTCATTGTCGCCGGCCTCGGGTTGCTATGCGTGATGGCGTTCGCGCTCGACATTTCCACCGGCCCGTCGGCGATTCCGCTGGTCGATGTGTGGGCCGGCCTGTTCAATCCGGAGCGGCTGACGGCCCCTCAAGTGACGATCATCCGCGACGTACGCCTGCCCTATGCGCTTATGGCGATTCTGGTTGGCGCTGCATTGTCGCTGGCCGGGGCGGAGATGCAGACCATCCTCAACAACCCGTTGGCCAGCCCGTTCACGCTGGGTGTGTCGTCGGCGGCTTCGTTCGGCGCCGCGCTGGCCATCGTCCTCGGTTTCAGCCTGCCGTTCGTCGGTGCGGACTGGATGATCCCGATCAACGCCTTCATCTGCGCCTTTGCGTCCGTCCTGCTGCTGGAGGCGCTAGCGCGCAGCCGGGCGGCGGGGGTGGAAGGGGTCGTGCTATTCGGGATCGCGTTGGTTTTCACCTTCAACGCATTGGTCGCGCTCATCCAGTTCGTCGCCTCGCAGGAGGCGCTGTCGCAACTCGTCTTCTGGAGCATGGGATCGCTCGGCCGCTCGACCTGGGCCAATCTCGGCGTGCTGGCCCTGGTTGTGGCGATGGTGCTGCCGTTCTCGATGCGCGCCGCTCACGCCATGACGGCCCTGAAGCTGGGCGAGGATCGGGCGCGCAGCTTCGGCATCGACGTCAGGCGGTTGCGGCTGATGTCGCTGTTCAGGATCAGCGCGCTGGCCGCGACCTCGGTCGCCTTCGTCGGCACCATCGGCTTCATCGGGTTGGTCGGTCCTCTTATCGCCAGGCTGATGCTGGGCGAGGATCATCGCTTCCTGCTGCCGGCCTCGCTGCTTACCGGCGCGCTGATCATGTCGCTGGCGTCGGTAGGCAGCAAGCTGCTGGTACCCGGCGTGCTGCTGCCGGTCGGCATCGTCACGTCGATGATCGGTGTGCCGGTGTTCCTGATCCTCATCCTGCGCAAACCGGAGCGGGCATGACCGCCATGAACGCCGCAGCCCTCGCAATCAGCGCGCTCAGCACCGGCTATGGCCGCCATCGGGTCGTCGACAGCCTTGACCTGGACCCGATCGAACCCGGCACGGTGATGTCGCTGCTGGGGCCGAACGCCGCCGGCAAGACCACGCTGCTGCGCGCCATCGCTGGCTTGCAGCCGGCCGAAGGATCGATCCGCCTGGGAGCGTGCGAGCTGTTGTCGATGGCTTTGGCCGATCGCGCCCGGGTCGTCACCTACATGCCGCAAAGCCTGCCGCAGCGGGTCGCGTTGACGGTTCTGGAAGGCGTCATCGGGGCGATGCGGGCTTCCCCCGTGGGAGGGGAGGTGGTGCCCGAGGCGCTGATCGTCGAACGTGCCCTCGACGTGATCGAGCGGGTCGGCATCGCGCATCTGGCAATGACGGAGCTGAACCATCTGTCGGGCGGGCAGCGGCAGCTCGCGTCGCTCGCCCAGGCGCTGGTTCGCCAGCCGCGCGTCCTGCTTTTGGACGAGCCGATCAGTGCGCTCGACCTGCACTATCAGCTGAGAGTTATGAAGCTGGTCCGGGCTCTGGCGCAAGAGCAGGGGATGATCGTGGTCATGGTGCTTCATGACCTGTCGATGGCGGCGCGCTGGTCGGATCGCGTGGTGCTGTTGGCGGATGGTCGGCTGGTTGCCGATGGATCGCCGGCGGAAGCGATCACCGCGTCCGTGCTGGCCGATGTCTACAAGGTCGCGGCGCGTGTCGAGGCCAGCCCGGTCGGCCTCCAGATCGCGATCGAAGACATTCTCTGAAAGCGGACCGACGCTGAAACGGATCGGGTCCGATAGCTCCGAAACGACACTGGCCCCGATCCCTTGCTTCCCTGAAGCGGGGAAGCGCGGATGGGGCCAATGTTGTCTGTTAGAAAAAAATCGGCCGGGACGCCGCGAACGGCGCCCCGGCCAGGAAGCGATCAGCTGCGCGGACGGATACGCAGGATCGTATCGCTTTCAGCTTCACGGGCGCCGGCCGACTTGTCGACCGCATAGACGACGCCGTCCTTGCCGAGTGAAACGTGATTGGCCAGCGGTGCCGGGCCCAGATTGGCGACGATCTTGCCGTCGACATCGGTGACGGCGACCGTACCGGCGCCACGATTGCTGACGTAGGCGCGGCGCTTGACGGGGTCGAACGCGACGTTGAGCGCGCCGGCACCGACTGGAGTGTCGGCGATCACCTTGCCGTCCTTGTCCAGGACGACGAGGTTGTCGCTGCCCTGCGAGGCAACGAAGATACGGCCGGTCTGCGGATCGTGCGAGACGCCGATCGCGCCCTTCGCGCCCGGAACCGGAATGACCTTTTCGACCTCGTCGGTCTGGGTGTTGATGATTGCGACCTCGCTGGTCGACAGGCTGACGACATAGAGTTTGTGCGCGGCTGCATCGAGCGACAGGCTGGCGGCCGAGAACTCCTGGCCGCGACGCGCGGAACGGACCGAGATGGTCTTGGCGACGTCCAGGCTGCCGGTGTTGATGGCAACGACGTCCGGCGTGCCGGTGGCGCCCGAATAGGCCTTGCCGACGACCGTATCGACGACGATGTCGCGCGCATGGTTAACGGTGCCGGGAGCGAACTGCTTGATCAGGGTCAGGTCACCCTGGCGGTAGACCGCTACCGTGTTCTGGCGGGTGTTGGTCACCCACACGGTGTCCTTGGTGTCGTCGACGCCGACGCCATAGACGGCGAAGACGCCGGGAGCTTGCGCCTCACCGGCGGGCTGGCCGGCGGGCGCGGCCCGCTGCGGCGCGGGGGCCGGGGCAGGCGTCACACGGGCGACGATGGCGAGGCTGTCGGCGTTCAGCTTGACCAGCTGGGATTCGCGCACCGGCGGCCGGCCGATCGCGGAGGTGACGAACAGCGCGTTGTTCTTGCGGCTGTAGGCCGACTGATACATGCCGCGCACGACACCGGCTTCCTTGGTCTCGTAATTCTGCTGCCCCGACAGCGGCACGGTGGGCGACACCTTCAGCTCGGCGACGGAAGCCGCATAGGGCGCCTGCGCGACGACGACGATCGGGTGGGTGCCGGACACGGCATTGGCGGGCACGCTCAGCTTGCCGGCAATCTTGCCTTCGCCATCGGCGGTCAGCGCGCCACCGGGCAGCTGCGTGGAGCCGTAAAGCAGGGTGACCTGCTGACCAGGACGAAAGCCCTGACCGGCGACCGCCACCTCACTGCCGGCCAGGATCGGCGCGCCGCGTTCGGCGGCGGAGAAGTTCACCCGCGCTTCCGAGGTACGATCGAGCGCGCCGAACGGCGTTTGCGCCGTCGCGGTGCCGGCGGCCAGAAGCGATCCGGCGGTCAACAGGGCGATGCTGGTCCTTTTCAGGCCGCGAGACAGGGGAGTCATCAGTCTTCTCCAGGTTGGTAAAGGGGACAGGATTGGTTGCGCGTCAGCGAAGGTCGACCCAGTAGACGCCCTCATAGGGCACCGCGAGGAACTGCCGATTGATCTGTGCCAGCGTGTCCGCCGGATCGACATCCTGGAACTGGTCGGGATGGACCCATTTGGCGAAGGCCTCGATCGCGACGATATCGAGCGGCGAGTTGATCAGCTGGTGGGAAAAACCGTGGGTTCGCCCATCCCTGGTCGCCGACAGGCCGGAAATTCCCTGCCGGCTGGCGACTTTCCTGAGCGACGCCAGGGCTTGATCCGCGCTGTATCCAGCCCCCAGCACAAGACCTCCGGCCTTGGCGAGATGAGGCCCGCCGGTGGCGATGTAGACATCCGGGTTGCGCGAGATGACATATTCCAGATTCAGCTTGCCGAACGACTGGTTGATGACGTCCGCGCCGATATTGTGGCCGCCGACGAAGGTCAGATAGTCGCCGATATTGCCCCGCCCCGGCGAATTGCAGCAGTCGGCGTTCATACCGGCATGCGCTTCCAGAAACACGGTGGGACGGTCGGTTGCAGGCAAGGCAGCGACGCGGTCGGCGATCCGCTTCATCCTCTCCGCGCGGAAGGTCGTGAACGCATTGGCCTGCTCGTCACGTCCCGTCAGCTTGCCCAGGATCAGCAGGCTACGTTCCAGATTGTCGAATGGCTTGACGAAGAAATCGACGATCACGACCGGGATGCCGGCGGCTTCGAGCTGTTGGATCTGGGCATCGGTGATGCCGCTTTCCAGTGACAGCAGGGCAACGTCGGGTGCGGCGGCGAGCAGCGATTCGACATCGAAATTGCCAGCCGAGCTGGCGATCTTGGGCAGGTCGGCCAACTGTGGCGATTTGGCCAGGAACTGCTTGTAGGTGTCGTCGCCCAATCGGTTGATATCCTGCGGCCAAGCGGCGAGCAGCGATACCGGGTCGGGGTGAATAAGGCCCAGCGCCACCAGATAGCGGCTGTCGTCGATCGCGATGCGATGAACCGGGCCGGTGAGCTTGATCGGCCGCCCGCGCGCGTCGGTCAACGGCGCACTGGCTTCCGGCTTGGCATCCTGGAGGGGCGCTCGTGGCGACTTCAACATGAACGCCAGAGCAAGGCCCAGCGCGACGATAGCCAGTACGATCAGAATCCAGCGACGGTTTCTGCCGGCTTGATGGGTATTTCCGACTATGTTCGCCCCCATTCAAAAGACCCGATCAGACGTTCGGGAGTTCCTCTACTTAATAATGATTGTAAAGTGCAATTAACATCCGAAATTCGGATAACCATTATGCTCATATGGAGATGAGCGCGGTTTGCCGGGCCATGTTAGTGAAAGCCATGGCCCGTCCGTTCTGCCTCCCGCGCACCGAAAGTTTTCCTATCCTACGTGGGGGAAGCGACGAGGTCTATCGCCTGGACATCGCGCTTCCGGACGGCGAGCCCCCGGCATCGGGCTGGGCGTCGATCTGCCTGCTCGATGCCGCAGGCTGTTTTGGCACCTGTGTGGAAGCCTTGCGGCGCATGGCGCGACGGAGCGATGCGACGGGCGTATCCTCGCTGGTCGTCATCGGCGTGTCGCCGGTCGTGGTCGCTGGCGGCGCGGCGAACCGCCAGCGCGATTTCACCACCGCGCCACCGACAGGCTTGACTGATGGGTCCCCGGCAGGCGGCGCGCTCGACTTCCTCCATTTCCTGCGGGAGGAGATCATGTCGGCGGTGTCGGTGCATGCACCCCTCGATCGGGATCGGCAGACATTGTTCGGTCACTCTCTGGCAGGCTATTTTGCGCTTTGGACCTTGTGCAATCATCCGGGAGCCTTTGCCGGTTATGCTGCGATCAGTCCGTCGATCTGGTGGGACAGGAGCGGCTTGTTCGACGCTGCGGGCCGGTTGACCGATCTGAATCGGCGCCTGTTCATGGCGGTGGGCGGATGGGAAGAGGCATTGCCGCCGTGGCAGGTGGGCATGCCGGGCAGTGCCGATGCACTCGCTCGCCGTGTATCTCGCCAGATGGTGGCCAACGCACGCGACCTGAGCGCGCGCCTTGGCGATGTGCTGGGGAAAGAGCGTGTGCGCTTCTCCTTGATGCCGGAAGAGGATCACGCCTCGATCGTCTCGAGCGCCATGCCGCACGCCCTGCGCCTGGCATCGGTCGCATGAAATATCACTTTTAGCGCAGTTGGAGATGGATTTGACGATGAAGGATGGACCGAACCGTTATGGCGCGCTCACCCGCTTCCTCCATTGGACGATGGCGGTTATTCTTCTTTGGCAGTTCACCGGTATGGTGTTGAAGGAGGTGCTGGGGCGGGTGCCTCTGACCGGCTTCTGGGTGGGGACGCACGCTTCGGTTGGCACTGTGCTGTGGTGTCTCGTCCTGATCCGGGTTGGCTGGGCGCTTGGCCAGTCTGCCTCGCGGCCGGCCTACCATCAGGGTCTGATCGGCGGTTTCGCGAAGATCGGCCATATCGCGCTGTACGCGCTCATGCTGATCGTCCCTACCCTAGCGTTGCTGCGGATGTTCGGCAGCGGCAAGCCGGTGAAGCTGTTCGGTACCGAACTTCGCGCCGCAACCGGCAACGAGATCGAATGGATGACGGCGCCGGCAAATCTGCTGCATTCCACGTTGGCCTGGACGCTGCTGGCGCTGATCGCGGGGCATATCCTGATGGTTCTCGTGCACCGCTTCTGGTGGCGTGACGACGTGGCCGCCAGGATGCTGGGAACGCGGGCGGCGTGATCGCTTCGCAGCCGCTCAGGGGTGGCCGAATTCAGTCGGCCATTTCTGCACAGGCGGCCACCAGCAGGTCTATGACCCACAAGGTCGCCGGATCGCGCCGGCTGCGCTCATGCCACAGGACCCAATAGTCGAACGCCGCGATTTCGGTCGGTGCCGGCATGGATACGAAGCGCGGGTCGGCGGAAAACGTCCGGACGAGGCTGTCGGGCAGCGTTGCGATGGCATCTGAATCTTGCACGAGATGCGGGACGGCCTGAAAATAGGGCAGGGTCGCCATGACGTTCCGCTGGAGGTCGCGTTCAGCCAGAAACAGGCTGATGTGATCGACGCCGGATTCGCCCACCACAACGCTGATGTGCGGCCATTCGAGGAAGCGCTCCAGAGAAAGCGCCTTCCCGTCGTCGCTCCAGGCGGGGTGGCCGGCGCGCATCAGGCAACTGCAGCTTTCCCTGAACAGATGGCAACCATATGTCGCGCTGAAATCCGGCTTTCTACCGGTCACAACGAGATCCAGTTCGCCTGACCCCAGTCGCCCGATCATCGTATCGTCAAAGGGAACGATTTCGATCGACGCATTGGGAGCCTGCTCCCCGAAGGTGCGCAGCAAGGTGGATAAAGTCGAAAACACGCCAAAGTCTGTGGACGAGATGCGGAAGGTCCGCTCCAATGTGCGGGGGTCGAAATCCTTCATGGTGAAGAGCGATGTGGTGGTGGCCAGCCAATCGCGCAGCGGTTCGATCAATTCCTCGCCCCTGCGGGTCAACTCCATGCCGCGATTGGTCCGAATCAGCAGGGGATCTTGAAAGGCGGTTCGCAACTGCGCGAGTGAGCGGCTGGCGGCGGGCTGACTGATGGCAAGCTTCCGGGCCGCTCCGGTCACGCTGCGGGTTTCGAGTAACACGAGCAATATACGAAGCAGGTTCAGATCAATATCGATCGGACGAATGATTAAATCCCCTGAATTCACTGCGCGAGAGCTTCGAAAGAAGCATAAAATGGGGCTGTACGAATGCAATCATTTTGACGCTTGGTAAACGACGGTGTGCCGCTCTCGTCAGAATGACAACCTGCGGGGATTTCGTCACCGACAGAGCGATCTTCGTTGAGAATGGCGACCTAGCTCGACCCTCATGAACGACGACAACGAGAGCAAGGTCGGAGGAGAGCGTCACCGCGCATTTCTGCCTCCTTCGTCTACAGGATTTGCCAAGCGATCAGTGCGGGCGGGCATGGCGTCGCGGAGGGAGATGTTCTACCAATCCGCCATCATAAAAAGGGGGACGGTCGGTCGGATCGGCTCCTTCTTCATAAAATATCTATCGTGGGTGGATCATGAGCTTGAAGCATAAGGGAAAACGGGCGGGACTGCTGATCCTGCTGGCATCATGTGCCTCGCCGTTGATGGCGAAGGATCAGGTAATTCACGCCGGTCGGATCATCGATGGCATCGACGGCAACATCCGGGACCGGGTTTCGATCCTGGTCAAGGACGACCGTATTACCCAGATCGTGAACGGCTTTGTCGATGCAAATGGCGCGGAGGTGATCGACCTCAGCGGCATGACGGTGCTGCCCGGCTTCATCGAAAGCCATGATCATCTTTCCAACACCGGCGATCGCCGACCCATCAACCGTTTCGTGCTGACCGACGGCGACGCGGTGATCAATGCGGTGGTCAACGCACGCATCCAGATTTCGACGGGCTTCACCAGCACACGCGATCTGGGCTCCGGCCCGCTGACCGCGCCGGCGCTGAAGCGCGCGATCGAGTCCGGCAAGGTTGTCGGCCCGCGGCTGTGGTCGTCGATGGAGCAGATCGGACCGACCGGGGGCCATTCCGACCCCGCCAACGGCATGCGCCCCGATATTCACTTCGACAATCGTCCGAATTCAATCGCCGATGGCGTGGATGAGATGGTCAGGCGGGTTCGTTCGCATCACCGGCGCGGCGCGGACCTCATCAAGATCTACCCGTCCGGCGGTGTCACCTCGATCGGCGATGACCCCCAGGCGATGCTGATGACCGAAGCCGAGATGCGCGCGGCCGTCCAGACAGCGCATGCGCTGGGCATGAAGGTGGCGGCACACGCCCATGGCACCGACGCCATCAACGCTGCCATCAAGGCAGGCGTCGATTCGATCGAGCATGGCAGCTTTTCGAATGATGAGAGCTTTAAGCTGATGAAGGAGCACGGCACCTATCTGGTCCCGACGCTGCTGGTCGCGGATGTCGTTCACGAGCAGGCGGTGAACCGGCCCGAAACCCTGCCGCCAACGGTGGCCGACAAGGCCAAGGCCGTGGTGCCTGTCATGGTGGAGACGTTGCGGCGTGCCTATCGTGCCGGGGTCCGGATTGCCTTCGGGACCGACCAGGGCGCCGGCGGCAACCGTAACAAGGCCGAGGAGTTCGCCCTGATGGTGAAGGCGGGGCTGACGCCGCGCGACGCGATCCTCACCTACACCCAGGGGGCGGCGAACCTGCTGGGCGCGGCGAACGACATCGGCACGATCGCGCCGAACAGGTTCGCCGATATCGTCGCGGTGAAGGGCAATCCCCTCGACGACATCACGGTCCTCCAGAATGTCGAGTTCGTGATGAAGGGTGGAACGGTCTTCAAGAGCAACGGCAAGATGGTTCAGTAATCGGTTCCGCCGTCATGGTCGCTGGCATGCCTGTCGGGCACCGTTCCTTCGATCATGACGGCACTTGCTCGCGAGCGGAATGATGATCCGGCCGGGAACCCGCGACTATCGTCGGCTGTCGATCGCCATCGTCATGGCCGGCTTCTCGACCTTTTCTCTCCTCTATGGCGTGCAGCCGCTGTTGCCGGAGTTCGCGTCGAGCTTCGGTCTGACGGCGGCCGGGGCCAGCGCCGCCGTGTCCAGCGCGACCGGGCCCATGGCGATCGCGCTGCTGTTCGCCCCCATCATCGCCAATCTCATTGGTCGCCGCGCGATCATTCTGAGCTCGCTGTCGCTGGCGGCTCTGTTGGGGGTTGTTGTCGCCGCGACGCACAGCTGGTCTCTGTTTCTTGTCCTGCGCGGTCTGTCGGGCATTGCCCTGGCCGGCGTGCCGGCGATCGCCATGGCCTATATCGCCGAGGAGGTGGAACCTGCGGCCGTTCCCCAGTTGATGGGCCGCTATATCGCCGGAGTGGCGTTCGGCGGGATGTTCGGTCGGGTGGGGGTGGCATGGGTCGCCCATGCTGCCGACTGGCGGATCGCCCTGGGCGTGATGGGTGGGTGCGGGCTGGTGGCGGCTGGCCTGTTCGCCGCCTGCGCGCCCGCTGCCGGCGCCGGGACCCGATCGCGGGTTTCGCCCGCCACGGAAGTCCGCAGCTATCGCGCGGCCGTTGCCGATCCCGCCTTGAACCTGCTTTATCTGGAAAGCTTCCTGGTGATGGGGGCCTTTGTCAGCCTGTTCAACTTCATCGGTTTCAAGCTGAGCGAGCCGCCGTTCGCGCTTGGCCAGGCGGAGATCGGAACACTGTTCCTGCTCTATCTGTTCGGGTCGGTCAGCTCGCTGTTCTTCGGCAGGATGGCGTCCCGGTTGGGATTCGGACGCGTGCTGTGGCGGCCGGTCCTGATCGTTCTTGTCGGAACGCTGGTGACGTTATCGAACACCCTGTGGGTCATCGTCATCGGAGTGGGGATCGCCACCATCGGTTTCTTCGGCGCCCATAGCGTCGCGTCCAGCTGGGTCAGCCATCGCGCCGGGGTGCTGCGCGGCCACGCATCGGCCCTCTATCTCGTCGCCTACTATCTGGGATCGAGCGTTCTTGGTACATTGAGCGGTGTCGCCTGGGATCGGGGAGGGTGGTCCGCCGTCGTCCTGTTCGTGGGCGCTCTCTGCATGATGGCGTTAATTGCGTCTCTTCTCGTGGCGCGGCGATCGGCGGGTGAGCCATCGCCGGACTCCGGTTTCGCCGGTGACGAAGGGGCAATCGTAGCCGTCTCTCCGGACGCGGGCAGGGACAGGTCGGGGCCGCCATGATCCTTTCCCAATCGAATGCGCCGATGGTGGACTGTCGGAGGATTTGACAGCCTCCAACAGCCTACCTATATCCGCTCCCTCACCACAGCCGTTCGGGACATGGCGCGCCTTGCGCAGCGCGTCGTACGCATTGGTCGGCCCGTGGATCAGGACGCAGAAGCTGCGGTTGCCCGCTTGGGTGGCCTGCGGCTTTTGTTGTTTCTGAGTGCCTTGGCCGGTTCAAGCCGGTGAACGAATTGATCGAAGAGGCGACACATCGATATGGCGACCAAATTGGCCCCGACGACGGCGCGCAAGCGCATCCGCAAGGTGTTCGGCAATATCCACGAAGTGGTGCAGATGCCGAACCTGATCGAGGTTCAGCGCGAAAGTTACGAGCAGTTCCTGCGCTCGCGCCCGGCCGACGGTTACATCTCGGGGCTTGAGAAGACGCTGCGCACGGTGTTCCCGATGCGCGATTTCGCTGGCACCGCCGAGCTCGATTTCGTCCACTATGAGCTGGAAGAGCCGAAGTACGATACTGACGAGTGCCGCCAGCGCGGCATGACCTACGCCGCGCCGATGCGCGTGACGCTGCGCCTGATCGTGTTCGAGGTCGATCCCGATACCGAAAGCCGTTCGGTCCTCGATATCAAGGAGCAGGACGTCTACATGGGCGACATGCCGCTCATGACCGAGAACGGCACCTTCATCGTCAACGGCACCGAGCGCGTCATCGTGTCGCAGATGCACCGTTCGCCGGGTGTGTTCTTCGACCATGACCGGGGCAAGACCCATTCGTCGGGCAAATATCTGTTCGCCGCGCGCGTCATTCCCTATCGGGGCTCGTGGCTGGACTTCGAGTTCGACGCCAAGGACATCGTCAACGTCCGCATCGACCGCAAGCGCAAGCTGCCGGCGACCTCGCTGCTCTATGCGCTTGGCATGGGAAGCGAGGATATCCTCAACCACTTCTACAACCGCGTCACCTATGCGCGGGGCGAGGGCGGCTGGCGCGTGCCTTATGTCGCCGAGCAGTGGCGTGGGCAGAAGCCGGTGTTCGACGTCGTCAACGCCGAAACCGGCGAAGTCGTGTTCCCGGTCGGCCAGAAGATCTCGCCGCGCATCGCGCGCAAGGCCGCGACCGACGGCCTGAAGGATCTGCTGATCCCGACCGAGGAAGTGTTCGGCCGTTATTCCGCCTACGACCTGATCAACGAGACGACAGGCGAAATCTATATCGAGGCCGGCGACGAACTGAGCGCCGAGAATCTCGAGAAGCTGGACAAGGCGGGTGTCGACCGCATCGAGGTGCTGGACATCGATCATGTCAATATCGGCCCCTGGATCAGGAACACGCTGAACGCCGACAAGGCCGAAGAGCGGGACCAGGCGTTGAGCGACATCTATCGCGTCATGCGCCCCGGCGAGCCGCCGACCCGCGAGACCGCCGAAGCGCTGTTCGCGGGGCTGTTCTTCGATCCCGAGCGCTACGACCTGTCGGCCGTGGGCCGGGTCAAGATGAACATGCGCCTCGACCTCGATGCCGAAGACACGGTGACGACGCTTCGCATCGAGGACATCCTGGCGGTGGTCAAGACCCTGGTCGACCTCAAGGACGGCAAGGGCGAGATCGACGACATCGACAATCTCGGTAACCGGCGTGTGCGCTCGGTGGGCGAGCTGCTGGAAAACCAGTACCGCGTCGGCCTGCTGCGCATGGAGCGGGCGGTCAAGGAGCGGATGAGCTCGGTCGACATCTCGACCGTGATGCCGAACGACCTCATCAACGCGAAGCCGGCGGTGGCCGCGGTGCGCGAGTTCTTCGGCTCGTCGCAGCTGTCGCAGTTCATGGACCAGACCAACCCGCTCAGCGAAGTGACGCATAAGCGTCGCGTTTCGGCCCTTGGGCCGGGCGGTCTCACCCGCGAGCGCGCGGGCTTCGAGGTTCGCGACGTCCACCCGACCCATTATGGCCGCATCTGCCCGATCGAGACGCCGGAAGGCCCGAACATCGGTCTGATCAACAGCCTGGCGACCTTCAGCCGCGTCAACAAATACGGTTTCATCGAAACGCCTTACCGCCGCATCGTCGACGGCAAGGTGACGAACGAGGTCGTCTATCTGTCGGCGATGGAAGAGGCCAAGCACACCATCGCGCAGGCCAACGCCGAACTGACCGCCGACGGCCGTTTCGTCGAGGATCTGATCTCGGCCCGCGAGGCCGGCGAGTTCCTGATGGCCCCGCGCGATCAGATCACGCTGATGGACGTCAGCCCCAAGCAGCTGGTGTCGGTCGCGGCCTCGCTCATTCCGTTCCTGGAGAATGACGACGCCAACCGTGCGCTGATGGGATCGAACATGCAGCGCCAGGCGGTGCCGCTTGTCCGGGCCGAGGCGCCGTTCGTCGGTACCGGCATGGAAGAGACGGTGGCGCGCGATTCCGGCGCCGCCATCGCCGCTCGCCGGGCCGGCATCGTCGACCAGGTCGACGCGACCCGCATCGTCGTGCGCGCGACCGAGGAGATCAACGCCGGCAAGTCGGGCGTCGATATCTACACGCTGATGAAGTTCCAGCGCTCGAACCAGAACACCTGCATCAACCAGCGCCCGCTGGTGAAGGTAGGCGACACGGTGACGAGCGGGCAGGTCATTGCTGACGGCCCCTCGACGGAGATGGGCGAGCTGGCCCTCGGCCGCAACGCGCTGGTCGCGTTCATGCCCTGGAACGGCTACAATTATGAGGACTCGATCCTGATCTCCGAGCGGATCGTGAAGGACGACGTCTTCACCTCGATCCACATCGAGGAGTTCGAAGTCATGGCCCGCGACACCAAGCTCGGGCCGGAAGACATCACCCGCGACATCCCGAACGTCGGTGAGGAAGCGCTCCGCAACCTCGACGAGGCCGGCATCGTCTATATCGGCGCCGAGGTCGAACCGGGCGATATCCTGGTCGGCAAGATCACGCCGAAGGGCGAAAGCCCGATGACGCCGGAAGAAAAGCTCCTCCGCGCGATCTTCGGCGAGAAGGCGTCTGACGTTCGCGACACCTCCCTGAAGCTGCCGCCGGGCGTTTCGGGCACGGTGGTCGAGGTCCGGGTGTTCAACCGCCACGGCATCGACAAGGACGAGCGCGCGCTCGCCATCGAGCGCGAGGAGATCGACCGCCTGACCAAGGACCGCGAGGACGAACGCGCGATCCTCAATCGGGCCACCTATGCGCAGCTGCGCGACCGGCTGCTCGGCGAGGTCGCGACGTCGGCGCCCAAGGGCGTCAAGAAGGGCGCGACCATCGATGAAGAGCTGCTGGCCACGGTCGAGCAGCGCGAGTGGTGGAAGTTCGCCGTCGCTGACGACGCCGCGCAGGCCGACCTGGAAGCGATGAACGGCGCTTGGACCGAGGCCCAGACCTCGCTGCAGCGCCGGTTCGAGGACAAGGTCGAGAAGCTGGAGCGGGGCGACGAGCTGCCGCCGGGCGTCCTGAAGATGGTCAAGGTGTTCGTCGCGGTGAAGCGCAAGCTGCAGCCGGGCGACAAGATGGCCGGCCGTCACGGCAACAAGGGTGTCATCAGCCGCATTCTGCCGGCCGAGGACATGCCGTTCCTGGAGGACGGCACCGCCGTCGATCTGGTGCTGAACCCGCTGGGCGTGCCGTCGCGCATGAACGTCGGGCAAATCTTCGAAACCCACCTCGGCTGGGCCGCTCGCGGTCTTGGCCGTCAGGTGGCGCAGATGATCGAGGACGTTCAGGCACGCGGCGAGGGGCTGGCCGGCAAGGAAGTCGGCGAGGTCCGCGCCAAGCTGAAGGACATCTACGGCGCCAACTATCATGTCGAGATCGACGCCCAGAGCGACGATGAGGTCATGGAGCTTGCCTCCAACGTCGCCGCCGGTGTGCCGATGGCGACGCCGGTGTTCGACGGCGCCCGCGAGGCCGATGTCACCCAGATGCTGGAGCTGGCGGGCCTTGATGGGTCGGGTCAGTCGACGCTGTTCGACGGTCGCACCGGCGATGCCTTCGATCGTCCGGTCACGGTCGGCTACATCTACATGCTGAAGCTGCATCACCTGGTCGACGACAAGATTCACGCCCGCTCGATCGGGCCGTACAGCCTCGTCACCCAGCAGCCCCTGGGCGGCAAGGCCCAGTTCGGCGGACAGCGCTTCGGCGAGATGGAGGTGTGGGCGCTCCAGGCCTACGGTGCCGCCTACACGCTGCAGGAAATGCTGACGGTGAAGTCGGACGACGTCATCGGCCGCACCAAGGTCTACGAGGCGATCGTCAAGGGCGACGACACGTTCGAGGCCGGCATCCCGGAAAGCTTCAACGTGCTGGTCAAGGAAATGCGCTCGCTCGGCCTCAACGTCGAGCTGCAGAACCAGGCCGATATCGACGAGGACGACGGCGGCATCGCCGAGGCGGCCGAATAACCGCCGTGCTCCCCCAAGTTTCCCTCCCGCGGGCCACGCGGGAGGGGTGTCATTCAGGCGCCTCGCTGCATCAGGGGCATGCCGCCGGACCCCGACAGGGCCAGCGGAAGGAGTTTAGGGCATGAACCAGGAACTGATGAACTTCATGAATCCGGTCGCCAAGCCGGAAACCTTCGACCAGATCCGCATCGGGCTCGCTAGCCCGGAGCGCATCCGGTCCTGGTCCTTCGGTGAGATCAAGAAGCCCGAGACGATCAACTACCGCACGTTCAAGCCTGAGCGCGACGGCCTGTTCTGCGCCCGCATCTTCGGTCCGATCAAGGACTACGAATGCCTGTGCGGCAAGTACAAGCGCATGAAGTACAAGGGCATCGTGTGCGAGAAGTGCGGGGTCGAGGTTACCGTCTCGAAGGTCCGTCGCGAGCGCATGGGCCATATCGAGCTGGCCGCGCCCGTCGCCCACATCTGGTTCCTGAAGTCGCTGCCCAGCCGTATCGGCCTGCTGCTCGACATGCCGCTCAAGGACTTGGAGCGGGTGCTGTATTTCGAACAGTACATCGTCATCGAGCCCGGCCTGACGCCGCTGTCGAAGTTCCAGCTGCTGACCGAGGACGAACTTCTCGAGGCGCAGGACGAGCATGGCGAGGACGCCTTCACCGCCGGCATCGGCGCCGAAGCGGTTCGCTCGCTGCTCCAGGATTTGGACCTTGAGGGCGAGAAGGTGGCGCTGCTCGAAGAGCTGGCGACCACCAAGTCGGAACTGAAGCCGAAGAAGATCATCAAGCGCCTCAAGGTCGTCGAGAGCTTCCTCGAATCCGGCAACCGCCCGGAATGGATGGTGCTGACCGTCGTTCCGGTGATCCCGCCCGAACTGCGTCCTCTGGTGCCGCTGGATGGCGGCCGGTTCGCGACGTCGGACCTGAACGACCTCTATCGCCGCGTCATCAACCGCAACAACCGCTTGAAGCGGCTGATCGAGCTGCGCGCGCCGGACATCATCGTCCGCAACGAGAAGCGCATGCTTCAGGAAGCGGTCGATGCGCTGTTTGACAACGGCCGTCGCGGCCGTACCATCACCGGCGCCAACAAGCGGCCGCTGAAGTCCTTGAGCGACATGCTGAAGGGCAAGCAGGGCCGCTTCCGCCAGAACCTGCTCGGCAAGCGCGTCGACTATTCGGGCCGTTCGGTCATCGTGACCGGCCCGGAGCTCAAGCTGCACCAGTGCGGCCTGCCGAAGAAGATGGCGCTCGAGCTGTTCAAGCCGTTCATCTATTCGCGGCTTGATGCCAAGGGTCTGTCGATGACCCTGAAGCAGGCGAAGAAGTGGGTCGAGAAGGAGCGCAAGGAAGTTTGGGACATCCTCGACGAGGTGATCCGCGAACATCCGGTGCTGCTGAACCGCGCCCCGACGCTCCACCGCCTCGGCATCCAGGCGTTCGAGCCGGTGCTGATCGAGGGCAAGGCGATCCAGCTTCATCCGCTGGTCTGCTCGGCCTTCAACGCGGACTTCGACGGTGACCAGATGGCCGTTCACGTCCCGCTGAGCCTTGAGGCGCAGCTGGAAGCGCGCGTCCTGATGATGTCGACCAACAACATCCTGTCGCCCGCCAATGGCAAGCCGATCATCGTGCCGTCGCAGGACATGGTCCTCGGCCTTTATTATCTGTCGATGGAGCGGCCGGGCGAAGTGGGCGAGGGGATGCTGCTCAGCGACATCACCGAAGTCCATCAGGCGCTGGCGGCCAAGGCCGTGACCCTGCATTCGAAAATCGTCAGCCGGGTTCCCCAGACCGACGAGGACGGCAACAGCTACATGAAGCGGGTGGAGACGACCCCGGGCCGCATGCTGCTCGGCGAGACGCTGCCCAAGAGCCACAAGGTGCCGTTCGAAACGGTCAACAAGCTGTTGACCAAGAAGGACATCGGCGACGTCATCGACACCGTCTATCGCCACACCGGCCAGAAGGACACGGTGCTGTTCGCCGACGCGATCATGGCGCTCGGCTTCCGCCACGCGTTCCAGGCTGGCATTTCGTTCGGCAAGGACGACATGGTGATCCCGGCCGAGAAGGAAGACATGGTCGAGGAGACCCGCGCGCTCGTGAAGGATTACGAGCAGCAGTATCAGGACGGCCTCATCACCCAGGGCGAGAAGTACAACAAGGTCGTCGACGCCTGGGCGCGTTGCGGTGACCGGGTCGCCGACGCGATGATGAAGCGCATTCAGTCGCCGCCGCCGCTGGAGGATGGGCGCCAGGCCCCGATCAACGCCATCTACATGATGGCCCACTCGGGCGCCCGCGGCTCGCAGGCCCAGATCAAGCAGCTCGCCGGCATGCGCGGCCTGATGGCCAAGCCGTCGGGCGAGATCATTGAGACGCCGATCATCTCGAACTTCAAGGAAGGCCTGACCGTCCTTGAATATTTCAACTCCACCCACGGCGCCCGCAAGGGCCTGGCCGATACCGCGCTCAAGACGGCGAACTCGGGCTATCTCACCCGCCGTCTGGTCGACGTCAGCCAGGATTGCGTCGTTATCGAGGAGGATTGCGGCACCGACCGGGTGCTGGAGATGCGCGCCATCGTCGATGGCGGCACGGTCATCGCCAGTCTCGCCGACCGCATCCTCGGCCGCACCATTGGCGAGGATATCGTCGACCCGAAGACCAATGACATCGTCATTCCGGCGGGCACGTTGCTCGACGAGGCGGCGGTCCTGATGGTCGAGGCTACCGGTATCGCCGCGGTCAAGATCCGCAGCCCGCTGGTCTGCGAGACTCGCACCGGCGTCTGTGCGACCTGCTATGGCCGTGACCTGGCGCGCGGCACCCCGGTCAACATCGGTGAGGCGGTGGGCGTTATCGCCGCCCAGTCGATCGGCGAACCGGGCACCCAGCTGACGATGCGGACCTTCCACATCGGCGGCGCGGCACAGGTCAGCGAGCAGTCGACTCTGGAAGCGCCCGTCGACGGCAAGCTGGAATATCGGAACATCCCGACGATCACCGACAGTCGTGGCCGCCGCATCGCGATGGCGCGCAACGGCGAGATCGCGATCGTCGACATGGATGGACGCGAGCGGGCGACCTTCCGCATCTCCTACGGCGCGACGCTGCTGTTCGAGGACGGCCATATCATCGCCAAGGGCGACAAGATGGCGGAATGGGACCCCTACACCCTGCCGATCATCACCGATTCCTCGGGCACGGTGAAGTATCAGGACCTGGTCGAGGGCATCTCGCTCGAAGAGCAGGTCGACGAAGCCACGGGCATCACCAACAAGGTGGTGATCGACTGGAAGGGCCGTGTCGGCAAGAAGGAGGACCTGCGTCCGCGCATCACCCTGCTCGACGAGAATTCGGGTGAGGCGGCGCGCTACCTGCTGTCGGTCGACGCTATTCTGTCGGTCAACGAGGGCCAGCGGGTCGAAGCCGGCGACGTTATCGCCCGTATCCCGCGCGAAGCGGCGAAGACGCGCGACATCACCGGCGGTCTGCCGCGCGTTGCCGAGCTGTTCGAAGCGCGCAAGCCCAAGGACAATGCGGTCATCGCCGCGGTGTCCGGCCGGGTCGAGTTCGGCAAGGACTATAAGGCCAAGCGGCGCATCATCCTGCGTCCCGAGGACGGGGCCGAGCCGATCGAATATCTGGTGCCCAAGGGCCGTCACCTGGCGGTGCAGGAAGGCGACTTCATCCAGCGCGGCGACTATATCATCGACGGCAATCCCGATCCGCACGACATCCTCGACGTGCTGGGGGTCGAGCCGCTGGCCGAATATCTGGTCGCCGAAATCCAGGAAGTCTATCGACTGCAGGGCGTGAAGATCAACGACAAGCACATCGAGACGATCGTTCGTCAGATGCTCCAGAAGGTCGAGATCACCGAAGCGGGCGACACCACCCTCTTGCCGGGCGAGCAGGTCGACCGTGACGACATGGACGACGAGAACGCAAAGGCGGCGGCGCGCGGCGGTAAGCCGGCGGCGGGCAAGCCGGTGCTGTTGGGCATCACCAAGGCGAGCTTGCAGACCCGCAGCTTCATCTCGGCCGCGTCGTTCCAGGAAACGACCCGCGTCCTCACCGAGGCATCGGTGCAGGGCAAGGTCGACAGCCTGACGGGCCTCAAGGAAAACGTCATCGTCGGCCGCCTGATCCCGGCTGGCACCGGTGCCGCGCTGGCCCGGCTCCGGGTCACGGCGAACAGTCGCGACGCCGCGATCCGTGCCTCTCAGCAAGCCGAACGTCAGTTCGCGCTTGCGGACGGATCGGTCGACGTGGATGGCCCGACCCGGCAGGAGCTGGCTGACAAGGGCGAGCCGGAAACCTTGGCCATCGGCGAAGATCCGTTGGCTGCCGTTGTCGCGGAAACAAGCGGTGAGGACGGCGCGGAGGCCTGAACCGCCGCCCTCACAGCCTGAAGTGAAAGAAAACCCCGCCGGTTCACGCCGGCGGGGTTTTCAATGTCCGGTCGGACCGGAAGGGAAGGGGGCCGGTCAGGCCCCCTTCGCGCTTAGTTGGCGGCCGGGCGGGGCGGACGGGCCGGACCGTAATTGACGTGAACGATCTTCCAGACGCCGTCCTTCTTGAACAGCACGTCCGTTTCCTGGTTGCGCTCGACTTCGGTCACCGGCTTGCCGTCACGGCGGCCAACGACTTCGAGAACATAGGTCGCGATCGCCGCGTCACCGCTGGGCGAGACCTGGACCTGAAGGTCCTCGACCTTGACGGAGCTGTTGCCGCCACCCTTGGCGACACCTTCGCGCCACGACTTCTCATAAGTGGGAAGGTCGACGCGGCCCGTGGGCCACCACTGGGTCAGCGCCGGATCGAATGACGCGAAATACTGGTCGACGTCGTTGGCGCCGTAATAGCCGTTATAGGTTTCGATGAAGGTACGCACCTCCGCCTCGACGGCGGCAGGATCGACAACCGTCGCGGCAGCCGCTTCGGCGGACGCGTTGCCGGCGGGCGCTTCGCTTCCGGACGGCGAGCAAGCGGCGACGCCCAGCAGCAGGGCGGCGGTCAGTGACGGAAGAAGCTTCATGATGACCTCGTCATTTTGATTGTCATGGATTTGTGATCACACACGAAGAGAGGGGCAGTCGTCAAGCGGTTCGCTTGGCTACATTTCGCCCCGTTCACGACGGATCGCGTACCATTTCTGCACATTGGCCTGATGTTCGGCCAGCGTATTGGCGAAGACGTGGCCACCACTGCCATCGGCGACGAAATAAAGCGCCTGTGTCGGTTCGGGGTCGAGCACCGCTGCAATCGACTCCCGCCCTGGATTGGCGATCGGCCCCTTCGGCAGACCCGCCTTCGCATAGGTGTTGTAGCCATTGTCGGCCATCAATTCGGACCGAAGGATGCGCCGGCCCAAGGGCTTGCCCTTTGTCACCGGGTAGATGACGGTCGGATCGGCCTGCAGCGGCATCCCCATGCGCAGACGATTGGTGTAAACGCCGGCGACCATGCGCCGTTCGGACGGCTTGCCGGTTTCCTTCTCGACGATCGACGCCAGGGTGATGGTGTCTGCCTTGCTGGTGACGGCGGTCGTCGGCTTGCGTGCCGTCCACAGGCTGTCGAGGGTGCGGGTCATCCCATCCTGCATGCGTTTCAGCACGGCGGCACGGCTTTCACCGCGTTCGAAGCTGTAGCTGTCGGGAAGGATCGACCCTTCTGCCGGAACCGGGATGTCGCCGGTCAGCAGCGGTTCGGCCATCAGCTTTTCATGGACCAGAATCGAGGGCATGCCTTCGGGGATCGCGATCAGCCGCTGGATGGGGCGGCCGTGCTGAAGGATATCAAGCACCTGCGCGGCGCTGGCACCGGCCGGAATCGCGAACTCGCCCGCCTTGATCGGTTCATTCCCGCCCAGAATACGGGCGAGGATGCGAAAACGATCCGCATCGGCGATGATGCCGTCCTGCTCCAGCGCTCGGGCTGCGCTGGTCAGCGTGGCGCCGGCCGGGATTTGAACCGTCCGGCTGTTGTCGGTGGGACCGGTGCCCCGCCATTCGCGTGCCGCTTCGATACCCAGAATGGCGAGCGCGGCGACCAGGACGATGATCAGCCTGCGCATCATCCGTGCATCCTCCGATGTCGCCGCGCGATCCGGGTCAGACGGCGCGGACGATCAGGCTGGCATTGGTGCCGCCGAAGCCGAAGCTGTTGTTCAGCGCGGCGCGCACCTTGCGTTCCTGCGCTACGTGCGGGACCAGGTTGACGCCCTGCACGCCCTCGGACGGGTTGTCGAGGTTGAGGGTAGGAGGCAGCACGCCGTCGCGCATGGCGAGGATGCAGAAGATCGTCTCGACCGCGCCCGCGCCGCCCAGGAGGTGGCCGATCGCCGATTTGGTCGACGACATGGCGACATGATCGATAGCGCTGCCGAACAGGCGGCGCACGGCGCCCAGTTCCAACTCGTCGCCCAGCGGGGTCGAGGTGCCATGGGCGTTGATATAGTCGATGTCGTTGGGGGTCATCCCGGCGCGTTCCAGCGCCATCTTCATCGACCGGAAGCCCCCGGCGCCTTCGGGGTGCGGGGCGGTGACGTGATAGGCGTCACCCGACAGGCCGTAGCCGATGACCTCGGCATAGATTTTTGCGCCGCGCTTTTTCGCGCGCTCATATTCCTCGAGCACAACGACGCCCGCGCCTTCGCCCATCACGAAGCCGTCGCGGTCCTTGTCATAGGGGCGGCTGGCCTTTTCCGGTTGGTCGTTGAAGGCGGTCGACAGCGCCCGCGCCTGGGCGAAGCCGGCGATGCCGAGGGGGCAGATGGCGCCTTCCGCGCCGCCCGCCAGCATGACGTCGGCGTCGCCAAGCGAGATCATCCGCGCGGCATCGCCGATCGAATGGGCGCCGGTCGAGCAGGCCGTGACGACAGCGTGGTTGGGACCCATCAGGCCATATTTGATCGACACCTGGCCGGAAATGAGATTGATTAGCCGGCCGTGGACGAAGTGCGGCGAGACCCGGCGCGGGCCCTTTTCGTGCAGGACGATCGATTCCGATGCGATGCCCGGCAGGCCGCCGATGCCGGAGCCGATCGAGCAGCCGGCGCGATAGCGCTCTTCCTCGCTCATGTCGGTCAGGCCGGCATCCTCGATCGCCTGGCCGGCGGCGTCGATGCCGAAGACGATGAAGGGATCAACCTGACGCTGCACCTTGTGATCGACACGCTTGTTGGCGTCGAAGCCATAGGGATGATCAGCGGGTTTCAACTCACAAGCGATGCGGCAGGCATAGCCTTCGGTGTCGAAGCGTGTGATCGGTCCGGCGCCGGATTTTGCGCCGATGATGTTCTTCCACGCAGTTTCGACGTCCGCGCCCAGCGGCGTCACCAATCCCAGGCCAGTCACGACGACACGGCGCATGGCGCGATCTCCTCCAAACACAAACGGCCCCCCAGTCGACCCGGGGAGCCGTCCATTAATGCCTTATCGGGCAAACGGCTCAACCGTTCTGATTCGCCTCGATATAGCTGATGGCATCGCGAACCGTCGCGATCTTCTCGGCGGCGTCGTCGGGAATCTCCACGCCGAACTCTTCCTCGAAGGCCATCACCAGCTCGACGGTGTCCAGGCTGTCGGCGCCCAGATCGTCAATAAAGCTTGCATCTTCGGTCACCTTGTCGGCCTCGACACCGAGATGCTCGACAACGATTTTCTTAACGCGCTCTGCGACGTCGCTCATAAATAAGCCCCTCTGAAGGCGGTGTCGGTTGCCCGGTTGCCCGGTTGCCCTAATCCCGGCTGTGGATGCTGGCAAGCCCCACGCGCGAATGCCAGCAAAATCGGTGGATCGGTTGTTACGGTATGCGGCGTCGGCCCGCCGCCAACCCGGCCAGCCCTTGAGGATATTCCCGGTTGGGCGACCCTATGCCGGTGCGGGTCGGCAGATCAAAGCATCGCCATGCCGCCATTCACGTGCAGGGTCTGGCCGGTCACATAGGCGGCCTCGCGACTGGCGAGATAAGCGACAGCGCCGGCCACATCCTCGCCCTGGCCCAGGCGGCCGGCGGGGATACGGGCCGTCAGCGCGTCCTTCTGCGCCTGGGGCAGGGCGTCGGTCATCGCCGAGACAATGAAGCCGGGAGCGACGCAGTTGACGGTGATGCCGCGGCTCGCGACCTCCTGCGCCAGCGCCTTGGACATGCCGACAAGGCCGGCCTTGGACGCGGCATAATTGGCCTGGCCGGGATTGCCGGTGGCGCCGACGACCGAGGTGATCGAGATGATCCGTCCGTGACGCGCCTTCATCATCGGCTTCACCGCCGCGCGCATCAGGCGGAATGCGGCCTCGAGGTTGATGCGGATGACGTCCGCCCATTCCTCGTCCTTCATCCGCATGGCGAGGTTGTCGCGGGTGACGCCGGCATTATTGACCAAGATGTCGAGCCGGCCGCCCAGCGCGTCCACCGCCTGCGGGACCAGCGCATCGACCGCCGCCGCGTCGCCGAGATTGCAGGCGAGGGCGACATGATCCCCGCCCAGCGTGTCGCGAAAGCCTTCGAGCTTGTCCGCGTTCGAGCCTGAGACGGCGAGACGGGCGCCTTGCGCGGCGAGGGCCCGGGCGATGGCCGAACCGATGCCGCCCGATGCGCCGGTGACGAGGGCGGTCATGCCAGTGAGGTCGAACATGCTCAAATCTCCTTCGCGAAGGCTTCGATATCGTCGATGGTGACGAGGCTGACGGCGGTCGCATCGGGGGCGATGCGCTTGATCATCGGGGTCAGCACTTTGCCGCCGAACTCGACGAACCCGGTGACGCCGGCCTCGACCATGGCGGTGACGCTTTCGCGCCAGCGGACCATGCCCGTCACCTGTTCGACCAGCAGGGCGCGGATGGCATCGGGATCGGCGACAGGGGCGGCGGTGACGTTGGCGAACACCGGCACCAGCGGCGCCTGAAGGGCGGCGGCGGCCAGCGCCTCGGCCATCGCATCGGCTGCCGGCTGCATCAGCGAGCAGTGGAAGGGGGCGGAGACCGGGAGCATGACGGCGCGGCGGGCGCCCCGCGCCTTGGCGATCTCCAGCGCCCGCTCGATAGCGGCGACATGGCCGGAGATCACGACCTGGCCGGGAGCGTTGTCGTTCGCCGCCTCGCAGACGTCGCCCTGAGCGGCTTCTTCGGCGATCGTCCTTGCGGCGTCATAGTCGAGGCCGAGGAGGGCGGCCATCGCGCCTTCCCCGACGGGTACGGCGGCCTGCATCGCCTGGCCGCGCCGCTTCAGGAGCCGGGCGGTGGTGGCGATGTCGAGGCTGCCTGCTGCCGCCAGGGCGCTATATTCGCCCAGCGAATGGCCGGCGACGAACGCCGCCTTGTCGGCGAGGCGGATGCCACCGTCGCGTTCCAGCACGCGGAGGGTCGCCAGCGCATTGGCCATGATCGCTGGCTGGGCGTTCTCGGTCAGGGTGAGGTCGGCGTCCGGTCCCTCGCGCATCAGCCGGGTGAGATTCTGGCCCAGCGCGTCGTCGACTTCCTGAAACAGCTCGCGCGCCGCGCTGCTCGCTTCGGCCAGCGCGGTGCCCATGCCGACTGACTGGCTCCCCTGTCCCGGAAAGATGAATGCGCGCAAACCTGGCCTCCCTCTATGATGTCGTCGCGCTGCCTATCCTTCCCCGCCGGCCTTGCCAAGCGAGGTGGTTT
The DNA here is from genome assembly GCA_037190805.1 of Sphingomonas sanxanigenens. Lineage (GTDB taxonomy): Bacteria > Pseudomonadota > Alphaproteobacteria > Sphingomonadales > Sphingomonadaceae > JBBCJR01. Next base: position 315,103 of record JBBCJR010000004.1, on the reverse strand, counting down.
CTGGCAGGAGGCGGCCCATCCGGGGCGAAAGGCGTGTCCTTCTCGCCCCGGTCTCAATTTGGACGATAGCCGGAGGGGTGGCGCATCGGGCGCCGCCAGCGATCGGCCAATAGGAAAAGGACTGTTCATGCCGAAATACGAGCATGTCTTCCTCGCCCGTCAGGATCTGGCCCAGAACCAGGTCGACGCGCTGGCGGAGGAAGTGACGAAACTGGTCGAGGGTGCCGGCGGCAAAGTCGCCAAGACCGAGACCTGGGGCCTGCGCACCATCGCCTATCGCATCGCGAAGAACCGCAAGGCCCATTATGTCCTGATCGAGTTCGAGGCGCCCGGCGAGCTGGTTGCCGAGATCGAGCGTCAGTGGTCGATCAACGAGGACGTGATCCGTTATCTCACGGTGCGCGTCGATACGTTCGAGAACGGCCCGTCAGCCGTCATGCGCAAGGGCGAGCGCGATCGTGATCGCCGCAGCGACCGTGGTGATCGCGGTGAGCGCAGCGAGCGTAGCGATCGTCCCGCGCGCGGCCCGCGCCCCGAGCGTGATGCGGCCTGAGGGAGGATAGATCATGGCAAGAGCATTTTTCCGTCGCCGCAAGAGCTGCCCCTTCTCCGCGAAGGACGCGCCGCGCATCGACTATAAGGATATCCGCCTGTTGCAGGGCTTCGTGTCCGAGCGCGGCAAGATCGTGCCGTCGCGGATCACCGCCGTCAGCGCCAAGAAGCAGCGCGAGCTGGGTCAGGCGATCAAGCGCGCCCGTCATCTGGGCCTGCTGCCCTACGTCGTGAAATAAGGAGACGCATCCATGGATATCATCCTGCTGGAACGCGTCGAAAAGCTGGGCAACATCGGCGACGTGGTGTCGGTGAAGAACGGCTTCGCCCGCAATTTCCTGCTGCCGCGCGGCAAGGCGCTGCGCGCGAACGAGGCGAACAAGAAGCGCTTCGAGGCCAATCGCGAACGCCTGGTGGCCGAGAACGCAGAGCGTCGCTCTGCCGCTGAGAAGGACGCCAAGAAGCTTGACGGCAAGAGCCTTACGCTCATCCGTCAGGCGTCGAGCACCGGCCAGCTTTATGGCTCGGTTTCGGCTCGCGACCTTGTCGATCTGCTGGAGGCCGATGGCGCCAAGGTCGCCAAGAGCCAGATCGTTCTCGACCGTCCGATCAAGGCGATCGGCGTGTCCGAGGTCCGCATCAGCCTGCACCCCGAGGTGTCGACGACCATCAAGGTCAACGTCGCCCGCTCGCCCGAGGAAGCCGAGCTTCAGGCGCAGGGCGTCGACGTGATGGCGCAGTCCTTCGAGCGCGACAGCGCTGCCTTTACCGAGGCCTATGATCCCAACGCCGAACCCGGCGAAATCCGTTCCGATGACGAGGCGGACGCCGCCCCGGCCGAGGCGGAAGAGGGCGAGGCCGCCTGATCGCTTCCCCGGAACGCGATCAAGAGAAAGAAGGGCCGCGGAGGCGATCTCCGCGGCCCTTTTCTTATGCCTGCTGCGGGCCTTCCGCCGTGAGGTCGCCGCCGCCGGTGCGGTCATAGGCGGCAAGGTCCAGAATGCCTTCCTCGCGCGCAACGATCGTCGGGATCAGGGCCTGCCCAGCGACGTTCACGGCCGTGCGTCCCATGTCGATGATCGGATCGATCGCCAGCAGCAGGCCGACACCTTCCAGCGGCAGGCCCAGCGTCGACAGGGTGAGGGTGAGCATGACGATGGCGCCGGTCAGTCCCGCCGTCGCCGCCGAACCCAGCACGGAGACGACGGCGATCAGGATGCAATCCGTCACGCCAATCGGGATGCCGTAGAACTGGGCGACGAAGATGGCCGCGACGGCCGGATAGATCGCCGCGCAGCCGTCCATCTTGGTGGTGGACGCAAGCGGCACTGCAAAGGCCGCATAGGCGCGGGGCACGCCGAGGCGCTCCGCGGCCAATTCGGTCAGGGGCAGGGTGCCGATCGACGATCGTGACACGAAGCCCAGCTGGATGGCTGGCCAGGCGGTGGCAAAGAAATGGCGCGGGTCCAGCCGGTGGGCGATGAGAATCGCCGGATAGACGACCAGCAGGACGATCGCGAGACCGATATAGACCGCCGCGGCGAACTGGCTGAGCTGCGCCAGTGTCGACCAGCCATATTGGGCGACAGCCGTGCCGAAGAGGCCGATGGTGCCGATCGGCGTCAGCTTGATCAGCCAGCGCAGCAGGCGTTTCACGATCGCCAGCGCAGAGCGCACGACGTTGAGAAACGGGGTGCCCGCATCGCCGACCTGCAACGCGGCGATGCCGGTGATGATGGCGATCACGACGATCTGAAGGATGTGGAAGTCGAGCTTTGTCGAGGCGATCCCGGCATCCGAATATTTGGTGACGAGCGCCAGTCCGAAGGCGTTTTCCGGCACCACGCCCTTCAGGAAGTCGAGCCAGGAGCCAACCGCGTGCGCGCGCGGGGCGGTGGCGATACTGCCTGCTCCGCTGCCGGGCTGGAGGAGGAAGCCCAGCGTCATGCCGATCGCCACCGCGATCAGTGCGGTTGCCGCGAACCACAGCAGGGTTCGACCGACCAGCGCGGCCGCGTTCGAGATGTCCTTGAGATTGGCGATGCTGGCGACCAGGGCCGTAAACACCAGCGGCGGCACAAGCGCCTTCAAAAGTTGGACAAAGATCGATCCGACCACGTCTAGGGTCTGGGCTAGCGCATTCGGGCCGCCGCCCGCCGCCGGTCCCAAAGCGCGCGCCGCAAGGCCCAGGGCCAAGCCGGCGACCATGGCGATCAGAACCTGAACCCCGAACGAGGGCAGGCGACGGACTGTGGTTCCCCCCGGCATCGGTCTAGATACCGTCCTTCCAGTCGAACGGCAGGGGCGCTTCGCGGAAGGCGAAGCGGTCCAAGTGGCGCGCGACGACGTCCTTCATGCGTTCGGTAATCTCGCCTTCCTGAGCCTCGACGGTGACGACGAGGGCCTTGTCTTCGGCCGCCATCGTCACCAGAGAATCGGGAAAGCGCACCGTGCCATGATCGGCGGTGAAGCTGACGTCCAGCTTGTGGCTCCAGTGCTTGCACAATTGCTGAAGATATTTGCTGGCGCTTTCCGTCGGCACGCGCGCAATGGCGAGGGTCATATCAAAGCCTTTCGATCTTGCCGGCAGCCTCGTCGATCAACGCGGCCGCAGCAAGCAAGGTATTCTTGTCCACCCCATGCTGAATCAGTCGGTGCTCGAGCACCGACTTGAGATTGTGCATTGCCCGGCGGATCGGGGCGGCGTCCGTCTTCTCCCGATCCGCAGCGAGAGCGGACAGACGGGCGAAGGCGGTATCCACAGCGTCGCGCTGTTCGGTCAGGTGGTCCGTGCCGGCCTTGGTAATCGCCAGCAGCTTGCGCGCGCCGCCGTCGGGCCGCTCCTCGACCAGGCCCATGTCGGTCAGCAAGGTGAGGGTCGGATAGATGACGCCTGGACTGGGCGCATAGGCGCCGCCGCTGAGTTCCTCGATCGCGCGGATGAGATCATAGCCGTGGCGCGGCTGGTCCGCGATCAGCTTCAACAGGATGAGGCGCAGCTCGCCGCCGTCGAACCGGCGCCGGCGGCCGCCGCCACGCCCGAACGAGCGCTCGGCATCATCGCGCCAATGACCATGGCGGACCATCGCCATCATGGCATTACCGTGACGACGGACGTGGGGATGAGGGTGGTGGATATGTCCACGCATAAAATCTCCTTCGTTAAAGACAGGTCTAAGATATATCTTAAAACGATCTTTGCAAGAAGATTCGTGCCCTCATCTTTTGACCCTCCTGCGCCTATATAAAGGTGCATGGCCGACCTCTTCACCGACGATTCCGTTCCCGATGCGACATCAACGCTGCCGGACAACGCTCCGTTGGCCGAGCGTTTGCGGCCGCGCGCCTTGGCTGATGTTGTCGGTCAAAGTCATCTGACGGGGGCAGACGGCGCGATCGGCCGCATGGTCGCGGCCGGACGATTGTCGTCGATGATCCTGTGGGGGCCGCCGGGCACTGGCAAGACCACGATCGCGCGGCTGCTGGCCGATGCGGTCGGCTTGCGCTTCGCCGCCATATCGGCCGTCTTCTCGGGCGTCGCGGATTTGAAGAAAGCTTTTGCCGAGGCGCGGGACCATGCCCGTGCCGGCAAGCGGACGCTGCTGTTCGTGGACGAGATCCACCGTTTCAACCGGGCGCAGCAGGACGGCTTCCTGCCCTATGTCGAGGACGGGACCGTCGTGCTCGTCGGCGCTACGACCGAGAATCCGAGCTTCGAGCTGAACGCCGCCCTGCTGTCGCGTTGCCAGGTGTTGATCCTGGGCCGGCTGGACAGCGGGGCGCTCGACCAACTGTTGGAGCGGGCCGAGGCGACCGAGGGCCGGGTGCTGCCGCTGACGTCGGCGGCGCGCGAGGCGCTGGTGGCAACGGCCGACGGCGACGGCCGTTTCCTGCTCAATCAGGCGGAGACACTGTTCTCGATCGCGATCGATGCGCCGCTCGATCCCGCCGGCCTGTCGGCGCTGCTGCATCGCCGGGTGGCGGTCTATGACAAGGACCGCGAGGGGCATTACAACCTCATCTCCGCGCTTCACAAAAGCCTGCGCGGATCGGACCCGCAGGCGGCGCTCTATTATCTGGCGCGGATGCTGGTTGCGGGGGAGGAGCCGCTCTACCTGCTGCGCCGGCTGGTGCGATTCGCGTCCGAGGATGTCGGGCTTGCCGACCCGCAGGCGCTGGTCCAGTGCTTGGCCGCCAAGGACGCGTTCGAGTTCCTGGGCTCGCCGGAGGGCGAGTTGGCGATCGTCCAGGCGACGCTCTATCTGGCCACGGCGCCGAAATCGAACGCGGCCTATGTCGCCGAGAAGGCGGCGAAACGATCGGCGCGAGACACCGGTTCGCTGATGCCGCCGAAAACCATCCTCAACGCGCCCACCCGGCTGATGAAGGACATCGGCTATGGCCGCGACTATGCCTATGACCATGACGCGCCGGATGCGTTCTCGGGCGACGACTATTGGCCCGAGGAGATGTCGGCCCAGCGTTTCTACAGCCCCAGCCCGCGCGGGTTCGAGGCGAAAATCGCGGAGCGCCTGGCCCATTGGGACCGTCTGCGTGCCCAACGGCGCGGTGACGGGGAGCGATGACCCGGAACGACGTGATCGACTGCGCAAAGGCTCTGCCGGAGATCACGCCGGGTCGGCTTGGCCTATGAATCGAACTGACGTGGGCGGAACGGGTATCCAGCGCCCGGCGGGCGGCGCGTTGAGCGGCTTCACTGGCTATGTCGGCATCGACTGGTCGGGCGCGAAGGGCGCGCGTCATCCCGGCATCGCGGTCGCGCTGGCCCGGCCGGGTGAGGACGCGCCGACGTTGATCGCGCCGCAGGGGCGGTACTGGTCGCGCACCGCCGTCGGCGAATGGTTGCGCGCTGCCGCAGTGGACGAGCGGCTGCTGGTCGGGTTCGATTTCAGCTTTGCTCCGCCTTACGCCGCGCGCGGTGCTTATCTGCCGGGCGCGACGACCGCTGAGAACGGTCCCGGATTTTGGGCCTATGTCGATGGATGCTGCGGTGATGAGGATCTTGGCGCGGCAAGCTTTCTCGAAAGCCGTCATCGCCCGCATTTCTATTTCGGTGCGGCGGACGGACGGAAAGCCGACTATATGCACCCGCGTGTCTGTGAGGCGGCGTTCAACGCTGGCGGGGGCGGGAAGGCATCCACCATATTCGACGCCATCGGTGCCGCGCAGGTCGCCAAGGCGAGCTTTTCCGGAATGCGGCTGCTTCACCGCCTGCGCGCAAGCTTCGCGGTGTGGCCGTTTGATTCGTCCACCTTGGAAACGGGCGTCATCGTCGAAATCTATGCCCGCGCCTTCATCAGGCTGGCTGGCGGACGCGGCCTGAAATTGCGGGATCGTGACAGTCTGGAGCTGGCCCTGTCGGCACTGGGCAGCTGCCCCCTGGCGGGCAATGCGGTGTTCGACGACCATCAAAGCGATGCGATCATTGCTGCCGCTGGTCTGCGCGCGATCGCCGGCAAGCCGCATTTCTGGCAGCCCGATGGTCTCACGTGCGCCATCGCCCGCACCGAAGGGTGGACGTTCGGCGTCCTCTGACCGGGCCTATCGCTGGCGCGCGGGGACGGCTAGAGAGGCGGCATGCCAAATCTGTTCATCGTCATGCTGGGTGGAGCGATCGGCGCGGGCCTGCGCTATCATGTCGGCCGCATCGCCTTGCACCTGACCGGTCCCGGGTTCCCCTGGGGCACATGGACAGTCAACCTGGCCGGCGGGTTCCTGATGGGCGTGCTGGTCGGCGTGCTCGGCCGCGTCAGCGAAGGGGGCGAGGCGTTGCGCCTGTTCCTGGGCGTTGGCGTGCTGGGCGGCTTCACCACATTTTCGGCCTTCAGTCTTGAAACCGCGAACATGCTGACGCGCGGCCAACCCGTTGTCGCCGCCGCATATTCGGTGTCGTCGGTGGCGGGATCGGTGCTGTTCCTGTTCCTTGGCCTGTGGCTGTCGCGGGTGCTGGGATGAGCGATGAAGGTCAGGGCGGCGAGGGCGTTCGCCAGTTCGTCGTCGGCGAGGATGATGACGGCATCCGGCTCGACCGCTGGTTCAAGCGGCATCTGCCCGATGCCAGCTTCAATATCGTGTCACGCTGGGCGCGGACGGGGCAACTCAGGGTCGACGGCGGTCGTGCCACCCCGGGCGACCGAATCACGGCCGGTCAGCAAATTCGCGTCCCGCCCGCCGAAACACCTGTATCGCCGCTGGCGGTGAAGCGGGAGCGGACACCGCTTTCACCCGATCAGGTCGATTTTGCGCGCTCCCTGGTGATCCGTGAGGACCGGGCCGCGATCGTCCTCGCTAAGCCGCCGGGCCTCGCGACCCAAGGCGGCACCAAGACGTCGGAGCATGTCGACGGTCTGCTGGATGCGTTCGCGGGCGATGACGGGGTGCGTCCGAAACTCGTCCATCGGCTGGACAAGGACACGTCCGGCGTTCTCCTCGTCGCCCGGACGGCGCGGTCGGCCGCCTTCTTCTCAAAGGCCTTTTCCAGCCGCACGGCGCGCAAGGTCTATTGGGCGCTGATCGTTGGTGTGCCGTCGATCGAGGACGGGTTCGTCGATCTGCCGATCGCCAAGCAACCCGGCACCGGCGGCGAGAAGATGCACGTCGACGAGAGCGAGGCCGGTCAGCCTTCCCGGACCCGCTATCGGGTCATCGAGCGTGCCGGCAATCGCGCCGCCTGGGTCGAGCTGCAACCCTTTACGGGCCGCACGCATCAGCTGCGCGTCCACATGGCGGCGATCGGCCATCCGATCGTCGGCGACGGCAAATATGGCGGGCAGGACGCGATGCTGACGGGCGGCATCAGCCGCAAGATGCATCTTCATGCCCGGCGGTTGAGGATCGACCATCCCTACGGTGGGACGATCGACGTCACCGCCGATCTGCCACAGCATATGACCGACAGCTTCGCCCATCTCGGGTTCGATCCCAAGGCGGGCGACCTGCCGCTGGACGACATCGCTCCTGGCGACACGGTCGAGGGGCAGCGCCGTCGGGCGGCGGCGGCGGCAAAGGCGCGGCGGCGCGAACGGCGCGGCGAACGGCGGGGCAGGGGACGCGGCTGATGCATCCCAACAGTAAATATCACTGGCACGATCCCGAACAGATCACCGCCTTCGTTACCGACATCGGCTTTGGCATGCTGTTCGCGGAAACGCCCGATGGGCCACGGGTTGTCCATATTCCGGCGGTCGTCCGAAACGGCATTCTGCGTTTCCATGTCTCGCGCGGCAACGCGATCACCCGCCACCTTGACGGCAGGGATGCGTTGTTCGTGGTCAATGGCCCCGACGCCTATATCAGCCCAGACTGGTATGGTCAGACAGGCTACACCGATGTGCCGACCTGGAATTACCTGACCGCGGAACTTGAGGGACCGGTGCGGGCCCTGCCGGCGGAGGCGCTGCCGGCCTTGCTCGACGAAGTTGTCGCCGCTTTCGAGGTGGGAAAGGACGACAAGGCGCCGTGGGCGGTGGCGCGATCCGAAGCCAGCTATCTCGACCGGCTGATGCGCGGCATCGTGGGCTTCGAGATGGATGTCCGGGCGTGGCGCGGCACCGCCAAGCTGTCGCAGGACAAGCCGCCCGAGGTGCAGGCTCGGATCATCGAGAATCTTGAAGCGATAGGGCGGAACTCGGTTGCCCATCTGATGCGTGAATGGCCGTGTCGCGAGGGCTGATCATCTTCGATTGCGATGGCACTCTGGTCGACAGCCAGGCCAATATCTGCCTGGCGATGGAGGATGCGTTTGCGCGCGCGCGGCTCGAGCCCCCCGAGCGATCAGCGATCCGCCGGGTCGTCGGCCTCAATCTAGTGGAAGCGATGGCAGTGCTTCTGCCCGACGCCGACGGCGGCATCCATCTGCACATGGCGGAAGATTACAAGCAGGCGTTCCAGCGTCTGCGCGGCAACGGGCTGATCGAAGAGCCGCTGTTTCCCGGCATCGCCGATCTTATCGCGCGCCTGGATGAAGACGGCTGGCTGCTGGGCGTGGCGACGGGCAAATCGGACCGTGGACTGCGCCTGTGCCTCGACCGGCACAACATGGCCCATCATTTCGTTACCCTGCAAACCGCCGACCGCCATCCGTCAAAGCCGCATCCGGCAATGCTCCATGCCGCGATCGCGGAGGCCGGCGAAATGCCGGCCCGCACCTGGATGATCGGCGACACGGTTTATGACATCCACATGGGGGTTGCCGCCGGTGTCCGTGCGGTCGGGGTTGACTGGGGCTACCATCATCCCGACGAGCTGATTGAGGCGGGTGCCGTCGCCGTCCTCGAACAACCCGCCGAACTCGTCCCCTACATCGAGGAAATCGCCAGATGACCGCGCCTCCGTCCGATCCTGTCCAGCAGCGCTTCCTGCTGCTGAATGCCGCGCGCGGGGTGGGGGCGATCGTGATGATCGTGGGCTTGCTGGTCTGGTACACCGATCTGCTGCGGGCGGGCGGCGATGCGCTGACCGGAGGCACGGTCTTCGCCATTGGCCTTGCGCTGTCCTTCCTGTTGCCGAAGCTGCTGGCGCGACGCTGGCGGACACCGCCTGGCCAATGAAGCGCTTCTATCAGGCGGTTGCCGCCGTCCCCTTGGGCGGCGGACGCCACGGTATCACCCTGGATGGTCGGCCGGTCCCAACGCTGGCAAAGGCCGAATTGTGGGTGCCGTCGCGTTCGCTGGCGGCGGCGATGGCGGCGGAATGGGCGGCGCAGGGCGACGAGATCGCGTTTCCGACGATGCCGATGACCGCTCTCGCCAACGCCGCGATCGACCGGGTAGCGCCCGATCAGGAGCGATTCGCCGCCCGGCTGGCCGGCTATGCGGACAGCGACCTCATCGCCTATCGCGCCGAGGGGCCGGCAACCTTGGTCGAGCGGCAGGAAGCGGTGTGGAATCCGATCCTGTCCTGGGCGAAAGCGCGATACGGGATCGAATTTGGAGTGACCGCAGGCATCGTTCATCAGCCCCAGGCGGCGGCGACCCTGGAACGCCTGACCCGGGTCGTGAACAACATGGATGCCTTCCACCTCGCCGGGCTCGACCCCCTGGTCACGGTGTCGGGATCGCTACTGATCGCGCTCGCTGTCACCGACGGCGCGCTGACCGTGGATGCGGCGTTCAAGGCGTCCCAGTTGGACGAGGACTGGCAGGCTGAACAATGGGGCAGCGACAGCCTGGCGCTGGAAGCGCGCGCCCTGCGCGAAAAGGAGTTCCGCGCCGGCGCGAGATTTTTCAGCCTACTTTAGCGGTCGTCACGCGCGCCACACTAATATCGGTTTCCGTGCGGCGGCGGTTTCATCTAGCCGGCGACGTGGGGCATGGATCGGGGCTGCCTTCAGGGCCGGATCGCCGGCCTTCGCGCGTCCCGCAATGCTGCGCAGGGCGGCGATGAACTGATCCAGCGCGGCCTTGCTCTCGGTTTCGGTCGGTTCGACCAGCATGGCGCCGTGGACGACCAGCGGAAAATACATGGTCATCGGGTGAAAGCCTTCGTCGATCAGTCCCTTGGCGACGTCGAGCGTGGTGAAGCCGCCGGCAAAGCCGTCGTCAGAGAACAGCGCCTCGTGCATGCAGGGGCCACTGTGCGCGAACGGCGCATCGAGCACGTCGTCCAGCGCGCGCAGCACATAGTTGGCGTTCAGCACTGCGTCTTCCGCCACCTGACGCAGACCGTCGGCGCCGTGACTGAGCATATAGGCGGCGGCGCGCACGAACATGCCCATCTGACCGTGGAAGGCGGCCATGCGACCAAAGCTGTCGGCATGGGCTTCGGCGGCGCTTTCCTCCTCGATGAGGCGGTAATGGTCGCCGTCGCGCTCGACCATCGGCAGCGGCGCGTGGGGAGCGAGAGCGGCGGAAAAGACCACCGGCCCCGCGCCCGGCCCGCCGCCGCCATGCGGGGTGGAGAAGGTCTTGTGCAGGTTGATATGCATGGCATCGATGCCAAGATCGCCAGGACGGACGCGGCCGACGATGGCGTTGAAATTGGCCCCGTCGCAATAGACGAAGGCGCCGGCGGCGTGGACGGCATCGGCGATGGCGATCATGTCGCGCTCGAACAGGCCGCAGGTGTTGGGATTGGTGATCATCACCGCCGCCACGTCGGCGCCGAGGCGGGCACGCAACGCCTCCAGATCGACGCGGCCGTCGGGGGTGGCGGGAATGTCCTCGACCCGATAGCCGCAGAAGGCGGCGGTGGCGGGGTTGGTACCATGCGCGCTTTCGGGCACCAGCACCACCTGCCGGGCATCGCCCCGCGCTTCCAGCGCGGCGCGGATGGCGAGCAGGCCGCACAGTTCGCCATGGGCGCCGGCCTTGGGGCTCATCGCCACGGCGGCCATGCCAGTCAGGCGGACCAGCCAGTCGCCGACCAGATGAATGAGGGCGAGCCCCCCTTGCACCGTTTCCACCGGCTGCAGCGGGTGAATGTCGGCAAATCCGGGCAGGCGGGCAAGCTTCTCGTTGAGGCGCGGATTATGCTTCATCGTGCACGAACCGAGCGGGAACAGGCCGAGGTCGATGGCATAGTTCTGGCGGCTGAGGCGCGTATAGTGGCGCACCGCTTCGGGTTCGGACAGGCCGGGCAGGCCGATCGACGCCGTCCGCTCCAGCCCGCTGAGGCGGCTGGCCACGCGGGGCGGGGCGGGGATGTCGACGCCGCTGCGATCTGTGCCGCCGATCTCGAACAGCAGCGGCTCCTCCAGCATCAGCGCGCGGTTACCGGTGGTCGTTTCGGCAGACGAGGGCGCGCTGTCATCGCTGGTCGTCTCGGGCCGGGTGACGCGGCCGGTTGCGGTCATGGTCATGCCAGCACCTCCTGAAGGGCATCCGTCAGCACATCGACGTCTTCCGCGGTGGTGGTCTCCGTGACGGCGACGACCAGTCCCGCTTCCAGTGCCTCGACGCCGGGGTAAAGCCGCCCGAGCGACACACCGCCCAATATCCCGCGCTCGGCCAGTTGTCGGACGACAGGCCGGGCCGGCCGCTCCAACCGCAGCGTGAACTCGTTGAAGAACGGGCCGTTCACGAGCGTAATGCCCGGCACCGTCGCCAGCCGTTCCGCCGCGTTCACCGCGAGGCCATGGTTCAGGGCAGCGAGGTCGCGCAGGCCCTGTTCCCCCAGCAAGCTCAGATGGATCGAGAAGGCCAGCGCACAAAGTCCTGCATTGGTGCAGATATTGCTGGTCGCTTTCTCACGCCGGATATGCTGCTCGCGGGTCGACAGGGTAAGGACGAAGCCGCGCCGACCGTCCGCATCCACCGTCTGGCCCGCAAGGCGGCCCGGCATCTGGCGGACATATTTTTCGCGCGTGCCGAACAGGCCGGCATAGGGGCCACCGAAATTGAGGCCGACGCCCAGCGCCTGACCCTCGCCGACGACGATGTCGGCGCCCATCTCACCTGGCGAACGGATCGCGCCCAGCGCCACTGGCTCCGTCACCACGACGACCAGCAGGGCACCCTTGGCGTGAGCGCGTTCGGCGAGTTCCGAGAGGTCGGCGACATGGCCGAGGATATTGGGGTTCTGGACCACGACACAGCTGGTTTCGTCGTCGATCGCGGCGATCAGGCGAGCCATGTCGTCACCGGGCGCACCTTCCGTCAGTGTCGGCAGGGCCGTGTCGAGTTTGTCGCCCGTGAACCGCGCCATTGTGGTGGCCACGGCGACATAATGCGGGTGAAGACCCGCCGACAGCACCGCCTTCTCCCGCCGGGTGACCCGCCGGGCCATGGTGATCGCCTCCCAGCAAGCGGTGGAGCCGTCATACATCGAGGCATTGGCGATTTCAGTGCCGAGCAGCCGGGCAACCTGCGTCTGGAATTCGAACAAGGCCTGCACCGTGCCTTGCGCGATTTCCGGCTGATAGGGAGTGTAGCTGGTCATGAACTCGCCGCGCTGGATCAGATGGTCGACGCTGGCGGGAACATGGTGCCGATAGGCGCCGCACCCGAGGAAGAAGGGCCGGTCGCCTGCAGCCAGGCTGCGCGCGGCGAGGTTGGACAGCTGTCGTTCCACGGCCAGTTCAGAGGCATGACCGGGAAGGCCATCGATCGGGCCGGACAGCCGCGCGGCGGCGGGAACGTCGGCGAACAGGTCGTCGATCGAGGTGGCGCCGATCGCCGTCAGCATGTCGGCGCGGTCGGCATCGGTCAGGGGCAGGTAGCGCATCGGCGGCAGTTCCGGCGGTCAGAGGGCGGCAATGAACGCCTGATAGGCGGCGGCATCCATCAACCCGTCCAACTCGGACGGGTCGGCGAGGGTAAGGCGGAAGAACCAGCCGTTCTCCTCAGGCGAGGTGTTGATCACCGCCGGATCGTCGGCCAGCAGGGCGTTGGCCTCGATGACGGTGCCCGACACCGGAGCATAGACGTCCGATGCCGCCTTCACCGATTCGACCACGGCGGCTTCCTTGCCGCGCTGAACGGTGGTGCCGGCGGGCGGCGCTTCGGCGAACACGATGTCGCCAAGCTGGGCCTGGGCATAATCGGTGATGCCGACCGTCGCCTCGGCGCCGTCGACGTCGATCCATTCATGATCCTTGGTGAAATAGCGGGTCATCGGGCGCTTTCCTTGCGATGATAGCGGTGCGGGACGAAGGGCAGGGCGACCACCACGGCCTGATGGTCGCGGCCGCGCTGGCGAAGAGTGAGGGCGGTGCCGGGCGCGGCGAGCGCGGCCGGCACATAGGCCATGGCGATCGGCCGCTCGAGCGTGGGGGAAAAGCCGCCGCTGGTGACATGGCCGCCGCCCACGACTTCAGCGCCCTCGCGTACCGGCTGGCGGCCATCGACGGCAACGCCGACACGGTGAAGCGGGGGGCCCTTGGTCAACTCGGCCATCACCCGCGCAGAACCCAGAAAGCCTCCGTCAACGCGCCGCCGCTTGGCGACGGCAAAGCCAAGACCTGCCGTCGCCGGCGTCGTGGTGGTGTCCAGATCGTGCCCATAGAGCGGCAAACCCGCTTCCAGCCGCAGGGAATCGCGCGCACCAAGCCCCGCGGGCTTTACCTCCGGCTGGTCGGCGATAAGGGTCGCGATCCGGATCGCCGCATCGGCGGGAATGGACAGCTCGAACCCGTCTTCTCCGCTGTAACCCGACCGGCTGATCCACGCCTCGACTCCGTCGATGACAAAGGCGCCGGCGGTCATGAAACCGAGATCGGCGACGCCCGGCGCCAGTCGCTCCAGCGCCGTCGCCGCCTTCGGTCCCTGAAGGGCCAGTAGCGCTTGATCCTCCATATGGTTGAGGGTGATCTCGTCGGGCAGATGATCGCGCAGATGGGCGATGTCGTCATATTTCATCGCCCCGTTGACGACGAGATAAAGCCCGTCCTCGCGGCGGGTGAGCATCAGGTCGTCAAGGATGCCGCCATCCTCCGCCAGGAGCAGCGAATAGCGCATCCGCCCCGGTGCCAGCGTCGCGAGATCGGCAGGTAGCAGCGCTTCCAGTGCCGCATCCGCGCCATCGCCGGAAATCAGCAACTGGCCCATGTGACTGACGTCGAACAGCCCTGCGTTGGAACGGGTCCATAGATGCTCGGCAACGATACCCTCATATTGGATGGGCATGCGATAGCCGGCGAAGGGTACGATGCGGGCGCCCTGCGCCTGATGCCACTCGTCGAGCGGCAGGGGGGATGGTGCGGGGTCCGGGGCGTCGTCGCCGGTGGGATTTTCGCTCAACGTTTCGTTCCATGACAGAGGTTGCGGCCGATGGACGACATGCCGGCTGCCCGCCGTCACGATCCATCGCCCCCTCTGTCACGGAACCTGAGAGCTTTCACGGGCGAGGACCCGTTTACCCCTTCGGTGGGGCGCCGGTGGTTGGCCGGTGCCCGCTTTCCAGAGTGTCGATCGGCGCCGCGCGGTCCCGAGGCCTGAGAGATTCCGGGGCGGTTGCTCCTTCGGCGGTCATCGGGCGGACCCGATGACGCTCTCCCGCGCGCGCCGTGGCGGTTACCCGCCGACGACCTGGACTGGGTAGGGCGCGTGCTGGATTCGAGTCAACGGGGATTAATGATGCCGCCGTTTCAGCAGCAGCGCCCGCCGCCGCGTCCGCCGTAGCGGGCCTGCTGGCGCTCGCGGAAGAACTCCGTCTCGCTCATTGCCGGCGTGTCGGGGTGGGATTCTGCCATATGGCGGCGATAGCGCTGATAGCAGGGCAGGCCGACCATCAGCCGCGCGGTTTCGCGGGCACGGGACAGGAAGGTGGCGATGGGATCGATCATGGCGTTGGATGATCCGTCAACGCCGCCCCGAGCGCAAGCACGCGATCAATCCCGGCGGCGAGCCGGCCACAACAGCAGTCCCGCGCAGAAGGCGAGTGTACCGAGGGTGAGCAGCCCGACCGCCCGTTCGCGCAGCACTATCGCCGCCTCTGTTTCGCCGCTGCCCAGGTGCAAAACGCGGCCAGCGGCGCGGTTGGCGGCGACATCATAGCCGGCGCCCACGATCAGTCCGGTCAGCCCCGCTGCAACCATCAGCGCCGAGATTCTGGTGCGCATCGGCTCAGTCTCCAAGGCCCAGCAGGCGCGCGGCATTGTCCTTGAGGATCGGCTGATGCACCTCGTCCTTGAACCCCGCCTCCTTGAAAGCGGCGATCCACTTGTCGGGCGGGATCAGAGGAAAGTCCGATCCGAACAGCATCTTGTGCCCCAGCTGGCTGTTGGCATAGCGGGCGATCTGCGGCGGGAAATATTTCGGGCTCCACCCCGACAGATCGATGAAGACGTTGCTCTTGTGCAGCGCCATCGACAGCGCCTCGTCCGTCCACGGCCAGCTGGGATGAGCGAGGATGATGGTCATGTCCGGAAAGTCGACCGCGACATCGTCGACAAGCATCGGCTGGCCATATTTCAGGCGGATGCCGCCGCCGCCCGGCATGCCCGTGCCCATGCCTGAATGTCCGGTGTGGAAGATTGCGGGCAACCTGTGCTCGGCGATCACCTCGTAGAGCGGCCAGGCGAGACGGCTGCCGGGATCGAAATCCTGCATCGGCGGGTGGAACTTGAAGCCCTTGACGCCATAGTCGGCGATCAGCCGCCGCGCCTCGATCGCGCCCAGCTTGCCCTTGTGCGGGTCGATCGAGGCGAAGGGGATCATGATGTCGCTGTTGGCGGCCGCTGCCTCGGCGATTTCCTCGTTCGAGATGCGACGGATGCCGGTGCCGGCTTCCATGTCGACCGTGAACATGACGAAGGCGATGCGCCGGGCGCGGTAGTAGTCGATCGTTTCCTGAATCGTGGGGCGCTTGCCCTCGGTCTTGAAATAGGCGCTGGCGGCCTCCTGGAAGCGTTCCATGATCGGGTCGGGCGGCTGGCGGCACGACAGCTCGGCATGGGTGTGAATGTCGATCGCGACGATATCGTCCAGCTTCATGGCCCGTCCCTTCCGATCCTCGCAGTAGAAGCGGCGCGGGGTGATGGCAACGGTCGCCGATCCCTGCTATCGGCCCGCCCATGCTCACCTTGTCCGGCATCACCGTGCGCCTTGGCGGCCGCACCATCCTCGACCGCGCCACCGCGGCATTGCCGCCCCGTGCGCGGATCGGCCTCATCGGCCGCAACGGCGCCGGCAAGTCGACCTTGATGAAGGTTATCGCCGGCCTGATGGAAGCGGACGAAGGCGGCGCGGAGATGCCGCGAGGCACCCGCATCGGCTATATCGCGCAGGACGCGCCGTCGGGCACCGCCACCCCCTTCGATACCGTGCTGGCGGCCGACATCGAGCGTGCGGCGCTGCTGGCCGAGGCGGAGGAGTGCGTCGATCCCGACCGACTGGGCGAGGTTCATGACCGGCTGATGGCGATCGACGCCTATACCGCTCCGGCTCGGGCGGGCCGCATCCTCGTCGGCCTGGGTTTTGACGAGACGATGCAGCAGCAGCCGCTCGACAGCTTCTCGGGGGGATGGAAGATGCGCGTCGCACTGGCGGCGCTGCTGTTCTCCAACCCCGACCTGCTGCTGCTCGACGAGCCATCGAACCACCTCGATCTCGAAGCGACGCTGTGGCTGGAAAGCTTCCTCAAGAGCTACCGCGCGACGATGATCGTGATCAGCCACGAACGTGACCTGCTGAACAATGTCGTCGACCACATCCTCCATCTCGAACAGGGCAAGTCGACACTTTACGTGGGCGGCTATGACGCCTTCGAGCGCCAGCGGGCCGAGCGCCTGGCGCAGCTGCAATCGGCGCGCGAGAAGCAGCAGGCCGAGCGGGCCAAGCTGCAGGCGTTCGTCGATCGGTGGCGGGCGAAGGCGAGCAAGGCCAAGCAGGCGCAAAGCCGGGTGAAGGCGCTGGCCAAGATGCAGCCGATCGCGGCGGCGGCCGAGGATCCCAGCCTGTCCTTCGCGTTTCCCAGCCCGCCGGAACTGAAGCCGCCGCTGATCACGCTGGACATGGCGGCGGTCGGCTATGGCGACCGGCCGATCCTCCAGCGGCTCGACCTCAGGCTCGATCCCGATGACCGGGTGGCGCTGCTTGGCCGCAACGGCAACGGCAAGACCACGCTCGCCCGCCTGCTCGCCGCGCAGCTGCCTGCGATGGAAGGACGGATGACGGCCGCCGGCAAGCTCAAGGTCGGCTACTTCACCCAATATCAGGTGGAGGAGCTGGACCCTACCGATACGCCGCTCGATCATATGTCCAGGATGATGTCGGGCGCGACGCCGGCGGCGGTCAGGGCGCAGCTGGGGCGGTTCGGCTTTTCCGGCGACAAGGCCACGACTCTGGTCGGCAAGCTGTCGGGCGGCGAGCGGGCACGGCTGGCGCTGGCGCTGATCACGCGTGAGGCGCCGCACATGCTGATCCTCGACGAGCCGACCAACCACCTCGACGTCGATGCGCGTGAGGCGCTGGTCCAGGCGCTGAACGATTATGGCGGAGCGGTGGTGATGGTCAGCCACGACCGCCACATGCTGGAACTGACGGCCGACCGGCTGGTGCTGGTCGACGGTGGCACGGCCGCAGAGTTCGCGGGCACGCTCGACGATTATACCGACCATGTGCTGGGCCGGGGCGAAGCGGCGAAAGCCGCCAAGGCAACCAACCGCAAGGGTGATCGCCGCGCTGCCGCGGAGGCTCGTGAGCGGGCGCAGGAACTGAAGAAGGCGGCGCGCGAAGCCGAGAGCGAGGTCCAGCGCCTGTCTGCGCGGTTGACGGCGATCGACCGGGCGCTGTTCGATCCCTCGAGCGCAGCTCCCTCCGAGACGAAGCTGACGAGCACGGAGCTGATGAAGCTGCGCGCCGAGATTGATGCCAGGCGTGATGCAGCCGAAGCGGCCTGGCTTCAGGCCAGCGAGGCGCTGGAGCAGCTGGCGGCGTAACGGTTCGCGCGGCGCCGCTTCTGTCGCGCTGAACCGCTATCAGTTCCGCATTCGGTAGCCGGTGCGGAAGATCCAGGCGATGATCGCGATGCAGGTGAACATGAACAGCAGCGTGAGGCCCGCGCTGACCCGGATGTCGACGTCGGACGTGCCGTAAAAGGCCCAGCGCAGCCCGTTCACCAGATAGACGATCGGATTGAACAGCGTGGCCGTCCGCCAGGGTTCTGGCAGCATGTCGATCGAATAGAAGGTGCCGCCGAGGAAGGTCAGGGGGGTGACGATCATCAGCGGCACGATCTGCAGTTTTTCGAACCCGTCGGCCCATAGGCCGAGGATGAAGCCGAACAGGCAGAAGCTGACCGCCACCAGTACGATGAACGCCGCCGCCCAGACGGGATGAACGATCTCATAGGGTACGAACAGGCGGGCGGTCATCAGAATGATGATAGCCAGGACGATCGACTTGGTGGCCGCCGCGCCGACATAGCCGATCAGGGTTTCGGCGACGCCGACGGGCGCTGACAGCAATTCGTAGATCGTGCCGGTGAAGCGCGGCAGATAGATGCCGAACGAGGCGTTGGAGATGCTTTCCGACAGGATGGTCAGCAGCATCAGGCCGGGAATGATGAAGGCCCCGTAGCTGACGCCGTCGATCGTTTCCATTCGCGCGCCGATCGCCGACCCGAAGACGATGAAATAGAGCGCGGTGGTGAGGACCGGGGTCAGGATGCTCTGGAACAGCGTTCGCCAGGTGCGCGCCAGCTCGAACATGTAAAGCGCGCGGATGGCGTGGAAATTCATGCCCGGCGCTCCACCAGATCGACGAAGATGTCCTCGAGCGAGCTGCGATGCGCCTCGAGTCCGCGATAGTTGATGCCGAGAAGGTCGAGCTTGCGGACCAGCGCGGCAAGGCCCCGGGCTTCCGCCTCATCGGCGGTAATGGCGTAGATGAGGACGCGGCCATCTTCGGCGAGCGCCACCGGCCAATCGGCCAGTTCAGTCGGAAGGGCGGCGAGGGGGGCGTCGAGGTCGAACCGGGCGTCGGTGCGGCCGAGCGTCGTCAGCAGCGTCTTCTTGTCCTCGATCAGAATGATCTCGCCCTTGTCGATGATGCCGATGCGATCGGCCATCTCTTCGGCTTCCTCGATATAATGGGTGGTGAGGATGATGGTGACGCCCTGGTCCCTCAGCCCACCGATCAGTTTCCACATGTCCCGGCGCAGCTCGACGTCGACGCCAGCGGTCGGTTCGTCGAGGAAAATGAGGTCGGGTTCATGGGCCAATGCCTTGGCGATCAAAACCCGCCGCTTCATGCCTCCCGACAGGGTCATGATCTTGGCGTCCCGCTTGTCCCACAGCGACAGCGATCGCAGGGTGCGTTCCACCACCGCGGGATCGGGGGGCCTGCCGAACAGGCCGCGTGAAAAGGCGACAGTGTCGCGGACCCGCTCGAACATATCGGTCGCCAGTTCCTGCGGGACCAGTCCGATTCGACCGCGCGTCGCCCGGGGGTGCCGGGTAACGTCGATACCATCCACGGTGATGACGCCCCGCGTGGGGCGGACGAGGCCGCAGACCGCGCCGATCAAGGTCGTCTTGCCGGCGCCATTGGGACCGAGCAGCGCGAAAATCTCTCCTCGTCGAATCTCCAGGTCGATCGACTTCAGGGCTTGATGCCCGCTGGCGTAGGTCTTCGAAAGCTGGGAGATAGCGAGGATCGGTGACACGGTGCGGAGAATGCCGCGTCACCGCGTCCTTGTCGATGGCGACAAATTGAGACCTCGCGATGTTTTGCTTGCACGATAGGGGCGGCTGTTGTTCGAATGGAATCCCCGGTCGGGAATTCCGCTGATCAACGCCTAGGTTCAAAACCCGGTGGTTCGCGACGAACGACGATCTGGATATAAGTGTCCTGCTTTGTCAGGGTATTCAAATCTGACCGCTGTGGAGGGTATGAAGGCAATCGATGGCTAGCGGAAGCAAGGAAGTGCAAGAGATCAGGCGCACGCGTTCCGATGCGGATGTGCAACTGATCCGTTCGGCCGAGGAGTTGTTCGCTGATCGGCGCGCGATTCCGCCTTTCGCGACATTGCGTGCGTTCGAAGCATTTGGCCGCTTGGGTGGAGTGCGTAAGGCAGCGCAGGAATTGTCCGTCCACCATTCGGTCGTCAGTCGTCATCTCCATGCCCTGGAACAGTGGCTGGGCGTGCCGCTGTTCGATCGCACGGCATCGGTGCCGCGGCTCAACGATATGGCGCGCCGCTATCACGAGATCATTTCATCGTCGGTCATCGACATCGCTCGGGCGACCCGCGAAATCGTCTATGCCGACAGCGTCCGCAAATATCTGCTGATCTGGTGTGTGCCCGGCTTCGCGACCCGCTGGCTGGCACCCAATCTCGACGATTTCGCGCAGCGACATCCGGAGATCGAGGTCGAACTGCGGCCCACTGATCATGCTCCCGACCTGCGCGCCGACGAGGCGGATGCCGATATCCGCTTCGTGCGCGATATTTCTGAAGCGGCCCCTGCGCAGGGCGTCGAATGGCTGAGCTTCGCGCGCCCCAAGGTCTTTCCGGTCGCCAGCCCCGCATGGCTGGAGCGTCATGCGTTCAGCGGGAAGCCGCATGATTTTCTGTCCCAGCGCTTGCTGCACGAGGAGAATGACGAGGAGTGGCGGGGCTGGTTTACGGCAAACGACGTGGCGGCCGGCTCCCGGATCACTGGCCCGCGTCTCTATCATGCCAACATGACGCTGGATGCCGCGCGTCGTAGCCAGGGTATTGCTCTCGCCAATCCGTTCCTGATTGGGGACGATCTGGCCAACGGTCTATTGCAGTTCGTCGGCACGCCGGAAGGACACTGCGCGGAAGCGGAAATCGGTGCCTACACCCTTGCCATCCGCCAGGAAACGATCAAGCGTCCGACTATTGCCAAGTTCCAGGCGTGGCTGCTGGAGCGCGCCGGGTCATTCCTGGCCGGCGAGGTGGCGCGACCGCAGATGTTGAGGCCGGAGCCGGGGTCGCCCGCTGCCGCCCGCCCGACAGCTCACGCCGGAGCGCGGACCCGGCGGTGACGGCGTGACGCCCCGGCGGAAGATCAGTTCTTCTTGCCGACGATGACACCGGCGGCAGTGCCGGTGGCGTTTCCAAAGGAGAAGCTACCGCCGACTTCTGCGGCGGAAGGGCCAAAGAACTGGCCGTTGATGGAACCATTATAGCCGCCACCCGACAGGGTGGAGGCAAAGCTGCTGCTGGCAGCGGTAATGGTGCCGTTTCCGGTCAGCGTGCCGAACGACTGCACGGCATCGGTGGCCACATCGATTCCCACTGGCGACAGCGATACCGCGACCGTGCTGGCCCCGAAATTGGCGGTGAAGCTGCTCGTGCCGCCCAGTGAATAAAGGCCGGTATCGCTGGCCAGGAAACCGTCGAGGGTCGTAGTATAGCTTGCCGTGCCGCTGGTGGGCATGGCGGACGCCGCGGTTGGCACTCCGTAGACGAAGAATCGTTGAGTGGCGTCAATCGTGGTGCCGCCGTCAACGGTCCGCTGCCAGGCGCCGTAGCTGGCATAGGTCAGGGCGATTTCGGGATTGGCCGCGCCCGGTTTGAACAGGACCAGCGAGTCGGTGGTGGTGCCGCTGCTCCGCTCATAGGCGGCGATGGTGGTGTTGGAGACTGAAGAATTGAGATCGGCGGGTCGGAACGTCTGTGACTGACCATCGCCTGTGATGGTGTAGCTTTGCGCCGTGGCATCATAGGCAACGGTCAGCGCGGTGCTGGCGCCGGTCGGAGTGCCGCTGACCTGACCCGTGACCTTCGTGGCATTGAAGCCCAGCTTCACACCCCGATTGGCATAGCTTTCGCTGACCTGGGTGGCGGTAAGGCTGCTGTTGGTCGCTGGCGGCGGCGGTGGCGCGGGCGGAGGCGTGCTACCCGCCGAGGCGGTTCCGCCGCCGCCTCCACATGCCGTGAGGCCGAGGCAAAGCAGGCCAAGGGATGCAAGGCGGGCAAACTGGGTCACATTTCCTCCGTGGACCGGATGGGTCCGATGGCGTCTGGTTTTGCCGATTCACCATAATCTTCTTTAAACATGGTGAATTAGCGCCCGGTTTTAGGAGCCCGGCAGTGCTGCTAAGAGGTGGGCGAGGGAGGATGAAAACAGGATATCATGGGAGCGTCGACGCGAGACCCTGGCGGCCGGCCGGTCGGCCATGCAGCAAGGCGAGTCCTGGGCGGACTGGCGATCGGTGCGATTGGCGTGACTCTAGCCTTGCCAGCGGCCGTGGCGGAAACGACCGGAATCCGCGAAGCTCGGCCATATAAACCGGGCGAGTGGAATTATTTGAAGGATTGCGCCGGGTGTCATGGCGTGCGGGGCGAGGCGGAACGGGCGATGCCCCGGATGGAGGGCTTTGTCGGTACGTTCCTCTGCACGGCCGATGCGCGGGCCTATGTCGTGCGCCTCCCCAACATTGCCTTTTCCACGCTCAGCGATCGCGATCTCGCCGACATGGTGAACTATGTCGTTTTCGATCTGGGCGGGGATAGCGTGCCGAAGAACGCCACACCCTATTCGCCGGCGGAAGTGGCCGTGCTGCGCCGCCAGCCGCTGAAGAACCGGGATTTGATGGAACTGCGCGCCGAGGTTTTGGGTCCGGCGCTCGAAGCCTGCGCGGCCGGCTGAGGCCTTCTATCGCGACGCAGCCGTGCGATCCGTGAACCGTCTCCCCCGGTGCAGCGTTGGTGATGAAATGCACTGTTGTCAGGGAGAGGACATATCATGGGCATCTGCCACACCAGCGCCATCGAGCGCATTGCGCGCGTTCTGGCAGGCGAGCGGTTGAGCGCCAATGCCAACGGCATGATCACGTCGGCTGGCGATGAGATCGACAACCGCTGGCGCGACTATGTGGGCGAGGCGGTAGCGGTTCTGAAAACCCTGCGGGAACCCGACGCCGCGATGGCCGCCGCCGGGGATGCGGTGATGTGGGAGGCCATGGTGGCAGCAGCCCTGGACGCCGCTCCGCCAGCTTGAAGAGCGGAACGGCGCGTGCCGGGTGCTAGAGAACACGTCGTCCGGAAAGCAGCTGCACCACGATCACGACCGCCGCAATGACCAGCAGCAGATGGATGAGGCCGCCGCCCACGTGAAAGGCGAAGAAGCCGAGCAGCCAGAGAACCAGAAGAATGACGACGATCGTCCAGAGCATTGTTCAATCCTCCCTATCGTGCTCACGGGGGAGCCAGTTCGATCGTGCAGCCAACGCCGGGCATGCGATAAACGTTCCCGGACTTCAGCACGCGAAAGGGAGCTAGCCGGCGGGCTCGGATGTCTGGGCTTCGGCCCGCCGCCCGACCTTCCAGCCGAGCACGGCGGCACCGACCAGAATGGTGCCGGCAATCAGGAACGCCGTGGCAGGGTGGGGGAACACCGCCTTTTCGCCCACCGATAGCGAGTAGATAAAGCCGAAGAAGAGCGGCGAGGCGACGCCGGCTATGCTGCCCAGGCTCATGTTCGCGCCTTGCAGCTGACCTTGCTCCGATTCCGAGACCAGCCGCGTCATCAGCGATTGGATGGTCGGCATGGCCAGGCCCCAGAACGCATTGGGCAGCAATGCGAGAACGAATGTCAGCGGTGTCGAGGCAAGGCCCATGCAGATGATGCCGACACCGCCGCCGGCGAGGCCGAGCACCATCGTCCGGCGGTCGCCGAGACGCGCGGTGACGGGGCCGACCACCACGCCTTGAACGATCATGTCGAGGACACCGGCCAGTGCCAGAAGCGCGCCGATTTCCCATGTCGACCAGTTGAAGCGGTGGGCCGTATAGAGCACGAAAACGGCCGAAAACAGGTGATGGGCGAAGTGGAGCAGGAAGTTGACCGCCGACAATCCCATCAACTCGGCATGTGAGCGCAGGAGGGTGAGGGCGCCGAACGGATTGGCTCGTTTCCACGAAAACGGCATCCGGGCTTCCGGCCGCAGCGATTCTGGCAGGACCAGAAGGCCATAGAGAAAGGCGACGCCGCTCAACATCGCAGCGGCCCAGAAGGGCGCCCGGGGGCTGATTTCGCCGAGGAGGCCGCCGACCAGCGGACCCGCGACGAAGCCGGCACTGAATGCCGCGCCGACCAGGCCATAGGCGCGGGCGCGCTGCTCGGGTGGCGTCACGTCTGCCATATAGGCGTTGACGGTGGTGAAGCTGGACGAGGTGATGCCCGCGATGATCCGTCCGACCGCCAGCCACCAAAGGTTGGGCGCCACCGCCATCAGCACGTAATCGGCGGCAAGACCCAGGGACGACAGCAGCAGTACCGGGCGGCGTCCGAAATGATCGGACAGCGACCCCATGATCGGCGAACAGATGAACTGCATACTCGCCCACAGGGCGACGAACAGGCCGTTGAGGACGCCCGCGCGCGCGGTAGAGCCGGCAAACTCCTCGATCAGCGTCGGCAACACCGGGATAATGATGCCCAGCGCCATGATATCGAGCGCCGCCGTGACCAGGATGAACGCGATCGCGGCGGGGCGGCGCGCTGGAGCGATCACGGACATTGAGGGAGGCTCCGACGGAAAACAGCCTTCCTTCTAGGGATGTGGATTGGCTGGTGCCAGCCCTGAATAGAGGCCGGTAGGCTGGGGATCCCGATCCAGAGCCAGACTGAACTGGGCTTCGGGCGGCGTGAAGCCGGTCAGAGCCAGACCCAGCAGGCGGACCGGCTTTTCAAGGGGCAGGATGGCGGCGACCAGATCATGGGCCAGCGGGGTCAGCGCCTCCGTCGGGATCGGGCGGGGCAGTGTCCGGCTGCGGGTGATCTGACGGAAATCGGCGTAACGGATTTTCAGCGTCATGGTGCGGCCGCTTTTGCCGGTGCGGGCGATATGGCCGGAAATCCGCTGCAACGGTTCGGTCAGCGCCGCGATCACTTCGTCCCTGTGGTGGAGGTCGTCGGCAAATGTGTTTTCGCAGCCGATCGACTTGCGCTCGCGGTCCGGCCTGACGGGCCGATCGTCGATGCCGCGCGCGGCCCGGTGATAATAATCAGCGCTGCGGCCGAACTCCCGACGCAGCCAGGGCAGGGGCCGCTCCTTCAGGTCCCCGCCAGTGTTGATGCCCAAGGCCCGCATCCGCGACGCCGTGACCGGACCGACGCCATGAAAGCGGCCGATGTCCAGCATCTGGACAAAGGCTTCTCCGCGTCCGGGCGGAATGACGAACACCCTGTTGGGCTTGTTCTGGTCCGAGGCGAGCTTGGCCAGGAACTTGTTGTAGGAAACGCCCGCCGATGCCGTCAGGCCGGTTTCGTACCGAATCTTGCGTCTGACTTCTTCCGCGGTCGCGGTGGCGGAGCCCAGTTGGCGCGCGTCGGTGGTGACGTCGAGATAGGCCTCGTCCAGCGACAGAGGTTCGACGAGGGGCGTATAATCGAGAAAGATTCGTCGAATCTGCTGAGACACCGCGCGATAGATGTCGAAGCGCGGGCGAACGAAAATCAGCTCCGGGCACCGCCGCCGTGCCGCCATGCCGGACATGGCTGACCGCACGCCGAAGATGCGCGCCTCGTAGCTGGCGGCCGCCACCACGCCGCGCTTGCCTGCGCCGCCGACGGCAACCGGCAGGCCGCGCAGCGCCGGGTCATCGCGCTGCTCCACGGACGCGAAAAACGCGTCCATGTCGATGTGGATAATGCGCCGGGAGACATCGTCCGCTCCCCCGCCACGCTGACCCTCAGACACTGCGTCCTCCCAATGGAACATAATGGGTACATGCTGGACGTGCCTATGGAAAGGCAAAAGCAAAATTGGCGGCTCGACAGGGTGCTCACAGGCCTGCTGAAACGCTTCTTGATAATAATGATAATAACTCTTAATAGCGCCATCAATTCGTTCGAGCCTGGAATTGAAAGGGGAATATCCATGCCGTTGCCATCGTCCGCCTCGGAATCCGCTGGAATCCGCAGTTCGTATCTCGCGCTTGCGTGTGTGGGCTTCATCGCCAGCGCCGCGACTCCGGCCGTTGCCCAGTCCGCTGACGGCGAGGCAACGCGGCTGCAGGATGTGGTTGTTACCGACAGCGCCATCGAGGATGGGGAGATCAAGGTCGACCGCGTCGAGACACCGCGCGCGACCAGTGCTCTCGTCGATACGCCCCAGACCATCACCGTCATCAGCAATGTCACGATCCGTCAGCAGAACCTGCTGACCCTGCGCGATGCCCTGGCGACCGTTCCGGGGATCACCTTCGGCGCCGGCGAAGGTGGCGGCGGCTATGGCGACAGCATCAACCTGCGCGGCCAGAGCGCCAACACCGATATCGCCATCGACGGCGTTCGCGACAGTGCCCAGTACAGCCGTACCGATCCGTTCAACATCGAGCAGATCGAGGTCACCAATGGCGCCAATTCGGTCTATGGCGGTTCGGGTTCGATCGGCGGCACGATCAACCTGGTCACCAAGCGGCCGAAGAGCGAGGATCTCACCGTCTTTCAGGCGGGTATCGGCACGGACAGCTATTATCGCGCGACGCTCGACAGCAATGTTCGCGCATCGGATCTGATCGCCTTCCGGTTGAACGCGATGGTGCATCGCAACGATGTGCCGGGGCGGGACGTCGATCGCTTCAAGCGCTGGGGCGTGGCGCCGTCGGTGAAGCTGGGCGTCGACGGGCCGACGTCGCTGACGCTGATCTACGCGCACCAATATGACAACAACACGCCCCTTTATGGCGTGCCCTATTACAACAACGCGCTGTACGATGGGAAACTGCCTGGCGTGTCGGACGCCAGCTATTTCGGCTTCCGGAATGTCGACTATCAGAAGCAGAAGGTCGATCAGGCAACCGCGATCTTCGAGCATGAATTCAGCGACCTGATCCGCGTCCGCAACCTCGCCCGCTGGCAGCGGGTGGAGCAGAATCTGGTCGTCGACCCGCCACAGGGTACCTGGTGTCTCGGCAACGGCCAGACCCCGACCGGCGCGGCCTGCACCGTCGATCTCGACAGCCGCAGCGGCGCCACGCAGGTGTTCAACATCACTGTCCCGGCCGGTTATTATCTGCCGAGCGGTCCGCGCGGAACCAGCCGCTTTTCGGAAAATCAGACCCTCTACGACCAGCTCGACCTGACGTTCAGCATGCCCGGCGGCCATGTGCTGGTGATCGGCGGATCGTTACTGAAGGAGGACTATGATCTCTCGACCGGAAACTCTCTGCGCGCGGCCGACGGCAGCAATCCTCTTGCCTTCGATCCTGCGGCACCCAACGCGAACGCTCATCTGCCCTATATCAACATCGGCAATCCGGGCAGCGTGGTGGTCGGGCCGACCGTGCCCGGCGGTGTATATGGCAGCAATGTCTATACCGGCCCGCTCAACTTCATTCCCACCGGGGTCCAGCGGGGCGAGCTGACCAACACGGCCATCTATGCCTTCGCCACGATCAAGCTGGCCGAGCAGCTCGAGTTCAATGGCGGTCTGCGCTATGAGCGGAACCGGGCCGATTTCCGCTCAGACACCATCGCGGGCGCGACCTACACGTCGGGCGACCCTCAGGTCGCGAACGACAATCTGTTTTCTTACCGCGCCGGCCTGGTGTTCAAGCCCGTGTTGAACATCAGCCTCTATGCGGCTTACGGCAACTCGAAGAACCCCACGGCGACCACGGTCCGTTCGGGCTGTGGTCTGGCGGCGGCCGGCAATAATTTCAACGATCCCTGCGAAGCGAAGCCCGAGCAGGCGGTCAATTACGAAATCGGGGCCAAGGCAGAGCTGTTCGATCGCCAACTGCTGCTGACCGCGGCGCTGTTCCGGAATGAGCGGACGAACTACCGGGTTGCCTCGAACGACCCGCTGATCGGCAATCTGCCGGTCAATGACGGTCGTAATCGTGTTGATGGCCTGGCGCTGGGCGCATCGGGCAAGATCACCGAGGCGTGGTCGATTTTCGCCAACTACACCTATCTGAAGTCCAAGGTGCTTCAGAGCATCTCTGACTTTGCCAAGGCGGACGGCGTCAACGATGCGCAGCGGGGTAATCCGCTGACCCAGGTGCCGAAGCATTCAGGCAGCCTGTTCACCACCTACACGCTGCCATTCGGCCTGCAGCTGGGCTATGGCCTGACCTATCAGGGCAGCTTCTATCTGAACAACGCCCTGACGACGCCGACCACCGTGCTTTACAAGTCGGACGATTACTTCGTGCATCGGGCGTTCCTGTCCTATCCTGTCACCGACCAGCTGACGGCGCAGGTGAACGTCCAGAACTTCACCAACACGAAATACTATCAGAACATCCGCAACAACGGCTGGGCCGTGCCGGGCGACCGGCGCTCTGCGGTGCTGAGCCTGTTCTACACCTTCTGAGCAACCGGCCCCGCCATCACTGGGTGGCGGGGCCAATATCGCGATTGCGTCGCAATAGTTATGCGTGCTAGGCCGCCGCATCGCTCCAAGGTGCCGAGATGGATATCGCCGCGAACCTGAGTGAAGCAAAGCCGTGGATCGCCGAGGACTTGGGGCGGGCGGGTCTCGCGAGGCTCAAGCTCGTCTCGGCGGTGGATGAGATTCGTAACGAACGCGCCGCTTATGGCAATGGCTCGGGGCAGAGGCGTTGGCTTATCCTTGCCGGCGTTTTGGTCGCCCATGTGATGCTGCTCACGGCGCTGATCCTGTTCGATGTGGTGCCGATGCCCGGTTTGAAGCAGGAAGCGCTCGTCGTTACCCTGATTCAGCCGAACATGGCTCCTCCGCCACCGCCGCCGGCAGAACCCGAAACGCCGCTGTTACCCGATCCGCCTCCCGCGATCGTCGCGCCGCCGCCGCTGATCCAGGCGCCCGCTGCGCCCCAGCTGATCCGGGTGGTCGATGCGCCGCCCCCGCCAAAGGCAGCGGTCGTGGCTCCCCCCGAAGCGAAGCCGGGACCACCGGCGCCGATCACGCCGCCGGACTATACTGCGGGCTACCTCGACAATCCTGCGCCCCGCTATCCGGTCGAATCGCGCCGGAAGGGTGAGGAAGGGGCTGTCGTCGTCCAGGTGTCGGTCAGCATCGCGGGGCAAGCGCAGGAAATCCGCGTCGTCAAAAGCAGTGGCTATTCGCGGCTGGACGATGCGGCGGTCGACGCTATCCGGCGCTGGCGTTTCGCTCCGGCATTGCAGGCCGGGCAACCGGTGGCAGCCTGGGTGGAAGTGCGCATCCCCTTCGTGCTGGAAAAACATCGTGGGCGCAGTGGCGGCCATCATGGTCGGGGCGGTCGCGGCCGTCACGGCGACCGTGAGGCCGAACGGAACGGATGATCCTCACAAGCCCCGCATCCGGGACACCGTGACTATCGTCGGTGTCCGCTAGCTGAGCCAGGCCAGCGACCGGAAAGCCGACAACGCGACGTCCGCAGGTTCAGCCGGTGCGGGCCAAGCGCAATTATCAGCTGCTCAAAGCCTTGTCGGCCATGCGCGAGAAGGGGGCTGATGGCTGGCGGCGCTGGGCCGAACGCACTGTTCATTGACGCCCTGTCGCTCGAGTTATTTCAGACTCTGGCGCCAATTCCGACATCAAACCGCCGGTCGGGCAAATGCCTCCCGTTCGGAGGTCAGTCGAGCATTTCCTGCATCGCGGCGGTCATCCGTTCGATCAGTCGCCCGTCCCGCCGAATGATGAACAGGGCTGCGATCCGGTGTCGGTCGGCCAGCGCCATGCCGACCTCTTCCCCCAGCACCAGCAACGCCGTCGCCCAGCCGTCGGCCGTCATGCATCGATCGGCGACGACGCTGACCGAGGCAACGCGGTTCGCGATGGGGGTCGCCGTGCGAGGATCGATGCTGTGGGCGAAATGCCGCCCCGCCGCCTCGAAAAAGCGACGATAATCGCCGGATGTGGCCACCGCCAGGCCGTGAAGGGCGATGCGGGTTGGAATGCCCTCGTCCGCGGAGGGCCGTTCCAGCTCGACCCACCATGGCGATCCATCGGGCTTGATCCCATGTCCGGCCAGTTCGCCGCCAAGCTCCACCAGTGAGGCGCGGACGCCAATGCCGCGCAGCCATGACGTCACCTTATCGACGGCAAAGCCCTTGGCGATCGCCGAAAGGTCGAGCCGGGTGCCGCCGGGTTGAGTGAGGGTGCGGTCTCCGGCCTGCCAGTCCAGCCGTCGCCATCCGATGGTCCGGCAGGCGTCGGCAACCGCTTCCGGTGGAGGTGCTTCCGGTGGAGGTGGCGTGTTCCGGGGGCCGGGCGGGCCGAACCCCCACAGGTCGACCGCCGCCCCCGCAGTGGGATCGAATGCGCCGTTCGACAGTTCAGCGATCGAGAGCGATGCGGCCATGACCGTGGCAAAGTCGGTGGGCAAGGCATGGCGACTGTCTGCCGGCGCCCGGTTGAAGCGGCTGATGTCGCTGTCCGGCTCCCATGGGCTCATTTCGGTTATGACGCCTGCCAGCACCCCCATGACGCCGTCCGCCAAGGCTGCATCCGTGACGGACGGCGCGACGGCCTGGACGCGCCAGCTGGTCCCCATGGCGACGCCCTCGACGACAGCCACCCGCGCCGCCGGGTCGCGGCGGGCGAAGGCCTCCGGCGCGATCTGGGGCGGGATCAGCAGGCGTGGTGGCTGGGGCAGTGGAAAACCCCTCAGGGTTGGAGCGACAGCCTGACTGTCCCCAGTTCGCTTTTGCCCTGGGCGCTCAGGTTTTGCGGTCCGGTGGGCGGCCACTGGAACGGTATCTTCAAAACCTCGCGGCCTCCGACCTCGCGCGCTGCTTCGATCATCCGGTCGTAGGTGCCGGGGGCGAGGTTCTTCAGTTGGGGGTTGTCGCCGGTGAAGGCGATCTTCTGCTCGCCCGGCGCGCGGGTGGCACCACTGATGCCGTCGGCGGGAAGCTTGAGCGCGCGGCCGGACTTGCGCCACCAGGTACGGACGTCGCCCAGCCACTTGAGCCCCTCGTTGTTGCGCATGTCGACGTCGTACCAGATGAACAGCGTCTGCCCGGCGTTGGCGCCCGGCTTCTCGATCCAGGCGCCGATATAGGGGCGATGATATTCGGCGACCGAATGGCGCGGGATGCCGACCGTCAGGCTGATGCCGGCGGCCTGGGCGGGCACGATGGCCGCGCCGGTCAGGATCATCGAGGTGGCGAGGCGCATCATCTTTCCTTTCGGATCAACCGTGCATCAGCAGCACAACGATCAGCGCCGGGATCAGAAACCCGACACCGACCAACGGCCAGGTCGACGGTCGATTCCTGGCGTGCAGCTGAAGAAGCACAAGGCCAGTGATCGTGAAGATCAAACATGCGACGGCGACGATGTCGATAAACCATTTCCATGCCCTCCCCGTGTTCCGCCCCTTGTGGAGATCATTCAGCCAGGACACCGCGCCACGATCGGTGGCTTCATGGACGACGGCGCCGCTCGTCCGGTCGATCGACACCCAGCCGTCGCCGCCAGGACGCGGCAGCGGCAGATAGATTTCGTCGTCGGTCCATTCCGCCAGCCGGTCGCCGGCCCTGACGCCGATCGTCGCCTCCAACCACTCGGCGACAGCCGGGGGCAGGGCTGCTTTCTGATCACCCGCCGCCGGGGGCAAGGCAGCAATGAGGGCCGGCGGCAGGGTTTCTTCCTGGGTGACCGTTCGGGGCGTCGCCTCGATATCGGTGGCGTGGTTCAGGGTGATGCCGGTTATCGTGAACAGCAGCATGGCGATCAGGCAGACGGCCGCGCTGATCCAGTGCCAGCGGTGCAGTTGCTTCAGCCAGAAGGCGCGGCCTTTACTGTGCGGTCGTCCGCGCATCGTTTCTCACTGATCCCCCTCCGCCTTATCGCTGGCGCCGCGCCGCGATACGCCGATATTGGATGGGGTGACAATGTGCCTCCATGCCGCTTTAGTCGACCAGCTTCAGCATGCGCCGTTCGAGCGGAGCGAGGATACCCGACAGGTCGTGACCACGCTTCAATATCTGGCCCGCCTCGCCGATCAGCGCCCAGACACCCTGGCGATGCCGTAGCGCCGGACGTTTCTCGATCCGATATTCCGGCCGCTCCGCCGCCCGGCGAAACGCCGAGAAACCTGCCACGTCATGTGTGAAGTCGAGCGCATAATCACGCCAGTGACCGGCGGTGACCATCCGTCCGTAAAGGTCCAGAATGCGGTTAAGTTCTGTCCGATCAAACCCGACCTGACCCCTTTGTGGGGCAGGGAAGGGAGCGACGATACCCATCAGCCGTGCTGTCGCTCGTCACCCGCGCCGGGCTTGGAGCGCCCCCGCTTGGACGCCAGTAATTCATCGATACGGGCGCGAAGCGTCTCGATCTCGCATTTCATCAGTTCCAGCTTCTGGGTCTGGGGATCGTAAACGTCGCGGCATGGCGTGCCATAGGGCACGAAGTCGCGGGTGGTGTCGCTGGCGTCGACCAATGTCGGGCGGGCGGGAATGCCGATCATCACCGCGCCTTCCGGCACTTCGCGGGTGACGACCGCGTTGGCGCCGATGCGGGCGCGCTTGCTGACGGTGATCGGACCCAGCACCTGCGCCCCGGAGCCGATAATGACGCCGTTCTCGATCGTGGGATGGCGCTTGCCGGGAACGCCGTTGGCGGGGTCGGTACCGCCCAGGGTCACGCATTGATAGATGGTGACGTCATCGCCGATCTCGGCGGTTTCGCCGATGACGGTGAAACCGTGGTCGATGAAGAAGTTACGGCCGATCTTTGCGCCCGGATGGATGTCGATCCCCGTGAGGAGGCGGGCGATGTGGTTGACCAACCGGGCGACGAAATACAGCTCGCCGCGATAGAGCCAGTGGGCCAGCCGATGAAAGGCGAGTGCGTGGACGCCGGGATAGAGCATGACTTCCCAGCGCGAGCGTGCCGCGGGATCGCGGGCCTTGATCGAGTCCAGATAGCCGACGAAGCCGTCGATCATTGCCTCTCGCCCCTTCACGCTGCGCCCCTGGAGGCTTCTTCCGGCAAGGGATTTAGGCGTCCACCGGTCCGATGGGAAGGGGCGCCGCCCAACTATCGGCCGGCCGCCGTCGTGGACATGACGGCCGCCGGCGCGATGGGTGAACCAGTTAGAGCGTGGCGTGGACGGTCGCGACCGCCTTGATCACCGATCCGACACGCGCCGCGGTCTGGATATCGCCAACTGGAACATTGTGTTGGCGCAGCACCTTTTCGTGCGAGTCGATGCACATGCCGCACCCGTTCATGGCGCTGACGGCAAGGCTGAACAGCTCGAAATCCGCCTTGTCGATGCCGGGGCTGCCGAGGACGTTCATCCTCAGCTTGGCCGGCAGCGTCCCATATTCCTTGTTCGAGGCGAGATGGACGAAGCGGTAATAGACGTTGTTCATCGCCATGATCGCGGCCGCGGCGCGGGCGGCGGTGGCGGCCTCGGGCGACAGCTTGCCATCCACCTCCGCCTCGGCGGCGGCGACGATCGGGCGATAGCCGGTGCCATGGGCGCAGGCGAGCAGCAGGCCGTATTTGCGCTGGTCGGACAAAGTCTGATCGCCCAGCAGCGAGCCGACGTTCAGGCGCAGGTCCTTGGCATAATCAGGCAGCGTGTCAGCGAATTCCTTGAGGGACATAAGGGTCTCCATTCATGAATGGGGCGCGGGAAGGCGAGCCTCCCCGCGCCCGTTCAGCGCCGTAGGGCCTGGGGGAAATCAGGCGGCCGGCTTCAGCACGTCTTCGCCCTGCGACCAGTTGCAGGGGCACAGTTCGTCGGTCTGCAGCGCGTCGAGGACGCGCAGCGCCTCGGCCGGGTTGCGGCCCTGGTTGAGGCCGTTCACCGTCACGTGCTGGATGACGTTGTGCGGATCAACGATGAAGGTGGCGCGCAGTGCCACGCCGGCGTTCTGCTCGACGATGCCGAGCGCGTTCGCCAGCTCCTTCTTGTTGTCGGCGATCCATGGGAAGTCGCAATTGGCCAGACGCTCATCCGACTTGCGCCACGCGAAGTGGACGAAATCGGTGTCGGTCGACGCACCGATCAGCACCGCGTCGCGGTCCGCGAAATCATTCTTGAGGTCGCCATAGCCGATGATCTCGGTCGGGCAGATGAAAGTGAAATCCTTCGGCCAGAAGAACACGACCTTCCACTTGCCGTCGGTCTTGCCGAGATCCAGCGACTCACCGGCAGGAAGGGCGGCGACGCCCTGCTGGACCGGAACGGTGATCTCGGGGAACTTGTCGCCAACGGTAAGGGCCATGATGCTTCTCCAGATGAGAGGGTGGACGGAAACGATATGGTGCTCTTGTGACGGACTGGTGTTTGAAGGGCAAATTGATTATTTGCTAATCATTGATCGAATGGAACGATAAATGATCCTGCCCACCCTGAAGCAACTCAGCTATCTGGTCGCTCTGCACGATCACGGCCATTTCGGACGTGCGGCGGAGGCGAGCTTCGTCACCCAGTCCACCCTGTCGGCCGGCATCCGCGAGCTGGAAACCTTGATCGACGCCCATCTGGTCGAGCGTACACGGCGTGTCGTCCGGTTCACGCCGCTTGGCGAACGCATCGTCGTCAAGGCCCGACGGGTGCTGCGGGAGGCAGAGGAACTGGCCGCGATGGCCCGCGCGGCGGGCAAGCCGCTGGCCGGGGAGCTGCGTCTGGGCGTCATCCCGACGATCGCTCCGTTCCTGCTGCCGCGCGTGCTGCCGCGCCTGCGCGCCGAATGGCCGGAACTGCGCCTCTATCTGCGCGAGGAAACCAGCCCCCAGGCGTGCGAATCACTGCATCGGGGCAAGCTGGATGCGGTGCTGCTGGCATTGCCCTATGTCTGCGGCGAGGTGGATTCGGAGGTGCTGTTCGAGGACCGGCTGATGCTGGCGTTTCCACGTGGCGAGGGAATTGAGCCGCCGGGGGCGATCTCGCCCGACAGTATCGACGAGGACCGGTTGCTGCTGCTGGAGGATGGGCATTGCCTGAAGGACCATGCGCTAGCGGCCTGCAACCGGCCGGAAATCAATGCCAACGCGGCGATGCTCGGCACATCGCTCCATACGCTGGTGCAGATGGTGGACAATGGGCTGGGCATCACGCTGGTGCCTGAAATGGGGATCGAGGCTGGCCTGCTCGACGGCACCGACGTGGAGGCGCGACCGCTCGATACCGCGCGGGCGAAACGCCGGATCGCGCTCGTCTGGCGCCGCAGCAGTCCCCGGGAGAAGGAGTTCCGGATGCTGGCGGAGGCCTTGAAACCCTGACGGCCGGGCGCCGGTTCAGAGTGTCCAGCGGGCGGTGGCGGCATCGTCCTCGGCGCGGGCCTCGACCCAGCGATGCGTGCCGTCGACGAAGCTCTCCTGCTTCCAGAAGGGCGCACGCGTTTTCAGCCAGTCGATGAGGAAGGCGCAGGCGTCGAGCGCGGCATGGCGGTGCGGGCTCGCGACCGCGACCAGCACGATTCGCTCGCCTGGGCGGAGCCGGCCGACGCGGTGGATGATGGTTCCGCCGATCAGCGGCCAGCGGCGGGCTGCCTCCGCCGCGATGTCGGTCATCGCCGTTTCGGTCATCGCCGGATAATGTTCGAGGGTGAGGGCGGCGAGACTGCCATCGCCGCGCACGACGCCGGTGAAGCTGGCGACCGCGCCGCCGCCCAGCGCCTCCAGGCGCGTCAGTTCGCTGCCGACGTCGATATCCGCTGCCTGCACGCGGACGTCGATCATCCGCCTGTTACCGGCGGGAATATGGCGACCTCCGCCGCGCCCGCGACCGGCGTGTCAGGGCCCGCCATGCGCTGGTCCACGGCCACGCGGATGCGGCCGCGATCGGCAAGTGCCGTGGCATGGCCCGCGCTACGCTCCGCCAGCCAGTCGAGCAGTTCGGCGACGGTGGCCGCGGGGCAATCGACCGTCTCGGCATCGACGCCAACGGCCTCGCGCACCCAGGCGAAATAGAGCAGCCGCATTCCCGCTCACGCCATGTGCTTGAGGCCGGCGCGCAGATAGTCCCAGCCGGTGACCAGCGTCAGCAGCGCGGCCGCCCACAGGCAGCCAAGGGACGCAATGTGCACCACCTGCCATTCCTTGAGCGCGCCATCGAGGATCAGGCCGCCCAGCGCGACCATCTGCAACGCCGTCTTCCACTTGGCGAGGCGGCTGACCGGAACCGAGATCTGCAGACCGGCCAGGAACTCGCGCAGTCCCGAGACGGTGATCTCCCGCAGCAGGATGATGATCGCGGCGATGACGTGCCAGCCCTCGATATCGCGGGTGGCGACCAGCATCATCAGCACGGCCGCGACCATGATCTTGTCGGCGATGGGATCGAGGAACACGCCCAGCTTGGACACCGTGCCCTGGGCGCGGGCGAGGTAGCCGTCGAAATAGTCGGTGACGCCCATCAGCACGTACAGCGCGAACGCCAGCGTATAGCCCAGCCAGCCCGCGTCCCACATCAGGAAGACCAACAACGGCACCGCAAGGATACGCGACAGCGTCAGGAGGTTGGGCAGGGACATCATCAGGCGACTATATAGCCGCTTCGCCGGCGCGGGCGAGGGGTTTGAGGTCCAAAAGAGGTGCCCGCTAGTCATTTCGTCCACGATACGGTCATCGGCGCTTGACGAGATAACATAACGGGCGCACCCTTCCACATCCTAGGAGACTGCGTCGAGAGACGTGACAGATCGCCTCGACGCAACCGGGAGTAGGAGGCTGCGTCATGGCATATGTCCATCAGCGTCAACGATCCAAACTACCCTCCATCGCCGCCGTCGCGCTTGTCCATGCGGGCATTGGCTACGCCTTCATCAGCGGCTTGGCCCATGATGTGATCAAGATCGTGACGCCGGACCTCAAGATCATCAGCATCGCACCCGATCCGGCGCCGCCGCCACCGCCGCCCAGGCCGGAGCAGCAGTCGAGCCAGCCTGCGGTACCAAGGGATGTGGTGGTGCGGACGCCGCAGATTCTGGATACCCCGTTCGTCCCGCCGGTTCCGCTCGATCCGCCGTGGCAGCCGCAGGTGCCCGTGGTCACGGAACCGCCGCCCATGCCGGTGGCGCCAAGCCTCGCCGAAAGCGCCAAGGTGCGTGGCGACAGGAACAGGTGGATCAGCGCCGACGATTATCCGCCCAGCGCGATCCGCGCGGAACAGGAAGGGACAGTGACCATCTCCGCGCGGGTCGGTGCCGATGGCAAGCTTGCGGAGTGCGCGGTGATCAAATCCAGCGGCCATTCAGCGCTGGATGATGCCACCTGCCGCCTTTATCTTCGCCGGGCGCGCTATGATCCCGCGCTTGACGGGGCAGGGGTGCCGATCGCGTCGACCGTCACCGACCGCATTCGCTGGCGCTTGCCCGAATAGGGAGGGAGCGGGCCGCTCCTGTCGCCAATGGGCGGCCCGTTACTCCACCCAGCCCAGACCCATGTCGCGATAAACGCCGCGATCCTCGGACCAGTTGGGCGACACCTTGACGTGCAGGAACAGGTGGACGCGCCGGCCCAGCGCCTCTGTCAGCTCGGCGCGGGCGGCGGCGCCCAGCGCCTTGATGCGGGTTCCGCCCTTGCCCAGCACGATCGCTTTCTGGGTGTCGCGCTCGATCAGGATCTGCTGGTGGATGGCGACCGACCCGTCGCGCCGCTCTTCCCACTGCTCGGTCTCGATTGTGGCCGCATAGGGAAGCTCGTCGTGAAGCTGGAGGTAGAGCTGCTCGCGCGTGATCTCGGCGGCCATCATCCGGGTGGTGGTGTCCGACAGCTGGTCTTCGGGATAAAGCCACGGCCCGGCCGGCATCCGGGCGGCAAGATCCGCCTTGAGGTCGGCAACACCATCACCGCTCGCCGCAGCAACCATGAAGATGCGGGCGAAGTCATGGTCGGCGTCGAGCTGTGCGGTGAGGCCCAGCAGTTTCTCCTTCGCCACCAGATCGACCTTGTTGAGGATCAGGACCTTCGTCTCGGGCCGTCCCGCGAGGCCGTCCAGGATCGTCTCGACATTGTCGCGGATACCGGCCTTGGCGTCGATGACCAGCGCGATGACGTCCGCCGCCTGCGCGCCTTCCCACGCCGCGGCGACCATTGCCCGGTCCAGCCGCCGGCGCGGCGCGAAGATGCCCGGCGTATCGACCAGCAGCAGTTGCGCATCGCCGTCGATGGCGATGCCGGTCAGACGGGTGCGGGTGGTCTGCACCTTCGGGCTGACGATGGCGACCTTCTGGCCGACCAAGGCGTTAGTCAGGGTGGACTTGCCGGCATTGGGCGCGCCGACGATGGCGACGACGCCGCAGCGGGTTTCGGCGGGTTCGGTCATAGGTTCCATCATGGTTTTAGCCGGGCGAGAAGGGCGATGGCGGCGGCGGTTTCGGCTTCCTGCTTCGATCCGCCCTCGCCGGTGGCGCGGTCGAGACCGTCGATCGCCACCTCGACTTCGAACCGGGGCGCGTGATGAGCGCCGGACCGGCGAAGCAGCGTATAGACGGGCGGCCGGGCATCCTTCGCCGCTGCCCATTCCTGCAACGCCGATTTCGGATGCAGGGGCGCTCGCTCGCGCGTGTCGATCAGCGGCGACCACAGCCGTTCGATCAGCGCCTGCGCGGCGTCCCAGCCCGAATCGACATAGAGCGCGCCGATCAGTGCCTCCATCGCGTCGCCGAGGACATTTTCGCTGAACGCCGCGCCGTCGTCGCGGGCTTGGCGGCCAAGCCTGATCTGGCTCCCAACCGCGATCGTCCTTGCCATCTCGGCGCAGGTGCCGCCGGAGACGAGGGCGTTCAAACGCCGGGCGAGCTTGCCTTCCGGTTCATCGGGGAAGACGCGGTAGAGCCAGGCCGCGATCACCAGTCCGAGTATCCGGTCGCCCAGAAACTCCAGCCGCTGATAATGATCGTCGCCATAGCTGGGATGTGTCAGGGCTCGGCACAGCAGCGCCGGGTCGCGAAATCGATGACCAAGCGTTTCTGCCGCCCAGTCGGGGGAGGGGGCGTTCAAAAAGTCTGTCCGATCCGTTCGTAGCGGGCGGCGGTGAACCAGGTCCACGGCAGCAGCCAGTTCGCCGACCCGTCGGTGGAGAAGAACACCACCGTCGCGCGGCCGACCATGTTTTCCAGCGGCACGAAACCGACCCCGTCCTGCGCCAGGCTGAACCGGCTGTCGGCGCTGTCGTCGCGATTGTCGCCCATCATGAAATAATGGCCCGCCGGCACCATGTAGACGCCGGTATTGTCGCCCACCGTCTGCAATTGGTCGATCACCTCGTAGGACCGGCCACCGGGCAGCGTTTCGCGATAACGCGGATAGCGGCACCATTTCTTGCCGTCGGGTGCGGTCCAGTGGAAATCCTCCGCGCCGATCTGGCCGCGGCAGGTGGTGTTGGGGCTTTGCGGCGTCAGGAAATCGTCGATGCGAACCTTGGGCACCGCCTGGCCGTTGATGACCAGCTGGCCATCGCGCATCTGGATCATGTCGCCCGGCAAGCCGATCACCCGCTTGATGAAATCCTGGCTGTTGTCCTTGGGGTATTTGAAGACCGCGATGTCGCCGCGCTCGGGCGCGGACCCGAACAGCCGGCCGTCGATCGGTACGATGCCGAACGGAAAGCTGTAGCGCGAATAGCCATAGGGCCATTTTGCGACGAACAGATAATCCCCGACCAGCAGGCGCGGCAGCATCGATTCCGACGGAATGTTGAACGGCGCGAAGATCAGGCTGCGGATGAGGATCGCCAGCAGACCGACAGTCAGCACGAAGCGTGTCGTCTCGACGATCTGTTCCCGGATCGTTTCGGTCTTCTTCGCGTGCTGGGCGCGCAGCGCCGCATTCTCGTCGACGGGAGGTGTATCGGGCATAAAATGCCCTATCCGCGCGGCAGGGACGAAGGTCAAGCGCTGGCGGCCCTCATTCCCCTCCTGTAGAGGCTGAGTGATGACGATCGCACCCTGGACCGCCGATTCCGGCCGCTCTCTCACCGAGCTTTTCGCCGCCGACCTTGACCGGGTGAGCCGGTTGACCGTCGACGAAGGCGGAATCCACTTCGATTTTTCCAAGACCCATCTCGACGCCGCCTTGATCGATGCCTTCATCGCGGCGCTGGACGCGCGCGGTTTTGCCGATGCCCGGGCCCGCCTGTTCGCCGGCGATATCGTCAACCTGAGCGAGAGGCGCGCCGCCACTCATCTGGCCGAGCGGGGTAGCGGCGCCGCCCCCGACGTCGATCGCGCTGCCGCCGGCCACCGGCGGATGCGGGCGCTGGTCGACGCGATCGAAGCAGAGGCGCTGGGGCCGGTTAGGCATATCCTGCACATCGGCATCGGTGGATCGGCGCTCGGACCGGCGCTGCTGGTCGATGCGCTGGGACGGCGCAATCCCGCCTATGATGTTGCGGTGGTATCCAATGTCGACGGTATCGCGCTGGCGGACGCCTTCGCGCGGTTCGACCCCGCAGCGACGCTGGTTGTAGTCGCGTCCAAGACCTTCACGACGACGGAGACGATGCTGAACGCCGCGAGCGCGCTCGCCTGGCTGGCGGAGCACGGTGTCGACGACCCTTATGGCCGCGTGATCGCGATCACCGCGGCGCCGGAACGAGCGGTGGAATTCGGTGTCGATGAAACCCGCGTCCTGACCTTCGCGGAAAGTGTCGGGGGTCGCTATTCCCTGTGGTCGCCGGTGGGTTTTCCGGCGGCGCTGGCGCTGGGTTGGGATGCGTTCGAAGCCCTGCTGGAAGGGGCGGCGGCGATGGATCGCCATTTCCGCTATGCCGAGCCGGGACGCAACGCGCCACTCGTCGCGGCATTTGCCGACCAGCTTTACGCGCGCGGGCGCGGCGCGGAAACGCGGGCGTTGTTCGCCTATGACGAACGGCTGCGGCTGCTGCCCGCTTATCTTCAGCAGCTCGAGATGGAATCGAACGGCAAGGGCGTGATGGCGGACGGCGGGCTGCTGGATGGTCCCAGCGCGCCCATCCTGTGGGGCGGGCTGGGGACCGATGCTCAGCATGCGGTGTTCCAGTTGCTCCATCAGGGGACGCATAGCGTGCCGGTCGAGTTCGTGGCGGCGATCGAGAGTGACGACGGACTGGATCCCGCCCACCATCGCCAGCTGGTTGCCAACTGCCTGGCGCAGGGTGCTGCCTTGATGGCGGGCCGTGTCCATGACGATCCGGCACGGACCTTCGCGGGCGACCGGCCGTCGACGACGCTTCTGCTCGATCGCCTCGATGCCGCGACGCTGGGGGCGCTGATCGCTTTTTACGAGCATCGCACTTTTGCCAATGCCGTGCTGATGGGCATCAATCCCTTCGACCAGTGGGGCGTCGAGCTGGGCAAGGATATCGCCCGTACCGTGATGGCGGCGATCGAGGGCGAGGGCGAGGGCGCGTTCGATCCCTCCACCCAGGCGCTGATCGATAGAGCCTTCAATCGCCACCCATCATGATCGAAACGGCCAGACTGATCCTGCGGCCTTACACGCTCGTCGACTACGCTCCTTATTGCGAGATGTGCTCGGACCCGGAGGTGGTGCGTTATATCGGCGGTCAGAATCTATCGGCCGAGGATGCCTGGAACAGACTGCTGCGCTATGTCGGCCACT
This sequence comes from Sphingomonas sanxanigenens, assembly GCA_037190805.1. Lineage (GTDB taxonomy): Bacteria > Pseudomonadota > Alphaproteobacteria > Sphingomonadales > Sphingomonadaceae > JBBCJR01. Next base: position 273,686 of record JBBCJR010000004.1, on the reverse strand, counting down.
GGACGATGTTCCGCTACGGCCTGTTCGCGGTCATTGAGAAATCGACCGGCGATTATATTGGCGAGACCGGGCTTGCCGATTTCCATCGCAGCATGGGTGAAGGCTTCGACGGCAGCCCCGAGGCGGCCTGGGTGTTCAGGCGTGCTATCGGCGGGCACGGCTATGCGCACGAAGCGGCGGATGCGGCTCACCGCTGGCTGGATGGCAGTTTTGGAGCCCAGCGCACGGTCTGCCTGATCGATCCGGGCAACGGCCCCTCGCTCCGGCTGGCGGAAAAGCTCGGCTATCGCCCGTTCGGGAGTGGCAGCTATCGCGGGTCCGTGGTGACGATGCTGGAACGCGATAGCCCCTCCGAAGCGTCCTAGAGGAAGTAGCGCATCCTGATCGTCTGTTCGACCTGCGGCCGGTCGGCGGGAAAGGTCGCGGACTTGAAGCTGGGTGGTCCGAACATGAAGCGGGGATTGCGGGAGAAGCCGACACCCTCCCGCGGAATGCCGAGGCGGGTGTCCAGCCGGCCATTGCCGTTTTCGTCATGGATCATCGCCGCCGCATAAGTGCCCGACGGCAGGTTGGCGAAGCTGATGACGGCGCCGTTTTCCGCGCGCTGGGTGGCGCGGGCGGCGGCGGGATGGTCGCTGCAGTCGGGAAAGGCCGATTTGTCGCGGACCAGGCAGACCAGCACCTGCCCGCGTTCGGCACGCAGGCCGCTGACCTCAAGCTCGATTGTCGTCGCTGGCGCTGCCCCGATCAGCGGCAGGACGGCGAGCGCGTGGATGATCCGCATCGAAAGATCCCAAACCCCGATCGGTGCCGCATAGCCGATCCCAGTGACGAAAGTAGAGGCCGAAATTGCAGCGATAGTCGCTGTGGTGCCGCTGGTGATGACTGGCGGTGATCAGCCACCGCCCCGGCCAGCCAGCGACGAAGCGCCGTGGAAACACTTCCCATCCTATGTGATTGGTGACCCCGAACAGCGTCATGATCAACAGGACGACCAGTAGCGCAGACCAGTGGATCGGCACCACGAACACCAGCGCGGGAATGACGATCGCGCCGGTCAGGCTTTCCCAGGGGTGAAAGCTCATCGCCGCCCAAGCAGTCGGCGGGCGGCTGGCGTGATGGACGGCGTGCATGGCGCGGAACAGGGCTGGCCGGTGCATCCAGCGGTGCGTCCAATAGAACCAGCTGTCATGAATCAGCAGATAGACCGCGACGGACACCGGCCACCACCACAGAGGCCGGGCGGCGATATCGTCGTAGATCCGCGTCCAGCCCTGGCTGCGCCATCCCCAGGCGACGATGCCGGCGGGAATACCGTAGATCGCGGCGGCGGCGAGTGACCAGACGATCTCCCGCCCGATCTGTCGCCCCCGACCGGCATAGAGACCGGGACGGACCCGTTCGGTAAGCCATGCGAAGCCGGCCGAGACCACGGCATAGCGCAGCGCGACGATGAGGGTCATCGCCAGCGCGGAGGCGACAAGGGCGGGGAACCAGTCCGACATGTCGCTCGATCATAGCGGCATCGGCGGCGTTTCGCGCGCCCTGAAATTGCTTTAGGGGGCCGCCATGGCATCGGGCGACGTGATCGTGGCGGGCGGGGGACTGGCGGGCGGGCTGGTCGCGCTGGCGCTCGCCCGGTTGCGACCGGAGGTGCGGGTGACCGTCGTCGAGGGCGCGGCGACGCTAGGCGGCAATCATGTCTGGTCCTTCTTCGATCCGGATATCGATGCCGCCGACCGCTGGCTGGTCGAGCCGCTGATCGCATCCTCCTGGCCGGATTATGAGGTTCGCTTCCCGACGCACCGCCGCCGCCTCGCGACCGGCTATCACAGCTGCACTTCGCAGCGGTTGGATGCGGCATTGAGGACAGCACTGCCCGCCGACCGGCTGCTGACCGGACGGCCGATCGGCGCCGTCACGCCCGACGCCGTGATCCTCGCTGATGGCGGCCGGCTGACCGGTAGCGTGGTGATCGACGCGCGCGGGCCGGCAGAGCTTCGCCATCTCGATCTGGGTTGGCAGAAATTCGTCGGCCACGAGATCGAGACCGACGTGCCGCACGGTGTCGAGCGCCCGCTGGTCATGGATGCGACCGTGGCGCAGCTCGACGGCTACCGCTTCGTCTATCTGCTGCCGTTCACCGCCACCCGGCTGCTGGTCGAGGATACCTATTACAGCGATACGCCAGATCTCGATATCGACGGGATCGACTGCCGTATCGACGCCTATGCCGATGCCGCAGGGTGGGCGGCGCGGCGCCTGGTCCGGCGTGAGACGGGGGTGCTGCCGGTGGCGATGGGCGGCGACTTCGACGCCTATTGGTATTCGGGGGGGGAAGGGGTGGCGAAGGCCGGTCTGCGGGCCGGACTGTTTCATCCGACGACCGGCTATTCGCTGCCCGATGCGGTGCGGACGGCGACGGCGATCGCCGCCGCGCCCGATCTGTCGGCAGCCGCGCTCCATGATTTTCTTTATCGTCGGGCGCGGCGAATCTGGCGTCGGCGCGGCTATTATCGCATGCTCGACACCATGTTGTTTCGTGCCGCCGTGCCGTCCGAGCGTTACCGGGTCCTCCAGCGCTTCTATCGTCTCGCGCCGCCGCTGATCGAGCGCTTTTACGGCGCCCGCTCAACGATGGCGGACAAGGTGCGGGTGGTGGCGGGGCGGCCCCCCGTGCCGGTCGCTGCCGCGCTGCGGGCCTTGATCGGGGGGCGCCGATGACCCGCCGAGTCGCAGTGATTGGCGCGGGCTTTGGCGGTTTGGCGCTCGCCATCCGGCTCCAGTCCGCGGGCATCGCGACCACGGTGATCGAGGCGCGCGACCGGCCAGGGGGACGCGCCGGCGTCTGGCATCGCGATGGTCACGTGTTCGATGCCGGGCCCACCGTCATCACCGATCCCGACTGCCTGGCGGAGTTGTGGGCGCTGAGCGGTCACGACATTGCCACGCATGTCGACCTGATGCCGGTCCAGCCCTTCTATCGCCTGCTGTGGCCGGACGGATCGCGCTTCGACTATGGCGGCGACGACATCGCGCTGGAACGGCAGATCCGGGCGATGAATCCCGCCGACTGGGACGGTTATCGCCGCTTCCTGACCTATGCGGAGGGGGTTTATCGCGAAGGCTATAAGGAAATGGGCCATGTCGCCTTCCTCGACTTCCGGTCGATGGTGGCGGCCGCGCCGCGATTGGCGCGCTATCAGGCCTGGCGATCGGTCTATTCGGTCGTGTCCAGCTTCGTGAACGACGAGCGGCTGCGTCAGGCCCTCAGCTTTCACACCCTGCTGGTCGGCGGCAACCCGATGCGCACCAGCGCCATCTACGCCCTTATTCATGCGCTAGAACGCAAGGGCGGGGTCTGGTTTCCGCGCGGCGGGACCCATGCTCTGGTGCGCGGCATGGTCCGGCTGTTCGAGGAATTGGGCGGTACAGTCCATCTTGGCGATCCCGTGCTGCGGATCGAATCGCGCGGCGACCGCGTGACGGGAGTCACGACGCGGTCGGGCCGCCAGATCGAGGTTGATGCGGTCGCCAGCAATGCCGATATCGTTCATAGCTATCGCGACCTGATGGCGGACAACCGCGCCGCCCGCCGCAGCGCCGAGCGACTGCTGAGGAAGCGCTATTCGCCATCGTTGTTTGTGGTCCACTTCGGCCTGAAGCGGCAACATCCGAACATCCGGCACCACAGCATCCTGTTTGGTCCGCGCTATCAGGGGCTGCTGGCCGATATTTACGACCACGGCGTGCTGGCGGAGGATTTCTCGCTCTATCTCCATCATCCCACCGCCACCGACCCGTCCTTGGCGCCCGATGGTTGCTCGACATTCTACGCGCTGTCGCCGGTGCCGCATCTGGGCAAATTACCGATCGACTGGTCGGTGGAAGGGCCGAAATATCGCGACCATATTCTGGCTGAGCTTGAGCGGCGGCTGATCCCCGGTCTTCGGGACGATATCACCACCTGCTTTCACTTCGGTCCGGCGGATTTCGCCGACGAGTTGAACGCCCATCTGGGCAGCGCCTTCAGTCTTGAGCCGATACTGACGCAATCGGCCTGGTTCCGGGTCCACAATCGCGACGATGACATCCGCAATCTCTATTTCGTGGGCGCCGGCACTCACCCCGGAGCCGGGATTCCGGGCGTCGTCGGCAGCGCCAAGGCGACCGCGCGGCTGATGATCGAGGATCTCAAGTGATCGCCCTTGTCTGGTGGCGCCGCCGCAATCCGCTTCGCCTGCCATCGCCGCCGGTCGACCGGCGCGTGGCGGCATTCGGCAACGACCGGCCGCGCCTGGTCATCGAAGCGCGCCGGGCGATCGCTCGCGGTTCGAAGAGTTTTGCCCTCGCCAGCCGCCTGTTCGACCGGCAGACGAGGGAGCGGGCGTGGCTGCTCTATGGCTGGTGCCGGCATTGCGACGATCTGATCGACGGCCAGACGGGGGGCGGAACGATGCGTGCCGTCGTTGATCCTCAGCGGCGGCTGGCAGTGGCGCGGGAATTGACGCGGCGGGCGATGAGGGGCGAGCGCACCGGCCATCCTGCCTTCGATGCGCTGGGTGTGGTGGCGATCGAGGCGGGCCTGCCCAGGGAGTGGCCGGACGAACTGCTGGCGGGCTTCGCGCTCGACGCCGCCGGTTTCCAGCCGCAGGATGAGGATGCGCTGATGCGCTACTGCTGGCATGTCGCCGGCGCCGTTGGGGTGATGATGGCTGTGGTCATGGGTGTGCCGGCGGCGGACCGCGCCACGCTGCGCCGGGCGGCGGACCTGGGGCTGGCTTTCCAGCTCAATAATATCGCGCGCGATCTGGTCGAGGATCATGGAGTCGGCCGCTGTTACCTGCCCGCCACCTGGCTCGCCGAAGAGGGGTTGAGCGCCAGCGACTATGGCGCCCCCGAACATCGGCCGGCTCTGGCGCGGCTGTCCGCGCGGCTGGTGGCGCTGGCGGAGGCGCATGAGGCCAGCGCGCTCCATGGCGTGCCGATGCTCGACCGGCGTGCTGCAGCAGCAGTCATTGCCGCGCAACGCATTTATGGCGGCATCGGCCGGGTCGTTGTGCGGCGCGGGGAGCAAGCCTGGGACCGCCGGGTCACGACATCGATCGCGGCAAAGATCGGTCACGCCGTGATGGGTCAGTTGCTGGCGCTGGTCAGGGCGCGGCGCTGGCGCCCTCCGGGTCCGGAGCGGGCGGGGCTTTGGACGACGACGGCGTTCTGACTCCGGCGCGGCCGCGCGCCGCCAGCTGCCTTTTCAATGTGTCGACCGGAGGCGCCCACAGAAAGCCGAAGGACACAGTGCCGTCCTTGGTCTCGACGGCATGGTGAAGTCGGTGTGCCTGGACGATGCGCTTCATATAGCGCGATCGGGGGACATGCCGGTGGTCGATCCGCTTGTGAACGATGACGTCATGAAAGCCGAAATAGATCGCGCCATAGGCCGCGATACCGGCCCCAATCCATGTCCAGCCGTCGCCCCAGCCGAATCGTACCCCGACTAGGAGGCACAGGATCGAGGGAATGGCGAAGATCACCGCGTAAAGATCGTTCAGTTCGAACCAGCCGGTCCGCGCCCGATGATGGCTTTCATGCAGGAACCAGCCGGGCCCGTGCATGATCCACCGGTGGGCGCCATAGGCGAATGCCTCCATTCCCGCCACCGTGGCGAGGAAGATCGCGATGCCGATCCAGATGCTCATTGCGCCTGCATAGCGGTAAAATCGGGCCAATACACGGACGTTGAGACCACCGTCCAAGCGCAGCTTTAGGATGCGCAACAGATTGTCCGTTTACACGCTGCCCCATCAAAATACTCTAGTGAAATAGTAGAGAATTACAGATGGCATCCAGGCCATCCGCGAAGCGTTTGAAAGGGGCCATGATGAATAGAAGCAGTTTCATTTCCGGGGTGACTGCGCTGGGCGTGGCGCTGGCTGGCAGCACGGTGCTTGTGCCGGTCGCGGCGCTGGCCCAGGCGCAAGGTGCGGCGCCTGCCGTCGCGACCGGAGATATTCTTGTCACGGCGCGGCGCCGGTCGGAAAATGTTCAGAACGTGCCGGTCGCGATTTCGGTGGTGGACGCCAATACGGTTGCCAATACCGGCGCCTTCAACGTCGGTCGGCTCACCCAGCTTCAGCCGACCTTGCAATTCTATTCCCAGAACCCGCGCAACAGCTCGGTCAATATCCGCGGCATCGGCGCGCCGCTGGGTCTGACGAACGATGGCATCGAGCAGGGTGTCGGCATCTATGTCGACCAAGTCTATTATAACCGGGTCGCCGCGACGACCCTGGACTTTGTCGATATCGAGCAGATCGAGGTGTTGCGCGGTCCACAGGGCACGCTCTACGGCAAGAACACGACTGCGGGTGCGATCAATATCACCACCCGCGCGCCCAGCTTCGATTTCGAAGGCCGGGGCGAGGTGTCACTGGGCAACTACAATTTCAAGCAGGCCAAGGCGTCCATCTCGGGTCCGTTGAGCGACAGCGTCGCGGCGCGGATCAGTGTCGCCAATACCGACCGCCGCGGAACCATCTACAATGTCGCGACCAACCAGTGGATCCAGTCGCAGAATAATCTGGGCCTCAGGGGATCGGTCCTGTGGAAAGCCACGGAAGGCCTCGATCTCACTTTGACCGGCGATTACAATCTGCAGGACGCAGCCTGCTGCGCCCAGATCTATGCCCGTGTGGGCCCGACGCAACGGCCGCTCTATCGTCAGTTCGCCGCGCTGACGGAGGTCTTCGGCTATGCGCCGCCCAGCACTGATCCGTTCGATCGGCTGACGGATGTCGACGCTCAGCTGAGCGCCCGCAACGAGCATGGCGGCCTTGCCCTGAAGGCTGATTGGGAACTTGGCGGCGGAACGCTGACCTCGGTGACGGCGTGGCGCTATTGGGATTGGGGTCCGGCCAACGACCGCGACTTCACGGGATTGCCCATCACCACGCGGTCGCAGAACCCCACCAAGCAGAACCAGTACACGCAGGAACTGCGCTACAGCTACGCGGCGGACCGGTTCGACTTCGTGGTCGGCGCATTCGGCTTCCATCAGAAGCTGCGTACCACCGGCACCGAAAGCCAGGGGCCGGCGGCCAGCCGCTGGTCCCTCAACCCGGGCGCGAGCAATACCGACTGCGCCAATCAGGCGGTACTGGCTTGCATCCCGGCGGTGCTCGACAATCTGGTGGCCGCCAACGACATCCTGCTCAAGAACACGAGCCTCGCTGCATTCGGCAAGCTAAACTGGAAGGTGACGGACGCCTTCACCGTCTCACCGGGGTTGCGCCTCAACTACGACAAGAAGACCGGCCACTATGAATCAGTCGTCACCGGTACGGCGTCGGACGGCACCCGACAGCTTGTGCTGTTCACGGGACCCTATGCGACCGACCCCTGGATCGTCGCTCAGCGGGGGGTACGCGCCCCGCAATATTATGCGCCTGAGTTCAGCGACTGGAACCTGTCCTATGACCTGACGCTGTCCTACAAGTTCGCGCGGGACGTGCTGGGCTATGCCACCTATGCCAAGACGTTCAAATCCGGCGGCATCAATCTGAACGGTGTGCCGCTGGACAGCAACAACGTTCCGATCCTGGCTGCCGGCGCGATCAAGCCGGAAAAGGTCGATCATTTCGAAGTCGGGCTGAAAACCCGTTTCTGGGATCGGCGCGCGACCCTCAACCTCACCGGCTTCTGGACCGAGATTGGCGACTATCAGGCGCAGGTCAACAACAGCCAGCTCGGCCTGCTGCGCGGCTATCTGGCCAATGCCGACAAGGTTCGGGTGCGGGGCATCGAAGCCGATTTCTCGGTACAGGCATCTGACCGGTTCAACGCCTATGCCAGCGGCGCCTATACCGATCACGAATATGTGAAGTTCGTCGATGCGCCGTGCCGTCCCGAGCTGTCCGGTGGCGGCAGCGGCACACCCGTGTCTCCTCCGGGCACGGCGGGCGGCAACAGTCCCGGCAATTGCGATATTTCGGGCGAGTGGCTGCCAGGCATCTCGAAATGGGCCGTCTCGTGGGGCGCGGAAACCAATCTGCCAGCCAGCATTCTCGGCAAGGATGGCGAGGTCTATTTCGGCTATGATGCCAGCTATCGATCGAAATTCTCGTCCAATGCCTCACGCTCGGCCTACATGGACGTCGACGGCTATTCGCTGCACAATTTCCGGCTCGGCTTCCGCGCTCACGATGGCTTCAACATCTACGCCTGGGTCCGGAACGCCTTCGACCAGAATTATTTCGAGCAGCTGGCGATCACGCCGGGCAGCACCGGCCTGGTCGCCGGCCAGCCCGGTGATCCCAGGACCTGGGGCGGGACGATCAGGTTCGAATTCTAGGGCTCCATCTCGCTGACGGCGGAGGGACGACATCGTCGGGGCTCCCCCTCTGGCGTCGCCGAGCCGCCTCCACCCGCCTCCCGAAACCGGGCGACTGGGTGGAGGCGGAATCGGTGGGGAGGTCAGCCGCTAACTACGTTTGAAATACTGGACTTCGCGCTCATGCTTTTCCGCCGCGGCGCGGGTTGGAAAAGTACCGAGGTTACGACGCTTGCCGGTCTTGGGATCGACTTTGCGCGAATAGAGGCGGTAATCGCCCGACTGCAATTTGCGGATCATCGGAGCGCTCCTGTTCCCTCAAGAGAAAGCGCGAGCGCGTGAAATGGGATCAGCGGCCGCGCCGTGCGGCGCGCGCCGCCTTCGCCTTGCCGAACCGGGTGGTGCGGGTGCCGGGCCGCCCGCCGACCGCGCGGCCAGACGCGCTCGCCACCCGCTGATCGGGCGGCAGGCCAAGCTCGTCCGCCTCAAGCCGACGGATTTCGTCGCGCAGACGGCCCGCTTCCTCGAACTCGAGGTCGGCGGCGGCGGCGCGCATACGCTTTTCCAGTTCCTCGATATACCCGCGCAGATTGTGGCCAACCAGATGCGGCGTGTCGGGATCGCCGGTGTCGACGGTGACGCCGTCCTGGCTGGCGACGTGCGCGATGACGTCGGCGATCTGCTTCTTCACCGTCGCCGGGGTGATGCCGTGTTCGGTGTTGTAGGCGGTCTGCTTCTCGCGCCGGCGATCGGTTTCAGCCAACGCCCTTTCCATGGAGCCGGTGATCCGGTCGGCATAGAGGATGACGCGCCCGTCGACGTTACGCGCCGCCCGGCCGATGGTCTGGATCAGCGAGGTTTCCGAGCGCAGGAAACCTTCCTTGTCGGCATCGAGAATGGCGACCAGCCCACATTCGGGAATATCCAAACCCTCGCGCAGCAGGTTGATGCCGACCAGCACGTCGTAAACCCCGAGCCTGAGGTCGCGGATCAGCTCGATCCGTTCCAGAGTCTCGACGTCGGAATGCATGTAGCGGACCTTGAGCCCGGCTTCGTGCAGGAACTCGGTCAGGTCTTCGGCCATCCGCTTGGTGAGCGTGGTGACAAGGGTGCGATAGCCCTTCTTGGTTGTCTCGCGGGCTTCGTGGATCAGGTCGTCGACCTGTTCCTCGACCGGGCGAATGGTGACGGGCGGATCGATGAGACCCGTGGGGCGGATCACCTGCTCGGAAAAGACGCCGCCGGTCTGTTCCATCTCCCACGGTCCTGGCGTCGCGGAGACGAACGTGGTCTGCGGTCGCATCGCTTCCCATTCGTTGAAGCGCAGCGGCCGGTTGTCGATGCACGAGGGCAGGCGGAAGCCATATTCGGCCAGCGTGATCTTCCGGCGATGGTCGCCGCGCGCCATGGCGCTGATCTGCGGCACGGTCTGGTGGCTTTCGTCGATGAACAGCAGAGCGTTTTCGGGCAGATATTCGAACAGGGTCGGCGGCGGTTCGCCCGGCAGCCGGCCGGTAAGAAAACGGCTGTAATTCTCGATCCCGGCGCAGCTGCCGGTGGCCGCGATCATCTCCAGGTCGAAATTGGTCCGCTGTTCCAGTCGCTGCGCTTCCAGGAGTTTGCCCTCGGCGGTCAGCTCCTTCAGCCGCTCGGTCAATTCGTGGCGGATCGCTTCGGACGCCTGCTTGAGTGTCGGGCCGGGCGTCACATAGTGGGAATTCGCGTAGATCTTGATCGTGTCGAGACTGGCGACCTTCTTCCCGGTCAGGGGGTCGAACTCGACGATCTCCTCGATCTCGTCGCCGAAGAACGCGATGCGCCAGGCGGTGTCTTCGTAATGGGACGGGAACAGCTCCAGATTGTCGCCCTTCACGCGGAAATTGCCCCGCGCGAAAGCGGCATCGTTGCGCTTGTACTGGAGCGCCACCAGTTTCCTGACGATCTCGCGCTGGTCGACGGTCTGGCCCTTCTTGAGCGCGAAGGTCATTGCGGAATAGGTTTCGACCGATCCGATGCCGTAGAGACAGGAGACCGAGGCGACGATCAGCACGTCGTCGCGTTCCAGCAGCGCCCGCGTCGCCGAATGGCGCATGCGGTCGATCGCCTCGTTGATCGACGATTCCTTCTCGATATAGGTGTCGGTGCGCGGAACGTAGGCTTCCGGCTGATAATAATCGTAATAGCTGACGAAATATTCGACCGCGTTATTGGGAAAGAACGCCTTGAACTCCCCATAGAGCTGAGCGGCGAGAATCTTGTTGTGAGCCAGCACCAGCGTCGGGCGCTGCAGCGCTTCCACCACCTTTGCCATGGTGAAGGTCTTGCCGGATCCGGTGACGCCCAGCAGCACCTGGTCGCGCTCGCCCGCGCGGGCCTGCTCCACCAGTTCGGAGATGGCGCGGGGTTGGTCCCCGGATGGCTGGTAGTCGCTGACCAGTTCGAACCGCCGGCCTCCCTCGGACTTCTCAGGCCGGGCGGGGCGGTGAGGAACGAAGCTCTCGCCGGTTTCCGGTTCGGCGAGGCTGGTGCGGATCTGGATGGCCATGGGCTGCAATATGGGTCGGCGATAACGATGCCGCAATCATACCGCGATACAGACGCCCAATCTTTGAGCGCGCGCAGGTGGTGCTTTTATCGGACGGGGTCAGCCAGAAACATGAGGATTGGGCTGCTCAGGTTGCGGATCTTGCGATAAGGCGTCGTCGCGCGGAGCCCATGGTCGTTGATGAGGGATTAGATGACAGTGCTGACGGTGCATCAGGCAGACGATTACCTGTTTTTTGACGAGACAGAATGTCGTGCGGCCGGTGCCGCGCGGGCAGCCGGCTATCGCTCGGCAACACCATTTCCTCATATCGTGATGGACGGCTTCCTCGATGCCGATCTGTTGCGGGCTCTGTTGCCGGAATTTCCGTCATTCGCAGACAAGGGCTACTTCGATCGGGCTCAGGAGCGCCTGAAATTTCAGTTCGCGCCCGCCGAAGTCGCCGGCCGTCGGCTGCGCAACCTGCTGATCGAACTCAACAGCCCCGCCATTTTGGGCTTCCTGGAGGAAATGACGGGCATCAGCGGCTTGATCCCTGATCCTTATTTCGTTGGCGGAGGACTGCACGAGATCAAGCGGGGCGGGCATCTGGGCGTTCACGCCGACTTCAATATTCACGGCATGCTTCAGCTGGAACGCCGGTTGAATCTGCTGATCTATCTGAATGACGACTGGGCAGCTGATTTCGGTGGCAATCTGGAGCTTTGGGATCGTCAGATGACCGCCGCCCAGGTCGCCGTGCAACCGCTGATCGGCAGGGCGGTGGTGTTCAACACCGACCTCGATAGTTTTCATGGTCATCCCGACCCGCTGCAATGCCCGCCGGACCGTTCGCGTCGGTCGATCGCGACCTATTATTATACCGCGCGGCCGGATGGGATGCAGGATATCAAGCAGCGGACCACCACCTTTCAGGTCAGGCCCGACAGCACGGATCGTCCGGACTGGAGCGTTCGGTTCAACCATCTGGTCAATGACTGGGTGCCGCCTCGGCTGCAATCGGTGGCCCGACGGCTGAACCCGTTTCGTTGACCCGCGGCGTGTCGGACTGGCTCGAAGCCTATTTCCATCGCATCGGCCTGTCCCGGCCGCTTCGTGTCGATGCGATAGCCGTGAATGACATCCAGCGCGCCCACCGGGTCGCGATCGCGTTCGAAAATCTCGATATCCGGCTGGGCCGGGGTGTCGACCTCGCGCCTGAACATGTGTTCGACAAGCTCGTGGTTCGGGAGCGTGGTGGGTATTGCTTCGAACATAACGGCCTGTTCGGGCGGGCTCTGGAGGCGCTTGGCCTGACAGTCAGGCCGATGCTGGCGCGGGTGTGGTTGGGCTTGCCCGACGACGCGCAGCCACCGCCCCGCACGCACCTCGTGCTTGCGGTGGCGATCGAGGGGCGGACCTGGCTAGCCGACGCCGGTTTTGGCGCTGCAGGAACAGCGGTTCTGCCGATTGTCGAGGGCGCGCAAGCGACGGATGCCGACGGCGTGCCCCTCCGGCTACGCCAGGAAGGGCCGGGCGGCTGGATGTTGGAGCGCGCCGACAAGCGGGGAGAATGGGTGCGCCAATATGGCTTCCGCGACGAGCCGATATGGCCGGCCGACATCGCCATGGCCAATCATTACACGGCGACCGCGCCCGACTCGCGCTTTGTGCGGATGCTGGTGCTCAGCCGGCTGACGTCGGATGAGGGCTTCATCTCTCTTGTGGACCGTCGCCTGTCGCTGCCCTCCGGTGCGACGGAGGTGCTGGACGCGGAGAGCTATCGGCGGACTTTGATGGAGCGCTTCGGACTGGCGTTATCCGCCGAGGATATCGCCCGGCTTGGCCTTTACGGCTGATCGATCGGCGGCAGCGACAGCGTGGCGCCGACATCGATGGCCTGGAACCGTTCGGGCAAGACGCCGGCCGTCGACAGCGCGGCCGCCAAGTCCGCCTTGGGCTCGTCCATCCCCTCGTTGGACAGGGGGAAGGTGCCCCAATGAATCCCCAGCGCCTGTTCCGCTCCAAGGCGTTGGAAGATCTTCACCGCCTCGGCGGGGCTGAGGTGATTGCCGCTCATCAGCTCTCGCGGGCGATATGCGCCGATGGGCAGCAGGGCGAGCCGGACAGGTCCGCGTTGGCCCGCTTCGTCGGCCCAACTGCCGCTGCCCATGCCGGTATCGCCAGCGAAGAACAGGTTTCCGCCGGGGAGAGTGATGGTGAAGCCCGACCACAGGGCGCGGTTACGGTCGGCCAGCCAGCGCGAACCCCAATGATGCACCCGCTCGACGATCACGTCGATTCCGGGCCTGACCGTCAATCGCTGATCCCAATCCAGGGCGTGAGCAGGAATGTCCGCGCGGGCGAGCAGTGTGTCATTGCCGAGGCTGGTAACGATCAGCGGTCGGTCGCGCGCCCACAGCCGCCGCAAGGTCGCCAGGTCAAGATGGTCGTAGTGGTTGTGGCTGACCAGTACGACATCGATCGGTGGCAGGTCATCGAATCTCACCCCTGGTGCCCGCACCCGGCGCGGCCCGAACGGAGGTAGCGGACTGGCAAGATCGGACCAGGTCGGATCGGTGAGGATGTTGAGCCCCTGTGTCTGCACCAGCACCGTTGCATGGCCCACCCATGTGGCGCGCATTGCGCTGCCGGCCACTCTGGCCGGCGGGCGGCTCGGGGTGACCGCGATCGTGTTTGGCCATGGCGTCCGTTCCCGCCCCGTTGCGAATCGCACCATCCGGAAGGGCGATGGTCGTTGTGAGCCGCCGGTACCGAATGATCCATCGGGATTGAAGAAGCGCTGCCCCTCGAAATGGTCGGACACCGGCCCACGATAATAGATGTCGTCGAACAGGGGTGGCGCGGCCACCGGTAGCCACACGATCGCCACCAACAGGCCGACGAACCAGGGGACGATAAGGTGAACGGCTTTTTTACGGATCATTGCCCGGCGACGAACCTTTTGGGCGCCGGCTTGGTTCCCGGCGGAGGCTTCACGGTTGGTCGATCTTTTGGCGCGGTTCGCCGTCGACGCCCAGAGTAGCGGCGCCATTTTTCATGTCGAGAGTGATTCTCAGACTTGCGCCCAAGGGGAGGGGGATGCACTATCCCTAGCAGCAGGTGCGGGGCATGCACGCAACAGCTAGTGATTGAGGCGGTTGAAGCCCGACTCGCCGAACGGCCGCTGAATTCCCATATGGGATCGGCGACTGTGGAACATGGGGATAAGCCCATGGCGGCCGTGAATGGCGCGCGACACAGGGCTGGACGGTAGCTAGACTTGGGTTTGTCCCGAGTCGAACGAATGTGGAACGGCGTAGCCGGAAGGACGGGGACAAATGGATTTTGCAAGCGTAAGCGAGGCCCAGATGCCCGAAGAGGCAACCGTGATCGATCGCCCCGAGGCGGAGGCCGCCGGGCCGGGCGCCCGCGCGCCGAAATTCGCGGTCGAAACCGATGCCACGCGCGACGCGCTGCTCACCGATTTCGGTAAGGAGACGTTGAAGGATCGCTATCTGCTGCCAGGCGAATCCTATCAGGACCTGTTTGCCCGCGTCGCGGCCGCCTATGCCGACGATCAGCCGCACGCCCAGCGCCTTTACGACTATATCTCGAACCTGTGGTTCATGCCGGCGACGCCGGTGCTGTCGAACGGCGGCACGGGTCGGGGCCTGCCGATCTCCTGTTATCTGAACTCGGTCGACGACAGCCTCGAGGGTATTGTCGGCACCTGGAACGAGAATGTGTGGCTGGCCAGTCGTGGCGGCGGCATCGGCACCTATTGGGGCCATGTGCGCGGCATTGGCGAGAATGTCGGTTTGAACGGCAAGACTTCGGGCATCATCCCGTTCGTCAGGGTCATGGATTCACTGACTTTGGCGATCAGCCAGGGCTCGCTCAGGCGCGGGTCGGCAGCCTGCTATCTCGACGTCTCGCACCCCGAGATCGAGGAGTTTCTGGAGATCCGGAAGCCCTCGGGCGACTTCAACCGCAAGGCGCTCAACCTCCATCACGGCGTGCTTTTGACCGACGAGTTCATGGAGGCGGTGCGCGACGGGCGCAGCTTCGACCTCAAGAGCCCCAAGACCGGCGAGAAGCGGGGCGAGGTCGATGCCCGCGCGCTGTTCCAGAAGCTGGTCGAAACCCGGCTGGCGACGGGCGAGCCTTATATCGTGTTCATCGACAAGGTGAACAGCACGATGCCCAAGCATCAGCGCGATGTCGGTCTCAAGGTGTCGACATCCAACCTGTGCTCGGAAATCACCCTGCCCACGGGGCGGGACCAGTTCGGCCAGGACCGGACGGCGGTGTGCTGCCTGTCGTCGCTGAATCTCGAAACCTGGGACGAGTGGAACGGCGACCGCCAGTTCGTCGAGGACGTGATGCGCTTCCTCGACAACGTCCTCACCGACTATATCGACCGCGCGCCCGACGAGATGGCCCGGGCGAAGTACAGCGCCACGCGCGAACGGTCGGTGGGCCTTGGGGTCATGGGCTTCCACAGCTTTCTCCAGGCGCGCGCAATTCCCTTCGAGGGCGCGATGGCGAAGAGTTGGAATCTTCGGATTTTCAAGCACGTATCGAGCAAGGTTAACGAAGCGTCGATGCTGCTCGCGCACGAGCGCGGGCCATGCCCGGACGCTGCCGACATGGGCGTGATGGAACGCTTCTCGTGCAAGATGGCGATTGCGCCGACCGCGTCGATCTCGATCATCTGCGGCGGCGCCTCGGCCTGCATCGAGCCGATCCCGGCCAATATCTACACCCATAAGACGCTGTCGGGCAGCTTCGCGATCAAGAATCCCTATCTTGAGAAGCTGCTGATCGAGAAGTCGAAGAATTCGGACGCGGTGTGGAACTCGATCCTCGAGAAGGGCGGTTCGGTCCAGCACCTCGACTTCCTGACCCAGGAAGAGAAGGATACGTTCAAGACCAGTTTCGAGATCGACCAGCGCTGGTTGCTCGAGCTGGCGGCCGACCGCACACCCTATATCGACCAGGCGACGTCGCTGAACCTGTTCATCCCCGCCGACGTCGAGAAGTGGGATCTTCTGATGCTGCACTTCCGCGCATGGGAGCTGGGTATCAAGTCGCTTTATTATCTGCGGTCGAAATCCATCCAGCGCGCCGGTTTTGCGGGCGGAGTGGAGGCCGACAACACCATCGACCTGAAGCAGATTTCGGTCGAGGCAAAGGATTATGACGAATGTCTGGCCTGCCAGTAACCCGCCGCAAGCCGGTCGACGACGCGGCGCCGTCGCCTGAAACAGCGTCGTCCGTGACGCCCCAGCCCGATGCCGCGCCCGGAGAGGAAGGCCTCTCCGATCTCGTCTATGCCCAGTTGGTCGCCATGCGCGACCGGCTGCTCGGAAAGTAGGGAGACAAGCGATGCCGCTTCTTCAGGCCAGCCGCACCTACAAGCCGTTCGAATATCCCTGGGCGTTCGATTTCTGGAAGCGCCAGCAGCAGCTTCACTGGCTGCCTGAGGAAGTCCCGCTGGGCGAGGACTGCCGCGACTGGGCGCAGAAGCTGACCGACCACGAGCGCAACCTGCTGACCCAGATCTTCCGCTTCTTCACCCAGGCGGACGTCGAGGTCCAGGACTGCTATCACGAGAAATACGGCCGGGTGTTCAAGCCGACCGAGATCAAGATGATGCTGACCGCCTTCTCCAACATGGAGACGGTGCATATCGCCGCCTACAGCCATCTGCTCGACACCATCGGCATGCCGGAAAGCGAGTATTCGGCCTTCCTCCAATATAAGGAGATGAAGGACAAGCACGACTATCTGGCGACCTTCGGCGTCGACAGCGACGAGGACATCGCCCGCACGCTCGCCATGTTCGGCGGCTTTACCGAGGGGCTGCAGCTGTTCGCCTCGTTCGCGATGCTGATGAACTTCCCACGCTTCAACAAGATGAAGGGCATGGGCCAGATCGTGTCGTGGAGCGTGCGCGATGAAAGTCTGCATTGCGAGGGCATCATCCGGCTGTTCCACGCCTTCGTGAAGGAGCGGGATTGCCTGACGCCGGCGGTCAAGAGCGACATTCTCGACATGTGCCAGAAAACGGTGCGGCTGGAGGATGCGTTCATCGACCTGGTGTTCGAAATGGGTCCCGTGCCCGGCATGTCGCCGCGCGAGATCAAGAAATATGTCCGCTTCATCGCCGACTGGCGGCTGGGCCAGCTTGGTCTCCAGCCGATCTACATGGTCGACGACCATCCGCTGCCGTGGCTCCAGCCGTTGTTGAACGGCGTCGAGCATGCCAATTTCTTCGAAACCCGGGCGACCGAATATTCGAAGGCGGCGACGCGCGGCAGCTGGAACGAGGTGTGGGACAGCTTCGACCGTCGCAAGGCGGCCAAGGCCGATGTTGCCGCCAACGAGGATGGCGGCAGCGAGGATATGTTCACGCAGGCCGGAGTGGCGGCGGAATAACGAGGCCTCGCAAGCCGGCCGGCGTGTCCATCCTTAAAGATGGGCACGCCGGCCGAAACAATCTCAGTTGCGGCCGATAATCCGGCCCCGTTCGCCACGGGGGCGGTTAAGCGTGGCACCGTTGCCGCCAGCGTCTGGCCGTGGCCGAACGACCTGCGGGCGGGGCGTGGAGGGTCGTTGTTGCCAACCTTGACGGGGCTGGCTGTTGTTGTTCGCGCGTTCGCGAACCGTCTGTCCCGGGTTTGGTGCCACGGTGCGACCTGGGTCGCGCCGCTGCTGAACCCCTTCCTGGCGTTGCTGGCTGTTGTTGCGCCAGCGTTCACGGATCGCCCGCTGCTGATCGGGCGTGGCGTTGCGCCATTGCTCCCGACGTTGCTCCGTGCGTTCTTGCCGTTGCGGATCGTTATTGCGTGCGCGCTCGCGGATCGCCCTTTGCTGATCAGGGGTAGCGTTGCGCCATTGCTCACGCTGGGTCCGATCTTGACGCGGTCGCGGCGTGCTGTTGCGCCATTGGTCGGCAAAGCGACCCTGGTTGACGTTGGCCGGTGGCCGCGCGCCCGGGTTCTGGGTGCGCCAGCGATCGCGCAGATCCTGCCACCGAGCCCGATCGGCGGGCGAGGCATTGCGCCAGCGATTATGCATTGATTCCCAATGGCGGCGATCAGCATCGCGCCACTGCCTGCGGGCACCATAGCGATCGTACACATAATAGCCGGTGCCGGGATAGTAGAACCCGTCGTACCAGCCATAGGTGGGATAGCCCCAGCCGCCCCAGTCGTCATAGCCGTAGCCATAGCCGTAGGGCGACCCGTAATAGCCGCCGGATCCCATGCCGACCGACATACCACCATAGCCGTAGTCGCTGCACCCGGCGAGCGCGACGCCGCCGGCCAGGGCAAGGATGACGCCTTTCACTCCTGGAAGTCTCATTCGAACCTCCTCACCAGAAAACCGATCTTGCGAAGATTTTTGCGCTCCGGGGATTGAATGCGGTCTGAACCGGTCCTGCAGCTGTCAGACAGCTGCCGAAGCATCCCGATTCCGCCCATGACGACAGGGCGAAGGCCGACGTCAGGCTTAAAAGTCGGGAGGAGCAAGAACATGTTCAGCCAGGTCGGCGTGAACACAGAGTAACAGAAGCAGGATGCCTGGCGCTTCCGACAAAGGACGCCAGCCTTAATTATCTTCACGTGGGATGATCCGCTGCGCTCGTGTTGTGGGTGCTGCAAATTTGATCGCTCTTGGCGCATAACCCACAGGTTACGGAGCGTTAGCGGTCTTCTGCTCGGCCTCAGCCTGACGCTGTTGCTCGGCCTGGGCCTGACGCTGTTGCTCGGCCTCAGCCTGGCGCTGCTGCTCGGCCTCAGCCTGACGCTGCCGCTCGGCCTCAGCCTGGCGCTGCCGCTCGGCCTCAGCCTGGCGCTGCTGCTCGGCCTGGGCCTGGCGCTGCTGCTCGGCCTCAGCCTGACGCTGCTGCTCGGCCTGGGCCTGACGCTGTTGCTCCGCCTCAGTCTGGCGCTGTTGCTCGGCCTCAGCCTGGCGCTGTTGCTCGGCCTCGGCCTGGCGCTGCTGCTCGGCCTGGGCCTGGCGCTGTTGCTCGGCCTCAGCCTGACGCTGCTGCTCGGCCTGGGCTTGGCGCTGCCGTTCCGCCTGGGCCTGGCGTTGCTGCTCCGCCTGTTGCCGGCGCTGTCGTTCCGCCTCTGCACGGCGTCGCTGGTCGGCTTGTTCCTGACGCTGCCGTTCGGCCCGGTCTCTCCGTGGCTGAGGTTGTGGGGGGAAACTGCTGGGCCATTGGTCGGCGAAACGGCCTTGGCTTACATTGGCCGGCGGCCGCGGGCCTGGATTCCGAACCAGCCAGTCTTCGCGCAGATCTCGCCATTGTAGGCGGTCTGCGGGCGAGGCGTTGTACCAGCGGTATTGCATCGCTTCCCAGTGGCGGCGATCTGCCTCGCGCCAACGCTGGCGAGCGCCGTAGCGATCATACACATGATAGCCGGTGCCGGGATAATAGAAGCCATCGTACCAGCCATAGGTGGGATAGCCCCAATCTCCCCAGTCGTCATAGCTGTAGCCGTAGCCATAGGATCCGTAATAATCGTCGCCTAACGGAATGTCATAAATGCATCCGGAGAGCGCGATGCCGCCAGCGACGGCCAGGGTGACGCCTTTCAATCTTGGAAATTTCATTCGAGCCCCCTCGTAGGAAACAAGCCCTACGCGATTTCTTCGCTCTCAGGATTGAATGCGGTCTGAATCGGTCGTGCAGCTGTCAGACAGCTGCCGCAGATGGGGTCAGAGGATGCCGCCGCCCAGCATCAGTCGCAGCGCGCCGACCCCGATCACCACCAGGTTGAGGTTGCGGCCAGTGGTGGCGGACGACAGAACGCCGAGGGCAAGGCCGATGATCGCGAACGGAAGCACGATCCAGTTGAACCAGCCCAGCAAGGGAAAGAACGCGATCAGGGCACCAAGCAGGGTGATGCCACCGATGATCAGGGAAATGACGTTGAGCATGGGTCAGACGGCTCCGGCTGCAAAGGTGTCGCACCGGGCAGGGTCGCCCGTCTCCAGTCCGCGCTGGAACCATGCCATCCGTTGGGCCGAGGTGCCGTGGGTGAAACTGTCGGGTACGACACGCCCCTGCGCCTGGCGTTGCAAGGTGTCGTCGCCGATCGCCTGGGCGGCGGTCAGGGCTTCCTGAACGTCGCCGGCCTCCAGCCTTTCACGGTTGCGGTTGCCCCATACTCCGGCATAGCAGTCGGCCTGCAGCTCCATCTTCACCTGAATGGCATTGGCCTGGGCCTCCGGCACGCCGCTCTGGGCACGTCGGACCTGATCGGAAATGCCGGTGATGGTCTGGATATGATGGCCGACCTCATGCGCGATCACATAGGCCTGGGCGAAGTCGCCGGGCGCGCCGAACCGCTGGTGCAGCTCGTCGAAGAAACTGGTGTCCAGATAGATGCGCTGGTCGGCCGGGCAATAGAAGGGGCCGACCGCAGACTGGGCGGTGCCGCAACCGGACTGGCCGACACCGCTGTAGAAGACGAAGCGGGGCGGCGTATATTGTTGGCCGGCAGCAGCGAACAGGGCGTTCCAGCTGTCTTCCGTACTGGCGAGAACCTGGCAGGAGAAGCGGCTGACGGGGTCGACGGCGCAGGCTTCGGCGGCGCTGCGGGTCGTTGTCGGCGCGGCGGGCTGGCCGGTCATCGTGCCACCGCTCCCGCCAAGCAGGGTCAGCGGATTGATGCCGAGTAGCAGCGCGCCCACGACCACCACGATGAGCATGCCGATGCCCATCTTGCCGTTGCCGAGAAACAGTCCGAGGGGCAAGCCACCGCCCGCGCCTCGGCGCCCCCCGGCGCCGCGCTGGTCTTCGACATTGTCGCTGGTCCGGTAATCGTCGAGCCGCATGGCTGCCCCCTTCAGGTCGCGCCCGGAACAATGCGCCCGGACGCGGCCCTGCACAAGACCGGAGCGATGGGTCTGGAGTCGGATTCAGCTTCGCTGAACCCCGACCCTAGCGGCGATCCCGTTCCGCTCTGTCCCTGAGTGCCTGCTCCGCTTCCTCGTCATAGCCGGACGATGGAGCGGGGTCCTTGCCCTTGCCAGGCTGGGTGTTCGACGGGGCATCCGAATTCGGGAAGCTTTCATCCAGCGCGACATCGAGCTTGGCGTCCTCGTTCGACGGGTCGCGTTTCAGGGCCTTCACGTTTTCCGCGTCATGCGCCTCGCGCTGTTCCGGAATTCCGGGGCTCTCGCGGTCTTTTTGGGTGTCTTCAGCCAGATGGGTCATCGACTGTCTCCTCTCGCGCTAGAGACGCCCGGATCGGGGTACTGGTTCCGGCACGAACGTCGCGCTGGCGCCAGTCGGCCCCGCCCGCTAGACGAACCGGCGATGAGTACCAAAACATCGACATCCGGCAGCACCCGACCGATCGAGTCGCGCGCCGATCTGATTGCCGTTTTTGCGGACGGCGGCAAACCGAAGGCCAACTGGCGGATCGGTACCGAACACGAGAAGTTCGTCTATCGCACGGCGGATCATCGCGCGCCGGGCTATGACGAGCCGGGCGGCATCCGTGACCTGCTGATGGCGTTGACCGAGTTCGGTTGGACCCCGATCGAAGAGGGCGGCAACGTCATCGCGCTCGCCGGCCCGGACGGCACTGTCAGCCTCGAGCCGGCGGGTCAACTGGAACTGTCGGGCGCGCCCCTCGATAATCTGCATCAGACCTGCGCCGAGGCCGGCCGCCACCTCCGCCAGGTGAAGGCTGTTGGCGAACGGCTGGGGCTGGGCTTTCTGGGGCTCGGCATGTGGCCGGACAAGACCCGCGCCGACCTGCCGGTGATGCCCAAGGGGCGCTATGGCATCATGCTGCGCCATATGCCGAGGGTCGGCACGCTCGGCCTCGACATGATGCTGCGAACCTGCACGATCCAGACCAACCTCGACTATGAGGATGAGGCGGATATGGTGCGCAAGTTCCGCGTC
The DNA here is from genome assembly GCA_037190805.1 of Sphingomonas sanxanigenens. Classification (GTDB taxonomy): domain Bacteria; phylum Pseudomonadota; class Alphaproteobacteria; order Sphingomonadales; family Sphingomonadaceae; genus JBBCJR01. The sequence continues at coordinate 251,894 of JBBCJR010000004.1, read as the reverse complement.
AGCCTGGCGTTGCAGCCTCTGGCGACCGCGCTGTTCGCCAATTCGCCGTTCACCGAGGGACGACCGAACGGTTTTCTCAGCTATCGCAGCCATATCTGGACCGATACCGATCCCGGCCGAACCGGGATGCTGCCGTTCGTGTTTGAGGACGGCTTCGGTTACGAACGCTACGCCGACTATGCCCTCGATGTGCCGATGTACTTCGTCTATCGCGACGGCGGTTATATCGACGCCGCGGGTCTGAGCTTCCGCGACTTTCTGGATGGGCGGTTGTCGGTCCTGCCGGGCGAGACGCCGACGCTGGACGACTGGACCGATCATCTGTCGACAGCCTTTCCCGAGGTGCGCCTGAAAAGCTTCCTGGAAATGCGTGGGGCCGATGGCGGGCCGTGGAGCCGCATATGCGCGTTGCCGGCGCTGTGGGTCGGGCTGCTTTATGACCGGACCGCGCTTGACGCGGCGTGGGACGAGGTCAAGCACTGGACGATCGAGGATCATCATCGCATCCGGGCTGAAGTGCCCCGTCTGGGGCTGGCCGCGCGTGGGCCGCGCGGTCGCAGCTTCCGTGACCTTGCCGGCACCGTGCTCGACATCGCCGCGGCGGGGCTGACAGCGCGGGCGAGGCTGAATAGCAGCGGCGACAACGAGACCGGTTTCCTTGACCCGCTGCGGGAAATCGTCGCCAGCGGACGCACCCCAGCGGAATTGCTGCTGGAGCGCTATAACGGCGCGTGGGGCGGCGATGTGTCGCGCGCCTATGCGGAGGAAAGTTTTTGAACCCCAATCGCCCGCCCAACATCGCTCTTCTGATCGACGCGGACAATGCGACCCCGGCGTCGATCGATCCGGTGCTGGTGGTTCTGGCGGAGCTGGGCACGGTCAACATCCGTCGTGCCTATGCCAACTGGGCGAAGGGGCTGACGTCGTGGTCGTCGACGCTCCACGGCCATGGCATCGCCCCCGTGCAGCAGTTCGACCTGACGACGCGCAAGAACGCTACCGACATGGCGCTGCTGATCGACGCCATGGACCTGCTCCACGGCGGGAAGGTGGATGGGTTCGGCATCATGTCCAGCGACAGCGATTTCACGCCATTGGTGCTGCGCCTTCGCCAGGACGGACTGCCCGTCTATGGTTTTGGCGAGAGGAAGACGCCGAAGCCGTTCCAGGATGCCTGCACGCGCTTCATCGATGTCACGGCGCTCCGCGAGCGTGTGGCGGCGGAGGCAGCGGCGCCGCCGCAAGGGGAGGGCGTTGGCGCGGCTTCCACAATGGCCGATGCGCCGGCGGCAGAGGCTCACCCAATTCCTGACGACCTGATCGCGCTGCTGATCGAGGCCTATAATGCCGTCCCGCATGACGAAAAGGGCTATGCGGCGCTGTCAGCCCTAGGCTCGAACATCAACGCGCGCTCGTCCTTCGATGCACGCACCTATGGCCACCGCTCGCTGTCCAAGCTGTTCGAAGCGCTGCCCAACTTCACCACCATACGCCGCGACAATCACCTTTATGTGAAGCGGGTGCGCTGATGGCGAAGCGGGCAGCTGCCGGTCACATCATCGGATATGGCAGGCCGTAATAGCCATAGACCTCGCGACCATAGGCATGATCATAGGCCGGATCGCGCCCCGGTTCGTAACGGGGTGACTGCTCCAGCACCGATTTGTCGAGGTCGACCCGATAGCCGCCTTTTTCGACGTCATAGTCGAGAACGTCCCAAGGCAGCGGGTGATGGTTTTCGCCGATGCCGAGGAAGCCGCCGAACGACAGCACGGCATATTCGACCCGGCCGGTCCGCTTGTCGACCATGAAGTTGAGGATGGTACCCAGCCGATCGCCGCTCCGGTCATAAACAGCTGTGCCCTCGACCTTGTCCGACGCGATCAGGCGCCGGGTTTCGTCGGTCGCAATGTCTTGCTCCGCCATGATATTTCTCCTGACTCTGGGGTCAGGGTAGGAACGGCTGGCGGACGCGCTGGTTCCGAAAAACGCGCCCGCAGACGGCCGTTTACCGCTCGATGCAGACGGCGATGCCCATGCCGCCGCCGATGCACAGCGTCGCCAGACCCTTGCGGGCGTCGCGGCGGCCCATTTCGTGGAGCAGGGTGGTCAGCACCCGGGCGCCCGAGGCGCCGATCGGATGACCCAAGGCGATGGCGCCGCCATTGACATTGACCCTTTCCGGGTCCCAGCCAAGCTCACGTCCGACCGACAGGGCCTGCACCGCGAACGCCTCATTTGCCTCGATGAGGTCGAGGTCGGCGATCGACCAGCCGGCTTTGTCCAGTGCGCGGCGGGTGGCTGGCACCGGGCCGATGCCCATGATGGCGGGGTCGACGCCGGCCGAGGCCCAGCCGGCGATACGGCCGAGCACGGGCGCACCGCGCCGCGCCGCCTCGTCCGCCGTCATCAGGACCAGTGCGGCCGCGCCGTCATTGATGCCGCTGGCATTGGCCGCGGTGACTGTACCGTCCTTCTTGAAGGCCGGCCGGACGCCGGAAATGCCCTCCAGCGTCGCGCCGGCCCGGATATATTCGTCGGCATCGACCACCGTGTCGCCCTTGCGCCCCTTGATCGTCACGGGAGCGATCTCCTCGGCGAAGCGACCGGCGGCGCGGGCGGCCTCGGCCAGGTTCTGCGACCGCACGGCGAAGCGGTCCTGTTCGTCCCGGCCGATCTGATATTTCTCTGCCAGGTTCTCCGCCGTAATGCCCATATGATAGCCGGCGAAGGCATCGGTCAGCCCGTCCTTGATCATCGTGTCGACCAATTCCAGGGCGCCCATCTTCTGCCCGGCGCGCAGGGTCTGGGCGTGGGGGCTGAGGCTCATGCTTTCCTGCCCGCCGGCGACGACGATGGCCGCATCGCCGTTCGCGATCGCCTGGGCGGCGAGCGCCACGGCGCGCAGGCCGGAACCGCAAACCTGATTGACGCTCCAGGCGGGCACCTCCTGGGGAACTCCGGCGGCGATGGACGCCTGACGCGCGGGATTCTGGCCTTGGGCCGCAGTCAACACCTGACCGAGGATGACTTCCGATATCTCGGCCGGATCGACTCCGGCCTTCGCCAATGCAGCGGTGATCGCGACACGTCCCAGCTCATGCGCGGGTGTCGTGGCAAAGGCGCCGAGAAAGCTGCCGACAGGCGTACGTTGGGCTGCGGCAATGACGATATCGGACATCAGGAGCTCCCGGTGAGTGGCTGGCACAGGACGCGGTTATCATGCTTGCTGCACGCGCGAAAGCCATGCGGCCAGCGGCGCCCACAGGGTTTCCGGCGCGCGGCGGCTGGCCACCATGCCGACATGACCGAGCGACAGATTATGGATCGTCCCGACACCTGCCGCCGTGGCGGCGGGTACGATCCGGTCGACCGTGGAAACGATATCCCGCACCGAGCAGCGCAGGGCGGCGGGGTCGATCACGCGATCGCCCACCCGCCAGTCACCCCGGCCGCTGGCGTTGGCGGTGAACAGCTCCTCGACCAGTTCGCGTCCGGCGGCGAGGGTGAGGGGGGCGCCGCCATTGGCCCAGTCTTCCATCCTGACGAAGGCCTGCGCGGCGGGGGACGCGGGATCCAGCCGACCGAAAGCTTCATATTTGGCGACGGTGCGACCCGGATCGAGCATCCAGAACGCGCTTTGCAGGCTCTCCATCGGCAGCAGGCCGAGATGCTCCGCGACCGGGAGGGCCCGGCTCCAGAGCGCTGCCATGGCGTCTCGCGCATCGGGAGGGAAGCCGTCGAACCGCCAGGGTGTCGCCATCAGGGTCAGCGAGCGGGGGGGGCGATGGATGGCGGCCGCCATCGCCATCGTCCCGCCCAGGCAATAGCCCGCGAGATGAACGTCGCCACCCACCGCATCGATCAGCGGCACGATGCCGTTCATGACATGATCGCCGATGCTCTGGTCGCGATCGGCCTCGGTCGGGCAACCCCAGTCGACCAGCAGGGGTCGGACACCATTGACCGCCAGCCAGCGCAGCATGGAATTGTGCAGTGAAAGATCGAGGATGGACGGCGGGTTGATCAGCGACGGGACGAAGATGGTCGGTATCCCTTCGGCCGCGCCTTGCTGCCGGTAATCCAACAGCCTTACGCGCCCCGCCTGGGCAATGACCGTCACGGGGGGCGGGGCCGGATCGCGCGGGGCCCGCTGATAGGCGGCAAGGCCGTCGAGCAGGGCGCGGAAGCGATCGGACTGACCGGCGGTCTCGCGGATGGCGATGTCGAGGAACAGGGGGAGCGGGCGCGGTCCGTGTTGCGGTGCGTCAAGACATGATGTTAGGCTGCCGCTTTGCCGTTCGGAGGGCTCCATGCCTGATACCGCTCCCGATCCCGTTATCGTCAAGAAATATGCGAACCGTCGTCTCTATAACACCGGTACCTCAAGCTATATCACGCTTGAGCATCTGGCGGCGATGACCCGTGAAGGGCGGGATTTCAAGGTGATCGACGCCAAGACGGGGGAAGATATCACCCGGTCGGTCCTCACCCAGATCATCATGGAGGAGGAGCAGCGCGGTCCCACCATGCTGCCGGTCAATTTCCTGCGCCAGCTGATCTCGATGTACGGCGATTCGATGCAGTCGATGGTGCCGCATTATCTGGAAGAGTCGATGGAGAGCTTCCGTCGCAATCAGGAACAGTTCCGGGAAGCGATGGCCGGTGCGTTCAAGGGCGGGCCGTTCGAGGCATTGGCCAAGCGTAATCTGGAGGCGTTCGAAAGTGCCACCCGTGCCTTTACCAAAGGACCGTCGCCCGCGTCGTCGAGCAATCAGGCTGCCAGCAGCGCCCAGGGTCAGGCGGACGAACTGCGCGCACTGAAGGAGCAGATGGCGCAGCTTCAGGAAAAACTGGAGAAGCTGGCCAAATAGCAGCGGCGCCGCCCTTTCGGTCCGGCGCCGCTGGCGACAGGTGGATCAGGCGGCGGGTTTCACGAACTTCATCGTCATCCGGTCGCTTTCGCCGATGGCGCGATATTTTTCGCGATCGACCTCGCCCTTGCTGAGCGTTGGCGGCAGCGTCCAGACGCCGCCCGGATAATCCTTGGTGTCCTTCGGGTTGGCGTTGACGTCCGATTCGGCGACGAACTGGAACCCCGCGTCGGCGGCCAGCTTGCGGACAGTGGAGGGGCGCACATAGCCGCTCTTTTTCTCCAGCTCGGCATTGCCGCTTTCATCCATCCGGTGATCGACCAGGCCCAGCGTGCCGCCGGGCTTCAGCATGCGGAAGAAGGCCGCGAACATCGCCGGGGCGTTGTCCGCCATCACCCAGTTGTGGATGTTGCGGAATGTCAGCACCACGTCGGCCTCGCCTGCCGGAGCGGTCTGGGCGGTGGCGATCGCGACCTTGCCGTAGGTGGCAGGCGTCTTTGTCGCCAGGGCCTTGATGGCGCTGCGGTCGGGATTGTTCTCGATCACCGTCAGCTTGCCGCCTTGCGCAAGATAGGGCGCAAGGATTTCCGTGTACCAGCCGCCGCCGGGGCTGATCTCGACCACGTTCATGGTCGGCTTGACGCCGAAGAAGGCCAGGGTCTCCCCCGGATGACGATAGCGGTCGCGCTCCACATTGGCGGGGGTCCGTGTCGGTGCGGCGATCGCCGCCGCCAGCGCCGGTTCGGGCGCGGACTGGGCTGCGGCCGGCAATGTCAGGGCTGATAACAAGGTGAAGGCGATGGCGTGACGCATGGGGGCTCCTTCCATGGGTGCGGTTTCCAAAAGCAGCTTTTGCTTTGCGGGGAACGTAACCCGGCTTATGGGCGCCGCCAATGGTCGATATCCCTCCGATGGGCTGGGTGCTGGCGGTCGCGCTCTCCGCCATCCTTGCGGCGATGATCGCCGCGCGGCGGCCGGTGCGCGGAGAGCGTGTGTCGATGGTCCCCTGGAACTTCATCCTCATTACAGCGATCATGGTGGCGGCAATCGCCCTCACCAGCCTGCTGGGGGTGCAGGGACGATGATCGTTCGTTTGCCCGCGACCCGGACCCGTGCTAGGGCCCGCCCGCTTTCGTCGCGAAGGATCGCAATGATCTTGCTCCGTGCCGTGTCGACCCACCGCTCATGACGGACAGCAGCGCCGCCGGGCCGACGCCGGATTCTCCTGCTATCGCTGATCATCAGTCCGTCGAGGGATATCATCCCCGGCAGAAGATGCCGCTGCTGATCATGGGCGCGGTGGGCGTGGTGTTCGGCGATATCGGCACCAGTCCGCTCTATGCCCTGAAGGAAAGCTTTGTCGGCCACCATCCGCTGGCCGTCGACCTCGCTCATATCTATGGCGTCGTCAGCCTGATGTTCTGGTCGATGACGATCATCGTCTCGATCAAATATGTCGGCCTGATGCTCCGTGCCGACAACAAGGGCGAGGGCGGCAGCCTGGCCTTGCTGGCACTGATCACCCGGCGCACCGGCGGCGGCAAGTGGACCGGCGGGCTGGCGATGCTCGGCGTGTTCGCCACCGCCCTTTTCTATGGCGACAGCATGATCACGCCCGCCATCTCGGTTCTCTCCGCGCTGGAGGGCCTGACGGTGGTCGAGGAAGGATTCGCGCCACTCGTGCTGCCCTTGGCGGGCATGATCATGATTGGCCTGTTCTCCCTCCAGGCGCGCGGGACCGATGTCATGGGGCGGCTGTTCGGGCCGATCATGATCGCTTACTTCGCCACGCTGATCGCGCTGGGACTGGTCCATATCGTGGTTCGGCCCGATGTCCTCCTGGCCCTGAACCCGATCTGGGCGCTGCGCTTTTTCCAGAGCGACGGGGTGCTCGCCTTTCTGGCCCTCGGCTCCGTCGTGCTGGCGGTGACGGGGGCCGAGGCGCTCTACGCCGACATGGGCCATTTCGGCCGGCGACCGATCGTCCTCGGATGGCTTTATTTCGTCATGCCGGCGCTGATGGTGAACTATCTGGGACAGGCGGCGCTGTTGCTCGAGCGGCCCGAGGCGGCGTCAAATCCCTTCTTCCTGATGGCTCCGGAAGGGTTGCGGCTGCCTCTGGTGATCCTGGCGACGCTGGCGACGATCATTGCCAGCCAGGCGGTGATCACCGGCGCTTTTTCCGTCACTCAGCAGGCGATCCAGCTCGGCTTCATTCCCCGCCTCAAGATCCGTCACACCAGCGCCTCGGCAGCTGGGCAGATTTATATCCCGGCGGTGAACTGGGCGTTGCTGGTCATGGTGCTGGGGCTGGTGTTCAGTTTTGGCGAATCGTCCAATCTCGCTGCCGCCTATGGCATCGCGGTCACTGGCACGATGATCATTTCGACCTGCATGCTGGCGGTGTTGATCTTCCGCGTCTGGAAATGGCCGAAACTGGTGGGTGTGATTGCGATCGCCTTGTTCCTGATCATCGATGTCGCCTATTTCACCTCGAACCTGACCAAGGTGCCCGATGGCGGCTGGTTCCCCCTGCTGGTCGGTCTCGTTGCCTTCACCCTGCTTACGACCTGGGCCAAGGGGCGACGGTTGATGATCAACCGCATGGCGGAGGCGGCGATGCCGATCCAGGTATTCGTCGCCTCGGCGACCAACTCCGCGACCAGGGTGCCGGGCACGGCGGTGTTCATGACCTCCTCGGCGGTCGGTGTGCCCCATGCCCTCCTGCACAACCTTAAGCACAACAAGGTGCTGCATGAACGGGTCGTGCTGCTGACCGTGAAGATCGAGGACGTGCCCTATGTCGACAGTCTTGCCACGGTGAAGGTCGAGGATCTGGGGCAGGGCTTCTACCGGCTGGTGCTGCGCTATGGCTTCATGCAGGAACCGGACGTGCCGACCGCGCTGGCCAGGGTCGATATGTGCGGTCCTGGCTTCAAGATGATGGAAACCAGCTTCTTCCTCGCCCGCCAGACGCTGCTGCCGTCATCGCGGCCGGGCATGGCGATCTGGCGCGAACGGCTGTTCGCGTGGATGATGCGGAACTCTGAAAGCGCGATGGACTTTTTCCGTCTGCCGACGAATCGCGTCGTGGAACTGGGCAGTCAGGTGGAAATCTAAGGGCGCTTATTTGCCCTGGCTGCGCCAACGCTGGATGGTGCGTTCCAATATGCCTTCCTCGCCGCCGGTCTGGGTCCAGAGGTCGGAGAACAGCGGGTCTTCCGAGGCCGGGCGTTTGTCCGGTTCAAGATCGTCGAAGCGGACGCGGATCGGCACCGCGACGCCTTCGCCGCAGATCACGCATTCGCGGTTTCTGAGCGCGGGGATCGAATCGAGGAAGCCCTTGGCGCCTTCCGGCATCGCATTGCGGACGAAGGTCTGGTCGCGTTCGTTGTTGAGGCGCATCGCGATGATGGTGCCGCACTGGGACAGCACGCCTTCGGCAAGATCGGACGGCCGCTGAGTGATGAGGCCCAGCGAGACGCCATATTTGCGCCCTTCCTTGGCGATCCGTTCCAGGATGCGGCGGACGGAAGCGCCAGTGTCGATGCGGTCGGACGGGACGTAGCGATGGGCCTCCTCGCAGACGAGGAGAATGGGCCGCTGGGGTTCCCGGCGCGACCACAGCGCATAGTCCATCACCATGCGCGACAGCATTGCCACCACCACCTGGACGATGTCGGACGGCACGCCGGACAGGTCGACGATCGAAATCGGTTTGCCGTCACCCGGCATCCGGAACACCCGCGCCAGAAATGGCGCCATGGTGTCGCCCACCAGCACGCCGCTGAACATGAAGCTGTAGCGAGGGTCGTTCTTCAGCTCCTCGATCTTGGTCTTGAGGCGCAGATAGGGGGCGACTTCACCGGCCCGGTCGAGCTTGCCCATCTGGGTCTGGATCGCCGACAGCAGTTCGGAGAGCAGATAGGGGACGGGCGAATCGACCGTCAACTTGGCCAGTCCTTGCGCCACCCGGCTTTTCGACCGGGCCTGGAGCAGACATTTGGCCAGAATATCGGCATCCATCTGCCGATCGGCGCCGTGCGAGGTGACGAACACCTCGCAATGCTCCTCGAAGTTCATCAGCCAGTAGGGCATCGACAGATTGTCGACGTTGAAGATCTCGCCCGTCGTCCGGAAGGCGGCGGAATACTCGCCGTGCGGGTCGAGCATGACGATATGGCCGCGCGGCGCCATCTCGCAGATGCGATGGAGGATCAGGGCGGTCGATGTCGACTTGCCGGTGCCGGTCGATCCCAGCAGGGCGAAATGCTTGCCCAGGAACGCGTCCACATAGAGCGACCCGCGCACGTCTTCGCTGGGATAGACGGTGCCGATCTCGATATGCGGCCGGTCGTTGGCCGAGAAGGTCTGCATGAGGTCGCCCGTCGTCGCGGGGAACACCCGCGTGCCGGGTACGGGATAGCGGGTCACGCCGCGGCGGAAGTCGCGCAGCCGGCCCGTCAGCATGTCCTCCACGCCTTCGCCCAGGAAGTCGATATTGGCGACGATCATGTCGCCGTCGGCATTTTCGAGGCTGAGGTTGCGGACGTTGGCGAGCAGCCATAGGCCGCCGACCCTGAGCTTCACCTGACTGCCGATCTGGCCTGCCATGGCGATGGCGACATCGCTGCTTCCCGTCAGCCCTGTCAGAGCCCGGCCATCGAGGCGGATGACCGACGAGCCGCCGCTGATTTCGACGACTCGGCCGATCTCCTGCACGTCGGCGCGGGCGCCGGCATCGGTCAGGGAGGCGATGTCGTCGTGCGAGAGGCTTTCGAAAGCGTCGAAATTATAGCGGTCCATGTCCAATCCCGGCCCCGGAGGAGGCGGACGCTAGGCGGCAGGCGTTAAGAAACTGGTCACGCCCGGCGGAAGATCAGCCCCGCCAGCCAACCCAGCGACAGCGCGATGATCATCGCCGTCAGGCCGTAAAGCAGCGAATGGCGCTGGGCGAACACATACATCAGCCGCTCGAATCCGGACTTGTCGATCTTGATGGTTCGGGTCGCCCGGGCGACGACCTGGCCGTCATGGATCAGGAAGGTTTCGGCCGTGTAGCTGCCTACCGGCACGCGGGCCGGGATCGGCAGGCGGGCGCGGTAAAGCACGCCTTCGCTGATCTCGACGCCTTGTGCCCGCTCGACGAACAGGCCGTGGCGGGTCTTGAGGTCGATGAGACCGGATTCGAACGCCCGTATCTCCTCGGCGCTGCCGCCGCTGGCCGGCGACAGTTGCAGATTGCGCAGGCCCAGTTCGTAGATCGCGGCGTCGCGGGCGCTGACCAACTGATCAAGGGGCGCGGAGCTGGCCACCGCGTAGAAGGCTGGAGCGGTACGGAACTCGGCCGCGCTGGTGTTCATCCAGATCAGGCGCGCGACTTTTTCCTTGCGCCGCACGGTGATCGGTTCCGTCGGCCCGCGCAGCACCACGGCGATGTCGGCGCGGTCGGCGGGCAGGCGGCCGCCGGGATAGAGGATGGCGCCGAATAGCAGCAATTCCGCGCCCGTGAAGCTGTAGATGATGTCGACCCGCCGCTGGCTGACGTCGGGCACCAGCTTCGGCGCGGCACCGCCGAGCAGCATGGCGATCAGCGGCAGGAACAGCAGACGCTTCATGCATCCGGTCCATAGACGGTGAAAATCTCGTCCGGCCGCCAGCCGAGTCCCATCGCGACGCGCACCGCGACCGCCAGGACCAGCAGTGCGAGACCCAGGCGCAGCAGTTCCGGACGAACCTTGTTGGCGGCGCGGGCACCCAGCTGCGCGCCGACCACACCGCCGACCAGCAGCAGCACCGCCAGCACGATGTCGACCGTCCGCGACCAAGTGGCATGGACCAGCGTGGCTGCGGCGGTGACGAACAGGATCTGGAACAGTGAGGTGCCGACCACCACCGCCGTCGACATGCCGAGCAGATAGATCATCGCGGGCACCATCACGAAGCCGCCGCCAACCCCCAGAAAGACCGTGAGAATCCCGGTGGCAAAGCCGAGCAACAATGGCGCCAGCGGAGAGATGTACAGGCCCGAGCGATAGAAGCGGAACCGGCCTGGAAGAGCGGCGACCAGTGGGTGGTGGCGCCGTTGACTGGCGGGACGCGGTCGGCGCCGGAATGTCTGATGCCCCAGCGCTTCCAGCGCCTCGCGCAACATCAGCAGCCCGATAGCGCCGAGCAGGACAACATACAGCACGGCGATGACGAAATCGATCTGGCCCAGGGTCTGCAGCCAGCGGAACAGCGCCGATCCGATGCCGGTGCCGAGGACACCGCCTGCCACCAGCACGGCGCCCATCTGCGGATCGACCCCACCCCGCCGCCAATGGGCAAGGGCGCCTGAAACACTGGTACCGGTGATCTGCGTCGCGGAGGTCGCCACGGCCACCGACGGCGGAATGCCATAGAAAATCAGGAGCGGCGTGGTCAGAAACCCGCCGCCAACCCCGAACATTCCGGTCAGAAAGCCGACCAGTCCGCCCAGCGCCACGATGACGAGGGCATTCACGGAAATATTGGCGATGGGCAGATAGAGGTCCATGAGCGCTCGATGCCTACCGCAATCCGTTGGCGGGGGCGACCCCGCGCGTAACCGGATCGTCTCCTAGAATCCGGTGCGGATTGTCACAGCCGGCCCGCTGTCAGGGCGCGCATTGCCGGCTACGCGCCAGCGCCAGTCGAGATCGGCGCTCACCACCATGTCGCCAACCCGAATCTCGGCGCCGAGGGACGGCCCGACGTCCAGCCGCTGGGCGCCGGGCTGTGCGGCGGCCCAAAGCCCCACGCCCGGCTTGACTCGCCCCTGCGGCGCGAAGGGCACTGGCCGGCTGATGCGGGCGATAGCGTCGATGAAAGGATCGCGTCGGCGTGCGCCGATGACACCTGCCTGAGCGTAGCTGTCCAACTCCATGCCGCCGCCAAGTTTTCGTCCGTTCGTTCCACCCGAGATGCGGGCGATCCAGGCATTGCGGGCGCCGCCGTTAGCGGCGATGGCGCGTTCCGCAGCGATTGCAAGGCCCGGCACCGGGCTCCATTCGACGCCGATGGCGGCCTGGGTTCCGGGCTGCGCCGCGCGACCGACGGGCGCTGCGACCCGGGCCACGACGTCGACCGGCCGGCGTGCCAGCGGATCGATTCGCCAGCCCAGCCGTGCGCCCAGTTGGGACCCGCCCAGTTGCGGCGCTCCGGCCAAGCCGATGTCGCCCTTGCCGCGACCGAGCAGGGCATAGGCGCTTCCCGACCAGCGTTGGTCGAGCAACGCGCGATCGGCACGCCACTGTCCCAGGCGGGGATCGCTTCCTCCCTCCGCGATGGCGTGGTCGAGGCCGCGCGCTCCGGCGCGACGATTGCCGGCCCTCAACTCGGCATAGGCGGCCTCCGCGATCAGGCCGGCATCGGAACCGGCGGTCGTGGGTGTCGATAGGTTGCTTGAACGAGGGCCCGGACTGCCGGCCGCCGTCATGTTGTCCGGTGCGGAACCGGGCTGAGATACCGCGAGCACAGGAGGCGGTGTCATCTGGGCGGCGGGGGGCGATGTGACGAGCCGGGCGGAGAGCGGCGGGGGCAAGGGAACCAGCAACGATGCATGTTGCGGCCGCTGCTCGGGCAGCATGGCGCGGGTTGCCGCTATCACGTCCGGCACGAAGTCGGGGGAGGGCGCGAACTCCGCGATCAGAACCGGTGCCCGAAACAGCACCCAGAGTCCGGCGAGGCCGCCCAGAAAGCGAAGCGACGCCGGAAAGGGCGTTCTCGTCATTCGCTGGGCAGGACGGCTGGAAAGGCGTGGGTGGTCTTCACCCAGGGCAGCCGTCGCCCGTGGCGCCAGCCGACGGCGAACTGTCCCAGGGCATGCAGGCAGGCGAGGATGGCGATGAGGTTCGCGATCACGGCGCGCGGGATCGCCAGCAGCCCCTGTGCTGGTCCGTAGGCGCGGGCGGTGAACAAAGCCCGGAGGCCCAGCCGCCACACCAGCAGGCCGACATTGAGCGCCAATAATGTCGCGAGCAGGCTCCCAGGTTCAGCAATGGGCGGGAGGGTGATGTCGGGCCGCAGCCAGCCCATGGCCAAGGTCACCAGCGCTCCCACGGCCGCCAGATAGGCCAGCATCGTCGCCAACGCCGCCGGCACCGCGCGGCGATCGCGCAGCCGCCACCAATGCTCCGCAAGGTTGCCGTGCCAGCCAAGCCGGTCCCAGCCGGCCAGCGCGATGCCAGTCAGCCAGCGCGCCTTCTGACGCACCGCCGCGCCCAGCGTGGCTGGAAAATGCTCGCGCGTCGCGACCACACGGCCGCCGCCGCAGGGCATGCGCACCAGGACGCCGCGGCCTCCAAGCTGGCCGATCTTCAAACCCAGCTCATAGTCCTCGGTCAGCGCTGCTTCGTCGAACGGCAGGCCGCCGTTCAGCTGGGCGATCCGGTCCAGCATGTCGCGATGGATGGCGCATCCGACCCCTGCGGACGGCATGGCGGCACCCATCGCCTCGCGCACCACGAGGTCCTTGCCGTGGCTTTCGGCAAATTCGTCGAGATAATGGCCCGCGACCCATGGCGAGGCCGGGTCGGGCAAGGGCAGAACCGGCAACTGGACCAGATCGAAGCGTTCCAGCAGGCGATCGAACAGCTTCAGCTCGGCTGAATGGACGATATCCTCGGCATCATGAAGGACGATGCCCTTGAAGCGGACGCCAGTACGCTGCTCCTCGAACCGCAGGGCTTGCCAGATGGTGTTGAGATTGTCCGCCTTGGTGGTGCCACCGTCGCGCCGATTGATGACAGGGAGGATGCGGGGATCGCCGACTGCCGCGACCTCGGCCATCGTGACCCGATCATTGGGATAGAGACCGACGAAAATCTGATAGTCGCCGTCCCCCAGGCGGGACAGCGTGCTGCGCAGCATCCCTCCGATGACCCCTGCTTCCTGCCAGGCCGGAACGAGGATGGCGAAGCGGCCGGGGTGAGCGGCGGGAGGCAGCGTATCGGCCGTGGCGCGCTCGACCCGCCGATAGATCGTCAGGCGTCGCCACAGCCGCCGGGACGCGTAGAGCAGGTCGACGAGCAGGTCGTCGATGCCGATCGCGGCGATAAGAATTGCGGCCGCCAACGCCAGTTCCCGCGTGGCGATGGCTGCCGTCCAGCCCAGGATGGTAAGCCCCTGTTCCATCCCGTGTCCCCCGGATGAAAGATGGAACTAACCAAATCGGAGCAATCTTCCGCAAGCGATTCGTTGCACGAGAGGATTCAGAGCAGCCCCAGCGAGCGGAAGCTGGTGATCCGGCCACCATTGCCGAAGACGAAATGGTCACGCAGCGGCAAGGCCAGCAACCGTCCGACCCGCGCGCAGTTTCTCGTGACGGCGATATCGGCAGCGCTGGGCGTGGCATCGCCGCTTGGATGATTATGCGCCAGGATCAGCGCCCGCGCGTCGACCGACAGTCCCCTGGCGAACAAGGCGCGCAGAGCGGCATCAACGAAATGAGCGTGGCCCATGACCATATGATCGGCAATCAGATGGGAGTGCTGGTCCAGAAACAGGGCGACCATTCTTTCGCGCTGCTTCCCTTCCAGCCGTGGCCGCAGCAGGCCCAGTACCTGGCCGGTGTCGGCAAGGCAGGGTTGATCGTTCGACGCTACGGAATCTTTGAATTCTGCGCCCATTTCATCATCAAGGCGGGCGCGGACGGCCGCGGCAATCGAAACCTCCTCCGAAATGCACTGGCCCGTCGCACCATGCCCGCCTAAACCGGGGCAATGGGTGAGGAACAATATCTTGATCTGGTCCGGCGTATCTGGACGGAGGGGAGCGAACAGCGCGACCGCACCGGCGTTGGCACCAAGGCCCTGTTCGGCGCGACGATGCGATTCGACCTATCGGACGGGCGGGTGCCGCTGATCACCGTCAAGCGGGTCTATTGGAAAACGGCGCTGCGCGAACTGCTGTGGTTTCTGAGCGGCGACACCTCGATCCGGCCGCTGGTGGCGCAGGGCGTCTCGATCTGGACCGACTGGCCCCTCGACCGCTACCGGCGCGAAACCGGCGATGCGATCGAACGCGCGGCGTTCGAGAAGCGGATCGTGGAGGATGACGATTTCGCCGCGCGCTGGGGCGACCTTGGTCCCGTCTATGGCAAGCAGTGGCGCCGCTGGCAGGGACCTGACGGACGCGAGCATGACCAGATTGCCGCGCTGGTCCGCTCGCTGCGCGAAAACCCCGCGTCGCGCCGGCACATCTTCACCGGCTGGAACGTCGCTGAGCTGGATGGGATGGCCCTGCCGCCCTGTCACATGACCTATCAGTATCAGGTCGCGAACGGCCGGCTGAACGGCATCCTCTATCAACGCAGCTGCGACCTTGGCCTCGGCTTTCCGTTCAACATCTTCGAGGCGGCGGCGCTGCTGCGGATGCTCGCCCAGCAGACCGATCTTGAGCCAGGCGAGCTGGTGTGGATGGGAGCCGACGTCCACCTTTATGCCAATCACGGCGAACTGGTCGAAACCCTGCTGTCGAGAAGCCCGCGCGCCTTTCCCACGCTGACCCTGAACCGCCGTCCCGACAGCCTGTTCGACTATCGTTTCGAGGATTTCGATGTCGCCGGCTACGATCCGCACCCGGCCATCAGCGCCCCGGTGGCGGTGTGAGCCGGACCGAGATCGTCTTCATCCTCGCCCGCGCCGCCAATGGTGTCATCGGGCGGGATGGTGCGCTGCCCTGGCACATTCCGGCCGATCTCAGGCGGTTCAAGGCCCTGACGATGGGCACGCCGATGATCATGGGCCGGCGAACGTTCGAGAGCTTTCCGCGCCCCTTGCCTGGTCGGCGGCATATCGTTCTTACCCGCGCGCTGGGCTGGCGGGCGGAGGGCGCGGAAGTCGCGCGCTCGGCGGCCGACGCGCTGGCTCTGGCCGGCCCGGTCGAGGCGGTGTCGGTGATCGGGGGGAGCGAAATCTTCGCCCTGTTCCTGTCGCGTGCCGATCGGATCGAGCTGACCGAAGTAGCGGGCGATATCGCCGGTGACGTCATGGTGCCGCCCTTCGATCCTGCGATCTGGCGGGAAAAGGTCCGCGAGGATCATCCCGCGCTGGGGGATGATCCGGCCTACAGCTTCGTGACGCTGATCCGCCGGGCGCCGCTGGCATGATCGGGAACGCGTTAGGACTCGACGGCCAAGCGATGCCTTTTCTATAGGGCACGCCCATGGAGCGGCTGGATGGCGGCTCGGCGATTCCGGCCGCCCTTCGCGGCGGGGTCGTCGCGCTGGGGAATTTCGACGGAGTCCACCGCGGCCATCAGGCTGTGATCGGTGCGGCCGTAACGCGCGCCCGTGCAGGCGATCGGCCAGCGATCATCTGCACTTTCGATCCGCACCCGGTGCGGCATTTCAAGCCGGATGCACCGCCATTCCAGCTGACCAGACTCGATCAGCGGCTCGGCCTGTTCGCGGACGCCGGGGCGGATGCCGCGCTCGTCCTCCATTTCGATGCCGCGCTGGCGGCGATGTCCGCGGCCGAGTTCGCCGCCGACTATCTGGAGGGCGGGCTGGGGGCCAGCCATGTCATCACCGGCGAGGATTTCACCTTCGGACGCGGCAGGACGGGCAATGCCCGCTCTCTGGCCGGACTTGGCCAGGAATACGGCTTCACCACGGAGGCGGTGGCTTCGGTGACGGATGGACCGGACGCGGTCAGCTCGTCCCGCATTCGCGCCGCGCTGGTCGAGGGCGACTGCGAAGCCGCCGCCGCCATGCTGACCCGACCCTATCGCATCGCCGGTATCGTCGAGCATGGCGACAAGCGCGGCCGCGAGATCGGCTATCCGACTGCCAATATTGCACTGGGCGATTATCAGCGCCCGGCCTACGGCATTTATGCGGTGCGCGGACGGCTGGAGGACGGGCGGGTGCTGGACGGGGTTGCCAATCTCGGCATCCGACCGATGTTCGATCCGCCGCGCGAGTTGCTCGAACCCCATTTCTTCGATTTCTCCGGCGACCTTTATGGTCAGGGGATCGAGGTCGAGCTGGTTTCCTTCATCCGCCCCGAAGCGCGGTTCGAAGGGCTGGAGGCGCTGGTCCGCCAGATCGACGCCGATGCAGCCGAAGCACGCGTGCGCCTTGCCGCCGCGCCCGCCGCCGGATAAGCGCCGGAGCATGTCCGACACTCCGTCCACGCCCGGCGCCAAGCCCGACTATCGCTCCACCGTCTTTCTGCCCAAGACCGACTTTCCCATGAAGGCCGGTCTTGCCGCCAAGGAGCCGGCGATCCTCGACCGCTGGGCACGGATCGGCCTTTACGAGCGGCTCAGGCGCGAGCGGGCGGGGCGGGAGCGTTTCCTGCTCCACGACGGCCCGCCCTATGCCAATGGCGACCTGCATATGGGCCACGCCATGAACAAGGTGCTGAAGGACGTCATCGTCCGCAGCCGCACGCTGATGGGCTATGACGCGCCCTACATTCCCGGCTGGGACTGCCATGGCCTGCCGATCGAATGGAAGGTCGAGGAAGGCTATCGGGCTAAGAAGCTGAACAAGGACGAGGTCGACCCGGTCCAGTTCCGCGCCGAATGCCGCGCCTATGCCGACAAATGGGTCGGCGTCCAGCGCGACCAGTTCAAGCGCCTGGGCGTGATGGGCGACTGGGACGACCCCTATCTGACGATGACCTACGCCGCCGAGGCGGGAATCGTCGCGGAGCTGCTGAAATTCGCCGAGAGCGGCCAGCTTTATCGCGGCGCCAAGCCGGTGATGTGGTCGCCAGTCGAAAAGACCGCGCTGGCCGAGGCCGAGGTCGAGTATGAGGACATCACCTCGACTCAGATCGACGTGGCGTTCGAGATCGTCGAGGCACCGAACGCGCCAAACCTGGTCGGCACCCATGCGGTCATCTGGACCACGACGCCGTGGACGATCCCGGTCAATCAGGCGCTCGCCTATGGGCCGGAGGTGGAGTATATTCATCTCAACGTCGTTGGCCATCCGACTGGCAAGCAGGCGTTTCTCGTCGCAACTGACCTTTACGATTCTTTCGCCAAACGTGTCGGTATTCCAGCGATTTCGAGCGGAGCAGACGAAAGCGGTATTTCAGTCGAGTACGATGGGATTTATAAGGGCGCGGCGCTCGCCAACGCCATCGCCCGCCACCCGATGCACCATCTCGGCGGTTTCTACGCCAAACCGCGTCCGTTCCTGCCGGGTGAGTTCGTCACCACCGATGCCGGCACGGGCCTCGTCCATATGGCGCCGGACCATGGCGAGGACGATTTCCTGCTGTGCAAGGCCAATGGCATCGACCCGGTGTTCGCGGTCGAGGGCAATGGCCATTATCGCGCCGACTGGGCTTGGCTGGGCGGGCAGGGGTCGGTCATCGCGCCGAAGCTGAACGCGCCCGACGGGCCGATCTGCGCCGACCTTCGCGCGGCGGGCGCGCTGCTGGCGGCCAGCGCCGACTATCGTCACAGCTATCCGCATAGCTGGCGGTCGAAGGCCAAGGTCATCTTCCGGGCGACGCCGCAATGGTTCATTCCGATGGACCGGCCGATCGACCGCGACCGGCTGATGCCGCGCTGCGCCGAGGAAGCGACGATCCGCGCTGCCCAGTCCAACGCCACGACGCTGCGCCAGACCGCCCTCGCGGCGATCGAGGAGACCCGCTGGGTGCCCGCCAAGGGCCAGAATCGCATCGCCGCCATGGTGACCGGTCGGCCGGACTGGGTGATCAGCCGCCAGCGCGCGTGGGGCGTGCCGATCGCCCTCTACGTCAATCGCAAGACCGGCGACTATCTGAATGATCCGGCAGTGAATAAGCGGATCATCGCTGCGTTCGAGGCGGGCGGGGCCGATGCCTGGTTCACCGCCGATCATCAGGCGCTGCTCGGCCCCGACCACCGGGCCGAGGATTATGAGGTCGTCACCGACATCCTCGACGTCTGGTTCGATTCCGGTTCCACCCACGCCTTCGTACTGGAGCAGCGGTTCGGGGCGGGGACGCGCGCCTCGCTCTCTCTGGAGGGGTCGGACCAGCATCGCGGCTGGTTCCAGTCGTCGCTGCTGGAAAGCTGCGGCACGCGCGGGCGGGCGCCCTATGAGGCGGTGCTGACCCACGGCTTCGCCCTCGACGGGCAGGGTCGCAAGATGTCCAAGAGCCTGGGCAATGTGGTCGATCCGCTGAAGATCATCGGCGAAAGCGGCGCCGACATCCTGCGTCTGTGGGTCGTCACCACCGACTATTTCGAGGATGTCCGCATCGGCAAGGAAATCCTCGCCGGCACGTCCGACGCCTATCGCAAGCTCAGGAACAGCTTCCGTTACCTGCTCGGCGCCCTCGATGGCTTCAGCGCGGCGGAAGCCGTGGCGCCGGCGGCGATGCCGGAGTTGGAACGCTATATCCTCCACCGGCTGGCGGAGCTTGACGGACAGCTCAGGAAATCATCGGAAGCGTTTGAATATAATCGCTATATGACGCTGCTGTTCGATTTCGCGAATGAAGATTTGAGTGCCTTCTTCTTCGATATCCGTAAGGACAGCCTCTATTGCGACGCAGCCGACAGCCCGACGCGGCGGGCGTATCGGACGGTGCTCGACATTCTGTTTCACGCCCTGGTCCGTTATGTGTCGCCGGTGCTGGCGTTCACGGCCGAAGAAGTGTGGCAGACGCGCTTTCCCACCGAGGATGGCTCGGTCCATCTGCTGGAATGGCCCGAGATCGATGCCGCATGGTCGGACGAGGCGCTTGGTGCGCGTTGGGCGCGTCTGCGGGACATGCGGGAAGTCGTCACCGAAACGATCGAGCCGATGCGGCGCGAAAAGCAGCTTGGTTCCAGCTTGCAGGCGGATATCCATGTCGGAACCGATGGGGCTGGAGTGGCGGCAGTTGACGGGGTCGATTTCGCCGAGGTCTGCATCGTTTCATCCTCCCGCATCACGGGAGGCGAGGCGGGGGATGTGGTGACGGTTGCCGTTACCGATCGTCATAAATGCGGCCGCTGCTGGCGGCACCTGCCCGAGGTGGCCGAGGACGGATCGCTGTGTGGGCGCTGCGAGGAGGTGGTGGCTCATGGCTGATACGGCGCGATCCGGTGGCCATCGCACGGTCGGCGTCGTCATCGCGGCGGCGGTGTTCATCATCGACCAGCTGACCAAATGGATCGTCATCGAACGGCTGCGCCTGCCCGAGATCGGACAGATCGAGGTGCTGCCCATCTTCGATCTCACCTGGGTTGAAAATCGCGGGATCTCGATGGGTTTTCTTGCCGCCGGCAGCAATGTCGAGCGCTGGGGACTGGTGCTGCTGACGGCCGCGATCGCCACCGTCGTTGCGGTCTGGCTGTCGCGCGAGCGGCGGCGCCCGGATGCGATCGCGCTGGGACTGGTGCTGGGCGGCGCGCTCGGCAACATCCTCGATCGCAGCCGGTTCGGCTATGTCGCGGATTTCCTCGACCTGCATATCGGATCGTGGCACCCATTTCTGGTCTTCAATGTTGCCGATGCCGCGATTACCATCGGCGTCCTGTTGCTGATTGTGCGGGCGTTGTTCACCCGGGACGAGGCGCCGGCCACGGCGGAAAGGTATGATGATGCGTAAGTCACTTCTCGTGGTTTCGGCGGGCGCGCTGCTTCTCACCGCGTGCGGCGGGGGCGGCGGAGTGTTCGGGCGTGATCGGCCGGATGAGTTCGCGGTCGGCCGCGCCGCCCCGCTGGTCATTCCGCCGGATTATTCGTTGACGCCGCCCAAGCCCGGTGCGCCGCGCCCGATCGGCGCGGATAGCCAGAGCCAGGCGCTCGACACGCTGTTCCCCAGCACCCCGCCGAGCGCGTCCGAGCAGAATTTGCTCGACCAGTCGGGGGCGACCCGACCGAATGTGGTCGGCGCACGGTCGACGGCGGGCAGTCCGGATACGCTGGTCGTCGACAAGGGCGCGTTCACCCGCGATCTGGTCGCCGCGCCGGCGACTCCCGCCACCAATGTGGCCAGTCTGACCGTCGGCGGCTGATTTTCTCGGATCATCCCCTTAGTGGGATGACCAACAGGTGCCTGCGCGGTTGAGCATTCCCCGAGGATAACGACCCGCTGACGCGCGGGATTTACTCTGCTAGTCTCGCTACATGTCCGATGTTGGCGTTCCAGTCGTGTTGCTTGTCGAGGATCAGGCACCCACCCGGGATTGGATGCGCGGGGTGCTGATCGAGGCGTTTCCAGGCGTCGAGGTGGTCGCACAGCGTAACCTGAAGGAAGCGATGGCCTGGCTGGACGGCGCTGCGCCCCCGTGGCTCGCTGTCATCGACATTGGCCTGCCGGATGGATCCGGCATTGATATCGTTCGCCGCCTGACGGCCGACTTCCCGTCCACAAGGCGGGTGATCGCGACCATCTATGCCGATGATGCCTACCTTCTCGATGCGATCTCGGCCGGAGCGGAAGGCTATGTCCTGAAGGAAGAGGAGCCGGCCCAGATCGTCGCCACGCTCCAGCGGATCGAACACGACGAGCCGCCTCTGTCGCCGTCAATCGCGCGGCGCATCCTGGCTCAGCTGCGTGATTCGCCCGCGCCGCGCAACGACGATGCCGGTTTGACTGGACGGGAGGTGGAAACGCTTACCCTGCTGGCGCGCGGACTGACGGTGGCGGAGGTTGCTTCGCGGCTTGGCCTCAGGCCGCATACCGTCGCGGGCTATGTGAAAATCATCTATCAGAAGCTCGGCGTGTCGAGCCGGGCGGAGGCGACGCGGGAAGCGATCCGGCGCGGGCTCGCCTGAAGCCGGCTTGGGGTACATGGCCATGACGACCGCAACTGATCATGATACGATGGTCGACCGCCAGTTTGGCGGCCGCGTGGCCGCCTACGTCGCCAGCGCGGCGCACAGCGCCGGCGTTGATCTCGATCGAATCGAGGCAATGGCGCGGGAGCTCGGCGACGGGGTTGCCCTGGATCTGGGCTGTGGCGGCGGCCATGTCGCCTACCGCGTCGCACCCTACATGATGCGCGTCGTGGCGACGGATCTGTCGCGGCGCATGCTGACGGCTGTGACGACGGAGGCCGCCCGGCGCGGTATCGACAATATCGAGACCTGCAAGGCCGCGGCGGAAGCGCTGCCATTTCACGATCAGAGTTTCGACGTGGCGCTGTGCCGGTTCAGCGCCCATCATTGGCGTGATCTCGACGCCGGCTTGGCCGAGGCGCGGCGCGTCACCAGGACAGGAGGACGCGGCATGTTCGTGGACGTCATCGCGCCCGCCGATCCGCTGCTCGACACGCATTTGCAGACGGTCGAATTGCTGCGCGACCCCAGCCATGTGCGCGACTACCGGATCGATGAATGGCTGGCCGCGCTGGGGCGAGCCGGGTTTGCTGTGGCGGGCGTCGCCACGCATCGCCTGCCGATGGCGTTCGCCGACTGGACGGCGCGGATGGCGACGCCGCCCGTCTTTGTCGAGGCGATCCGTGCGCTGCAACAGGGCGCCAGTGCCGACGTGACCCAGGCCTTCGCTATCATGGACGACGGCAGCTTCACCATCGATGTCGCAGCGGTCGAGGTGGTTCGGCGGTGAACCCCGTCGATGGGGCGATGGTAGACCGTTCGCTGCCTTCTCTTTTCGCCGCGATCAAATCCGCCTAGGAGCGTCCTCCATGGCTGATGATCCCATTTCCGGCGCCCCTCAGCGCCGGCTCTCGAACCTGGCGTTGATCTGGGGATTTGCGGCCCGCTATCCCGGTCATATCGCGATGGCGGTCTTGTCGCTGTTGCTGGCGGCGGCCGCGACTCTGGCGGTGCCGCAGCGGTTGCAGCGGATCATCGATCGCGGCTTCACCGCCGACGGTGGTAACATCACGCCCTATTTCAACTATCTGCTGATGATCGTCGCTGTCCTCGCGATCGCGACGGCGCTGCGCTTCTATTATGTGTCGTGGCTGGGCGAGCGGGTCGTCGCGGACGTGCGCGCCGCAGTGCATCGCAACCTCCTGACCCTCGCTCCTCGCTTCTTCGAGGAGAATCGGCCTTCGGAGATTGCTTCGCGTCTCACCGCCGACAC
The DNA here is from genome assembly GCA_037190805.1 of Sphingomonas sanxanigenens. GTDB lineage: Bacteria > Pseudomonadota > Alphaproteobacteria > Sphingomonadales > Sphingomonadaceae > JBBCJR01. Next base: position 229,003 of record JBBCJR010000004.1, on the reverse strand, counting down.
TTCGGTGATCGAGCAGGTGGTTGGTACCACCGTATCGGTCGCGTTGCGCAATCTGGTTCTTGGCGTCGGAGGCGTCATCTATCTGATCGCGCTGGCGCCGAAGCTGGCGGGGATGCTGTTGCTCGGCATCCCGCTGGTGGTGGTGCCGATCGTCATCCTCGGCCGCAGGTTACGGAAAACCGCCCGCGCGGCCCAGGATCGCATCGCCGATGTCGGGTCGACCAGCTCGGAAACGCTGGGGGCGATGAAGATCGTCCAGGCGTTCGGCCAGGAAGCGCGCGAGGGGGCGCGGTTCGCTGCGACCGTCGAGGCGGCGTTCGGCGCGGCGTGGCGACGGATCGCCCTGCGCGCGTCGATGACCGCGATCGTCATCCTGCTGATCTTCGGATCGATCACCTTTGTCATGTGGCAGGGCGCCGTCGATGTGGCCTCCGGGGAGATGTCGGGCGGCAAGCTTGCCGCTTTCATGCTCACTGGCGCGCTGGTTGCCGGCGCGTTCGGGGCGTTGAGCGAGGTTTATGGCGATCTGCTGCGCGGCTCAGGCGCGGCGGGGCGCATTGCCGAGTTGCTGCGCGAGGTGCCCGACATCCGGCCACCCGCCAATCCGGTGGCATTGCCGGAACCGGCGATGGGTCGGGTGACGTTCGAGAATGTCGAGTTCCGCTATCCGACTCGTCTCGACGTGGCGGCGCTCGCCGATTTCAACCTCGACGTCCGGGCGGGTGAAACGGTCGCGATCGTCGGACCGTCGGGGGCCGGCAAGAGCACCCTGTTTCAGCTGATCCAGCGCTTTTACGATCCGCAGGGGGGGCGAGTGCTGGTGGACGGGGTCGACATCACCCGGGCCGACCCCGCCGCCGTGCGCGCCCGCACGGCGCTGGTTCCCCAGGACGGGGTCATCTTTGCAGCCTCGGCGCGGGACAACCTCCGCTATGGCCGCTGGGGTGCGAGCGATGACGAGTTGTGGGACGCCGCCGCCGCCGCCAATGCCGCCAGCTTCCTGCGCGCTCTGCCTGACGGGCTCGATACTTTTCTGGGCGAGGGCGGCTCGCGCCTGTCGGGTGGGCAGCGCCAGCGCCTGTCGATCGCCCGGGCGATCCTGAAGGACGCGCCGCTGCTGCTTCTCGACGAGGCAACCTCGGCATTGGACGCCGAGTCCGAGAGGCTGGTTCAACAGGCCCTGGAAGGGCTGATGGCGAACCGCACGACCCTGGTCATCGCGCATCGGCTGGCGACCATCCGCGGTGCCGACCGGATCGTCGTCATGGATCAAGGGCGCATCGTGGAGCAGGGCAGCCATGACCAGTTGATCGCCCTCGACGGCCTCTATGCCCGTCTGGCACGCCTGCAGTTCGAGGGGCTGGCGGCCTGAATCTCGCCGGATCAGGTCGGGCGCGTGCTCTGCAAGGGGCCGTTGTCGATGTAGAGATAGTCCGTGGTGAACTCACCCGCCGCTTCCAGTGCCCGGCGGTTCAGGATGACTGCATGGCCATCGCGGAACAGTAATATTTCCCGCTCACGTAGCTGACGCAGCACACGGTTGACATGGACCGGGGTCAGGCCGCAGGCGTCGGCGATGTCGGTCTGCCGGATCGGCAAGCGAAAGCGCTCGCCGTCGCTGTAGCCGACACACATCAGCCGCACGTTCATTTCACAGAAGAAGTGAGCGACACGGCCGGTCGCGCCCAGCCGGCCCAAGCGGAAAATCCATTCGCGGTGGATGGCAGCATCGAGCAGGGTTGAGAACCATAGCATTCGCATCAGGTGAGGATGGGATGCCGTCAATGTGCGCAACACTTCATGAGGAATGAAGGCGATATGAGCGGAGCTCAGGGTCGCCACCTCATGGTCCAGACGTTGTAGTGGAAAGCCGTGGAGGTCGACGAAATCCCCTGCGACATGCACAGCCACCAGCTGCCGTTGACCGTCGCGGTCATAGACATAGCGCCCAACAAGTCCTTCGACGAGCATCGTACTGCGGGTCAGCAGTTCTCCATCGCGGACCAGCACCGTGCCGGCGGGGAGGGAGCGGGTTTCCGAGACTGCCATTTCAAGCGCGCGTTCCTCTTCGGGCGACAGTTCGCCGCGCCGGCGTCCGCGAAGAAATTTCTCGGTCGACATCCAGTCGCTCCCGCAATTGGCCATTGAAGAGAGCGGTGCCGGCCTGCCTCGAAATGGAGGCGGCCTACTCCCTTCCGGGAATGAAACGATCCTCGGGAGGCAAAGTGCCGTGTCCGAGCAGGTTCCCCCAATCAATAGGGCTGCTTCTATCTCCTATAGGAGAGGTGTCGGTCTGATGGGTTGCCAGCACGTAAAACAACGGCCATTGAACCCCAATAGAGACCGGACCAACGAAAAATATCCGGCGTAAAGGGGAAGAGATGTCTGGAGCGAGGAGTGCCTTCGCGGCGCTGTTGACGGCAATGGGTTTGCCGGCCGCGGCACATGCCCAGCGGGTGGCCGAAAATGTCGTTGCCCAAGCCGAGGATGCGTTCGGCGCTCAGGTCGGTAATGAACGCATCGGGCTTTACAGTTCCAGCGAGGTGCGGGGTTTTTCGCCTGTCACGGCCAACAATATCCGCCTGGAAGGCATCTATATCGATCGCCCCGGCGCGTTTGCCGACCGGATTTCCAACAGCAACAGCGTCCGCGTCGGCTTGACGGCCCAGAATTATCTGTTTCCGGCTCCCACGGGGATCGTCGATTATCAGCTGCGACCCGCTGGCGATAAGCGGGTTCTCAGCGTTCTTGCCGGTTATGGCGGCCTCGGGGGACGCCGGCTGGAAGTGGACGGGCAGTTGCCGCTGATCGAGGGCAAGCTCGGGCTCGCGGCGGGATTTGGCTTGTTTCACGATGAATTCTCGCATGGCGGCGACGGCAATGTCTGGGCGATTGGTTTGGTGCCTCGCTGGCGCCCGCGGGCGGGGATAGAAATCCGTCCATTCTACGGCATAGCGCATTACAAGCATCGAAATGTCGCGCCGCTTTATCAGGTGGAGGGGGCCTTCCTGCCGCCCCAGGTGAAACGCCGCCATTTCATCGGCCCGGAATGGGCGGGCCAGGACTATATCAATACCAACTATGGCGTGCTCGGCACTGCGACCCTGGGTGATTGGGAGGTCGCCGGCGGCCTATTCCGGTCGATCTCGGACATCAGGCGCGGCTATGCCCACCTGCTGACGGATGTGCGGACCGACGGTACCGGCCGGCGGTTGATCAGCGCCGATCCGGGCCAGCTCACGACGTCGAACAGCGGCGAATTGAGGTTGAGCCGGTCGATGGTGGAAGGCGATCGAAAGCACAGTTTCCACGTCTCTCTGCGCGGGCGCGACCGGACCGCGGATTATGGCGGGGGTGATCGCGTAGACTTCGGGCGGACTCGGCTGGAGAACAAGATCGTCGATATTCCGCGACCGGATTATCGCTTCGGTCCCCTCAGCCGCCAGCGCATCAAGCAGGCGACGGCCGCGATCGGCTATGACTTGGGATGGCGCGGGCTGGGGACGCTCAGCCTCGGACTCCAGCGCACCGACTATCGTAAGCGGGTGATCACCCCCGCAAATCCGACGACCCGCGTTCACGATCCGGCCTGGCTCTACAACGCCACCGCGACATTGGACGCGACCCGCGATGTGGTGGCCTATGGCAGCTACACGCGCGGGCTGGAGGAAAGCGGCGTCGCGCCCGACAGCGCGGCCAACCGGACCCAGGTCCTGCCGGCCATCCTTACCTCGCAGCTCGATGCCGGTATCCGCTGGCGCGTTACCAATGACCTCAGGCTGGTGGCTGGGGTGTTCAAGGTCTCCAAACCCTATTTCGGCGCCGACGAGAATAATGTCTTCACGGAACTCGGCACCATCAGTCAACGCGGTATCGAACTCAGCGTGGCCGGAACGCTTCTGCCGCGCCTTGCCGTCGTCGGTGGGGCGGTGTTCACCGATCCGCGCGTTACGGGCGAGCCGGTCGACAGTGGCCGTATCGGCCGCAAACCGGTCGGCAATGCCGGGCGCCTGCTGACCCTGAATCTCAATTACGACATGCCCTGGATCGACGGTGTCGCCCTGACGTTCAACACCGCCTATCACGGACCCCGGGTCGCCGATCGGCTGAATCGGGTGTCGACCCCATCAGCCGCGGTCATCGACCTCGGTGTTCGCTATCGTTTCCGGGTCGGGCGAACGCCGGCGTTGCTGCGCTTTCAGGTCAATAACGTTACCAACGTTTTCGACTGGAAGGTGTCCGGCGCCTCAACCTTCGAGCTGACCAATCCACGTACTGCGTTGCTGCATCTGACGATGGATTTTTGACCTGCGCCATTCGCGGGCCATCAGGGCCGGGAGCGTGTCGACGATCAATTCCAGTCTTTCTTACGAAGCTGTGCTGATCTCGTCATCAATATGATGACCAAGCGTAATATTTTGATGTATATATCGACTATTGGCGGTGGTCCTGTGATCACGAAATAGCTTGGCATCCCCCTGATGATTGTCCTAGCATCCAGGGAAAGCTGGCGCGTTGTGCGAACAGTTCTTAACTGCGCGATAACTTGCCGCTATTCGGGGAAGGGCATAGTGAAAGGCACTCTTCACATAAATGGCGTCGCCCACGAGGTTGAGGCGCCTGATGATATGCCGCTGCTCTGGGTGCTGCGCGACATATTGGGCATGACCGGCACCAAATATGGCTGCGGCATTGCCCAGTGCGGTGCCTGTACCGTGCACCTGAACGGCAAGCCTGTTCGCTCGTGCCTGCTGCCTGTCGGCGCGGTCGGCGACAAGGCGGTGGTGACGATCGAAGGGATTGGTGAAACCGCGGCAGGCGCCAAGGCGCAGAAGGCGTGGATCGATCTCGACGTGCCCCAGTGCGGTTATTGTCAGTCAGGGCAGATCATGTCCGCTGCGGCACTGCTGGCGAGCACACCGGCGCCGACCGATGCGGATATCGATGCCGCGATGGCGGGCAACATCTGCCGCTGCGGAACCTATGTGCGCATCCGTGCCGCGATCAAGCGGGCGGCGGCGGGACAGGCCTGATCATGACAAGCGCCATCGACACGTCGCGGCGGGGTTTCCTCAAGGTCGGCGCGCTTGCCGGCGGAGGGCTGCTGCTCGGTTTCCAACTGCTTCCTCAAGGCGCGGAGGCAGCCGCCGGCTTCGCGCCCGACGCCTTCATCCGCATCGATCCGCAGGGGTTGGTGACGCTGGTCATGCCCCAGCAGGAAATGGGTCAGGGCACGCATACCGGCCATGCCCAGCTGATTGCCGAGGAACTGGACATCGCCATGTCCCAGATCGTTCTGGAACAGGCGCCGCCGAATGACGAGTTGTATGGCGGCCCGAGGAAGCGGCAGTCGACGGGCGGCTCCTCGTCCTTCCGCAGCGGCTTCTATCCGCTGCTGCGCCAGCACGGGGCCAATGCGCGCGCGATGCTGGTGATGGCGGCGGCGCGGATGTGGAATGTCGATCCGGCCAGCCTGAGGACCTCGGAAGGCATCGTCTATCATGACGCGACCAGTCGGCAGGTCGGATATGGCGAGCTTGCCGGGCGGGCGAGTTCGATCACCCCGCCGACGGATGCGCCACTGAAGGCGGAAAAGGATTTCAAGCTGATCGGCAAGCCGGTTCATCGGCTTGACGTACCGGGTAAGACCAATGGCTCGGTTGTCTATGGCATCGACGTGCTTGCCGGGAAGGTGCCGGTCGCGGCGGTCAGCCAGTCGCCGGTCGTGGGTGGTAAGGTCGCTTCGGTCGATGACAGCAAAGCCATGGCGATTCCCGGCGTGAAGCAGGTGGTCGTACTGGACGATCTGGTCGCGGTGGTTGGTGATAACACATGGACCGCGTTCAAAGGACTGAGTGCGCTCGTCATCAACTGGGATGACGGCCCCCACGCCGCCGTCAGCCAGGAGGCGATCGTCCGCGAACTGCGCGAGCGGACGGCGAAACCAGGTCTTGCCGGACATACCGCCGGCGATGTCGATCAGGCGTTCAGCGATGGCGAACGGGTCGATGTCGCCTATGAACTGCCATTTCTGGCCCACTCGCCGATGGAGCCGCTCAACTGTACCGTTCACGTCCGTCCCGGCGGGGCCGAGGTGTGGCTGGGAACGCAGGTCCAGACCGGCGCCCAGCGGGCGGCCGCGAAGGTGCTGGGTGTCGAGCCCGCTCAGGTCAAGCTGACCAATTACATGCTGGGCGGCGCCTTCGGCCGGCGTCTCGATATCGACATGGTGACGAACGCGGTGCGGGTCGGCCAGCAGGTATCGGGACCGGTCAAGGTCATGTGGTCGCGCGAGGAGGATACGCGCCACGACACGATCCGCCCTTATTACCGCAACGTCATGACCGCTTCGCTGAAGGACGGGCGCATCACGGGATGGATGCACCGGGTATCGGGCGGGTCCGTGGTGGCGCGTATGTACGGCAAGCCCAAGGATGGCTTTGACGGCGCGACCGTCGATGGCGCGGAAGAGATTCCCTACGACATTCCGAATATGCGGATCGAGTATGTCGAGTGCGAGCCGCTGGCCGTCAATGTCGGCTGGTGGCGCGGGGTCGGCCCCAACAACACGCTGTTCGCCGCCGAAAGCCTGATCGACGAATTGGCGAAGAAGGTGGGTCAGGACCCGCTCGACTTTCGCCTTGCCCATCTGGAGAAGTCGCCGCGCGCAGCAGGCGTCCTGAAACTGGCGGCCGAAAAGATCGGCTGGTCGACGCCGATCAGCGGCGGGGGCCGGGTCGGACGTGGCATCGCGGTCATCTTTGCCTTCGGATCCTACTGCGCGGCGGCGTGCGAGGTCGAGGTGGCGGCTGACGGCGACGTCAAGATCCGTCGGTTCGTCGTCGCCGTGGATGCGGGCAAGGTGGTCAACCCCGACGGCATCATCTCGCAGGTCGAGGGCGGTACGGTGTTCGGCCTGACTTCGGCCCTGTGGGGCAAGATAACGGTCGACAAGGGCCGCATCCAGCAAAGCAACTTCCACGATTATCGGATGATGCGCATCCACGAGACGCCGCCGATCGAGGTTCACATCGTGCCCAGCACCGAGGATCCCGGTGGCATCGGCGAGCCGGGCGTCACGGTGTGCACGCCGGCGCTGGTCAACGCCATCGCCGCCGCCACAGGCATCCGGCTGCGGACGATGCCGGTCGATCGCGACATCCTTGCGGGCAGGAAGCAGGACGCATGAAGGGCAAGATTCTTCGCATCGCCGCGATGACCGGCGCGGCCGTGGCGGTGGTGGCGGCTGCCGTTGGCGGCTGGACGGTGTTCGGCCCCGGGCCCACCGCCTTCGCCAAGGGCGATGCGGTTGCCCTCGCGGCCTATCAGGGCGCCAATCCAACCGGTGTTCCGGCGGAGCTGGCATCGGCAAGCCTGGTTCAGCGCGGCGAATATCTGGCGCGCGCCGCCGACTGCGAGGTCTGCCACACCGCGCCGGGCGGCAAACCCTATGCCGGCGGCTATGCCTTCAATCTGCCGTTCGGCGGCACGATCTATTCGACCAACATCACGTCGGACAAGGAAACCGGCATCGGTAACTACACCGACGCCCAGTTCCTGGATGCGGTCCATCGGGGCGTTCGCGCCGATGGCGAGCGCCTGTATCCGGCGATGCCGTTCGCGTCCTACACCTACATGACGGACGAGGACGCTCTGGCGATCAAGGCCTATTTGATGAGCCTTGATCCGGTGAACGCACCCGCGCGGCCAAATACGCTGAAATGGCCGTTCAACCAGCGGTCGCTGCTTGGCCTGTGGGGATTTTTCTTCAATCCCGACAAGCGGTTCGAGCCGATTGCCGAGCAGACGCCCGAATGGAACCGGGGCGCCTATCTGGCCGAGGCTCTGGCCCATTGCGGCGAATGCCATACACCGCGCAATCTCGGCTTTGCGCTCAATAACCGGGCGAAGTTCGGCGGTGCGACCCAAGGCGGCTGGCGTGCCCATAATATCAGCGCCGATCCCGACACCGGCATCGGCAACTGGACGACGGAAAACCTGACCAGCTATCTCGCCACCGGATTCGCCAGCGGGCATGGCGTCGCGTCGGGCCCGATGGGCGAGGTGGTCGACTACAGCCTGCGCTATCTGACGCCGGGCGACATCAAGGCGTTGGTCACCTATGTCCGGTCCGTGCCGGCGACGTCCGGCGGCACTCCGGATCGGGTGAAGACTCCGGCGCCCGAAGCCTATGGTGACGGGCCGGCGGCGGCGCTGGCCAGCCGGGACGACCGGCTGGGCGAGCGGACCTTCGCGGGTGCCTGCGCCGGATGCCACGACTGGACGGGCGTCAGCCCGCTGTCGCCGGCGGCGACGCTCACCGGCACCAGTTCGATCAACGATCCCAGCGCCACCAACGTCGCGCAGGTGGTCATTCATGGCGTTCACCGGCATGTGCCCGAAAACATCATGACCATGCCCGCCTTCGGCAGCACGCTGAACGACAAGGAGGTTGCCGCGGTGGCGAACTATGTCACGGCGCGCTTCGGCGCCAAGGGGGCTTCGCTGAGTGAAGCCGACGTGACCAAGCTGCGGGCCGCCGCCGCCCAGGATTGAGAGGCGCTGTTATCCGAGGTGCGGTGACTGGCCTTCAAACCCGGTTGCCGTCCCTTCGGCTGCGGCTCCGTCGCTCCACCGCCTCATGTTGATGGGAACCACCGTGCCTGCTGGCTTGTTCGTGCCCATGGCTCCATGGTTCGCAACGGGATGGAGCGTCGGGAGGAAGTCTGGATGACGGGTATATTGGGTCGGTCTGCAAGGCTGGCCGGGCTGATGCTGGCGGCCATGACGATCAGCGGTGCCGTGCCGGCGCTGGCGCAGGGCGACAATCAGACGCAGGGTCAGTCATCGAAGCCGTCTGGTGGCGATGATCAACTGCGTTCGATCGGCAGTGGCGCCGGCCGCATCGCTACGCAGCCGGTGAAGGACGTGGGTCTATCGAAGAAGGATATTCCACCGGCCTTGCTGACGGCGGCGGCCAACCCCTACAGCCTTGAGGGCGCACGCACCTGCACGCAGATCGCCCAGAACGTGAAGGCTTTGAACGAGGTGCTGGGCGCGGACTATGCGCCCGACGGTCCCACCGCGAAGGAAAATCGGGCAGGCAAGCTGGCGGAAGCGGGTGGCCAGACGATCGTCAATTCGCTGATCCCCTTTCGGGGCCTCGTTCGCGAGGTGAGCGGTGCGGCATCGGCCCAGCGTCAGATGAACGCCGCCGTCGACGCGGGCCTGGCCCGGCGCGGCTTCCTGCGTGGCCTGCACAGTGCCCGTCGCTGCAAGACGACCTTCTAGGCTATTCCGGTTCCGGGGACCTATATCCCGGAACCGGAACGCTCGTCATTTCGGTCGATGCCCTAGCGCCCATACATAAGCGGCTACTGCCTTCACGTCGGCGTCGTTGAGGTCGACGCCGCCCAGCGGCGGCATCGCGCCGCTGCCCTTCTTTGGCGTGTCGACACCCTTGCGGATGATCGTCTCGATCGCCGCGAGGCTGCCGTCGCCCCACAGCCATTCGCCAGTGGTGAGATTGGACCCCATCGCGCCACCGCCGCCGTTCAGGCCATGGCATCCGCTGCAGGTTCCACCCTTTTCCTCGCCGTTGAAGATGCGACCACCCAGTGCCACCTGCTGGGCCGTGGCGCCCGGCGGCACCGGCAGATCGTCCTGGCCGGTTGCAGCGGTGGCGGGCTTGTAGACCGGCTTCGGCGCCGTCGCGGCCTTGGCCTCGGCTGGCCCCTGATAGGTGATGCGCCAGATGCGGCCGCGATTGTCGTCGCTGACATAAAGCGCGCCATCGGGACCGGTAGCGAGCCCAAGCGGACGATAGGCGTCGGGCCCCGGCCGTTCCTGGCCGGCGAACCCATCGGCAAAGACGAGGTGTTCGCCGCTGGCGACGCCATTCGTCATGGGCTGGAACACCACTTTGAAGCCGGCCTGCGGGAAGGGCGCGCGGTTCCAGGAGCCGTGGAAGGCGACGAAGATGCCCTCGCGGTAAGCGGCGGGGAACTGACTGCCGCGATAGAACAGGATGTCGGTCGGGGCCCAATGTGCCGGGAACACGGCGATCGGCTGTTCCTTGGCGGCGCATTCGCCAACGGCCTTGCCGCCGTCGCCGCCATATTCGGGCGCCAGCACCAGCTTTTTCTGGACGCCGTCATAATAGCAGGTCGGCCAGCCATAATCGCCGCCCTCCTTGACCCGCAGCAGCGTTTCCGCCGGTAGCTCCGCACCCTGTTCGGGGGTGTAGAGGCGCGACCAGTTCTGGCCCAGCAGGTCGCGGCCGTGCTGGCTGACGACCAGCTGCCCGGCGTCGTCCAGCCGGATGCCGCCGATGTTGCGGATGCCCGTGGCATAGCGCGCCGCTTCGCTGAACGTCTGGCCCGGCTGGTCGGCCTTGAACCGCCATACGCCGGCGCGGGTCAGGGTTTCAGTGCATGGATTGTGCACCTTGGGCTCGGGCACACCCATCTTGACTTCGCAGACGTTGGTCGCCGACCCAACATTGACGAACAGGTTGCCGGCCTTGTCGATCACGAACTGGTGCTGGGGATGCTCGCCGGTGTCGGGCAGGCCGCTGACGATGACTTCCGGTTCGCCGGTCGGCACCAGCGTGCCCGGCGAGCCGGAAGCCCGCCGCCAGCGGACGATCCGATCGTCGAGATCGGCATAGAGCCAGTCGCCGTGGAGGAGGATGCCGGTACCCCCGCCGCTGCCTTCGGCGATGCCGGGGCCGAAGCGTTCGTTGACGTCGGCGCGTCCGTCACCGTCGGTATCGCGCAGCGCTGCCAGGAAACCGCCCTCGCGCGGCTGGTCGTTGCTGTAATAAGGGCCGCTCCAGCTGTTGAGATAGAGCGTGCCGTCGTCGGCCACGGTCATCAGCCGGGCATGGCCGACATTGTCGGCGAACACCGTGGCGCAGAAACCTGGTGGCAGGGTGATGCCGCTGTCGTTGGACGCGCAGGCGGCCGGTTCGGCGGTGGTGCTGCTGTTGCCGCCCGCGTCACGATCGCAGGCGGTGAGCGCCAGCGTCGATCCGGCAAGCAGCAGCACGAGTGAAAGTCTAGCCGGTGATCGCATCTGTCTTTCTCCGGTCAGGGGCGGGCGAGGGGAACGGCACGCAGCACGAACGGCAGGCTGGGGGCCTGGCCGCGCTTGGCCGGATCGAACAGCATCGACAGCTGCCCTTCGGCAACCAGCGCGCTGTCGCCCACGATAGCGACGCCCGTGGGGCCGGCAAGGCCTTCGCGCAGCGTTTCCACCGTACCCTTGTCACCTTCGACGGTCACGCGCGCGAGGCCATCGGCTGTGACGACCAGAAAGCCGTTGCCGCCCTCGTGGCGCATGCCGTCGGCGACGCCCAGAGGCTTGTCGGCCACCACTTCGGTAATGGCGCCCGCCTTGCCGTCGGCGGCCTCGACACGGAACAGCTTACCGTTGCCGAGGATGTTGACATAGACATGGCCATCCGCGCCGATGGCGATGCCATCGAGCCCGCCGCCCTTGGCGTCGAAGCGGGGATCGGTGGCGAACAGCTCCAGCGTCTTGCCGCCGGGCGGCAGGCGGAACAGGCGGGGCTGGGCGGTGTCCGTGACGTAGAGAGAACCGTCGGCCGCCACGGCCATGTCGTTGCATTCGACCCGGCCCTCGGGGAAATCGACGCGCACCTTGCCTTCGCCGCTGCCGAGGTCAAAGCCCATCAGCGCGCTCTTGCCATCGGCCGACTTGGCGAGGCCCGCACCGGACAGATCGTTGGAGCACAGCCAGAGCAGTCCCGCCTTGCGGTCGGGCATGACGCCATAGGTCGTGCCGCTGCCGAACGCGCCAGGCGCAATCCACTGCTCAGCCTTGCCGTCACGGATTCTGAGGACGCCGCCCTCGGCGATGTTCGAGACATAGAGGGTGCCATCGGTGTCCAGCGCGACGCTTTCGGGATAGGCGCGCTCGCCAGGCAGCTCGATATCGGCAACGATGCTCGTCTGAGCCGTGCCGGCGGCTTCGTTCACAACGGCGTTCGCAGTCTCGTTGTTGGACCCGCCGCATCCCGCGACCAGTAAAAGGGCGACGGGCATCATATGCCGGCTGAACATGATCTGATCTCCTGTTGGTGCGCGTCATTCTTTATATACAGTAAAACATAACGACAAGCTGGGCAGGCATGCCTCGTCCTAACGCATCGGGCCCGCCATTCGGGTGCGGGCCGATTGCAAAATCAGCCATTCGAAGGTCGTGTGAATAAGTCGTCGTTCGAGCCGCTCGCGCGGTGCGCCCATGACGACCCTCGACCGGCTGGGCAGCGCGATGTCGCTGAGCCAGGTGAGGCTGCCGTCGGCGAGGAATGTTTCGGCAAAGAGAGAGTCAGCCAGACCGACGCCGCCGCCTGCTGCGGCGCAACACAGCATGCTGTAGGGATCGCTGAAATTGGTTCCTTGCATCAATCGCTCGGCCAACTCGTCGGCATTGACGACGCCGGCGGCCGTGCGGTGCCAGTCCTGCCAGTCGACACCGCCCTCGACATGCAGCAGGGGCAGGGTGGTCAGCCTTTCGACAAGGGGCATGTCGGTGTCCGCCATGGCCGCCGGGCCGATCGGACGCCAGCTCTGATCGAACAGCGCTTCGACCCGCAGCGAAGGGGCGGTGAAGGTTTCCTCGCCCTCGTCCAGCCTGCGGATCAGGATGTCGACTTCGTCGCGGGCGAAGTCGATGGTGCGATCACTGGTGTCCAGCCAGACGTCGATCTGGGGATGGCTGGCATGAAGCTGTGGCAGGCGGGGGGCCAGCCAGGCATGGGCGATATCGGCTTGGCAATAGACGATTACCGACCCCGGCTTGCGATAGGGTTCCAGCCGGTTCACGCCATCGCGCAATCCCTGCAGCGCGGTGCGAACGGTGCGGTGAAAGTCGCGACCGGGATCGGTCAGAGCCACCCGGCGATGAAGACGGCGAAACAGCGGTTGGCCAAGGGTTTCCTCCAGAAGGCGGATCTGGTGGCTGATCGCGGACTGGGTAAGGCCAAGCGCTTCCGCTGCTGCCGCGAAACTACCCAGGCGGGCAGCCGCGTCAAACCCTTCCAGGGTCTTCAATGGGGGCAGGCGCTTCATCAGTCACATGAATCCTTTTCATGGATATTGGGAAAATAACGCGTTTGCGATGGCCTTCGCAAGCGTGGCTTATGGGCGATGTCAGCCGCTATAATCGGACAAGAGGTCATGCCTGCTGCTACCCGTGCGATTGCTCCAGAAACCTCTCCTCCGGCTGTCGGATCAAAGTTCTTCATGCCTGGGGAATTCGAGGCGCATCAGGGCTGCTGGATGGCATGGCCAACCCGGCGCGAATTGTGGAAAGACGCGCTGGAGGCGGTGCGCGCCGAATATGCCCTGGTTGCGCGTACGATTGCCAGGTTCGAACCCGTCACCATGATCGCCAACGCCGTTGATGGCCCGGAAGTGCGGCGGCTGTGCGGTGAGGATGTCGCACTGCTGACGGCTGAGATCGACGATAGCTGGATGCGGGATACCGGGCCGACCTTCGTGGTCGATGAGCAGGGCGGACTGGCGGTCGTCGACTGGCGGTTCAATGCCTGGGGCGACAAATATCGCGGCTATGGCGCTGATGCGACTGTGAAGCGTCGGCTAGCCGAACATCTCGATGTGCCGATAATCGAGACGTCGCTGGTGATCGAGGGGGGCGCGTTCCAGGTCGACGGCGAAGGCACGATCCTGACCACCGAGACCTGCGCACTCAATCCGAACCGTAACCCCGGCCTCAGCAAGAGCGAGATCGAGAACGAGCTGCTGCGCTGCCTGGGCGGGAGAAAGGTCGTCTGGCTGCCCGGTGATGCCGAGGAGGTCGAGACCGACGGCCACGTCGACTGCATCGCCACCTTTGCCCGTCCGGGCGTGGTGCTGATGGAAGTGGCGGACGATCCCCATCATCCCCGTCATGAGGTGCTGGCCCGCAACCGCGCCGCGCTCGGTCGACAGACAGATGCCCGCGGCCGGCCGTTCGAGGTGGTGCCTGTTCCCGCAGCGCCGGAGGCCGCCGGCAGACGCGGCCGATTCAATCCATCCTATGTCAATTTCTACATCGCCAACGGGGGCATCGTGATGCCCGGACATGGGCTGGACAGCGACGAGGCTGCACGCCGGGCGGTGGCGGCCGCCTTTCCCGGCCGCGAGGTCGTGCAGCTCCATCTGGGGACTATTCCTCATGGCGGCGGCAATATTCACTGCATCACCCAGCAGCAGCCCCTTCGCCGGCGCTGAACATGCGGCCTCGTGCCTTGCAGACCGGAGCTACCCTATTTGGGTGACTTGAGCTTCGCCTCCCCAGAATGGACACCGGGGTCGATTTGGAGGTGTTCGATGTTGAGAAATGACGTAGCGGAAGCGTGGCGCAAGGACCGGGATCACTTCATCCACCCTTACACCGACTTCACGACCTTCAAGGATGAGGGCAGCCAGGTCATCACCGTCGCTCAGGGCGTCCATATCGTGGACAGCGAGGGGCGGCAGTATCTCGACGGCATTGCGGGCTTGTGGTGCGCGAACCTGGGCCATGGCCGGGCCGAGATCGCCGAAGCGATGGCCGAACAGGCGCGCACGGTCCAATATTACAACACCTTCGGTCATTCGACGAACGTGCCGGCGGCGGAACTGGCGGCAGAGCTTGCCGCCCTGTCGCCGGGCGATCTGAACCACGTTTTCTACACCACCGGCGGTTCGACCGCGAACGACACCGCGGTGCGCTTGGCGCACTTCTACTTCAACCGCCGCGGCCTGCCGAACAAGAAGAAGGTCATCTCGCGGCTCGACGGCTATCATGGTTCGACCTATTTCGCTGCGACGCTGACCGGCATCCACGGCACCAAATACGGGTTCGACAGCATCGCCAATGACGTCGTCTCCCATGTCTCGGCCGCGAACATGTATCGCCGGCCCGACGGCATGGATGAAGCGGCGTTCTGCGACTATCTGGTGCGCGAGTTCGAGGCGCGGATCGCCCAGCTTGGGCCCGACAATGTCGCTGCCTTTATCGCCGAACCGGTGATGGGCGCGGGCGGTGTGCTGGTGGCGCCCGAAGGCTATCATCGGCGGATGCACGCGGTCTGCAAGGCCAACGATATTCTTTACATTGCCGACGAGGTGGTGACCGCCTTCGGCCGGCTGGGGGAGTGGTTCGCCAGCGAAGCCCGCTTCGGCTATGTTCCTGACATGCTGGTCACGGCCAAGGGCATCAGCTCGGGCTATGTGCCGATGGGCGCGACCCTGATCTCATCGGGGGTCTATGATGTGATCTCGGTACCGCAGGGGCCGGGCGGCGTGCTCAGTCACGGCTTCACCTATTCCGGTCATCCCGTCGCCTGCGCTGCGGCGCTGAAGACGATCGAGATCATGAAGCGCGAGGACACGCTCGCCCATGTTCGGAAAATCGGGCCCTATCTCCAGGCCCAGGCCCGCCGGCTGCTGAGCAACGAGATCGTCGGCGACGTGCGCGGCGACCATCTGATGCTGGGCGTCGAGCTGGTTCGCGACCGCGCGACGAAGCAAGGTTTTGCGCCCACCGACGGCGCGGCCCACAGGGTGTTCGAGGCATGCCGCCAGCGCGGTGTCATCATCCGCCCGATCGGTAACATGATCGTCGTGTCGCCACCGCTGACGTTCAGCGAACAGGATGTCGATACGGTTATCACCGCCCTCGAAGAAGCGATCGCCGAGGTGACGCCGGGCTTGCTCGGTCGTTGAGCGAAAAGATGACGAAGCCTCGTATCGATCTTCTCGGCCGGGAGGCGTCAGCCTTCATCGCGAGACCCAAACGAATGTATATCGACGGCCGCTTCGTCGACGCACGGGACGGGGGAACGATCGATGTCGTCGATCCGGCGACGGGCATGGTGTTCGACCGTATCCCGGCGGGCGGGGCGGAGGATGTCGACCGCGCCGTCGCCGCCGCCCGGCGGGCATTCGAGGACGGCCCATGGGCGCGCATGACGCCTGCCGGTCGCGCCCGTCTGATCTGGCGCCTTGCCGACCTGATCGACGCCAATGCCGACGAATTGGCCGAGATCGAGTCCCTCGACAATGGCAAGCCGGTCACCGATGCGCGCCACAATGACGTGCCGGGCGCGGCCGAACTGCTGCGCTATATGGCGGGCTGGAGCACCAAGATCACCGGCCAGACGATAGCGCTGTCATCCCCGCAGCCGTTCCACGCCTATACGCTGCGCGAGCCGGTGGGGGTGTGCGGCCAGATCATTCCGTGGAACTTCCCGCTGGCGATGGCCGCGTGGAAGCTGGCGCCCGCACTGGCCAGCGGCTGCACGGTGGTGTTGAAACCGGCCGAGCAGACATCGCTCAGTGCGCTTCGTCTGGCGGAGTTGGTCGAAGAGGCGGGATTTCCCGCTGGCGTCGTCAATGTCGTTACCGGCCTGGGCGAGACCGCCGGCGCGGCCCTTTCCGCTCATCCGGACGTCGACAAGGTGGCGTTCACCGGATCGACCGAGGTCGGTCGGAAGATATTGGAGGCCGCACGCGGCAACCTCAAGAAGGTGTCGTTGGAACTGGGCGGCAAGTCGCCGATGATCGTGTTCGACGATGCCGATATCGAGCGTGCCGTGAAAGCGGTGGCGTCAGGCGTGTTCTACAATATGGGCCAGACCTGCTCGGCCGGCACGCGGCTTTACATTCACCGCGACGTGGCGCGCGAGGTGCTGGCCGGCGTCGCCACCGAGGCACGGACGCTGAGGATCGGTCATGGCCTCGACTCGGCGACGCAGATCGGGCCGCTGGTTTCCGAGGAGCAGTTCCGTAAGGTCAGCGGCTATGTCGCGATCGGGCTCGACGAGGGGGCGTCGCTGGTCGCCGGTGGCAACAGGTGTGGCGAGGCCGGTTATTTCCTCGAGCCGACCGTCCTTGCGGACACCCGGCCCGACATGCGCGTCGTTCGGG
The DNA here is from genome assembly GCA_037190805.1 of Sphingomonas sanxanigenens. Lineage (GTDB taxonomy): Bacteria > Pseudomonadota > Alphaproteobacteria > Sphingomonadales > Sphingomonadaceae > JBBCJR01. The sequence continues at coordinate 212,060 of JBBCJR010000004.1, read as the reverse complement.
AGGAAATCTTCGGCCCGGTGCTGGTCACCGCGACCTTTGACGATGAAGATGCGGTGATCGCGGAGGCGAACAACTCCATCTATGGTCTGGCCGGCAGCCTGTTCACGCGCGATGTCAGCCGCGCCCATCGCGTCGCCCGGCGGCTGAAGGCCGGAACCATCGGTATCAACACCCACCATGTCGTGGACGCGGCGCTGCCGTTCGGTGGCTTCCGCCAATCGGGCTGGGGGCGCGAGATGGGGTGGGAGGCGATCCAGCTCTATACAGATGTGAAGTCGGTGGGCATCGCGCTTTGATTGCAGCCGGCGTGTTGGGAGATTGAAGTGCAGAACGTCCGCATCAATGGCGACCGGCTGTGGGACATGCTGATGACCACGGCAGCCTTCGGCGGCACCGACAAGGGCGGCATCAAGCGGCTCGCCCTCAGTGTCGAGGACAAGCTGGTCCGTGACTGGTGGCGCGCGTCGTGCGAGGCGGTGGGATGCACCGTCACGGTCGACGAGGTCGGCAACATGTTCGCCGTCCGGGCCGGCCGCGACCCCGACGCGTTGCCGATCGCGATGGGTAGCCACCTCGACACCCAGCCGACGGGCGGCAAGTTCGACGGCATATTGGGGGTGCTGGGTGGCCTCGAGGTTCTGAGGACGCTGGACGAGGTGGGCTATGAAACCCACGCGCCGGTGATGCTGGTCAACTGGTGCAACGAGGAAGGCTCGCGCTTCGCTCCGGCCATGCTGGGGTCGGGTGTCCATGCCGGCGTCTTCGATGTCGCCTATGCCGACAACCGGCCCGGTTCGGACGGCAAGAGCTTTGCCGATGCGATTGCCGAGGTCGGCTATCGGGGTGAAACGCCGGTTGGGACGACCAGGATCGGGGCGATGTTCGAGCTGCATATCGAGCAGGGGCCCATCCTCGAGGATGAAGGCAAGGAGATCGGCATCGTCCAGGGCATCCAGGGCATGCGCTGGTATGATGTCGAGATCGTCGGCACCGAGGCTCATACCGGGACCACGCCGATGCGCCTGCGCCGCGACGCGCTGGCCGCCGCCGCCCGCCTGATCCTGGCGGTCGAGACGATCGGGCGCGAGACCGAAGCGGCGGTATCGACGGTGGGCTTCGCCGAGGTGCGGCCCAACAGCCGCAACGTCATCCCCGGCTCCGTGCTGCTCGCCGTCGATCTTCGCAATCCCGACCTTGCCCGGCTGGAGCATATGGAGGCTGACTTCCGCGAGGCGGTGGCGGCGATCAGCGAGGCCACCGGAATCAGCATGGACATCCGCCCCGTGTGGACCAACGATCCGGTGGTGTTCGACCCCGATTGCGTCGCGGCCGTCCGCACGGGGGTGGAGCAGACGGGCCTCAGCCATATCGACATGGTTTCGGGGGCCGGTCACGATGCCGCCTATGTGTCGCGAGTGGCGCCAACGACGATGATCTTCGTGCCCAGCGAAGGCGGCCTCAGCCATAACGAGGCGGAAGCGACCACCCCGATCGAATGCGCGAATGGCGCTCAGGTGCTGCTCAACGCGATCCTCCACTATGACAAGTGGCTGGAACGAAAGGCGCGGATGGAGAATAGCGCCGCGGGTTGATGCCCTCCTCGTCGATGCGTCGACATCCCTTCCGTATTTAGGAGGGATGGAAAGCGGACGCGTGTCGAGCGTGGTGAAGTTTCTCCGCATTTGAAACGCGCGCACACCCCTTTTGGGTGATTCCGCTGCCCTCCATTCGCGATCTACCTTCCTTTCAACGAACGAAGAGGAGAGTGGGGATGCGTCATACGCTAAAGGGTAGCGGATGGGTGCTGGCATTGGGGCTGGCCGCCACCGTTTCGGGATCGGCCCTGGCCCAAAGTCAGGTCGCGGACATGATCCTCGTCAACGGGGACATCCGAACCAGTGATCCCGCTCGCCCCCTGGTCCAGGCATTCGCAGTCAAGGACGGTCGTTTTCTCGCTCTGGGTACGGATGCCGATATCCGCAAGCTTGCCGGCCCCTCGACCAAAGTTGTCGATGCGGGCGGGGTGACGGTGACGCCCGGCTTTATCGACGGCCATACTCATTTGTCCGGCGGTGCCGACATGGTGGCCGGTGTCGACCTGTCCTACATCCCGGACAAGAAGACCTGGCTGAAGAAGATCGCCGAGCGGTCGGCGCAGTTGCCGCCTGGTGAGTGGCTGCTCGGCGGCGGCTGGGACTACACGCTCGGCGAAGGCGCCTATCCGACCAAGGAAGACATCGATTCCGTGGTCAAGGATCGACCCGTCTTCTTGCGTGACATCGACGGACACAGCCGTTGGGTGAACAGCAAGGCGCTCGAGCTTGCCGGGATCACGTCGAAAACTCCCGTGCCGCCGGGTGGCGAGATCGTTCTCGATCCTCGGACGGGCGAACCGACCGGTATCCTGAAGGAAGGCGCAAGCGCCCTTTTCGAAGGACTTCCGGGTCTTCAGAAAAACGATGCCCAGCGGCGCGATGCGTTGCTCCAGACGGTTCGATACGCCAACAGCCTCGGCATCACCGGGGTCCATGACATGGCCGGGCGCGAGGCGCTGTTCGACTATCTCAGCCTGGCGCAGAAGGGTGATCTGACGCTACGGGTCTGGTTCGGCGAGTTTTCGAACGATCCAGCCGAAATTTCACGCGCTGCGAACGACCGAAGCGCCGTGGATCGGGCCATCGCTGCGGCTCCGGCGACGCGGCTGATGGGGCCGACACTGAAGTTCGGCTATATCAAGTCGATCATCGACGGCGTGCTGTCGACCCATACGGCGGTGATGGCTGCGGATTATTCCGACCGGGCAGGCTGGAAGGGCGAGCCCTTCCGCAGCCAGGCCGATCTGGAGAAGATCATCGGCACCGCCAACAAGGCGGGCTTCCCGATGGCAATTCACGCCATTGGCGATGGCGGCGTGCATACCGTTCTCAACGCCTTTGAAAAGGCCGAAACGCCGCTGCCCAAGGGGTTGCACAACCGGATCGAGCATCTGGAGGTCATCCAGCCGTCGGACATCCAGCGCTTCAAGCTGCTGGGCGTCGTGGCGTCGATGCAGCCTAACCATGCCACCGGGACGATCGGGAAATACATCACCGAACGCGTCGGGCCCGAGCGCGAGAAATACGCCTATGTCTGGCAGAAGATGCTGGATGCGGGCGTGCCCGTGGTGTTCGGCAGCGACTGGGCGACCTCGCCGCTCAGCCCGCTGACGCAGATCAACGACGCCGTGTTCAGGGAAAGCCCGTTCGGACTGGGTAATGGTCCGTGGCATCCGGAAAATGCGGTGACGTTCGATCAGGCGTTGTTCGCCTATACCCAGGCAGGCGCCGACATGACGCCGTGGGCAACCGAGATCGGCAGCATCGCACCCGGCAAATGGGCTGATTTCGTGCTGATCGACGGGAAGCTGGCGACACCCTTGGATCGCAGCATCCGACAGCGGGCGGTGCGCGCGACCTATCTCGCCGGCAAGGCGGTTTACGAGAAGAAGTGATCGAAACGGCGGTCCCGCCGAGCGCGCGCTTCGGAAGAGGGGCTTGGGGAAAAAGGGAGGTCGGGACTGGCAATCTTCAGTCCCGCCCGAAAGGGAGGCTAAAAATGCTCATCAATTCTGCGATCCGCCCTTTGGCGGCCGGTCTGCTGGTCGGGACGTGCATGACGACACCGGCGCTCGCCCAGCAGGTCGACGTCGCGGCGGCAAGCAGCGGCGGCTTCACGGACGAGATCGTCGTCACCGCCAGCCGCCGCGAGCAGTCGATTCAGGATATTCCCTACAATATCTCGGCGGTGGGCGCGCAGGCGCTGGAGCGCAACGGCGTCAGTGATTTCGCGTCGCTGATCCGCCTGACGCCGGGTGTCGCCTATATCGATCGCGGGCCGCGCGATGCGGGCGCGGCCAACAACCTCATCATCCGGGGCATCGGCACGCGCGGGGCCAACGGTCTGTCGGCCGGCATGTCGAACGTGCCGACGGTTTCGACCTATCTGGACGAGACGCCACTGTACGTGAACCTGTCGATCAAGGACATCGAGCGGGTCGAGGTGCTGCGCGGCCCCCAGGGCACGCTCTATGGATCGGGCGCTGCCGGCGGCACGCTCCGCTTCATCTATAACAAGCCAAGCACGGCAGGATTTTCAGGCAGCGTTTCCGGTTCGGTGTCGGCCACCAAGGAAGGCGACCCCAGCCGCAACATCGATGCGGTGCTCAATATCCCGCTGTCCGAAACGCTCGCGTTCCGCGCGTCTGGCGGATATGAGCGGCAGGGCGGCTTCGTCGATCAGCCCTTCTTCTACAAGCGGACGTCCCGGGATGGCCCCCCGGTGATGGCTGACCCCAGCGACATCGTGAACAGCGCGCCGATCATCGAACGCGTTGACGATGCTAACGACGCGAAGATCCTCTATGGTCGCGCCTCGCTGCGTTATCAGCCGACTGCCGATGTCGATATCCAGGCCAACTATCAATATCAGCGCAACAAGGTATCCGGCGCCCCTTCGGTCAACCCCGGCTATTTGGGCAATGACGACTATGATGGGTCCGAGCGCATCCTGGAACGCTTGAGCAGTACTGCGCACCTCGGCAACCTCGACGCCAGCGTCGATTTCGGGTTCGCGACGCTGACCTCGGCGACATCCTATTATGACAGCAAGGTGGACTCGGTTCGCGACAATACGCGCTTGTTCGAGGATTCGGCGTTCGGCGTCCTCTATACCGGAAGCCCGCGCTTCATCGCCGACGCGCTCGACCGTCAGACCGAGCGGGGCTTCATCCAGGAAGTGCGCCTGGCATCGAACGGCGACCAGCCGCTCAACTATATCCTTGGCGCCTTCTACCAGAACATCAAGCGCAGGATCGTTCTAGATGACCGCCTTCCTGGTTATAGCGAATGGCGACGGGCGCAGGGTGAGAACCCGTTCGGCGGGCCGCTGCCATCCGATTTCGACCTGCCGGGAGATTCCGATTTCATCGCCAACGAACAGCAGCGGTTCAAGGAATACGCTCTGTTCGGCGAACTGACCTACAAGTTGACCGACGCCTGGCAGATCACTGGCGGGGCCCGTGTGTTCTGGCAGAAGTTCAGGTCGGATGCCGACTTCCTTCTGCCGCAGAGTGAAATTCTGTTCGGACCGGGCGAAGGGTCGGCCACGGGCGCTGGTCGGTCGAGTATTTCCGACCAGATCTTCAAGCTCAATACCTCCTATGACTTCAGCCGGGACCTGATGGTCTATGCAACCTTCGCCCAGGGTTTCCGGCGCGGCGGATCGAACGCACTGCCGACGGTCGGGCCGTTCGGCGAGCGGCCTTCGCTCAACCTCTACCGCCCGGATACGCTGGACAATTACGAGATCGGCGTGAAGGGAAGGATCGCGCGGCGGCTCAACTTCACCCTGTCGGCCTTCCATATCGACTGGAAAGACATCCAGCTCAATACCGCTACCGTCGCGGCGGCTCAGCCCTTTGTCGCCAACGGCGGAAAGGCGCGATCGCAAGGTGTGGAGCTGGAACTGATCGGCAATCTCACGGACGCCCTGTCCGTCCAGATCGGCTATGCCTACACCGATGCCAAGCTGACCGAGGATTTCGAGATCCGGACGCTCAACATCGGCAATGGCAATTCCACCGGGTCAGTGTCGGTCTCGGGCGAAAAGGGGTCGCCGACGCCGGGCACGCCCAAGCACAGCTTTACCGTCGGCGCCGATTATCGCCAGGAGCTGAACAGCGACTGGTCGCTGGTCTATCACGTCAATGGCAGCTACCGGTCGCGCATCCTCAGGAACCTGACCAGCGACCGAATGGCCGCATATTGGATCAAGGGTTTCTCGACCTGGGACGCATCTCTGTCGCTGGAATCCGATGCGTTCACTGCATCGCTCTTCGCCGACAACATCTTCAACGAAAAGGGCGTCAGCGCGGTTGCGGGCAACAACCCCGATACGGTGTCGCGGTTGCGTTCATTCTTCATCCAGCGACCGATCACCGTCGGTCTGCGCGCGGCCTATCGCTGGGGTCGGTAGGATCGTAGAACGGACGTCATGACGGGGCGGGGGACAAACGGCAGCACAGAGTTTGACGATGCCCTCGCCGCTGCCCGCGCGGCGCTCAACGATGGCGCCGGGAGCGTTGCGGTTCAGCGGGTGAGGTCGATCTGCGCGCGCTGGCCGTCCCGTCCCGACACATGGTCGTTCGCTGCTGAACTGTTATTGCGGGCAGGGGATCCGCCGGGCGCGCTGGCGGCCTCCCGACGCCTTGTCGCCCTGTCGCCGGCGAGCGGTCGGGCGCGCGCGTTGCTGGCGCGCGGCCTGCTTGCCCAGGGCGACAAGCAGGCCGCGCGCGATGCGGCCGAGGCGACTGCCGCGCTGTCACCCGACGATGCGCTGGCGCTGGCCAATGCCGGTTGCGTGCTGGCCGCGATCGACGAGCATGAGGTAGCCCGATGCCTGTTCGCCCGCGCTGTCGCGTTGGCGCCCGATATTGCCGGGCATTGGTTCAACCTCGCCATGGAGGAGCGTGCGCTGGGTATGGCCGACGCTGCCGCGCTGAGTTGCGAGCGGGTGATCGCGCTCAACCCTCATGAGTATGAAATCTATCTGACCCGCAGCCAGCTGCGGCGGCAGACGGCGGAACGCAACAATGTCGCCAGCCTGATCGGACGTCTGGAAGCGGGCGTGCGCGACTGGCGGGGCGAAAGCCAGCTGCTCTATGCGCTGGCCAAAGAGTACGAGGATCTCGGCCGCAGGGATGATGCCTACGCCGCGCTGTCGCGGGGCGCTGGAATACGCCGACGCAATATGACCTACGATGTGGAGCGCGAGATCGCCACGATCGACGCACTTATCGCCGGCTTCCCGTCTGACAGGTTCCATAGCGCGTCGGCCGGCTTCGCGTCGGACGAACCGGTGTTCATTGTCGGCATGCCGCGTACCGGAACCACGCTGGCAGAGCGGATATTGAGCAGCCACCCCGCCGTTCACGCGGCTGGGGAGCTGACGGCCTTCGCTGAAGCGATGATGGCTGCGATCCGCGGTACAGCGGGCGGAGAAAACCGATCGCTGGTCGAGAGGGCCGCTGCGTTGGACATGGTCTCGCTGGGCCGCGATTACATCGCCCGCACCCGGCCCCAGACCGGCCACAGCCAGCGGTTCATCGACAAGCTGCCGCTTAACTTTCTCTATTGCGGGCTGATCCGCCTGGCCTTGCCGAACGCGCGTATCATCCATCTGACGCGGGATCCGCTGGACGCGTGCCACGCGGTGCTGAAAACCTATTTCACCGGCGGTTATCCCTTTTCATACGATATCAGGGAACTGGCTGCCTATTATGCCGCCTACCGCCGGTTGATGGACCATTGGCATCGGGTGATGCCCGGTGTCATTATGGACCTGGCTTATGAAGATCTGGTCCATGACCTCGAACCCAATGCGCAGCGCTTGGTCGCACATTGCGGCCTTGACTGGGACCCGGTGTGTCTGGACTTCCATCGTAACGCCGCGCCATCGACGACGGCCAGCGCGGATCAGGTCCGGCGGCCGCTCTATAGCTCGTCGATCGGGCAATCCCGCCACTATCCCGCGTTCGTCAATGCCATGCGCGTGGCGTTGGCAGAAAATGGTATCGACGCATGACGTACCGGCATGGGTGAGGGAGAGGCAGGCGTGACGCCGGGCGATGTCGCCGTCCGGCTGATCGAAAGCCTGGGGACCACCGAGTTCCCGGAGCGTCTCATCAACATTCTCAAGGCCTATATGCGCATCGATGCCGGTCTGGTGCTGCAATATGCCGAAGATGCGCTACCCACCGTGTTGTTCGACGACATGGAGGTACGCAAATGGAACTATCACGAAAAAATCTATCTCGACGGCATGTACCTGCTCGACCCCTTCTATCTGGTGGCGATGGAGGAGCGGCGTTCGGGCCTGTTCGCGCTGGCCGATGTGGCGCCCGATAGCTTCTATGAAAGCGAATACTTCAAATCCTATTATGGCGTCTCGATCATCGGCGACGAGGTCAATTTCCTGATCCCGCTGCGGTCTGTGGGGGTCGTGGCCATCTCCCTCAGCCGGCATCGCGATACCCCGCGCTTTGCTGCGGACGAGATGGAGAGGCTGCGGGATATCGAGCCGTTGGTAGGCGCGGCGGTGATCCGTCACTACAGCGACCTGAGGCCGATCGATCGGCCCGATGGTGGCACCGAGATCCATCGGGCCCTGGAAGCGGCCATGGACAAGTTCGGAAGCTCCATTCTTACCCGCCGCGAATGCGACGTCGCGCGCATGATCCTGCGCGGCCATTCGTCGAAATCGGCGGCGCCGCGGCTCGGCATCTCGCCGGAAACGGTCAAGCTTCACCGCCGCAACCTCTACGCCAAGCTTGAGATCAGCTCGCAGACCGAATTGTTCTCTCTGTTCATCGATTCCGTCTCGTCGGCCAAGGACCTGCTCCAGGATCCACTGCTCGACTATAATCGCCGCGCCTGATCCGGGCTGGGACGGCGGCTACCCCGTCGGGGTTATTTCATCGCCTGCCCGGCGCCGCCATGCTCGACGACAATCAGCCCTGAAGGGCGCTCTCCTGGAGGGGCAATGACCAATCCGTTTGACCGGCGCAGCGCCGTTATCGCCAGCATCGTGGTGGCGGTGGTGGGCTGGGTCGTGTTTATGGGCATGCCGATCCTGGTCGGCGCGCTGGTCGATACGCGAGGCTTCAGCGAAGCCGAGGCGGGCTATATGGCGTCCGCCGATCTTCTAGGCATATTGGTTGCGTCGGTCGCGGTGTCGCTGGCCGTGAAACGGATCAACCGGCGCCACTGGGTACTGGGCGGCATTCTGCTTTCGGCGGCCTGCAACATCCTGTCGGGCTATCTCGTCGATTTCGGAGAGTTGTTCGGGGTCAGGGTTCTCGCCGGCCTTGGCAGTGGCATTTGCTATTCGATCGCGCTGGCGAACCTGGCCACCACGAGCAACGCCACGCGTAATTTCACCGCCCTGATCTTCACGCTCGTGGCCGTCAACGCGGCCGAACTCTATGGCCTGCCGGAAGTGGTGAAGCTGTGGGGCGTCCAAGGCATCTTCATCGCCTTCGCCTGCGTCAACATGCTGTGTCTGACGGTTCTGCGGCTGCTACCCGCCCGCTTGCCCGACGGCGTCGCGGGCGGGGGCGCCGTCGACGGCCTGCCGACCGGCAGGCAGGTCCTGCTGCATGGCGGCCTGGCGCTGCTCGCCATCACCTGCTTCTACGTCACGGTCGCGGGGTTCTGGGCCTATGTCGAGCGGATGGGCGTGGCGGCGGAGCTGAGCGATCGCTTCATCCAGATTTCCCTGTCGTCGACGACTCTGCTCAGCCTGGTCGGCTGCGTCGTCGCCTATCAGGCGAGCCGGGTGAAGGGACAATCGGTCCTGCTGCTGGCGGCACTGGGCGCGATCAGCCTGTCGATGCTGTGGATCGGATCGCACGTGGTTGCGCTGTCGTTCTTCCTCGTGCTGTGCATCTTCCAGCTGCTCTGGAACGGCGTCGACATCTACCAGCTCGGGACCTTGTCCAACATCGACCGTAGCGGCCGCCTGCCGGCGCTGGTGCCCGCGGCCCAGGGCCTGGGCCAGACGATTGGCCCCGCTTTGTCGGCTTTCGTCGTCTCACGCGGCCATGGCTATTTCGGAGTCATGCTGCTGTGCGCGGCGATGTCCGCGATGGCGATGCTCCTCTACGGCGTCGTGTTCGTGAAACTGAAGGCGAAAAACGCCAATATGGAATGAAAACGGGAGAGTTCGGGATGCGGAAGACAGCTCTGAGACATGCGCTGCTGGTCGGCGTGGGATTGGCGATGGCGATGCCGGCGTTCGCGGCCGAGCATGTCGACCGGATCTTCGTCAACGGCAAGCTATGGACCGGCGATGACGCGCGTCCCGAAGCACAGGCCATGGCACTTGCGGGCGACAGGATCGTCGCCGTCGGCACCACGGCCGAGGTTCGGGCACTCGCGCGCCCGGATACCGCCGTCGTCGATCTGAAGGGGCGGCTCGTGGTGCCCGGCTTCCAGGATTCCCACCTGCATTTCCCCGGGCCGACGCTCGACGAAATCCAGCTCGACGACGTTACCACGTTGAAGGAGTTGCAGGACAAGCTCCGGGCCTTCGCCCAGGCGCGGCCCGACCTTCAATGGATCAGGGGGCATGGTTGGGGCTATTCCGTGTTTCCCGGGCAGATCCCTGACAAGAAGTATATCGATGCGGTGATCGCGGATCGGCCAGTCTATCTGGCATCCCGCGATGGCCATATGGGACTTGCCAATAGCAAGGCGCTCGACGTGGGTGGCGTTACCACGGCGACCAAGGATCCACCCAACGGCCATATTCAGAAGTCGAAGAATGGCGAGTTGACAGGTGAACTGAAGGAATATGCCCAGCGGCTGGTGACCAGCCACATCCCGCCTCCGACGGAGGAGGCGAGATACCGGGCGCTTACCGTCCATATGGACGAGGCGGCGGCGACCGGTCTCACCGCCGTTCACGATGCCAAGACCGACCTGGCCACGGTATCGCTGTTGCAGCGTGCCAATGCGGCCGGGGCGCTGAAGCTCAGATTCAACCTCGCGCCGCCGATCATTCCCGGTGTCGGCACCTATTCGTCAAAGCATTATCTGGAACGGCCGGTGACCGAAGCCGATCTGGCGCCCTATCTGGCACTGCGCGACACGCTGCGGGGGCCGCTGCTGAAGCTGGGCTCGGTGAAGGGCCAGCTCGATGGTACCGTGGATGCCCAGACCGCTGCAATGTACGAGCCTTATGTCGGGTCCGACACATCCGGGATCGGCTTCTGGGAATCGCAGGAACTGAACGACACGGTGGCCCTTTACGACCGGTTGGGTTTCCAGGTCCTGCTGCACGGGATCGGCGACAAGGCGATCAACCAGGCCCTCAATGCCTTCGAATATGCGTCCAAGACCAACGGCACCAGCGGCAGGCGTCACCGCATCGAACATGCCGAGGTGCCTGTGCTGGATGACCTTGCCCGGTTCAAGGCACTGGGCGTTATCGCTTCCACACAACCGATGTTCGCCAATCCTGACGAAACGGTGCTGAACAATTTCGATCCGCTGCTTGGACCGAAGCGGGCGCCGCATGCCGATTCATTCAGTATCTTCGACGATGCCGGCGTGGTCCAGGCATTCGGCAGCGACTGGCCGGTTTTCGCCTTCGCGCCGATCCCGGCCATCCATGTCGCGGTCAACCGCATGACGCCCCAGGGTACCCCGCCCGGCGGCTGGCACCCGGCCGGCCGTATCTCGGTCGCGGCCGCGCTGAAGCATTATACACGCGACGGCGCCTATTCGGTGTTCGAGGAGGATGTGCGCGGCACCTTGACCAAGGGCAAGCTGGCGGATTTTGTGGTTCTGTCTCAGGATATCCTGTCCGTGCCGTCGACCGACATTATCAAGACCAAGGTCCTGCTGACGGTGATGGGCGGCAAGGACACCTATCGGGACGCGGGCTTCTGATCGATTGCCGGGGCGGCGTCGCGTCGCTCCGCTAGTCCGCTCTCTTCTGAAAGGCCGTTCTTTGGCGTGAGATGCGCGGCCTCACCGATGATGCCTTGGACCTTGCCCGCCGGGCTGTCCCGTGGGAAAAGGCCGCGCTACCGTCAGCTGGTGGGCGACAGGTATCGGCAGGGACGGGAGGCAAGCATCCTGTTCCGGCGTGATGCCGCCCCCTTGCCTGACCGGGTGCTGCCATCCCTCCCACGAGCGCTGGACTGAGTGTCGATGCATCGGAATTATATTCTTACCCTGTCATGCGCCGACCGTCCCGGCATCGTCGCTGCCGTGGCGACGGCGTTGCGCAACAGCGGCGGCAATATCCGCAATGCCCAGCAGTTCGATGATGGAGAAAGCGGCAGCTTCTTCATGCGGGTGAACTTCAAGATGGAGGAGAGCGAGCTTGGCGGCCTCCAGGCTCGGCTGGCGTCGATCGTTCAGGATTTCGGCATGACGCTCCGGCTGCGTCCGGCCGATCAGCGCAAGAAGGTCTTGCTGCTGGTCAGCAAGTTCGACCATTGCCTGGGTGACCTGCTCTATCGCCATCGCATCGGCGAACTCGACATGGATGTGGTCGGTATCATCTCGAACCATCCGCGTGAGGCGTTGAGCGTCTCCGTGATCGACGGCATTCCTTTCCATCACCTGCCCGTCACGCCTGCCACCAAAGCGGAGCAGGAAGCACGGATCAAGGGGATCGTGACCGACAGCTGCGCTGATCTGGTGGTTCTGGCCCGCTATATGCAGATTCTGTCCGATGACCTTGCCGCGTTCCTCGCCGGCCGGTGCATCAACATCCATCACAGCTTCCTGCCGGGTTTCAAGGGCGCCAAGCCCTATCATCAGGCCCATGATCGCGGCGTGAAGGTGATCGGGGCAACGGCCCATTTCGTGACCGCCGATCTCGACGAGGGACCGATCATCGAACAGGACGTGGAACGGATCAGCCATGCCGATACGCCCGACGATCTGGTCCGCAAGGGGCGTGATATCGAGCGCCGGGTGCTGGCCCGCGCCGTGCATTGGTATCTTGAGGACCGCATCATCCTGAATGGGTCCAAGACCGTGGTGTTCATGAGCTGACCCCCGGACGGCGTGGAGGTGAAGTGCGGCTGCCGCGAAGCGCCATGGGGCGAGGGCTTTTGCCGCCATGGACTGGATTGACTTGATTCCCGTGGGCCGACATCATCGCGTCATGCAGACTCGGCGCCTTACTCTGCGATTTCGCTTTCATGCGGGACAGCTTCTCGCGGGCATTTAGCCCCGGGTTCCGGCGCGTCACGCCTCGAACTCGGGGCGACATCCTTCGATAGAATCGATGACCGCCGCGATCCTGCGGCAATGCGCTCTACGGAAAGTCCCTATCATGACGAACGCCAAGGCGACCAAGCGGCCGCCCATTCATATGATCGATACGGAAGCGGATGCACTGACCAACCTTGCGATGAGCGTCGAGGAGCGCCTGCCGCAGGTCAGCGAACTGCTGCTGGGCGAGATCGCCCGCGCGAACATCCATCGGGCCGATAAGATGCCGGCCGATATCGTCACCATGTATGCCACGGTCGCATTTACCGACGAGGCGAGCGGGGCGGGCCGTACCGTCCAGCTCGTCTATCCGAAGGAAGCCGATATCTCGGCTGGCCGTATCTCCATTCTCACTCCTGTGGGGGCCGGCCTGATCGGCCTGCGGGAAGGGCAGTCGATCCTGTGGCCGGACCGTGACGGGCAGGAGCGCAAGCTGTCCATCGTCAAGGTGGTTCAGACGCCCAGGGCTGACTAGGCCAAGGGCCGCGGCTGGAGGATACACCGCCCACTCAGCACGGCTTCAAGCAGGATCGCACCGGCGGGTCGTCGAGTTGTAAGAACACCCGACGACCCGGCCTGGCCTCAGCGCAAACGCGCGATCATTGCCGCGCCCAGCACCATGATTCCCGCCAGGAGATAGAGCGCGATGTCAGTGCTTTGCGTCGTCTCCTTGATCCAGCCGACCAGATAGGGGCTGAGAAAGCCCGCCATCTGACCGACCGAATTGATCAGCGCGACTCCGCCGGCGATCGCTCCGGCTCTCAGGAAACCGCCAGCCAGAGGCCACATCATCGGCAGCCCGGTGAGCGCACCCATCGCCGCCAGAGTCAGCCCGAACAGCGCCAGGAAGGGGTTGGTGGCGAAGGTCGCCGCCACAACCAGGCCCGTGGCGCCGACCAGCATCGGGACGGCCAGATGCCACCGGCGCTCCCCTCGACGGTCGGCTGAACGGCCGACGACCTGCATGAAAATCGCTGCCGCCAGATAGGGAATGGCGCTTAGCCAGCCGATCAGCAGCGGATTGGCGAAGCCGCTCGACTGGATGATCGTCGGTAGCCAGAAGTTGATCGCATAGGTGCCGCTCTGAATCGCGAAATAGATCAGCCCCAGTATCCACACCGCCGGTTCGCGCAGCACCCGGGCGAAGGAATCGGACGCCGTGGCGGGCTTTTCCCGCTCATCTGCGGCAACGGCGGCTTCCAGAGTCTGCTGTTCGGATCGTGTCAGCCATTTGGCATTGGCGATGTTGTCGTCGAGCACGAACAGGATACCGATGCCCAGAAGTACGGTCGGCAGGCCCTGAAGCAGGAACAGCCACTGCCACCCCGCCAGACCCTGCTGGCCGGCGGCGAAATGGTCGAGAATCCAGCCTGAAAACGGTCCGCCGAACACGCCCGAAAGGGGAATGGCCGCCATGAACAGGGCCATCGCCCGACCGCGGGCGGCACTCGGGAACCAGCGACCGAGATAGAGGACGATGCCGGGGAAGAACCCCGCCTCGGCGGCGCCGGTCAGGACCCTGAGCAGATAAAAGGTTTCCTCCGTGCGCACGAACATCAGCGCGGTCGACAGCGATCCCCACAGGACCATGATCGTCGCCAGCCAGCGGCGGGCACCAACCTTTTGCAGCATCAGGTTGCTCGGTATCCCGCAGGCGACATAACCGAGGAAGAAAATGCCCGCGCCAAGGCCGTAGGCGGCTTCGCTCATCCCGAGATCGCCCAGCATCTGAAGCTTGGCGAAGCCGACATTCACGCGGTCGAGATAGTTGAAGATGTAGCAGAGAAATATGTAGGGAATGAGCCGGATGGCGACCTTGCGGTATATCCTGCGAAGCTCCTCCTGCTCTGCGGGATTGTGCACTGTAGCGGACGTCATCACGGTCCTTTCCTGGTGAGGGCTTGAGCGGCGTCGGCAAGCTTAATAGCCGAGCCCGAACAATGGAGCATGTTTCTATGATCGATGACCCGGACTGGCTCAGCACGTTTCTTGCCGCCGAGCGGCTGCCGGAGAGCTTTGGTCATATTGTCGACACGCGCTATGAGCCGATGGCGCGCGCCATCGCCGCGGCGCGACCCGCGCATGAGGGGCCGCTGATCGTCGGCATATGCGGTCCGCAAGGATCGGGAAAAACCACCGGGGCGGCGGTGCTGGCCCAACTCCTGTCGCACCGGGGATTGCGTGTGGCGCGGCTGTCGATCGACGATCTCTATCTGACCCGGACGGAGCGTCTCGGATTGGCGGAAACCGTTCACCCCCTGCTGGTGACGCGGGGTGTGCCGGGCACCCACGACGTCGCGCTCGGCATGCGCGCTCTGGATGCGCTGGCGGGGGAGGGCGCGGTTCGCCTGCCCGCGTTCGACAAGGCGATCGACGATCGCTTGCCGGAAGCGGATTGGCCCCTGTTCGACGCGCCGGCCGATGTCGTGCTGTTCGAAGGCTGGTGCGTCGGCGCCCGGCCCGAAATGCCGACGGCGCTGGCAGCGCCCGTCAACCGCCTCGAGGTCGAGGAGGATGCCGACGGGCGTTGGCGCCGATACGTCAACGAGGCGCTGGCCGGGGACTACCAGAAGCTGTTCGGCCGTATCGACATGCTGATCCAGTTCGTCGCCCCAGGCTTCGCCACCGTCCGGCGCTGGCGCGGCGAGCAGGAGGACAAGCTGCGGTCGGCCCGCCGCGATGAAGCCTCCGGCGATGACAGGATCATGGACGATGCCGCATTGGCCCGGTTCCTGGATCATTATGAACGTCTGACCACCCATATCACCGACGAGATGCCCGCGCGCGCCGACATCCTCCTGCGTCTGGACGAACGGCGCGAGATCGTACCCTGAACCGGCCGGCGAGGTCCCGATGGGAATGGTGACCGCTGCCGGCCTCCACCCCTGATCCATCGGGCCGCCACCGGCCGGCGGAGTTCAGGACCTGCCGGCGAGAGTGTTCTTGACTGCGGCGATGAACGCGTCCTCCGCCCGGTAACCTGCGCCGCTCTCCGCGCTGTCCCAGGCGCCCAGGCCGACGATGACCAGATTGCTGGCCGGGTCGACATAGATATATTGGCCAAAGACACCGAGGGCGCGGAACGACTTGTCCTCGTTCACCCACCATTGATAGCCATAGCCCGGCGCGCTGCCCCAACCGGTGGCGGTGTGGCCGCGCGTGGCGTCGGCGATGTAGCCGGCGGGGACGATCGACTTGCCGTCGATCATTGCGCCCTGGCGGATGAACTCGCCGAACCGGCCATAATCACGCAGCGTCATCGAAATGCAGGCGCCGCCGGTTTCCTTGCCGCTGACGAGCAGCCACGCGGCGTCCTTTTCCATGCCATAGGGGGCCCAGATCTTCTCCGACAGATACTCGGCGAGCGGCTTCTTCGTCGCCTGCATGACGATGGTGCCGAGCAGGTTGGTGTCGGCAGTGTTGTAATAGAAGGTCGATCCGGCCGGGTGGATCTGGGGCCGATCCATCATCATCGCGACGAAATCGCTGCTGAACAGCCGCATATAGTCCGAGTTGAAATCGTTGACGTCCTCGTTCCAGCGAATGCCGGAGGTCATCGTCATCAACTGGCGGATGGTGACCCTGTCATAGGAGCCGCCCTTCATCTGCGGAATATAGCGCGTCACCGGGTCGTCCAGGCTCTTGATATACCCGTCGTGCACGGCCGCGCCCACCAGTGTGGAGGTAACCGACTTCGCTACCGAAAAAGAGGTCCACCGCTGGTCGGGCGTGAAACCGGCGCGATAGCGTTCGAGAACGATCTGGCCGTCCTTGATGACCAGCAGGCCCGACATATGGCTGGTTTCCATATAGGTGTCGGCGGTCATCGCCTTGCCTTCGTGGGTGTAGCTGACGTTCAGCTCGCTCGCCGCCTTGGCCAGATCGCGAACCTTCTCGCCGCGTTTGACCGGCGCCGTCACATAGAGATTCTCCATGTTGCGGTAGGCGACCTCACGTTCGGGCTGCGACCAGAGCAGGAAATCCGGAATGGCTCCGTAGCGGAGCGGAGGCATCTTGTCCTCGGCGGCGAAGGCGCTGCTCAGGGCGGCACTGCCCAGCAGCAGGGCAACGGCGTATTTCGTCAGGGCGAGCGAACGTTTGGACGACATCCGGATATCCTGTTCTTGAGTGATGGCAGATGCAGAAATCCCAACGCCCGATGCCGGGTGTTCAGGAGCACATCGGGAAGACAGCATGGCGCCTTGCTCAATGTCAACAAATTACAATGCAATAGTGATCGCAGATTGACCGGAGTTATCCTGATCAGTCTGCAGAAAATATTTATATATCTGAATTATAATATATTCTTATCAATTTTTGCCGCGTGATTGACACGTGTGGAATGGGATGCATATCATTTTACCGTGATCACATATGGGCGACGGTCGTCCGCTGAAACCGATGTCTTCTATTAAAATACACTTGGGGAGAGCCGCGTTGGTGAATCGTGTGAAGGTTGCCTTTTCGTTTGGTGTTTGCGCGCTCGGGAAGGGGGCGACCCCGTGTTCCGGCGGACCACGGTGACGCCGCGCACCATTGGTGTGACGGCGGCTTTCCGCTACTGATCGGTCGGTGCCGCACCTCCTCTTGGGGGTGCGGCATGCCGGTATAAAGTCCTTCCTCGCAAGGAGACTCCGTTGCGCAATTCCTATCTTCTGGCACTGACCGCCGCCTTCCTTGCCAGCAGCGCTGTTCCCGCGATTGCCCAGACCGCTGCGCCGACCGCGCCGCAGCCTACGCCCGGCCAGAATATCATGACCTGGACGCATGATCAGCGAACGGTCTGGTTCCGCAATCTGGACAAGACCGTGCCGACCTCGCTGGTGAAGCGCGGCGCTCATATCCATGCCTTGCCACGCGTCGGACGCCCCTTCGACGTCAATTACACGCATAACGGCAAGGCGATGAACATCGCCGGCTATATGGCTGCCAACAGCGCCACCGGCCTGCTGATCCTCAAGGACGGCAAGATCCTTGCCGAGCATTATGGGCTTGGCCGCACGGCGCAGGATCGCTGGACGGCGTGGTCGGTGACGAAATCGGTAACCTCGACCCTGGTCGGCGCGGCGATCAAGGATGGCGCGATCGGTAGTGTCGATGATCCGGTGACCCAGTATCTGCCCGAGTTGAAGGGCAGCGCCTATGACGGCGCGACGATCCGTAATCTCCTGATGATGGCGTCGGGGGTGAAGTGGGACGAGAATTACGAAAGCCAGACCGCGGATTTCTTCCACATGCTGGACCAGCCGTTCCTCGAGCAGATGAAGAAGCTGCCGCGCGAGGTTCAGCCCGGCACGAAGAATCATTATAATACCGGCGATACCAATCTGCTTGGCCTGATCGTTGCTCGTGCGGTGAAAAAGCCGCTGAGCGTGTATCTGTCGGAGAAGATTTGGGTTCCTTATGGCATGGAAAGCGACGCCACATGGTGGTTGAACCATGGCGAGGAAGTCGCCGGCGCCAATCTCAACATGACGCTGCGCGACTTTGGCCGCTTCGGCCAGTTCATCCTTGATGGCGGCCGCATCGACGGCAAGTCGATCCTGCCCGATGGCTGGATCGCCGAGGGGACCAGCGCGCTGTTGCCGACCGGATGGAGGAATGCGCCCGGCTATGGCTATCAATGGTGGGTGAAAGGGCCGGACTCGTTCGTGGCGCTGGGTATCTTCGGGCAGACGATCTACATCGAGCCGGCGAAAAATCTGGTCGTGGTCCTCAATCACAGCTGGCCTCGGGCGGACAATGATGCCACTTATTCGCTCGAAATGCCGTTCCTGGCGGCAGTATCGGCGGCGGTGAAATAATACCAATCTGGAGAGACGGGGATGTCGGGGGACCTTCTGGCGCGGATCGAGGCCGATCCCGACTATCAGGCATTGGTGCAACGTCGAGGCCGCTTCGGTTGGTTGCTGACGGTGCTGACACTGATCGTCTATTTCGGATTCATCGCACTCGTCGCCTTTGACAAGGCGGCGCTGGCAGCGCCGATCGGCACTGGCGTCACCTCCATCGGCATTCCTGTCGGGCTGGGCGTCATCCTGTTCTCCATCGCCGCCACCGCCGTCTATGTGGTCCGTGCCAATGCCGAGTTCGATCGGCTGACGGCGCGGATCCGGGCGAAGGCTGCCGAATGAAGCCGATGATGCGCGCCGCATTGGGCGGTATCGTCGTCGCGGCGCTGGTGCCTTGGGCGGCGTTGGCTGCGGCGCTGGAGGGGCCGGTAGGCAAGGCTCAGCCGGTCAACTGGACAGCGATCGTCATCTTCGCGCTGTTCGTCATCCTGACCCTTGGCATCACCCGCTGGGCCGCCGGGCGGACGCGGACGGCATCGGATTTCTATACTGCGGGCGGTGGCATCACCGGATTTCAGAACGGCCTCGCCATCGCCGGCGACTTCATGTCGGCGGCGTCCTTCCTGGGCATATCGGCCCAGATCTACATGGATGGCTATGATGGCCTGATCTATTCCACCGGGTTTCTGGTCGGCTGGCCGATCCTGATGTTCCTGATGGCGGAGCGGCTGCGGAACCTCGGCCGGTTCACCTTCGCCGACGTCGCCTCGTTCCGGTTCGCCCAGCCGCCGGTCCGCATCTTCGCGGCGGTCAGCACGCTGATCGTCGTCGCTTTCTATCTGATCGCGCAGATGGTGGGGGCGGGCCAGTTGATCCAGCTGCTGTTCGGCCTGCCATACGGCTATGCGGTGATCAGCGTCGGCGTGCTGATGATCCTCTACGTGCTGTTTGGCGGCATGACCGCGACGACATGGGTGCAGATCATCAAGGCGGTGCTGCTGCTGGGCGGTGCCAGCTTCATGGCGCTGATGGTGCTGGCCCGCTACGACTTCTCACCCGAGGCGCTGTTCGCCGGCGCGGTCCAGGTCAAGACCGACCTGGCGGTGGCGGCCGGCGCCTCGTCCGAAGAAGCGGCGGCGCGCGGGCTGTCGATCATGGGGCCCGGTAATTTCATCAAGGACCCGATCTCGGCGATCTCGTTCGGCATGGCGCTGATGTTCGGCACGGCCGGCCTGCCGCACATTCTGATGCGCTTCTTCACCGTTCCCGACGCGCGCGAGGCGCGCAAGTCGGTGCTGTGGGCGACGACATGGATCGGCTATTTCTATCTGCTGACCTTCATCATCGGCTTCGGGGCGATCGTCCTCGTCGCGTCCAATCCCGCCTATCTGGACGCCGATGGCGGCCTGCTGGGCGGCGGCAACATGGCGGCGGTTCATCTGGCGAGCGCGGTCGGCGGCAATGTTTTCATGGGCTTCATCTCAGCCGTCGCCTTTGCCACCATTCTCGCGGTGGTCGCTGGGCTGACGCTGTCCGGCGCATCGGCGGTGTCCCACGATCTTTACGCGACGGTGGTGAAGCGCGGTGCGCCACCCCTCGGCAGCGAGTTGAAGGTGTCGCGGGTCACGACGCTGATCCTGGGCGTCGTCGCGGTTATTCTGGGCATCCTGTTCGAAAAGCAGAATGTGGCGTTCATGGTCTCGCTGGCTTTTGCGCTGGCGGCATCGGGTAATTTCCCGGTGCTGCTGCTGTCGCTGCTGTGGAGCGGATGCACGACGCGTGGCGCGGTGGCGGGGGGCTTTGCGGGCCTTGCGAGCGCCCTTGTCCTCACCATCCTGTCACCGTCGATCTGGGTGGCGATCCTCGGCAAGCCGGAGGCGGTGTTTCCCTATACGTCGCCGGCGCTGTTCTCGATGGTCATCGCCTTCGCGACGATCTGGCTGGTGTCGATCACCGACCGCAGCGCACGTGCCCAGATCGATCGCGCGCGCTTTGCCGAACAGCGGGTTCGCTCGGAAACCGGCATCGGCGCAGCCGCGGCGAGTAATCACTGACGCACGGGAGAGGAACCTTCCAGCAGTCCGCCTGTTCACCGCACCAGCGCAACCCCCAGCCGGAAACGCTTGGTGTGGCGGTTATAGTCGAGCAAATTTTCGCCATAGCCGACGAAAGACTGGGCAAAGATGTAAAAGTCGGGGCCGCCGTCCCACAGCTGGGGCAGGGGGTAGGACAGGTCGGCGCTGAACGCGCCCTTGCCGCTGGCAAAGCTGAACCGGCTGGTTGTCGACAGGCGCAGGCCATGATCATCGCCGAGTTCGATAAATAGCCCGGTATTCCCGCGATAGCGCTGGATGTCGGGATTGTCGGACCGCCGGGCGACGAACATCGACAGACGCGGCGCGACCGACAGCCGATAGCCGCCACCGAGCGGGATTGCCGCCATCGGCGCGATATAGAGCGTGTTGAAGCTGCGTGACGCATCGCCCGCGCGGCCGTTCGATTCATGGCGGATGCCGCCCTGAGCGCTGAGGGTGATGCCGTTCGCCAAGGTGGCCGATGGCGTCAGGTAGAGAAGCTCGGGCTGGTAATCGACATTCCGGAAGGGCGAGGATTCGGCGCCCAGATCCCAGAACATGCGCTGGGTGTAGGCAAAGTTCAGGCCGTCACGCCAGGATCGCGGCAGGCCCTCGGCCCGGCGGGTACCGAACAATTGATAGCGGAAGCTCAACTGAATGCGGGCATCGCTGTTGGTGCCCGGCCCATAGACGGCATAGATCGGCTCGTAGGCCGACAGATTGTCGAGAAAGGCATTGCCTGCCGACCGGTCGGTGGGCGGCGGCGCGGCCTGATGGATGCGCGCATCGTCTGGCGACGAAGGTGCCAGAACGGGGGGCGTGGCGCCGGCCGTGGCCAGCGCGTCATCACCCGTCCGGATCGCGACCGCCATCGGGCGGGTGTTCCAGGCCGGTATCGACACGATCGCGCCGTCCAGCTCCGTCGCCGGGACGGCGGATAGCCTATAGGTAGCGCGCCCGAAACCGCCCGACTGAAGAACGGACATCGCCGGCACATCGACGCGCCGCTGAAGCCAGACCGTGCGCGGTGCGGCGCCGGCCCGCTCGATCAACGCTTCGATGCGATCGGGAAGCGGCAGAGTCCGCACGGTCGTGTCACCGTTCAGCAGGCGTATGTCGACCAGAACGGCGCCGTCGGGATCCTGGCGGCCCACATCGCTGATCAGAATTTCGACCGGCGTCCACGCCCGCGCTGCGGTCGGGACGCAGAGGGCGGCGCTCGCCATCAGCCAACCGAGAGTGGCGATCCTCATCCGAAAAGATGCTGGCCATTGTCGACGGGAATGACCGTGCCGGTGATCCGGCGCGCGGCATCGCTGACCAGGAACGCCGCGAGCGCCCCGACATCGTCGATGTCGACCAGTTCACCCTGGGGGGTCGTTGCCTTCGCACGCTCCATCATCTCGTCGAAGCGGTCGATGCCGCTGGCGGCGCGTGTGGCGATCGGTCCCGCCGATATCGCATGCGCCCTGATGCCCGCTGGCCCCAGTTCGGCGGCGATATAGCGCGTTGCGCTTTCCAGCGCGGCCTTGACCGGTCCCATGAGATTGTAATGCGCCACCACGCGTTCCGATCCGTAGAAGGTGACGCAGAGCAGGCAGCCTCCCTCGGTCATCAGCGGCTCGGCCAGCTTCGCCATGCGCAGGAAGCTGTGACAGGACACATCCATTGCTTGGGCGAAGCCGGTGGCGGAGGCGTCGACGACGCGCCCGTGGAGATCTTCGCGCGGCGCGAAGGCGATGGAATGAAGCAGAAAATCGAGCCGGCCCCAGCGGGTGCCGACCTGATCGAACAATGCCTCGACCTGCCCGGCCTCCCGCACATCGCAAGGTGCCGTCCATTCGCAGCCCAGGCGATCGGCCACGGGCTCGACCCATTTGCGCGCCGTGTCGTTGAGATAGGTGGCGGCCAGCCGCGCCCCGCAGCGGGCGAAGGCATCGGCACAGCCGGCAGCGATGCTGTGCTCGTTGGCGATGCCGACAACCAGTCCGCATTTGCCCCTGAGGTCGACGAGCGGTGCCGTCATCATTGCTCCTTCTCAGACCTGCGCGTTGTCCCGATACAGTCCTGTCGCCGACCGGAGGGCGGGGGTCAACGCCGGGGAGCGTCCTTCGGAACGGAACTTCGGCGGTCATGATTGGCTTTGTGGAGGAAACAGGGAGGTGCCGCGTGCCGGGTGACGAAAGGACGGATGGCCACATGTCCGAGGGGGTGGGGCCTCGCGCCTATCCCGTCGATCGGCTGATCTTGGGTCCCGACGACATCGACCTGTCGCGCTCACCCCTGACCGGACATCTGGCGGCCGAGACCTATGTACTGGGCGCGTTCAACCCGGGCCTGACGCGACTACCCAACGGCAATCTGGCGATGTTCGTGCGTATCGCGGAGGCGCTCAGAACCCCCGTCTTTGACGGTCACATCCACGCTATTCGTTGGACGGACGGGCGCTATGTGCTCGATGCCTGGCCGCTCGAACTGGTCGATACCTCCGATCCGCGCAAGTTCACGATCATCGGTGGACCGTGGCGCGTGATGGCGCTGACATCGCTGTCATGGATCCTTCCCGTCGAACTGACACCAGACGGGCTGAGCGTCGTGACCGTCCATTATGACAAGGCGATCGCGCCCCAGGACAGCTTCCAATGCTACGGAATCGAGGACGCGCGCGTTTCCCGCGTCGGCGATCGCTGGCTGATGACGACCTGTTCGGTCAGTCCGGAACGTCATTCGACTACCCTGTACAGTTCGACCAACGGCCTCGATTTCACCTTCGAGGATATTGTACTCGACCATCAGAACAAGGACATGCTGATCTTCGAAGGGTTGATCGACGGCCGCTACTGGGCCCAGACCCGGCCGCTTGGCGACCTGTATTTCGCGTATCCACCGGGCAGCGAATGGCGTGGCGGCCCGTCGATCAACCTGGCCACGTCGCCGGATGCGCTCCACTGGAAACCCTTTCGGCAGCCGGGCATCCGTTCCCACAGCGCGACCGTCGCTACCGCGCGCATCGGTGGCGGAACGCCACCCATTCTCACGGATCAGGGCTGGCTGACGCTGTGGCACGGGGTGGAGCCCAAGGAGGTCGTAGGCATCTATCGCACCTATTGGTCCATCCTCGACGGGGACGATCCGGCCAGGATATTGCGGAGCGATCACACGGCTTTGCTGGAACCGGCGCCGGAACTGACCCGGCCATTGGAGGACAAGCTTTACATTCGCGACGTGGTCTTCACGACAGGCATCGCCGATGGCGGCGATCACTATATCGTGGCGTCGGGCGAGGCGGTCCTCGCCTGCCGCATCTGCCATATCCCCTAGCATGTCTTCGGCGAGGGCAGGGCTCGCCGCTAGAGAGCCGGCCAGCCTCATCTCCATTTTAGGCTCTGCGATCGTGATCCAGTCGCAGCGCATATTCTCCCCGACGACGCGACTGCTTCGAACCAGAACACGGCGTGCGCCTTCCAGCCATTTCTGGGCGCGTGGCGACAAACAAGTGATTGATCCATGCAAGCCGTCCGGCGGCTTCAGAGTCCTTGCGTGCTGATCGGGCTCGGTGCCCTTTCATGATGGCCTGAGAGGGGAGGATGTTCGAAAGGGCGCAACCAACTGGTCAATCAGCCACTGCGTGGCCGGATCGCGCTGGCTGCGTTCGTGCCATACCAGCCAATAGTCGAACGGGTTCATTTCGCCCGGCGGGTCGAATACGGCCAGGTCATGGTCCGCCGCGAACCGACGAGCGGCGCGGGCGGGCAGCGTAACGATAGCGTTGGTGTCGCGCACCAGCATTGGTGACAACGAAAAGTCCGGCGTCCACAGAATGATTTTCTCGCGGCGTGCCTCGCGCTGCCGATCGTCGAAGCCATCGGCTTCCTGGTCCATGACTGTCACCGCGATATGAGGCCATTCGAGGAAGGCGTCGAAGGAGAGCGGGTGGTGATCGAGAATCGGGTGTCCCCGCCGAACCAGGCACAGATATGATTCGTTGAATAGTTGCCGGGCATGGACTGCGGA
This sequence comes from Sphingomonas sanxanigenens, assembly GCA_037190805.1. Taxonomy (GTDB): domain Bacteria; phylum Pseudomonadota; class Alphaproteobacteria; order Sphingomonadales; family Sphingomonadaceae; genus JBBCJR01. Next base: position 187,349 of record JBBCJR010000004.1, on the reverse strand, counting down.
TGGGTCCGGGGCGAAGCCGGTGACGATCAGATCCAGCTGTCCTTCGTTCAGTTCCCGCTGCGCCTCAAGGGACAACGGGGAGATCAGGAGGCCGACCGAGGGCGCCGTCTCCGCGATCCGCGTCAGCGTCGGTTCGATGACGCTGATGACGCCGAAATCGGTCGATGCGATGCGAAACGTCCGCCTTAGCGTGGCGGGATGAATTCCACTGGGCCGCATCAACGCCTCTCCGTCCGCCAGCCATCGGGCCAGTGGCTCGCGCAGTGCTTCGGCGCGGGGCGTCAGCACCATGCCCCCCAGCTTTCGTACCAGCAGCGGATCGTCCAAGAGAATCCTCAACCGGGCAAGGGCGCGGCTGACCACCGGCTGACTTACCCCCAGACGTCCTGCAGCGGCTGTCGGGCCGCCGGTTTCCAGAAGCGCGTGCAGAACCCGCAGCAGCGAGAAGTCGAAATCCTTGTAAATCGAAAGCACTAAAAGCGTTTCCTTGGAGAGACGGCGGGCCGGCGTGAACGATCCGGCTATGAGCGATATACCCCCCGTAACCATTTCTGCAATTAAGAATTATTATTATTTGCTCCTTGCGACGCCGATGAGAGACCCTTTTCCGCACCAGCGAAAAGGGGACCCGTCCCGGCGTCGTCTGCAAACAGGGGACACTCATGACTGCTCATCGTTACCTCGCGCCGGGCCTGGTTTCAGCGCTGCTCGCCACCACACTTCTCAGCATGCCAGCCTATTCCCAGGGCCGTGCGCATGACAGACGGGCGGGCGAGGTCGCGGACGATCATACGATCGTCGTCACCGCTTCGGCGACCAGTGTGGAGGTTCGTGACGCACCCGCCTCCATCAGCGTCATCACGCGCGAGGAGATCGAGCGTCGCCCGGTCCAGAGCCTGGGCGAGGTACTGGGCCGCCTACCGGGCGTCACCGGCGGTGTCAGCCCGACAGGTGCGATGTCGAAGATCAACATTCGCGGTCTGCCGGACAATTATACCCTGCTGCTCGTCGACGGACGGCGCGTCGGCAATTCGCGCGACATCAGCTACCGCCCCGATCTCGGCCGACAGGACCTGAACTGGATTTCGCCGGACATGATCGAACGGATCGAGGTCGTGCGCGGTCCGATGTCGTCAATCTATGGCTCGGACGCGATGGGCGGCGTCATCAATATCATCACCCGGCGGATCGCGCCGACATGGCGGGGGTCGTTCAACACCAGCTACACCAAGCCCGAGGACAGCGACCGCGGCGACGCCTATCAGTTCGGCTTCAACGCCAGCGGACCCCTGGCAGAGCAGGTCGGCATCAGGCTGGGCGGCACCTACTCACGGCTGGACCCGGACGAGATCGTGCTGGCCAACAACAACGGTACCGCTGGTGTCATCAACAAGAACATCAATGGCGTCCTTACTTTCCGGGCTGCGGAAGGACAGATTTTCTCGGCCGAGGGCAGCTACGGGCTGGAACAGCCGGTAGCGCCTGAAACCCGCACCGCGACCGGGGGCGAGCAGGCGGGTTGGGGATCGGACACCAAGCGCACCAACTTTCGGGCAAGCCATGAAGGCGAATGGGGCTTCGGTACCTCGCGCATCGATGTCTATCGCAATGCCTTCGTCAATCGGGACGTCGCCGCAGAGGGCGAAGCCGCGAAATTCCATGAGTGGATCGTCGACGGCATCGTCAATTTCGAAACCAACCTCCTCGTTCTGCACAAGGTTGCGGTGGGCGGTCAGTTTCGCGACGAGCAGCTGACCAACGACCAGACCATCGGCACCATTCCCGTCGACTATGACGGTAACGTCATCCAGGGATCGACCTTGAAGGGCCGGACCTGGGCGCTCTTCCTGGAAGATCAGATCACGCTTGCTGAACCGCTGCTTTTGACATTGGGCGGACGTCTCGACAGCCACCAGCGCTATGGAGAGAATTTCAGCCCGCGCGCCTATCTTGTCTGGCATCCGATGCAGGCGCTGACCCTGCGCGGCGGCGTGTCGCGCGGCTTTCGGGCCCCTTCGCTGAAGGAGAACAGCGCTGGCGCGGCGACATTTTCGCGTGGGGGCGGCTGTAGCTCGCTTACCGGCCTCGGCTACACCGGGGGCGGTTGCTACATGGCCGGAAACCCGGATCTGAAGCCCGAGGAAAGCACCAATTACGAGGTGGGCGCAGCCTATGACCAGGGCGGCACGAGCCTGAGCGCGACCTTCTTCAACACGAATTTCCGTAACAAGATCCAGTATGCGGCGCTCGGATTCTTCCAGGGCCGCTGGTGGACGATGATGGAGAACATCCAGCGCGCCCGGACGCGGGGTATGGAATTCAGCGCTTCTGTCCGGCCTTTCCCCGAATTGACGGTTCGTGCCAACGCGACCTGGATGATGAAGGCAAAGAATCTGGATACCGGCGACAATCTGATCACTGCACCCAAATTGTCTGGCTTCGCATCGGTCGACTGGCAAGCGCTGCAGCGCCTGACGCTGTCGGTGACGGCGCAGCATACGGGCAAGGAACTCGCTGGTGGCGGCACGATCACCGAAGCGTACACGCTGTTCGACGTCGCCGCTGCATTCCGGGCAACGCGCGAGCTGGTGCTGCGCGCAGGTGTCCAGAACATGTTCAAGAAGACGATCACCGGCACCGGTGGATTTGGCTATTATTCGCCCGGACGCCGTTTCTTCGTCGGCGCGACCACGCGCTTCTGATCTCGCTCGCGCGCGGCAAGGGGGGACTCCTCGGGCCGCGCGCCTCCCATCGACCGACTAGGCGACTTCCAAGTCGCGGGGCGTTTCGCCGTTCTCGAGCTTCTCGAACCTGTCCGCGGCCTTGAACAGCCACTGTCGAAAGCGGCGGAGTGCGGTCATGTTCCACGTCTCGCTACGCGCGAACAGCGTATATCCGCCGAACCGGACCTGATTGAATGCCCCTTCGATTGGCCGCAGGATCTGAAGCCGGCCTTCCTCGATATCGGAGCCGAGCAGCATTGTGTTGGCCAGCGCGATGCCATGGCCCTGCCGTGCGGCGTTGAGGGTAAGGTGCGCATGCCAAAGGTGCGGGCCGGAAAGGGGATTGTCGCAATGAACATCCTGCGCCTTCAGCCAGTGATGCCATTCGCGGTCGTTTTCTTCGTGGATCAGCGTATGGTTCAGCAAGTCGGCGGCTGATCGCAGCGGTTTCATCGCAGCCACGAAACCGGGGCTGGCGACCGGAAACACCGCGGGCCGCGCAAATTCGAGTCTTTGGAGGCCAAGCGCGACACCCGCCTCTTCCCACTGTCTGAGATAGCGGATGTCCGCATCGGCTTCGCGCGCGCGAAAATTCGCTGCCTGATCGGTGGGTTTGAAACCGAGTTCGATGTCGGGATTGGCGCTGATGAAGTCGTTCAACCGGTCGGACAGCCACAGCGAGGCGAAACCCGGAATACAATAAAGGCGAAACTTCAAGCGCCCATGCATCAACGCATTGGTAGCGACGAGGATTATCCCCAGCGCCTGCGAGACTTCGTCATGATAGATTCGGCCTTCCGGCGTCAGATGATACCCGGCATGGCCGCGAACCAGAAGCGGCCGCCCGACCCAGGCCTCCAGAGAGCGTAAATGACGGCTGACCACCGCGTGATCGATGTTCAGTTCCCGGCTGGCGCTGCGGACACCGTTCAGGCGGCCCACCGCTTCAAAGGCTCGTAATGCCGCGAAGGGCGGAATGAGTTTGGTGCCTGTCACAATGGTCGCGGCCTCCCTGTCTAATGGCCATGCAGTGAAAGCGAATGCATCGCTGGTGTCAAGTAGGCACCAATGGGCTTTGTTTAGCTCCTATGCGGGACAAAGATAGCAGCGCACACAAAGCAGAATAACAAGGTCGCTGCAGGATCAAGACGACCAGGGGATTTTTAGTTAAGCTGGGTTTTGGTGGCGGCATATGCCTGTAATCCGACCATTTTGTCGGAAGCCGGCTTTGTCGCTTATTCGGAGCGGAGATAAAATCTATGGCCGACTGCCCTACAAATCGCAGAGAATTTATCAGCCTTGCCGGCTTCGGCCTTGGGGGCGCGCTGTCGCAGCTGCCGACCGCCGCATTCGCGGCTGGCACGGCGCAGCCCGACCTGATCGTTCATAACGCCAAGGTCTACACGGTCGACGACGCCAATCCGACCGCGCAGGCGATCGCGATCAAGAACGGCCGTTTTGTCGCGGTCGGCAGCAACGACGAGATCAAGGGCTTTGGCGGTTCGTCCACGAAACTCCTGGACGCTGGTGGCGCCACGATCGTGCCGGGCTTTCACGACACGCACCTGCACGCCGATGGGCAGACGCTACTTTACGAAGTGCTGGTCGGTAATCCGTTCGAGGTCGAGTTCGTCACGATCGACAGCATCATCGCCAAGTTGAAGGCGAAGGCTGAACAGACTCCGCCGGGGCAGTGGGTGATCGGCTATTTCTATGACGACACCAAGGTCAAGGATAACCGCCTGATCAATCGACTGGACCTCGACAAGGTATCGACGCAGCATCCGGTTCGGGTACGCCATCGGGGCGGCCACACCAGCTTCTACAACAGCAAGGCGTTCGAACTGGCCGGGGTCACTAAGGAGTCCGCGAACCCACCCGGCGGCGAATATTTCCATGAGACGAACGGTGAACTCAGCGGACGGGTAGCCGAACGCGCGAACGCCGTGCTCGAGAAGGGTGGGACCTATCCCCAATACACGCCTGCCCAGGAGCGTGATCGGGCGCGCGCAGGCGCGGCCCATTTCTCGAAAGAACTAGTGCGCTATGGCATCACCAGCGCGCAGGGAAGCACACGCCAGTTCGCAGATCTCGTCGCTCTGCAGGAGGTTCTCGCTGCAGGTGACCTGAAGCACCGGCATAGCTTCGAGGTGGCTGGCGATCTGCTGGAAGCGATGATCAACAACGGCATCAAGTCGGGCTTCGGCAATGAAATGCTGAGGTTGGGCGCGACGTCGGAAAACACCGTCGATGGCTCCTTCTCGGAACGCACGGCGCGACTGAGCAACGGCTATCCCGGCATTTCGCCGCCCTATTTCGGCATCATCGTCCAGCCGCAGGATGTAATCGACGCCTGGGCAGAGCGTGTTCACCGCGCCGGCATCCAGCTTAACTGCCACGCGAACGGTGATGTCGGTATCGACTCCACGCTGAAGGCTTATGAGCGCGCACTGAAGCTGCACCCGGTGGCGGACGCACGGCCGAAGATCACCCACTGCGCGATCGTCAACGACGATATTCTCCGGCGCATGAAGGCAATCAACGCCGTGCCGGCGACGTTCACGACTTATGCCTATTACAACAGCGACAAGTTCAAATTCTACGGCGCGGAGATCATGGATCGGGCACTGCCGTTCCGATCCTTCCTCGATACGGGAATTCGGGCATCGGCGGGCTCCGATTATGGCCCGGGTCCGTTCGCATCGCTGATGGGCATTCAAGGCATTGTCACCCGCAAGGGCTGGGACGGTCAGACCTGGGGCGCCAAGCAAAAGGTCAGCGTGGCCGAAGCGCTCAAGATCCACACGCTAAACGGCGCCTACTGCAATAAAGAGGAGAATGACAAAGGTTCGATCACGCCCGGCAAATATGCCGATTTCGTGATGCTCGCTGAAGATCCGCATACCGTGAATCCAGAGACGATCCTCAAGATCAAGATCTTGAAGACGTTCACGGGCGGGAAGGCTGTCTATGAGGCATAGCTGATAGAAATGCCCCTCCCGGAAAGGGAGGGGCCCACCTTTAATGGAGGGTAAAATGGGGCTGGCAACTAAAATCGAGTTGCGGCAGCAGGGATTTCTGTTGTCTGCTATCGTCGCGTTGATGTCGAGTGCACCTGCTTTTGCTCAGGTTGATGAAACTTCTGCGGAACCGGCGAGTGCATCGCAATCAATGTCCGGTGACGACATCGTGGTGACGGCGACCCGCACGTCGAGCGCGGTGTCCAGGGTTCCGATCAGCATCAGCGCTTATGACCAGCGGCGCATGGATACGCAGGGCGTGCGCGCCATGGACGACGTCGCCCGCCTCACGCCGGGCGTGACGTTCAACCGGTCAGGCCGCAGCAGCCAGGTGTCGATCCGCGGCATCACCTCGACCGTCGGCTCGGCCACCACGGCGATCTATATCGACGATACGCCCACGCAGGTCCGTACTGTCGGTAACAGCGCCACTAACAACTATCCCCGCGTCTTCGACCTTGAGCGCGTGGAAATCCTGCGCGGTCCACAGGGCACGCTGTTCGGCGCCAGTTCGCAGGGCGGCTCGATCCGCTTTATCACGCCCAAACCCAGCATGTCGTCGCCGTCCGCCTATGGGCGTGCGGAAGTCTCGCAGACCGAAGGAGGGCAGGCGAACTACGAGGCCGGCATCGCCTATGGCGCGCCGATCATCGAGGACAAGATCGGCTTTCGCGCCAGCGCCTGGTATCGTCGCGATGGTGGTTATGTCGACCGTTACACGCCGGTCACCGAGCCGGCGACGCCTTCGCGACTGGTCGAGAAAAATGTCAACGAAACCAAAACGCTCGTGGCCCGCTTTGCGCTTGGCGCCCAACTGGGTGAGAGTATCCTCGTCACGCCCTCGGTCTATTACCAGCGTGAGAACGCTCAGAGCACGGCGCAATTCTTCAACACCCTGTCCGATCCGGATCAGATGAAATTTCGCAACGGCTACGTGTTCGATCCTTATGTGAAGGACCGCTTCGTCTTGCCGGCACTTCTGATCGAAGTGGATATGGGAAGCGTCGCGTTTATTTCGAATACGTCCTATTTCGATCGTAAGTTCGATACGTATAGCGACTACACCTATTATGATGCTGCACTCTATGGCTCGCGTCGCACGGCGTTGACGTTGCCGGGGCAGATCGGCACAGCCGCCTTCATCAACACCCAGAAGAACTTCTCGCAGGAGGCCCGTTTTCAATCACAGGGTGACGGACCTTTGACCTGGGTGGTCGGCGGCTTCTATTCGCGCGCCAAGCAGTTCCAGTTCCAGGATATCAAGGATGCGTTCCTTGATCGTGCAATCCAAATTCGAACCAACGGCGCTCAGAACGTGGAATCGGTTTATAGATCTCCGATGCTGCCTGGTGACATGTTCTTCTATACCGAAATCGATACGATCGACGAGCAGCTGGCTGGCTTTGCTCAGGCGGATTACGAGTTGTTTGACGGGTTCAAGGTCACCGCGGGCGCTCGCATTTCCCAGACCAAGTTCGATACCGAGGTGTTGCGTGACGGCCCTCTGGCCGGTGGGCGCTCGGTCACGGTTGGCAAGCAATCCGAAACTCCGATCACGCCCAAGTTTGGCGTATCCTGGCAAATTGACCCAGCTAATCTCATCTATGCGTCGGTGGCCAAGGGCTATCGGCCTGGTGGTGCGCAGGCGCAATTGTCACGCGTCGCTTGCGCGACGGATCTTAACGCGCTTGGACTGACGGATACGCCGGCAACCTTCAATTCGGATAGCCTGTGGTCGTATGAAATCGGGTCGAAGAACCGGTTGTTCGACAATCTGATCCAGATTGATGCCAGCGCCTACATCATCAAGTGGAAGGATATCCAGCAGCGGGTGTCGTTCACCAGCTGTGGCGGCCTGTTCGTGACCAACCAGGGATCGGCGACTAGCAAGGGCATCGACCTGTCCATGCAGCTACGACCAGCAACCGGCCTGCAGTTCGGCGTGGCGGTGAGTTATAATCACGCCGTATTTGACCAAACGGTGCTTCAGGGACCACGGACCTTGCGGTTCAAGGGAGAAAAATTGCCCGTACGGCCGTTCACCCTGACCCTGTCTGGCGAGTATCAGTTCCCGGTGAATGGTGATGTTCAGCCCTATGCACGCGCTGACTACCAGTATTTGGCCAAGGCGCCAGATCGTAACCCGGGTGTCTTCGGCTATGATGGGGGCTTGCCTGCCTATCCGCTTGATTCGGTCAATAATCTCCGAATGCGCGCGGGTATTCAGACAGGACGCATCGATCTGGCGATCTTCGCGGACAATGTATTGAACGACTCGCCAGTCAATTATGGCCGGATCGCCGGCGCGGCTTCGACCATTCTGGTGGGCACCGCCGAACGGCCACGCACTTTCGGCATATTCGCCTCCTATCGCTATTGAACTGTAATCATTGAGATATCCGTGGTCTGGACAGGCTGCGGATATCTCAATTGCGGAATTTTATGCTTCGTCGAGCTCCATCCCGGCGAAGCTTTTTTGGTCAGGCCCAGATGCGCCGAGGAATGTAGGCCTACAGAATACTCGGATTCAGGTGACCAAGCGGCACCACGACAGTTTTGTGAAAGCTAACTATACTAGCTTGCTGAACATTGCGCCGCCATGCGTGGCTCATGTTCGCCTGTGACGTGCGCTTGTTGGCCGTACATAATGATGCCCTGATTTGAGAGAGGCGCATTTCCATGAAATGCAAAGATAAAAAGATCGCATTTTCCATCGCCTTACTGACCTCTCTGGGGTCAGCAACGGTTGCTGTCGGACAGACGGGGGCCGGGGTTGAAGCGGCCACTATCTATCGGGACTCCTTCGGTGTGCCGCACATCTATGGCAATTCCGCAGAAGCGCTGTTCTATGCTGGCGGTTACGCGCTGATGCAGGACCGGATGGCGGAATTCGACCGGTCTCGCCGCGCCGCGCTGGGCCGGATGGCGGAACTCGACGCCAGTTTCGTTGAATCCGACAAGCGGGAACGGCGCTCGGCTCTGTCCCCAGCGGAAACCCAGGCGATGTTTGATGCCCTGCCGGCCGAACATCAGCGCCTGATGAAAGCCCAGATCGCCGGGATCAATCGCGCGGTCGACGAAGCGGTCGCCGATCCGAAAAACAAGATGCCTTATGAGTTCGGGGTTCTGTGGAAGGTGCAGCCCGAGCGCTGGACGATCCATGATTATGTTTCCACTTTCGCCAGGCATCGCCAATGGGCGGTGTCGAACAGCGCTGAACTCAGGAACATGGATTTCTATGCCTGGCTGGTCGGCAAGTTCGGCGAGGCCCAGGCGCGTATCATCTTCGATGACGTGCTGCCCTTGGACGATCCCGATGCTATCCCCTTGAATCCGTCCAAGGCGCCGTCACCGGCCAGCCTGTCCGGCCTCGTCGTCGCGGCGAACCATGCCGCGCCGGCGGAAGCGGCACCCCGGCGGTTCGAACAGGTCGATTATCTGAGGCTGGACGGATCTGCTGTCCAGGCACCGGGCACTCAGATCGCGATGGTTTATGATCTCCGTATTCCCAGCGAGAGCCGCTCCGTCCTGGTCGCTCCCCAGCGTTCGGCGAGTGGCCGAGTGCTGATGATGCAGGCGACGTCGGACGGGCCTCAGATCCGCTATGTCGGCGCCGGTTTCGATGCCTATGGCTACACCCGTCAGGGCGGCGGGCCGTTGGTCATGGGGCGCGGCACCGGCCATGGTTGGATCCAGAATGTCGGCATGGATGACCAGGTCGACACCTATGCCGAAAGGCTGAACCCCGAGAACCGCTACCAATATTGGTATCAGGGCGCATGGCGCGACATGGACCGCCGCAACGAGGTGATAAAGGTCAATGGCGGGGACGATGTCGTCATCGAGATTGCTGCCACCATCCATGGACCGGTCGTGCGGTGGGACGAGAAGAACCAGCGCGCCTATACCGAGCGCAACGCATTGCGCACTGGCGAGCTAAGCGACTGGGTTTGCTATGTGGAGTGGATGCGCGCCAAGGATTTCGCCGCATTCGAACAAATCATGCCCACCTGCACCGGCAGCGCCACGATCAACTATGGCGGCGAGGATGGGACGATCGCCAGCTGGCATGTCGGCCGGCGGCCGATCCGTGTCGGTGACATCGATCCACGCCTTCCGACGCCGGGAACGGGCGAATATGAATGGCAAGGCTGGGTACCCTATCAGGACTGGTCGAAGTTCAAGAATCCGACGGAGGGATTCTTCCACGCCTGGAATACCAGGCCGAATGCCGCGGTTCCTTATCGCGACAATTCACGCTGGGGCGCGACCGCCCGTAACTATCTCGCCTATGACCTGATGCGGCCTCTGTCCAAGGTCACCATGGAGCAGTTCAAGGAGGTCAACCGCAAGCTCGGCAATGGCTGGGGCGGCGTCGATCAGTCGACGATCAACGCGAAGTTCTTCGTGCCTTATCTGCGCCGCGCGGTAGCGGGCGATGCACGACTGGAGCAGGCAGTCGAAACCATGGCGTCGTGGAATGCGATCCGCGAGGATCTGGATGGCGATGGCTATTATGACAGCCCCGGCCTGCCGTTGATGACACACTGGCTTGAAATTGCCCGTGAGGAGATCGTGGCCGACGACCTTGGCGAGTGGGAGCCGCGCACCGGGGCCTACCGCAACGATATCCTTCATCGTGCCATCCAGGGCTCGGATGCCGGCCTGCCCATGCGCTACGACTGGTTCAATGGCCAGGACAGGAACATGGTTCTACGCCGCACCGTCGCCCGCGCCGTTGATGCGGTGACCAAGGACTATGGCAGCAGCGATAGCAGCAAGTGGCGGATGCCGATCTATTGGCGCTATTATGACGTCGAGCAGATCGACAAGAACCCCGACAAGCCGGCGTTTCGCAGATCGGCCGTGTCGGATGAATTCAGCGGCTGGTCGCTGACGGTGGCGGCCCGCCTGGGCATCATGCCCTTCGCCGTGCCGCATAACGGGTCCGAGCGCTGGAACGGGATCATGGAAATCAGCCCCGACGGCGGCGTGATGATGGATGTCAGCCCCAAGGGTGGGCAGAACCAGTTCATCAGCCTGGACGGCAAGGCCACCGCCCACATCGGCGACCAGCTGATGCGGCATGCGACCTTCGATCTCAAGACGGTGCCGATGAGCTTGGCGGACCTTGAGGCGCAACAGGAATCCCGGATAACGATCGACGTGCCGAACATCGATTGAAGTGGGGCCCCATAGGCAGATCATGGTCGATCAGGCTGACGGCGGAGTATCGTGACAATTTCGTCCAGCTCGTCATAATCTTGCCGATCAAGGCAAAGCATGGGGGTGGGTGATGGTGCGCTGGCCAGCTATTCTAGTGTCGTCGATGGCGTTGGCTCTGGGCGCGGGTGCGGCGGCGAATGCCCAGACCTCGGGCGACCAGCCGGGGACTCGCTGGACGATCGAGGAGATCAAGGCCTCGGTGGCGCCGGTTCGCGCAGGCAAGCGGTTGATGCCGAAGGCGTGGCCGAATGGCGCCAAGGTGGCCGTGGTCCTGGGCTTCGACGTCGACAACGAGACATGGTCGCTTCCCGATGGTCGCATCAATCACGGGGTCCTGTCGGATTACCAATATGGCGCCAAGGAGGGTCTGCCCCGCGTCCTGAAGCTTCTGGACGAGCGGAAGCTGCCGGCCAGCTTCTTCGTGCCTGCCGCCGCCGACATCCTGGCGCCTGAAACCTTGCCCTCGATCATGGCATCGGGGCGGCACGAGGTGGCGCTGCACGGATGGATTCACGAGGATGTCCGCAAATTAGACAATGCCGCCGAGGAAGAGCGCCTGACGCGTCAGGCATTCGACTATATCAAGGAAAAGACAGGCAAGGCGCCGGTCGGCATTCGCACCGGATCATGGGAGATCAGCCCTCATAGCGTCGGCATCGCAAGCAAGCTTGGGCTGCTTTACGACAGCAGCATGATGGCGATGGACGAGCCGTATCAATTGCTCAGCAATGGCAAGGATACAGGCGTCATCGAGTTACCGATCACCTGGATTCTCGACGACGCACCTTATCTACCGGCCGATTACGGGACGATGCCGTCGCCCGAACTGGTGTTCAAAGCCTATAAGGACGAATTTGACGTCGCCTATGCCGAAAACTCGGTCTTCATCCTCACGCTCCATCCGCAGGTGATCGGGCGGAGATCGCGGATCGTTCATCTGCGCGACTTCATCGATTACATGCAATCCAAGCCGGGCGTATGGTTCACCACCGCTGCCGACCTTGCCCGCTACGTCAAGGCCAATGCCGTGGACAAACCGGGCCGCTGAACTGGCGTCACGGGCGGGTGGCGTGTGCGACAGCTGGATGAAAGCTGCCGAGATTAGGTTGGGCTTTACCGTCGTAAACATGCTCGGCGAACGACATTCGGGTGAAGTCTTATCGCTATGGCTCTGAACCAGACGATCGGGAACCAAATCACAACGTAAAGCCAGTCTGCCGGGATTGGCGCATAAGGGAGGCAAGGATGCTCTATCGTAGAGATTTCATCGCCAGTGCCGCGGCCTTCGCGTTCGGCGCAGCGGCGTGCGGCAAGTTTCCCTCCGTCCCGGCCGAAGCGTCTCCGGCCGATCTGCTGCTGGTCAACGGCCGCATCGCCACGATGGATAGCGCGCTTCCCAGGGCGGAGGCCGTTCTGGTCCGAAATGGGCGGATCACCTATGTCGGCTCCAATGCCGATGCACGCCAGCGTGCGGACGGCTTGCAGCCGGTCGACCTGGGAGGGCGGACCCTGCTCCCCGGCTTTATCGACGGCCACACCCATTTCGAATGGTATGTGGAATCCGACGCGTTTCATACGCGGGTTCCGCGTACCCTGGGCACGCTCGACGAGATTTTCGCTCTGTTGCGGGATGCAGCAGCGAAGACGCCGAAGGGGCAATGGATTTTCGGTCGGGGCTATTTCAACCTCGAAGGGCAGGTCGCTGAAAAGCGTATGGCGACGCGTCAGGAGTTGGACGCGATCACCACAGAACACCCGATGATCCTGTTTTCGAGCGTGCATGTCGCCTCGCTCAATACGCCGGCATTGAAAACGCTGGGCTTCTGGACTGTCGAGGACGAACAGAAGCTGCGCTGGAAGGACGGCACGCCCCGCACTGGAACGATGGTGGGACGCGACGCCGACGGCCAGCCGACGGGGGTCGTCACCGAAATGTTCGACATGGTCCTGGACGACACCCTCTACCCCGAGGACGCCCGCAAGGACGCCTATGAGCGCTATGCCCACAATGCCTATCTAGGCGCGGGCATGACGACGATCTGCAACGTCTCGGGCGTGGCGGAGCATATCCGTCTGGAGCAGGCGATGCAGCGCGAGGGGCGGCTGCCGCTGCGTTTTCGGACATATTACATCGTTCCCGCCGCGATCGGCCTCGACGACATGCTGGCTCAAGGTCTGACCCAGGGACGGGGCGACGAGATGCACCGTGTCGGTGGCGTGAAGATGTTCGTCGACGGTGCCGGCCAGGACCCGGAAGGCAACCGCATCAGCGATTTCAAATGGACGGAAGAGCGCCTCGCCGAACATGTCACCAAGGCCAACCGGGCGGGCCTGCCGGTCCTGCTGCATGCCGTCAGCGTGCCGGGGCTTGAGCGGTCCCTGAACGCGATCGCCGCGGCCCGGACGCAAAGCGGCCGCCAGATGCGCAACCAGATCCATCATGTGGGTTTCCTTGGCGACCCTGAGCATCTGCGCCGCTTGAAGGAGCTGGAAGTCACCGTCGGTATCACCCGTGCGGCGAAGGGAACGGGTCGGGTCCGGGATCGGCCCGATTTCCGGGCCATGCTGGACAATGGCGTCCAGGTTCTGTGCGTCGCGGACCCGGCGGGCAGCTTCCCGACCTTCTCGGCCTGGGAAGGGGTGGCTTCCCTGGTCGCTCCGGCCAGCGAGGGCGGCGTCCTTCCCGACGACCGGCGCCTCAGTGTCGACGAGGCGCTGCGTACCTGGACGACGCAGAGCGCGTTCACCAACTACGAGGATCAGGACAAGGGCAGCATCAGCGTCGGCAAGATGGCCGACTTCCAGGTCGTTTCCCAGGACCCGTGGGCCGTGGAGCCCGGCGCCTTGTTCGATGCCTCGGTGGAGGAGATCTACCTCGGCGGGCGTTCGGTGCACCGCAAGGGCGCATGAGGAGCGGCGGTCTGGAGGAGGGAAGGCGATGAAACGCTTGTATCTTTCGTCGGTCGCGGCGCTGCTTCTGTCCGCGCCGGCGGTGGCGGCGGACGTCGATCCCTTCACCGGCGTCTGGACCTATGATCCGGCGCAGTCTCGCGGCGGACCGGGCGAGCAGGTGCTGACGATCACCGTCCAGGGACAGGAGGAAACCTATCTGTCCGACTGGAACAACCGCCAGGGAAGGCGCAGTATCCTTGCCTTCGTCGTCCGTTACGACGGGGTTCCGGTGCCGGCGACCACCTACAATATCGCTCCGGATGGAACGATAACGGCGCGGCCGATGGAGGTGGCGGCGCGGGTCGTGAACAGCAATCATCGCGTCATCGAACATCGCATCGACGGGCGCGTGGTCAGGCGGCTGGATCGATCGCGAACCGCCGATGGTCGTGCGATGATCAGCGAATTGACCGATTACAATGCCCAAGGCCAGGAAACCGGCACGGCGCGTCTGGTCTTCGTCGCAACACCTCCCGTCGACTGACGGCAGCCAAGGGGGCGACTCCGTCAGTGCGGGATGGAGAGGTGCGGTTGGAGGGGCCCAACCGCACCTCATTCTCCAGCCGCAAACCTGATCGAGCGGGGCGTGATGACCCGTGACAGGCCCACCTATTGAGATGTCGACGTCACGACCGGTTCTTGGCTAGGGTTGCGGTTGAAAGCCGCCGGACCGCGATGTTCAGAGCGTGCGATAAAGGGAGCGTCGTCGCCAATGGTCGATTTCAGGTTGAACGGTCGGGAAGTCTCCTCGGGGGCGCCGCAGGATACGCCATTGTTGTGGATCATCCGCGACGAGTTCGGACTTACCGGCACCAAGTTCGGCTGTGGAATCGCGCAGTGCGGCGCCTGCATGGTCCATTTGAACGGTGAGGTTGTACCGTCCTGCGTCACGCCCCTCGAAGCGGTGGCGAATGCCCAGGTGACGACGATCGAGGGGCTGGCCCCGCCCGAGGCGCCGCACCCCCTTCAGGTCGCCTGGGTTGAGGAGCAGGTGCCGCAATGCGGCTATTGCCAGTCCGGTCAGATCATGCGCGCGGCCGCGTTGCTGAAGGAGATCCCCAACCCCAGCGATGCCGAAATCGTCGAGGCGATGGACGGCAATCTTTGCCGCTGCATGGCCTATGTCCGCATCAAGCGGGCGATCAAGACCGCCGCGCGTCTGAGCGGGGAGGGTTGATCACATGACGATCGCGCACCAGGGGCAGGCGGCACCCCAGCTTTCCCGCCGGCACTTCCTGATTGCCTCATCGGGAGCCAGCCTGGTCATGGCCTTCGGCCTTGCCGGAGCGTCCACGGCTGAGGCTCAGCAGACGGTCGCCGCCCGCCAGTTCGCACCGACGATCTGGTGGGAGATGGATGCCGACGGCATCACCCGCGTCAATGTCATCAAGGCGGAAATGGGCCATCATATCGGCACCGCCTTTGGCCGCATCGTTGCCGAGGAGTTGGAGGTCGACTGGGCCGACGTTCGGGTCGTCCATGTCGATTCCCACACCAAATGGGGATTTCAGGAAACCGGCGGCAGCACGTCGGTATTCGGATCGTTCAACACTCTGTCGCGTGCCGGTGCCGCCGGACGCATCGCCCTGATCGAAGCTGGAGCGGCGATGCTGGGCGTGCCGGCTGGACAGTGCCGGGCCGAGGCGAGCCGGGTGATCGCCGGCGACCGCTCGGTTACCTATGCCGAGATCATCCGTGCCGGCCGGATCAACCGCAGTTTCACGCCCGACGAATTAAAGGCCCTTCCCATTAAGACGGTGGCGGAGCGTCGGCTGATCGGCCGTCCGGTTCCGCAGGTCGACATAAAAGCAAAGACCGACGGCAGCGCGCGCTTCGGCATCGACGCGGCGGTGCCTGGGATGGTCTATGCCAGACCGCTGCCACCACCGACCCGGCTAGGCGCCAAAGTGGTTTCGGTCGACGACAGCGAGGCGCGCAAGGTGCCGGGCTATGTCGGCCATGTCGTCATCGACGACAAGGCGGGGGAGGGGTTGTTGCCCGGCTGGGTGACTGTTGCCGCGGAAACCTATTGGGGCGCCGTCCAGGCGGCCGAAGCGATGAAAGTCGAATGGCAGACCGGCTCCCAGGCCAAGGTCGACGAGGCGGCGATCCTGGCCGACTGCGACCGGCTGTGCGCCGATCCCTCCGGTGGTGGACTATGGGTCAGGGACGGCGACATCGACGGGGCATTCGCGGCGGCCGCGAAAACGGTATCCGGACGCTACACGACCGCCACGGCGCTCCATTTCCAGCTCGAACCCGCCAATACGCTTGCCGTCCATGAGGACGGGGTGTGGAACATTCACATGGGCACCCAGTGGCAATCGCTCATCCGCCCGATCCTCGCCGGCTTGCTGGAGGTTTCCGAAGA
The DNA here is from genome assembly GCA_037190805.1 of Sphingomonas sanxanigenens. Classification (GTDB taxonomy): domain Bacteria; phylum Pseudomonadota; class Alphaproteobacteria; order Sphingomonadales; family Sphingomonadaceae; genus JBBCJR01. Next base: position 171,057 of record JBBCJR010000004.1, on the reverse strand, counting down.
GCAGGTGGTGCTGCGTCAATATTATCTTGGCGGCGGTTTCGGCCGGCGGCTGTGGAGCGATTACACCATCCCCGCCGCGCTGACGGCCAAGGCGCTGGAGCGACCGGTCAAGCTGGTGTTCACGCGGCCGGACGACACGCAACTCGATTGCGTGCGCTCACCTTCGGTCCAGACGTTCAAGGCGGCGATCGGCGGGAGTGGTGACCTTCTGGGTATCGATCATGTCGCGGCCGCTGGCTGGGCCAGTTCGTCCATCTCGCCCCGGATCGAGCGTGAGCATATTCCTGGCGGTGGCAAGGTCGACCGTTATTCGATCATGGGATCGGATCATTGGTACACGCTGCCCAACCACCGGGTGCGAGCGGTCAAGAGTCAGCTGGCGCACGACACCTTCGTGCCCGGCTGGCTACGCTCGATCGGGCCGGGCTGGGTGGTCTGGGGTACCGAATGCTTTCTGGACGAGGTCGCCCATGCCATGGGACGCGATCCCGGCCAGCTGCGGCTGTCGCTGCTTGATGGTGCGGGCAAGAATGCGGGCGAGGCGCCGGTATCCACCGGTGGCGCCAAAAGGCTGTCGGCGGTGCTCGAACGGGCGCTGGAAAAGGCCGGCTGGGGGGAGGCGTTGCCACCCGATACCGGGCTGGGCGTCGCCTGCTCCTACGGTCAGGAGCGCGAGATGCCGACCTGGACTGCATGCGTCGCGCGGGTTCGGGTCGACCGGGAAACCGGGGTCATCACGGTCGAGCGGCTGACCCATGTCATCGATTGCGGTACCCGCATTGACCCGGACGGCGCGTTGGCACAGGCGGAAGGTGGTTCGCTGTGGGGTGTCAGCCTGGCGCTGCACGAAGGTTCGAGCTTCGCGGGCGGCCGCGTCACCACCGACAATCTCGACAGCTATACGCCGCTGAGAATGCGTGACGTGCCGGATCTGGACATCGAGTTCGTCGACAATGACGAGTTTCCGACCGGCATGGGCGAGCCACCGGTGATCGCGGTCGCCCCCGCGATCGGCAATGCAGTGTTCGCGGCGATCGGCGTGCGCCTGCGTGACCTGCCGATGCGACCCGAGCATGTGCTGAACGCGCTCAAGGCTACGGCTTGAGGGACCGCCAGATGCTGCCCGACGGCAAAAGGGTCGCCGCCGGGCAGCATCTCAGGTCAGAACCATAGACGCAGGCCCATGATGAGGGCCAGGCGGTTGGCATCGCCGCCTGTCGAACGTGTGAGGCGGGCGGTGCGTCCGGTGTCGCGTTGCCATTCTATGCCGACATAGGGGGCGATCTCGCGTACAATCTCATAGCGCAGGCGCGCGCCGAGCTGAACCGATGCCAGGCCAGAGCCGACACCAAGTTCGGCGATGTCCTGCGCCGAAAAAGACGCCTCCAGCCGGGGTTGCAGGATCAGGCGCTGCGTGATGCGCTGGTCATATTCCGCCTCGATGCGTGCCGTTGCCTCGCCCTTCGTGGACAGGAAAATGGCGGCATCGAGTTCGAAGAAATAAGGCGCGAGACCCAGAACGCCGACCGCCAGCTGCGTCCGATCCGGACCGTGCCGAACCTGCTGCCGTACGCCCGCCTGCATATCGAACCACGGGCCGATGGCGTGGCTCCATAGCGCCTGGACTTCTGCTTCGTCGGCGCGGCCCGAGATGGCGCCGTGTCCTTCGGTCTTGATCCACAGCTTGTCGATATTCCCGCCGTAATTGACGTCGACATCCCACACCCAGTTGTCTCGCCCTCGAGACGGCTGCACCTCCAGCCGATCCACCCGGATCGTGGCCAATGTCATCGCACCCATTTCCCTGGGCAACTGCGCGCGCGCGGCCGCCATTGCCGCAGCGGGGAACAGGGTGTCGGCGGCATGCGCCGGACCCGACATGGCCGCTGGCGGAGGTGCTGCACTCGGGATGGCAGCATCGGTTGGCCCCGTCATGCGGTGGTGGGCATGGGGGTCGGCTGCTGGCGCCACCGCGCCATCCGGCATTGCGTGACCGGAATGGTCTGCCGCTTGGGCGTGATCCGACTGCTGTGCCAGCGCGGGGCCGGCCACCAGCAGGGCGGCGGTGAAAGATATGAGGCGCCTCATCAATGGCCTCCATGACCGGCTTGGCCGTCCAGGGGGCGGACCGTAACCACGTTGAACATGCCGCCATGCATGTGCATCAGCAGGTGGCAGTGGAATGCCCAGTCGCCAGGTGCGTCCGCCGTCAGATCGAAACGGACGAAACCGCCCGGCAGGACATTGACCGTGTGCTTGCGCGGGCAGCGTTCGCCCTTGCCGTTCAGCAGCTCGAAAAAGAAGCCGTGCAAGTGAATCGGGTGGGTCATCATGGTGTCGTTGACCAGCTTGAACCGTACCCGTTCGTCGCGGGCGAGGCGTATGGGCTCGGTCTGTTCGGCAAAGGTCTTGCCGTCGAACGACCACATATAGCGTTCCATGCTGCCCGTGAGATGGATCTCGATCTGGCGCGACGGCAATCCTCTGTCGGCAGCGGGGTGGAGCGTTTCGAGGTCGGCATAGGTGAGGACGCGGTGCGGGGCATCCTCCAGCCCCAGGCCGCGATCGCCGGTGCGATCGGCCGGCATCGGAGCGATCATCTCCACCCCCGGGGTCAAGGCAACGCCCGGCGCGACTGATCCGTCACGCATCGAATGGCGCATTCCTCCCTCTCCGGCCATTCCGGCCATTCCCATGTCACGCATGGTGAGGGTTGGCCTGTCGCGGAGTTCAGGAACTGCCGCCGCCATGCCATTGCGCGGTATCAGCGTGGCGCGTGCATATCCGGACCGGTCGATCGTCTCGGCAAACAGCGTGTAGGCTTGATATTCGGGCGTGACGATAACGTCGTAGGTTTCGGCGACACCGATCTGGATTTCATCTGTGTCCACCGGGCGGACATCCTGCCCGTCGGCATTGACCACGGTCAGCGGGAGCCCGGGGATCCTGAGGTTGAAGATCGTCATCGCCGAAGCGTTGATGATCCTCAGCCGAACGCGTTCGCCGGGAGTGAACAGTCCGGCCCAGCCATCGTCTGGCCCCTGTCCATTGACGAGATAGGTATAGGCTGCGCCAGTCACGTCCGAAATGTCGGCCGGCGACATACGCATGCGACCCCATCGTGCCCGTTCAGCCGCATCCGGTCCCTTGCGGGACAGCAGGCGAGCCAATGTTTCCTGCTGGTAATTGAAATAATCGGGCTGCTGCTTCAGTTTCCGCATGATCCGGTGGGGATGCATGAAGCTCCAGTCTGACAGCAGGATCACATGTTCACGGTCATAAGCGACCGGATCATGATGGTGGGGGTCGATCACCAGCGGTCCGTACAGGCCCATTGCCTCCTGAAGTCCGGAATGGCCGTGATACCAGTAGGTGCCGGCCTGTCTGACCGGGAACTCATAGACGAAGGTCTGATGCGGACGGATGCCGGGAAAGCTGATCCCCGGCACGCCGTCCATCTGAAACGGCAGCAGGATGCCGTGCCAGTGGATCGAGCTATCCTCATCGAGATGGTTGGTGACCGCGATTCGTGCCGTCTGCCCTTCGCGCAGGCGGATCAGGGGCGCGGGCAGCCTGCCGTTGACCGTGATTGCATGACCTGTGCGGTCGCCGAGAGTGAAGGGCGTATGGCCGATGGCGAGCGCGATTTCTTCACCGGACAGAATGTCGCGGCCGGGGTCGGCTGCAGCGTGCTGATGATGGCCCGTCTGTGAGCTGGCCCAGCCGGGTAGCAACAGCGAAGCCGCCGCCCCGCCACCCAGAACACTGGCGCCGTGGATCAGGCGCCGTCGATCGATTAGATTTCTGAACATGATCATCCTCATGCCGGCGAACGCCGGCTCTCGGCGCCACGGACAGATAGAGTTCGTCCGTCAGCGCGGTCGTGAGTTGTGGGTTGGATCAGTTCAGGACAGGCGGGGAGGGGGCGGGTCGATCCCCATGACATGGCCATGTAGAGTGGAGTTCGGCGCAAACCCTTCGAGACCGGTGGCGGAGATGGCGCTAAGAGACTGAAAATGCAGTTGAAACAGTACGCCGGCCTGAACAGTCAGACAATATGCAAGGCAGGCCTGTCGTTGTTCGTCATGGGAGGTGTCGTCCGCATTTTCCATGTCGCTGCAATGCGTAGTCATTGTTGCCGCCGAAGAGGGCAGCGACAGTGCCTGCACGGCCGTGGCTGGAGCGATGACGATCATCAGGCCGGCCAGAAGCCATGAAAGAAGCGGAAGTAGGCGCACGCCTTAGCGCCCTACCTTGCCAAACAGAGCGACCAGCTCGGTGAATTTTTCGCGCTGGGCGGCGATGTCGCCCCCTTGCAGCGCATCTTCGATGCAATGACCGGCATGGATCGCCAGAACCTTAGCCTTGGCAGCACGCAGGGCCGCCTCCATCGCCGTCATCTGATTGAGGATATCGATACAGTAACGCTCATCCTCCATCATTCGAGCAATGCCGCGTGCCTGCCCCTCGACGCGCCTCATGCGGGCGATTTCCTTGTCGAACTTACAACCCACGTTCACGCTTTCATAGCAGCCGACATTACCTGCTATACCCTATAGGGGTATGGTATCAAGCGGCTTCCATGATGGTGTGATGGTCACCTGCTTATCGAAGGGCGGAAAGGCGAAAAGCCCTGCTGCGGCTGTGACAGCACCGTTAGCAGGCAAGTCCGCAAAGTCGACGGAGTGCTCTTGGGCAAGCCAGATAAAAGAAATCCCCGGGCTCAGCCACCGATCCTGATCTCAGGAGCAGCGGAAGAGCCCGGGGGAAATCACTTCATCCTATCAGAAGCGATAGGCGGCCGTCATGCCGATCTGCCGCGGACGGAAGATCGTGGTCGTCCAGAACGCGCGGTTGCGTGCTGCGGACGGGGTGAGAGCCTTGTTGTTATTGAACACGTTGTTGACGAACAGCGAGATGTCGATCGGACCCTGACGAACACCCAGACGGGAGTTGACCAGCGTCGATTCCACCGCCGGGAGATCGTTCGGGTTGAAGTTGAGAACACCCTGCACCTGAGTGCCCGTCCGAGGAGTCCTGCTCTGCCAAGTCACGTCGGTGCGTGCGTACAGGTCCAGCGTATCGGTGATCGGCTGCTGATAGTCAGCCGAGAACACGAGCCGCCACGACGGGCCTGAACCACCAACCGGACGGCCCTTGGGCAGCACGGTGCCGCCAGCAGGCGAGAGCAGCGCGTCATCCAGCTTCATTTGCTGATAACCGCCAGAGGCCGCCAGCGTCAGGCTTTCGAACGGCCGGACATCCAGTTCGAAGTCAAAGCCCTTGACCGTCGCGGAAGTCAGGTTGTCAACGAAGCTATAGCCGCAGGTCGGTACACCCAGCGACGTTTGGATGTCCTTCCATTTGATAACGAAGGCACTACCCGCGAAGTTGACCGCACCGCCAAACAACCGGCGGTTCTTCATGCCAACTTCATACGCCCAGACCGTGTCCGAACCATAGGTCAGTGGAGTCTGCGCGCGGCCCTGGTCATCGACATAGCCGAGGATGATCAGATCGGCATTGCAAGCGCCTGGCAGCGACATCTGGCCGCCACCGGGGCGATAGCCTTTAGACGCCGATGCGTAGAGCAGGTTGCGGTCGTCCATCTGGAAGTTGAGGCCGATCTTGGGGGTGAATGCATTTTCGATATTCGTGACCGATCCACCCGGATATTCAGCCGCTATCGGAGGATCACCGTAGGGCGCATTAATATTGTTCTCTGGGCCGCTCAGCGCCTGAGTGTAATCGAGCCAGTTGCGCGAATAGCGGACACCGGCCACGACCGTGAGTTGATCGGTCAACTTAAGATCGGCCTGGGCAAAACCGGCCAGCTGCTTTTCAGTCGTCCAGTCGGTGCCTGCATAAACCAGCGAGTCACCAATGGTGTCCGCGCCCCACATGGCGATTGAATAATCGGGCGGGGGCGGACCAGGAATGCCGAAGAAATTATTGGCATATTTCCAGGTATTGACTTCGATATCCAGCGTACCCTTCTGCTTGCTGTGCTGATAAAAGACGCCCGCGACCCATTTCAGGGCGCCGTCACTGTTTGACTGGAGACGGAGCTCCTGAATGAAGCTCTTCTGTCTGGCTTGAGCCAGAGACGGTGCCTTAGAACCCGGAACCGCCGTCACCTGCTGCATATAAGCGGTTTGATAGCCGTTGGTGTAGTCAAAATACTGATGGCGGTTCTGCTGCAGATATGAGCTCGTCGAATAGAGCGCAACCGGACCAAAATCCCATTCCAAATTAAGCGCCGCCATGTTCAATCTGGCACCGCCCCGCTCGGTATCGGGCAAAGTCAGCTGAGAAAGCTGGATGCCCGGAGCCGTTTGGCCATTTTGCCTGATGGCGGGCTGCGTGAAGGTGCCGGCTGCTCCAGGCGAGAAATCGGGCAGGACATACTTGTTCGAATCGAGATCCGATGCTGCCATCCACATGCTTCTATTGACGCCGCCATTGCGCTCGTTCTGATGGAAGAATGACGGTGTAATTTTTAAGTTCTCCGTCGGCGCGAAAGTCAACGCGCCGCTGAACACCGTGGTCTTCTTGAAGTTGTAATTCTCAACCGTGGTCCGTTCTGGTGTAAAAACCAGCGAGTCCGGCCCGAAATTGCCACGGTGAGCATTCCATTCGTTCGCATCCTGACCCGCGCCCAGTCCAGGGAGCACGCCCGGCGTGTCATACTTGGGATTGATCTGGAAGGTGCCGGCTACCTTGTCGATCCAGCCGCCGTCGTGACGGTGATAGGCGCTGACGCGGAAACCGAGTTTTTCCTCGATCAGCGGACCGCCGATGGCGAGGCCGAGTTCGTAGCTGCCGGCATGGTTGGGCATGACGGAACCCTCAGCCCTCGCAAGGCCGGAATAATCGGTCAGGCTAGGCTGGGCGCGGATGAAGCGGACGGTACCGCCCTGCGAACCCGAGCCGAACAGCGTGCCCTGCGGCCCGCGCAGAACTTCGACGCGCTCCAGGTCGAACACCGCCGGGAAGACCGCGCCAGCGCCGGTCATTTCGCGCTGCTGGATCGGCACGTCGTCGATATAGATGCCGGTGGTGGCGGCGCCTGCGTTGGAACGAATGCCGCGAATCGACACGTCGTTGCTGCCAAAGTTGCTTTCGTTGAGCTGCAGGCCCGGCGTCAGGCGCACAAGATCCTGGAACTGGCGAACGCCCTGCTTCTGCATCTGCTCGTTAGAGAATGCCGAAACGCTGATCGGGGTCTTCGAGATGACTGAAGCCGAACGTGTCGCGGTGACGATGATTTCGCCGCCGTCGGCTAAATCGGTGGACGACTGGGCCCACGCATTGCCGCTCATCGCCGCAGCAGCGAGAACGCCGCAGGCGACACGGGACAGTAAGATACATCTACCCTTCATGTGTTTAACCCCCTTTATGCTAGGTCTTTAGGCTATCTCAGTTGTGATCACATGGCAATGCCGATGCGCATAATCGACCTGCTGATTGGAGAAGTCTCTTGAGCTGCCGATCTCCAGATCCGTTCAGGGGATATCTGCCCTTGCCGGTGCTGCTTTAACGTAATGCGGGCGTATTTCTCATAATCAGAGCTGGCAGAAAAATTTCGCCAATATGCTGATTTAAAAAATGAATCTCTTACCCACTCATGCGGACTGCCTAGTGTTGGGCGGAAGAATTTCCTCTCGTGAAAAGCAAGGTTGGCTAAGCAAAGATGCCAACCTTTCCTTTCACCAAGCTGTCACGGGGTGATTGCAGGTCGCAACCGAATAAGATCAAGTGCAGGAAGTGTGTCAAAATATTTTTCTTATAAAAAAGCATGTTACGCATCGAATTAAAGATTTGCTCTCCAGTTTGAATGGCGTCATGTGTCTGATCTGCCACACTTGCCAGAAAATGGCGCGTCAACCTTTTTTGACTCGCTCGGGTTCTAGAAAACTCCAGCTAACCGGGTCGATCTAGGGACGTGAGCGCGAAGGCGCTGGCGCGCGAATGATCAACGGGCGCCCTGTCATACGAGACGGATCAGTCACCTTATGTGTGATCGAATGTCGACCCTCTCTGGTCATGAACGTCACCTCCACCGTCAGCGGCGAAGAGGCCGGAAGGCCGAAGTAAACCGGCGCTAGGCTCTGGCTACTGTAGCCGCCAGCGGTTTCAACCTGTCGTGTCCCAAGGATACGTCCCGCTGCGTCGAACACGCGCACTTCAGCGCCGGGAACCACGGAGCGGCCCTTGCTGTCGAGGACTAGGACACTGAATCCGCGGCGTGCGTCGGCTCCCGGGAGAGTGTTGCGGAACACGGGGTGTCCGCCGACCGGCCCATAACCATCGGTCAGCGACAGGTCGAGTGCACCGTCCCGGTCGATGTCGACCCAAGCGACGCCATGATCGGCTGCGTTCACTGGTGCATTCTCGGCAAGCACGTTCTGAAACCTCTTGCCTTCCAGATTTCGGAACAGGGCGTTTCGGGGCTGCTGCTGGCCCGAGCCTCCGACATAGCTGGAGACGAACAGATCGACCCAGCCGTCATTGTCATAGTCGCCCCAGGCAGCGCCAACGGCGTGGTTTTCGACGCCGACCCCCAAGGTTTCGGCGACATTAGTGAAATGACCGTCGGCAGAGCCGCGATAGAGGGCGTTGCGTCCGTAATTGGGCACGAACAGATCGAGAAAGCCGTCATTGTCGAAATCCCCGACCGCGCAGCCGACGCCGCCCTCGGTTTTGTCGCGCCCGGCATTGTCGACGCCGTAGAGTGCGGCGACATCGGTGAACCGGCCATTGTCATTGCGCCATAGCCCATCCTGCGCGCCCGCCTGATTGGCGGTGAACAGGTCGAGATCGCCGTCGCGATCGAAATCGAACCAGCAGGCGCCCACCGTCGGCCGGGCGTCGGCGGGTGCTTCGCTCGCGGGTACCTCGACAAACCGACCGCCGTCGTTTCGGAACAGCCGGTTCACGCCCACGCGGTCGGTGGCGTAAAAGTCCAGATCGCCGTCATTGTCAAAATCGACCCAGTTGCTGTGGCGGGCAGAGCGATCGGCGATGGCAAGGCCGATCCGTGCGCCCACTTCCTCAAAGCGTTTGCCGCGCAGATTACGGAAGATCAGCGTTGGTTGATCGGGTGCCTTGCGGCCGGGGCCGGCCTGAAGATCAGGCCAGCCGTCACCATCATAATCTCCCCAGCCCAGCGAGCGCAGCTCATAACCGCCCGTTGGCAGGCCGAGGTCGGCACCGATGCTGGTGAACCGGCCATCATCGTTGCGATAAAGCAGTATGGCGCCAGCAGAGGTCGAGACGGCCAGATCGAGATCGCCGTCACGGTCGAAGTCGGCCCATGCGTTGGCGAGCGATCCTTTGACGGCGAACAGTTCGGGCTGAACGGCTGCGAAAGGAAGGTCCGCTGCCAGCGCGCCGCCGGACAGGGCGATGCCCAGGGCAAGAGCCGCGACTGTGACGGAAAGTCGGACGGAGCGCATCAGAAACGGGTCCTTTCTTCCAGATTGCGTTCGACGTCGGCGCGGTCCAGCCACAGGGTACGGAACGTCTTGCTGGCCAGGAAATGCAGCTGGTCGCTGCGATGGGGCGAGCCGGGCTGGCTGGAATTGCCGTAGCTCATCATGCCGACCGCCTTCAGGGGCGTGCCGAATTCGACCATCGATACCCATGTTTCGCCATGCACTGGCACCCGCTGGCCATCCTTCATCGGGCCCCAGGTGATGGTACGGAACACGCCGGTCGCGCCTAGGCCGCCATTGGCTGGCAGATTGACGTCGTCGATATGGAACCGCGACACGTCGCCATAGGGTCGGTCGACGGCGCCATAGAGCTCCTTCGTTCGGGCGATCGCCTGCTTGAGCATCGTCAACGCCTGCTGGGGATCGCGAATGCCGCGCGGGGTTTCGATCGCGTCGTCGATCGACCAGGGGGTCGCAAAATTGGCGAAGCTGTCCCCACGCGCTGGCGCGAAGCTGGCGGCCCAGGTTTCGAACAGCAAGGCGCCGCGCGCATCGGGCTCGAACCTGTGATCCCAGCCCTTCAGCAGATCGGCGGCCGCCTTCAGTTCCGGGTCGTCACTCGCCGCCGCGAGCGGGATGAGGTGGGGCAGGGTACGATCCGCCATCAACGAACGGGTTTCGACCTTGCGCGTGACGAAGTCGTCGAAGGACAACTTGGCCGTCTGGTTCAACAGCCTGAGCGACATCTGCGCGCGCAAGCCAGTGGGGCCGCCTTCGGCCCAGTAAGGGGCGTAATCGCCGGGATTTAGCGGACGTGGCCAGCTCGACACCCAGGGCGGATCATTGGCGTTCTGTACGAAGCCGGATGCCGGATCGACGACCTTGGGGATCGCGTCATAGGGCTCGAACGTGCGCCACAGCGTCTTCGATGTGTCGCCGGGCACCAGCTTTGACCAATAGGCATAGTCGCCGGCGTCGCGATGAGGCTGGATACCGTTGTGCAGGTACATGATGTGGCCGTCGCGATCGGCATAGACGATGTTGAACATCGGCACCTGCAACTGGCGCAAGGCCTTCTGAAACTCCCCGAAATTGCGGGAGCGGCCCATGTCCCAGTATTGTTTGAGCACGCCCGGCCGGTCGAGTCCGGCGACGCGAACCGCCACCGTATCACCGCCGGCCGTCGTAAAGACCGGGCCGTGTACGGACGAGCGAACCTCGATCGTCTCGGTCTTCAATGTGCCGTCGGGTTGGCGGACACGAAAACTGCGGGTGGTGGAGCGGAATGGCAGCACCTTGCCATCATAGCGATAACCGCCGGGCGCGAGGCTGAGCTTGTAGGTTGTCGACCCAAGAATGGTGTTCACCGTGTTGGTGAACCCCATCTGGTGGTTGAAGGCGAAACGCAGCACCGGCAGGCCGACCTGGGTGGCGCCGTACAGCTGGACGCCGGGTGCGTTGAGATGGGCCTCATAATAGGTAAGCTGGCTCGGTTCCCATGGCAAATGCGGGTTGGCGAGCAGCATCGTCTTGCCGCTTGCAGAACGCGAAGGGGCGACGGCCCAGGCATTGGACCCGCCAGCCGTATCGGTCGTGGGATCTACCAACGCCTTCCGTTCGGACGCGATGTAATTGTAGTTCATCAGCTTGTGGGCATGGCCGATGATGTCGACACCGGTGATCGGGAGGACCACGCGGACCTTGGGGTCCAGGGCTTCGGGATTTGCCGCCGCATAATCGTTGATGCCACGCGCGAAGGCGTCGAGATTCGCGCGGAATGCCGGTGTTTGCGCCTGATACCAAAGTTTCGCGCGAGCAGGGACATCATTGGCGACCAGCCAGCGGTCGCTTTTTTCGGCGGCTTCACCGCCCCAATATTCCGCCGCCCGTCCGCGTGCTTCGCCATAGAGACGTAGCAGCAGGTTGCCGTGGCTTTTCGCCTGCGCATAGCCAAAGCCGTAGAAGGCGCCTGCCTCGCTTTGTGCATAGATATGGGGAACGCCATAGCGGTCCCAGAGGATTTCTCCGCGATCGCCAGCCGGCACCGCGGCTGACAAGGCTGCCCACAGGGCGCCAAGGGCAACGAGACGCCCGACAGATGATTTGTCCAGACGATAAGCTGACAGGTGCGTGGTCATGCTTCCCCCCAAAAGGCCACGGCGGAAGACCCATGGCCGCATATGATTTGTTTTCCCCGAGGCGCAATCTAGGAGCTGTTTTGCTCGGCGTATATGGAAAGCTGTGTCGCCGTTATGCTGGATGGAATGCGGGATAGCGCGCAGACCGATCCATCGTTCTAATGGAACATGTCGTCCCGTCGCTCGTCATCGCTGAATGAGTCCGTCTCTGTCTCAACGAAGCCGGTTAATGCTTGGTCTCAGCGGATTGATCGTGACTTTCGTCCTGGTCCTTATCGCCGCATTTCCTGTGGGTTTGTTCAAAAGCACCGTAGAACGGCGCTTGTCGCGACAGATTGGCCAGCCGGTGACGATCGGTTCGCTGGAGCGGGAAAGCCTGTTCTCATTCGCGCCGATCATCGTGGCGCGCGACATCCATGCATCACAACCGGCCTGGGCGGGCAATGAGCCACTCGCGGCGGTCCGCGTTCTGCGCGTCCGATTGCCCGTCCTGCCGCTGATGATCGGTCGTGTGAGGCCGGAAGTCGTCACGGCGTCGGGTGTGCGCCTCAATCTCCGGCGTTCGGCCGACAAGCAGGAGAGCTGGCGCGGTCAGAGCGACAAGCCAGATCAAGGTGGTGATGGGCAAAGCCCGCTGGCGCACTTGGAGACCGCGGATGCCGTGATCGACTATCGCGATGCGGCGCAACGGCGCAGTTTCACCCTGACCATCCACGTCGATCGGGCGGCTGGCTTCGTCGCGAACGGTCCGGGATCGGTGGACGGGCATCCGGTATCCTTGAGGATGCGAGGCGGACGGCTCAACATGACGGATGCGTGGCCGTTCGAAGCGGCCATCGAGGGGCGGGCGCTTGCCATGCGGGCGCGGGGCACCATGGCCACGCCGTTTGATGTCAATCGCATGACGTTTCGCATGAGTGCGCGGGCCGACGATCTGAAGTTGATCGATCGTGTGATCGAGGCCGGCCTGTTCGGCACTCAGCCCGTCGATCTGGAGGGGGATGTCCAGCGGCGGCAAGGCGACTGGCGGATCGCGCCGCTGACCGGCCGCATTGGTCGCAGCGATCTTGCCGGTAGGGTGATGGTCAGAACGCGCGACGGCAGGACCCTTCTCGATGGTGCGATCAGGTTCCAGCAGCTGGATTTCGACGATCTTGCGAACGATGCCGGGCAGGCCGCCGCCCGTGCGCTGGAACAGGCCGAAGGACTGAAGCTGGTCCCCAACACGCGCGTCAATCTGGCCAAGATCGGCAAGACCGACGGCCGTATCGAGGTGCGCGCCGATCGGTTATTGAGCGGTCGGCGCCCATCCTCGCTCACCAGCCTCCAGGGCCGGCTGACGCTCGACGGCAAGACGCTGGTCGCCGACCAGCTGCGGCTCGGACTGAGGAAGGGCGCGATCACTGGACAGATCACCGTCGATCAGCGCGGAGACCGCCCTGTGCCAACGGTCACTCTGGCCCTCGACCTCGTCGACAGTAGCGTCGGCGCGCTGGCCGGAGGATCGGACAGCGGCATCGAGGCGCGTCTTGACGGCCGGATAAGGCTGACCGGTCCGGGCAACACCATCCGCGAGGCGGTGGGCGCGTCGGATGGCTCCATCGGCGTTGTTGCACGCTCGGGAAGCTTGCCGGCGCCGCTGGCTTCGCTGATCGGCTTCGATATCGGTCGCGGCCTGATCTTCAAGGAGGACGGCCGCGCCAGCTTGCGTTGCGCGGTCGGCCAGCTCACCCTGACAAAGGGCGTGGGGCGTGTCCGGACCTTACTCATCGACACCAGCGTCAGTCAGACGACGGGGGCGGGGACGCTTCGGTTCCCAGAGGAAGCTCTGGCCCTGTCCCTGACCGGGGCACCCAAGCGGGACAGCCTGCTGCGGCTACCGGGAACGGTTTCTGTGAGCGGCACATTGCGTAAACCCGATATCCTGATCCCCAAGGATACGAAGTCCGTCGGGAATGTCCTGAAGGCGCTCGGCCGCGCGATCGCGGGAAAGCAGGGCGAGACCGCGACCGATGCTGACTGCACCGCCCTCGCCGGTCAGGCGCTGGCCGCCCAGTGATGAGCGTGGCGCACCATTTGCCGGTATGGGCGCCTCGGTTCTGTTAGGCATTCACGCCCAGCCATTGGGCGAGGCGTGGCAGACGAGGCAGGGCGATCCGTTCGATGAGCAGGATCAGCAGCAGAGACAGCGCCAGCAGCGGCAGGAACAGGGCCAGGGCGACCAGCATGGCGACAGCGGTTCCAGGCCGCACCCGCGCGTCGATGGGCGGCGCCCCCAGCCGATTCTCAGGCTTGCGGCGGCGCCACATCACGAAACCGCTGACGGCCAGCGTTCCCAGGCCCAGGGCAGTGATGACCCCGATCAGTTGATTGAACGGGCCGAACAATTGTCCCTGATGCCAAGCAATACCATAGCCGACGACCTGATCGATAACGTGGTTGTCGGCGAATCGCTCGCGCGAAAGCTCGCGCCGGCCGGCAAGGTCGACGCGAATGGTCTGTTGCAGCGGCACATTCGCGGCGTCGGACCGGATCGACCACACCATCTCGCCCGGCATGCCAAACCGTCCAGGCGCGCCGGGCGGGGTGACGATGGCAGGAAAGGCGAACTGCTCGCTCCTCGCTCTCGTGACCATCGCGTCGAAGACTGCCGGATCAAACGGCTCCTCACCGTCGAAGGGCAGTGTGGGGCCATGAGCGTCATGGTCGCGATGGCCGCCATGCGGATCAATGGCGGGCGTCTGTGCCCTGTCGTCGATCGCCCATGGGGGATTGCCCTTCACCCATCCCAGCTCTGTCCGCACGGTCCGGAAACCATTGCCCCATACTTCCGTCCAGGGCAGGCCAGTCAACAGCAGGACCAGTGCCAACACTGAAATCCAGATCCCGGTCACTGCATGAAGGTCGCGCCAGAACAAACGGCTGCCGCGTGTTAGGCGAGGCCAGAGCACGCCCGCCATCCCCCGGTCGCCCCCTGGCCACCAGAGATAGAGGCCCGACAAGATGAGGACGATCGCCCAGCTCGCGGTCAGTTCGACCAGCCGGTTGCCGATCGAGCCCACCATGAGTTCGCTATGCACGCGCTTCACGATCGCCATCACGCGTTGCTCGGGCACAACTGCGCCCAGCACGGCGCCCCCGGGCGCGACGAACACTTCCCGCGTGCCGTCGTCGGGCAGGGCGAGGCGGACCATGGCTGCGTCACCCGTCTGGTCGGGCAGGCGATAGTCCAGAAAGCGCGCGCCCGGATGCGCCGCAAGCGCTAGTTGAACCTGCCGGTGGGGCGCGACCGACGCCACCGTTGACTGGTTCTGGAAGTCACGTTCCTCCCAACGCTCGATCTGCGGCTTGAACAGATAAAGCGCGCCCGAAATCGCCAGCACGATGACGAAGGGCAGCACGCATAGTCCTGCATAGAAATGCCAACGCCAGATGATGCGATAGGCATTGGTTGATGATGGGCGTACGGCTGCCACGTCCGTCTCCGTCAAAAGTGCTTCCACAGGATCAGGGCGACACTGCGCCCTGTGCCGATGACCATCGCGGTCACCACTTAAGGCGCACGCCGGCATAGATGGCCCGGCCAATACCTGGATTGAAGATTTCGGAGGCTGGGCCTGCGGTGCCTGCGATCGCCACGGTCGAGATATAGCGCTTGTCGGTAAGGTTGCGGCCCTCGACGTAGACTGACCAGGATTCGCCTGGGTCGAACCCGGCCTTGAGATTCAGGAGCGCATAGGGATCGACCGTCAGCGTGTTGGCATTGTCCGCGTAGTAGTGGCCGGGCGCCCATTCGACATTGGGGCCGGCATAGAAACCGCCCGGATGGCGATAAAGCGTTTCCACACGCAGATAGTGCTTGGGCACGCCGGGAATGCGATTGTCGCCATAGATGGCATCGCCGTCGAAGAAGAAATCGCTGTAGGTGTAGGCGGCCGTGAATTTGAGGCTGTCGCCGTCCGCCAGGATTGATGCCGGAATAGACGCATCCAGCCCCGCTTCGATGCCCTGATGCACGGTGCGGTCCGCATTGGTCGTCGTGCACGGCGACCAGGCAAAGAGCGTCAGACATTGCAACTCGTTCCTGATTTCGGAACGATAGACGGCAATATCCCACCCGATGTCATGGGCGCGGCCGCGCGTGCCGACTTCGTACGTCGTCGCGCGCTGGGCCTTCATGTTCAGATTAGCGGGAAAGATACCCGCGTCGTAACTAGGAACCTCCCCGCTACGCGATATGTTGGCGAAGAACTGCGTTTCCGTCTGGAAATCCCAGAGAATACCGAACCGCGGGCTCCACAGATCGAAGCTCCTGCGACCTGAACCGTCTCCGTCGGACAGGAAGCGATCACGCCGATCTCGGCTAGCATGGAGATATTGCAGACCACCGATCAAGGCGAGGTTCGGCTGGATGAAGAGCGAATTCTCCGCATAGAACGAGACATTCTTGGACGTATCGACCATCGACTGGGTGAGCGCGCCCTTGACGGCGGCATTGTTGATGAACTGCTCGGTATCCAGCCTACCGTTATGGATATTGGCGCCCACGATCAGGCGATTGCGAACCCCGCCCAGCAGACGGTCATCCACGGCGCGTAGGAAACCGCCATAGTCGCCGACCGTGTAGTCCAGATACTGATAGATCGGGTGGTCGACGTGGCGCCCATTATAGAAGGCTCCGAACTCCAGAACCGTCTTGTCGAGACGCAGCGTCGTCTTGTTGGCGACACGGATCGAGTCGACGTTCCGTTGCTGATCCTGAGCGATCCAGGCGGGATTGGCGGAGCGGGGAGAGCGCAAGGCCGCAGTCTTGGATACTTCGCCAGGTATGCGCTGATTGGTGGAAGCGGCTGTGACATGGAAGCGGGTCTCGACGTTGGGCGACACCCGGTATCCGACGTTGAGATTGCCGCGTATCGCATTGCCGCTGCTGTGATCGCGATAACCATCGATCCGTTGGACCGAGGCGGTCGCGAAATAGTCCAGCGCGCCTGACACGCCGCTCGTGCTCGCCTGTCCCTTTACATAGCCGAAGCTACCGATGTCGATCCGGGCATCGCGCGCCGATGCATCACGGCCGGTAGGGGTAACGAGGTTGATCGCGCCGCCAAGGGCGTTAGAGCCATAGCGCAGCGCATTGGCACCCTTGAATATCTCAACATAGTGGTAGGCGCTGGGGTCGATTTCGAAGAAATCCACCAGCCCGTCGGCGGTGTTGATTGGTACGCCATCCAGATAGACCGCGATACCGCGCGCACCATAGGCGCGCGACAGGCCCGATCCCCGCACCGAGACGCGAGCGTCGTCGCCCATTCGCGGTTGGGTGATGACGCCGGGGACATAGCCGAGAATATCCTTGAGATGCTGGACAGGCGTGTTCTTGAACACGCTGTCTGAAACGATCTCGACCGCGCCCGGAGTGCGCTGGATGGCGGCTTTCGCCTGCTCGGTATAGGGAGTGGCGGTGACGACGATGTCGTCCGGGCGCAGATCACGCTCCTGTGCTTCCGCCATTTGGGCAAGGGTAGGGGTGGCGGTGATACAGGCGCAAAGCACGATGAGAGACGAACGCATGATTTCTTCCCTGTGTAACGGGGCAGCTCAGCCCAAGGCGGCCGCAAGCGCGGCGCAGAATTTGCCATCGGTGCAGTGGCGATTTTGGAGATCTTACCGCTGCACGGGTCCGGTCAGCCTTGTGCGGGCGGCCCCTGAGCTGGCGGGGGTGGGGCCGCCAGTCGGCGAACGGCGGGGTCGGCGCCGATTGGAATGATAGCCAGGATTGCGATAGCGGGCAGCAGCAGGATTGGCGTGGCCGGTATCGGGCCTGGCGGACTGCCGCCCGCGCCAGCGGCGAAGGCGCAGGGTTTCTGATCATGGGTCGAACGATCCGACGTGCCGTCCGTGTGATCGAGAAGCAGCAGCGTTTCGACAGCACCCTGACCGGTGCACAGCGAAATGACGATGCCTTCCGCGCTACGGGTTGGCATGAAGCCCGTCGGAACGGCCGCCCGCATCATGAGCACGCAGGCGAGCAGCAGGGCGAATAGGCCCCGCGTCGTCCGCGCATGTCTGATCCAGGCGGCTGTCGTCATCGGGTCAGCAGCCGTCTACCGCCGGTTGGCGGGCTGGATGGCCGGGAGAAAACGTCAACATGTTCAATGATCCTCGGGCATGAGGAAGCGCAAGCGCGCGTCTTCGCCAGAGGTTGAAAAGCCCGCGTGCTCCCTTCGTTTGTGGGGCTGGGGCGAGCGTCCTCCGGCGTTCAGGCGGCCGGAGGTGGTCCCCGAAGCGGCGGCAGGCTGAGGAAGCGGTGGGGGAGAGTGGCCGGGACCGGCGGCGGTATAAAGATCTCGCGTAGCAGCAGGGCCGACACGGCCAATTGAACTGTTCCGGTTCCGAGGAAAAACCCGGAAGTCGTTGCCGCAAAGGCGCAGAGCGACGTTTTGCCCTCCGGTGTGCCCTGATGATCGGTCTGGTCCGCGAAGGCCGGAATTTCGATGAGCGTCTGCCGAGCCCCATCACCCGAACACAAGGTGACGACTATCCCGGTCGATGTCTGGACCGGCATATATCCGGTGGGGACGAAGGCGCGGATCGTCAGGGCAAGCAGCAGCATGACGGCGAACAGGCCGCGTCCCGCGCTGGACTTCCGGATGACGCTGATCATGCCAAGCCCTTTAGCTGTGTCTTTTCCGGGTGTCATCGGACTTTGCGTTCGTTGTGCCGAGGTCGATAAAAATCTCCGCCAAGCACTTCATTCCGGCTGGCATGATCGCTGGAAAAGGGTGGAAGCGGCCTGGCGCGTGACCGGTTCCACCTGTCATCATGATCGCCTCAATCGAAAAGATCAGAATTGTCTTCCGCCTCTGACGGGCGCGCGATTATGGCCGCATGAGTTTGACCGGTCGCTTCCAGGAAAGGAAAAACATGCCCGTCATCCAGGCGCATGTCTCGGTTATGCCGTTTGCGAGCGGAAACGCCGGGCAGAGACTTTTCTCATCTTGCGTGGTTGATCTGGCACAGGACGGGCGCGCCATATGAGCCAGACTGCGGGATTGCGTGACAGTTTGGAAACGCGGCAGATCGCCATCTACTTCGGCGCAGTCCTGCTGGGTGGGATGGCCGGCGCTTTGGTTCCCCATGTGAAAAGTCTGGAATCGGCGATCAGTCCGGCGCTGGCGCTGATGCTGTTCGTGACCTTCCTGCAAGTGCCGCTCGCGACGCTTTGGGCGGCAATGCGGGACACGCGGTTTCTCGTCGCGGTGCTCGGCGTCAATTTCGTTATCGTGCCGCTGCTCGTCCTCGCGCTGATCCAGTTTGCTCCAGCCGATCCACTGGTTCGGCTTGGCGTGATGATCGTCCTGCTCTGCCCCTGCATCGACTATGTGGTGACGTTCTCCCACCTCGGCCGTGCGGATGCCCGACTTCTGCTGGCCACAACGCCCGCGCTGCTGATCGTGCAGATGCTGTTGCTGCCTATCTATCTCGGAGCCTTTCTGGGTGATGAGGTCGCTGGTCTGGTGCGGGCAGGACCATTTCTGGACGCCTTCCTGTGGCTGATCCTCACTCCTCTGCTGCTGGCGGCTGCTTGCCAGCTATGGGCAACGCGGGGTGGCGCGGGTGAGCGGGCCATGTCGGCTCTTGGCCTGTTGCCGGTGCCCGCAACGGCGTTCGTGCTGTTCATCGTCATTGCGGCGCTGCTGCCGCAGCTCAACGCCGCGATACCCGCCGCTCTACATGTGCTGCCGATATATCTGGCGTTTCATGTCGTCGCGCCGCTCGCCGGATGGTTGGTTGGCACGCTGGCGGGACTTGAAGTCGAGGCGAAGCGCGCAGTCGCCTTCAGCGGCGCTACGCGCAACTCTCTCGTCGTGCTGCCTCTGGCTCTCGCCGTGCCGGGGGCGATTCCGATCATTCCAGCGGTGATTGTCGCACAGACCCTGACCGAGCTGTTCGCCTCGCTCATCTACATCCGGCTGATGCCGCGCCTTGGAGCAGCCGGATAGATCAGTCCCTCAGGCTTGCAGGCACAACACCGCCGTTTTCGGCCAGCTTGCGCATCACGGCCTTGTGAAGGGCGATGTTCTGTTCGGCGGACCCGGCCTCGCCGGCGTTGACGCCCAGTTCGGCCGCAAGCTCCTTGCGGGCCGACAGGCTGCTGTCGAGATCGAGCAGCTTCAGCAGATCCACGATCGATGTCCGCCAGTTGCCGCCACCTCCTGCGCGCTTGCTCGCCATCTCGTCCAGCACCTTCTCGACGTCGACGGGTTGCGGGGTGGGGGCGGAAGCCGCCGGGTCCTGCGATGGAACTGAGGCCGGAGCCGATTGCGGCACCGGGACGGGCTGAGCATTGTCTTTCTGCGCGCGGGCTTTTTCAGCTACGCCCCAGGGATCGCTGATCTTTTTCCAGATATCGCCGAAAATGCCCATGACGCTGCCTCGCTGTTTATGCAGGGGGGTAACGTCAGCTCCTTACATGCGTTCCGTGACCGGCTGATTTCGATCGTTAAGGCAATCTGCCGGACGTCGAAGGGCGGGCAGGGGCTTTGAATCCCCTATTCCCGCCCACCTGATCCTAATTCGCGGGGCCCTTTTCAAGGGTCGGCCACTTGACACCTAGCTGCTCGAGATAGGTCCCATATTTTTCGGGATCATAATAATGCTTCTGCAGCTGCGGCTTATATTGCGCCATGATGTCGGTATTCAGCCAAGCGGCCGGCGCATCCGCCGTCGTCAGCATCGGCACATATTTCTGATCCTTGGTCTGGACGTCGCGGAAATAAGCCTTGGCGTCGGCCAGCAGCTTCGGTTGTGTCAGCAGATCGACGACCGTCATCGCCATGGCCTTGGCGCCGGCCTGCACACCCTTGTGAGCGATCGGCGTGGCCATCGCGATGGCGTTGGACCAGTTGTGGCCGGGCAGGCCCGGAATATTCGCGGGATAGCGGATCGTGATCGTCGGCACCGTCCAGCTGACATCACCGATGTCGTCGGATCCCCCGGATCGAGGTTCCTTCGGGGGCGCAGCAAGCTCGGCCAGCTTGGTTTCCAGCCCGTCCTTCGCGGTCGCGTCGAGATTGGCCTGTACGGCGCGGGCGAATGCCTGATCGTCGGCATCCCATTTGGGCATCCCGACCTCATTGATATTGGCCTGCGCGGCTTCCGCCATCGGACGGTTGAAATGCTGGATCGCTGCCGAGCCCAGCAGACGGCGCTGCACGCTGGTGCTCGTCATCTTGGCGGCGCCGTCGGCGATTTCGTCCGCGGTCTTCAACATGTTCGAAATCGAGTCGAAGCTCTGCTCGCGCAGGAAGAACCAGATCCGTGCCTCGCTTGGCACGACATTCGGCTGATCGCCACCGTCACTGACGACATAATGCGAGCGTTGCTCGGGTCGCAGATGCTCGCGCCGCATTTCCCAGCCGTTCGCCATCGCGATGACGCCGTCGAGCGCCGACCGGCCGCGCCATGGCGCACCGGCCGAGTGCGCGCTCTCGCCCTTGAAGGTATATTCGACGCTGACGAGCCCGGTCCCCGAGGGCTGTCCCCATGACGTCGACAGCTGGTTGGCGACATGGCTGAAGATCACGGCATCGACATCACGGAACACGCCGTCGCGAACGAAATAGGCCTTGCCGCCAAGCTGCTCCTCGGCGACGCCGGGCCAGATCAGCAGCGTGCCCGCCGTCTTGGTTCGGATCATCCAGTCCTTCACCGCCAGCGCGGCGACGATGTTCATCGCTTGTCCGCTGTTGTGACCCTCGCCATGGCCAGGCGCACCCTCGACCATGGGTTGGCGCCACGGGATGCCGGGAGTTTGGCTGGCCTTGGGGATGCCATCGATATCGCTGCCCAGCGCAATGACCGGCCCCCGCTCGCCGTTAGTCCAGCGCGCTGTCCAGGCCGACGGCATGCCGGCGACATTGCGTTCGATCGTGAACCCCTCCTTTTCCAGGAGGGAGGTCAGGTAGTTCTGGGTTTCGCGCTCCTGGAACCCCAGTTCGGCAAAGCTGAACAGCGTGTCGTTGATCACCTGAGACAGTTTCGCGCGTGCCTCGACACCGCGTAGAACCTCGGTCTTCGCTGCCGTTGGTCGTGCAGCGGCCGTGCCACAGCACAGCGCCAGAACCCCGGCGAGAGCCAAGCTGGTCCGGATCATATTATATTCCCCCCCTGTTGAAGCGTGAACTGGATCAGATTTCCGCTTCGCATCGATGGATATTATGGGCCGTCTGACGCATCTTGGAAGAGGAAATCAGCCGCCAATGCGGCCGGGTCCGGGTGGGCGATCAGAAAGGCACTCCAGCGCCATGGGCGTCGCACAATCATGCGAGCGCCGCCCTCTAATATTTCAGCCCCGTGTCGCAAAGGACGGTCACCACAACGGCATCGGATGCAAGCCGCCCTGACGAGAGCAGCTTGGCCGCTCCACAGACATTGGCGGCCGCGGAATATCCCACATACAGGCCTTCCTCGCGAGCCAGACGTCTACGCCAGTTTTCAACGTCCTCGTCGCTGACGCCCAGGCCAAGGTCCATCAGCGCGGAGTCCCAATGAGGTGGGATCGAACCATAGCTGGTGCCCTGGATCAGATGCTTGGGATTGGTGATCGCCTCCCCGGCGAGCGGGCGGCATCCGATCGGTTCGACCACGGCGCATATCGTTTCCGGATTGGCGGCCTTCAATGCGCGCGCAACGCCCATGAACGTGCAGCCGGAGCCGACGGCGGCCACCCAGGCGTCCACGCGCCCGCCGACTTGCTCCAGTATTTCCGCGCCGGTGGTGGTCTCGTGCGTCGCCACGCCTTCCAGGGCGTTGAACTGATCCACATAGAAAGCCCCCAGATCGGAGGCCAGTTGCCGTGCCGCCTGCGCCGCCGCTGCGATGTCCGCCCCTGTCACCCGACCCGGAACGCCATCGACTTGCGGAACCAGAACCACCTCAGCGCCAAGGCTCTCCATCATTCGCGCCCGCGCCGGACTGTTTCCCGCGGACATTGCGACGACCAGCGGGTGGTCGAGCGCTGCGCAAACGACGGCCAGGCCCGCGCCCATATTGCCACTGGTCATTTCCACTACAGCCATGTGGGGCAACAGGCGGCCGTCCGCTTTCGCGGCCTCGATTATGGCGCGGGCGGCCCGGTCTTTGACGCTCCCACCGGGTTGCAGGAACTCGGCTTTTGCCAGGATCCGTCCGGGGCCATCGTGGATACGATCCAGTGCGATGAGCGGCGTGCGGCCAATCGCCGCGAGAGCAGACAAATGAATCATGTCCCCATTTCGGTGTTTTGAAGCGCCGGCGCAACGAGCGGGCGGTTCGTGAAAGGAGGCGTTGCCAAGGGCCTGTTGTCGGCCCGGAACGCTCAGCGGGCCTCGGCGAACCAGATGTGATGCATGGGGCCTTTGCCGTTGGTTCGGGCTCGGACACGTACTTCTTCGACGAAGAATCCGGCCTGCTTCAGCCGGCGGGTAAAGGCCGCGTCGGGACCTGCCGACCATATCGCGAGCGTGCCGCCCGGGCGCAGCGCCGTGCGCGCGCGGTCCAGTCCCCGCGCCGTATACAATCCGTCATTGCCTTCGCGTGTCAGGCCGTCTGGGCCGTTGTCGACATCCAGCAGAATGGCGTCATAGGTCGCCTTTGAAGCGCCGATCACAGCGGCGACATCGTCGATCCTGACCTCCACGCGTGGATCGTCGAGACAGGCATCGGTGAGCGCGCGCATCGGCCCCCGTGCCCAGTCGATGATCTTCGGGACGAGTTCCGCCACGACCACATGAGCCTCGGCGCCTACCGCCGACAGCACCGCCCGCAGCGTAAAGCCCATGCCATAGCCGCCGATCAGCAGTCGAGGCGTGGCCGGGTCCTTCAGGCGCTGGCAGCTCATCGCGCCGAGCGCCACTTCGGAGCCACTCATGCGGCTGCTCATCAACTCGTTGCGCTCGAGCATGATCATGAAATGGCCGGCGTGACTCACGAGCCGGAGCGGCGGGCCGCCAGGCACTTCGGCGACGTCGACAAGCTCGCGTTGGATCAACGCTTGCGCGCCTTTCGGGCGGCATATCGGGCATCCCTGGCGGCCTTCAACTCGGCTTCGCTCTTCTTCGGTTCATCCGTCGGTCGAGCGGTCGCCATGTCGTCGGAAGACTTTGTGTGTGCCGCCGCTGCCACTTTTGCGGCCTTGGCTTCCTCGGCAGCGGCCTTCCGTGCCGCCCGGCGTTCGGCAGCCGCCGCATCGCGGGCGGCGCGCGCTGCTTGCCGCTGCGCGACAATCGCCGGGTCTATGGGTGGCTTTTCACGCAGCAGATCGAGTGCGCGCTGCTTGGCGGTCCGGGCCGCCGCCAGGCGTTCATTGAAATCGGGAGCTTTATAACCGGTCATCACACAATCCGTTCATGGTGGTTAAATTACGCCGAGCGATCGCATGGCTTCGGCAACGCGGACGAAGCCCGCTATATTGGCACCGAGCACATAGTTTCCCGGGGCCGCGTATTCATCGGCAGTCGCCGCGCAATTATCGTGAATGTTCCGCATGATCTGGGCAAGCCGTTCTTCGGTCTGCTCGAATGACCAGCTGTCGCGCGAGGCATTCTGCTGCATTTCCAGAGCGGATGTCGCGACACCTCCGGCATTGGCCGCCTTCCCGGGCGCGAACATCACATGGGAACTCTGAAACAGCTCGACCGCATCCGGTGTCGAGGGCATATTGGCGCCCTCGCCAACGACGATCACGCCGTTCTTGATCAGCGCTGTCGCATCCTTGACCGTCAGTTCGTTCTGGGTTGCACAAGGGAGGGCGATGTCGCACGGCACGTCCCAGATCGACCCGTTTTCGATAAAATGCGCCTGGGTGCCCTTGAGCCGGACATATTCCGACAAGCGGCCGCGGCGGATTTCCTTGATTTCCTTGAGAAGGTCGAGGTCGATGCCGTCTTCGTCCAGAATGTAGCCGTTGGAATCCGAGCATGCGACGACCTTGCCGCCGAACTGGTTGATCTTGGCGATGGCATGGATCGCCACATTGCCTGAACCCGAAATGACGGCACGCCGGTCCTCCAATGACAGGCCTTTCGTGGCTAGCATGCGCTGAACGAAATAGACCAGGCCATAGCCGGTCGCTTCGGTGCGCGCCCGGGACCCGCCATAGGCCAGTCCCTTGCCAGTGAACACGCCGGCTTCGAAGCGATTGTTGAGACGCTTGTACTGACCGAACATATAGCCGATCTCGCGTCCCCCGACGCCGATATCACCCGCTGGCACGTCGGTATATTCGCCAAGATGCCGCTGCAGCTCGGTCATGAACGCCTGACAGAAGCGCATGATCTCGGCATCGGAACGACCGCGCGGATTGAAATCGGATCCGCCCTTGCCGCCACCGATCGGCATCCCCGTGAGCGCGTTCTTGAAAATCTGTTCGAAGCCCAGAAACTTGATGATGCCGAGGTTGACCGAGGGGTGAAAGCGAATCCCGCCCTTGTACGGACCAAGCGCCGAATTGAATTGGACGCGAAAGCCGCGGTTGATCTGAACCTGGCCCGCATCGTCGATCCACGGCACCCGAAAGATGATCTGGCGCTCCGGTTCGCAAATCCGCTCGATCAATGCGTGATCGGCATAATCTGGGTGCTTGGCGACGACCCGTCCCAGGCTTTCCAGAACCTCGCGCACCGCCTGATGGAATTCGGCTTCACCGGCATTTCGCCGCAAGACTTCCTCGAAAACCGGCTGCAGCTTCTCATCCATCTTGCTCATGTTCATATCCCCCGCAGCGTGTTTCGGTCATGCCTTTGGGGCAACCCCGCCCTGTTTCGCAACCCGCATTTCTCGGCAGCTTCCGAGATTGCCTATTGGTAGCCGCCACTCTCATCCCATCTTCAGAACATTCGATACCTACCTGTTTTTCCTGCTTGCTGACATCGAGAGATGTCGCCATCTTTGCAATGATATAGCGTGTGAAAGCCTTGCAATGTTGAAGCGAAGTTTTATCCTATTGATGCTTCTCTCTGCTTCGAATGCCGTTTTCGCGATGCCTGCGTCGGAGTTTGTTGTGCGGTTGACAGCGCTTTCGATGCTCGGGAACTCGGCGCTTACAAGTCCTGATCTTACTGCAATCAATAATGAAATAGGCGAAGCAACTAGAAGTTATCGAGCTGAGATTAAAGCTGCTCTGGATGAAGGGCGCGTTCCGCGTTCATGTCCACCCAGTAAAGTGTCGCTTTCCGCACAAGATCTAGTGCTGGAAATAAACAAGCTTCCGCCGGTTGCACAGCTTCGCGAACTGAGGATAGTTTTCGGAGAGATTATGGATCATCGCTATCCATGTCCCACGGTGACGCAACCCCTGCCTTCCAAACCCACAATTTAGGTCTGAGCCGCCCCGAAAACTGTCAGGCGGTTTTCGGAGCGGTGGGCGATTGGCCGCGACCCTAATAAGCCTTTCGAGCAAGGCGCACCGCCTGCACACAGTGGCACGCAGTGAGCAGCGTGCCACCCGGTGCACAGTGTGCCGTGCCCGGCACGCACTGTGCGGGGGTATATAGGGGGGACATACTGTGCATTGCCAGTTGTGTGCTTTTCCCATGCCCTCGCGGCACAGGCGACAGCGCCGGGCGCTGGGGCACGAAACAGCGACCGCCGCCCTTGCGCATACCCCCGCTGAGCGTCAGCGCTGTAATCGCCCCATTTCGCCGCTGCGCCGTGCGCCTACTTCTGGATGCAGCACCGAATGCTCAAGTCAACATGCAAAAAACAGGAAATTACGCCCACAAGCGATTGATAGATATGACTAATGCAGAAATTAACACATTAACGCCGGATCGCTGATCTTCGCAATTCTGGTTATTTGGACACAGGCTTGAGCAATTCGGCTGGTTCCGTGCCAAGCGCCGCTGCGATCCTGACCAGAACCAGAACGGACGGATTGCGCTTTCCGCGTTCTATGCCGCCGACATAGGTAAGGTCGATCTCCGCCGCGAATGCCAGTTGCTCTTGCGTCATATCGGCGCGCTGGCGGAATCGCCTCACATTCTTCCCAACAATGGCGCGCCAGTCGTCCATCTGACGATGGATGGCGGTCGGGCATATATTCTCTAGGGAATATAGTCCCTATTAACCTGTGAGGGCTATTTGGGGGTCATGCCAGACGAAGGAGAATGCCATGGCGACCGCCGCGTTCAGGGACATAAGAGCCAACATATCATCCAGCACAATCGAGTTTCGTTCTTCGACAAAAGCCTTTCTGCTCAAGTCAGCAACCGGCTGGTTTATGATCGCAATAACGCTGCTCACCATGGGCGGGGCGGGGGTTGTGACATTGCCCATCCTCGCCTTTAAGGCGCTCACCAATCGCACCAGCCTTTATTGGCTGGAAGGTGACCGGCTTTTCATGCGGCGCGGTATTCTCATGCGCAGCGAAGAAGAAATCGAACTCTACCGGATCAAGGACATCAAGGTCCATTTCTCGTTGGTGCAGCAGTTCTTCGGTAATGGCGATCTTTCGGTCATCTCGTCGGATGCGACGGGCGTAGGCGAGGGGCGGAGAACGACCTTTCAGATCAATAACGTCGAAGATGCCCGCTCACTGCGGGAGGAACTGCGTTCCCGTGTAGAAGCCGCTCGCAGGCGCGTAGGAGTGCGCGAATATGACGTTGCGTAACCACCGCCATATGCGAACGCTCGGCGTCGGCATTTTGTTTGCCGGAAGTATGGCGCTAACCACTCCTGCATCCGCGCAAGGTCTTTTCGGCCCCGGCAAATTCAAGATCGAGCAAACGGACGACCGATTCTCCGACGCTCCGACGATCACGTTCATGGGGCTGAACAATCGTATCTCGAAAAAGTCCCCGGCCGGGGGAATCTACATCAACGGGCAGGGCCTCTACCTCGAGCCGTTGGTGATGCGGAATCGGGCGGACGGAAAGATCGCGAGGGTCGGCTTCTTCTTCCACAATGAGACGGAAATAGACACCACCTATGGATCGCCCAATAGCATCGGCACGCCGCAGAGCGTCATATTCATAATCGACGGTTCGAAGCGCATTTCCGCTTCGTTCGTGCAGGGCGGGTCTGCCTTCGGCGATGGCATCCAATATAATTCCATGAGCCGGTCGGCATCATCCAGTCTCCGCGAAACCGGCCTCGCTTATGTGTCGGTCGAGGATATGGAGGCTATCGCGCACGCCAAATCCATTGCGATCAAGGTGGAGGGCAGCAGGCGCGCGGCAACCTTTGATGAGAAGGATATCGCCAAAACCTTCCTAGCAAACCTCGCCGCGTTTTATGCGGAGAAGATCGCTCGGTGACGCTGCCAAGCATATGTTTATGTGCGCCAATGAAGCCCACCCGCATCTACACCAGCACGTTAGTTCCCAAATCAAATTGCCGATATGAAATAGGAATATTGAACTGGGCTTTCAAAAACGAGATATACTTCGTTGCGGCTTCGGTTGCTGGAAGATGAGAAACTATAACCAGATCATGAGCGCGGTGTTCATCCGGCCAGTAAGCATATTCCAATAGCTGGGGCAGTGCCTGACGGATGCTGGACCTTACGGATCGGCCAGTTTTTATTTCGTAGAAGGTTATATGACCATTTACTTGCGTTGCCACATCGACAGATGTCCCGCTCACAGTATCCATTTCGGTTCCAACATTCTTGGCTCCCACAATGCCTTTTAGGTGTGCGAACAGTTTATTTTGAATGTCGTTGTGTAACCTATTTGCGGTAGATCTATTCGAAGCGGCTCTTGTCATCGGGTCAACGTCGCGATCTTGATGGCCGGGCTTAAAGGTGAACGGTTGTGGCGGAGACCCCTCCGCTTCTTCTTGAAAGAATTCTTCGTCCTTCGGCAGCATTGCTGAGCCTGCCGACGCCGGTTGCGCATCGGTGTTCAACCAGATTTTTAACTCATCCGCGCTAACGCCAAACACCCGCTCGAAGCCCTGAGCTACGCACTCTTCGGCGACAGTGTTTGCGTGATCCCATTTTGCCTCAAGTAGCTTCAACTCCAGAAGTTCTCTTACCAATGGTGCGAGGCCTGGAATCTCGAACATCCCTTTTAGGCTAAAGGTGACGCCCGCATATTCCAGCCGAGTAGCGTAACCCAATTGGTCAATCACCCGGACAAAATTTGTATAGGCCTTTCCGTTCAGTTGGACGCCACGTTCTATCCGACCGGTAAAGCCGCGCCGTCGGCTTGCAACCTTCATCGCGCCGATCAGGTCGGTGTGGCTGAAAATGATCGCGATAAGCACGAGTGCGTCAATCGCGTCGTCCCCAAGCGCCTTTACCTTGCCCCAGACTGGCGGCAGCGCGTCTCCGGGCAGCGTCGATAGATTCTTTCTCGCCTGCGCTGCTTCAGCGTGAACCTCATCCAGTTTATCGAACACGTCCGCCGCTTCGTACTCCTTCAGGAGCTGAGCAACCTTGTGGGCGTTGTGTTTTGTCAGCGAGACTTTTAGGCGGCTTAGGTCCGTCATATAATCGATCGAAACTCCCTGTGAGCATCGATCGTATCAGGGTGACAAACCCGAGTGAATATCTAAGCGGAGGCTATTTCACCAGAATCAGGCATTCTTCGACATGCCGATCTCGGTCAAATTGCCGCCCAAGCGTCATGTGCTTGTAGTCCTTCGAGACTAACTCGATAGTTCGACGGCCGAATACGGAAGTTGCGATATCGCCTAAGTCTCCGATCGATATCATTCCTGTGTTAGAGTAGCTAAGGACGAGGCTTGAGCCACTCTCTCGAACACCGACAAATAGCTCCTCAAAGGCATCTTTTACCTGAGATCGGATACAGAACGGAGACTGATGTCGTTCTTCGCGGTATCGCCCTTTGACCACCTTACCGGCTTTGATCTGTATTTCCGGGTAATCGTAGAGGACCAGTGTTTCAATGGCGTGGTAGAATCTGCTATAATGGACGAACGCGTAGGGGGGGTCAGCATATACTGTTCCCCCTGAAAACGTCGCAAGACATTGCCTGTAGTCTAACGAAGTTACGCGGTGCGCGAGCTTCGGCGGCGCAATAGGAAGTGCCATCAGCACCTTGTCGAATTTTTTCGCGAATAGGTCTTGGACACTTTTTTTACGATAGATTGAAATGTCACGCATCGACGATTCTGTGTTCGCAACTCGGTACTGAGCATAGTGCCCGGTTCCTTGACTAGCATACGCCATCGCAAACATTAACGACGAGATTATGGCATCGTATGATGGGTCCGATTTATAGCCCTCAGCTACCTCACGAATAGCGTCAATCCATAATGCCTGCTCGGCTGACCACCACGTACCCGCATAGTACTTTAGGAACAAATACCACGGTCTTTCGAAGGCATGATCTATGAGTTTTCGTTCACTGATTTCAACAGACTGAAACTTTTTTAAGGTCACAGTCTTAGAATAATCATGAAGTCGGGATAGACCGGCTCGGTTTTTATTCACGATCTCTGTCGCTGCCGAGATGAGCGCCTCCGGCGATGGGGAGGTGTTGGCGCGCCAAGCGGTCAGGTATGCGCCAGCAAGCGTCGCAGAATAGTTCTGAATGTCGTTGGAGTGGACCGCAATCTGATCTCCGACCGCACCTGCCAATGAGGCGCTGCCCGCAAAAACATCGCAGATGCCCCCATCCTCATGAACCTCATTGATGCCGGCTAGAACGAAATCCATGATTTTGGACTTCGACCCCATGTACTTGATGTACTGAGGGTACTCGCGTTGACGGAGCGCGGTCGCGGGATCAATCTGGCCACCCATTTTCAAGCCATAGTTCAATCTGCAATCCCTTCAAACGACGAAGGCCACCCCGAAGGTGGCCTTTCGAAACGGCTGGCGGAAGAGGTGGGATTCGAACCCACGGACGGGTTACCCCGTCGCTGGTTTTCAAGACCAGTTCCTTAAACCACTCGGACACTCTTCCATACCGTTTCAGCGGCGCGGCTAGAAACTGTCTGCCCGGCCACCTTTCCCGTATGGCTGCTCCTTCGCCGATTGGGGCGAGTGGTGCAAGCCTACCGATGACAGGGGGTTTCGCCATCATGGTCCCTTGTGCCAGAGATGGACCTCTGCCGGATAAGGGGTTGTTGC
Organism: Sphingomonas sanxanigenens; assembly: GCA_037190805.1. GTDB lineage: Bacteria > Pseudomonadota > Alphaproteobacteria > Sphingomonadales > Sphingomonadaceae > JBBCJR01. The sequence goes on along the minus strand of JBBCJR010000004.1, from coordinate 140,398 downwards.
GTTGACGAAACAATGGGCGATTCTGGCGGCCACGACGATATTGGCGCTGATGTCGGCTGGGGCGCCAGCGCAGCCGGTCGCAGTTCCCGCTCCGGCAACGACCGGACCGGATGCGGGGTTTGCCGCATTCCTGGGTGATATCCGCGCGAGAGCGATCGGGGAGGGGGTGCGCTCTGAAACGATCGACGCGATCCTGCCGGGCCTCAGCTTCAACGCGCGGGTCGTGGCTCTGGATCGTAACCAGCCTGACGACAGCCGGCCGTCGACGATCCCGAAGCTGTCCGATTATCTTGCTCGCCGCCTGGTGCCAGCGCGGATCAATCCGGGCCGGACACGCTATCAGGCGCTGCTGCCCCGGCTGATGGAGATTGAGCGACGCACCGGCGTGCCCGGCCGCGTCCTGGTCGGCATCTGGGGCATGGAAACCAGCTATGGCGCGGTCACCGGCAATTTCGACCTGTTCCGTTCGCTGGCGAGCCTCGCATATGATGGCCGCCGCCGCGACCTGTTCAGCCGCGAACTGGTGGCGGCGCTGAAGATCGTCGACCGTGGCATGGCGACCCGCGATCAACTGGTCGGCTCGTGGGCGGGAGCGACCGGCCATCCGCAATTCCTGCCCAGTTCCTATCTGGACCGCGCGATCGATGGCGATGGGGATGGCCGCATCGACATTTGGCGATCGGAAGCCGACGCACTGGCATCGATCGGCAACTATCTGGCCAATGCGGGATGGAAGTCGGGGCTGCCCTGGGGGGTGGAGGTGGTGGTGCCGGCGTCGCTCGACCGCGAGCAGATCCGCAACAGCGAGACGGCACCGACCTGCCCGCGTGTCCACGCCCGCCACAGCAAATGGCTGAATGTCGCGCAATGGAAGGCACTGGGGGTGCGGGCGGCGGCCGGAGCCTTGCCCGCCGACGATGCCATGGCGACGCTGATCGAAGCTGATGGGCCCGGCACACGGGCGTTTCTGACTTTTGGCAATTATCGAGCGCTACTCGACTATAATTGCTCGAATTTCTATGCGATCTCGGTGGGGCTTCTGGCCGATGAAGTGGCCCGTTGATCGCTGGCTGGCGGTGGCCGGCCTCCTGATCCTCGCCGCCTGTGCCTCGACCCCACCCCCCCGGCCGGCTGCGGGCGGGACGCCGCCTCGACCCGGCGCGGGGGCCGAGCGGCGGGACGATCCGGTGAAAGTGGGGGCGCCCTATCAGGTCGCCGGCAAATGGTATTATCCGGGCGACTTCCGCGATTATGACGAGGTCGGCATCGCGTCCTGGTATGGCCCTGGCTTCAACGGCAAATCGACCGCCAACGGGGAGGCCTTCGATCAGGAGATGCTGTCGGCCGCGCACAAGACGCTGCCGCTGCCCAGCTATGTCGAGGTGACGAACCTCGAGAACGGGCGCCGCATGGTGCTGCGCGTCAACGATCGGGGCCCGTTCATCGATACCCGGATCATCGACCTGTCGAGAAAGAGCGCGGAGATGCTGGACATGCAGCGCGCCGGCAAGGCGCGCGTGCGCGTGCGCCGCGTGTACCCGGCCGAGGAGGTGCGCTCGGCATTGCGGCGCGGTGTCACTCCGCCCGTCGAACTGGCGCGAGAGGCGGAAACAGTGCCGACACCGCCGTTGCCGCCCGCCACCCTTGCCAGCGCGAGGCCGCGCCCTGTGACGCCGCCCGTCGCTGCCGACTTGCCGGGCTTCACCCTGCCGCCAGGCTTTGGCGTGCGGAGCAGCGGCCCCGGTGCCGACGTTGCCGTGGTTCCGGTGACGAGCGGGGCGACGACGCTGATCCAGGTCGCGGCGGTTGCCGACCGGGGGCGGGCGGAATGGCTGAAATCCTATGCCGCCGGCTATGGGCCATCGTTGATCGAGCCGACTGGCAGCGGCCTGTTTCGGGTTCGCATCGGGCCCTACAATGATCCGGCAGTCGCCACCGAGGCGCTGGCGAAGCTGCGCGCGGCGGGCTATCAGGATGCACATATGGTAAGCGGTCCGCCCCGGGCGGGGGGCCGGCCATGATCCACTGGGAGAAGAAAACCTTGTCGACCGCGCGTATCCTCGCCCTATCCTCGACGTTGCTGCTGGCCGCGGCGCCCGTCCGCGCCGCGCCGCCGCCGTTCGAAACCACGGCCCCTGTCGCCTATATGAAGGACCTGTCGTCAGGCGCAGTGTTGTTCTCGCGCGGGGCCGACCAGCGCATTCCGCCCGCGTCGATGAACAAGATGATGACGGTCTATGTCGCCTTCGATCTCATTAGGAAGGGCGAACTGAAGCTGGACCAGATGGTCACCGTGGCGCCGGAAACGTGGCAGAAATGGCATGGCCCGCAGGCGGGATCGACCATGTTCCTCAGCCCCAACGAGCAGGTGTCGGTGGAAAACCTGCTGCATGGCATCGTTACACTGTCGGGCAACGATGCCTGCGTCGTGCTGGCCGAGGCGATTGCCGGTACCGAACGCTCGTTCGCGGATTTGATGAACCGTACCGCCACGCGGATCGGCGTGACGGGATCGAACTTCACCAACTCCAACGGCTGGCCCGATCCCGACGAATATGTCACCGCCCACGATCTGGCGCTGATCGCCGAGCGGACCATCAACGACTTTCCCGATCTCTACAGGCAGTTTTACGGCAAGCCGTCCTTCACCTGGGGCAAGACCATGGGCAGCGGGGCCGATATCACCCAGGCCAATCGCAACCCCATTCTGGGCCGCATCGACGGTGCCGACGGCCTCAAGACGGGCCATACTCAGGAAGCCGGCTATGGCTTCACCGGCTCGGCGGAGCAGGATGGACGACGGCTGGTGATGGTGGTCGCCGGCCTCACCGGCTTCAACGAGCGGATCGCCCAGTCGGTGGCGTTCATGAACTGGGGCTTCCGGTCATGGAAATCGGTCCCGCTGGTCAAGAAGGGCAAGGTGGTCGACACCGTGCCAGTGCAGCTTGGCGATGCCCGCAGCGTGCCGGCGGTGGCACCGCGTGACCTTGCCGTCACCCTGCCGCGCTCGGCGCTGGGGAGCGAGATGAAGGTTACGGTTGCCTACAATGGTCCCGTCAAGGCACCAATCCAGCGTGGTCAGCATATCGCCGATCTCGTCGTCCGTTCACCGGGCATGCCCGATCAGCGCTTGCCGCTTCTCGCGGGTGCTGCGGTGGGTGAGGCCGGCTTCTTCGACCGCATCGGCGCCGGGTTCCGGCATCTGTTCGGTTTGTGAGCGCGCCGGGGCGCTTCATCACGCTGGAAGGCGGGGAGGGCGCCGGCAAATCGACCCAGGCGCGCCGCCTTGCCGACTGGCTGAGGGGGCGGGGTCATGACGTCATCGAAACCCGTGAACCCGGCGGCACGCCGGGCGCGGAGGCGATCCGCACGCTGCTGTTGACCGGCGGCGGCGACCGCTGGGACGCCGCGACCGAAGCGTTGCTGTTCGCTGCCGCGCGTGCCGATCATGTCGCGCGGCTGATCCGGCCGGCGCTGGCGGCGGGGCAGTGGGTGATCTGCGACCGCTTCCTCGATTCTTCGCTCGCCTATCAGGGCGCCGCGGGTGGGCTGGGCGTCGAGACGGTGCGGATGGCAAATGCGCTTGCCGTTGGCGCGGTGAGGCCGGACCTTACCCTGCTGCTCGACCTGCCGACGGATGCCGGTGCCCGGCGTGCTGCGGCCCGCGATGGCGATGGCGGCGATCGGATCGCGGCGCGGGGAGAGGACTATCATCGTCGCGTCGGCATGGCCTTTCACGAACTGGCTGCGACGGAGCCGGATCGCTTCGCCATTGTCGCTGCAGACGCCGACATCGCTGCGGTGGCCGAGCGGATCCAGGCACTCGTCATTGCACGACTGACATGCGCCTGACCGGACATCGCGAGCAGCAGGCTTTGTTCCTCGATCGCTGGCGGCGGGGTCGGATGCCCCACGCCTGGCTCTTGGCGGGGGCGCCGGGCGTCGGCAAGCGCCGTTTCGCCGATGCCGCCGCCGCCTTCGTCCTCGCCGATGCGGCGGGTCCGGCGGTGAACGATTTCGATGTTCCCGACGATCATCCGACAGCGCGGCTGATCGCGGCTGGCAGCCATGTCGACCTGCGCGTGGTGGAACGGCTGCGCCGGGAGAAGACGGGTGACCTTGCCGCCGGCATCGGGATTGATCAGATTCGGGCGCTCGGCACACTGCTCCATGCCACGCCGGGGCTGTCGCCCTGGCGTGTGGTGGTGATCGACGCCATCGATGATCTCGCCCGCCCGGCCGCCAATGCCCTGCTCAAGAGCCTGGAAGAACCGCCGGCGAACACCCTGTTCCTGCTCGTCAGCCATCAACCCGCCCGGCTGTTGCCGACCATCCGCTCGCGGGTCCGGCTGCTGCGCTTCCAGTCCCTTGCCGATGACGAGGTGCAGGCCGTCCTCGACACCCACCTGCCCGATACGGACGAGGAGAGGGCGGCGCTGGTTCGCCTCGCCGGCGGCGCGCCGGGCAGGGCGCTGCGCTATGCGGGGCTTGATATTGCCGGCCTCGACGCGGCGGTGGAACGGATGATCGGCGCCGGTCCCGCGGTCGCGGCCGACCGTGTGGCGCTGGCCAAGGCCTTGTCCGGCAAGGCCGCGCAGGATCGCTACGAGGCGTTCCTTGACCTGGTGCCGGCGCGGATCGTCGCCGTGGCTCGACATCGGCGGGGACCAGCGCTTGCGCGCACCCTTAGGCTATGGGAGAAGGCCCGCGATCTGGCGGCAGGCGCGGTGCCGCTCTCCCTCGACCCGCAAAGCGTGGTGTTCGAGCTGGCGGGCCTGCTCGCCGCGCTCGATCCCCATCCTCAATCCCGGACCGGACATGGCTGACCCTTTCTATATCACCACCGCGATCGCCTATCCCAATGGCCGGCCCCATATCGGCCATGCTTACGAGGTCGTGGCAACCGACGCGATCGCCCGCTGGCAACGGCTGAACGGCCGCGACGTGTTCTTCATGACCGGCACCGACGAGCACGGCTTGAAAATGGCTCAGACGGCGCGGCGGGAGGATCGCACGCCGCGCGATCTGGCAGACGAAATGTCCTCCTGGTTCAAGGACATGGATGACCGCCTTGATATCTCTTACGATCGTTTCATCCGCACTACGGAACCGGCGCATTATTCCGCCAGCCAGGCGTTGTGGAAGGCGATGGAGGCCCGTGGCGACCTCTATCTCGACCGTTATGAAGGCTGGTATTCGGTCCGTGACGAAGCCTTTTACGACGAGAAGGAGCTGACGGACGGGGGAGGGGGGGGGCAGAAACTGTCACCCCAGGGCACGCCTGTCGAATGGACCGTCGAGGAAAGCTGGTTCTTTCGTCTGTCCGCCTATCAGGATCGGCTGCTGGCCTATTATGAAGCGAACCCCGGTTTCATCCAGCCGGCGAGCCGGCGCAACGAAGTGATCAGCTTCGTGCGCGGCGGGCTCAGTGACCTCTCGGTCTCGCGGACCAGCTTCGACTGGGGCGTACCGGTGCCGGACGCCGATGGGCATGTCATGTATGTCTGGGTCGACGCACTGACCAACTATCTGACCGGTGTTGGCTATCCCGACACGGAATCAGAGGATTACAAGCGATATTGGCCGGCTGACGTTCATGTCATCGGCAAGGATATCGTGCGCTTCCACGCGGTTTACTGGCCCGCCTTCCTGATGTCGGCCGGACTGCCGCTGCCCAAGCTGGTGTTCGGTCACGGCTTTCTGCTCGCCAAGGGCGGGGAGAAGATGTCCAAGTCGCTCGGCAACGTCGCCGATCCGATAGAGCTCGCCGATACCTATGGCGTCGATGCGCTGCGCTATTTCCTGCTCCGCGAGGTATCATTCGGTCAAGATGGCAGCTATAGCCCGGAAGCCATTGTTTTAAGGACGAATGCGGATCTCGCTAATGGTCTGGGTAACCTTGCTCAGCGGACCTTGTCGATGATCGCCAAGAATTGCGACGGCAAGGTGCCGGTGCCCGGCCCGCTGACGGTGGAAGATGGCGCGCTGCTTGGCGCGGTTGACGCGCATCGTGGCCGAATGGCGAGTGAGATGGACGGCTATGCCCTCCATGCCGCGCTGGAGGCGGGCTGGCAGGCGGTGGCCGACGCCAATCTCTATATCACCGAACAGGCGCCATGGACGGTGCGCAAAACCGATCCCGCCCGTGCTGACACCATCCTCTATGTCGTCGCCGAAGCGATCCGCCGTATCGTCATCCAGGTCAGCTGGGCGGTGCCGACTTCGGCGGCCAAGCTGCTCGACCTGATGGCGCAGCCCGCCGATGCGCGCGACTTCGCGGCGCTGGACCGGCGGCTCGAGACAGGCTTGGCGCTGCCGGAACCGGAAGTTGTGTTTCCACGCTGGGTCGCGCCGGCGGAAGGCTGAGCACGCCAAGGGTGGCGCTTCGGCGCTGCTCGCCCTATTTGCGGGGCATGTTCGTCGACAGTCATTGCCACCTGAACTATCCCGGCCTGGCGGAACAGCAGGGCGATGTACTTGCGCGTGCCCGCGCGGCGGGGGTGGGCTGCTTTCTCAACATCTCGACCCGAGCCAGCGAATGGGATGCGATCGTCACCACGGCGGAACGCGAGCCGGACGTCTGGGCTTCGATCGGGATCCACCCGCACGAGGCGGATAGCCATGCCGAGGTCGACACCGCGCGTCTGGTCGCGGCGGCCGCCCATCCGCGGGTGATCGGTATCGGCGAGACCGGTCTCGACTACTATTACGACCATAGCGATCGCGATCGTCAGCGGACGAGCTTTCGGAGCCATATCGCCGCGTCGCGCCAGACCGGGCTGCCGTTGATCGTCCACACGCGCGACGCCGAGGAGGATACGGCCGCGATCCTGCGCGAGGAAATGGGGAAGGGGGCCTATGGCGGCGTCATCCACTGCTTCACCGCCAGCGCGGATTTCGCCCGCGTCGCCCTCGATCTGGGCCTTTATATTTCGATATCCGGGATCGTAACCTTCAAGAATGCCAAGGACTTGCAGAACACTGCCGCGTCGATTCCGGAGGATCGTCTGCTGATCGAAACCGATGCCCCTTTTCTGGCACCCGTCCCGATGCGCGGCAAGACCTGCGAGCCCGGCTTCGTTGCTCATACAGCTGCGTTCCTCGCGGATCTTAGAGGGGTGACGACCGACTATCTCGCGGAGGTTACGGCCGATAATTTCCATCGCCTGTTTACGAAGGCCGCGCGATGAGGGTTCACCTGCTTGGTTGCGGCACGTCGTCCGGCGTGCCTCGCATCGGCAATGACTGGGGCGTTTGCGATCCCGATGAACCGCGCAACCGGCGCAGCCGCGCCGCCGTTCTGGTGGAGGCGGGCGGGCAGGCGATCCTGATCGACACCGGCCCCGACCTCAGAAGCCAGTTGCTGGCGGCGGATGTATCGCGGCTGGATGCGGTGATCTGGACCCACGATCATGCCGATCATACCCATGGCATCGACGATCTGCGTCAGGTCTATCATGCACGAGGCAGGCCGGTGGACTGCTTCGCGCGTCCGGCGACGCTCGCCAGCCTGAAGGGACGCTTCGGCTACAGCTTTCAGGGCAAGGAATCCTATCCGCCGGCGGTGATCGGTCATGAGCTTCCCGACCGGCTGAACATCAACGGCGTCGGCATCCGCGTCGTCGACCTGCCGCACGGGGCGGTGACCTCGGCGGGCCTCAGGTTCGATTGGGGCGGGGTGTCGTTTGCCTATTCGACCGACCTCAGCGACCTGACCGACGACGCGGCGGGCCTGTTCTATGGCGTCGACCTGTGGATCGTCGATGCGATGCGACGACGGCCGCATCCGACCCATCCGCATCTGGCGATGGTGTTGGAATGGATCGAACGGGTCGCGCCGCGTGAGGCTGTGCTGACCCATATGGACCAGTCGATGGACTACCGGACGCTGGAAGCCGAATTGCCTGCGGGAGTCTTGCCCGGTCATGACGGCATGGTCATCGACCTATGACCAGCGACGACTCTCTGTCCGCCGTTTATCTGGTCGGCGTGCTGGTGCTGGTCGCCAGCGGCCTGCTTGTGCGGCGGGCTTCGTGGGGCACGACGGCAAAAATGGCGGCTGCATGGGTGGCGATTTTTGCCATCGGCTTCGCGATATTCGCCTATCGCGATGAAACTACACGAATATTCAGCAGGTTGAAGGCGGAAGCCGACCCTGCTTCGGGGGTCGTGGAAGGGGGCGAATTACGCCTCAGAGCGCGCGAGGATGGGCATTTCTGGGTCCGCGCCAGGATCAATGGCGCGAGCGCCGAGTTTCTGGTCGACAGCGGCGCATCGACCATCGGGTTATCGACGGCAACGGCGCGTGCGGCGGGGATCGACGTCACGAACCTCAACTATGGCGGCGTCGTCAACACTGCCAATGGTCCGGTGCGGGTTGCGCGGGTAAGGCTCGACCAGGTGGACGTCGGACCGATCGTGCGACGGGACTTGGCGGCCGTAGTTGCCCCGGAATTCGGCGAGACCAATGTCATCGGCATGAACTTTCTGTCCAGCCTGTCGGGCTGGCGCGTCGAGGATGGCTGGCTGGTCCTCCGCCCCTGACCAATCTATTATTTAACATAATATATATTATCAGACTTTAGGGAGTTGGTACGGATGAGCGATGACCGGCCTCTCGACTCCAGTCAGCCCGCTTCCCCAACTGGTCTCGAACGGCTGGTGGCAATCATGGCCCGGCTGCGGGATCCCGATGGCGGATGTCCGTGGGATCTGGCGCAGAGCTTTGCGACGATCGCACCTTATACGATCGAGGAAGCCTATGAGGTGGCCGAGGCGATCGCCGACGATGACATGGATGCGCTGAAGGACGAGCTTGGCGATCTCCTGCTTCAGGTCGTCTATCATGCGCGGCTTGCCGAAGAGCGCGGTGTCTTCGCGATCCGGAACGTCGTCGCGGCGATCTCGGACAAGATGATACGCCGGCATCCACACGTTTTCGGTGATCAACCATCACCAGGTTGGGAGGTGATCAAGGCTGAAGAGCGTAAAGCTAAGGCCGCCGATGACAGCGCGCTGGCCGGGGTTGCGCGGGCCCTCCCCGCCCTGAAGCGCGCAGACAAGATTCAGCGCCGCGCCGCGCGGGTCGGGTTCGACTGGCCAGACAGCGCCGGCCCGCGCGCCAAACTGATCGAGGAGATCGACGAGGTCGACGCTGCCGCCAACGATATCGAACGGGCCGAGGAGGTCGGCGACCTGTTGTTCGCAGCGGTCAATTGGGCCCGACATCTGGGTGTGCCGCCGGAGGATGCGCTTCGCGCCGCCACGGCGAAGTTCGAGCGTCGCTTCCGCGCCATGGAGCGCATTGCCGGCGACAGCTTCGCTGCCCTTTCTCTCGATGAAAAAGAGGCCCTTTGGCAAAGGGTTAAATAGATCGTTCCGAACCCTCGAGCCGATCGAAGCGGCCCCTGTCGCTCGTGGATAGCCGCACATCGACGTGGATCAGCCCGGTTTCTTCCTCCATCCGTTCAGCCAGCACCTCGCCATGGCGGTGCAGCCAGGCAAGTCGGTCGCCGGCACTGACCGGCAAGGTCAGATGCTCGATCCGGCTACGTTCGGAGAGGGTTTCGGCGATCGCCGCGATCAGACGGTCGACCCCTTCCCCGCTGAGGGCCGAGAGGGTGACGATGTCGTCTCGTCGGAGAACCTCGGCGTCGGCGGCGGCCGCGACATCGGGTGACAGAAGGTCGCGCTTGTTCCATGCCTCGATCAGCGGCGGGCGTTCACCATCGACGCCGCCGAGGCCGAGTTCGTCAAGAACGGCGGCGACGTCGGCGGCCTGAGCGTCCGTATCCGGATGGGCGATGTCACGGACGTGGACGATCAGATCGGCGCTCGTCACCTCTTCCAGCGTCGCGCGAAAGGCCGCGACGAGCTGGGTCGGCAAGTCCGAGACGAACCCGACGGTGTCGGACAGGATGACTTTGCCGACGCCCGCCAGCTCGACCGCCCTCATCGTCGGATCGAGCGTTGCGAACAACAGGTCCTCGGCCCTCACCTCGGCGCCGGTCAGCCGATTGAACAGTGTCGACTTACCGGCATTCGTATAGCCGACCAATGCCACCACCGGCCATGGCGCGCGCTTGCGACGGGCGCGATGGAGGCCTCTGGTGCGCTGCACTTCGCTAAGTTCGCGGCGAATCTTCGCCATTCGTTCACGGATCAGGCGACGATCGGTCTCGATCTGGGTTTCGCCGGGACCACCGAGAAAGCCGAAGCCGCCGCGCTGACGTTCGAGGTGGGTCCATGACCGCACCAGCCGGCCCTGCTGATAGTCGAGATGGGCCAGCTCGACTTGCAGCGTGCCCTCCCGCGTCGCCGCCCGCTCGCCAAAGATCTCGAGGATCAGACCGGTACGGTCGATGACCTTGGCGCCCAGCGCCTTTTCGAGGTTGCGCTGCTGGATAGGCCCGACGGCATGATCGATGACGGCCAGCTCGGCGTCATGATCTTCGATCAGCTGGCGGATGGTTTCGACCTGCCCGGTTCCGAACAGGGTCGCCGGGCGTGGGGCGCGGACCTTCAGCACATGACCAGCGACCACATCGAGCGCGATCGCGGCCGCCAGCCCGACCGCCTCGTCAAGCCGCGCCTCGGGCTCCCGCAAGCGCTGGGAACCAAGATCGGGCAGGATGACGACCGCGCGGGTTCCCCGCGTGATGCCATCCCGGTCCGACCCGGCGATGTCGATCGTCAATCCTCGTCGGCCTTGTTATCGATGTCGGCCAGATTGACCGGATTGGCCGGCATCACGGTCGAAATCGCGTGCTTGTAGACAAGCTGGGAATGACCGTCGCGACGCAGCAGCACCGAAAAATTATCGAACCAGGTGATGAAGCCCTGCAGCTTGACGCCGTTGACCAGAAACATGGTCACGGGCGTCTTCGTCTTGCGGACGGTATTGAGGAAAATATCCTGCAAATTATTCGATTTCTCGGCCATCTCGGCCTCCCATTCTTGGCAGGCTGCTCTGGCCCGCTGGTGCGCCGTTCGACCGGCGACGTCTCTGCAGCCTCATGCCGCAGCGCAACAACATTTAGGTGTCCTCGCCCGCCGCGTAAACGGGGGTGTGAAAAATATCATTCGCCATCGTTTCCGCCACCCCCCTCGTCACGGCCTTCCGTCAGTCCCAGCGACTTCAGCTTGCGGTGAAGTGCCGAGCGCTCCATGCCGATGAAGGCGGCAGTGCGCGAGATATTGCCGGAAAACCGGCGAATCTGGGCAGAGAGATAATCGCGTTCGAACGCTTCCCGCGCCTCGCGCAGCGGCGTGGCCATCATCGATCGCGCGCCCCCTTCCCCATTTCCCAGCGGATGGGGACCATCGACGATCTCGACGGGGATCATCTCGACATCGATGCGCGCAACGCGGTCGAGCGGCGCGAGAATCAGCGTGCGTTCGATGATGTTGCGCAGCTGACGGACATTGCCTGGCCAGTCATAACCTTGCAGGACCGCAGCGGCCTCCTCGCTCAGCACCGGCGAGGGCAAACGACGCTCGGCGGCGAAACGGGCGAGGAAATGCTGGGCAAGAACCAGGATATCATCCCGACGCTCGGCGAGCGGCGGCAGATGGACCGGCACCACATTGAGGCGATAGAGCAGATCCTCGCGAAACCGGCCGCCTGAGATTTCCTGTTCCAGATCGCGCGCAGTGGCGGACACGACGCGCACATCGACCTTGACCGTGCGGGTTCCGCCGATGCGGCTGAAGCTCTGGTCGGTCAGCACGCGCAGGATCTTGCCCTGGGTGGTGAGCGGCATGTCCGCGACCTCGTCCAGGAACAATGTGCCGCCATGCGCCTGTTCGAGAAGGCCGGGATGGACCAGTTCCCCTCCCTCCTCGACCCCGAACAGCGCCGCCTCGACACGCTCAGGTTCCATCAACGAGGCGGAGACGACGACGAACGGTGCCGTGGCGCGCGGGCTCCATTGATGCAGCAGGCGGGCCGCGACCTCCTTGCCGGCGCCGGCGGGGCCGGTGATCAACACGCGACTTCCCGTCTGCGCCACGCGCTTGATGGTCGCACGCACCAGATTGATGGTTGCCGAACTGCCGGTTAGTTCGTCATCCTCGCCCGCCCGAACACGCAACGTCGCGATCTCGCGGCGCAGCCTTTCGGTCTCGGTCGCGCGGGCGACGGCGTGCATCAGGCTTTCCGCCTCGAACGGTTTCTCGATGAAATCGGCGGCGCCACGCTTCAACGCCGCGACGGCGGTGTCGATATTGCCGTGGCCGGAAATAACGATCACCGGCAAGGTCGCGTCCCGACGCTTGATCTCGTCGAGCAATTCCAGCCCATCGAGGCGAGAGCCCTGAAGCCAGACGTCGAGCAGCACCAGTGAGGGTCGCCGTTCGGCGAGCGCCGCGAGCGCCGCATCGCTGTCGCCGGCGGCGCGGGCTGAATAGCCCTCGTCCTCCAGAACGCCTGTCACCAGCTCGCGGATATCCGCTTCGTCATCAACCACCAGAACATCGAGTGCCACGCCGTTACCTCTCAACAAATCCGGCCGGTCACGCCGGCACATCCTCGCCCTCGGCAAGCGCCGCGAGCGCCGCCATGTCGAATTCCATCCGGACCACGGCGCCGCCGCCGTCGCGATCCGCGAAATCAAGCGTGCCGAAATGCTCCTCGACGATCTTCTTGACGATGGCCAGGCCAAGGCCCGTGCCCCGCACCCGGTGGGTGACGTAGGGTTCCGTCAGCCGTGCCCGTTCGGCGGGCAGGCCGACGCCATCGTCCTCGACCAGGATGATCAGACGGCCGTTGTCGATCCGGACGGTGATCGCGACATGACCTTCGCTGCCGCCGTCGCGTTCCTGGCGAGTTTCGACGGACTCGGCCGCATTCTTGACCAGGTTGGTCAGCGCCTGGCCAAGCTGACGACGGTCGCAGACCAGCACGGGAATGGTGTCGGGAGCGTCCAGGCGGAAACTGATCCGCGGGTGCCCGACCTCGTGCAGGAACAGGGTCTGACGGACGATCTCCAGCAGCCGTTCCGCCCTGAATGTCGGCTTTGGCATACGGGCGAAATCCGAGAACTCATCGACCATCCGCCGGAGGTCGCCAACCTGCCGGACGATGGTTGCGGTCAGGCGCTGGAAGGTCGCCGGGTCATCGGGAACCTGGTCGCCATATTTGCGCTGCAACCGTTCCGCCGACAGCTGAATCGGTGTCAGCGGGTTCTTGATCTCGTGCGCGATACGGCGCGCGACGTCGGCCCAGGCCGCCCGGCGCTGATCCAGTACCTGCTGGGTGATATCGTCGAAGGTCAGCACCTGCCCACCGTCTGTGCCGACGATTTTGACCGCCAAGGTACGTGGTTCGTCGCCGGCGGTGAGTTGGACGATCGCCTCTCCCTCCCCGCTCTGGCGGATGCGTTCGAGCTCCGGCGCGAGGTCGGCGAGGCTGCGACCGACCGGCGGAATCCCGGCGGTATCGAGCAGTCGGGCAGCGGAGGTGTTGATAAGCCGCACGGTGCCGTCATCACCGACGGACACCACGCCTGCAGTGACGCCCGACAGCACGGCTTCAGTGAAGGCCTGCCGGCTTTCGAGCTGCTCATTGGCCTGAACCAGCTGCCCGGTTTGTGTTCTCAACTGGCCTGTCATGCGGTTGAAGGCGCGCGCGAGCATCCCGAACTCGTCGGGCGACCCCTGGATCGGCACCCGGGCGTGAAGATCGCCCGCGCCCACCCGCTCGGCGGCCGCGATCAGCGGGCCGAGCGGCGCCACCAGCCGTTTCGCCAGCCACAGGGCAAGCCAGATCGCCGCCGCGAGAATGAGGAGCGAGCCGCCGAGAAGCGACAGATTGAAGCGCAGCTGCAAGGCTTCCGAACGATCGAGCAGCGAACGATAATCGCTGAGCGCGCTTTGCGTCCGCGCCACCTGCGCCAGCACGTCAGGCGCCACCATGCGGGATGCGTAGAGATAGACGTTACGTTCCGGGTCAAGCCTGACCAGTGCCTCAATGCGGTCGCCGGCACTGATCTCGACCCTTGCCGCGCCCCCTGCCGCCGCATCGAGATCTGCAGCGCGGATCCGCTCCGTCAGGGGGCGATCGTCGAGATTCGCGGATGCGAGCAGGATCGGCGGCGCGGCGCGGCGATCGACGGACACCACCGCCGCCTCGGACAGATTACGAGCCGCCACCTGCCAAGCCAGGCCCTCACGGAACTCCTGTGACGGGATGCCATATTCGCGGCTATAGCCGTTGATGTCGCCAGCCATTGCCAGCAGATCGGCGGTGATGCGCTGGCGGTTTTCCTCCACATAGGCCTGGGCCACCCGATCACTGTTTTCCAGGACGGTGCGGGCACGGTCGGATGCGAAGAACTGCACGCCGGTCTGGAACAGCATGGAGGCGAAGATCACCACCAGCAGGGTCGGCGCCGCCGCGACCAAGGAAAAGAACGCGACCAGCCGAACGTGCAACCGCGCGCCTGTCGGCACCTGCCGTTTGCTGACCAGCATGATCGCCAGCCGTCGGGCGACCAGCGTCAGCAGGACCATCAGAGGCACCAGATTGGCAACCAGCAGCAACGTTACCGACAGGGGCGAGAAGCTGTGGCTGTCCTCGTTGACGATGATCAGATAGCTGATTGCGCCGACCGCCAGCGCCAGCAGCATCGTCCATGCTTCGATCCGGGAGAACAGGTTGATCCGGGTGGCCAGCAGGCGCAGGCGCCGCCGCCAGCGCAATCGCGAGCGCCGCCCCTCACCAGCCATCGGAACGGTCATCATCACGCATGCCCTGAAGGACGCCGAAGGAGTCGTAGATTGCAATCATCGAGTGGCGCAATGATAGCGCAGTCTGTGGCAAAGAAAACACAGCCCTTCGTCGACTTGCGACAAATGGGTTAACGCGAACGACGGAGTGTCTCAGGATCGATTGAGAAATCGGTCAGCTTCTTGCGCAAGGTGTTGCGATTTATCCCCAATAGCCGCGCCGCACGGATCTGGTTGCCGCCGGTCGCGGCCAGTGTGAGCGTCAGCAGAGGCCGCTCCACCTCGGCAATGACACGGTCATAGAGGCCATCGGCCGGCAAGCCCGGCCGGGCAGCGGCGAACAGGGCCGCAAGCGTTGCATCGACCGAACCGGCCAACCCCTCCTCTCCCGAAACCGAAGGCGGCGGCGAACCCTGGCCGACTTCGCCCAATTCGTGGGAAACCGCTTCGGCAGTGATGACATCTTCACGCGACAGGGCGGCGAGGCGGCGCATGAGGTTTTCCATTTCGCGCACATTGCCTGGCCAGCCATGCTCCTGAAGGCGCGTGATGGCGCGTGGATGCAGCGTTTTGCGTGGCAGGCCGACGGCGGCGGCGCGGTCGAGGAAATGGCGGGCAAGTTCAGCGATGTCCCCCGTCCGCGCGCGGAGGGGAGGCAGGCGCACCGGAACCACGTTCAAGCGATAGAAAAGGTCCTCGCGAAAACTTCCCTGATCGATCAGCATCCGCAGATCCTGATGGGTCGCGGCGATGACCCGAACGTCGGTTCTGATCGCCCGCGCGCCGCCGACTGCTGTGAACTCGTTCGACTGGAGGACCCGCAGCAGCCGCGTCTGGGCATCCATAGGCATGTCGCCGATCTCGTCCAGGAACAGGGTTCCCCCGGCCGCCTGCTCGAACCTGCCCGCGCTGCGCGCCTGCGCGCCGGTAAAGGCGCCGCGTTCATGACCGAACAGTTCGCTTTCGATCAGGTCGCGCGGAATGGCAGCCATGTTGACGGCGACGAACGGCCGATCACGCCGCGGTCCCAGGTCATGCAATGCCTGCGCCACCAATTCCTTGCCGGTTCCCGATTCGCCGAGGATCAGGACGGTCAGATCGGTCGGCACCACCCGCGCGATGGTGCGATAGACCTCCTGCATCGCCGGCGACCGGCCGATCAGTGGCAAATCTTCCGCCGGTGTCGATCCAATATCCGCGATATCGTCGGCGCGGCGCACGACGGCGAGTGCATCGCCCACCACGCGGGTCAACTCGTCGAGATCGAAAGGCTTGGGCAGATATTCGAACGCGCCCTGCTCCGTGGCGCGGACGGCAGTGCTGAGGGTGTTTTGCGCCGACAGGACGATTACCGGCAGGCGGGGGTGACCACGAAGTATCTCCGGCACCAAGTCGAGGCCATTGCCGTCGGGCAACATCACGTCGGTGATCAGCACCTCCCCGAAACCACCCTGAATCTCGGCCTGCATGGCCGCCACCGTCTCCACGGCGCGCACGTCATGTCCAGCCCGGCGCAGTGCCTCGCCGACCACCGTGCGGATGGCCCGGTCATCATCCACCACCAGTATCCGCCCGGTCAGGCTCATCTCTGTTCCTTTCAATCGGCGCGCGGCAACAGGATCCGCAGCACCGTTCGCTGGGGCATTCCCTCACGGGCATAAGTGACGATGCCGCCATGATCCGCGACCAGTTTTGCCACCAGGGCAAGGCCCAGCCCCCCGCCCTTTGGCTTGGAACTTACGAACGGCTCGAACAGATGGTCGACGACGTCCGGCGGCGCCCCTGGCCCGGTGTCGGAAATGGCGATCTCGATCGGCAGCGGTAGACGATCGTCGCCCCGCGCCACGCTGACTCCATGTCGATAGGCGGACGAGATGCGGATTTCGTCGAGCGCGCTCGGATTGCCAAGCGCCTCGGCGGCGTTTTTGACGAGGTTGAGAAAAATCTGGATCAGTGTGTCGCGATTGCCCCGAACGGGCGGCAGCGAAGGATCGTAGAATTCGGTGATCCGAACATTCGTGGCGATGCCGTTGCGCGCCACGTCGCGGACATGACCCAGGATGGTGTGGATGTTGATGGCCTCGAACGTCAGCGGCCGGGTGTCGGTGAACCCCTCCATGCGGTCGATCAGCGCCGCAATGCGATCGACCTCGTCGCGGATCAGCCGGGTCAGCGCCACCTGATCGTCATCGACGACGCGTTCCAGAAGCTGGGCCGCGCCGCGAATGCCCGAGAGCGGATTCTTGACCTCGTGCGCCAGCATCGCCGCCGCGCGCGCAGCGCCCTGGGGGCCTCGCCGGATGTCGGTCAAGGTCAGCGGCGCGCGCGCCTGAATGGCCAATGTCGTCCAGCCAGGGTGGTCGGGCAGCGGAGCGGCCAGAAGGTCGCCGGTCAGGCTCCGTCCCAAGCCGAGCGGGATGACCTGATCATAGGCGGCGACCGCAAGCCCCTCACGAAGCCGCCGGGGCGTCAGGCCCAGGGCTTCGGCGGGCAGCAATGCTTCAAGATTCTGGCCGCGAAGCGCTGCGGCACCCATGTTGAACAGGGCCTCCGCGGCGCCATTGGCGGCGGCGACATTACCGTCGGGATCGAGAAGGATCGTCGACACCTGCAGGGCGCCCAGCCATTCATGAGGCGTGGGGCGGTCGGCAACCTCCCCCTTCCCTGTCATGCTCAGGCGGCCGCCCGGCTGCGCCACGGAGCGTAGAAATCCGCCAGCATGGACAAAACCCGATCGGGATCGGCTTCCTGGTTGACCCGATTACGAAGCTCGGCCGAACCCTGCAGGCCCTTGGTGTACCAGCCGACATGCTTGCGGGCGAGGCTTACGCCGGTTTCGCGGCCATACAGGTCGAGCATGCCGTGATATTGCTCGACCAGGACGGTATACTGCTCCTCGACCGACGGGTCGGGCAGCCGCTCGCCGGTATTCAGCCAATGCATGATCTGACCCAGCAGCCAGGGGCGGCCATAGGCGCCGCGGCCGACCATGACGCCGTCGGCGCCGGACTGGTCCAGCGCCGCCTCGGCATCCTCGATCGAGCAGATGTCGCCGTTGACGATGACGGGCACGCCGACCGCGTCCTTGACCTTGCGGACGAAGGCCCAGTCGGCGCTGCCCTTGTACATCTGGTTGCGGGTACGGCCGTGCACGGTGATCAGGCGAATGCCCAGTTCCTCGGCGCGTTTCGCCAGCTCTGGGGCATTCAGGCTCTGATGATCCCAGCCCATTCGCATCTTCAGCGTCACCGGCAGGTCCACCGCCTTCACCGTCGCCTCGATCAGCCGCGCGGCAAGATCGGGCTCGCGCATCAGGGCGGAGCCGGCATGACCGTTGACGATCTTCTTGACCGGGCAGCCCATGTTGATGTCGATGATCGCCGCGCCGCGATCCGCGTTCAGCTTGGCGGCCTCTGCCATCACCGTTGGCTCGCAGCCGGCGAGTTGCATCGAGACCGGTTCCTCGCTCGGGTCCCAGGCCGCCTTCTGCAGCGACTGGCGCGTTTCGCGGACCATCGCCTGGCTGGCGATCATTTCCGTAACGGTCAGCCCGGCGCCGTAGCGCTTGACGATCCGGCGCATCGGCAGGTCGGTGACAGCCGTCATCGGCGCCAGAATGACCGGCGTTTCGACCGTCACCGGTCCGATGGAGATGGGCGCGAGGCGGCTCATCGCTCTCTTTCTGCCTAAAAATGCGGCAGTCGCTCTAGCGGCGAAGTGGCTGGCGGGCAAGGCGTCACTGGGCTAGGTCGCATCGGATGCGCGTTACAGCTGTCCTCGTCGCCGCCGGGCGCGGCACTCGTGCCGGCGATGGCCCGCCCAAGCAGTTCCGCTCGATCGCGGGCCGCCCCGTCCTCGTTCATGCCGTTGCGGCGCTGAAGCCGCTGGTCGACGCCATCATTCTCGTCATCCATCCCGACGACGACGCGGCGATCGCTGCCTTGCCGGCGCTTGCCGACCTCACCATCGTTCACGGCGGCGCCACCCGGCGAGAGTCGGTTGCGCGCGGATTGGCGGCGGTGGACGGAGATGGCGTCGTCCTCATCCACGATGCCGCCCGCCCCTTCCTTCCAGCCGACGTCGTGGCGCGTCTCACTCAGGCGATCGGCGCCGGGGCAAGCGGCGCCATTCCGGTGCTTCCCGTTGCCGACAGCCTGGTGCGGGCGGGCGTCACGGTGGATCGGGCGGGTCTGATGCGGGTTCAAACCCCGCAAGCCTTCCGGCTGGAGGTGCTGCGTGCAGCCCATAGCGGGTGGCGGGGTGGAGACGAGCCCACGGACGACGCCGCGATGGTCCGGGCTCTCGGTCATGCCATCGTCGAGGTCGAGGGTGACGAGCGCCTGGTGAAGCTCACCACCGCTGCCGATTTCATGCTTGCCGAAGCGCGCCTTGGCGCAGCGTTGGTCAGTCGCACCGGCATGGGGTTCGATGTCCACCGCTTCGGTCCCGGCGACCATGTCTGGCTGTGCGGACTTAAAGTTGCCCATGATCGTGGGCTCGTTGGCCATAGCGATGCCGATGTGGGCCTGCATGCGCTGGTCGACGCGATATTGGGTGCGCTGGGAGACGGCGACATCGGCAGTCATTTTCCGCCCTCGGACCGGCGATGGAAAGGCGCGGCGTCGCACCTGTTCCTCACCCATGCCGTTGATCTGGTGGCGGCGCGAGGTGGCATCATCGATCATGTCGACGTCACGCTGATCTGCGAACAGCCCAAGGTCGGTCCGCACCGTGCGGCGATGCGAGCGCGCATGGCCGCGCTGTTGCGGGTCCGCGAGGAGCGGGTTAGCATCAAGGCAACCACAACCGAGAAGCTGGGTTTCACCGGACGGGGCGAAGGAATGGCTGCCCAGGCTCTTGCCACGCTTCGCATGCCCGGAGACGAAATATGAGATACCAGGCCCTGCTTCTTCTCATGACCACGGTCGTCGCTGCGCCCGTATCTGCGCAGCCAGCCCTGCCTTGCCTGACCAATGCCGAGGGGCGTGCGGCAGCAGCGCTGGTCTTGTCGCCCGTGATTTCCGGTGTCGCCCAGCGGTGTCGCACCGCCTTCCCCGCCGTTTCCGCGACGCTTGCCGCGCGAGGCGAACAGTTGGCGGCACGCTTCATCGATGACGGGGATGCCGCGGTCGACGTGATCGGATCGAAACTGCTGTCGGGCATCACCCCCAATCTTGCTCTCGGATCGAGCCAGGCGATGCGGCCGGTGATCCGCGGCATGCTGTCGGACACCCTGGCCAGTCAGTTTCTGGCCGATATCGACGCCAAGATATGCCATGCCGCCGACACGGCATTGCCCGCTCTGGAACCCCTCACGGATGCACAGGTCATCGACCTGGCGACCGCAGCGCTGAAGGGCGGCATCATCCTGTCCGAAGACCGCAGCCCCATTCGTTTTTGCGAGGCAAGCCGATGACTGAGGACGACTTCGACACCCTGACCCGGCTCGCCCGCCGGGTTGTCGATGCGAACCGCGCCGCCGGAACGCGGATCGCCCTGGCCGAATCCTGTACGGGAGGTCTCGTCGCCGCAGCGCTGACCGGCATTCCGGGCGCATCGGACGTCTTTGAAGGCAGCATCGTCAGCTATTCCAATGACACCAAGCAGCAGGTGCTGAAGGTTCACAGGGATGTCCTCGACACCTTCGGCGCGGTATCCGTCGCCACCGCTTGGGCGATGGCGCAAGGCGTTCTGGAAACAACCAGCGCCGATATCGCGGTCGCGATTACCGGCATCGCGGGACCCGGCGGCGGATCGGACAAGAAACCGGTGGGCCATGTCGTCTTCGCCCGCGCGCGGCGCGGCGACGATCCGAACGACGTCAAGACCGACAGTCGCGATTATGGCGATCTGGGTCGCGACGGGATCAGGGTTCAAGCGGCGCTGTGTGCGCTCGAGCTGCTGCTGCCTGAACCGGCGCGGTCTGCGGACGACGACCCAGGGGCAGCGTAGAGCGCCTTTGCGCGCGCCTCGAACGCCGACACCATCCTACGAACCGCCTCGCCGAACACACGTCCGGCGAGGGCCTCGAACGTACGCGATCGAAAGGCGAAATCGACCGAGAACTCTACCAGCGTGCCGCCCTTCCCGTCCGGCTGGAAGCGCCAGTGGTTGTGAAGATACTTCAGCGGCCCGTCGATATAGTCGACGTCGATCGCGCCGGGTCGCTGCTTTGCCACCCGCGAGGTGAAGGTTTCCCTGAGCGGCCCGAACCCGACGATCAGGTCCGCAACCATCTCCGTTTCGCTCGCGGAGCGGACCCGGGTCGCAACCACCCAGGGTAGAAACTCCTGATAGCGACCGACATCTCCGACCAGATCGAACATCTGGTCAGGGGTGTAGGGCAACAGCCGGGTTTCGCTGTGCTTCGGCATCAGGTGCGGGCGAGCTGGGCCTCGCGCGCCGCGCGCAGCCGCGCGAAATCATCGCCGGCATGATAGCTGGACCGGGTCAGCGGGCTGGATGCGACGAGCAGGAATCCCTTGGCGCGCGCGATCGCCGCATAGGCGCTGAACGCCGCCGGGGTCACGAATTCCGCGACCTTCGCATGGCGCGGGGTCGGCTGCAGATACTGGCCGATGGTCAGGAAGTCGACGCTGGCTGAGCGCATGTCATCCATCACCTGATGCAGCTCGAGCCGCTCTTCACCCAGGCCGACCATCACACCGGACTTGGTGAAGATCGACGGATCGAGCCGCTTGACGCTCTCCAAGAGGCGCAAGGAGGCATAATAGCGCGCGCCCGGCCGGATGGTGGGATAGAGCCTCGGCACAGTTTCCAGATTATGGTTGTAGACGTCTGGTCGCGCGGCGACGATCGCCTCAACCGCTGCATCGGCCTTGTTGCGGAAGTCGGGAGTCAGGATCTCGATCGTCGTTGCCGGCGTGGTGCGGCGAAGCGCTTCGATCACTTTGACGAACTGATGCGCCCCGCCGTCGGGCAGGTCGTCGCGATCGACCGAGGTGACGACGATATGCTCAAGCCCCAGTTCGGCAGCCGCGTCGGCCACATGCTGCGGCTCGGTCTTGTCGACGGCGCGAGGCATGCCGGTCTTGACGTTGCAGAAGGCGCAAGCTCGGGTGCAGGTGTCGCCGAGAATCATCACCGTCGCGTGCTTCTTGGTCCAGCATTCGCCGATGTTCGGGCACGCCGCCTCCTCGCACACGGTGGCGAGGTTCAGGCGGCGCATCAGCTGGCGGGTTTCGGCAAAGCCGGCCGATGTCGGCGCCTTGACGCGAATCCAGTCGGGCTTGCGAACGCGGATGGGAGCTGAAGCGGGGTCGGTCATCACTGCCGCAGATAGGCGGTCGGGCGAGATGTTGCCACCCCTAGAGCGTCCGCAGTGCCCGCGCGGGTCGTGCCGCCAGCGCGGGCAGCGCGCCGGCCAGTCCCAGCCCCAACGTCAGCACGGCTCCCGCGACCAGCGTCAGACCAACGGTCGGCCAGTCGGGCGCCCAGTCCAGCTCAAACAGCTGCGTTACCACATACCACCCACCGGCAGCGCCGATGCCGAGTGCCAGCACCGCGACGACGAGCGCCAGCAGAGCATATTCCAGTGCCTGGGAGAGCAGCACCTGTCCGCGCGTTGCGCCCAGCAGCTTCAACAGCACAGCGTCATAGGTACGCGCGCGCCGTGCAGCCGCGATGGCACCGATCAGCACGGCGATCCCCGCCGCGATCGCAACCGATGCCGCCGCGCGCACGGCGACCGACATCTGATCCATCATTCCGGCGACCGCGTTGACGACGTCCTTTACCCGGATCAGCGACACGGATGGGAAAGCGGCGGTGACCGCGCGGTTCAAGGCCGCCTCTCCCGCCGGGTCCATTGCCAGTGTCGCGGCAAAGCTGTGCGGCGCCCCTTCCAGCGCGCCGGGCGCGAAGATGATGGCGAAGTTGAAGCCAAGGCTGTCCCAGTCGATCTCGCGGAAACTCGCGATGCGGGCCGGCACTTCCACCCCCAGGACCGACACTGTCAGGCTGTCCCCGATCTTGAGGCCCAGGGCACGAGCGGCCTCGAGGTCAATCGAGACCAGTGGCGGACCAGCGTAGTCCTCAGACCACCATTCACCCTCTACCACGCGATTTCCGGCCGGCAGCGCCGCAGCGTAGGTCAGACCCCGGTCACCGCGAAGAATCCAGGCACCTTCTGGAATGTCCTTCATCTCAGCGACCCTCTGTCCGCCGACCTCCACCACCGGGCCGCGCAGCGAGGGGACGGTAATCAGCGTTCCGCCTGGCGCCCGCTCATCCACCAGGGCGCGGAAGCGATCGAGTTCGGTCGAGGGCACGTCGAGGATGAAGAAGCTGGGCGCCTTGACCGGGACGGTCCGGGCGATCTGCCCGGCAAGGTTGGTCTCGATGACCGCCAATAGCGTAAACAGACTGAGGCCGAGGCCCAGGGCGACCACCAGCCTTTCGGTCTGGGCGGCCGGCGCGTGAAGGTTGGCGATGGCGAGGCGCAGCAGGGGCCGGCGCGAACGCGGCAGTCGGCGGGCGAACGCCACCACGCCTCGACCGACCAGGGTCAGCGCCACCAGCAGCCCGGCGGCTGCGGCAAGGAATATCGCCGCGACGTCCGGTTCGCGCGCAGTTGCAATGGCCAATGACGCTATACCCAGCGCTGCCACAACAATGATCGCGATCACGCCTCGCGAGGGCGGCGGCAGCGTTTCGACCCCACCCCTGAACAGTGCCGCCGCCGCGACGCCCCGCGCCCTGGCAAGCGGCGCCAAGGCGAACATCACTGCCACCAGTCCGCCATAAACCGCCGCGATCAGCAGTGGGATGGGATGCAGACCCAGCTGCGGCGGCACCGGCAGGGCGTCGCCCGCGACCCATAGAACAACCCAGGGTACCAGCATTCCGATGCCCAGGCCGAGAACCACCGATCCGGCCGCCACGAGGCCGATCTGGATCAGGTACAGGCGAAAGATCGTCGCAGAGGATGCTCCCAGCGCCTTCAAGGTTGCAATCCCCGGACGCTTGCCGTCGAGATAGGAGGCGACGCCGTTCGTGACGCCGATGCCCGCCACGACCAGCGCGGTGAGACCAACGAGGGTCAGGAACTGGCCGAGGCGTTCGACGAACCGGCGCACGCTGGGCGCGGCGTTGCTGCTGTCACGAAACTGCCAGCCCGCATCGGGAAAGGCGCGCTCCAAGCGTTCCTGCGCGGCGGAGGCCGTCAGTCCCGGCTTCAGCCGGATGCGATATTCCGTGTCGTAAAGGCTGCCCGGCTGGACGAGAGCGGTCGCCGCCATGCCGCTATGGTCGACCATGGCTGTCGCCCCGATCGAAAAGCCGGCGCCGATCCGGTCAGGCTCGTTGGCGATGATACCGGACACGCCGAGTTCGGTGTTGCCGATCCGCACCCGGTCGCCTACCCCAACGCGCAGTCGTTCGGCGAGGGCCGGAGCGATCGCGACCTCCAACCCTTGGGGGCGACGCCCCGCCGACAAGGTCAAGGCGCCATAAAGGGGATAGTGGCCGTCGACCCCCTTCAACTCGGCCAGCACCGCTTCCGCCCCATCGGGCCGGGACGCCATCGCCCGCATCCGCACCGTCGTCGACACCGTGCCCAGATTGCGGAGAGCCGCCAGCTGATGCGCGGGCGCCGCCTGCTGCGTCAGCTCCACCTCCAGATCGCCGCCAAGAATGACGCGCCCCTCGGCTTCCAGTCCCTTGACGATGGCAGCGCCCAGGCTGCCGACGCCGGCCAGCGCCGCGACGCCCAGGACGATGCACACAGCCAGCAATCTGAGGCCGGTAAGGCTGCCCCGCAAATCCCTCAGCGCCAGCCGCCAGGCCAGGCTCATTGGACGAGACGTCCGTCGCGCATCTCGATCACCCGGCGGCAGCGGTTGGCCAATGCCTGATCGTGCGTGATCATCAGCAGCGTGGCGCCGGTGTCGCGTTGGCGGGCGAACAGCAGATCGAGGATCGCGGTGCCGGTCGCAGCATCCAGATTGCCTGTGGGCTCGTCCGCAAACAGCAGGGTCGGACGGATCGCGGTGGCACGGGCGATCGCGACGCGCTGCTGCTCGCCACCCGACAGCTGGGCGGGATAATGGTGCAGACGATGGCCGAGACCGACGGCCGTCAATTCCGCTTCCGCCCGTGCGAAGGCGTCCTCGACCCCGTCAAGCTCAAGCGGCACGGTGACATTTTCCAGTGCGGTCATCGTCGGCAACAGGTGAAAGGCCTGCAGAACGATGCCGATCCGGCCCCGGCGGGCGCGGGCCAGCCCATCTTCATTCAGCGCGCCGAAATCGGCGCCCGCAACACGGATGGTTCCGCTGCTGGCCCGTTCGAGGCCGGATAGGATGGCCATCAGCGACGACTTTCCAGATCCCGAGGCGCCGAGCAACGCAAGGCTCTCCCCCGCCCTGACTTCGAGATCGATGCCGCGCAGGATATCGACGCGAGCCGTCCCTTCGCCCAGCGACAGGGTGACATTGCGGGCGTCTATGACGATATGGGGTTCGCTCATGTCGGAGAAGAGGCGTCCAGTGAAGATAGGATTTGATGATCTGTATGGCAGTCGGCGGCGGATTGTCCATTTCCTCTCAGGTCTACTGCTCTTCCTCCTGGCTCCTACGACCGCTTACGCCGCCGACCGGCTGGTCCTGGCGTTTGGCGACAGCCTGACCGCTGGCTATCAGCTGAAACCCAATGAAGGCTTCGCGCCGCGCCTGGAAGCGGCGCTGCGACGTCAGGGCATGGCCGCAAGAGTCCATAATGGCGGCGTGTCGGGTGATACCAGCGCCGCCGGACGCGCCCGGCTGAACTGGCTTCTGACCGGGCTCAAGGCGAAACCCGATCTCGTCATCGTCGAACTTGGCGCAAACGACATGCTGCGCGGACTGAAACCGGCTGAAACCAGTGCGAACCTCGATGCGATCATTACGACCCTGAAGGGGCGCGGCATCCCGGTGCTGCTCGCCGGCATGAGGGCCGCCCCAAACATGGGCGCCGCCTATCGTCGCGAGTTCGATGCGATCTATCCTCGCCTGGCAAAGACGCATGGCGTGCCGCTTTACCCGTTTTTCCTGGAAGGCGTCGCGGCGACCCCGCGGCTGCTGCTCAAGGACGGAATGCATCCGAACCCAGTCGGCGTCGACACCATCGTACGCGGCATATTACCGTCGGTCACGGCTGCGCTGAACCGGCGCTGAGTTCATCGCGGCTTCACGTTCACTGGTCGATTGTTGCACTGCAACCATCACTTTCGTAACGGGTCCTTAAAAGAGGGTAGCTAGCTGCCAGCTTTCAAACCCCTCCAACGATCAAGGCATTTCCCTGTCCGGTGCGAATCCAGTCGATCAATACCAGCCTGTTCCGTCTTACCCGCGTCATCCAGGTGGCGCTGTGGGGCTGCGGTCTGCTGCTGATCGGCACGGTTTTCTATGTGGGACAGTTGGCGAATCAGTCCGCCATCGATCGTGAACAGCAGCTCGTGCGCAACGCGCTCGACTATTCCATCAACAGCCGGCTTTCCAAAATGCGGGGTGTTGCATGGTGGAACGAGGGCGCGCGGCGAATCTCAATCGACCGTGACGCCGCATGGGCCACGGAGCAGGTGGCCGCCTGGCTTATGGAGCCGCAAGGACTGGATGAGGTCTATGTCTTTGACGGCGACGATCGCCCGCTGATCGCGACGGTCGACGGCCAGAACCCTGGTCTGGAGGAGCAGGTCGCGCTGCGCCGACCCCTGATCCAGCCTATCATCGAGGAGATACGCGGCCGCGCACCGCTGACGCGGCCCGACCGGCTTGAGCGCTTTGCCGCTGAACAGCGCAACGATGCAGACCTGATCAGCGCGCGGCTATCGCGTTGGGCGGGACGGATCATGTCTCGCGACGGTCGGCCCGTGGCCGTCGTCGGCATGAACATCGTCCCCAGCACCGATGCGTTCCCGACACCTGGCCGTCCGGCTCCGATACTCATCACCATCACGCCCCTCAATGAGCAGATGATCCGGCAGATCGGCGCCTTTCTTTTGCTGAACGATTTGCGGTGGACACCCACTGTTCTTCCCGGTGCCTCGGCGTCGCGCGGCTTCACCACCGATGATGGGCGCGCGCTGGGTTATCTGAGCTGGACGGGACGGCAGCCGGGCAGCACGATCCTGCATGTCATCCTGCCGCTCGTCTGCTTCGCGATCATCCTCATCTGGGCTTTTTCGACGGTGATCCTGCGGCGCCTGTGGCGGGCGTCACGCGCATTGGCGGAAAGCGAATCAAAGGCGCGCCACCAGGCCCTGCACGACCCGCTATCCGACCTGCCGAATCGCCGTCATTTCACCGAGGCGCTGCACGATATCGTTGGCCGGGGGCACAACCATCAGGAGGGGCGCCATCAGCTGCTTCTAGCTTATATCGACGTCGACCGGTTCAAGGACGTCAACGATGCCATCGGCCATGATGCCGGCGACCAGCTGGTCACCGAGGTCGGTCGTCGCCTGAAGGCGCTGGCGGGGCCGGAGGACGTGCTGGCGCGTCTAGGCGGCGACGAATTCGCCATTCTCAGAATGATGGTGCCGGGCGAACGGCCGGAACGGCTGGGCGATGCGATCATGAGCGCCTTCCATCGTCCGTTCAGCATCGGCGATGCCCGACTGGAGGTCAGCGCTTCCGTCGGCCTTGCCGCGATGCCGCAAGCCGAGGCGGATGCCGACCGTCTGCTCCAGGACGCCGACATCAGCCTCTATCGGGCCAAGGATCGTGGCCGGGGATGCTATGTCCTGTTTGCCGACGACATGGCGAATGAAGTCAAGCGGCGCCACCAGATTGTCACGGATCTCCGCGGCGCGATCGGCACCAATCAGATCCACATCGAATATCAGCCGATTGTCAATGTCCGTACCAATCTGATCACCGCCGTGGAAGCGCTGGTCCGCTGGCGTCATCCGCAAATCGGCGCCATCGGCCCCGGCCAGTTCATTCCCGTGGCCGAACAATGCGGCATGATGATCGGACTGGGCAACCAGCTGCTCGATGCCATTTTCCGGGATGCGGCCTATCTGCCAGACATCGAGGTCGCGCTGAATCTGTCGCCGGTCCAGCTTCGGCAGGGCGACCTTCCGGCGCACCTCTCGGGCCTTGCCCAACGCTATGGCGTCGATCCACGGCGGATCGTGATCGAAGTGACGGAATCGACGCTGATCGATGCCGACGAGGCCGTGTCCCGCACCTTCGACTCCATTCGTCGGCTAGGGTTCAAAATGGCGCTCGACGATTTCGGCACCGGCTATTCGTCGATGAGTTATCTGCACCGGTTCGATTTCGACAAGATCAAGATCGATCGCTCGTTCGTCGGGGGTGCCGGCGCGGCCAAGCTGGTGCCGATCATTCAGGCGATCGTCCACATCGGACGCGGCTTTCATATGGAAACCATTGCCGAAGGGATCGAAGTCCCGGGCGAGCTGGCCTTGCTCAAGACGTTGGGCGTCAGTTCGGCTCAGGGCTTCCTGTTCTCTCCGCCGCTGGCACTGGCCAACGTGATCGACTTCATCCGCGACAACCGAACGCGCCGCCCCGATCCCGATGGCGACCGCCTGTTCGCGGTCTGAGCGGAGTCACCCGGCGGCGGCAACCTCCTTCAGGATCGCATCCGCCACTTCCGGCCGGCAGATCAGCAGGTCGGGAAGCAAGGGATCGACCTGATTGTAGCGCAGCGCATCCCCGTTCAATCGCGAGACATGGAGGCCTGCTGCCGCCGCCACCGCGACCGGCGCGGCCGAATCCCATTCATATTGCCCGCCCGCATGGAGATAGCCATGCGCCTCGCCCATCACCACGGCCATCGCCTTGGCGCCGGCCGAGCCGCGCGAGATCAAAGTCGCGCCCAGCGCTGCCGCAACACTTTCGGCCACTTTCGGTGGACGGGTGCGGCTGACGATCAGCGACAGCGGGCCGGCAGGAGGGGCCAGCATGACCTCGCCCGACACGAAGGTGCGGCCGATCGACGGCATCGCCACCGCGCCCGCCGTGGCCACGCCATCAACGCTGAGCGCGACATGCACCGCCCAATCGTCCCGGCCTTCGGAATATTCACGCGTGCCGTCCAGGGGATCGACGATCCACACCCGCCGGTTATCGAGCCGCGCCGGATCGGCCTTACCCTCTTCGGACAACAGGGCATCGTCCGGGCGGTGCTGTGCCAGCGCGCGGACGAGATAATGATGAGCGACGGCATCGCCCGCATCGCCGAGCGCCTGCCCACTGAGCGTGCCCGACGCGCGGAGCGTCTCCAGCATCGCGCCGGCGTTGGCCGCCAGCAAACCGGCCAGCGTGTCGTCCCCGCCCTTGATCACCGACTTTCCCTTTCATCCTTCAACCGCTGGACGAGCGCATAGGCGTCGCGGCGGTCCATGCCTTGCGCCCTCAGGGCGCCGACGATCGGTGCGGTCGGGCAGTCGCGCTCGATCAGCGCGGCGACGAACGGCTCGATATCGAACGACGACGGCGCCGCTTCTTCGCGGACCTGCGTCTCATCTGGAGCGACGACCAGCACGAATTCGCCGCGGCCATCATGGTCATGAAGATCGTCGGCGAGGCGCGCCAGTGGCGCGCGCATCACGGCCTCGCTGGCTTTGGTGAGATCGCGGCAGAGCGCCACTGGGCGATCGGGGGCGAGCGCCGCCAGGTCCTCGACCAACGCCGCGATCCGCGATGGCGCCTCGAACGCCAGTGTCGGCATGTCCGCGCCAAGCAATCGTTCCAGAAATGACCGTCGCTCCGGCCCCTTGCGGGGCGGGAAACCATGGAAGGCGAAACCGCGCCCGCCGAAACCCGACAGCGCCAGAGCCAGCGGCACAGCGCTGGGTCCGGGGATGGCGGTCACACTGGCGCCGGCCGCGACGGCGGCGCGGACCAATATCGCACCGGGGTCGGAGACCGCCGGCAATCCGGCATCCGAAATGAACGCGATGCGCCGGCCTGCCGCCAGATCGCGCACCGCGTCCCCTGCCCGCGCGTCCTCGCGATGGGCGTCACAGCTCTTGAGGGGCGTCCTGACGCCGCGCCAGCCGAGGGCATCCTGCGCGACCCGTGTATCTTCAGCCAGGATCAGGTCGACGCTCATCAGCATATCGAGCGCGCGGGGGCTGAGGTCGCCCTGGTGCCCGATCGGCATGCCGACCAGCGCCAGCAAGCCAGGCGGCGGCGGATCGCCAGCGATCGCTTCAAGCGTCAGGAGCCCCGTCGCGTCAGGCAGCCGCAGCCGTGCGACAAGATCGCGATCGAGATCGGCCGCGCCTTTGGACGCACTGACGCCGAGCAACCGTCCGCCCGCCGGCTCACGGCGGATAAGCAGCGGGATACCGCGCGTGAAGCCCGGCGCGATCGTGGCTTCGAACACGTCCTCCATGTCGCCGACCCTCAGCGCTGCCCGCACCCGGCCGCGCAAGGCCTGCAACCCCTCTGGATCATAATCCGCCTGATGACCGATGACGCGGCTGCGCGATGCCCAGCCGTCGCCGGTCAGCAACTCAATCGCCCCCGGATCGGTCGCGCGAAGCTCGGCATGGCCCCGAAAACGGATAGCGACGGGGTTCAGAGCAACCCCTCCGCGAACCGCCGGCCAAGATCGTCGACACAGCGGTCGGCTGTCCTGCCGTCCCACAACTCTGGGCGCCCTCTACGTCCAGGTGGCGCCGACAGCGCCCGATCCAGCGCCACCACCAGCGTCTCGGGACCGACCAGTCGGTTCGTGCCCTCGGTCACCGTGATCGGTCGTTCCGTATTCTCCCGCAGCGTCATGCAGGGGATACCCAGATAGGTCGTTTCCTCCTGAATGCCGCCGGAGTCGGTAATGACCGCTGCCGCCCCTTCGACGAGGTTCATGAACGCGGCGTAGGACAGCGGCGTCTCCAGCCGGATATCGGCATCCGCCAGCCGACGGTCGAAACCGCCTGCCTGCAACCGTTGCGCGGTGCGCGGATGAACGGGAAACACCAGGGGCAGCCGCGCCCGGACCTCGACAAGCGCTTCAACCAGCGCCGCCAGGCGGAGCGGATCGTCGACATTGGAGGGCCGATGAAGGGTAACCACTGCGTAATCCGTACCGGCAAGTCCCAATAGGTCACGGGTTCCGGCGGCGGCGATGGTCGAGCGGATCAGTTCGTAGCTGTCCATCATGATATTGCCGACCCGTGTCACCCGCCGGGCGGGCACGCCCTCGGCGGCAAGATTGGCATCGGCGTCCGACGATGGCGTCCACAGTACGTCGACGATGGCATCAGTCGCCAGCCGGTTGATCTCCTCCGGCATCGAGCGATCGCCGCTGCGCAGCCCTGCTTCGAGGTGAATGACGGGTATGCCGAGCTTGGTGCCGACGAGGGCCGCCGCCACAGTCGAGTTGACATCGCCGACGACGATGATCGCATCGGGGCGCTCCGCCTCCGCCACACGGCCATAGGCGATCATGACGCCCCCGGTCTGTTCGGCATGGCTGCCCGACCCGATACCCAGGTGATGGCGTGGTGTGGGCAAGCTCAGATCGGCGAAGATGTCATCCGACATCGCCGCATCATAATGCTGTCCGGTATGGATCAGCACCGGATCGAACTGTGGCGCGGCCATCAGCGCATGATAAAGCGGCGCCACTTTCATGAAGTTGGGGCGCGCGGCAGCGATCAGGTGGATGGTCCGGGTCTTGGGCGCCGTCGTCAAGGCGATGTCTTTCGATGGAGTCGGCCGTTCCGGCCTTGATGACCGCCGACCGTGGCAGGCGCAAGCAGGTCTCGGTTGACATATCAAATATTGACATAAAGAAATCTTTATATCACATGTCCGACATGGATCGCTTAGCTGCCGCCTTCGTTGCCCTGGCCGACCCCACCCGCCTCAGGATCATGCTCCTGGTGCGCGAGATGGAACTTGCTGTGGGGGAGCTGGCCCAGGTGCTCGGGCAGAGCCAGCCCCGCGTTTCCCGCCATGTCCGCATCCTGACCGAGGCCGGATTTGTCGAACGGCGCAAGGAAGGTGCCTGGACCTTCGTGGCCCTGGGGGCCGCTGATCGCGTTGCGCCGGCGCTGACAGCCATCGATGCCTGGAACGCCGATGCTGCCGGCAGTCCATGGGCGCTGGCCGACATTGCCCGGCTCGCCGCCGTCAGGGCCGACCGGGCCAGCGCCGCCGAGCGTTATTTCACGTCGCAGGCCGAACGGTGGGATGCGATCCGCTCTCTCCACCTGCCCGAGGCCGAGGTCGAGGCTGCGATCCGCCGCCTTGTCGAAGGCGCCCCTATCGGCCGTCTGGTCGATATCGGCACCGGCACCGGGCGGATGCTGGAGCTGTTCGGACCAATGGCCAGCCATGCGATCGGCTTCGACCGCTCGGCAGACATGCTGCGTCTTGCGCGCGTCAAGCTGGATGGCGCCGGTATCGACGCGGAACTGCGACAGGCGGACATGTATGCCCTGCCCCATGCCAGCGGCACGGCCGACACGATCATCCTTCACCAGGTGCTCCACTATGCGCAGCAGCCCGCACAGGTGCTGGTGGAAGCTGCGCGCCTTTTGGCACCGGGCGGGCGGTTGGTGGTTGCCGATTTCGCACCCCACGACCGGGAAGAGCTGCGTGATTCCCATGCTCATGCACGGCTCGGCTTCGCAGATCGTCAGCCGGTGGACTGGATGGTGGCTGGCGGGCTCGATGCGCGCGTCGCCGAACATCTGACCGGCGGTGCCCTGACCGTCACGCTCTGGCTGGGGGAGCGCCCCCCAGCCGTCAAATCTCTAGAGGCTGTCGCATGAGTTGCGTTCCATTGTTCGCCGACCTTGCCGGCGATATCGACATCTCGTTCGAGTTCTTCCCGCCCAAGTCCGAGACCGGCGAGCGCGACCTGTGGTCGGTGATCGACACGCTGGCGCCGCTGGCCCCGCGTTTCGTCTCCGTCACCTATGGCGCGGGCGGTTCGACCCGCGCCCACACGCATGCCACGGTCGAACGCATCGTGCGGGAAACCCCGCTGGCGGCCGCCGCACACCTTACCTGCGTCGATGCCAGCAAGGCCGAAATCGATGCCGTGGCGCGCGATTACTGGGCCGCCGGCGTTCGCCATATCGTCGCGCTGAGGGGCGATCCGCCGGCGGGCGGCAGCTTCACCCCCCATCCCGACGGCTATGCTTCGGCAGCGGAGCTGGTTGCGGGTCTGCACGCGATCGCACCGTTCGAGATTTCGGTCGCCGCCTATCCCGAGATTCACCCTGAAGCCCAGAGCGCCGAGGCCGATCTCGACAATCTGAAGCGTAAACTGGATGCTGGCGCGACCCGGGCCATCACCCAGTTCTTCTTCGAACCGGAAACCTTCCTGCGCTTCCGTGACCGTGTGGCAGCGGCCGGGATCGACGCCGAGATCGTGCCCGGCATTCTGCCGGTGTCGAACGTCGCCCAGACCCGGCGCTTCGCTCAGATGTGTGGCGCTGTCATCCCCGATTGGATGGACCGGCTGGTCGAAGGGCTGGACGCCCACCCCGAGGCGCGTCGGCTGATCGCGGCCACGGTCGCGACTGAGCTTGTCAGCCGGCTTCGCGCCGGCGGCGTGCACCAGTTCCATTTCTACACGCTCAATCGGGCGGAACTCACCTTCGCGATCTGCCATCTGCTTGGACGGCGCTCCGCAATCACCAAGGCCGCTGCATGAACGCCGCCGACCGTTTGCGGGCGGAAGCCGCGAAACGCATCCTGCTGGTCGACGGCGCCTTCGGAACCATGATCCAGTCCTACGGGCTGGACGAGGCGGCTTATCGCGGCCCCTATGATCTGGGCCACGACCAGAAGGGCAACAACGATCTGCTCGTCCTCACCCGCCCCGATGTCATCGCCGACATCAGCCGGGCCTATTTCGATGCCGGGTCGGACATCCTGTCGACCAACACCTTCAACGCCAACCGGATCAGCCAGGCGGATTATGGCGCCGAACATCTGGTGCGTGAGCTGAACCTCGCCGCGGCCAATATCGCCCGCACTGAAGCCGCGGCCGCCGAGGCGCGCGACGGGCGGCCGCGCTTCGTCGCGGGAGCGCTGGGACCGACAAACAAGACCCTGTCGCTATCGCCGGACGTCAACGACCCCGGCTATCGGGCGGTCGATTTCGATACCATGCGTGACGTTTACCGCGAGCAGATCGATGGCCTGCTCGACGGTGGGGTCGACTTCATCCTGATCGAGACGATCTTCGACACTCTGAACGCCAAGGCCGGCATCATGGCCGTGATCGAAGCCGGTGAGGCGCGGGGCATCGAGGTGCCGATCATGCTGTCGATGACCATCACCGACATGTCCGGTCGCAACCTCTCCGGCCATTCGGTCGAGGCGTTCTGGGCGGCGGTACGCCATGCCAGACCGCTGACGGTGGGCCTCAACTGCTCGTTTGGCGCCCCCCAGCTGCGTCCTGCCGTGCTGGAACTGGCGGCGATCGCCGACACGCTGGTGCTGGTCTACCCCAACGCCGGCCTGCCCAACGATCTTGGCCAGTATGATGAGGAGCCGGCGACGACGGGCGGCTTCATCGGCGAATGGGCGGAGGCCGGGCTGGTCAATCTGGTGGGCGGCTGCTGCGGCACCACGCCCGACCATATCCGCGCCATGGCAAAGGCAGTCGCCGGCAAGCCGCCGCGCATGGTTCCCGCCGCGGATCACCGCAGCCGCTGGGCTGGCATCGATCCCTTCACGCTGGTGGCCTGAGCAAATGACGACGCTTCCCGAGACCGAGACCGCCCAGGTCGTCGCCCGTTTCGTCAATATCGGCGAACGGACCAACGTCACCGGCTCCGCACGATTCAAGAAACTGGTCATGGCCGGCGACTATGCCGCCGCCGTCGAGGTCGCCCGCCAGCAGGTCGAGGCCGGCGCCCAGATCATCGACGTCAACATGGACGAGGGCCTGCTTGACGCCGAGGTGGCGATGACCACCTTCCTGAAGCTGATCGGTGCTGAACCCGACATCGCTCGTGTGCCGGTGATGGTCGACAGTTCGAAATGGTCGGTGATCGAAGCCGGCGTGAAATGTGTCTCGGGAAAGCCGATCATCAACTCGATCAGCCTGAAGGAAGGCGAAGAGGCGTTTCTCGAAGCGGCGCGGAAGGTTCGTGCCTATGGCGCCGCCGTCGTCGTCATGGCGTTCGATGAAACGGGCCAGGCCGACACGCGCGCCCGCAAGGTCGATATCTGCGCCCGCGCCTATGACCTGCTTCTTGCCCACGGTTTCCCCCCCGAGGACATCATCTTCGATCCCAACATCTTCGCCATCGCGACGGGGATCGAGGAGCACAATAACTACGCCGTCGACTATATCGAGGCCTGCCGCGATATCCGCGCGCGCTGTCCCCACGCCCATATCTCCGGCGGCGTGTCGAATCTCAGCTTCTCGTTCCGGGGCAACGAGCCGGTGCGTCGGGCGATGCATTCGGTCTTCCTCTATCACGCCATCCGCGCCGGCATGGACATGGGCATCGTCAATGCCGGCCAGCTCGACGTCTATGACACCATCGACGCCCGGCTCCGCGACGCATGCGAGGACGCTATTCTCAACCGCCGCCCCGATGCGACGGAACGGCTGCTGGCGCTCGCCGAGGACTATCGCGGCGACGGCCAGGTGGCGGAGCGGGAAACGGACGAGTGGCGCACATGGCCGGTCGCGCGGCGGCTGGAACATGCGCTGGTCAAGGGCATCGACACCTATGCGGTCGAAGACGCGGAAGCCGCCCGGCTCGAGGTCGAACGCCCGATCGAGGTCATCGAAGGCCCACTGATGGCGGGTATGAACGTTGTTGGCGACCTGTTCGGGGCCGGCAAGATGTTCCTGCCTCAGGTCGTGAAATCCGCCCGGGTCATGAAGAAGGCCGTCGCTCACCTAATCCCCTTCATCGAGGCGGGAAAAGAGGAAGGCGCCCAGGCCAAGGGCCGCATCGTCATGGCCACCGTCAAGGGTGACGTTCACGACATCGGCAAGAACATCGTTGGCGTCGTCCTCCAGTGCAATAATTACGAGATCGTCGACCTGGGCGTCATGGTGCCGTGGACCAAAATTCTGGAAGCGGCGAACGAGAATGGAGCCGACATGATCGGGCTCAGCGGCCTCATCACCCCGTCCCTCGATGAGATGGTGACGGTGGCGACGGAGATGGAGCGCGCCGGCATGACGATGCCGCTCCTGATCGGCGGCGCCACCACCAGCCGCGTCCATACCGCGCTCAGGATCGCGCCCGCCTATTCCGGGCCGGTGGTTCACGTTCTCGATGCGAGCCGTGCCGTGGGTGTCGCCTCGACGCTGATTTCGGAAGGCCAGCGGACCGCTTTCATCGATGATACCGCCGCCGAATATGAACGTATCCGCATCGCCCGGGCCAATAAGGGCAAGAGTGGCCTCATCCCGCTCGCCATGGCGCGGGAGCACGGCTTTCAGGCTGATTTCGCCGCCCACCCCCCGATTCCGCCGGCCCAACCCGGCTTGCACCGGTTTCCGCGCTGGCCGCTGGCGGCGCTGCGCGATTTCATCGACTGGACACCCTTCTTCCGCTCATGGGAACTGGCCGGAACCTATCCCGCCATCCTCGACGATCCCGTGGTCGGCGAAACCGCGCGCGGCCTGTTCGCCGATGCCCAGGCGATGCTCGACCGGATCATCACCGAAGACTGGTTGACCGCCAGCGGCGTTGCCGGCCTGTGGCCGTGCCGCCGCGACGGCGACGACGTCTTGGTCACGACGAAAAAGGGAGAGGTTCGCCTGCCCTTCCTGCGGCAACAGATCGAAAAGCGGGAGGGACGCGCGAATATGTGTCTCGCCGATTTCATCAGCCCGGATGGCGACTGGATCGGTGGCTTCGCGGTCACCACGGGCCATGGCATCGAAGCGCATCTGGCGCGCTTCAAGGCGGCGCACGACGATTATTCCGACATCCTGCTGAAGGCGTTGGCGGACCGGCTGGCCGAAGCGTTCGCCGAAGCCATGCACGCCGAAGTGCGCCAGCGGCTGTGGGGCTATGCCGCCGATGAACAACTGAGCAATGATGACCTGATCCGCGAACGCTATGTCGGCATCCGCCCAGCGCCCGGCTATCCGGCATGTCCCGACCACAGCCTGAAGCCGACCCTGTTCGACATGCTCGATGCCGGAGCGGCAACCGGCATCACGCTGACGGAGAGCCTGGCCATGCTGCCCACGGCGGCAGTGTCCGGTTTCTATTTCGCCAGTCCGGAATCGAGCTATTTCGGTGTCGCCCGCATCGGACGCGACCAGCTTGAGGATTATGCCGCCCGGCGCGGCATCCCCGTCGAGGAAGCCGAACGCTGGCTGCGGCCGGCGCTGGAGGGATAGCCGAGCAGAACCGCTACAGCCAAAGGCACCGCCGCATCTCCGGATGCGGCGGTGCCTTTGAGAGATCAGGCTTCGTAGACGGTGTTGCCGCCGGTAACGGTGCGGACGATCTTGATATCCTTGATGGTTTCCGGATCGACGGTGTGGGGGTCCTGGGCCAGCACGACGAAGTCGGCGAACATGCCGGGGTTGATCGATCCCTTCTCATGATCCTCGTGGTTGGCGTAGGCGCCGTTGAACGACAGGATGCGCAGCGCCTCCTGAACGGTGACGCGCTGGTTGGCGCCCCACACCTTGCCGTCCCAGCCCTTGCGCGTCACCATGCCCTGCATCCCCATCAGCGGCGCGAACGGGCCGGGGAAGAAGTCAGATCCGGCGCAGGCCGGGATGCCGGCGTCGAGGAACGAGCGGAACGCCATCGCCCGCTTCATCATCTCCTCGCCGTAGAAGACGAACTTGTCGGAATTATAATAGGCGTAGGACGTGAACACCGCCGGGATTGCGCCCACGGCTTTCATCCGCCGAAGGATATCGTCGTTGATGATCGTGCAGTGGGTGATCTTGAAGCGCGGGTCCTTGACCGGGAAGGCCTGCTGGGCGCGTTCATAGGAAGTCAGCGTGGAGGCGATGGCGACGTCGCCATTGGCGTGGACGTTGACCTTGATTCCGGCGCGGTGGACCTTCCCCACCCACTCATCCAGCTGCTCCTGGGTCCGGGTGACGTTGCCCTTATAGTTGGTGCCGGGATAATTGTGGCTCATCGCCATCGTGCGTTCCGAGAAAGACCCGTCGGCCGCATGCTCGAAAGTCGCACCCAACTTGATCCATTCATCGCCGAAGCCGGTCTTGATGCCGTTGGCGATCATCGCGTCCAGCATTTCAGTTTGAACCTCGTAGCTCACCCGGTGGCGCAGCTCCCCACGTGCGCGAATATCCTGCACTGCTGCCAGGTCGCCGCCCTGATGATGGACGCTGGTCAAGCCGTAGCGCACGAATTGTTTGGAAATCTCGGCTGCGCCGGCCCGCTCGCGCTCGGCAAGATCGGCGGGCGAGTATGTCGGACGTTGCCCTATGCGGGTGACATTGCCGATTGCGGTGTCGGTGACACGGCCTGACAGTTCGCCGTTCGGCAGCTTGTCATAGGTGCCGCCTTGAATATTCGGGGTCGCCTTGGTGATCCCCGCCATCTCCAGCGCCTTGTGGTTGAAATAGGCGGTATGACCGCCGCGGTGGCGGACGACCACCGGATGCTGGGTCGACACCTTGTCGAGGTCGTCCGCGGTGATCTCGCGCTTGTCCGTCACCTTGGTGTCGTCGTAGAAAAAGCCTTCGACCCAGAAGCCTGCCGGCGTCTTTTCAGCCTTCGCTTTCAGCTTGCTGAGGATACTGTCGATCGAGACGAACTCCACCTCGAACGGATTGCCGACCAGCACCTCGTACAGCAGCCAGGTGCCAACCGGGTGGCAATGCGCATCGATAAAGCCAGGGACGATCGTCATGCCGCCGGCATCGACCTGCCGTGTATCGGGACCTGCCAATGCTTTGATTTCGTCATTCCCACCGACCGCGACGAAGCGGCCGTTCTTGACCGCGAAAGCCTGGGCAGTCGCGCCCGCCGGTTCGACTCGATAAACCTTGGCATTGTGGACGATGAAGTCGGGATCGCGGACGTCGGCTAAGGCCGCACCGGACCAGCCGATACCGGCCGTGCTCACAAGGCCGGTTCCAGCCATACTGATGAATTTCCGTCGGCTGTGGCTATGGCCGATGATCATGCGATTTCCCCCTTCTTCAGTACCAACCCGGGACTGCCTAAGTCGGCCGCCCGGACTCTGTCGCACTTTATAGGGGGGCGCAACAACAGCACACACCAGATCTTTTTATCGACGCCGGCAGAATCGTGCTGTTTCGCCGGAGGCTCTCATGAAATGGCCCGCCCGCCGGCGGGCCATCTGAATTCAAAGTTTTTCAGTCAGTTCTGGGACGATCTGGAAGAGGTCTCCGACGAGGCCGATGTCTGCGATCTGGAAGATGGGTGCGTCCTCGTCCTTGTTGATGGCGATGATGGTCTTGGCGTCCTTCATCCCGGCCAGGTGCTGGATCGCGCCCGAGATGCCGATGGCGATGTAGACCTCCGGCGCCACGATCTTGCCGGTCTGGCCGACCTGATGGTCGTTGGGCACATAGCCCGCGTCCACCGCCGCCCGGCTGGCGCCCACCGCCGCGCCCAGCTTGTCGGCCAGCGGCTCGATCAGTTCCCTGAACTTCTCCTCCGAGCCCAGCGCCCGGCCGCCCGACACCACCACCTTGGCGCTGGTCAGCTCGGGCCGCTCGGACGCCGCGATCTCGGCGCCCACGAACCGGGACAGGCCCGGATCGGCGACCGCCGCCACCGTCTCCACCGCAGCGCCGCCGCCGTCCGCCGCCGCCTTGGCGAAGGCGGTCGTCCTGACCGTCAGCACCTTCTTCGCATCGGCGGACTGCACCGTCGCGATCGCGTTGCCGGCATAGATCGGCCGCGTGAACGTGTCCGCGCCCTCCACCGACAGCACTTCGGAAATCTGCATCACGTCGAGCAATGCCGCCACCCGCGGGGCGATGTTCTTGCCGCTGGTCGTCGCCGGCGCGACGAACGCGTCATGGTCCGCCATCAGCTGGACCGCCAGCGCCGCCACCGGCTCCGCCAGGCCATGGCCATAGGCCGGCGCATCGGCGTGGAGCACCTTGGCGACGCCCGCGATCTTCGCCGCCGCGGCCGCCGCCGCCCCGGCCTTGTCGCCGGCGACGAGCAGGTGCACCTCGCCCAGCTTGCCGGCGGCCGTCACCGTCGCCAGCGTCGCATCCCTGATGCTGTCATTGTCATGTTCGGCGAGAACGAGGACGCTCATCATGCCACTCCCAGTTCCTTGAGTTTCGCCACCAGCGCGTCGACATCGGCGACCTTGGCGCCCGCCGCCCGCTTCGCCGGCTCCGCGACCTTCAGCGTCCTGAGGCGAGGGCTGACGTCGATGCCGTAATCGGCCGGCGTCTTCTGGGCCAGCGGCTTCGCCTTCGCCTTCATGATGTTGGGCAGCGACGCATAGCGCGGTTCGTTCAGCCTGAGGTCGGTGGTGACGATGGCCGGCAGCGCCAGGTCGACCGTCTCCAGCCCGCCATCGACCTCGCGCGTCACCTGGACACGGTCGCCCGCGACCGCCACCGCGCTTGCGAACGTGCCCTGCCCCCAGCCCAGCAGCGCGGCCAGCATCTGCCCGGTCTGGTTGCTGTCATCGTCGATCGCCTGCTTGCCCAGGATCACCAGCTGCGGCGCTTCCTCGGCCACCACCGCGCCCAGCAGCTTCGCCACCGCCAGCGGCTCAACCGCGCCCTCGGCCGTGATCAGGATCGCCCGGTCCGCGCCCATCGCCAGCGCCGTCCTCAGCGTGTCCTGCGCCTTCGCCTCGCCAATCGAGACCGCCACCACCTCGCTCGCGACGCCCGCTTCCTTCAGGCGGATCGCCTCCTCGACCGCAATCTCGTCAAACGGGTTCATCGACATCTTCACGTTCGTCAGCTCAACGCCCGTCCCATCCGCCTTCACACGCGGCTTCACGTTGAAGTCAATCACTCGCTTCACCGCTACCAATACCTTCATGATCCAGCATCTCCAGGCCGTGGCGTCCGTGCGGCGGCTATATCAAGCCTGACGTTCGCGTCAAACCCGATGGCGCCTCAATCCTGGATCGAGGCCTTGTGTCGCCGCGCCAGATAGAGGGCGAAGCGCCCCTCCTGTTCCACCCAGTCGCGCACGACGTCCCAGCCCCCGGCCCGCAACAGCAGCCGGGCCTCGGCTGGCGTATATTTATGGCTGTTTTCGGTGTGAATGGTTTCGCCGGCCAGCATCCCGAAGCGCCGACCTGCGACGGTGAAGGAGAGGTCGCGGGCCGCCTCGACATGCATCTCGACCCGCCCTTCCCGCTCGTTCCAGCGCGCGACGTGGCGGAATTCCGCAATCGGAAGAGTGCCGTCAAGCTCGCGATTGATGCGATGAAGAAGGTTGAGATTGAAGGCGGCCGTCACACCCTGCGCATCGTCATAGGCCGGGATCAGCACCTCTGCGGGCTTGCGCGT
This sequence comes from Sphingomonas sanxanigenens, assembly GCA_037190805.1. Classification (GTDB taxonomy): domain Bacteria; phylum Pseudomonadota; class Alphaproteobacteria; order Sphingomonadales; family Sphingomonadaceae; genus JBBCJR01. The sequence continues at coordinate 99,238 of JBBCJR010000004.1, read as the reverse complement.
GTCGATGCCGATCAGCAGCATTCCCTCTTCACCAAGCGTCACCGCCATGATCCGCAGCAGATCGACGGCTGCAGACGGCGCGGCATTGCCGATCGTCGAGCCTGGAAAGAACCCCAGCATGGATCGCCCGCGCACCTCGGCGGGTAGGCTGAGGGGGCGGGTGAAATCGGCCTCGACCGATCGGATCATCAGGTCGGGAAAGCGCGCCGACAGCAGCTTTGCCGACTCCCGCAAAAAAGCGCCCGATATGTCGATCGGGACATAGGCAGCAGGCTTCACAGCATCAAGCAGCAGGGGCGTTTTGGTCGATGAACCCGAGCCGAACTCCACCACCACCCGGCCTTGACCCGTCTCAGCGGCGATTGCGGACGCCGTATCGCGGAGCAGGGCAATCTCGACGCGAGTGGGATAATATTCGGGCAGGCGGGTGATGTCCTCGAACAACTCGGAACCACGGTGATCGTAGAACCAGCGCGCTGGGATCGCCTTCGGCTTCTGGGACAGGCCCGCGAGCACATCGGCCAGGAAGGGATCATCGGATGCGACCCGCAGAGGAACGACGCCGCTCACAGGTTTCTCGCCAGCCTGAGGCCGGTGAACTGCCACCGCTGATGCGGATAGAAGAAATTCCGATAGGCGGCGCGAACATGGCCGCGCGGCGTCGCGCATGACCCGCCCTTCAGTACGAACTGCCCGGACATGAACTTGCCGTTATACTCGCCGACTGTGCTGGCGGCCGCACGAAAGCCGGGATAGGGAAGATAGGCCGACCCGGTCCATTCCCAGGCATCGCCGAACATCTGCCGCAACCCCTGGTCCCCATGCGCGGGCAGTGGCCGAACGGGACCGGGACGACCGAGCAGATTACCCTGCGCAGGATCGAGGCCCGCCGCCGCCACTTCCCATTCAAACTCGGTCGGCAAGCGGGCGTTGGCCCATGATGCATAGGCGTCGGCCTCGTAATAGCTGATGTGGCGGACGGGTGATGACGGATCGAGCGGGCGCAGGCCATCGAAGCCGAAGCGCAACCACTCCCGCCCCTCGCGCCGCCAGTGGAGCGGGGCCGAGATGGCGTCCGCCCGTACCCAGGCCCAGCCGTCCGACAGCCAGTATTCAGGCCGCGAATAGCCGCCATCGTCGATGAATGCCTGCCATTCGGCATTGGTGATCAGCCGGTCGGCAATGAGGTGCGGGTGGATCAGCACCTCATGGCGCGGCCCTTCATTGTCGAAGGCGAAGCCCTCATGACCGTCATCTCCGACTCGCACGATCCCGCCGGGCCGTTCGATCCAGCGGATCGGACCGACGTCGACGGCCCTGCGCGGTTCGGGATCAAACAACGCTGGAGCCAGAGGGTTCTCGGACAGCAGATGCAAGATGTCGGTCAGCAGCAGTTCCTGATGCTGCTGTTCATGCTGGAGGCCGAGCGCGACCAGCGCGGCCCCCGCCTCGTCGAGATCGGGCAGCGCTTCAAGGACGGCCCGATCCACGGCATCGCGATAGGCCATCACTTCGGCCAACGATGGTCGGGTCAGCAGGCCGCGCTTCGCTCTTGGCTGACGGGCGCCTTCACCCTCGTAATAGCTGTTGAACAGATAGGGCCAGCGCGGATCGAACAGGCGATAGCCGGGCCGGTCTCGCAGGACGAACGTCTCGAAGAACCAGCTGCTGTGCGCCAGATGCCATTTCGCCGGCGAGCAGTCCGGCATCGACTGGGCGGACGCATCGGCGTCGCTGAGCGGCGCGACAAGATTGCGGGTAAGCGTGCGCGTAGCGGTAAAGCGCGCGGCAAGATCATCAATGAGGATATGAGCGGTCAAGGTGGGCTCCCCCAGGTGGAGTCAGGGAGAAAAACCCCCAGCCTTCATCCGGTTCCACCCTTGCTTCAGCGGTTTAGCCGTTCCGTGTCGCTCCCGGACACCACAATGGATCGCCGCCGGTGACGGCGTTCACCGCACGGGCCAGCACGAACAGATGGTCCGACAGGCGAGTGAGATAGGCGATGGCGATCGGGTTGATCCACATCTCCCCCGCTGCACCAACCGCTTGCCGCTCCGCCCGGCGAACGATGGTGCGGGCAAGGTGAAGGGTCGCCGCGGCCCGCGACCCGCCCGGCAGGATGAAGCTGCGCAGGGGGGCAAGCGTGTCATTCAGGACATCAATATCCCGCTCCAACCGCTCGACCTGTGACGGGATGATCCGCAGGGCGCCTTCGACCTCCTCCGCGGTCGCGAGGTCGGCGCCAAGATCGAACAGCTCATTCTGAATCCGCGACAGCATCGCCCGCCAGTTCAGCGTGTCGATCTCGATCAGGGCGAGGCCAAGCACCGCATTGGCTTCCTCGACCGTGCCGATCGCGTCGACAAGCCGGCTCGATTTGGTGATCCGGGCGCCACCGACCAGTCCGGTCGTGCCGTCGTCGCCGGTGCGCGTGTAGATCCGGTTCAGCCGGACCAAGGGATCAGCGACCGCCGCTGCCCATGGCGAGAATCAGCACGACGACCACGATCGCCAGCGCTTGCAGCATCACACGCATCTGCATGGCTTTGTTCTGCTTGACGCCGCCGACGTCACTGCCGGACGCCATCAGGAAGATGCCGCGACCAAGCACCCCGAGCACGGCGACCAGCAGCAGGACGAGCATGATGATGAGGAGTGTCGACATGGCGCTCCCTTACGCCTCTGCCGGTCCGAAGCCAACCGGCAATTGTCCCGCCCGCAATGCGTTGCGCAAGGCTGCGGGATCGAGACCCCCGGCGCGCAGTTCGGCAAGGGAGACGGCCCCATCGCGCTTGGCCAGCCGTCGCCCGTCGGCGTCCGCGATCAATGGATGGTGCCGATACCGGGGCGCCGGCAGGCCGAGCAAGGTCTGGAGCAGCCGGTGAACATGGGTCGCCTCGCGCAGATCCTCGCCTCTGATGACGTCTGTCACCCCCTGCGCCGCGTCATCGACGACGACGGCAAGGTGATAGGCGACCGCGATATCTTTGCGTGCCACCACGACGTCGCCAAAACGATCAGGGTCGACGGCGACATCGCTCTCCTCTCCCTCGCACCAGTGGAGCGGGCCCGTGATCGCCGTGCTGGTGGTGACGTCAAGCCGCCAGGCATGTGCTTCCTGTTCCTGCCGCACCGCGCGCACCTCCGGCGTCAGGCGGCGGCAGGTGCCGGGATAAAGCAGTTCGGCAGGTCCGTGAGGCGCGGCACCGCTCGCCACGATCTCGCGTGCGATATCGGCTCTGGTGCAAAAACAGGGATAAACCAGGCCCATGGTCCGCAGCCGGTCCAATGCCTCGGTGTAGAACGGCCGCCGCTCGGACTGACGGACTATCGGCCCGTCCCAGTCGATACCCAGCCAGTGAAGGTCGGCAAGGATGCCGTCGATATATTCGGGTCGGCAGCGGGTCTCGTCGATATCTTCGATCCGCAGCAGGAAGCGACCACCCGCGGCTCGCGCGGCGTCATGGGCGACCAGCGCCGAAAAAGCATGGCCAAGGTGCAGCCGTCCGGTCGGGCTGGGGGCGAAGCGCGTCACCATATGCGGCGGCGCTTGACGCGCCGCACCACCCCATGCTGTCATGCCCGCGTCATCCTGATACGGCATTGGCCGCGGGGAATGGAACGGCGCTGACTGGCGGCCGCTCTGAGTGCGACAGGGTTCGGGGGTCGGCGGCGTCATCCATCGGGGCATCATGTCCCGGCATATGGGAGGGCGCGAGCCGACTATGTACCATCCTGACCTCCTCAGACATCCCGACGGCTGCCCGGCACTGGTGCTCAACGCCGACTTCACGCCGCTCAGCTACTACCCCCTCAGTCTCTGGCCATGGCAGACGGCGGTCAAGGCGGCGTTTCTGGAACGGGTCGACATCATCGCCGAATATGAGCGTGAGATCCGCAGCCCCAGCCTGACCATGCGCCTGCCGTCGGTCATCGCGCTGCGCCAATATGTCCGTCCGACCGACAATCCCGCCTTCACCCGGTTCAACCTGTTCCTTCGCGACGGCTTTCGCTGCCAATATTGCGGCACCGGTCAGGATCTCACCTTCGATCACGTCGTGCCGCGCGCTTATGGGGGACGGACGACGTGGGAAAATGTTGCCACGGCCTGTGCGCCCTGTAATCTGAGAAAGGGTGGCCGCACCCCCCGGGAAGCCGGAATGGCGATGGTGGCGCCCCACCGCCCGGACAGCTGGGAACTTCAGGAGAATGGGCGCCGTTTTCCACCCAATTATCTGCATGAGAGCTGGCGGGATTATCTCTATTGGGATGTCGAGCTGCTCGCCTGACTTAAGGGAGCAATGATGGCCGATGCCCCGCCGAAAGACCTGAAACAGAATGAGGATATCCGCTATCTCGGACGGATTCTCGGCGACGTCATCCGCGCTTATGGCGGGGACGAACTCTATCGGCGGGTCGAATATATCCGGCGCGCCTCGGTCGACCGGGCGCGTGGCATCATCGATGGCGACACCGTCGACCCCGGTCTCGACGCGCTTGATCTCGACGAGATTCTGGCGTTCACGCGCGGGTTCATGTTGTTTTCAATGCTCGCGAACCTCGCGGAGGATCGCCAGTCGGAAGCTCAGGCCGACCGGATCGAGGTGGCGGCCGCGCTTCGCCGGCTGACGACCGAAGGCATCGGCACCGACAAGATCACGACCCTTCTCGATCAAGGGCTGGTGATGCCGGTGTTCACCGCCCACCCGACCGAAGTTCGCCGCAAGAGCATGATCGATCACAAGCGGCGCATCGCCGATCTGATGGCGATGGCCGACAGCGGCGCGACGCACAGTCCCGACGGCGACGTCATCGACGCGGCCTTGAGGCGGCAGATAGCGCTGCTCTGGCAGACGCGGCCGCTCAGGCTCGAACGGCTGTTCGTCGTTGACGAAGTCGATAATGCCGTCGCCTTCATGGCAGGCAGCGTGTTGCCCGCCCTGCCCCATCTTTATGTACGCTGGGAAGAGGCGCTGGGGCATCGCATCCCGCCCTTCGCCCGCCTGGGCAGCTGGATCGGGGGCGACCGCGACGGCAACCCCAATGTGGTGGCGGGATCGCTCGACCTTGCGTTGCGCCGTCAGTCGACCGCGATCCTTCAGCATTATCTGGAAGCCGTCCACGCGTTGGGAGCGGAACTGACGATTTCCAGCACCCTCGGCGCGGTGACACCGGACCTTGCCGCCCTGGCGGCGGCCAGCGGAGATAGCGCGCCGGCACGCGCCGACGAGCCTTATCGGCAGGCCTTGTCGGGCATCTATGCCCGCCTGGTCGCGACGACCCAGCGCCTGACCGGCACCACCGCCCCGCGTCCATCACAGCTGTCCGGCGAACCTTATCCTGATCCGGACGCGTTTCGTGCCGATCTGATCATATTGGAGCAGGCGCTCGCAGCCAACGGGGATGGCCTGCTGGGTAGCGTCGGGTCGCTCAGCCGGCTGATCCGGGCGGTGGAGCTGTTCGGCTTCCACCTCGCCACCCTCGACCTCAGGCAGAACAGCGCGGTGCACGAACGCACCGTGTCGGAATTGCTGCGGGCGGCCGGCATCGTCGAGGATTATGCCGCGCTGGACGAAGCTGCGCGTGTCGCCTGCCTCGCCGCCGAGCTTGGCAATCCCCGTCCCCTTGTGGCGCCGTGGATGGAGCTGGGCGAAGAGACCACGGCCGAGCTCGCCATCTTCCACGCCGCCGCCGAGGCGCGTGCACTGTACGGCTCCCAGGCGATCACGACGTCGATCATCTCGAAGGCAGACGGGGTATCCGACCTGCTGGAGCTGCTCCTGCTGCTGAAGGAGGCCGGCCTCTACCGGCCCGGCAATCCGCCGCAGGCATCGCTGGTCCCCGTGCCGCTGTTCGAAACCATCGAAGACCTCGAACGCGCGCCGGCGATCATGGCCGATTTCCTCGCGCTGCCTGAAATGGCTGCGATGGCGAGGGCGCGCGGCGGGCTGGAAGTGATGATCGGCTATTCCGACAGCAACAAGGATGGCGGCTATCTGACGTCGAATTGGAGCCTCAATCGGGGTACCACCGCGCTTGCCGACATGTTCGCGGCAGACGATATCCCCCTGCACTTCTTTCACGGCCGGGGCGGTGCGGTAGGGCGTGGCGGCGGGTCGGCCTTCGCGGCGATCGTCGCCCAGCCGCCTGGCACGGTGGGAGGACGCATCCGCATCACCGAACAGGGCGAGGTGATCGAGGCCAAATACGGTACGCCGGACGCTGCTGCGGCGACGTTCGAGACGATGGCGGCGGCGACCCTGCTGGCCAGCCTTGAGCCACCGCGTCTTGCCGAGCGTGAACTTGCCCGGTTCCACGATGCCATGGCGCGGATGAGCGCCGCCGCACGCGCCGGTTATCGGGCGCTCGTCTATGACACGGACGGGTTCCGCGCCTTTTTCCGCCAGGCGACGCCGATTGCGGAGATTTCCAACCTGAAGATCGGTTCACGCCCGGCATCGCGGACCAAATCCGACAAGATCGAGGATCTGCGCGCGATCCCATGGGTATTCGCCTGGTCCCAGTCGCGCATCATGCTGCCTGGCTGGTTCGGAGTGGCGGATGGATTGGCAGCGGCCGATGATCTTGCCTTGCTTCGCGACATGGCGAGCGCCTGGCCTTTCTTCCAGGCAACGCTCGCCAATGCCGAGATGGTACTGGCGAAGTCGGACATGGCCATCGCCGCCCGTTATGCCGAGCTGGTCGACGACCGGGCGGTGGCCGACGGCATCTTCGGCCGCATTCGCGATGCCCATCGACGGACGGTGGACATGCTCCTGGAGGTAACCGGACAGGACCGGCTGCTCGCCCACAACCCGGCGCTGGACGCTTCGATCCGCCTGCGGCTCCCCTATATCGAACCGCTCAATCATCTCCAGATATCGCTTTTGCGCCGTCATCGCGGCGGCGACGGGGATCCCCGGATCGAGGAAGGCATATTGCTGACCATCAATGCCATCGCCACGGCGCTCCGGAACAGCGGCTAGGCCGATTGGCACAGATACCCGCTTTTGCCCTGATCCGACCCGACCAAGCCCCGTGAACGCCGCCGGTCAAGGCCGGTGGCGTTTTCGCTTCACGCGGCAACGCCCTCTTCGGCCGGACGCGGTTCTGGCATCAGCCTGTCCACCACCACGCCCGCGAACTTGCCGATCGCGGCGCCCATCAGAACGTCACTGGGATAATGGCGGGCGCGCGGCACCTGGGCAGCGCCAACGACCGTGGCAAGCGTGTAGACCACCGGCGCCAGGGCAGGAAATTCCTTGGCTACCGCATTGGCGACCGCCGTCGCGCCAGCGGTGTGGCCCGACGGCATGCTGTTGTGATCCGAATCCGTGCGACCGCCAACGTCGGTCGAATAATGGTCGCGATCGACGAGGAGATGGGGACGACTGCGCTCCACCCCCCGCTTCATCAACGTCTTCAAGCCCGTCGCCGCCGCTTCCGCCGCCAGCATCCTGAGTCCGGCCCGCGCCAGCCGCCGGTCGCGGACCAGCAGGCCGACCGCCAGCGTCGCGCCGCAGATCGCGAACAGAGGCAGCTGGTCGGCAAGCTCGCTGAACCGTCCCACGGCCTTCACGACCGGCTGGTCGCGCTGGGTTGCGGCGGCGCGGGCGATTTCGACGTCAGCCGCCTCAAGCGGATTGTCGGGAAGCGTCTCTTCGGTTGCCCGGTCGACGCGTTTTTCGTGCGATCTGTGCTTCTTGCTCATGACGGGCTCAACGCCGCAGAGGCCGGTTCGGGCGCATCAATCGGAACAGCGATCAATGCGACATTGATCAGAGTGACGATCGCGACTCCGATCATCAGCCAGCCGCGCAGCCGATCGCCCCGGCGAATCGCCAGAACGCCGCCGCCGGCGAGAACGAAGGCGGCGATCACGCCGAACGACAGGATGAGCGCGCTGAATCCCTGCATATGCCTTCCCTAGCAGCGGATGGCGGTCTAGTCAGTCGCGGTGCGCGATAATTTCGATCTTCTGGTCATCGGCGGCGGCATCAACGGTGCCGGCATCGCTCGCGACGCGGCCGGACGGGGCATCGCGACAGCTCTGGTCGAGGCGAATGATTTCGGCGGCGCGACCTCGTCCGCCTCGTCCAAGCTGCTGCATGGCGGCCTGCGCTATCTGGAATTCGGCGAGTTCGCTCTGGTCCGCAAGGCGCTCGCCGAACGGATGGTGATCATGGAGGCGGCGCCCCATCTCACACGCCCGCTGCCGTTCGTCATTCCCGCGCAGCCCGACGGACGATCCGCGCTGACGCTACGGACGGGCCTGTTGCTCTACGATCATCTCGGCCCGCGTGGCGGGCTGCCGGCAACCGAACGGATCGCGCTGCCGACCGATCGCGCCGGACGTGGCCTTTCATCGGAACTGCGTCGCGGCTGGCGCTATCAGGACGGGGCGATCGACGACAGCCGCATGGTCATCGCCACCCTGCGCGATGCGGAAGCAAGGGGGGCCACCCTCGTCTCTCGCGACGCCGTCCGCACCGGCCGTCGGGAAGGCGACGGCTGGCTTGTCGAGTTGGCGTCGGGCCGCACCATGCGGACGCAGCGCATCATCAATGCGGCCGGTCCATGGGCGTCGGTGGTCGGGCACGGCGTTCTCGCCCTCGACGACACACCGGCATTAAGGTTGGTGCGGGGCGCCCATATCGTCGTCGAGCGCCCGACGTCGGCCGAGGATGCAATCGTTGTCCAGCAACCCGATGGCCGCATCGTGTTCCTGATCCCCTGGCTGGACCGGCATCTGATGATCGGAACGACCGAGGTCGACGTCGAGAGCCCAGACGACGCCGTGCCGAGCCTGGAGGAAGAGGACTATCTGCTCGCCGCCGCCAACCGGGTCCTGGCCCGGCCGCTGACACGGGAGGCTATCGTGGGCGCCTTTGCGGGCATCCGGCCACTGGTGGTCGCGCCTGGCCGATCTGCCCGCGAAACCAGCCGTGACTGGCAGTTGCACATTCATGCCGACCCTTCGGTGCTGACCGTCATCGGCGGCAAGATCACGACCTACCGCCGGTTGGCCGAGGCTGTGCTGGCCGTGGTCGCGCCCGGGAGCCGACCTTGGACGGCCGGTGCGACGCTGTCTGGCGGCGGCTTCGCCGGGGAGTCGGGGCAATCCAACCGTGCGATGTTCGCGCGGGCGCTGGATCGGGTGCCGTCCTTATGGCCCGACCACGATCCGGCGCTGGTCCGCGCTCTCCTCCACCGCTACGGGACAGAAGCCGTCGGCCTGCTGAAAGCTGGACTCGGCCCCCGTGTGGGCCCGTTCTACGAGGCCGAGCTGATCCATTTCGCCACCCGCGAATATGCCCTGACCGCCGACGATATCCTGTGGCGCCGAACCCGCGAAGGGGTGACCGCCACCGAGACGGAGGTCTCCGCCGTGGCGCGCTGGATGGTTGACTTTACCTCGACTTAACCACCCTTCCCTATGTCCGGCGAAATGACGCCGATGTCGATGATCCCCAGCCTCAGCCGCCCGCTTGAACAGCACGAGCTGGATATTCTGCCGCCCATCGCCGGGCTGCTCGACAACCTCATCGAAATCGCCAGCGTCGCGCGCCCGGGCATCGATGCCGCCACCTATGCCGATGCGCTGCGCAAGCTGGCGGATGACGCCAACGCATTGGCGGATGCGGTCACCATCATGCTGTTTCCTCCGCCCACGCTGCGGGTCGTCGATTCGCGCACCGTGGCGAACGACGCCGATTGAGCTGAAAGACGCCTGTTTCCGTTGATCCTGCGGGCGCGCGAAATCGGCTGTTTACAAGCGGGGACCCCCTCCCTATATCGCGCCTCCCGCTGCCCCATGGGACTTCCAACCGCAAGGCAGCTTTGTTGAAACGGCACGTTGGAGGTCCCTTGAGTTGCACGGTTTTCATAGCGCGCTGGGGGTAGCGAGCACCCTCTGTCCGGCAGACCCGGTGATGCTGGTTCGGCCGCATGCCGCGCGACGCGCGGCCCGCTTTTTCCTCGATCGTTTTCCCGGCAGGACGCTCTATGCCGTGAAGGCAAATCCGTGCCCGGATCTGCTCCGGGCATTGTGGGCCGAAGGCGTCACGCATTTCGACGTCGCGTCGATCGGCGAAGTGCGGCTGGTGCGCGCCATCCTGCCCGACGCGGTATTGTGCTTCATGCATCCCGTGAAGCCGGAGAATGCGATCGCGGAGGCCTATGCCCTTCACGGCGTCCGCGCCTTCTCGCTCGACAGCCATGAAGAGCTGGCGAAGATCGTCCGCGCCACCGACGCCGCCGACGACCTGACCCTTTGTGTACGGGTGCGGGCTGCGTCCGACCACGCCCGGCTCAGCCTCGCCAACAAGTTCGGAGTCGATACCACCGACGCACCGTCACTGCTGATGGCAGCGCGGCAGGCAGCGGAGCGGCTCGGCATCTGCTTTCATGTCGGCAGCCAGACGATGAGCCCCGATGCCTATGTCTCGGCGCTGGGCAGCCTGCGCGCGATCATCGTCGCCTCGTCGGTCACCGTCGACGTGATCGATGTCGGCGGCGGCTTTCCGTCGATCTACCCCGGCATGGCGCCGGTGCCGATGGCTGCCTATTTCGCCGCCATCCATATGGCGTTTGAGGATCTGCCGGTCAGCTATTCGGCCGAGCTGTGGGCCGAGCCAGGGCGCGCTCTGGCGGCCGAATATGCCAGCGTTCTGCTGCGCGTGGAGGCACGTCGCGGCAATCAGCTGTTCGTCAATGACGGTGCCTACGGCGCGCTGTTCGACGCTGCCCATCTGGGCTGGCGCTTCCCTGCTCGGCTAGTCCGCGAGCAGCCCTCGGCCTCGCCCGATACGGGCTTCAGCCTGTGGGGGCCGACCTGCGACGACCTCGATCACATGGCCGGGCCGTTCCTGCTGCCGATGGACGTCGCTGCCGGCGATTATATCGAGATCGGCATGATCGGCGCCTATGGCGCGGCGATGCGCACCGGTTTCAACGGCTTTTCGGCCGGCGAGGCGGTGACCGTGGCGGACGAGCCGATGGCCAGCGCCTATGCGTCCCCGGTGCATGCCACATCAAGCCGAGTCATCGGCCTGTAAACGTCTCCGTGTTTGGCTGGCCGCGCCTCAAGACGGCCCGCGACCCACCTTTATCGATCTGGAGTGCCATGATGACCGACACCCGCGTCAATGACAGCCGCAAGGCGGAACTGCTGTCCAAGGAAGTTCGCCATATCGACATCACGAGCTTCGACGCCCGTCCGATCGTCGACCAGATGGCGGGAATGAGCTTCACCAGCCGCGACCTCGCGCGCGCGACCGACATCTACAACCAGATGCTGGCGGACAAGGATTGCTCTATCTTCCTGGTGGTCGCCGGGTCGACCTCGGCCGGCGGCTGCATGGACCTTTATGCCGAACTGCTGCGCTCGAACATGATCGACGGCGTCGTCGCCACCGGCGCCACGATCGTCGACATGGATTTCTTCGAGGGGCTTGGCCACAAACACTATCAGGCGCTCGAAGTGCCGGACGACAACGTCCTGCGCTCGCTCTACATCGACCGTATCTACGACACCTATATCGATGAAGAGCAGCTTCAGGACTGCGACCATACGATCTTCGAGATCGCCGAGAGCCTGGAACCCAAGGCTTATTCCTCGCGCGCCTTCATCCGCGAGATGGGACGTTATCTGTCGCAGCACGGCAAGAAGGACAACAGCCTCGTCAAGCTGGCGTTCGAGCATGACGTGCCGATCTTCTGCCCCGCCTTCGTCGATTCCTCGGCCGGCTTCGGCCTCGTCAAGCATCAGGTCGAGCGGGCGAAGGCCGGCAAGCCCTATCTCCACCTCGACGCCATCGCCGATTTCCGGGAACTGACCGACATCAAGATCAAGGCCGGCACCACCGGCCTCCTCATGATCGGCGGCGGCGTGCCGAAGAACTTCATCCAGGATACCGTCGTCTGCGCCGAAATCCTCGGCCACGAGGATGTCGAGATGCACAAATATGCCGTCCAGATCACGGTTGCCGACGTTCGCGACGGGGCGTGCTCGTCGTCCACCCTCAAGGAGGCGGCAAGCTGGGGCAAGGTCGACACGACGCTGGAGCAGATGGTGTTCGCCGAGGCCGGCTCGGTCATGCCCCTGCTGGCCTCGGATGCCTATCACCGTGGCCACTGGCGCGATCGGCCGAAGCGGGCCTGGGGGCGTATTTTCGACTGAGTCGACTTAAGGGCGGCACCATGGGCCGGTGCCGCCCTCTCCTAACGCTCGAATGCGGCGACCAGTTCGACATGTGTGGACCAGCGGAACTGACCGACCGGCCAGATCCGCTGGAGCCGCCATCCACCATCGATCAGCATCCGCGCGTCGCGTGCGAAGCTGGATGGATTGCATGACACCATCGCTACCCGCTCCACGCTGGATGTCGTCGCCAGCGTCGCTGCCTGGGCCCTGGCACCGGCACGCGGCGGGTCGAGGACAATGGCGTCGAAGCGGTCGAGTTCGGCAGTGGTCAACGGATCGCGAAACAGGTCGCGATGCTGTACGGTGATTAGACGGTTCGCCTGCCGTGCGCCGTGCGAAAGCGCCGTGATCGCGGCGCCGGCGCCTTCCACCGCCGTCACACGCGCTGCAGATGACAGCGGCAGCGCGAAGGTGCCCAGCCCGGAGAACAGGTCCGCGATCCGGGTCGCGCCGGCGACGATGTCTGTCACCGCCGCCACCAGCGCGCTCTCCCCATCGGCGGTCGCCTGCAGGAAGGCACCGGGCGGCAACGGCACGGCAACTCCGCCCAGCGTGATCGTGGCGGGTTCAGGCGCATGCAGCAGTTCCGGGCCATAACCCTGATCCACCGTCAGGCGCGCCAGCCGGTGGCGATTGGCGAAATCGGTCAACGCCATCAAGGGGCCCGCTCCGTCCAGGTCCATCCGCCCCAGCATCACGTCCACGCCCTGATCGCATAGGCTCAGGGTGATTCCGGCCCCATGGCGGGGCAGCAGCCCGCTCAGCATTTGCCGCAGCGGCGCCAGCAGCACCTCCAGTGCCGGATGCAACACCGGACATTCGGCAAGATCGATCAGCCGATGGCTTTCCGCCTCGTTAAAGCCGATCAGCACGCCGCGCCCGCGTGGCAGCGCCTTCAGCGCCGCGCGGCGCCGGGTTCGGGGCGGCGACAGATGGATGCGCTCGACCGGTGGCATGTCGATCCCCTGCCCGGCCAGAGCGCCGGCAATGCGTTCGACGACGAAGGTGGCATAAGCGTCGTCGTCGATATGCTGGAGTTGGCATCCGCCGCACACGCCATAATGCCGGCAGGCCGGCGTCCGGTGATGCGGTCCGGGCGTCAGCAGCAGGCCGGCGGCATCAACCCGGTCGCCCGGCGCGGTGCCGGGAACATGGCGACCGTCCGCCGTCACCCCGTCACCTCTGGCGGCGAGGCGGGTGATTTCGGTAGCGTCGCTCATCCGCCCGTCGCTTCGCCCAGCGCCTGGCGCAGTGCTGCCGGCAAATCATCGGCGATCAGCGCCGGGCCAGCGAGGTGCGCCGCCCGGCCATGCAGCCACAAGGCCGCGCCCGCAGCCGCGAACGGGTCCAGGCCGCGCGCCAGCATCGCGCCGACGGCGCCCGCCAGAACGTCGCCGGTGCCGGCGGTGGACAGCCAGAAGCATGGGTTCGGCGCAACGAGCGCTCGCCCGTCGGGAGCGGCGACGATGCTGTCCGGCCCCTTGAGCAGCACGACAGCGCCAGAAATCCGGGCTGCGGCAACGGCCCGTTCGATACGGTTGCCCGGCAACTCGCCGAACAGGCGTCGGAACTCTCCCTCATGCGGCGTGAGGACGGCGGTGACGCCCGCCAGCCGCCGGGCCAGCGGTACGGCGCTGTCGGCGAGCACGGTCAGGGCGCCGGCATCGATGACCACAGGGCGACCAGCCCTCAACGCGGTGGTGAGGCGCGTCCGGCCATCGGCGGTAGTCCCAAGGCCGGGTCCGATGACGAGTGTCCCGATCCGCTCATCTTCGAGCACATCGGCTGACCATGGCCGCCGAACGACTGCAAAGGCCGGCGCGGCCGCCCCGTCGCCGATCAACGATACATACCCGGCTCCGGCGCTCATCGCGCCCGCCGCCGCCAGCGTCGCCGCGCCGGCCATGTCGCCCGCGATCACGGCAACATGGCCGCGACGATATTTGTGATCCCGCCAGTCGGGCGCGGCCAATCTGGGTCGTTCGAGGCGCCGCCAATGGCTGTCGCAGGCAATGCCGATGTCGGCAACGATCAGCCGCCCGATCAGGGATGCGGCTGGAAACAGCAGGTGCGCGGGCTTTGGCGCGGCGAGCGCGACGGTGATGTCGGCCATATAGGGGCAACCGATCACCGCCCCGCTGTCGCTGTCCACACCAGTTGGCACGTCGACGGCGGCGACAAAGCGGGCGGCGGCCGTCAGTCTGCCAAGCGGCACGGCGATGGCGCTGTCGAGCGGCCGAGCAAGACCGGTGCCGAACAGGGCGTCGACCAGGATTGACGCGGAGGCGGCGTCTGCCAGCGTCTCGACCGGCCCGGCCCAGCCGTTCGCGGCATCCAGGGCATCGGCGGTCGACGGTGGCGCGGATGCCGCCACCCGCACCGGCCAGCCTCGCTGGCTCAATATCCGTGCCGCGACATAGCCGTCCCCGCCATTATTTCCCGGGCCGCAGACGACCAGGGTCGGCGCGGGGCCTGTGCAGGCGGCCACCGCCTCGGCCACCGCCACGCCGGCGCGGCGCATCAACTCGGTGCCGGGGGTTCCGGCAGCGATCGCGGCGGCATCGGCGGACCGCATCGCCTGGGCTGTCAGTATCGGCATACCACCATGGAAGGACTTGCGTCTGGAACGGGCTTGTCTATGCCCTGTCGGACAATGTTACCATCGCGTTTCACTATCCTGGGCTGCCTGACGCTGATCGCGGCGTGCGCGCCATCTCCCCTATACACGAGCAAGGATGCCTTGGCACCCGGCGCCGTTCCCCATGACGGGCGCGGCCGGCCAGTCCTGTCGGCCGCCGAACCGGCGACCGCCAACGGCCCGGCGACCGCGGCCGGGGCCCAGCGCAACGACCTGATCTTCTTCAACGACCTGACCTACAGTCCCGACGCCCGACCTCAATAACCGGATCCGACGTGGGTCAGAGATCGGGATAGCTATGCGTCTCGGCCTTGCCGCCGGGGTGCGTGACCGCTCCCAGCCAGGCCGGGCCGACCGTCCTGGCATAGCGCCACAGTGCGCCTGACTGATAATCATTGGTCCGAGGCACCCATTTTGCCCGGCGCGCGGCGAGCACGTCATCGGCAACATCGAGGTCGATGGTCCCCGCCTCGGCGTCGATGCGAATGACGTCACCATCCTCGATCAGCGCGATCGGCCCGCCGTCCGCTGCCTCCGGTCCGACATGGCCGATGCAGAAGCCGCGCGTCGCACCCGAGAAGCGCCCATCGGTGATCAGCGCCACCTTCTCGCCCATGCCCTGACCGTAGAGCGCGGCCGTGGTGGCCAGCATCTCGCGCATGCCAGGACCGCCCTTGGGGCCTTCATTGCGAATGACGATGACCGCTCCGTCGCGAATGGTCCGCGCTTCGACCGCAGTGAAAGCATCTTCCTCGCACTCGAACACCTGGGCGGGGCCCGTGAATTGCAGCCGCTTCATGCCGGCGACCTTCACGATCGCCCCGTCGGGTGCCAGCGTCCCCTTGAGGCCGACGACGCCGCCCGTCGGTGTGATCGGGCTGGCGGCGTCGTAGATGACCTTCTGGTCAGGATTCCATGTCACCTGATCGACATTCTCGGCCAGCGTGCGGCCGGTCACGGTCATGCAGTCGCCGTGGAGCAGCCCTTCCGCCAGCAGCGTCTTCATCACCATGTAGACGCCGCCCGCCTCGTACATGTCCTTGGCGACATAGCGGCCGCCCGGTTTCAGATCGGCGATATAGGGCGTAGTCTTGAAGATCTCGGCGACGTCGAACAGCGTGAAGTCGATGCCCGCCTCATGCGCCATCGCCGGCAGGTGGAGACCGCCGTTGGTCGACCCGCCGGTGGCGGCGACGATACGGGCCGCATTCTCGAACGCCTGCCGGGTGCAGATGTCCCGTGGACGCAGATTGCGGGCGATCAGTTCCATCACCTGCTCGCCCGCAGCGCGGGCAAGGTCGGCGCGGCCCGCATAGGGAGCCGGCATCATGTTGGAATTGGGCAGGGACAGGCCGATCGCCTCGCCCACGCAAGCCATGGTATTGGCGGTGAACTGGCCGCCGCAGGCGCCGTGGCCGGGGCATGCCGCGCGTTCGATGGCGTGGACCTCGCTGAGCGGGCACGCACCCGAACTCCAGCGTCCGACGACCTCGAACACGTCCTGGACGGTCAGCTCCTGGTTCTTGTAGTGGCCGGGCAGGATCGAGCCGCCATAGACGAAGATCGACGGCACATTAAGGCGCAGCATCGCCATCATCATCCCGGGCAGCGACTTGTCGCAGCCGGCGAAACCGACCAGCGCGTCATAGCTGTGGCCGCGCACCGACAGCTCGATCGAGTCGGCGATGACCTCGCGGCTGGCCAGTGAACTGTGCATGCCCTGGGTGCCCATGGCGATGCCGTCAGTGACGGTGATGGTGTTGAACCGGCGCGGGGTGCCACCACCCGCGATCACGCCCTCGCGGCAGATATCGGCCTGCTCGTTCAGGGTCGTGTTGCACGGCGCGCTGTCGTTGCCCGCCGATGCCACGCCGACGAACGGCCGGGCGATCTCCTCCTCGGTCATGCCCATGGCGTAATAATAGCTGCGCTGGGGCGCGCGCTCGGGACCGATCGACACGTGCCGGCTGGGCAGCGTGCTTTTGTCGAAGGTCCGGTTGGCCATGGTCTGTTCCCTGAAAAGCTGATGTCGTTTGCGGAAGCCCTATTCGAAGCCTCCGCCCCGAAGGTCAAGCACCGAGCACGCGATCGCGCACATGAGCGATGAGGTCGGCCAGCACCGGCAGCCAGCGCGCCCGGCCGGCGGGGTCGCCAATCTCGTCCTGGCGCATCTCGATCGACAGGTAGGCGCGGCCCGCCGCTTCGCCGTGCCGATCCATGGTATAGTTGAGGTCGCGGCCCGAATAGGGCTGGTTGTCGCCGGCCACGATGCCAGCCGCCGCCAGCCAGTCGAGCGCTGGCCGCGCGCCGCGTTCGTCATGGTTGTAGAGGATGCCGATCGGCCACGGCCGCGCCTCCTCCGGCCGCGACGACAGCGCCGGCGTGAAGCTGTGGATCGAGACCAGCAGCGCGGCATCCGCCGCCGCGCCGGCCAGCGCCAAATGATAGGCATCGTGCATCTGGAGCCGCCGGGCGCGTGCCGGCTCGTCCAGATGCTGATTGCCCGGGATTGCTATGCCGTCGCTGACCGCCGGTATCACGCCCGACGAAGCGGGATCGCGGTTGAGATCGACGACCAGCCGGCTTGCCGTCGCCAGGCAGGCGGGCATGCCGAGCCGGTCGGCAAGCGCGCGGACCAGCGGGTCGACCCCGATATCGATCGCGATGTGATTGTCCATCACCGCCGCAGGCACGCCGAGGTCGATCCCCGGCGGCACCCGGTTCGATCCATGATCGGCGATCAGCAGGCAGCGGGTGTCGGAGGCGGCGGGAATCAGGTCAGCAGCAGCGAGGGTCATGAAAGTCGTCCAGTTTCTATCCACCAATGGGGATAAGCGGCAGCCAGCGTCCGCTGTCCCGATACCGCCTCGTCCGGGCTGTCGAACAGTGCGAAGCAGGTCGCCCCCGACCCGGACATGCGCGCCATCCTGGCGCCAGGCAAGGCGCGAAGGCCCGTCAGCGTATCGGCGATAGCGGGAGCGAGGCGGATTGCCGGTTCTTCGAGGTCATTGCGCCACGCCCCGGGCCGGGCGTCATCGAGTGGGCCGCGATCAACACCATCCCACGCCGAGAACACCGCGGCCGTCGACAGCGGCTGTCGGCAATTGACGAGCAGAACCGCCGCAGCCGGCCACGGCGACGCCAGGAAATCAAGCTGCTCCCCCACTCCGCTGCCCAGCGCCGCGCGACCATGGAGACAGGCCGGGACATCAGCACCCAGTCGCATCGCCAGCGGCATCAACCGATCGAGACTCCAGCCAAGATCCCAGAGCCGGTTCAGCAGGCGCAAGGTGGCCGCCGCGTCCGCCGAGCCGCCGCCAATACCCGACGCGACGGGCAGTTGCTTGTCCAACCTCAGGAAAGCGCCCGCCTTGACGTCAGCGGCCTCCGCCAGCATGCGCGCCGCGCGCAGAACCAGATTGTCGCCCTCACCCGCCAACGCCGCTGCCTCCGTCCCGACCAGGGCGAGTTCGATCCGGTCGGCGGGCGAAGCGCTCAACCGGTCGCCGATATCGGCGCAGAAAGCGAACAGGGTTTCCAGCGCATGATAGCCGTCGCTGCGCCGGGCCCGTACATGAAGGGCCAGGTTCAACTTGGCGGGCGCGAATTCGGTCAGTTCAACCGACGATCGCTCACTGTTCGGGACCGGCATCCAATCCCCAGTCGATCTTGCGATTCAATCGGGTGCGAATGTCCGCGCCTTCGGCCCCGACCAGCGCCGCCCGCCAGGCAAAACGCGCCTCGACCATCCGGCCAACACGCCAATAGGCATCGCCCAGATGCTCGTTGATCGTTGGCTCTACCGGTTCGGACGCCGCTGCGCGCTCCAGGAGCTGGATCGCCCTTTCGAAACGGCCGTGCTGATAGTTGGCCCAGCCCAGGGAATCGACGATCGCGCCCTGTTCGGGATTGAGCTCATGGGCACGGGCGATCAGCTTCTCGGCCTCATCCAGATCGCCGCCATGTTCGAGAAGCGAATAACCCAGATAGTTGAGTACGACGCCCTGATCAGGGGCCAGCTTCACCGCCTCGCGCAGTTTCGGCTCTGCCGCCGCCCAATTGCCCGACTGCTCCAGCGCGCCGCCCAGCATGAGCATCAGCTGCCAGCGATGCTCGTCGGCCTCGGGGATCATATCGAGCGCCCGGGCATAGGCATCGGCCGCCTCGCCATGCCGATCCAGTTCGCTGAGCACATCGCCATAGCGGGTCCAGTCCGCCATCTCGGCATCGGCAGTTTCTGTCTGGGTACGGGCGAGCTCTACCGCCTCATTCTTGCGGTCGAGGCTGATGAGCAGGCCGGTCTTGGCCGACAGGGCACGCCGATAATAAGGATCATCCGGCCGAATATGGTCGAGTGCCGTGATCGCCGCTTCGGGCTTGCGTCCCGCGCTCAGCAGATCGGCGGTAATCAGCCACCCCTCGGCGTTGTGCGGCGCAAGGAAGGTCGCCAGCCGGGCGGAAGAAAGCGAGATCGACGCCGCCCGCTGGCGGCCGAGATCGGCCGCGATGCGCGCGAACAGTTCCGCCAGCCCTTCGGCCGGGGTCGTGACCCCGCCCAGCGGCACGCGCCCCGCCTCGACCGTGGTGCGCGCCGCCGCGAGCGCGCCATCGGACCCTTCAAGCACCTGCAGCGCGGCATCCCGCTTGCGCGCCTTGGCTAGCATCGCGCCAGCCGCCAGCCGAATGCGCGAGACACGGCCGCCGCTGCCGACCAGCAGCGGCTCATAGGCGGCCCGGGCCTCGTCGACACGGCCGAGCGCGCCGAGCAGATAGGCGCGGTGCTCGGTGATGTAGGCCCGGGTCAACACCGGCTGCTCCTGGGGAGTCTGCAATGCCTCCAGCGCCTTCTTGCGGTCGCGGCGCCCCACCGCCAGCCAGGCATCGATGACCGGCATGGCAAAGCTGAAGGCACCTTCGCTCACCAACTGGCCACGGATCGCTTCGGCCCCTCGCCAGTCGCTGCGCGATACCGCATCGGCCAACCGCACAAGCCGCGTATCCAGCGTTCCCAGTCCTGCCGCATCAAGCTGTTCGGCAAGCGCGACAGCCAGCACCCGATCGCCGGACGCCACGGCCTGATCGAACGCATCACGGCGCAGATCATGGTCTCCCGGCACCAGCGCCAGCGCTTCGCTATAGGCCTGCGCCGCCCGGCTAAGCTGACCGCTGTCGGCCGCCAGCCGCGCCTGCACATAAGCGCGCAAGGCAAGGTCCGACGATGCCACCGCCGGAGACGACAGCACGACCAGGCTCAGCGCCAAGGCACCCAGCGGCTTACATATTGGGATAATTCGGTCCACCACCGCCCTCCGGCACCACCCAGTTGATGTTCTGGGTCGGATCCTTGATGTCACACGTCTTGCAATGGACGCAATTCTGCGCGTTGATCTGCAGGCGCGGGTCGCCCGCCTCGGCTCCCACGATCTCGTAAACGCCCGCCGGACAATAGCGTTGTTCCGGCGCGTCATAGCAGGCGAGGTTGATGTCCACTGGCACCGATGCGTCCTTCAGCGTCAGATGGACGGGCTGGTCTTCTTCATGGTTGGTGTTCGACAGGAACACCGACGACAGCCGGTCGAAGCTCACCACGCCATCGGGCTTCGGATAGGCGATCGGCCGAGCATGGTCCTTGCGCGACAGCTGCTCATGATCGGGATGATGCCCGAAGGTCCACGGCACGCCCAGGCCGATCTGATGCAGCCACAGGTCGAGGCCGCTGTAAAGCGTGCCGGCAACGCCGCCGAACTTCGCCACCGCCGGTTCGGCGTTGCGCACCATCTTGAGTTCCCGCGCCACCCAGCTGTCATGAAGGGCGGCGGGATAGGCGTCCAGCACATCGCCCTGGCGATCCGCCGCCAGCGCCTCAGCGGCCGCCTCGGCCGCGAGCATGCCGGACTTCATCGCGGTATGGGTGCCCTTGATGCGGGGCACGTTCACGAATCCCGCCGAACAGCCGATCAGCGCACCGCCGGGGAACACCAGCTTCGGGATCGACTGCCAGCCACCCTCGTTGATCGCCCGCGCGCCATAGGACACGCGGCGCCCGCCTTCCAGCAGCGGCCGGATCGCCGGATGCTGCTTCCAGCGCTGGAATTCCTCGAACGGCGACAGATAGGGATTGCGATAGCCAAGGCCGACGACGAAGCCGATCGCGACCTGCCCGCCTTCCTGATGATAGATGAACCCGCCGCCCCACGCGTCGCTGAGCGGCCAGCCCTGGGTATGGACGACCCGGCCGGGAACATGCTGGTCCGGCGAGACCTCCCACAATTCCTTGAGGCCGATGCCATAGACCTGCGGCTGGCTGCCCTCGGCGAGCGCGAAGATACGGATGAGTTCCTTGGACAGATGGCCGCGTACCCCTTCGGCGAACAGGGTGTAGCGAGCGTGAAGCTCGATGCCCGGTGTCCAGCTGTCCTTACGGGTGCCGTCGCGGGCGATGCCCATGTCGCCCGTCGCCACGCCTTTCACCGAGCCATCGGGATGGAACAGGACCTCGGCCGCCGCGAAACCAGGAAAGATTTCAACGCCGAGCCCTTCCGCCTGTCCCGCCAGCCACCGACACAGATTACCGAGCGATAGAGTATAAGTGCCCTTGTTGTTCATCATCGGGGGCATCAGAATATGCGGGAAAACATATTTTTTCGATGCAGTTAGAACCCAATGATGATTTTCGATGACAGGAACCGTCAGCGGACTGCCGAGATCGCGCCAATCGGGCAGCAATTCGTCAAGCGCGCGCGGATCGACGACCGCCCCGGACAGGATATGGGCGCCGATTTCGGATCCCTTTTCCAGGACGCAGACCGAAGCGTCGGGCGACAGCTGCTTCAGGCGAATCGCCGCCGATAAGCCGGCCGGGCCGCCGCCCACGATCACCACATCATAGGACATCGATTCACGTTCGGCCGTCACTTGATTTTATCCCTCAACTTCTCGTCGCAGCCATGGCTCAACCGATCACATAAGCCGCAGTTTCCCGATTGACCAGAAAGGTGAATGCGACATGGGGTAAAGGGATGGGTCCAGGTTCGATCGAGTTGACGCGCGCCGACGCGCTGTCCGCGCTGGCATGGCTGGTCGAGGCCGGCTGTGACAGCCTGGTCGACGAAACACCCCGCAACTGGCTTGTTCCACCGCCGGCCCCGGCTTCTGCTTCCACGACGAGTGCTGCCCCCATTGCGCCGGCGCTCGCCAAAACGACGGCAACGCCGGCAACCGACATCATTGCGGGGATCGCGACGGCTGACGTGGCAATGCTCGATGCATTGATGGCGGCGACGGACGGCCCCTTCGCCGGGCGCTCGCCGCTGGTCAGGGGCGAAATGCGGCGCAACGCGCCAGCGATAATGCTCGACTGGCCCGACCGTGAGGATGATGACGACAGCGGCATTGCCAGCGGAGAAGCTGGCCGTTTGCTAGACCGGATGCTCGCCGCGATCGATCTGGAGCGCGGTGGACTGTCGCTGCTGCCGCTGCTGCCGCGTCGCCCCGAGGTGCGCGCGACGGCTGACGCGCAGATGGCGGCGGGCGCGGCGCTGGTCCTCCGCCGGCTGGCGCTGAGCGCCGCGCCCCGGCTCCTGATCATGGGCGACGCGGGAACCCGGGCCCTTCTCGACCTGCCGCTCGCTGCCGCGCGAGGCCGCTGGCACGTAATCGAAGGTGGGTTGCAGGCGGTCGCCACCTTCGCACCCGCCTTCCTGCTCAACCAGCCGGCACAGAAGGCGCGAGCCTGGGCTGATCTGCGGCTCTTCGCGGCGGGACCGCAATGAGCCTCCGGCGCGCTCTTCTGCTGGCAGCGATGCTGGGGGCCAGTGGCCCGGCGCTCGCAACCCCCGCCGCGCCCGACGCGGCCTCTGCAGTGAGCGAGGCATCGGCTCCCACCGGAGATCAATGGGCGCGGATTTTCGCCGACATTCGCGCTCGTCGCTACGATGCGGCGCGGCAGGCCTTGGCCGCCAATCCGTCCGGCCCGCTGCTGCCGATCGCCCAGGCGGAGTTCTGGCTGGCTCCCAAATCCGGCCTGCCCGACCGCGCCGAGCTGCTCGGTTGGCTGGCCGCGCATAGCGACCTGCCGCAGGCCGAGGCGCTGGCGAAACTCGCGGCGCGACTGGAACTGCGCGACCTCAATCTTCCCACCACGACGCCGCTGTCGCCAGCGACCAGCGCTCCGGCCCGGCTGCCGTCCGTCACCACCAGCCCCGTCGGCCGCGACCTTGCCGCAAAGGTTCGCCCGCTGATCGTCGATGATCGCCCGGCCGAGGCGGAAAGTCTCTATCGGACCGCCCTTCCCCTGCTTCCGTCTGGCGAGCAGGCGGAGTGGGGCCAGCAGATCGCCTGGTCCTATTATCTCAATCATGCCGACGCCGATGCCATTCGGCTGGCGGGCGATGCCGCCGCGACCGGTCATGGCGACTGGTCGGCGATGGCCAATTGGGTGCGCGGCCTTGCCGCCTTCCGGACCGGCGACTGCGCTACTGCCGGCGAGGCATTCACCCGCATGGCCGGCAACAGCCGTCTGGCGGAGGACAGCGCCGGCGGCCGTTTCTGGGCGGCGCGGGCCGCTGTGGTCTGCGGGCGACCAGAGGAAGCAAGTGTGCACCTGCGCGCCGCCGCCCGGTCGCGGGACAGCTTCTATGGCTTGCTTGCCACGCGAATGCTGGGCCTCGGCCAACCTCCGGTCCCGTCGGTGAAACCTGGCTGGGGCGCGCTGGCGGGCTTTCCGGCCGCGGAACGGGCTGCCGCCCTGGTGCGGATCGGCGAACGGAAGCTCGCCGATGCCGTGCTTCGCCGTGCCGCCACCACCGGTCAGCCGGCCCAGCACAATCTCCTGATCGCCATCGCGGCGTCGCTCAACATGCCGACGACCCAGCTATGGCTGGCCAATCATGCGCCCGACGGCGTCGCGCTCGATCCCGCCGCCCGCTTTCCCACCCCCGACTGGCAGCCGGTGCGCGGCTGGCGGGTCGACCGGGCGCTGGTCTTTGCCCATGCCCTGCAGGAAAGCCGCTTCGCCACCGATGCCGTCAGCCATGCCGGCGCGCGCGGGGTGATGCAGCTGATGCCCGGCACCGCCCAGCTTATCGGCCGTCAATTCTCCGAACAGGTCGACGCGGCGCGACTTGGCGACCCGGCGCTGAATATCGACTATGGTCAGGCCTATCTGGAGCAGTTGCGCGACAACCCCCTGACCGGCGGCCTGCTGCCGAAGGTGATCGCCGCTTATAATGCGGGTCCGGGGTCGCTCAAGAAATGGGCCGACAAGGGACGCGATTCGGTCGATCCGCTGCTGTTCATCGAATCCATTCCCTATTGGGAAACGCGGCACTATGTCGAACAGGTGCTGCGCAACTATTGGGCATATGAACGTAATGCCGGCCGCTCGTCGGCCAGTCTCGAAGCGATCGCCCAAGGGCTGTGGCCGCGCTTTCCCGGTCAGCCCGGCGCAACCGCCGTCCGCCTGAACCCGACGCCCGCCGCGCTCTCCACCGCCAATGACGATTGAGTCCAGCCGGCCTTTCCTGCCGGTTCGCATCGCCGTCCTCACCGTCTCCGACACCCGTGGACCAGCGGAGGATCGTTCGGGCGACACGCTGGTCCAGCGCTTGACGGATGCCGGCCATGTCCTTGCCGATCGCGCACTGCTGCGCGACGATCGCGATGTCCTCATCGCCTGCCTCCACCGCTGGATCGACGATTCCGGGATCGACTGCGTGATCTCGACCGGCGGCACAGGTGTCACTGGCCGTGACATCACGCCCGAAGCGCTGGCTGCCGTGGGCGACAAGGAGATACCCGGTTTCGGCGAACTGTTCCGCTGGTTGAGCTTCCAGACCATCGGCACGTCCACGGTTCAGTCCCGCGCCACCGCGTGGGTCGCGCGCGGTACCTATTTGTTCGCCCTCCCCGGCTCGACCGGCGCGGTGAAGGATGGCTGGGACAAGATCCTCGCCAGCCAGCTCGACAACCGCCACCGCCCTTGCAACTTCGTCGAGCTGATGCCCCGCCTGATGGAGCGTTGAGCGCTCCCTCAACGCGGCGGATTGTGCTCCTCGACGAAGCGTACTGCCGCTTCCAGCATGGTCAGACGGGTTTCGCTTCTCGACAGCCAGTGATCCTCGCCCGCCAGAGTCACCATCTCGACCGGCTTGTTCGCGCGCTTGAGGGCATTCGCCATCAGCTCGCTTTGAACATAAGGCACGACGATGTCGTCCTTGCCGTGGATCAGCAAAATCGGCGCGTCGGCCCGATCTGCGAAACGCACGGGCGATATCTCGCCAGCGTCCCGACCACTGCCGAACTGATCCTTGAGGATGCGGATCATGGTCGGATTCTGACCGCTTTCACGGACATCGTCGATCATCAGACGGCGAGCATCCGCCACACCGGCCACGGATACCGCACAACGGTAAAGGCCTTGCTGCAGGGTGACGCCGGCCAGCGCGGCATAGCCGCCATAGCTCGCCCCCACGATGCAGGCGCGAGACGGATCGACGATCTTCTGCCGTGCGAGCTCTGCCAGGCCGTCCGAGATGTCCGTCTGCATCTTTTTCCCCCACTCTCCGCGGCCAGCGCGTTCGAACGCGGTGCCGTATCCGGTCGAGCCGCGGAAATTTGGCTGGAACACCGCATAGCCGCGCGAGGCCAGCGCCTGCGCCCACCAGTCGAAGCCGGCATAGTCGCGTGACGCCGGTCCGCCATGGGGCAGCAGGATCACCGGCAGCATCTTCGGTTCACGCCCCGGCGGCAGGGTAAGGACACCCTCCATCTCCAGTCCGTCCGCCGCCTTGTATCGGATCATCCGCATCGGCCCGACTTCGATATCCTCCATGATGTAGGCGCTACCCAACGGCTCCGCCTTCCCTGATTGGGCGTTGACCAACCAGAAAGTATTCGGATCACCGGGTCCGTCGGTTTTGACGATCAGTTTATCGAAGGCGCGGTTCCAGTCGACGAACCGCACATTGAGGTTCGGGAATGCTCGCCGAACCGAATTCGCAACCTGATCGTGGTGAGGGTCGAAGAATTTGGTCACGGCGTCATTGCCGTCGGCGAGATATCCAAGCAGACGATTGCTCTCGTCGTCGAAATAGATTTCGCGAATGCCGATGCCATCCAGCACGGGCGCCCACGCGCCACCGGTTAACGACACTTCCCGCCAGTGGACCGCTCCAGACTCGTCAACTTCGCGGTAGATCAGCGTCGAGCCATCATGGCCGAAACCCACCATGCCCGCATTGCCCAGAAGATCCTTGCCGCTAGCGACCTGCTTGCCGCCGGCGTTCGTAATTTGCCAGTCACCGCTCTGATGATCGTATTCGAATGTCATGGCGATTGTTCCGGTGCCATCGAGCAGCCATTGGCGTGACAGAAACTCGCGCTCCGGCCGGATTCCGAGGCGCTTTACCGCTTGGGTAGCGAAATCTACCTGATAGAGTTCGGGTCGGCCGTCTTCGAAATGGGACGCCTGCCCACGCAACGACCTACCCAGAGTTATGCCGCCAAAATAACCGAACCAGCCGCCGTCACGTTGTGCGATCCCGTTGAAGGATCTCACGCCGCCAGCGATGGTTTTACGAAAGCTGCCGAATATCCACCATGGCGGGCCATGGCGGACCGGCATGACCAACGCGCCTTCCATTTCAGCCTTTTCCGCCGTGAACTGAGTGCCTAGCCTAACCGTTTCGGTTATTCTGATGAGAACCTGGTCCTCCCCGACCCATTGAATCCCCCTCACCTTGCTGTCGCCGATCGCAAATCGCTTCAACGGTTTCTTCTTATCATCGATAATGATCAGCGAGCGCACACCGTTAGCCGCTCCCAAGATAGCAATTCGGTTCCCTGCCGGCGAGATCGCGGCCATTTCGAACGTGGGCAGCTTACCATAGAGGCTGAGCGGCGTTTCGGCGGCAGCAGGCAAGGTGCCTGTAAGCACGAATAGCGCCCATGTACCCAAAAACCGTCCACCCATGTCTCCATCACCCCGTTCATTTTCGCATTAAGGCTTAGCAGGGAAAAAGCGTTCTCAAGCGAAATTACTTCGACACCGATGTTCATCTCGATAAGCCTCATAACGAATTAAGTTCTTGTTATGTTCTCATCATCGAGCGTAATTTACGTCGATGGACAGCACATCTTCGTCAGACATTCGCTCAGGGCGCGGAGCGACCCGGAATCAGGGTTCCGTGCGGTTCAACCTGCCCGCGCGCGAGCCCGATGGGGATTGGCTTGATGTCAGAGCAAAAGTGGACGACGGACCGCCGCCGCTGCGGACGACAGTGACGGTGGAGCAACCACGCACGATCATCACACGCAACACCTCGCCCGACATCGGCTTCGACCGCTCGATCAACCCGTACCGCGGCTGCGAGCATGGATGCATCTACTGCTTTGCCCGACCAACCCACGCCTATCACGACCTGTCGCCCGGCCTCGACTTCGAAAGCCGGCTGTTCGCCAAGCCTGACGCCGCCAGACTGTTGCGCCAGGAGCTGGCGAAGCCGGGCTATGTTCCGGCACCGATCGCGTTCGGTACCAACACCGATCCCTATCAGCCGATCGAAGCGACGTGGCGGATCACCCGCGCCTGTCTCGACGTGCTGGGCGAATGCGACCACCCACTGACCATCACCACCAAGTCGGATCGGGTTCTGGCGGATATCGACCGGATTTCGGACATGGCGACGCGGGGGTTGGTGTCGGTCGCCCTCTCAATCACCTCGCTGGATCCGAAGATTGCCCGAACCGTGGAACCGCGCGCGCCTGCCCCCCATCGCCGATTGGCGGCAGTCCGGGCTCTGGCGGATGCGGGCGTGCCGACCTACGTCTCGATCGCGCCTGTCATTCCCGCGATCACCGATCATGAGATGGAAGCGCTGATCGCGGCTGCGGCTGCCGCCGGCGCGCGTGGCTGTTTCTTCATCCCCGTGCGGCTCCCGCATGAGGTGGCTCCTCTGTTCCGGTCATGGCTGGAAGCGCATTTTCCGGACAGGGCAGATAAGGTGATGGCAATCATCCGCGCTATGCGTGGCGGCCGCGACAATGATTCCGGTTATCACAGCCGGATGCGCGGCACCGGGGCATGGGCGGACCTGCTCGCCACCCGCTTCCGCCTCGCTTGCCGGCGTCATGGCCTTAATCGCGAGCGGCTGGTGCTGAGCACCGATCGCTTCCGTCCACCCCAGGGCGCGCAACTCAGCCTGTTCTAGCGGGGCCTCACGTGCCTCAGGATGCCAGCGCCAGGCGCGGGCGGTCTTCCGCCGCAAGGCTGACCGCGAGGACGCCGGGCAGGCGTTCGAGCCGTGACACCAGTTCGGCATCGAGCAGGTAGCGATTGCCCAGCCGCAGCCGCGCCTCGCCATTTCCGGGCAGTTGCAAGGTCAGCGTCACCTGCCCTCGCCCGCCTTCCCGTAATTCCTCAGCGAGCGCCTGCACCGCCATTTCATCGTCGACGGTGATGTCGAGCGACAGACGGGTGGCGCCGACCAGATCCTCCAGCAGCGTGATGTCACGGAAGGTAAGGCGCGGCGTATCCTCCCCCGGTCGCCAGTTCAGCTCCACCGTCACCAGCGCACAGCCGCCGGCCCGGGCGGCATGCTCCACCGCCTCGGCCGCCTCATCGTCGAAGATGCTGGCGACATATTGGCCCGACGCATCCGAACAGGTGGCCAGTAGATAGCGGCGCCCCTTCTGCGAGGTTCGCCAGCGCGCGTCCTCGACCAGCACGCCGACCAGGGCCACGGCGCGGTCGCCGTCCGAAGAGGGCCCTCGCTCGATCGCCTGGATCATACCCACCGCGCCATGGGCCCGCAGCAGATGGCCATAGCGATCGACCGGATGGGCCGAGAAATAGAAGCCGAAGGCATCCTTCTCGGCCGCCATTCGCTCGGCCAGCGACCAGTGCGCGCTTGCCGGCAGGTGGATCGGCTGGACGCCGGCCTCGCCGCCGCCGAACAATCCGCCCTGCCCGGTCGTGCGCGCCGATTCGGCGCTGTTGGCATGGGCGAGGACTGCTTCCGCACCGCCGAACACCCGGCTACGTTCCTTTTCCAGCCCGTCGAAGGCGCCGGCCGCTGCGAGGCTTTCGAGCTGACGGCGGTTGAGCTGGCGCGGGTCGACCCGTTCGGCGAACTCGTCGAGCGAGGCGAACGGCCCCGCCGCCTCACGACCAGCGACCAGCCCCTCCATAGCCTTTTCGCCGACGCCCTTCAGGGCTCCCAGCGCATAGCGGACGGCAAGCACGCCATCCTCACCCGCCTCGACCGAGAAATCAGCTTCCGAGCAATTGATATCGGGCGGCAGGCATTGATGCCCCAGGCGTCGCATGTCATCGACGAAGATCGCCAGCTTGTCGGTCAGCGCGATATCGTAGCTCATCGAGGCGGCATAAAATTCGACAGGATGATGCGCCTTCAACCAGGCGGTCTGATAGGCGACGAGCGCATAGGCTGCGGCATGGCTCTTGTTGAAGCCATAGCCCGCGAACTTGTCGATAAGGTCGAACAGCTCGTTCGCCTGTCCCTTCGGCACGCCGCGCGTCACCGCGCCGGTGACGAAGCGGTCGCGCTGGGCATCCATCTCGGCCTGGATCTTCTTGCCCATCGCGCGGCGCAGCAGGTCGGCTTCACCCAGGGAATAGCCGGCCAGCACCTGCGCCGCCTGCATCACCTGCTCCTGATAGACGATGACGCCATAGGTGTCCTTCAGCACCGGCTCCAGCAGGGGATGCGGATAACTGATCCCCTCGCGCCCGTTCTTGCGCGCGCCAAAGGTGGGGATATTGTCCATCGGACCCGGCCGGTAGAGCGAGACAAGTGCGATGATGTCCTCGAAATTGGTCGGCCGGACGGCGCTCAGGGTGCGCCGCATGCCTTCCGATTCCAGCTGGAACACGCCCACCGTGTCGCCCCGACCGAGCAGGCGGTAAACTTCAGGGTCGTCCCAGGCCAGGCGGTCGAGGTCGATCGAGATACCGCGCTTCTCCAGCAGCATCTTTGCTCGCTGGAGCACCGACAGGGTTTTCAGGCCCAGGAAGTCGAACTTCACCAATCCTGCCCCTTCGACATACTTCATGTCGAACTGGGTGACCGGCATGTCGGAACGGGGATCGCGATAGAGTGGCACCAACTCCGCCAGCGGCCGGTCGCCGATGACGACGCCGGCGGCGTGGGTGGACGAGTGGCGGGGCAACCCCTCCAACTTCATCGCGAGGTCGAGGAGGCGCTTGACGTCGGACTGGTTCTTGTATTCGCCCGCCAGCTCGGACACGCCATTCAGCGCCCGTTCCAGCGTCCATGGATCGGTCGGATGGTTCGGAACCAGCTTCGCCAGCCGGTCGACCTGGCCATAGCTCATCTGGAGAACGCGGCCGGTGTCCTTGAGCACGGCCCGCGCCTTCAGCTTTCCGAAGGTGATGATCTGGGCCACCTGATCGCGGCCATATTTGTCCTGAACGTAACGGATCACCTCCTCGCGCCGCGTTTCGCAGAAGTCGATGTCGAAGTCGGGCATCGACACGCGCTCGGGGTTGAGGAAGCGTTCGAACAGCAGCCCGAGTTTCAGCGGGTCGAGATCCGTGATGGTGAGCGCCCACGCCACTACCGAGCCGGCGCCGGAACCGCGCCCCGGCCCCACCGGAATATCGTTGCGCTTCGCCCACTGGATGAAGTCGGCGACGATGAGGAAATAGCCACCGAAACCCATCGTGTTGATAACGTCGACCTCGAACGCCAGCCGCTCGCGATAAGGCGTCGCCGCTTCGCCACCGATGCCAGCGAAGTCCAGCCGGCGTTCGAGACCGGCGCGTGCTTCCTCGGCCAGCGCCACCGCTTCCGCCTCGCGATCGCCCGCGAGACTGGGCAGAATCGGAGAGCGCTTCGGCGCGGTGACGGCGCAGCGCTGGGCGACGACCAGCGTGTTGGCGATCGCTTCGGGCACATCCTCGAACAGCCCTGCCATCATGTCGGCGGGCTTCAACCATGCTTCCCGGCATGATCGGGCGCGGTCGTCCGTGTCGAGATAGGTCGAACCGGCGATGCACAGCATGGCGTCATGCGCGGCGTGAAAACCAGGTTCGGCGTAGAAAGCCGGGTTGGTCGCCACCAGCGGCAGATCGTGGGCATAGGCTAGGTCGATCAGCCCCGTCTCGGCGGCGGTCTCGACCGCATTGTCGCGACGGATGAGCTCGATGTAGAGGCGGCCCGGAAACAGCGCTTGCAACCGGTCGAGATAGGGTTCGACCGGTTGCCCCTCGGCGATCAGACGTGCCAGCGCGCCCTCCCCGCCCGCCGTCAGTGCGATGAGGCCCGCCGTCGCGCCCTCCAGCCGGGCGAGCGGAACATGGGCATCCTCGTGCGCGGGCCGATCGAGATGGGCGGCCGACACCAGCGCGCAGAGATTGTTGTAACCGACCTCGTCCTGCGCATAGAGGGCCAGCCAGTCGATGATCGGCGGTTTGCCCTCCGGCGTGCCGGGCCGGGCGATCGCCAGCATGGTGCCGATGATCGGCTGAACCCCTGCGGCCATGCAGGCGTCGGAAAAGGCCATGGCGCCGTAAAGGCCGTTGCGATCCGTGACCGCCATCGCCGGAAAGCCGAGCTTCGCCGCCACCTTGGCCGCCGCCTTGGGCTCGATCGCGCCTTCCAGCATGGTATAGGCGGAAAAGACGCGCAGGGGGATGAAGGACGGCGATCGCGTGGATGACATGCGGATGACGCTACCAGCCCTAACCCGATTCGGGGAGGCATGGGCAGGACCGCTCGCATCCCGCTGACGACCCATCGCGAAATCGCGGGCCGCTTTGCTCTGGCGGTAACATTCGCCGCACCCCGATCGCCACGGAAGGGGTGGGAGTTACGCCAGCCGGCCGTCTTTCAGGGTCACGATGCGGTCCATCTTGGCCGCCAGGCGCTGATTGTGGGTCGCCACGAGCGCCGCCGAGCCCTGCCCGCGCACGAGGCGCAGGAACTCGGTCAGCACGATATCGGCGGTGGCCTCGTCGAGATTGCCGGTCGGCTCGTCGGCCAGTACCAGCACCGGACGGTTGGCGAGCGCCCGAGCGACGGCAACGCGCTGCTGCTCGCCGCCCGACAGCTGGCTGGGCCGATGCTCCAGCCGCTGAGCCAATCCGAGATCGGTCAGCAGCGATTGCGCGCGCGCGCGCGCCGCATCCGGCCCGGCATCGCGGATCAGCTGCGGCAGCACGACATTCTCCACCGCCGTGAAATCGGGCAGCAGATGGTGGAACTGATAGACAAAACCCAGCTTCTCGCGGCGGACGACGGTGCGGCCGTTATTGTCCAACCGCTCGCACTGGACGCCATCGATCCGGATGCTGCCCTCGAACCCGCCTTCGAGCAGGCCGACCGCCTGGAGCATGGTCGATTTGCCCGACCCCGACGGGCCGAGCAACGCCACGATCTCTCCCGGTCCGACATGGAGGTCGACGCCGCGCAGCACTTCGATCGTCACGCCGCCCTGGTGAAAGGCGCGGCGCAGGTCATGGACGGCCAGCACGTCACTCATAGAGCAGCACCTGCACGGGATCGGTCCCCGCCGCCTTCCACGCTGGATAGAGCGTCGCGAGGAAACTGAGAATCAACGCCATCGATACGATGGCAAGAATTTCGAGCGGGTCGGTCTTGGCCGGCAGCTCGGTCAGATAGCGGATCGACGGATCCCACAGATTCTGGCCGGTCAGCCGGCCGATTCCGCCGACGATCCCCTGCCGGAAATAAAGGATGGTAAACCCCAGAAGCACCCCCGCCGCGATGCCGGCCATGCCGATCAGGGTGCCCACGGTCATGAACACCTTCATCAGGCCAACGCGGGTGGCGCCCATCGTTCTCAGGATCGCGATGTCGCGGGTTTTTGCCCTGACCAGCATGATCAGCGACGACAGGATGTTGAACACCGCGACCAGGATGATGATCGACAGCACCCAGAACATCACCACACGTTCGACGTTCAGCGCATCGAACAGCGAGGCATTGAGCGTCCGCCAGTCGGTCAACACCGCCTGGCCGCTGATCTTGGGGACGATCGGGGCGAGGATCTGGTCCACCCGGTCGGGATTGACGGTCTTCACCTCGATCATGCCAACGCTATCTTCAAGCATCAGCAGGGTCTGCGCCTGCTCCATCGGCATGATCACGAAGGCCTTGTCATAGTCATAAACGCCGACCTCGAAGATCGCCGCCACGCGATAGGCGACGATGCGCGGCGCGGTGCCGAACGGCGTCACCTGACCCTGCGGGCTGATCAGGCTGATCGACGAGCCGATCGTCGCGCCCAGCGCTTCCGCCAGCCGCGCGCCGATCGCCACAGCAGGCTCGGACGGCGACAGATCGCTGATGTTGCCTGCAACGACCTTGCCGGACAGCGTCTCGTTGCCAGTGATATCGGGCATGTTGAGCCCGCGGACGAGGACTCCCTCGACCCGGCCCGAAAAGCTGGCCATCAGCGGCTGTTCGATCAACGGCACCGCCTCGGTTACCCCCGGCGTCGCGGCGATCTCGCGCTGGATCGCGCGCCAGTCGGGCAGGCGTCCGCCATAGCCCTGCACCACCGCGTGGCCGTTCAAGCCGACGATCTTGTCGAACAGTTCGGCGCGAAAGCCGTTCATGACGCTCATCACCGCGATCAGCGCGGCGACGCCCAGCATGACCGCGACGAGGCTGATCGAGGCGACGAGGAAGATGAACCCCTCACCCTTGCCCGGATAGAGATATCGCCGGGCGATCATCCGCTCGTAGCGGTTGAGGATCACGCCGTCAGCCTCGCCAGCGCGCTGTCGATCGACAGCTCCTGCTTCTCGCCGCTGCGCCGGTTCTTCAGCTCGACGACGCCCGCCTTCACGCCCTTCGGTCCCACCACCAGCTGCCAGGGCAACCCGATCAGGTCCATGTTGGCGAACTTGGCGCCGCCGCGCTCGTCGCGATCGTCATAAAGCACATCGACGCCGGCCGCCGTCAGCCGCGCCTCGATATCGTCGGCGACCCCGACGCAGTCCGCATCGTCGACCCTAAGATTAATCAGGCCGACCTGATAGGGCGCCACCGCCTCGGGCCAGATGATGCCGTTATCGTCATGGCTTGCCTCGATGATCGCGCCCAGCAGCCGCGACACGCCAATGCCGTAGCTGCCCATCTGCGGCGTCACCGGCTGGCCCTCGGGACCCTGTACGCTCATTCCCATCGCAGCCGAATATTTGGTGCCGAAGAAAAAGATATGACCGACCTCGATACCGCGCGACCGGCGCAAAGCCTCACCCGCCGCCGCCTCGCGGACTTCGTCCCGCTTCTCATCCGTGGCGGCATAGTCGGCGGTGAGACCCGACACGAACGCCTGCAACGCATCCTTG
Source organism: Sphingomonas sanxanigenens (assembly GCA_037190805.1). Classification (GTDB taxonomy): domain Bacteria; phylum Pseudomonadota; class Alphaproteobacteria; order Sphingomonadales; family Sphingomonadaceae; genus JBBCJR01. The sequence continues at coordinate 65,035 of JBBCJR010000004.1, read as the reverse complement.
TCATCCGGATCGACGGCCAGATCGCGCGCCTGTTCCCAGTTGCGGTGGTAGAAGACTTCGCTTTCGCCCGTGGGGGCAAGGACGATGAACTCGTGGCTGAGGTCGCCGCCAATCGGCCCGGTATCGGCCTGCATCGGAATGGCGCTGAGCCCCATCCGCGCGAAGGTGCGCAGATAGGCAACGAACATTCGGTTGTAACTGTGCCGCGCTCCCGCCTCATCGAGGTCGAAACTATAGGCGTCCTTCATCAGGAACTCGCGCCCGCGCATGATACCGAAGCGGGGGCGGACCTCGTCGCGGAACTTCCACTGGATATTGTAGAGGGTGCGCGGCAGGTCGCGATAGCTCCTGGCCGAGTCGCGGAAGATGGACGTGATCACCTCCTCCGCCGTCGGTCCGAACAGCATGTCGCGGTCGTGCCGGTCCTTCAGGCGCAGCATCTCGGGCCCATAGGCGTCATAGCGCCCACTTTCCCGCCACAGGTCCGCTGACTGGATGGTCGGCATCAGCAGTTCGATCGCGCCGGCACGGTCCTGTTCCTCGCGGACGATCTGCTCGATCCGGCGGAGAATGCGGTGACCCATCGGCAGCCAGGCGTAGATTCCCGCGGAAGTCTGCCGAATAAGACCGGCACGCAGCATCAGCCGATGGCTGACGATCTGGGCGTCGGCAGGCGTTTCTTTCATCGTGGGCAGAAAATAGCGGGACAAGCGCATGAGGAGGCAATTCCGATCAGCTCCGGTGATCCGGTGGCTTTAGCATGGCCGCCGCCCGGCGCAATCGGCCAGGCTGATTGTTGCAGTTTCATCACAGGGCGGTGCTTATCGCGCAGCCCACATGCACCAGATGGTGACATCTGTCCCCCCGCGCCATAGCGTGGGGGCATCCGATCATGAAGCCATGGTTCGGGGAGGGCTTGGACACGCTGCCGGCCTATTAAAAGGGTCACGGCGCGAAAGCCGAAGGCCAGCATAAGGGGGGTGGCACTGCCACAGGGAGACGCTCGGGCCTATGGTTCGGGCGTCTTCTTTTTTGCCCTTTCGACTTGCCTCCACTCACACCGTTTCGACTCCGATATCGTCATCATGGTGAGCGCCAGATTAACCGACTTCGCAAACCCCGCTTTTGCCTTGAATAAGTTAAGCGCCGATGCATGTTACCAACCCGCATTTTCCGTAATCGCTGGCATGCCCTGCTGTTCGCGGGCGTAATCTGTGTGCTCGCCGCGGAGTTTGCGTCCGATGCATCGATTCCGCCCTCTGCCCTGAATCGTCCTGAAACGCCCAAGCTAGCCAAAGGCGACGCTCCTGCGGCCGTGGCAGCGTCACCTGCCGATAGCGGCCCCAGCTTGTTCGCGGATCTGTTCGCATCTCAAGATGCCGGCAGCGGTCCGCCGGCGCGCATGTTGCCACTCGATACCGATGGCGACGGCATAGCCGACTCCACCGCGCGCGAGGTGCGTTGAGCGAATTTGATCAAGGGCGGTTGCGCACCCGCGCAGCCACCTCGATCAGACTAGGCGACTCTGACGAAGCGCCGCTTCGATGAAGCTATCGAACAGCGGGTGTGGATCGAACGGCTTCGATTTCAGCTCCGGGTGGAACTGAACGCCGATAAACCAGGGATGATCGGGGCGCTCGACGATTTCGGGCAGACGGCCATCCGGCGACAGGCCGGAAAAGACGAGGCCACCCTGTTCCAGCGCGTCGCGATAATGAATATTGACCTCGTAGCGGTGGCGATGACGTTCCGAAATATCGGTTCCGCCATAGATCGAGGCGATACGACTGTTCCCTGCCAGCCGGGCGTCATAGGCGCCAAGCCGCATGGTGCCGCCCAGATCGCCTCCCGCCTCGCGCTGCTGAAGCCCCTCGGCCGTCATCCACTCGGTGATCAGGCCGACGACCGGCTCGTCGGTCGGGCCGAATTCGCTGGTCGAGGCACGACTTAGACCGGCTGTGTTCCGGGCGCCCTCGATGCAGGCCATCTGCATGCCAAGGCAGATACCCAGAAATGGAACCTGCCGTTCACGGGCGAAGCGCACTGCGGCGATCTTGCCTTCCGATCCGCGCTCGCCAAAGCCACCGGGCACGAGGATGCCGTGCATCGGCTCCAGTTCCGCAGCGAGGTCGGCGTCGGCGCCCTCGAACAGTTCGGCATCCAGCCAGCGGACATTGACCTTCACGCGGTTGGCGATGCCGCCGTGAACCAGCGCTTCATGCAGCGACTTATAGGCGTCCGGCAAACCGACATATTTGCCGACGACGCCGATCGTCACCTCACCCTCGGGATTGGTCAGGCGATCCTGGATATCCTCCCAACGGCCCAGTTTCGGGGCCGGGGCGTCGAGAATTCCGAACGCGCGCAGCACTTCGGCATCCAACCCTTGCGCATGATATTGCAACGGCACGTCATAGATGCTGCGGGCATCGAGCGCCGGGATCACCGCTTCCTTGCGGACATTGCAGAACAGCGCGATCTTCGCCCGCTCGCTGTCGGGCAAGGGCCGCTCGCACCGGCAGACCAGCACCTGGGGCTGAATACCGAGCGAGGTCAGCTCGCGCACCGAATGCTGGGTCGGCTTGGTCTTGAGCTCGCCCGCCGCGGCGATGAACGGCACCAGCGTCACATGGACGAATACCGCCTGGCCGCGGGGCAGTTCGTTGTTCAACTGGCGGATCGCCTCGATGAACGGCAGACTTTCGATGTCGCCAACCGTGCCGCCGATCTCGCACAGCACGAAGTCGAGATCGTCGGTCTCGGCCTTGGCGAACGCTTTGATGGCGTCGGTGACGTGGGGGATAACCTGAACCGTGGCGCCCAGAAAATCGCCGCGCCGTTCCTTGGCGATGATGTTGGAATAAATCCGGCCCGACGTGATGTTGTCCGACTGACGGCCAGGAACACCGGTGAACCGTTCGTAATGGCCAAGGTCGAGATCGGTCTCGGCCCCGTCGTCGGTGACGTAGACCTCGCCATGCTGATAGGGGCTCATCGTCCCCGGATCGACGTTCAGATAGGGATCGAACTTGCGGATTCGCACGCGATAGCCGCGCGCCTGCAGCAACGCCGCGAGGCTTGCCGCCATAAGACCCTTGCCAAGCGAGGAGACCACGCCGCCGGTGATAAAGATGAACCGCGTCATGGGAGGCATGGTCTAGCGCCGGGGGCAGCAACTGGGAACCCCGCCACGGAAAAACATTCCGTGGCGAACCGCACGGCCCGCCCCATGGCGCCTGTCCTTACTGGGCCAGAGGAACCGGATTCGCGTCCGCCGGCGCATCGGCTGGCGAAGCGGCCGGAGCCGGCGACGTCTCGTTGGTCTGAGGCGAACCGAGCTGCGTGACCGGTGGTGGCGCCTCCGGCGTCCGTGCCATCGAAGCGTCGATGGTCGTGGGCGCGCGCTGGATGCCTGCCATGAACGCCAGACCGATCGAGGTCAGGATGAACAGCGTGGCGAGAATCGCCGTCGCCCGGGTCAGGAAATTGGCCGCGCCCCGCGCCGACATCAGGCCCGAAGGCGTGCTCCCCGTACCCAGCCCTCCGCCTTCCGACCGCTGCACCAGGATGACGCCCACCAGGATGGCAGCGATCAGGGTGTGGACGACGAGAAGCAGCGTATGGGCCATCAGTTCTTTTCCGGACAGGCGGTGATGGCTCGCGCCTTAGCCTTCACCGCCGCCGCGCGCAATGCCGGCGGCGGCGGCGATGATCGGAACGAACTGTGCCGCTGTCAGGCTGGCGCCCCCGACCAGCGCGCCGTCGACATCGGCCACGCCCAGCAGTTCGGCGGCATTGTCGGGTTTCACCGACCCGCCATAGAGCACCCTGACCCCCGCCGCTTCGCCGCCGACCAGCGTGCCGAGCCGCTGACGGATGAAACGGTGCATCTCGTCGACGTCGGCGACGGAGGGGGTGCGCCCGGTGCCGATCGCCCACACCGGCTCATAGGCGACGACCAGCGTCGCGGCCGTTCCCGCCGGCGGCACCGACCCGTCGAGCTGTCCGCCCACGACGTCCAGAGCCCGGCCAGCGTCACGCTCCGCCTCCGTCTCGCCAACGCAGACGATTGCGATCAGGCCGTGGCGGATCGCCGCCTCGGCTTTGGCGCGAACCTCTACATCTGTCTCGTGATTTTCCGCCCGTCGTTCGCTGTGGCCGACGATGACATAGGATGCCCCCGCCTCCTTCAGCATCGGCGCGGCGATGCAGCCGGTATGCGCGCCGGAATCCCTGGCGTGGCAATCCTGGGCGCCGAGCGACAGGCCGGGAACGCGGGCATGGGCGGGTGCCAGCAGCACGGCGGGAGGACAGACCGCGACATCGACATCGCCATGCTGGCGCGCGGCATCCGCGATGCCGTCCAGCTCTCCCAGCGCGGCCAGAGAGCCGTTCATCTTCCAGTTGCCAGCCACCAGCATCCGTCGCGACATCATTCCACTCCGCTATCCAAAGCAATCCAAAGCTTGCCGGTTCCCCTAGCCCATCCGCGACGGCAGGCGAAAGCCTTGCTCCGTCCGGACGGCGCTTCTATGGTCCGCGCCGGCGCCCGGAAGGGGCGATTTTCAGACGGATTCTTGGCTTATGATGTCCTGGCTCAGACGGTTCCTCTCATCCTGGGTGGCGCTTGGAATCCTGGGCCTGGTGGTCGTCGCCTTCATCATCACCGGCGTTGGCGCTGGTGATCCGCTGGGCGGCGTCGGCGGCCTCAGCAGCGGCACCACCGTGGCCAGGATCGGCAACACCAAGCTGGAATCGACGGTCGTCGAGGAACAGGTTCAGCGCGTCCTGCGCAATGCCCGCCAGCAGAACCCGCAGATCGACATGCCGACCTTCCTGCGTGAAAACGGGTTCGAGCAGGTTCTGGAGCAGATGATCAACTCGCAGGCCGCCGAAGCCTGGGGCCGCAAGCACGGTTTTGCCGCCGCGCGCCTGCTGGTCGATGGCGAGATCGCCAGCATCCCCGCCTTCCAGGTCGCCGGCCGGTTCGACCAGACCACCTACGAGAACGCGCTTCAGCAGCAGCGCCTCAATGACCGCACGCTGCGCCGTGGCCTGGAAGGCGACATCATCCGTCGCCAACTGCTGGCGCCAGTCGTCGCCGCTGCCGAATCATCAGAGGGCATGGCCCGACCCTATGCCGCCCTGCTCGTCGAGCGCCGCAGCGGGCGCATCGGCTTCGTCGCTTCGGCAAGCCTGCGTCCCCAGACGCCGCCGACGGAACAGCAGTTGCGGGCCTATTACGACAAGAACAAAAGCCGTTATCTGACGCCGGAAACGCGCAGTTTCCGTTATGCCCTGTTCGGACCAGCGACGCTCGGCGCCAGCATCCAGCCGACAGATGCCGAGATCGAGCGCTTCTATAATGCCAATGCCGAAAGCTATGCCGCGACGGACCGGCGCACCCTGTCGCAGGCCGTGCTGCCCGACGAAGCCGCCGCCAAGGCTCTGGCCGCCGACGTCAAGGCGGGCAAGAGCTTCGCCGCCGCCGCTGCGGCACGCGGCCTGAGCGCAGCAGACCTCGCGGTCGGTGAGCGGACCAGGTCGGCTTTCGCCTCCGAAACCTCTCCCGCAGTCGCCACCGCCGCCTTTTCGGCGGGACGGGGCGAAATCGGCGGCCCGGCCCAGTCACCCTTCGGCTGGCATGTGGTTCATGTCGACGCCATCACCAGCGTCGCGGCCCGTCCTCTCGCCGCCGTGCGCAGCGAGATCGCGGCCGAATTGTCAGCACAGAAGGCCGAGGAGGCCCTTGGCACTCTCGTTGCCAAGATCGAGGACGCGATCGCCGATGGCACCGCGTTCAGCGATGTCGCCAAGGAAAACGGCCTTGCCATTGTCGAGGTGCCGGCGGTGACCAACGAGGGTGTCAGCCCGAGCGACGCCGCCTATCGACTGCCGCCGGAAGCGGGCGCACTGTTGCCCGGCGTGTTCCAGAGCGATGCCGAAAGCGATGCGACGGTCGAGACGCTGCCCGACGGCGCCTATGCGCTCCTCGACCTCAACGACGTCAATCAGGCGGCGGTGGCTTCGTTCCAGTCGGTCAGCGCCAAGGTCGCCGAGGACTACGCCAATCAGATCGCCAACGACAAAGCCAAGTCGATCGCCGACGGGATCGTGACGAAGATCAAGGCGGGCGGCGACATCGCGCAGTTGTTCGCCGAAGCGAAATTGCCGGCGACCGAAGAGATCCGCGGCACCCGCCTGCAGATTTCGCAAAGCCCGACTGAGGTGGCGGCGCCGGTCAGGCTGGTCTTCTCCCTGCCCGCCAACGGCGTCCGCGCGCTGGCCGCGCCCGGCGGCGCAGGCTGGTTCGTCGTCAAGGTGGACGAGATCGCGCCCGGAACCCCGGAGGAGGTGGCAACCCTGCTTCCCGGCACGCGCGAGCAATTCGGCAATGTGCTGGGTGAAGAGTATGCCGCCCAGTTCATCCACGCCATGCGCCAGGATGTCGGCGTCACTCGGGACGAGAAGGCGATCGCAGCCCTGAAGGCACGCCTCGCGGGTGCCCAGTGATCCGGCTCGCATTCAGACCCTCGTGAGCCTTTCTGATCCAGCAGCTTTCCCGCGCCTCGTCTGGCGGCGGGTGATCGCCGATACCGAAACCCCGGTATCGGCGATGTTGAAGCTGTCCGTACCCGAACGGGGGGACTTCCTGCTCGAATCGGTTGAAGGGGGCGCCGTGCGCGGTCGCTACTCGCTGATCGGCCTGGCGCCCGACCTCATCTTCCGCGCCGAAGGCAACAGCGCCGCAATCAGCGAGGATGGCGGGCCGTTCATGACCGTGGATGGCGACGTTCTGACTGCGTTGCGCCGGTTGGTCACGCAATGCCGCGCCGACGTGCCCGCAGAGCTGCCGCCTGCCCTCGCCTGTCTGGTTGGCTATATGGGCTATGAAACGATCGGCCTCGTCGAACCGATCGATGTTCCCGATCATGATCCGCTCGGTCTGCCCGACATGCTGTTCGTGCGGCCGACGCTGATTCTGGTGTTCGACCGGCTTGCCGACGCGCTGTTCCTGGTGGCGCCGATCTTTCGCGACTCGCCCGATGCCGATGCACGAGCCGAAGAACGGATCGACGCGGCTCTCGCCCGCCTCGCCAGCACGCCGGCGCGCAGGGAAAGCACGCTTCCCGCTCTGCCCACCCCCCGCCGGGCCGAGATGGAGCCTGGCCGCTATCAACATATGGTTGCGCGCGCCAAAGAGTATATCGCCGCCGGCGACATTTTTCAGGTCGTGCTCGCCCAGCGCTTCACGCAGGATTTCCCGCTGCCGCCGATCGATCTCTATCGAGCGCTGAGGCGGATCAACCCGTCCCCCTTCCTCTATTTCCTCGACCTGCCCGGCTTTGCGCTGATCGGGTCCAGCCCGGAAATCCTGGTCCGGGTCCGCGACAATGAAGTGACGATCCGTCCCATCGCCGGCACCCGCCCCCGCGGCCGCACCGCGCAGGAGGACGCCGCCCATCGCGACAGCTTGCTTGCCGACCCCAAGGAGCTGGCTGAGCATCTGATGCTGCTCGACCTCGGCCGCAACGACGTCGGGCGGGTCGCGTCACCGGGCAGCGTCGCGGTCACCGATCGCCATCTGGTGGAACTGTACAGCCACGTCATGCACATCGTCTCGAACGTGCGCGGCACGCTCGACCCGTCGAAGGACGCCATCGACGCGCTGCTGGCGGGCTTTCCGGCCGGCACGGTGTCCGGCGCGCCCAAGGTCCGCGCCTGCCAGATCATCGCCGAGCTGGAGACCGAGAAGCGCGGCGCCTATGCCGGCGGCGTCGGCTATTTCTCGCCCGACGGATCGATGGACAGCTGCATCGTGCTCAGGACCGCCGTGGTCAAGGACGGGGTGATGCATGTCCAGGCCGGCGCCGGCATCGTCGCCGATTCCGATCCCGATGCCGAGCAGCGCGAGTGCGAGCACAAGTCGGGCGCCCTGTTCGCCGCCGCCGCCGAGGCGGTCCGCGTCGCGCGGGAGGCCGGCTACGGCCAATGAGCCGGGTTGCCCCGGCGGCATTCGTTCCCTACCTGTTCACCCGTGACCCACCCCATCGCCCCTCTCGACGAGCCGGCCTATCTCGCCGGCCTGAACCCGCCCCAGCGCGAGGCCGTGCTGACCACCGAGGGCCCGGTGCTGATGCTGGCGGGCGCCGGTACCGGCAAGACGGCCGCGCTGACGGCACGGCTGGCGCATCTCATCGCCACCCGCCGGGCGTGGCCGAGCGAGATCCTGGCCGTCACCTTCACCAACAAGGCGGCGCGCGAGATGCGCCACCGCATCGGCCAGATCGTGGGCGAGGCGGTGGAAGGCATGCCGTGGTTGGGCACCTTCCATTCGATCGGCGCCAAGATGCTGCGCCGCCATGCCGAACTGGTCGGCCTGACGCCCAGCTTCACCATCCTCGACACCGACGACCAGCTGCGCCTCCTCAAGCAGCTGATCGTCGCCGCGGACCTCGACGAAAAGCGTTTCCCGGCACGCAGCCTCGCCGGCCTGATCGACCGCTGGAAGAACCGGGGCTGGACGCCCGAACAGGTCAGCGACGACGAAAGCTTCGCCTATGCCGACGGGCGCGGACGGGCGATGTACGCCGACTATCAGGCACGGTTGAGGACTCTGAACGCCGCCGATTTCGGTGACCTTCTGCTCCATATGCTGACCATATTGCGCAATCACCCTGACGTGCTGGGCCACTATCAGCAGCGGTTCCGCTATATGCTGGTCGACGAATATCAGGATACCAATACGGTCCAGTATCTGTGGCTGAGGCTGCTTGCCCAGGTGCGCAAGAACATCTGTGTGGTCGGCGACGACGACCAATCGATCTATTCCTGGCGCGGTGCCGAAGTCGCCAACATCCTGCGGTTCGAGAAGGATTTTCCCGGCGCGGCCGTGATCCGGCTGGAACAGAATTACCGCTCCACCGGCCACATCCTCGCCGCCGCCTCGGCGGTCATCGCCCATAATGGCGGACGGCTGGGCAAGACGTTGTGGACCGAAGCCGGCGACGGCGACAAGATCGCGGTCGTCGGCGTCTGGGACGGGCCGGAGGAGGCGCGGCTGGTCGGCGAACGGATCGAGCGTCACATGGCGCAGAGCGGCCGCGCGGACGATTGCGCGATCCTGGTTCGCGCCCAGTTCCAGACCCGCGAGTTCGAAGACCGCTTCATCGCCATCGGCCTGCCCTATCGCATCGTCGGCGGCTTCCGCTTCTACGAGCGGGCCGAGATCCGCGACGCCATGGCCTATCTGCGCGTCATCGCCCAGCCGGCCGACGACCTGGCGTTCGAACGCATCGTCAACACCCCCAAGCGCGGCCTTGGCGACAAAGCGGTCGGGCGTGTTCATGCGCTCGCCCGCGCCGAAGGCACGCCCCTGCTGGTCGCCGCCGCCCGCCTGCTCGACAGCGACGAACTGGCCGGGCAGGCACGGCGCTCGCTGACCAATCTGGTCGCCGACTTCGCCCGCTGGCGGCGGATGGCGGGCGAACTGCCCCATGCCGAGCTGATCCGCATCGTCCTCGACGAATCGGGTTATACCGCGATGCTTCAGGCCGACCGCTCGGCAGAGGCGGCGGGACGACTGGAAAACCTGTCCGAACTCGCCCGCGCGATGGAGGAATTCGAAACACTGGCGAGCTTCCTCGAACATGTCGCGCTGGTCATGGACAATGACGCCGACGCCGAAGCCGCGAAGGTCACGATCATGACCATTCATGCCGCCAAGGGTCTCGAATTCGACACCGTCTTTCTGGTCGGCTGGGAAGATGGCGTGTTTCCATCCCAGCGCGCGCTGGACGAAGGCGGCACCGCCGCGGTCGAGGAGGAGCGCCGCCTCGCCTATGTTGCCATCACTCGCGCGCGGCGGCGCTGCACCATCGTTCATGCCGCCAACCGGCGGATCTATGGCCAGTGGACATCGTCCATCCCGTCGCGCTTCGTCGGCGAGCTGCCCGATCGCCATGTCAGCGTTTCCACGACCATGTCGGGTGGCCCCAGCCTGTGGCGAGCGCATTTTTCCGAACGTGACGACCCCTTCGCGGATGTCGCTCGCGGCAGCGGGCGGGGTCCGGGTTGGTCGCGCGCGCGGGGAGAAGGCGCGCTGAAGCCCGCCGCCAGGGTCGTTGACGTCAAGGCGTCGGCGATCAGCCTGGGCGCCAAGCCCCGAGCCGACCTGGCGCTCGGCCAGCGCGTGTTCCATGCCAAGTTCGGCTATGGCCAGATCGCCCTGATCGAAGGCAATAAGCTGGAGATCGATTTCGAGCATTCAGGCCGCAAGCGCGTGCTTGACAGCTTCGTTCAACCTGCATGATCCCCCCGCGCCGTGTGGCGTCGCCCACATCGGACGGCCTACCCCTGCCCCGGCGTTATCTGGCGATCCTGGCGGTTTCCTTCGGGACAGCGCTGTCCGTTCTCGACGGCGCCATCGCCACCGTCGCCCTGCCCACCATCGCGCATGACCTTGAGGTCGAACAGTCAGCCGTGGTGCTGGTCGTCACGATCTATCAACTCGTTCTGGTTATGACCCTGCTGCCGTTTTCGGCGCTGGGCGACCGCATCGGCCATCGGCGCCTCTATCAATATGGCCAGGCGGTGTTCGCGCTCGCCAGCGTTCTCTGTTTCTTCGCCAACAGCCTGCCTTTCCTGCTCGTCGTGCGCGCGGTCCAAGCGCTGGGCGCCGCCGCCGCGCTCAGCGTGTCGAGCGCGCTCATCCGCTCCATTTATCCTGCGGGGCAACTCGGGCGCGGAATGGGCATCAACAGCGTCGTGGTCGCCAGCAGCGCCGCGCTGGCGCCGACGCTTGGCGGTTTCATCCTGTCCGTGGCGCCTTGGCCATGGGTATTCGCCCTCGCTTGCCCCTTCGCTATCGTCTCGCTGCTGATCGGACGACACGCCCTGCCCGAACCGGTGCCGCATGACACGCCTTATGATCTGCCCGGCGCGTTATTGTCGGCGCTCGCCCTCGGCATGGTCGTGGGTGGCCTTGAAAGCCTGGTCCATGGCGATTCGCCCGTCATTTCGGCGGCCGTCGTCATGTCCGGCATCGTCGCCGGTTTCGTTTTCGTCGGCCGCGCACGGGGCACCGCGGCGCCGATCATTCCCATCGACCTGCTGTCGCGCCCAGTCTTCGCCCTGTCCGCCTCGGGCGGCCTTGTCGCGTTCATCGCGTCGATGACCATCACCCTGTCGCTGCCCTTCCGGCTCCAGCAGGATTTCGGTTTTTCGCCCGGAGAAGTCGGCGCGCTGCTGATGCCCTGGCCGCTGACGATGATGGTTGTCGGCCCCGTTTCGGGCATGCTGTCGGATCGCTTTCCCGCCGGCATCCTGGGCGGCATCGGCATGACCGTGGCCACCGCCGCCGCCTTGCTGATCGCCTTCCTGCCCGCCGGGGCCGGCTATGCCGACATCGCATGGCGAATGGCGCTGTGCGGCATCGGCTTCGGCCTGTTCCTGGCTCCCAATGCGCGGCTGATGATCGGCTCCGCCCCCCCTGAACGGGCGGCCGCCGCCGGAGGTCTGGTCGCCACCACCCGGATGCTCGGTCAGACGCTGGGCGCGACCGTGGTGGCCAGCCTGCTCGCCCTGGGCATTGGCGGCGCCGGTCCCGGCCTGGTGGCGACGGGCCTATGCGTGGTCGCCGGCTTGTCCAGCCTCGCCCGGCTGAACCCCGCCATCCGTCGTCCCCGGCGCGAAGAGCTGGACTGACGCCAGGAACAGCAGCCGGCTTCGACTGTTGGTGGCGCATCGCCCTCGCCTCCTTGGGAGAACCCGATGCCCTACGCGACAGCCCGTGATGGAACCCGTCTCCATTTCAACGACTGGGGCGCTGGTCCGGCCGCAATCCTCATCCATGGCTGGCCGCTGTCCGGTGCCATGTGGGAGTATCAGGCAACCGCCCTTGTCGAGGCCGGGATGCGCGTCATCACCTACGACCGGCGCGGTTTCGGCAAATCCGACCAGCCGCGAGCGGGCTATGACTATGATACGTTCGCCGATGATCTGGGGGCGATCATCGAGGCGAGCGGAGTGGATCGCGCTGCGCTCATCGGCTTTTCGATGGGAGGTGGGGAGGTCGCCCGCTATCTGTCGCGTCATGGCGCCGCCCGCGTGACGAGGGCGGCGCTGATCGGCGCGGTGACGCCGTTCATGCTGCGCACCGACGACAATCCGGATGGTGTGCCGGACGAGGCCCTGGAGGAGATCAAGGACAATATCCGCAAGGACCGGCCGCACTTTCTCGCCGGCTTCGGCAAGGATTTCTACGGTGTCGGCTGGGTGACGCAGCCGGTCAGCGACGAATGGCTGGCCTGGACGCAAGCCCTTGCCCTCGCCGCCAGCCCGATCGCCACACTGGCCTGTGTCGACGCCTTCGGCAGGACGGATTTTCGAGCCGATATGGAGGCCTTCACCGTGCCGACGCTCATCATCCACGGCACGGGTGACAAGACCGTGCCCATCGACGCCACCGCCCGCGCGGCCGCACAGCTGGTTCCTCATGCCGATCTGGTCGAATATTCCGGCGCCCCACACGGTCTGTTCGCAACCGAACCGGCCCGGCTGAGCGAGGATCTGATCCGCTTCTTGCGATAGTTTCCTTTTCGGGTTGAGCGGGGCCGGCGGCGGGTGCCGATTGCCCTGCCCCGCCGCCTCTGCCATCAGCAGCGCTATGTCAGCGGCGGCCCCACACCCATTCTCGATCCGGGATTTCCGGTTTTTCTGGTTTGCCCGGCTGAACGCCAATCTGGCGCAGATGGCGATGGTCGTCATCATCGGCTGGCAGGTTTACGATCTTGCCCGCCAGACGATGAGTCAGCGCGACGCGGCCATGCTGTTGGGCCTTATCGGCCTCGTCCAGTTCGTGCCGCTCTTCGCCCTGACCCTGGTGGTCGGCTGGACTGCCGACCGGCTCGACCGGCGCTGGATCGTTCGGGCCGCATTAACCCTCGAACTGGCCTGTGCCGCAGCGCTCGCCATATTGACGGCGCTCGGCACGATAACGCTGGTCGATCTGTTCATCGTCGCCGGCCTGCTGGGCGTCGCCCGCGCCTTTGCGGGACCTGCCCTGCAGGCCCTGGCGCCGAACCTGGTTCCGCCGGCAACCCTGCCAGCCGCCATCGCGCTCAGTTCCATCGCCTGGCAGGCCGGGGCGATCGCGGGTCCCGCGCTGGGCGGGTTTCTCTACGGTTATGTGCCCGCCTCGTCCTACGGGTTCAGCGCCGTCCTGTTTCTCGCTTCGCTTGGCGCCATGTTCGCGATCCGGCCGGTCCCGCGCCCGGAGGTCGGCGCTGGCGGCAACCCGTGGCAGCAGATGATCGAAGGGTTGCGCTATGTCGGCCGTAACCGGCTGGTGATGGGCGCGATCTCGCTCGATCTGTTCGCGGTACTGCTGGGCGGCGCGACGGCGATGCTGCCGATTTATGCCCGCGACGTCCTCTTCGCCGGCCCCACCGGGGTGGGCCTGCTGCGCATGTCCCCGGCGATCGGCGCAGTGCTGGTCGCCGCGTGGTTCGCGTGGCGACCGCTGAAACGTGACGTCGGGGTCAAGATGCTGGTTGGCGTGATGGTGTTCGGTATCGCCACGGTCGGCTTCGGCCTGTCGCGCTGGCTGCCGATGTCGTGCATGTTCCTGGCGCTGCTGGGCGCGGCCGACATGATGTCCGTCTACGTCCGCCAGTCGCTGATCCAGCTGCACACGCCCGACGGCATGCGGGGCCGGGTCGGCGCGGTGTCGACCCTGTTCATTTCTGCCTCGAATGAGCTGGGCGAGGCCCGCTCGGGTTTCCTGGCAGCGGCGGTTGGGCCGGTGACGGCGGTGGTCGGCGGCGGCGTCGGTGCGGTAATCGTCGCGATTTTTTGGGCTCGCCTCTTCCCAGAGCTGCGTGCAGCACGCACATTCGATCCGCCCCGATCCTTCGAATGATTCCGAATGAGGAGATGACGTCATGAAAGCGGCCAGCATTCTGGACACCATCGGGCGAACGCCTCACATCCGCTTGTCCCGCCTGTTTCCCGATCATGAAGTATGGGTGAAGTCCGAACGGCAGAACCCTGGCGGCTCGATCAAGGATCGCATCGCGCTCGCCATGATCGAAGATGCCGAAGCCTCCGGCAAGCTGAAGGCCGGTGGCACCATCGTCGAGCCCACCAGCGGCAATACCGGTATCGGCCTGGCGATGACGGCGGCGGTGAAGGGCTACCGGCTGATTCTGGTCATGCCCGAATCGATGTCCATCGAACGCCGCCGGCTGATGCTGGCCTATGGCGCGACCTTCGACCTCACGCCGCGTGAAAAGGGCATGAAAGGCGCGATCGAGCGCGCGCTCGATATCGTCGGGGAAACCCCCGGCGCGTGGATGCCCCAGCAGTTCGAAAATCCGGCCAACATCGCCGTCCACGAGCGGACCACCGCCAACGAGATCCTGGAAGATTTCCGCGACACGCCGATCGACGCCATCATCACGGGGGTCGGCACGGGCGGTCATATCACCGCCGTCGCGAACCAGCTGAAGCCGGCGTGGGCGGGCCTCAAGGTGTTCGCCGTCGAACCCACCCTGTCGCCGGTCATTTCAGGCGGCCAGCCGGGACCCCACCCCATTCAGGGTATCGGCGCCGGCTTTGTCCCCGCCAACCTCCACACCGCCCAGCTCGACGGGGTGATCCAGGTCGCTCCGGGCGATGCCAAGGACTGGGCTTTGCGCAGCGCGCGGGTCGAGGGGCTGCTGGTCGGCATCTCATCGGGCGCGACGTTAGCGGCGATCAGCCAGAAGCTAGCCGACCTGCCCGCAGGCAGCCGCGTTCTCGGCTTCAACTACGACACAGGCGAGCGCTATCTGTCGGTTCCGGATTTCCTGCCGGAAGCCTGAGGGCCGGAATATAGCCCGTTGGGCCGGGCGTTCCCTGAACGGGAGCGCTCGGCCAACAGCCGCTCAGAAGGCTTCGGCCGGCAGGGCCATGACCGCTTCCGCGCCCGTCTCCAGCTTGCGGCGAAGCGCGCCGGCGTCTGGCATGACCCGTTCCGCGAAATAGCGTGCCGTAACCAGCTTGGCATTGCGGAAGTCGTCGTCGCCCTCCAGCTCCAGCGCGGCGTCGGCGCTGCGCAGCCATACCAGGCCCAGCGCGATGATGCCGGCCAGTTCCATGTAGGGATAGGCGGCAGCCCCGGCATTGTTCGGATTGGCGATACCATTCTGGGCCAGCCACATTGTCGCGGCCTGAAGCTCGCCATTGGCCTTTTCCAGGCGGGTTGCGATGTCGGCCAGTTCGGGCTTGGCCTTCGCCGCGGCGACGTCCGTCGCAACGACGTCGAAGAACGCGCGGATCGCGCGGCCGCCATTCAGCGCCAGCTTACGGCCGACAAGGTCCATCGCCTGAACGCCGTTCGCGCCTTCGTAGATCATCGGGATACGGGCATCGCGGACGAACTGTTCCATGCCATGTTCGCGGATGTAGCCGTGGCCGCCGAACACCTGTTGAGCGTCGACCGCGACCTGGAAACCACGATCGGTAAGCACGCCCTTGATCACCGGGGTCAGGAGGCTGATCAGATCGTCGGCCTGCTGCCGCTCCTCCTCCGTCGCGGCATTGTGCGACAGGTCGACGAGCAGCGCCCCCCACAGGCACAGGGCGCGTCCCCCCTCGATATGCGCGCGGGCATGCATCAGCATCCGGCGCACATCGGGATGAACGATGATCGGATCGGCACTGGCATCCGGGTCAGCCGGACCCGTTAGCGCCCGGCCCTGCCGGCGATCCTTGGCATAGGCCACGGCGTTCTGATAGGCGACTTCGCCCAGCCCGATACCCTGCAGGCCAACACCCAGCCGGGCCGCGTTCATCATGATGAACATGGCGGCGAGACCCTTATTCTCTTCGCCCACCAGCCAGCCGGTCGACCCGTCATAGTTCATGACGCAGGTGGCATTGCCGTGGATGCCCATCTTCTCCTCGATCGAGCCGCAGGACACCGCATTGGCGGCGCCCAGCGAGCCGTCGGCCTCGATCAATCGCTTCGGCACCACGAACAGAGAAATGCCCCGAGATCCCGCCGGCGCGCCGGGTGTCTTGGCCAGCACGAGGTGAACGATGTTGTCGGTCAGGTCATGGTCGCCCGACGAGATGAAGATCTTGGTGCCGGTGATGGCATAGCTGCCGTCGTCCCTAGGTTCGGCGCGGGTGCGGATGAGGCCGAGGTCCGTGCCGCAATGCGGCTCGGTCAGGTTCATCGTCCCGCCCCATTCGCCTGACACCAACTTGGGCACGAACGTCGCCTGCTGGTCCGGCGTCGCCTTGGCCATCAGGGCGGAAATCGCGCCCAGCGTCAGGCCGTTATACATGGCAAAGCCCATGTTGGCGCTGATGATATATTCCTCGAACGCCGTGCCGATGACATGCGGCATGCCCTGGCCGCCATGCTCGACAGGCCCCGTTAGCGTCGTCCAGCCTCCGGCGACGAACTGGTCATAGGCGTCCTTGAACCCGGTCGGGGTGGTGACGGTGCCATCGGCGTGACGGATACAGCCTTCATGATCGCCGACCTGATTGAGGGGCGCCAGAACCTCCTCGCAGAAGCGGCCGCCTTCGGTCAGGATCGCCTCGATCATATCGGCGCTCGCCGCCTCGAAACCAGGCAGGTTGCTGTAGCGGTCCAGCTTCAGCACATGTTCGAGGACGAACCGGGTATCCTTCACCGGCGCCGAATAGACAGGCATCATGCAACTCCTAAGGCAGGTGGATCAGCCGCCCATGCCGTCGATCGCGGCGACAAAGGTGGAAAGCTCTGCGATCGTGGTATCGATGTCCTCGCGCTGGCGACGCAGAAGGTCGATCCGCTCGGCACAACGCGCGCGGGTGACCCGGCGCTGTTCGGCATGATCCTCGTCATAATCGTAGAGGTCGATCATCTCGCGAATCTCGGCCAGGCTGAAGCCCACCCGCTTGCCGCGCAATATCCAGGCGAGGCGCGCGCGATCGCGCCGCGAATAGACCCGCGCCAACCCGACCCGTTCCGGCGACAACAGCGCTTCGTCCTCATAGAAGCGCAAGGCCCGCGCCGTGACCCCAAATTCCTCGGCCAGATCGGTGATCGAATAGCAGTCGGGATCACGATCGGCGGCGGCCGTCGCGGCAATGTCCTGCAATTCCACGCTGATGTTCGACATAGCGGAAGAGTATGTGACGTTCACGTCAACGTCAACACCGCGCCGGTGATTCCACCATCAATCGACGCGTTCCAGCACGCCGCCCGCCACCCGCCGGTAGAAGCAGCTCCGCTCGCCTGTATGACAGGCCGGACCTGCCGCCTCCACCCGCATCCACAGCGCGTCCTGATCACAGTCGATGCGCATGTCGACGACCGTCAGGACATGGCCCGACGTCTCGCCCTTCATCCACACTGACTGGCGGCTGCGGGACCAGAAATGCGCCTTGCCCGTCGCCAGCGTCCGGTCGAGGGCGTCGGCATTCATGTGGGCCACCATCAACAGCTCGCCGGTCCCGGCGTCGGTCGCGATCGCCTGGATCAGGCCGCGTTCGTCCCATTTCGGGTCCAGCGTGCTGCCTTGCTCGCGGTCGGCACAGGCCATGTCGTCCCCTCGTCACAAATGGGGGCGACAAACTGCCCCCCTCCTCCTATATGCCCCCTCATCGGCCAAGGCGACCGGGCGGCGGGACATGCTTACCACCAATCCATTCGACGATGACAAGCTGCGCGAGGAGTGCGGCGTATTCGGAGTCTGGGGCGCCGATACGGCTGCCGCCCTCGTGGCGCTGGGCCTGCACGCCCTTCAGCATCGCGGCCAGGAAGCCGCCGGCATCACCAGCTGGGACGGACGCGATTTCCGCACCCATCGCGCCATGGGCCATGTCGCCGGCAATTTCGACCGCGATGAAGTGATCCGTAGCCTGCCGGGCCGTGTCGCCGCCGGCCATGTCCGCTATTCCACCACGGGCGAAACCGCGCTCCGGAATGTGCAGCCGCTGTTCGCCGAGCTGTCGTCAGGCGGCTTTGCCATCGCCCACAACGGCAATATCTCCAACGCCATGGCGCTGCGCCGGACGCTGGTTCGCAGGGGATCGATCTTTCAATCGACCTCGGACACCGAAACCATCATTCATCTGGTCGCGACGTCCAACTATCGGACCTTGCTCGACCGCTTCATCGACGCGCTGAAACAGGTCGAGGGCGCCTACAGCCTGATCTGCATGACGCCCGAGGGGATGATCGCCTGCCGCGACCCACTGGGCATTCGCCCGCTGGTCATGGGCCGGTTGAACGACGCCTATGTGTTCGCGTCGGAAAGCGTCGCCCTCGATGTCGTGGGCGCGGCCTTCATTCGCCAGATCGAACCGGGCGAACTGGTGATCGTGTCGGATCGGGGCATTCGCTCCATCCACCCCTTCCCCGCCGTCAAGCCGCGCCCGTGCGTGTTCGAGCATGTCTATTTCGCCCGCCCCGATTCCATCGTCAACGGATCGAGCATCTATTCGGTCAGGAAGAATATCGGCCGCCAGTTGGCGATCGAAAGCCCGATGGATGCCGATATCGTCGTCCCGGTGCCGGATTCCGGCACCCCGGCGGCGCTCGGCTATGCCCAGGAATCGGGGTTGCCGTTCGAGCTTGGCATCATCCGGTCGCATTATGTCGGTCGCACCTTCATCCAGCCGGGCGATCAGGTTCGTCACCTGGGCGTCAAGCTGAAGCACAATGCCAACAAGGCGCTGATCGACGGCAAGCGATTGATCCTGATCGACGATTCGATCGTCCGCGGCACCACCAGTCTCAAGATCGTGCAGATGCTGCGCGAGGCCGGCGCGCGTGAAATCCACATGCGCATCGCCAGCCCGCCGACCCGCCACAGCTGCTTCTACGGCGTCGACACGCCCGAACGCGCCAAGCTGCTGGCGGCACAGATGAGCGTCGAGCAGATGGCCGACTACATCAACTGCGATTCCCTCGCCTTCCTATCGAACGACGGCCTCTACAAGGCGCTGGGCGAGGAGATGCGGGACGAGCGCAATCCACAATATTGCGACGCCTGTTTCACCGGCGCCTATCCGACCGTGCTGACCGATCAGGACGATCTGGAACCGGCGGATCAGCTATCGCTGCTGGCCGAACGGGTCGGCTGACGGAAACCTCCATGACCAAGCTTACGAACAGGATCGCTCTCGTCACCGGGGCCAGCCGGGGCATTGGCGCGGCAACCGCCGAAGCGCTTGCCGCCGCCGGGGCTCATGTCGTTCTCACCGCCCGCACGGTCGGCGGCCTCGAGGAGGTGGAGGAGCGCATCCACGCCGCAGGCGGCACCGCCACCATCGCGCCCGTCGACCTTGCCGACTTCGACGCCATCCCGCGCCTCGCTGCGGCGATCGCGACACGCTGGGGCCGGCTGGACGACCTGATCCTCAATGCCGCGACGCTTGGCACGCTGACACCGGTTCAGGATATCGAGGCCAAGGAGTTCGATCGGCTGATCGCGCTCAACCTCGTCGCGAATCAACGTCTGATTGCGACCTTTCATCCCCTGCTGAAGGCAGCCCCGGCCGCCCGTGTGATCGGTGTCACTTCCAGCGTCGGTGGCAAGCCGCGCGCCTATTGGGGTGCCTATGGCGCCTCCAAGGCGGCGCTTGAAACCCTGCTTCTGGCCTATGCGGAGGAAATGCGGAACCTGGGCGGCGTGCGGGTGGCGATCGTCGATCCTGGCGCCACCGCAACCAAGATGCGCGCCCGCGCTTTCCCCGGCGAGGACGCAACCAAGCTGAAAGGGCCGGACGTGGTCGCCAAGGCCATCGTCGACCTCATCGCCGACAACTTCGACACCGGCGCGCGTCTCACAGTCTAAGCGCCCGTTCCAGCTTCCCTGCAATAGATACGTCGCGGGTCAGCGGATTCTAGCGGCGACGATCAAGCTGCGCGATCGCCTGGTCATGTCGACGCGACAGCAAGAGCAGGGCGACCATCGCCCCGATCAGGCACATCAGCATGTCCCACTGCGTGTCCCAGACATCACCCTGAGTACCCAGAAATGCCTCGGCACCCTGCCCCAACACCTTGGCGGCGCCGAACTCGATCAGTTCATAGGCCGCGCTGATCGCGAGGCAGCAGGCCAGGACCAGCGGCGCGACCAGCGCCCGTCGGCCAATTTCACCGTAGCGGACCAGCAGTTCGCGGATCACGATCGCTGGAACGAAGCCCTGCATGAAATGCCCGATCCGGTCATAGGGGTTGCGCGCCAGCCCCAGCCAGTCCTGAAGCGCGAAACCCAGCGGCACTCGCGCATAGCTATAGGCCCCGCCCAGCATCAGAACGAGCCCGTGAAGCATGATGAGCAGCAGCGCCAGGGTCGTCAGCGGATAGCGAACGTTCGTCAGCCACAGGAGCGGGAGCGCGATCAGCACCGGCGCCACCTCCATCCACCATGTGGCCCGGTCATAGGGCTGCCAGCCGGACGCGGCGAACGCCAGAGCCCAGACGATGGTGACAAGGATCAGAAGGCGCGTCGATGAACCGCGCGCCGGCATGGTCAGGCCGCTTCGGCTCGCTTGACCTTGCGCAGCTTTTCCAGCTTCTTCAAGGCCATCGCCCGCTTCAGCTTCGACAGATGGTCGATGAACACAACACCCTCGAGATGGTCCATCTCATGCTGGAGGCAGGTGGACATCAGTTCGTCCAGCTCTTCCTCATGCGACTTGCCGTCATAGTCCAGCCAGCGGGCGCGAACGCGGGCGGGCCGCTCGACATCGCCGAAGATGTCGGGGACGGAAAGGCAGCCTTCGTTGTAGACCGATATCTCATCAGACGACGACAGGATCTCCGGATTGACGAAGCAGCGCGGATTTTTCACCGGCTTGCCGTCCTCGCCCTCTTCTTGAAGGTCGATGACCAGCACGCGCTTGGCGACCCCGATCTGGATCGCGGCCAGGCCAATGCCCGGGGCCGCGTACATCGTCTCCAGCATGTCATCCATCAGCCGCCTGAGATCGTCATCGACCGCAGCCACCGGCTTGGACACCTGGCGCAGCCGGGAATCGGGAATCTCGATGATCGGTAGAATGGCCATGCATGCGAGCTAGGAAGCCCGCCTTTCCACGTCAAGATATGGTTTTGTTGATAGTCGGTGGCGCATGATGCGCCCCTGCGGAATTGCCCTCCGCGCTTCCCCGGCGCTCACGCGACCGGCCGCCGTGCCCTCAGCGCCTGCGCCAGCGTTCCCTCATCCAGATAATCAAGCTCGCCGCCCACCGGCAGGCCGTGCGCCAGCTGCGACAGCCGAACCGGCAGCGTTTCCAGCCGTTCGGCGACATAGTGGGCGGTCGTCTGCCCTTCCAAGGTCGCATTGGTGGCCAGCACCACCTCGTCGATGCCGCCGACGCGGACCCGCGCGACCAGCGATTCGATCGCCAGATCTTCCGGTCGCACCCCGTCCAGCGCCGACAGCCGGCCACCCAGAACATGATAGCGGCCGGGGAACAGCCGCGACCGGTCGAGCGCCCAGAGGTCGGCCACTTCCTCCACCACGCACAGCAGGCTTTGGTCACGGCGCGGGTCCGTGCAGATCGCACACGGGTCCGCCGTGTCGACATTGCCGCAGGTCGAGCATGTCGTCAGCCGTTCCGACACCGCCTGCAGCGCGCGCACCAGCGGTATCAGCGCCGTTTCACGCCGCTTCAGCAGGTGCAGGACGGCCCGGCGCGCCGAGCGCGGCCCCAGGCCGGGAAGCCGCGCCAGCGCCTGGGTCAGCGCATCGATCTCGGGAGAAGCCATGGCACAGCGATATGGGGTTGCGGGGCCGCTTGCCAAGCGGCAAGCGATGCTCATGCGCCTAGCTTTCATGGGAACCCCGGATTTCGCCGTGCCGACGCTGGATGCACTCCATGCCGCCGGCCACGATATCGCCGCCGTCTATACCCAGCCACCCCGCCCCGCCGGGCGTGGCAAGGCCCCTCGCCCATCCGCCGTCCAGACCCGCGCGGAAGCGCTCGATCTTCTCGTCCGCACGCCGGTATCGCTGAAGGGCGAGGACGAGCAGGCTGCCTTCGACGCTCTGGGTCTCGATGTCGCGGTGGTCGCGGCCTATGGCCTGATCCTGCCGCGCGTCGTGCTCGCGGCGCCGGCGCGGGGCTGCCTCAACGTTCACGCCTCCTTGCTGCCTCGCTGGCGTGGAGCCGCCCCGGTGCAGCGGGCGATCCTCGCGGGTGACGCCATGACGGGCGTGACCATCATGCAGATGGCGGCGGGCCTCGATACCGGACCGATGCTGGCCAGCGTCGAAACCCCCACCGCCGGCAAGACCGCCGGCGAACTGACGGACGAACTGGCCCACCTGGGCGCAGCGGCGATGGTCGCAGCCCTGCCCCAGCTCGACCAACTGATGCCCGTCCCTCAGTCCGAAAACGGCGTCACCTATGCCGCCAAGATCGGCAAGGATGAGGCCAAGCTCGATTTTGCTGGCTCGGCAGATGCGGTGGAGCGACAGGTGCGCGCCTTCAATCCCTGGCCCGGCGCCTGGTGCCTGCTGGCCGGGGAACGCGTGAAGATTCTCACCGCCGAGATCGAGGCGGAAGGCGGCACGCCCGGCACGGTCCTCGACGACGGCTTGCTGATCGCCTGCGGCGACGGCGCTCTCCGCCCCGCTCTTGTCCAGCGCCCCGGACGCGGCCCGATGACCACGGCCGAACTGCTGCGCGGTTTCCCCATCGCCCGGGGCAGCGTCGTCCGATGACACGGTTCCGGCTGACTGTGGAATATGACGGCCGCCCGTTCATGGGCTGGCAGCGACAGGCGCACGGCCCTTCCGTTCAGGCCGTGATCGAGACGGCGATGACAGAGATCACGGGCGAGACGGTGACCGTCCACGCCGCCGGGCGTACCGACGCCGGCGTTCATGCCACCGGCCAGGTCGCGCATCTCGACAGCAGCACCGCCCGCGGCGCCTTTCGCCTGATGGAGGCGCTCAACGCCCGCATGCGTCCCCACCCCGTCGCCATCACCGCCTGCGCCGAGGTCGCGGACGACTGGCATGCCCGGTTCGACTGCATCGGCCGGCGCTATCGCTATCTGATCGTCAATCGCCGTGCGCCGCTGACGTTCGAGACCGGCCTCGCCTGGCGGGTGGCCGCGCCGCTCGATGCCGAGGCGATGGATCGGGCCGCCCAGTGCCTGGTCGGCCCTCACGACTTCACCACCTTCCGGTCTGTCCAGTGCCAGGCGCAAAGTCCGCAGAAGACCCTGGAGCGCCTGTCGGTGCATCGCGAAGCCGATCGCGTCATCGTCGAAGCGGCGGCGCGTTCCTTCCTGCATCACCAAGTTCGTTCGATGGTGGGCTGCCTGGCGCTGGTCGGGCGAGGCCGCTGGTCGGCCGATGACCTGGCGGCGGCGCTCGCCGCGCGCGACCGCGCGGCGCTGGGCCTCAACGCGCCGCCGGACGGCCTGTTCTTCACCGCCGCGGTTTATTCCGATGCGGATTGATCCATGCTTGGCGCTGACCACCAATCTGGACTAAAGGGCCGCATGGCCACCAAAATTCCGACCCGACCGCCAACCGTGGAGAGCGAGATGGTGGGCATTGCCGTGGTCGTGATGCTGGTCCTCCTCATCGCGCTCATCGCCGTCTATGCCGTCGTCGACCGGCGCGGGGGACGCGACGAGGTGCTGGCGCCCACGGCCACCGAACAGGATGCCCGCCTTGCCTCCGTTCTCAATGAATCGCTGGTCAGAGCCGCCCATTTGCGGGCAGTGGAGCAGCAGAAGCGCTAGGATTCCCGGCTAGCCGGCCAATCCCAGCCGCTGCAATGACTTGTCCAACATCAGCAGCTGCCACAGCATTCGCCCATGATCGGCGATGCCCGCGCGATGATCGCGAACCGCGCGCTCGATGACGCGCTGGTCGAACCAGCCAGTGCGCGCGATCGCCGAACCATGCGACAACCGCTCCGCCTCCACCGCCAACGCCCCCCGGAACCAGGCCGTCAGCGGGGTCACGAAGCCCATCTTGCGGCGAGTTACCAGTTCCTGCGGCAAATGATTCGATAAAGCTTTCTTCATCAGCCATTTGCCTTCACCATTTCGCAGTCTGAAGGAAGATGGCAGACTGGCAGCGAACTCGATCAGTCGATGATCCAGCAGTGGCTCCCGCGCCTCCAGGCTCACCGCCATACTGGCTCGGTCGACCTTGGTCAGAATATCGCCGGGCAGCGCGATCATGAGGTCGGCATATTGGGCCCGGCCCAATGCATCGGACGCCGGCGCGGCGCGCATCGTCTCGACATAGCGGCTCTCGGCCCGATAGCCGCCCAGCGCCCGTCGCAAGGCAGGACTGAACAGGGCATCGCGCTGCTCGGTCCTGAGTACTGCCACCGAACGGGCATAGGCTTCCTCGCCCGTCAAGGCCATTGCCTGGAAACTGGTCTTGGCCCTGAGGAAACGAGGCGCCCAGTCCAGTTTTGGATAGACCCGACCCAGAACGCCGAACAGGGGACCTCTGGCCGACAAGGGCAGCAACCGACGGGCAGCCTCCTCCCCCATGTGCATCTGGTAACGCCGATAACCGGCTAACGCCTCATCCGCACCATCGCCCGACAGCGCCACCGTCACGGTTTCACGCGCCAGTTCCGACACGCGGTAGGTTGGCAAGGCCGACGCATCTGCGAACGGCTCGTCAAAAGCCTCGACAAGTCGGTCTATCAGCGAAAAATCATCCGCTGCGACGATGCGGCTGTGATGGTCGGTGGCAAAACGGCGGGCAACGGCCTCGGCATGGGCGCTCTCGTCCAGTTCGGGAACGTCGAACCCGATCGAGCAGGTCTTGACCGGGGCCCGGCTCTCCTCCGCCATCAGCGCCACGACCGCGCTGGAATCGACCCCACCCGACAGAAAGGCACCCAGCGGCACGTCGGCGGCCAGCCGCTGACGCACGGCGTCGCGCATCAGCGCCAGATATTCCTCCGCCAGTCGCGCAGCCGTCCCGTGACGGGTCGGCTCGAACGAGACGTCCCAGTAGCGGGTGGGAGCCGGCATCGGCTTGCCGCATTCGATCCGCAGCCAATGGCCAGCCGGCAGCTTGGTCACGCCGCTCAGAAAGCTGGCGTCATCGGGGATGTAACCGAACGCGAAATAGTCGTCGATCGCCGTCGTCGAAACTTGCCTTCTTAATCCAGGATGCGCCATCAATCCTTTGAGTTCAGATGAGAAAGCAAGCACACGATCCGGCAATATCGCAATATGGATCGGTTTCACCCCCAGCCGATCTCGGGCCAGGAACAGCGACTTGTCCGCCGCGTCATGAATGGCGAAGGCGAACATGCCGATGAAACGCTGGACGCAGGCCGGCCCCCACTGACGATAGGCGGCGAGGATGACTTCGGTATCGCTGTCGGTGTGGAAGACATGGCCGACGGCGGCCAGTTCGTCACGCAGGGCGCGATAATTATAGATTTCGCCGTTGAAGGCGATATGCAGCCGCCCTTCCGCCCCCGCCATCGGCTGAGCGCCCGTCGCGAGGTCGATGATCGCCAGCCGCCGATGGCCCAGCCCGATGCCCCGCGCCGTCCACACACCCGACCCATCCGGCCCGCGATGGGCCAGCACGTCCGTCATCGCGCGCAGGCGCAGCTCCGACACGGGCTTTGGTTCATCGAGAGCGAACAGACCGGAGATACCGCACATGATATCGGCTCCTAGTGGCTGTCGCCGACGCGGGAAAGGCCGCTAACGGCCCAGGGCGCGATCGGTAAAGGCGTCCATGGGGCCAAGACCGTCGATGAAGGCGCCGATCACCGGCATCATGTCCGTTTCCGGCTGAGTGCGCTCAGCCGATACCAGCACCGCGACCGCCGCCTGGTCGCCGCCCAGCAGATGGATTTTCAGCGTCTCCAGCTTCACCCCCCTTGGCGTGGCGGTCAGGCGCCCGCCGATGCGATAGAGCGTGGCGACATCGCGGACGATCGGTCCCGGCGCATTGATCTGTTGTCCCCGCCAGCCGGATGGGGCCTTGAGATTGGCCGCCCACGCCCAGTCGCTTGCCGGATCGATCGCGCCCTGCCCGAAGCCGACGAGTTCCGCGCCTTCGTGCTGGCGATCGAAAACCGCCACGAAGAGATCGACCTGACGCCCCTGTGCATCGGCAAAGCTACGCGTTGCGACCACATCGGCGCCGGCAAAGCGCGGTGCCCATGGCTCGCGCATGGCGGGCGTCACTTCGTGCCAGCCGGGCGGCGGGGGCAGCGCGACGGTGCCGGGCACCTCCGCGGTGCCGAGCCGAGCGGTTGTCAGCATCCATCCCGGCGCCACCATGGCGACAGCCAGCGCCATCACCGCCATCGCGCCGACGGCACGGGGTGAACCGGGGGCAGCCACCGGCCCCTGCACTGTCACCGGATCGAACCAGGGGGCATCGACCGGTCGGTCGAACAGCGGCCGGCCGGCAATCATCAGGAAAATGATGACAACGGCGAAGAACACCCAGCCATAGACGATATGATCGAAGCTGGCGGCGAAATCCTGGCTGGTCAGGTGCGACACATAGATCGTGCCCCACGCCCTGACGCCATTGGCGATGATCGGCACCACGATCGCCGCCGTCATGAAGGCGACACGGCGCGGCCATGAAAGGATGAAGACGTTGGAGACGAGCGCCCCATAGGCGACCATGGCGATCAGGAACTTGACGCCTGAGCAGGCCTCGGCAACCTCGAACATACCGTTGGGGATCGCGATGAAAATGCCGTCGAGATGCGCTGGAATCCCCTGAAGGCCGAGTAGGGCCATGCAGAAATGGGCTGTCAGCACCTGCATCGGCGGCACCAGCTGATCGCCAATCGGCACCAGAAACAGCGCGTAGAACAAGGGAAACAGCAGCCCGCGCGCCACCGCCTTGCCCAGCAGCGCCGCCACCAGCCCCTGCAACATCACGACGAGGCCAAGATGGCGCGCCACCGCGACGGATGCCGCCGAACCGAGCAGCCAGAACAGACCTCCCACAACGACCACCCACAAGGCGGCCGCCCATGGCCGAGGCGTCAGCTGACGCAGATCGGGCCAACGCAGCCAAACCAGCCAGCCGATGACGGGCATCACCAGCAGGCAGTGGCCGAACGTCGCATCGGTCCACCAGATCGTCGCCATGTCGGCGACATCACGCGCGAACCCCACCCGCAACGCCAGCGCAGCCATCGTCAGCGCCGTCAGAGACGCCGGCCAGCCGGCGGGCGCAATGCGTTCCGGCGATGCCGGCGTGATCGCGACTGGTGCCGTCATGAATCTGGATACCCCATCAGTTCGGGGAGCGATGCCAGGGCGCGGTCCCAGTCATAACGGTCAACGACACGCGCCCGGCCCGCCAGGCCCAGCGCATCGCCCCGCTCGCGATCGTCCAGCAGTCCAACCACGGCGTCGATGAAGGCTGCATCGCTGTCGGCAACCAGCAGATCACGTCCTGCCTCGGCGTCGATCCCGCGCGCGGCGGCGGGGGTCGCAACCGTAGGCCGCGCCATCGCCATGGCCTCCAGCACCTTGTTCTGAACGCCGCGCGCGATCCTGAGCGGCGCCACCGCGACGGACGCCGCCCTCAACCACGGCCTGACATCGGGCACCCTGCCCGTGACGACAATATCGTCCCGTCCGTCGAGCGCTCTCAGCGCCTTGACCGGATTGCTGCCGACGATGGCGAAGCGGACGCCAGGCACGCGGGCACGGATGGCGGGCCACAGGTCGCGGACAAACCACTGGGCCCCGTCGACATTGGCGGCATAATCCATCGCGCCGGTAAAGGTGATCAGCGGCCCGCCGCCGTGCCCATCCAGAGGCGCCAATGTGACATCGGGCGAAAAATAGCCGAGGTCGACGCCATTGCCCATCACGGCTACCCGGGAAGCGGATTCCCCGGCCCTGCGCGCGAAGAGGGTCGCATCGGCATCGGTAACGAAGGTTGCCGCGTCGGCAAGCCCGGCGATACGGCGTTCCACGCCCAGCAGCAGATCGGCCTCGCGATTGAACAGCCACCGCTTCGGCCCACGCGCGGCGTCCGCATATTGGCGGAACTTGTCGGAATCCAGGTCGACGAAATCCATGACGATCCGGCGCGATCGGCCGATATCGAACACATATTGCCCCATCTGGCTGGAGAACAGCAGGATGCGATCGACCGCACCATCGCGCAGCGTTTCGCGCACGAAGGCATGCATCGCCGGATCATTATAGAGCGCCATGGTCAGCGGCTTTCGGCGCCTGAGGCCAGTCAACGCCCGCCGCCACCGTCCCTCGAGCGGGATCAGCGCCATATGATCGACCAACGGTCGCAGGACCTCCGCATGAGCCATGTCGGCTGGGTCGTCGACGAACGCACCCAGATGCACCCGGTCATGGGCGGCAAGCGCGTTCAGCAGCCGCCAAGAACGCAGCTTGTCTCCCTTGTCGGGTGGATAGGGAATGCGATGGACCAGAAACAAAGTCGCCATCAGCCCAGTCCCCGCGACAGCATCGGCCCGACGCGATTGGCAACGACGATCGGCAGGCGCCGCCAAACTTCCGTCATCATACGATATTTCGGGTTGAGAGGGTTGATATCCCTAGCTTCTTTGCCTTCTCTGGCATGTCGGTAATATGTCAGCGGCTTGGGATCGAAGCCCCAGTTGCGCTTGAACGCATAGGCGCCCGTGCCGGGCTTCGAACGTCCGAAATCGAAGCTGGTGCAGCCCCGCATGCGGGCATGGCGCATCAGCGCCCAGTACATATGGTCATTGGCCCGAAAGGTCCGCGCCGCCGCACCGCCACCACCCCAATAGGGCATCACCGCCCCACCATGGTAAAGCGACAGGACGCTCGCCAGCGGCTCTCCATCCTTCAGCACGGTCAGGATGTCGGCATCGTCGCCGAACCGCGCCACCACTTCGCGGAACAGCGCGCGCGGGAAAACCGGGGTGCCGAGGTTACGCACGCTTTCGGCATAGATGCGGTAATGATCGTCGAGGTCGCGCGCGTCACGTCCGACACGAACGTCAAGGCCGAATCCCTCGGCGCGTCGTACCTCGGCCCGCTGCTTGCGAGGAATGGCCTTGAGTTCCGCCTCGTCATCCGCCGCCAGGGGCCGTTCGAACCCGGCATAGGCGCTATCCTGCACCACCCAGCCTTCGCCTGGCATCGCGCCCCCACGCAGCTCCACCGTGCCGAGATGCAGCCTCTCGGCGACCCGGATCGCCGATTGCGCCAGCCAGGGCGCATCACCCAGCACACCGCCACCGACCGCAAAGCCGGAAGACACCAGCGACGATCCGAACAGCGGCGAGCGCACCTCGGTCAGTGGCAGGACCGCAGCGACGGTGCCGTCGGCAACTCGGGCGATCAGACCATGAGCGGGCTGGCCGCATCCCGCAGCCACCGCTTCCAACCATTCCAGCCGGTGGAACGGCGTGCTGTCCGGGTGGTCTGCGACGAACCCGCTCCACGCCGCGCGCATGGTCGCATCGCCAAGGTCGAGCGCATCGACGATCATGACACGGCCTCGGCCACTGCGGCTGTCGTCGTCCAGCGGCCACGGCCCAGCAATCGGTCGAGCTTGCCCTCCATCGCCGCCAACCGCGAATAATGGCGCAGGCGTGACTTCAGCGGCGCGCCCGCGACACGTGGCTGGCCGGGGTCGACCTCCCAGGGATGGAAATAGAAGATCGCCGGGTGCCCCTCGCCATTCACCTGATCGATCGCCCAGGTCGAGAATCGGTAGGGCAGAAGCCGGAAAAAGCCCCCGCCCCCCGCCGCGAGCGTCCGGCCTCCTATCCGCGCCGTCGTCACCGGCAGCTCGACCAGCGATGCGCCATCGACCGGCCGCCACGCGAAGCGAGGGCTGTCCGCCCAGCCATAATGGTCGTGCACAACCGGCGCGACGCTGGAGGAATAGGCATAGCCTTCCTCGGCCAGCACGGCATGCGCCCAGGGTGTCCTGGCGTCGATCGAAAAGCTCGGCGCGCGATATCCGATGACCGGCTTGCCGCCGGCGTCTTCGATCGCCGCGCGGGTGCGGGCGAGATCAGCCCGAAAGACGCCTGCGTCCATTCGGAACACGCGCTTATGATCCCACCCATGGCTCGCCAGCTCGTGCCCCGCATCGGCGATGCGCCGCATCATCGCCGGGTGCCGCTGGGCCACGCAACCCAGGGTAAAGAAGGTCGCGGTGACGTCATGACGTGCAAACAGGTCGAGGATGCGATCCACATTGCCTTCGACCCGGCTGGCGAAACTTGGCCAGTCGGCGGGGTCGATCACCCGCTCGAAGGCGCCGACATGAAAATACTCTTCGACGTCGACCGACATCGCATTGGCGGGCCAAACCCGAGCAGCGGAAGGCGAACCGGCCAAGGCCGTCTCCTCCTCAGGCCGCGTCGTCGCGGCGGGCGGCCTTGCCGACGGGCCGCGCGTCTTCGGCGCGGGCCAGGTCCGACACCATGGCGACCAGCGCTTGCAGAGCCTCGCCGTGGACACTGGCATAGCGTTCGAGCAGGTCGACTCGCGCCGCCAGATCATCTCCACCATCCACGGCCGAGACAGCGCGACGCGCTATCGGCGCCATGCTGTCGGCTGCAAGATCGCCCACCACCTCGCGGACCGTTACCTCGTCGATCTCGTGCCGTTCCTCGATCGCACCGAACAGCAGCACCCGGGCCGCAAGCGTGTTCAGCTTGCGCGGCACACCCTGCGAGTGCTCGTAGAGCAGGCGATAGGCGCCATCGGTGAAGGTCGGGTCGTCCTGCCAGCCCACATGCCGCAGGCGATGGGCGATATAGGCCGGCACCTCATCAGCTTGCATCGGCTCCAGATGATGGGTGGCGATGACCCGCTGGCGCAGCTGTTCGAGATCCGGCGAGCCCGCCAGCGTCTCGCGAAACTCCGGTTGGCCGAGCAGGAACGTCTGGAGCAGCGCCTGTTCGCCAATTTGAAAGTTCGAGAGCATCCGCAGTTCCTCAAGCGCCGAGAGCGGCAGATTCTGCGCTTCGTCGACGATCAGCAGCACGCGACGCCCCTGCCCGTGCTGAGTATGAAGGAACCGCTCGACCCGGCCGAGCAATCCCGCTTTGTCGAGCCCATCGGTCTGGAGACCGAAAGACTGGGCGACCAACCGCAGCATATCATCGCCGCCCACTTGGGTCGTCACGACCCTGGCGGCAGTCAGGCGGGTGCGGTCGATGGTGTCCATCAGGTGGCCGACCAGCGTCGTCTTGCCCGCGCCGATGTCCCCGGTGATGATGATGAAGCCCTCGCCCTGCGCGATGCCATAGCCCAGATAGGCCATCGCCTTCCGGTGCGTCTGGCTGTCGAAATAGAAACGCGGATCAGGCGTGAGCTGAAAGGGGCGCCCGCTCAGCCGGTAATATTCAGTGTACATGCCGCTTCCCGTTCCCTTCAGCGCGCGCCGCGACCAAATGTATAGCGCACGACCGCGCGAACGCTGGCGCCGAAGCGGTTATCCACATTGTTGCCGGCAAGATAGCGCAACTGGCCGATCGCGCTCGCCTGCAGGCCATTGCCTAGCCCGACGCGATATTCGCCTGCGACGCCCGCGACGTCGGTCTTGAGGCCGGTCGTCAGGCCCGAGTTGAACCGGCTGAGAAACAGCTGACCGTTCACCTCTTGCGACCGGCCCAGCTTGCGATTGACGAAACCGGTTAGCGTGTAGCTCTTGTCCGACAGCCCGCGGAGATTTGCGCCAGCTTGCGGCTGCCCGCGCAGGCGGCGATCCAGAAAGTCGCGCTGGTTGTACAGGAACACCATGCCCATTCGGGTATCGCCCCGCTCGCGGTCGATCGACACGGTGCCGGTGCGGTTGCGGAAGGTCGCCGTGGTGATCGACTGGGTGGCATTGGCGATGCACCCGCCCGTCCCCACATCGACACCGAAATAACAGCCGCCAGCCCCCGCCAGCATGGGATTGTCGGGAATGACGAAGCTGATCGGCAGACCGTCGAGGTCGATGGTTAACAGGCGGCCAAAGCTCTGGACGCCGTCGACCAGGCTGCCCCTGACGGCCAGGCCTGTGCGCGGCTGCCAGGCGAAATTACCGGTGATGGTGGTGCCGCCATAACGCCGGCCGGCGCGCAGCGTCAGTTCCGTCCGGCGGCCCGGCCGCGCGGTAAAGCCCGCGTCCCAGATAAATCCGTCCTGGTCGTAGATCTTACGGCGCGCTCCCGAAGGGTCGGCCACATAGCGGCCATCCCCGTCGACCAGCGGCAGACCGTCATTGCCGCGCAAGACCTCACGCTCGGACTGGTCGAAGGCTTCATAGCCCGCCGAGGCGAGCAACGCCAAAGCGGTGTTCAGCCGCACCGCGACATCGCCCCTGACGTTGTGGCTCTTGTTGCGCTGGTCGAGCCGGGCAACTCGCTCATCCTGATATTGCCCGCCAAGCCACCAGGCGATGTCGGCCGCCGATGCGCGGCTGTTGCCGACCCGTCCCTCGACGGTGTGATTGACCGAATCCGTGTAGCGGTCGAGGGCAAGCTGACCCGGTGGCAGGTTGACGCCCGGCCGCCCCATGCCGGCAAGGCCGTTCAGGTTGTCGGTGCGGACATAGCCGATGCGATAACTGCTGTTCAGCTCGATATCGCCGGCGAGCGGCTGTCGCACACGCGGGCTGGCATAGAGCGTATAGGTCTGGCTGCTGTTGACGTCCCGCGCATCCGGGAACGCCTGGGCTGGCAGACGAAAATCATTGTTGAAGAAATTGGCGAGCGCTCCCGCATCCACGGTCACCCGGTCGGGCGCCAGTTCCAGCTCCGCGCGAGCGACGCCGTTGTGGCGGATCTCACGACGCAATTGGTCATTGGTGTCAAAGCGATAATCCAGCCGATAGTCGATCTGCGCGCGCAGCCGGCGCGTTTCGACGCCCGCCGCCACACCAGCCGCCACGGTCGGGTAGACGATGGTTTGCCCGCCGTTACCGAAATCACCGTCGACCGTGCCCGACGCCTCGACGAAGGGCTGCACATAGGTTTGCGCCGCAACGCCCGTCGGCGCCATCAGGACGGCGGCGAGGACGATGCCGGTGACGGCGCTGCGAAAGGGTTTAACCGCCATAGCCATAATATGCGCCGAACCGGCGCCCCCCCGGTGCGAAGCTGACACGGTTCAACAACAGCTGGATCGACGGGCAGCCCGACAGCAGCGACAGCGCATCCTTGAGCTGACTTTCGCGGGTGACGTCAGCATTGACCACCATCACCACCTGCCCGACGTGAAGCGCCAGCACCGACGCGGCCGACGATGCCAGGGCTGGGGGCGAGTCGAAGATGACGATCCGGTTCCGCGCGCTGCCCAGTTCGGCGACGATGCCCTGCATGCGCTGGGAGGCAAGCAATTCGTTGGCGTCATTGTGATGTCGTCCCGCCGGCAGCACCGACAGGCCCGGCAGATCGGTGGTGATGATCATCGTTTCGACGTCGCTCGCGGGATCCGCCAGGGCGTCCATCAACCCACGGCCGCCCTGCAAGCCCAGTGTCGACAGCACGGCCGGCTTGGCGAAGTCGGCGTCGACCAGCAGCACTTCCAGATCGCGCTCCGCCGCCATCGACAGGGCGAGGTTGATCGAACAGAAGGTCTTGCCCTCGCTCGGCTGGGCCGAGCAGACGAGGATCAGGTTGCCGTTACCCGCCACGGCACGACCGGCATCGAACGCGCCCTGCAACAGCTGGCGCTTCACGATGCGGAACTCCTCAGCGATGCCGGTCGCCGGCATGTCGGGAACCAGAAAGCCACCGTCGCGCAGCCCCTCGAAATCGATGGCGCCGCTCGGCCCCTTCGGCTCGATGCGGGCGGCAGGCGCAGGGTCCACCGCTGGCGCGGCTCCAGCCCGCATCATCGGCGGACCAGCGGCGGCGACCCGCGCTTGCGGGGTCAGCTCGAAATGCCGGGCAGCGCGCTCCAGGAGCGAGGCGGCGCCGGTCTTTGGACGCTCGTTCATCGGGTCAGCTCCGCTCATGCCACGCTCCCGCGCTGCCAGAGTTCAAAGGCGACCAGCAGGATGAAACCCGCCAGCAGCGATGTCGTCAGGCCGCCGAACCACATCAGGCCGGTTTTATGGGCCAACTGACGCGGCACCGTCATGACTTCGGCGATGCCGCCCAGCACCGGCAAGCCGACCGCCGCCTCCAGCTGTTCGGTGCTGGCGAAGGTGTGGTGCAGCTGGCCGGCGACAAAGGCGGCGGCAACGCCGGCACCAAGCCCGACGATCAGGACCAGCGACAGTAGCAGCGGCCGGTTCGGCGCCACCGGCTGACGCGGGACGCTGGGCGGGTCGATGACCTGGAACTTCACCGATTCGGTGTTGCTTTCGACATCGGCCTGCAGGCGCACTTCCTCGCGGTTGGCGAGGAGTTCGTCATATTGCCGCTTCTTGACGTCATAGTCGCGGTTGATGCGCTGACCTTCCGCGGCAATGCCGGGTTCCAGCAGCTGCGCCTTCTGGAGATTGCCGATCGCCGCCTGCAGCTGCGCCCGCCGCGCGGTCAGCGCCGCGACCTGGCTCTGCCGGTCGAACATCAGGCTGCGCAGATTGACATAGACCGGGTTGGCCTGCGCCGCAGCCACCTCGTTCCGCCCACTCCTGGGCTCGCTGGCGGCCTGGCTGCGCAGCCGATCGATCTGCCGGCGGGCAGCGACGACATCGGGATGATTGTCGGTCGCCCCGCGCGAACGGGCGTCGGAAACCGAAGCTTCCAGGCTGGCGATCCGTCCCTCGATCGACCCGGCATCGACAGCCGCGCCCCCGCCCAATCCACCGATGGTGAACAGCGGCGCCGGGATGGTCGGATTGGTGGAGCCCAGCTGGCCCGACAGCGCCCTGAGCGAACTTTGCGCCTGGATCAGGCCCTGTTCGACCTGGTCGAGGTCGTCGCGGGCTTTCTCGAGACGCTGGGTGACGGACCCTTCGCCCGGCAACGCACCGAGATATTTCTGCTCGAACGCCGATCGGCGGGCTTCCGCCTCCTCGAGCTCCTTCTCGCGGCTGGCAAGCTGATCGTCGAGGAAGCGCAGCGACTGCGACAGGCTTTCCCGGTCCCCGGCAAGGTTGTCCTCGACGAAGATGTTGATCAGATTCTGGACCACTGCTCGCGCCAGCGAGGCGTTCTGCGCATCCGACATGCCCGAAATGCGCGAGGTGTAGGTCAACGAGAACAGGTCGTCCTGCTGACTGTTGATGCGGATATTTTCCAGCAGCTTGTTCGTCAGTTCCGCGATGTCCTCATCGGTCGTCGCGTGAAGGCCGAGGTCAGTGCGCCGCACCACCTTTTCGAGATTGGGGCGCGAGGTCAGCGTCTGGCGGACGACATCGATGTCCCGCTGCTTCTGCGAGGAATCGATGCCCAGCTTTTCGGGCAGCAGCGAGCGGATCTGGACATAGATACGCGCGTTCGATTCATAGGCGTTGGGGACCAGCGCGATGGCGATCCAGCCGATCGCGCACACTGCCCAGGCGACCGCAAGGCCGATCCAGCGGCGGCGCCACAGACCGTGCAGGATCAGATGCACCTGTTCATAGAGATTATTCATGGGGCGCTCTATCCTCCTGACGCCGGGCTATGGGCGAAACCGGTCAGAACAGGCTTTCGGGAATGATGATGACGTCGCCCGGCTCAAGCCGGACATTGGCGCTGGTGTCGCCGCGATCGAGCAGGTTGGTGATGCGAAGCCCATATTCCTGCTGCTTGCCTGTCGCCTTGTCATAGCGAACCAGACGGGCGCGGTTTCCGGCGGCATATTCCGTCAGACCCCCAACCGCGATCATGGCGTCGAGCAGTGTCATGTCGGCGCGATAGGGCAGTGACGCCGGGCGCGCCGCCTGTCCGACAATCCGCACCTGCTGCGAGAAGGTGCCCTGGAAGCTGTCGACGATCACCGACACGCGCGGGTCCTCGATATAGGTCGCCAGCTGGCGCTTGATGTCGTCGGCCAGCACGGCCGGGGTCTTTCCGGCCGCCACCAGATCGGAAATCAGCGGCGTCGTGATCTTGCCGTCCGGACGGACCTGGACCTTGGTGCCAAGTTCGGGGTTACGCCACACGAACACCGTCAGCTGGTCGAGGGGTCCGATGACATAGTCCTCCTGTGCTGCCCGGCCTTCGGCGCTGGCGCCGCCGACGAACCCGGCCGGCGGCAGCTGCGCGCCCGGCTGAGCCGCGCATCCGGCGACAAGCAAGGCCACCCCACCGATCAGCGACAGACGCTGGACAATCCCCTGCGACATCATTCCTACTCCGACTTTGCCGGGCGCACGGCGCGCCATCACGCCCTGCCCTGCCACCGAAAAGTGAAATTTTGTTTAGGACGCGGACGCAACGGTTCCGGGCGGCGACAATAACAGTTCCGCCGCCGGCGGATGACCCAGGAATGCGACAGGGCTCGCCGTCGCGCCATAGGCGCCTGCCATGAACAGGGCGATCAGATCGCCAGGCCGAGCCGGAGCAATGGCCACCTGCTCGCCCAACCGGTCGAGAGGCGTGCACAGGCAGCCGACGACATCCGCCACCATCCCGGCCGGCGCGCCGAAGCGGCTGGCGTTGACCAGAGGATAGTTGCGGCGGATGACAGTACCGAAATTGCCGCTGGCCGCCAGTTGATGGTGCAGGCCACCATCGGTGATGACGAAGGTCCGGCCCCGGCTGTCCTTCACATCCACGACACGGGTAAGATAGACGCCCGCGGGACCGACCAGCCAGCGACCCAGCTCGATCGCGAACCGGCTGTCCGCCAGCACATCCGGCCGGGCCGCCAGCGTATCGGCCAGCGCTTCGCCGATATGGGCGATGTCCAGTTCCGCGTCGCCGGGGAAATAGGGAATGCCGAAACCGCCGCCTAGATTGACCAGCGGCGGTGCCACATCCGCCGCATCGGCCAGACGCGCCGCCAGCGCGACGGTCTGACCCTGAGCGTCGGCGATGAGGTCGGCCCGGAGGTTCTGCGATCCGGCGAAGATGTGAAAGCCGGCGAAACTGGCGTCGGCGGCGACGATCCGCCGCACCAGCGCCGGCACGCGTTCGGCATCGACCCCAAACGCCGCTGCTCCGCCGCCCATTCGCATGCCGCTGGCCTTGAGATCGAAGTCGGGATTGACACGCACGGCCAGCCTGGGGCGCTGGCCGCGCCGTTCGGCGATGGCCAGCGCGCGTGCAAGCTCATTCTCGGATTCCAGGTTGATGACGACATCGGCGGCGATCGCCGTCTCCAGCTCGGCATCCCGCTTGCCAGGACCCGCAAAGCTGATGTGCCGGGCTCCAGCTGCCTCTGCCACCGCCAGTTCGCCGGACGAGGCGACGTCGATTCCATCCACCACCCCTGCCATCATCCGCACCAGCACAGGCAACGGATTGGCTTTCATCGCATAGTGGATGCTCAGGTCAGCCGGCATCGCGGCGCGGAGCGCCTCGACCCGCGCCGCGACGAGAGCGCCGTCATAGACGAACAGCGGCGTCATACCGGCGTCGGCCACCAGCGCGGAGACGGGCCGGCCACCGATCGCCAGTTCATCTCCGACATGGCCGAAACCGGCCGGCAGCGGCCCCATCGGCTTCATAGCACGCCTTCCCCCTTCAGCCGCGCCCGATCGAGCTTGCCATTGGCATTGCGTGGCAGGGCATCGCGCCACTCGACCACGGCCGGGACCATATAGCCAGGCACCATCCGGCGCAGCCCCTTGTCCAGCATATCCTGCGCCGCACCAGCATCGAGGCCGTCCCCCGGCCGCGCGATGAGGCGGATCGCCTCCCCCAACCGTGGGTCTGGAATCCCGAACGCGGCACATTCCGCGACCGCGCCCGTCGCCAGCACTGCTTCCTCGACCTCGGTCGGGCTGACACGGTTGCCGCTGGTCTTGATCATCTCGTCATCGCGGCCGATGAAGCTCAGATACCCATCGGCATCGCGCACCACCGTGTCACCCGACCACACCGCGATGCCGCCATGACGCGATCCTGACGGTGCCGGGCGAAAACGCTCAACCGTGCGTTCCTTGTCGCGCCAATAGCCGCCCGCCACCAGCGGCCCGCAATGCACCAGTTCCCCCGGTTCGTCCGCTGCCGTTTCGCGACCGTCGGGACGGACGACCAGCACCTCGGCATAGGGTATCGCCTTACCGATTGATGTCGGCCGGGCATCGACCAGTGCCGGATCCAGGAACGTCGATCGAAAAGCCTCGGTCAATCCGTACATCAGCACCAGGTCGGCGCCCGGAAACGTCTCGCGCAGCCGCCGCACCACCGTCATCGGCAAACGTCCGCCGGAATTGGTGAGCCGGCGTAGCGGCGCACGCGCTTCTGCCGGCCAGTCGGCTTCCACCAGTTGCAGCCACAGGGGCGGCACCCCGGCCAGCGTCGTGATGTCATGACGGACCACCGCCTTCACCACATCGCGCGGTGTCAGATAATCGAGCAGGACCGTGCATCCGCCCGCCTTCAACGTCGCCAGCAACTGGCTCTGGCCATAGTCGAAGCTCAGTGGCAACACCGCCAGCACCCGATCATCGGCGCCAAGGCCAAGATAGGTGGCGACACTCTCCGCCCCCAGCCACAGGTTGCGATGGCTGAGCATCACGCCTTTGGGCCGTCCGGTCGATCCCGAGGTATAAAGCAGCGCCGCCAGTTCGTCGGCGGACCGGTTCGAGGGCGGCAGCGGCGGTGCGGCCACCAATGCCTCGCTCACATCCTCGATCGTCGCGATTCGGGCAGCAACGCCATCGGGCAGCAGCGCCTCGCGCGCGGCCTGGGTAAGCAGCAGCGCAGCCCCGCTATCGGCCAGGATGTGTGCGACTTGGGAGCCCTTAAGCAGTGGATTAACAGGAACATGCACCAAGCCGGCCCGCGCCGTCGCCAGCGGCATCACCGCCGCCTCCA
Source organism: Sphingomonas sanxanigenens (assembly GCA_037190805.1). Lineage (GTDB taxonomy): Bacteria > Pseudomonadota > Alphaproteobacteria > Sphingomonadales > Sphingomonadaceae > JBBCJR01. The sequence continues at coordinate 26,170 of JBBCJR010000004.1, read as the reverse complement.
CGACCTTCGGCAGCCAGGTCGCCACGCGATCGCCAGGCGCAAAGCCCTGCGCCGCCAGCCAACCAGCGGCTGCGGCCACACGGTGCGCCAAGGCACCATGGCTGAGTATGGAGCCGTGCACGATCAGCGCCGGCGCGTCGCGCGCGCCGATCTCGACCAGATGGTCGATGGTGTTCGCTAGTCCCATGTCCCCTTGCACGCGCCTTCCCCTGACGGCAGAGCATAGCCTATTGAGCGGGGGCGGGTAAAAAGCAGATGAATGGCGCGATATTCGATGGCTTCGACGCGGTCGCCGCCGATGCCCGTCAAAGCCTCTCACGCGCGGCTCAGCAGCATATTTACGACCGTCTGGACTGGTATCGGGATTTGGCGACCTGCACGGGCCTGGGGCCGCCGATCGTGATCAAAGCGGAAGCAGAGGGTGCAGCCGCATGGCTCTTTCTGCGTCGTGACGGTCGTATTTTACGTTCATATTCAAACTACTACACGCTTGAATTCAGGCCATCTCTAGCCGGAAAATTGTCATCCACCGCTTTTGCCTTGATATCTTCGTTAAGAACCATAAGATATTGGGATAGAATTATTCTTTCTCCCATACCCGATGAAGATAATATTGCCAGCGATCTCCAGTCCGCCATGTCCGGCAGCCATCTATCTCCGGCCTCGGTCAACTGGTTCGCGCGCACCAGCGACAAGGATGCCTATTGGGCGGCGCGCCCTAGCCGCCTCCGCAACACCATCCGTCGCCGCCGCGCTTCATCCTCATTGAAAATCAGTATTTTCAATATGTTTGATGAAATATCTTTCAGAGATTATGAGGATGTTTATCGTCGGAGCTGGAAGCCGGCGGAAGGGTCGGAAGCCTTCATTCGCGCACTGGCTGAACGAGAAGGGGCAGCTGGAACCCTGCGTCTGGGCATCGCCCGATTGGCAGACGAACCGATCGCCGCGCAGCTGTGGCTGGTTGAAAACGGCCGGGCAACCATTCACAAGCTCGCCCATGATGAGGAGCACAAGGCATTGTCGCCCGGTACCCTGCTGACGGCCGCGATGTTCGAGCATGTGCTGGATGCCGACCGGCCCGTCGAGATCGATTATGGCCTTGGCAACGAAGGCTACAAAGCCGACTGGATGGACGCGCAGCGGCCGCGTTTCCAACTCGACTGGTTCAACCCATGGACAGCGCGCGGGCGGGCACTGCATCTTGCCTGGCGCGTGCGGCAGCGGCTTGCGGGGCTACGGGCCGGCGGCTAGTTTTCATTACGGAACAGAACGGATCGGATCATGGGGGTTGAAAGCTCGACGGACGTGGAAGCCACGGTGCGCGCCATATTGGCCGACGTGCTGGGGCTTTCGGCTGATCGTGTGGCGGCCCTCCAGCCAGCCAGCGGCCTGTTCGGCGCCCTGCCCGAGCTGGATTCGATGGCGGTTGCCGGCCTGCTCGCCGAGCTGGAGGAACGGCTGGGCATCCTGATCGACGATGAGGATGTCGACACCGACCTGTTTGCCAGCTTCGGGTCGCTGCTCGATTTCGTTCGGACGAAGGCCGCCCCATGACGGCGGGCGGCGAGGTCCGCCTCATGCCCCTCGCCGGCACCCACGAATGGGTGATCACGCGCGGCCCCACCTCTGCCGATCGGGTGCTGTTCGTCCCGCCGCTGTTCGAGGAGCTCAACCGCTGCCGCCGCCTGATCGCGGAGGTCGGCCGCCGTCTCGCCGCGCGCGGTATCGGCAGCTGGTTGCCCGATCTGCCCGCGACCGGCGAAAGCGATCGCACGTTGGTTGATATTGGTTGGGACGATTGGCGCGCCTCGATCGCTGATGCCGCGGACGCACTGGCCCGCGAGGCGGCGGCGGTGCACGTGGTTTCGATCCGGGGTGGTGCGCTTATCGACGATGCTGCCACTGCTGCCAGGAGCTGGTGGCGACTGGCGCCGGTCGAAGGATCGGCGCTGTGGCGAGATCTCGTGCGATCGCGACTGGCGGTCGATCGGGAGGCCGCGGGCACGCTCACCGCTACCGGGATCGAGACCGCCGCAAGCTCGGAGGCGGTCGAGCTGGCCGGCTATTCGATCCCACCGCGGCTGTCGCTCCCGTTTCGCAGCGCAGTTCCCGCCGCGATGGGGACAAGCTGCCGCCATGCCACCTTGACGTCATCGCCTGGTGCGGACGTCCGCTTGCCGGGACCGCCGCCGTGGCGACAGACCGAACCGGGGGACTGCCCCACCCTTGCCCAAGCCATGGCGGCGGATATCGCCGATTGGATCGAAGGATGAGCCGCCCGCTTTCCTTCGCCGTCGAAGGCTCTTCACTGCTCGGCGCGGTGGAGGACGCGGACGGGACGACCGGGCTGATCATCGTGACGGGCGGCGTCCAGACCCGTTTCGGCGCCCATCGCGGCCTGAAGCGGCTCGGTCGGCATCTGGCGGCGCGGGGTTATCCCGTCTTTCGTTATGATCGTCGGGGCGTGGGCGACAGCGGCGGGATTGATCCCGGCTTCATCGACGCGGCCGACGATCTCGCCGCCGCCGCCGCGGCGTTCCGGCTGGCCTGTCCGCATATCACGCGCGTTGTCGGCTGGGGCCTGTGCGATGGCGCCGCGCTGCTGGCGTTGGCGGGCCGAGATGCCGGCCTCGACGCGTTGATCCTCGCCAACCCCTGGACCAACGACCCGATGATCCAAGGGACTTCGGAGACCCCGGTTCAGGCGCCGGCTGCGCTGCGCAAGCATTATCTCGGCCGACTGCGCGATCCTCGTGCATGGCAACGATTGTTGAGTGGCGGCGTGGATTTCGGCCGGCTCTGGCGAGGCCTTCGTCGCGCACGCGCCGAGAGCGGGACGGCACTCGGGCGACGCATTGCCAGGGCCCTCACGGATTTTCCGGGTGACCTGCTGGTTGTCCTGGCGCGGGGCGATGCGACCGCGATCGGGTTTGACGCGCAATGGCGGGGCAGCGACTTCGCCACGATCCGCAACCGGCACAACGCTCGGCTGATCACGCTCGACACCGCCGCGCACAGCTTCGCTCGCGACGGTGATAGTGAGGCGTTGGCCGCGACCTGTCTCGACTGGCTGGACGCGTTCGACCGCCGGTCGTGAAATCCGCGCGCCTTAGTCGGCGGCGCTGAGCATCACATCGCCGATACCGGCCAGGAAGCGCTCGGCATCGAGCGCGGCCATGCAGCCCGTGCCGGCGGCGGTGACCGCCTGACGGTAATGCTTGTCCATTACGTCGCCGCAGGCAAACACGCCTGGAACGCTGGTCCGGGTGGTGCCCGCCTCGACCTCGATATAGCCATCCTGATCGAGGTCCAGATGCCCCCGGAACAGGCCGGTGGCGGGATCATGACCGATCGCGACGAACGCCCCGTCCACCGCCAACTGGCTTTCCACACCGGTCTTGACGTTCTTCAGCTTCAAGTGCGTGAGGCCGCCATTCGCTCCCTCGAAGGTTTCCACCACCGAATCCCACACCACATTGACGCCTTCATGGGCGAACAGCCGGTCCTGAAGAACCTTTTCCGCCCGGAAGCCGTCGCGGCGATGGATGACGGTGACGTCCGGCGAATGATTGGTGAGGTAGAGCGCTTCCTCCACCGCCGTATTGCCGCCGCCGATCACCGCCACCTTCTTGCCCCGGAAGAAGAAGCCGTCGCAGGTCGCGCAGGCCGACACGCCCTTGCCGCGATAGAGATGCTCGCTCTCCAGCCCCAGCCATCGCGCCTGGGCACCAGTGGCGATGATCAGCGTCTGCCCCTCATAGACCGTGCCGCCGTCGCCGATCATGCGGAACGGACGGCGCGACAGATCGACCTCGACGATGGTGTCCCAGTGCATGACCGCGCCACAATGCTCGGCCTGCTTCTGCATCTGCTCCATCAGCCACGGGCCCTGGATAACGTCGGCGAAGCCGGGATAATTCTCCACGTCCGTCGTCGTCATCAGCTGGCCGCCCGGCTCCAGTCCCTGAACCACGACCGGCTTCATACCCGCGCGCGCCGCATAGATCGCCGCAGTGAGGCCGGCCGGGCCAGAGCCCAGGATCAGGACCTTCGTCGAAATTGTCCCTGTCATCAGATGTTTACGCCGCTTTCTTCACTTCACCAACGATCTTGCGGGCAGCATCGCCCAGATCGTCGGCGCTGACGATCGGCAAGCCAGAAGCCGCCAGGATCGCCTTGCCCTCGTCGACATTGGTGCCTTCCAGCCGGACGACAAGGGGGACCTTCAGGTCGACCTCGCGCGCGGCGGCGACGATGCCGTCGGCAATGATGTCACAGCGCATGATGCCGCCGAAGATGTTGACGAGGATGCCTTCCACCGCCGGATCGGACAGGATGATCTTGAACGCCGCCGTCACCTTCTCCTTCGAGGCGCCGCCGCCGACGTCGAGGAAGTTGGCCGGAAAAGCGCCGTTCAGCTTGATGATGTCCATCGTCGCCATGGCAAGGCCGGCGCCGTTCACCATGCAGCCGATATTGCCGTCGAGCTTGATGTAGGCGAGGTCGTATTTCGACGCCTCGATCTCCATCGGGTCTTCCTCCGTCTCGTCGCGCAGATCGACGACGTCGGGGTGACGGTAGAGGGCGTTGGAATCGAAGCTCATCTTGGCGTCGAGGACGACTATGCGGCCGTCCGTGGTGGCGATCAGCGGGTTGATCTCCAGCATCGAAGCGTCGGTCTCGGTGAACGCCTTGTAGAGCGTCGCAACCAGCTTCTGCGCCTGCTTGTTGAGGTCCCCCTCGAGCTTCAACGCGAAGGCGACCGCACGGCCGTGATGCGGCTGGAGGCCACTGGCCGGGTCGATGGTGATGGTGTGGATGCGCTCGGGCGTCGAATGGGCGACCTCCTCGATATCCATGCCGCCTTCGGTCGAGGCGACGATGGCGATCCGGCCCGTGGCGCGATCAACCAGCATCGACAGATAATATTCGTGCGCGATGTCCGACCCGTCCTCGATATAGAGACGGCCGACCTGCTTGCCCGTGGGGCCGGTCTGGATCGTGACCAGGGTGCGGCCCAGCATCTCCTCGGCGTTGGCGCGAACCTCGTCGACCGACTTGGCGAGGCGGACGCCGCCCTTGGCCTCGGGGCCCAACCCTTCGAACCGGCCCTTGCCGCGCCCGCCGGCGTGGATCTGCGATTTCACGACATAAAGCGGGCCGCCCAGTTTGTTCGCCGCGTCCGCCGCCTCGTCGGGGGTAAATGCCGGATAGCCTTCGCTGACCGGGGCGCCGAAGCGCTTCAGAAGGGCCTTGGCCTGATATTCGTGGATGTTCATGCGCACTCCGCTTTCGCAGCTTCCTGGGGATGGAACTGCGATTGCCATCATGGGGCGCGGAAGAAAACCCTATTCGCGCAGAGCGTCGTCACGAATCCGGGTGATCGGCGTCAGGAGGTAGCTGAGGATGGACCGTTTGGCGCCCAATATGTCGACCTCCGCCATCATGCCCGGGCCAATCTGGAGCGGCTGGCCAGTGCGCCGGTCGCTGAATGTCCGGGCCTCGGTTTCGACGCGAACGTCATAATGGCTCTCGCCGGTGCGCTCATCGACCACCACGTCCGGGGAGATCGAGGCGACCTTGCCTTTCATGCCGCCAAAGATCGCATAATCATAGGCTGTGATCTTCACCACGGCCGGCTGGTCGATGCGGACATGGGCGATGTCGGCCGGCTTCACCTTCGCCTGGACGACCATTGCCTCGCCCGAGGGCACAATCTCGACCAGCGGTTCGCCGGCCCGCACCGCACCACCCACGGTCGACACCAGCACCCGGTTGACGATGCCGTCCATCGGCGCGCGCAGCGTCGTGCGGTCGAGCCGGTCGGCCAGCGCCGGACGGGTACGGCGCTGGGCCGCCGCCTCGGCGCGCGCAGTCGCCAACGCTTCGGCCGCGCGGGCGCGCCATTCGCCGGACTGCTGGTTCAATACCGCCCGCGCCTCGCCGATACCGGATTGCGCCCTGAGCGCGGCCGCCTCGGCAGCGGCCAACTCGCTCGATGCGATTGCGAGACGATTTTCCGCCTCGACCAGCGACAGGCGTGGTTCGATGCCGCGTGTCACCAGCGGGCGGATCATCTGGACCTCGCTGTCGGCGGCGCGCACGGCGGCGCGGCGCGCGTCAGCCGTGGCCCGCGCCTCGGCAGTGGCCCGCTCCGCCTGGACCAGGCGGGCCCGGGCAGCCGATTGCAGACCACCAAGGTCCGTCATCCGCGAGGCGTGAAGCGCCTGTTCGGAGGCGATGAAATCGCCGGCCCGGGCTTTCAGCTCATCGGAATATGCGGGCGCCCGGCCCGCCACTTCCGCCTCGAGCCGGGCGATGCGTGCGTCACGGGCATCGGCCTCGCTCTCGGCGCGCCCATAGTCGGCGCCCATCTGGACGGGATCGAGGCGGACGAGGGGCGTTCCCTTCGTCACCCGCTGTCCCTGTCGAACGAGAATGCCCTTCACCACCCCGCCTTCAAGATTGGCGACAGTCTGAAGCTGCGAACTGGGTACCACCCGCCCCTGCCCCCGCACGACGCGGTCGAGCGTGGCCAGGCCCGCCCAGACCAGAAACAGCAGCGTGAAGCCGACGATCGTCCACAGCAGCAGGCTGGAGGCCGCCGTCGGCCGGATGCGATCGACCAGATCGTCGAGCCGCGCGTCGGGGTGGAGCGTGAGTCCGCTGGCCATGTCAGGCCGCCATCGCGCGCGGGGCGCGGTTCAGGATCTGCTCGCGCGGGCCGTCCGCGACGACGCGTCCCTTGTCGAGCACGATCACCCGCTCCGCCAGTTGCAGCAACGACGCGCGGTGGGTGATCAGGAGCAGGGTGCGGCCGATGGTCTCTGTCTCCAGTCGTTCGATCAGGGCGGCTTCGCTGTGCTGATCCATGGCACTGGTCGGTTCGTCGAACAGCAGCACCGGCGGTCGTCCGGCAAGCGCGCGGGCAAGCGCGATCGACTGGCGCTGGCCACCCGACAGCCCCTCGCCGCGATCGGCCAGCTTCAGCTCATAGCCGTTGGCGAGCGCGCCGACGAAATCATGCGTTCCCGACAGCCGGGCCACGCGCAGCAGCTCGTCATCGTCGATGCCTGGCCGATCGAGGGCGATATTGTCGCGGATGCTGCCCGACAGCAGGACATTATCCTGGAGAACCGAGCCGATCGCGCCGCGCACGTCGTCGGGATGAAGCTGGCGCACGTCGCTACCGTCGAGCAGGACCGAACCGTCCTCCGGCCCGTGCAGACCAAGGATCAGCCGCGCCAGCGTCGACTTGCCCGAACCGACACGACCGAGCAGCGCCACCCGCTCGCCCGCCGCAATGGTCAGCGATATCTCGGTCAGCGCCCGGCGGTCGGCACCCGGATAGCGAAAGGACACTTCGCGCAGTTCGATCGCGCCTCTGAATCGCGCGGGACGGACAATCTCGTCGGCCGGACGCTCGTCGGGGCTGCTCATCATCCGGTCGAGCTGGCGATAAGCGGCACGCGTCGCGGTCAGACGCGACAAGAGCTGCGCCACCTGACCGAGTGGCGTCACCGCGCGACCCGACAGGATCGAGCAGGCGACCAGTCCGCCCATGGTAAGGTCGCCGCGCGCGATCGCCGCGACGCCGGCCACGACGACCCCGACATAGGCGATGCTCTGGGCACTGGTGGCGATGGTGACAGCGATCGACGAGACGAGCCGCTGACGCAGGCTGCTGTCGGCGTGGCGGGTCAGCGCCTCCGTCCACCGGCGGGCGAGGAACGGGCCGGCGCGGCTGGCCTTCACGGTTTCCAGCGCACCGATGGTTTCGACCAGCACCGCCTGCTTGCCCAGCCCCTCGCCCATCGCTCGGGCGGACAGACGATCCAGCGCCGGCTGGGTCAGAAGGCCAGCCAGAATCACCAGCGGCACCATCACCAGCGGCACCACCGCCACCCAGCCCCCGATCAACGCGATGACGAGCATGAACAGGAGGATGAAGGGCACGTCGACGATCGCCACCAGCGTCGCCGAAGCGAAGAAGTCCCGCAGCGTTTCGAATTCGCGCATCAATCCGGCCAGTGCACCCGGCTGGGTCCGCTGCTGGTCGAGGCGCAGTGCCACCAGCTTGTCGAACATCGCCGTGCCCGCCTCATGGTCGATCCGGGCCCCGGCGATATCGACGAAATAGGCTCTCAGCAGGCGCAGGATGAAATCGAACAGGATGACGATGGCGATGCCGATGGTCAGCGCGATCAGCGACGCGGTGGCGTTGTTCGGCACCACGCGGTCATAAACCGTCATCGTGAACAGCGATGTGGCGATGCCGAACAGGTTGACCATCACCGCCGCCGCCGCGACCTTCAGATAGATGGCCCGGTTGCGGCGCATCGGCGCCATCAGCCATTCAGCTAGCGGTGGCCGCTTGGCGTCAACCAGGGCAAGATCATTCATCGGCGCGGTTCCTGGGCGGAGCGGTATTGAAAACGTCGAGCAGGCGGCCAGTCCGGGCCATCAGCGCGAAACGGGCGGCGTCCAGCTCCGTCAGGGTCTGGATATAAGTTGCGGCGGTTTCGAAATACTTATCTTCCGCGCTCAGCAGTTCGAACAGGTCGCCGCGCGCGACACGAAACCGCTCCACCAGCACATCGCGCGAGCGGCGGCCCGCCATATAGCTGCCCTCGAGCGCCGTAAGCTCGTCAGTCAGCGTCTTGACGTCGGACCAGGCGATGCGGGCGTCGCGATCGCTGTCCTCGCGTACCCGGTCGGCTGTCGCCGACCCCAGTCGCGCGCGCGCCTCGGCCTTGTCGGCGCTGGCCTCGATGCCGCCGAAGAAGCGCTGGGACAGGATGACACGGCCTCGCACGTCATAGTCGTTGCCGCCCTCCAGAATCCCGAACCGTCCGGCGTCGACCTGGGCCGACACCTGCGGCAGCCGGTCCGCCTGGGCAGCGCGCGCGTCCAGCCGCGCCGACAGCGCGCGCGCATCCGCCACCCGGACCGGAGCGGACTGGCCTGCGGCGGCGGCGGCAAGGTCGGCGGTGCGCGGCACGTTCAGTACCATCGCCGGGCGCACCAGCCGCACGGGCGGCGGCGCGCCGGTCAGATGCGCCAGCCTGGCCTCGGCTTCGGCAAGCGACCGGCGGAAGCGGGCGGTACGGGCATCGGCAGCGGCGACGAAGGCATCGACCCGCGCCCTGTCGCCTTCCGCCGCGACGCCGCTCGCGATCCTCTCGCTGACGGCATCGCCGATCTCGCGCTGGCTGGCGCTGGTCGCCTCGCCCAGCTGAACGAGGGCGCGATAGCCATACGTCTCGTAGAAGGCCGATATCGTGGCCAGCGCGACGTCGACCGAATCCTGCTCCACGCCCGCCTGGGCGGCGAGCAGCATTGCGTTGGCCGACCGGATGCGGCGCGACGTGGCGCCGAAATCGAACAGCCTCTGCTGGATCGACACGCGCGCATCCGTGCGGCCGCTTGGCCGGATGCGTTCCAGAAAATTATTGGGATTGCTTGAAAAATTCCGGTCCAGCAGCTGATCGCTGACCACCGACAATTCGGCTGCGGGAAACAGCCCGGCCCGCGCTTCGCCGCGACCGGCGCGCGCCTCCGCCACCCCCGCCTCGGCCTCACGCAGACGGGGGCTGCGCGCGACCGCTGCTGCGACCATGGTCTTGAAGGCATCGCCGATCTGGGTGGTGCGGCTGAGTTTCAGTACCGGATCGTCGGCGAAATCGATCGCCAATGGCTGGGCCGTAGCGTTGGGCAGAGCCAGTGCCCCTCCCTCCGTTCCAGGGTCCGCCATCGCCGGCCTCGCCGCCGTGCTTGTGGCAAGAATGACGATAGCCATGGACAGCCACTTTGAACGCACGTGCAAGCCTCCCCCGCCGGCACGACCGGCGGCACGCCGATCGCTAGCGCCCCATGGTTAATGAAGCGTTCCCCGATTGACGAGCGGATCAGCGAGGCCAGAGGTGAAACCTTGCACTCTTGCGAGGGATTCGCCATGTGCGAACCATTATGAACGAGAACCTGCACCCAATTCCCACGGCCGCCGGCTGGACACCCTCCACCTGGCGTGCGGCCGAGATTCGGCAGATGCCGACCTATGGCGCGGACTCCGGCCTTTCGGCCGTCGAGGCCGAGCTTCAGTCCTATCCGCCGCTCGTGTTTGCAGGCGAGGCGCGCAAGCTGAAATCCGATCTTGCCGAGGTCGCGGCCGGGCGTGCGTTCCTGCTCCAGGGCGGCGACTGCGCGGAAAGCTTTGCCGAGTTCCACCCCAACAACATTCGCGACACCTTCCGCGTCCTGCTTCAGATGGCGGTGGTGCTGACCTTCCGGTCCAAGCTGCCGGTGGTGAAGGTCGGCCGCATGGCGGGTCAGTTCGCCAAGCCCCGCTCGGCGGATACCGAGGAGCAGGGCGGCGTCTCCCTGCCCTCCTATCGCGGCGACATCATCAACGATATCGCCTTCGATCCCAGCGGCCGCGAACCCGATCCGCGCCGCCAGATCCGGGCCTATATGCAGGCCGCGGCGACGCTCAACCTGCTGCGCGCCTTCGCCCAGGGCGGTTATGCCAACCTGCACCAGGTCCATGCCTGGACGCTGGATTTCGTCGGCCGCAGCCCATGGGCCGATCAATATCGCCAGACCGCCGATCGCATCGGCGAGGCGCTGGACTTCATGGCGGCGTGCGGCATCAACCCGGAAACCGTGCCGCAGCTGAAGGGCACCAATTTCTACACCAGCCATGAGGCGCTGCTGCTTGGCTACGAACAGGCATTGACCCGGCAGGACAGCCTGACCGGCGGCTGGTATGACACCAGCGCCCATTTCCTGTGGATCGGGGACCGCACCCGCTTCGACGGGTCGGCGCATGTCGAGTTCCTGCGCGGCATCGGCAATCCCATCGGCATGAAGTGCGGGCCCAGCCTGGACCCGGATGCGCTGCTGCGGCTGCTGGACACGCTGAACCCGGCCAACGAGGCGGGGCGGATCACGCTGATCACCCGCTACGGCCACGACAAGATCGAGGCGCATCTGCCCGCCCTCGTCCGCGCCGTGAAGCGCGAGGGGCGCGAGGTGGTGTGGTCATGCGATCCGATGCACGGCAACACGATCAAGGCCTCCTCGGGCTACAAGACGCGGCCGTTCGACCGCATCCTGGCCGAGGTGAAGGGCTTTTTCGCTGTTCACCGCGCCGAGGGCACGCATGGCGGCGGTATCCATGCCGAAATGACCGGCCAGGACGTCACCGAATGCACGGGCGGCGCGATCGCGGTCACCGACGAGGCGCTGGCCGACCGCTATCACACCCACTGCGATCCGCGCCTCAACGCGGGGCAGAGCCTGGAACTCGCATTCCTGCTAGCGGAAATGCTCAATCAGGAACTGCGCGAGCGGGAACGCGCGGCCGCCTGACGGCGCCGCACCTCGACCGATCAAGGGCGAGGATCGGGTTTCTGGACCCGACCTCGCCCTTCCCATTTCAGGCCGCCAGGCTGGCCAACGGTATTGCCGTATCGGTGAGTTGTTCGGGCGCGACACGCATGCCGCCGACCACCAATTGCCGGCCCTGGACGAAATCCTTGACCGCGTTGACGCAATCGAGGGCGATGACCCGCCCTTCCTTCAGGTAGATCACGCTGAACTTGCGCGACGCGGGGTCGCCACGGACCAGTTCCGTATCGAACCCGGCCGCCAGACCCACGGTCTGGAGCTTCAGATCATATTGGTTCGACCAGAACCAGGGCAGAGCGTCATAGGGTTTCGGATCGCCCATGATGTCCGACGCGACCGTCTTGGCCATGTCATTGGCATTCTGGACGGACTCCAGCCGGATGCGGGCGCCGTCGGCAAAGCGATTCTCGTGCAATGCGCAATCGCCGATAGCGTAGATGTCGGGCAGACTGGTACGGCAATAGCGATCCACCTCGACCCCGTTGCCGACCCCAGCCCCGGCGGCCGCCAGAGGCGCGATAGCCGGCACGATACCGATTCCGACGATCACCATGTCGGCGGGAATGATTTCCTCATTCGCCAGTCTGACACCGCTGACCCGACCATTCTTGCCCTCAAGGCCGGAAACCACGGTGTCGACCCGCAGGTCGACGCCATGCGCGCGATGCTCCGCCGCATAGAAGTCCGACAGGGTCGGCCCCGCCACGCGCTGGAGGACCCGAGGCAGCGCCTCCAGCACCGTGACGGACGCGCCCAGCTTGCTCAGGACAGCAGCAGCCTCCAGCCCGATATAGCCACCACCGACGACCACGATCCGGGAGGCGCCTGCATCGAGATCGCCCATCATGCGATCCGCATCGGCACGGTCGCGGACGCCGTGGATACCGGCGAGGTCCGCTCCAGCACAGGTCAGCCGCCGGGGATCGCCACCGGCTGCCCAGATCAGCTTGCCATAGCCGATCGCGCTTCCATCCCCCAGCATCACGCGCCGAACGGCCGGATCGACGGCGACCACCGTGCTTTCGAGCTTCAGGTCCACGCCCTTCTCAGGCCAGAACGCCGGCGGGCGGATATAAAGTCGCTCGAACGACTTTTCGCGAGCCAGGTAATCCTTGCTGAGCGGCGGGCGCTCATAGGGAGGCTCGGCGTCCCTGCCGATGATGAGGATCGACCCGGAAAAGCCCAGCTGCCGCAAGCTTATCGCGGCCTGTGCGCCGCCATGACCGGCTCCGACGATAACGACGTCATAGTCCGGCACATCCGGCATCAGCGCATTTCCCGACGCAGGAACAACGGCATCAGTGACGCCGGGATACCGATCAGCAGGCTGGTGGACAGCATTCCGATCGCAATCGCCTCCGGACCGCTGGCCAGATTGTCGGCGATCAGCGCGACGATCAGCGGACCCAGACCGGCGCCGACCAGGCTCTGAAACAACAGATACACCGCCGTCACGCGCCCCACCATTTCAGAAGCAGTGACCTTCGCCACAATGATCGAGCCGATCGCATAGAAGCTGCCGGCAAACAACAGGCCCACCGCCTTCGCCACCCAGCTTCCGTTCACGGACGGCATGATGGGAACCAGCGCATAGGACAGGACGGCGAGCAGGCCGACGACGACGGCAAATGTCGCCATTCCCTTCCCCTTGCTGCTCAGCCGGTCGATCAACATGCCCATGAGCAGCAATCCGACCGGCGCGCAGATCGCCGTGATGGTACCGTAAACATAGCCGACCTCGCTCAGCGGGACTTCCCACTTGCGGGCAATCATCGTCGGCATCCAGGCACCATTAGCGAACACGAACACCGAGCCGAGCGATGAATAGCCGATCAACGGCAGATAGGTGCGCCAGTTCGCGATCATGTAGCGCGCGGCGGCGAGCAGGCCAGCGAGCAGCTGCCCCTTCGGCCCTGTAATGACGCGATGGTCGGCCGGCAACGCCAGGAACAGGCAAGCGATCGGCAAACCGAGGAGGCCGAGCATGACCAACACCACCTGCCACGGCCTCAACGTGTTCAGAACGGGTATGGCGTCGAACGAGCCGGCGGTCGCCGCCGCCAACAGCGCGCCGCCGCCTATCAGCGCGACGGAGGAACCAAAATAGGGCGCCATCGCGAGCACGCTGAAGGCCCGACCGCGGTGACTGAGAGGAACCTTGTCGCGGACCAGGGAGTAGCTGGCCGGCGCGATCACCGCTTCCGAAATTCCGACGCCCGCCCGGCCGACCAACAGGTGAAGATAATTGCGGGAAAAACCGCAGATCATCGTCATCGTCGACCAGATGACGACGCCGCCCGCGATCAGGCCGCGACGGCCGAAACGGTCGACCAGATAGCCGGCCGGCAGGTTCATCGCCGAATAGAAGAACGAGAATGCAAAGCCGAGCAGCAGGCTGAGCTGGGTGTCGGTGACGCCCAGATCATGCTTGATCGGTTCGACCAGCAACGACAGGACCTGACGATCAGCGAACGCGCAGGTGTAGGCGATCGTCAGAATCACGACATAGCGCCAGCCGAGGCGACGTCCGGTCTGGGGCTCGTCCGTGCCTCCCTCGGCCGCCGGTTGGGTGTCGGGATCGACGTTTGCAGTGGCCATGGCGCTCTCCTGTCCGTCAGCCATCGCTGATCGGGATATGATTATGGTGCGGCTGTTCAGCGCCGGTCACGATCGACCCAGGGGCGGGCTGCGATCTCGCGAATCGCGTCCCGATTGGGCTCGAACCCCAGACCCGGACGATCCGGGATCGTCAGCTTGCCACCGCTGGGGCGCGGGATGTCGACAAAGATCTGGCGGCACATTTCCATGAACGGGATGTGCCATTCTACCGGCCCACCGTTCGACAGTCCGGCATGAAGGTGCATGTTGTGGAGCCCGGCCGCGCCCCCATTGGCGATCGGTACATTGAACGCATCGGCCATGCCCGCGATCTTGAGGCATTGGGTGAAGCCGCCACCGATCATCACATTGGGCTGGATATAGTCGACGGCGCCCTCGATCATCAGGTCCCGAAACCGCGATGAGCGTCCTTCATTCTGCCCGGCGGTGATGGTGGCGCCGGTCGCTTCGCGCAGGGTCGCCAGCAGATGGGCGTCGTTCTGCGTCAACGGCTCCTCGACGAAGCTCAGCTTATAAGGCTTCAGAGCGTCGATCAGCCACTTGGCGTTGGGATAATCCATGTTGCAGTTGCCATCGATCGACAGCTCGATGCTGTCGCCAACCGCCGCGCGGACGGCCGCCACGCGCGCGACGTCTTCCTCGAGATGGGCGCGGATCGGACGGCTGTCGCGGCGGCGCAGGACGCCGGACGCAACGACCATCTTGATGTGGTGAAACCCCTGCCCGACCACATCGCGCGCTGCGGCCACCAACTGGTCCCGCGTGAAGAAATCGGGGCCGAACGTGCAATAGGCGGCCACCGTCTGCCGGGCACCACCCAGCAAGGTCGCGATCGGCACGCCCAGCGCCTTGCCGCGAATATCCCACAGCGCGATATCGACGGCGGAAATCGCGTGGACGGCAAGTCCGGACTGGCCGCGCGGAGTCAGCAGCCAGTAAAGCTTGTTCCAGATCGCTTCGCTGCGCATCGCGTCATCGCCGGTGATGGCCGGGGCGATCGCGTTGGTGACGATATCCGCGATGCTGCGGGCATCGGCAATGCCGCTGATGCCATGACCGATCAGGCCGTCGCTGGTCTCGATCTCGACATAGCAGCAATGCTCGCGGCTGGAGATCGGCGGATTTGCATAGGGGAAGGAAACGGGCACCGACAGCGCGGTCGCCGTAACCCGCCGGATGGTGCGCGCGGCGTTGGCGGGCAGCGCACTGGCACCGGCTCGCGCCGCGGGCGTCGCCGCCTGAGCGGCGAACACGCTTGTCGGCGCCATCGCGCCCCCCGCCAAGGCTGCCGCCAGAAGGTGCCGCCTGCCGATGCCTGGCCTGTGTATCGCCGTCATGTCCTGCTCCTCCGCTTGATGTTTTTTGATTGTCGACCGCGCCGTCCGATCAGTGATGGTCCAGCCAGACGTCCAGGACCGCGCAGCGCCCTTCCTCGCGCACCACGCGCAGCGCCTCCGCGATGGCCTCGTCGACCTCGTCCGCATGCCGGATCTGGCGTCCCCAGGCGTTTCCCGCGGCGGTGGCGATGCCGGCATAATCGGGCGCGGGCTCGAACGAGGTGTCGAGGCTGTTCGCCTTGGCCGCATGCCCGTCGGGATGAACAGCCAATGCCGACAGCTTCGGGCTTTTCCAGCCGCGATTGTTGAAGATGATATGGACGAACGGCGTCTCGTAGCGCCGCGCCATCCAATGGACCGAGGCCGGCACACTGAACATATAGGAGCCGTCGCCCGTAAAGCTGATCACCGTGCGATCGGGGGCGGCCAGTTTCGCGCCGATCGCAGCACCGCCGTTCCAGCCCAGCGATCCGCCGCCACTGGTGAAGATCTGGCCCGGATCACCAAGTGCCAGATGATCGAAGACGGTGTGATAATGCGAGATGCTCTCGTTCAGGAACAGCATCCGCTCGTCGCTGGCCGCGCGCACGCGGGAAACCACATACTCGGCGCTCAACCCCGCCGCGGGCGCGACTTCCAGGGCGCGCAGACGTTCCGCGCGCGCCTGGTGGCATCCCGCATAATGCCGGGTCCGGGCGGCAACGACCGCGTCGTCGATCTGCTGCCCGTCCAGCCAGCTGTGCAATTGGCCAAGCACCGTTGCGGCATCGGCCCTGAACACGCCCTCCGCCGCGATCCGCCACAGGGGCATCTGCTCCTTCAGCGGATCGACATCGACATGGAAGATGCGGGCGTCGTCCGCCGGCTTCGATACAGTCGGAATCCAGGGCACGTCGCTGTCCAGCACCAGGATCACATCCGCCTCCGCCAGATGCGGATTCTGGACCGGATGGTTCCACTGATTGCCCTGATAGAGCGGGTGGTGGTGCGGGAAGTTCATGGCATTGGGCACGGATTCGACAACCCCGATGCCCAACCGCTCGCAAAGCGCCACCAGAGGCCCCACCGCCGCCGGATTACGCCCGACAAAGGAGGTGACGACCAACGGCCGCCGCGCGTTCAGAAGCGCCGTTCCGACAGCCGCCACACCGGTTGAATCCAGCGCCGCCGGGGCGATCGGCAACCACCGCGCGGCGACGTCCGGCGAGGGGGACACCTCTTCCTCCATCACCTCGCGCGCGCCCATCAGATAGACGGGGCCCTTCGGATCGGAATTGGCGAACTGGAACGCGCGATGAACCATGTCCTTCAGGTTCGCCCCGGTCCTCAGTTCATTGTCGTAGCGCATATAGCCGCGAACGATGCCGCGCTGGTCGTGGACGTCCTGAATCCATTGGATGAATTCGTTACGACTGCCTTTCAGCTCACCATGCTGGGTATAGGGCGACGCACCCGCGAAGATCAGCATCGGCGCGCGTCCCTTGGCGGCATTGTGTATGGCTCCCGCCAGCGCCTGGGTGCCGCACTCGACGTGAATGACCACCGCCTGCGCCCTGCCGCTGACCTGCCAATAGCCGTGAGCCGCACTCATCCCCACCATCTCGTTGGGACAGGTTACAACCTCCGGGAGCGGGCGACCCGCCGCGCGCGCTTCGGCGATTGCCTCCACCAATGCGGGGTGGTCACTGCCAAGATTGGCAAAAATATAAGAAACGCCATGCTCGACAAATGAATCAAGAAGCGCGCTGGAAGCTGTGTACATGCAATAATCCCAGATTAATTATGGATTAGACGTATCTTCAAGACCGGCTATAAGTTTTTTGAGCGTTCGAAGAAGGATCTGTCGATCTCGAGCGCCCAATATCTTGTCTATTCTCTGATCGTGCTCGTTGGCGCATTTGACGAGAGCAGCGAGCTTTTCCTCTCCCTGCGGAGTCAGGCTGAGCATACGGCTGCGCCGATCTTCCGGATGCGGGTCGCGCTTGATCAACCCGCCCCGTTCCATATCGTGCAACGTCGGCGTCAGCGTGGTCTTGTCGCGACCGACGGCCCGGCTGAGCTCGGTCTGGCTGATGCCAGGATGGGCCGCGATGACCTGCAGCACCGCATAGTGGCCCGGACGCAGCCCCTGATCGCCCGTCAGTTCCGCAAAGGCCTGGAAGGACGCTGCCTGAGCGATGCGAAGCTGGAATGCCACGATGTCGGCAAGCGGGCCAGCAGTCGCGTTGGCGTTCGACGTCGCTTCTTCCTCAACGCCGGTGTTCGATTCGATCTTGCGCATGCCTGTTGCTGTCCCCGTTGATTGACGAGGCTTTGTAACAAGATCAGCCGGGTTCGTATCGAACACGGATCGACGCATCGCTTTCGAGGTGCCCAACGCCTTCACTCTCCAACAGGGGCAGGTTCATCCCGCCCGTTTGTTCTGTCCCGGCCACCTGCCCAACCGTTCGGACGACCGTGACAAAAACCCTATTGCGCAAATCCGCCGAAGGTGCAAGATGGTAGCAATACCAACTAAAAACTTTTAAGTGTGGAGCGGAAACAGGCCAGTCGAGGCACGGGCAGTCGCGGCATCATACCGCGCTTTAGACAGCATGTCCCGCCAGCCCGACAACCCATGTCAGCACCGCCGTTAGGATGAGGAGAACCCCGAGTGGACGGTTATACCTATAGTCTGCGTCAGCCCCGGTTCCGGGAAGACCTGACCCTGGTCGAACGCGACACGCCGATGGGCGAGTATCTGCGTCGCTTCTGGCAGCCCGTAGGATTGACGGCGGATGCGACGGCCACGCCGCGCAAGGTCAGGGTGCTGGGCGAAGACCTGATCCTGTTTCGCGACGGCCAGGGTCGCGCCGGGCTGGTTCACCCCCGCTGCTGCCATCGTGGCGCCAGCCTCTATTATGGCCGGGCCGAGAACGACGGCATCCGCTGCTGCTATCATGGCTGGCTGTTCGATGTCGAAGGCCGGTGCCTCGATATGCCGATGGAACCAGACAATGGTGCCAAGGTCCGAACCCGTATCCGCCAGCCCTGGTACCCGGTCGAGGAGCGCTACGGCCTGATCTTCGCTTATCTGGGGCCGCCGGAGAAGAAGCCACTGCTGCCGCGTTTCGCCCTGCTGGAGGATTTGGACGAGAGCGAGAATCTGATCGCCGACGACACCAATCTCGGCTCCGGCGGCTATGGCATCACGCCCTGCAACTGGTTGCAGCACTATGAAAATGTCATGGACCCGTTCCATGTCCCGGTGCTGCACCAGGCATTCAGCGGCACCCAGTTCGTTCCTGAGATGGGCGTGAAGCCGACCGTCAAATTCTCCCCCTTCGAACAGGGCATCCGCTCTCACCAGAGGCGCAATCTGGACGACGGCCGCGAAATGTTGCGGATCACCGAATGCCTGCTGCCCAACATCCGCGTGGTGCCGAATCCCAATCTTACCTGGGGCCGGACGAGCGGCATCGGGTTCGTGCTGCCGATCGATTCGACGCATTACCTCGTCTACAATGTCGCTCGGCTGCCCAAGGGGCATGATTTCGCCAGCATCCGGTCAAAGCCGAACGGCAAGGACTGGCGCGATCTGACCGAGGAGGAGCATCAGCGCTTCCCCGGCGACTGGGAAGCGCAGACCAGCCAGGGCGAAATCGCCTTCCATTCGGAAGAACATCTGGCCAGCACCGACGAAGGCATTGCGATGCTTCGCCGACTGCTGGCGCGTCAGGTCAAGATCGTTGCGGAAGGCGGCGATCCGATCGGCTGGACCCAGACCCCCGGCGAGGAACTGGTCTCCTCCGACTCCGGCAACTTCATCGTCGACCAACCGTGACGGCAAACCGGGGACAACAGCCCGGGTCAATTGAAACAAGGTGGTGAGCGGCGCGACAGACCATCGCCCTCACCGCCATGCCAGGAAGGATAATCACATGACCTATCGTCTTTTGCTTTTGTGCTCGGCTGGCGCACTCACCACCGTGATGCCGGTTCACGCGTTCGCCCAGACCAACGCAGCCGCCTCGCCCATTGCCGCCGACGCCGCAGATTCGGCGGTAGACGACATCATCGTCACGGGATCGCGCGTCGCCCGCTCCGGATTTGACGCGCCGACCCCGACCAAAATGCTGTCAACGGAGCAGTTCCAGGCCCGAGGCCTGGCCAATGTCGGCGATTTCCTGGGTGAAATTCCGGCCTTCCGCGCCAGTTCGAGCGCATCGACCAACCCTCAGAATTCGGGCGGCTCCGGACAGAATTTCGCTGACCTTCGTGGCCTGGGCAATATTCGCACGCTGACGCTGGTGGACGGCCGCAGGCATGTGCCGACCTCCGCCAACGGCCAGGTCGATCTCAACCTCATTCCCACCATCCTGATCAACCGGGTCGAAGTCGTCACCGGCGGCGCCTCGGCCGCCTGGGGATCGGACGCGGTCAGCGGCGTCGTCAACATCATCCTCGACAAGCGCATGCAGGGGCTGCGCGGCGACATATCCTACGGCATCACGCAATATGGCGACAATGCCGAACGCCAGATCTCGCTGGCCTATGGCACGGACTTCGCCGACGGCCGCGGCCATTTCGTGATCGGCGGCGACTATGTGAATGCCAGCGGCATCGACACCTATTGGGATCGTGACTGGGGCCGCGAACAGCACGGGCTGGTCACCTATCCGTCCAGCCGCCCCGCCGGCACGCCTTCGCGGATGTGGGCCCGAGGCGTCACCCAGATCAATCAGGCCTATGGCGGCGTCATCACCGGCGTGAATGCGGACACCAACCCCAATAACGGCGCCGACGTGCTGCGCGGGCTTCAGTTCGGTCCTGGCGGCGCGCTGATCCCGTTCACCTATGGCGAGGCCGTGGGCTCGAACGCGATCAACTTTTCAGGGGGCAATGACGGCCTCAACCAGTACACCAACCTTCAGGCGGTGGTGCCGGTCGAGCGCTATGTCGGCATGGCGCATCTGGAATATGAACTGAGCGACGCGATCACGGTGTTCGCCGAGGGCAGCTACGGCAAGTCGGGTGCGAACTTCACCGCCCCCACCGCGCGGGATGCCGGCAACGGCGTCACGATCCGCCGGGACAATTATTTCATTCCCGATGCCCTGGACGATATCCTGACCACCAACGCCATCAACAGCTTCGGGGTCGCCCGTTTCTACAACGACTTCGGGCGCGTGAACGCCAACAACCAGAACGAGACCTATCGTATTCTAGGCGGCGCCAGCGGCGATCTTGGCGGCAGCTGGAGCTGGGATGCCTATTTTCAGTATGGCCGCAACCAGTTCGATGCGCGCATTCATAATCATCGCATCGAACAGAATTTCCGCTACGCGGTCGACGCGATCGAAGATCCTCTGACCGGGGACCCGATGTGCCGTGATGCCGGCGCGCGGGCCCAGGGCTGTCAGCCGATCAATATCTTCGGCGTCGGGTCGCCCAGCCAGGCGGCGATCGACTACGTCACCGGCACGCAATCCTATCGGGTCAAGACGACCCAGCGCGCCGCCGCCGCCAATCTGAACGGCCAGCCCTTCGAAACCTGGGCAGGACCTGTCTCGATGGCGCTCGGTGTCGAATATCGCAAGGAATCCGCCGACGCGGTGTCCGACCCCATCGCGCAGGCTAGCGGCTTCAACTACGGCAACCCCAAGGCGTTCAAGGGCAGCTACGAGGTCAAGGATGCCTATGTGGAAACCGTCGTGCCACTGGCACGTGAAATGCCCTTCGCCTACTCGCTCGAACTGAACGGCGCCGTCCGCTTCACCGATTACAGCACCAGCGGCGGGGTCAGGACGTGGAAGATCGGCGGGACCTATGAGCCGGTTCCAGACCTGAAGCTTCGCGCCACGCGCTCGCGCGACGTACGGGCGCCGAACAACAATGAACTGTTCTCATCGACGAACAGCTCCGCCCAGTTGCGCAATCCCGTCACCGGCATCACCACCCTGACCCGGGTTTCAAACATTCCCAATCCGGGGCTGCGGCCCGAAGAGGCCGATACGCTGACATTCGGCGCCGTATTCAGCCCGACCTTCCTGGATGGGTTCAGGTTGTCGGTGGACTATTACGACATCAAGATCGGTGGCGTGATCACCGCGCTCGACGCGCCGCAGATCCTCGACAATTGCGGCAACGAACTGCGTACCGGAACACCGGGCTTCTTCTGCGGCTTCGTCGACATCACCGGCAGCGGCGCCAATACCGTGATCGATGGAGTCAATGTCCAGTTGCTCAACCTGGCGTCCCTGCGGGCGCGCGGTATCGACTTCGACGCCAGCTATCGCCTCCGCCTTGGCAGCGGCAGCCTGATCACCCGCCTCGCGGGAACCTATGCGATCGACCTCAAGACCGACAATGGCGAGGGCGTGCCAGTGACGTACGACGCCAATGGCGTCATCCAGAACCGGGGCAGCGTGATCAACCGCGCCGGTCAGGTCGGCGGCTTTACGTCCGGTGCGAACTCGGGCGCCACGAACACCCCGCACTGGGTTCTGAACGGCTCGATCACCTATGCCGGCGAGCGGCTGACCGGCACCTTGCAAGGCCGCTATGTCGGCGGCGGCGCGATCGACAAGGCATTGGTCGGCCCGGACAGTTCGGACTATAATCCAGCGTCGCCGATCTCGATCGCCAACAACCGGGTCGACGATCGCTTCTACCTCAACATGTCGTTGCAATATCTCGTGACCCAGAACGGGCCGCGCAAGCTGTCGTTCTACGGTGTCGTCAACAATCTCACCAACGTCGATCCGCCGTTCCCGGCACAGGGTGTGTCGGGAGTCTATGACCGCTTCGGACGCACGTTCAAGGTCGGAGCCCGCTTCGTTTACTGAGGAGGGCTTCGGGTCAGGGTCGCCTCGCGCAGCGTATCGGCGCGGGCGACTCCGGCCAACGCCATGACGTTCCGGACCTGGTCCTTCAACATCGCGATCGCCCTCGCCGCCCCGGCTGGCCCGTCGGCGGCGAGGGCATAAAGCAGCGCACGGCCGACAAGCACCCCACTGGCACCGGCGGCAAGCGCCTTCACGATATCGCCGCCGTGGCGCACGCCGCCGTCAACGAACAGCGGCGCCGAAACCGTCCTCACCGCCTCAGGCAACATCGTCATGGCTGCCGGCGCATCTTCGAGCTGACGCCCGCCGTGATTGGACAGGATGACACCATCGACGCCCAGTGCGATGCAATGGGCGGCATCCTCACCGCGCAGCACGCCCTTCACGAGCAAGGTGCCCGGCCACATATCGCGCAATCGCTTCAGATCGTCCCAGGCGAAACTCGCATCCATCTCGCGCCGCATCAACGCCGCCTGAGCGTCCAGATCGTCGCTGGCGGCAGCG
Source organism: Sphingomonas sanxanigenens (assembly GCA_037190805.1). GTDB lineage: Bacteria > Pseudomonadota > Alphaproteobacteria > Sphingomonadales > Sphingomonadaceae > JBBCJR01. The sequence goes on along the minus strand of JBBCJR010000004.1, from coordinate 3,471 downwards.
AAGTGCGCCAATTCGGGCAAGCCATGACGAAGCTGCGCCAACGTCCAGCGAGGATGGCGCGCGCAGTCGAAAAGGGTCGCCAGACTGGGACGGAACGGGACGCCAAACCCTGATCGCTTGTCGCGCAACCGTTCGCCATTGACGGCCACATCGATGGTCAGGACCAGGGTCCTGCACCCTGCGGCCAGAGCCCGCCGGGTCAAGGCTTCGGCCAGGTCGCGACGGACGACATAGAGCTGAAACCACAATTCGCCATCGCATGCGGCCGCCACCTGCTCCACCGTCATCGTCGATGCGGTCGACAGAATGAATGGAATACCCGCATCCGCCGCCGCGCGGGCCAGAATGGCGTCTCCGCCAGGCCACAGAACCCCGAGCAGACCGATGGGCGCGACCGCGAACGGAGCCGCCCAAGGATTTCCCAGGGGCCTGACGGTCATATCGATCGTACTGACGTCCTGAAGCGCGCGCGGCAGCAACGTGCAACTGGTGAAACTGGCGCGATTCCGATCCAGACCGCGCTCATCGCCAGCCCCGCCGTCCAGATAGTCGAACACCATCTTCGGCAAACGACGACGGGCGGCAGTACGAAAATCTTCGATCGAATGTCGGCTGGCTGTCATGCGTAGGATCCTTGATCGTCGAGCGGACCTAACTCGCAAAAAAAATAGTAGCAACCCAAACCATTATCACGGGTGTTGAGGCCATCCGAGCATCAACGATCAACGCTCGGCATGGTCGATCCATTGCCTTGGCCGCCAGAATCGGCAACGCCGCGTTGAAGTGCGAACAACCCGCGTCCGGTAAGGAACGCACAGCATCGAACCATGCACTCGAAGCCACGGTCGCCGACCTGCGTAGCCCGAGATCTCGCCAAAGGCTTGACCTCGCCCCCGCCCCCACATAAGGACCCCTCCTCCAGCTAGCGGCCCCTTCGTCTAGCGGTCTAGGACGTCGCCCTCTCACGGCGAAAACACGGGTTCGAGTCCCGTAGGGGTCACCACTAAATTCAATCACTTAGAGCCTTCGCCGCCGGCACGGCATGAATTTCGGTAATAGGTCGGTTTTAAACACGCAGGAACGGCCCGAGCCTGGTGGGAGCGCCAAGGCTCTTTGGCGAGCGATTTGGGACTCGACTCCCACTTCCTTCCGGTGTGTCATCTTCCCGAACCTGGGGGAAGCAGTATCGGATAGCGGAACCTGTTATACGCGATGTTCGCGTGCACTATCGTAAAGCTACGCTGGTCGGCGTAGAGCAACCTAAATTCACTCTGCAGCAGAGTCTCACGCGGCTTGTTAAGGGCAGCTTGGGGAAGGACGCGCGCGAACGGGTGATTGCGATCACCGAGGATCAACAGCACAAGGCCTGCCTCAATTTCTCTAAGTCGGGCGACAACGCCTTCCTTGCGGACGTGATGCATCTCGACGGTCGAAGCTCGCTTCCAAGCTGTCAACGTCTCCGCCAAAAATCATGATTTTGAACCCGCTAAGGCGTTAGTTAGCAGATTCGCAAAAGAAGAGAGATGTCGCACCAGCGCAAATTTTGGTCTGACGCTTCTGCCGTTGGCCATTCGTCGCGCCCGTGCAACGAACTGACTCGCCCTCACCATTAATTATCGCCGTGTACTTGCGAGCTTCTCCCTCACATTGTTCGCACCGTCGTTTCATGGCGCCCTCCCTCGATGGGGGATCACACCTGGCGGTAGGATTATGCAAGTTGGCTGAACATGTGGCCAGGAGCCAGGTGGCTACTCGGTTAGCCAGGCCATCTCCGTGTCGTCCAGCATCTCGAACCTGTCAGGCTCGGCCATAAGCTATGTCAGTCGGAGGCGAACATCGTCAGCACTGCCATTGATTGGAAAGGCGGGGTCGGTCTTGGCAGACTTGGCGAGCGCCGCCCACCATTCTGGCCGGTTGGACTGACGCAGCAGCCAGGACCCAAATTGTCGGTCAGCAGGCGGCATGCCATCACTCCATCGTCGCTCTGACGTCAAAACGTCGAGAACGTCTGATGTTCCCTTTTTCTTGTTCAGTTTCCTTCATCCCTCATCACCCAAGATGCTCCAGTGGATGCGCTAAGTATTTGACAGAAATCGTTCAGCTTTCCCGGAACGCATGGCGGACCCACGCGGAATTTCGCACTTTAACGGTAAGCCTTGATCAAAAAATGGGGAAGGCGCATTTGAGGGCCATGAAATTCCTTGAGTTTGATCATGGCGAATTTGGGCTGAGTATAGACGTTAATTTTTAGGCCCCCTCCTAAGGATCTTGGTGCAACTTGTAGCGTTGATGGTAGCCGCGACTCCGATTGCGGGGCTTATGATCCGCGTGGAGAAGCCTATTCGTCTCGATTCGATCGTAAGCCGTTGAAGTTGAAGGGGAGCAGCGGAACTCATGTTCAAGCGAACATCGCTCATTCGACTGCAAATAAAATGATAAATTCAGCCGTAGCTTAACTTTTTTTGAAGATTGGCGCTCTACTTTAGGCGTCGGGACGACGCTTGACTTGCAAATAGCTGCCTGTTCGTGGCCAATTGTCCGTGGGCGTAGAAACCCGGACCAGTGATAGCGATCGGACCCGTTGACGCGGGTTCGGTCGCGAAATGTGAGCTTGTTGGCTCGCAAGTGTGCGCCTTTGGCGAGGCGCAAAGCCGGGGGCGGTGCGTCATGTCCAGAGCGCAAGCTTAAAAACCGCCGGCCTGTCTCACTGGCAGGTTTCTACCCCCCGGCGATCGCCCGCAGCGGTCACGGCCGTAGAAAGCCGAAACCAGTGAGTGCGTCCGATGCAGTATCTAACCATACCTGTCGCAATCCTTGCACTGCTCCCTCTCAGGGATTTGGAGGAGCTGGCTCAAGTGGTAATTGATCTGGTCAACCTTCGTTATGGCGACCCCGATTTGGAGGATGACGACGCTGCCGAAGAAGATGGCGAGGACTGCTGTGGAGCGCATGAGGACGATCTGACCGACTGGGGGCCAAACCGCCCTGAAATGATGGAGGTGGTCGATCGCAACATGGCATTCGCCGAACTCGAGACAGACAACGAGGATTCGGAGGCGCTGATATGGACCGAATGGCATACGCGCGTGGTGGATGAACGTGTGGCGGACGCCCATGAACTATCTGGTCAGCATATGCCCTAGGCGTTTCGAAGAGGGCGGTCTTCGGATTGCCCTCTTCATTGCCGATGGTGGCCTCCGTAGCTTCTGCTGCTGGCCCTCACCTCTGCCAACAACCCCGCACAATATCAGCCATTGCTGCTCTCCTGATTGTCGATGAGGTGCTGCCTGACTGCTAGACTGAGGGGGGTGGGCTCGTAAGTGCCCGGTGTGATCGGCCCCCACCGAGTGGTCCGGTTTGATTGTTAGTGCATTGTTGCTTCCGCCGCCATTGTCGTCGGTAGGTGGAGCGAAGCGGAACCGGACGACGACAATGGCGGTGTCGCGGTTTCCGGGACCAGCGGTCGGTAGC
>JBBCJR010000003.1:0-74091 GCA_037190805.1 Sphingomonas sanxanigenens | reverse complement strand
ACCCTGCCACCCATAGCATAAGCTCTCGTGGGGTGGCCGGATGGGGGTGCGGGCCGGTGCCGCCATCCAGCGTCAGCTGGATCAAAACAAGTAACCCGCCCGGCCTCGCGTTCCCATCAAACGCTCTCATTGCTCAGCCGGCGATGCTTTGCTAGGCGCGGCGCTTCGCCGTCAGGAGCCCGAAACAGTCATGATCCCCCGCTATTCGCGTCCCGAGATGGTTGCCATCTGGGCGCCAGAAACCCGCTTTCAGATCTGGTTTGAAATCGAGGCGCATGCCCTCGACGCCATGGTCGAGCTGGGGGTCGTGCCGGCCGATGCCGCGAAGGCGGTGTGGGAAAAGGGCGCGTTCGAGGTTGACCGCATCGACGCCATCGAGGCGGAGGTGAAGCACGACGTCATCGCCTTCCTGACCAACGTCGCCGAACATGTCGGGCCGGAGGCGCGCTTTCTGCATCAGGGCATGACCAGTTCCGACGTGCTCGACACCTGCCTGGCGGTGCAGATGGTGCGGGCGGCGGACCTGATCATCGCCGACCTCGACAAGCTGCTGGCAGTCCTGAAGCGCCGCGCATACGAACACAAGCTGACCCCGACCATCGGCCGCAGTCATGGCATCCATGCCGAACCCGTGACCTTCGGCCTCAAGCTCGCCCAGGCCTATGCCGAGTTCGACCGCGCCCGCACGCGCATGGTGAACGCGCGCGAGGAGGTGGCGACCTGCGCGATCTCAGGCGCCGTCGGCACCTTCGCCAACATCGACCCGCGCGTCGAGGAGCATGTCGCGGGGAAGCTGGGCCTGAAGCCGGAACCGGTGTCGACCCAGGTCATCCCCCGCGACCGCCACGCCATGTATTTCGCGACGCTGGGCGTCATCGCCTCGTCGGTCGAGCGGCTGGCGACCGAGGTCCGCCATCTGCAGCGCACCGAGGTGCTGGAGGCGGAGGAATATTTCTCGCCCGGCCAGAAGGGTTCGTCGGCGATGCCGCACAAGCGCAACCCGGTGCTGACAGAGAACCTGACCGGCCTCGCCCGGCTCGTGCGCGGCTATGTCACCCCGGCCCTGGAAAACGTCGCTCTGTGGCATGAGCGGGACATCAGCCATTCCTCCGTCGAGCGGATGATCGGGCCCGATGCCACCGTGACGCTGGACTTTGCCCTCGCCCGCCTGACCGGAGTGATGGACAAGCTGGTGGTCTATCCAGAGCGGATGCAGAAGAATCTCGACCGCATGGGCGGGCTGGTCCATTCGCAGCGGGTACTGCTGGCGCTGACCCAGGCCGGCGTGGCGCGCGAGGACGCCTACCGCATCGTCCAGCGCAACGCCATGAAGGTGTGGGATTCCGACGGTGCGCTCAGTCTGCTCGATCTGCTGAAGGCCGATCCGGACGTCGCCGCGCGGCTGTCCGAGGCGGAGTTGGAGGACAAGTTCGACCTTGGCTATCATCTGCGCCAGGTCGACACCATCTTCAGGCGGGTATTCGGCTGATGACGGGCCTGGTTGCAGCGCTCAGGTCTGCGACCAAGGCGGATCACGAGCGGTTGGACGGCCTGTTCGAGCGCTTCGACCTTGGCGACGCCCAGGCCTATCGCCGGTTCCTGATCGCTCACGCCAGGGCTCTGCCAGCGGCGGAAGCGGCGATCGCCGTCGATCCTCCGCTTGACGGGTGGCAGCCGCGCGCGGCCCTGCTGGCCGCTGATCTGAACGAACTGGGGGTTGCGTCGCCCTCGCCGCTGACCGGATTCGATCTGCCGGACGAAGCCGCCCGGTGGGGCGCGATCTATGTGCTGGAAGGGTCGCGGCTGGGCGGGGCGCTGTTGTCCCGTCGGGTGGCGGCGGGACTGCCGCGTCGCTACCTTGGTGCGGTTCACGAATCAGGTTCGTGGCGTAACCTTCTTGTCACGCTCGATAATCTCCCTTACCCCGCCAATGGGGGAGAGGATCGCGTCGTTACAGCGGCGCGCCGGACGTTCGCGCTATTCGAGCAGGCGGCCCGGCTGGACGAACAGGATCATGCCGTTGACGCTTCCCAAGGTCGATCTGACGACATGTGATCGCGAGCCCATACATGTTCTTGGTGCGGTGCAGCCTTTCGGCGTCCTCATCGCCTTGTCCGCCGACTGGCTGATCAGCCGCATCTCCGCCAATGTCGGCACCCATCTGGGCATTGATCCCGCCAGCGCGCTCGGCCAGCCGCTATCCAACTTTCTGACCAGTGAGGCGATCCACGCGATCCGCAACCGACTGACGCTGCTGCGGGGGCCGGATGCGGTGGAGCGCCTGTTCGGCCTGCCGCTGGTGGAAGGGCGGCCGCCCTTCGACGTCGCGATCCATTTCGGCGGCGACACCATGATCATCGAAGCCGAACCCAGCCTGGAGGCGGAAGGATTCGAAGCCGCGACACTGGTGCGCGGACTGGTCAATCGCCTGTCACAGACGGATTCCCTGCCATCCTTTTTCCGCGAGGGGGCACGCCAGGTCAGGGCGCTGACCGGCTTCGACCGGGTTATGGTCTATCGCTTTGACGGGGACGGGTCGGGCGAAGTGGTGGCTGAATCGCTGCGCCCCGGCGTCGACAGTTTCCTGGGCCTTCACTATCCGGCCTCTGACATCCCCCGCCAGGCGCGGACGCTCTACCTGCGCAACACCTTCCGGATCATCGCGGACGTCACCGCGCCCGCAGTGCCGATTCTGCCGGAGCCGGAAGGCAATGAAGCGCCGCTCGACCTGTCTTTGTCGGTGACGCGGGCGGTGTCGCCGATCCACATCGAATATCTGACCAATATGGGCGTGCGCGCGTCGCTGTCGATTTCGATCATCGTCGGCGGCAAGCTGTGGGGATTGTTCGCCTGCCATCATTATCAGCCGCGCCTGCCGAGCTTCGCCAGGCGGACGGCGGCGGAACTGTTCGGCCAGATGTATTCGCTGATGCTGGAAAGCCGCGAGCGGCACGAGACCACCGAATATGAAAATCGCGCGCGCAGTGTCGCTGACCGACTGATGGCTGCCGTCGCCCAGGATGACACGCTGCTATCACGGACCGAATGGCTGGGTGAGATGGTGAATGACGCGATTCCGGCCGACGGGGTTGGCGTATTCATCGATGGCGCCGTCGCGTTGACCGGACTGACGCCGGGCCGGGTGGAGTTCACACGGCTAATCCAGCGTCTGAACCGGACCGGCAGCGGCGCGGTATTCACGACCGACCATCTGGCCAGCATGTTGCCCGAGGCGGAAGCGTATCAGGATCGGGCGGCGGGGATGATGGCGATCCCGATGTCGCGCGCGCCGCGCGACTATGTGGTGCTGTTCCGGCAGGAACGACTCCGCTCGGTACGTTGGGCCGGCAATCCGGAGAAGCCGGCCAACTTCGGCCCGTTGGGCGAACGACTGACGCCGCGCAAGAGCTTCGAGGAGTGGTCGGCGTTGGTGAAGGGACGGGCCGAACCCTTCAAGGCGGCCGAACAGCGTGTCGGCGAGGTGCTGCGCAATGCGCTGATCGAAATCGTGCTCAGAATGTCCGAGAGCGCGCATACGGAGCGCGACAAGGCGCATGAGCGGCAGGAACTGTTGATTGCCGAACTCAATCATCGGGTCCGCAACATCCTGGCCCTGATCCGCGGCATCGTGAACCAGAGCCGCATCGGCGCCGATACGCTGGAGGGCTTCACCTCGACCCTCGACGGACGCATTCAAGCCTTGGCGCGCGCTCACGATCAGCTGACCGCCCAGCACTGGTCGCCAGGTGATCTGCGCCAGTTGGTCGAGACGGAAGCAGGGGCCTATCTGGCCAGCAAGAGCAACCGGCTGATCACCAAGGGGCCTGACATCCTGCTGGAACCGAGCGCATTTTCGACCTTGGCGCTGGTGATGCACGAACTGGTGACCAACGCGGCGAAATATGGCGCGCTCAGCGACAATGGTTCGGTCACGGTGGCGTGGCGCACCGACGACGATGGCAGCCTGTTGATCGACTGGCGTGAACGGGGCGGGCCGGGGGTCACGGCACCGGCGCATCGTGGTTTTGGATCGACGATCATCGAGCGGTCGATTCCGTTCGACCTCAAGGGCCATGCCGAAGTCCATTATCGCGTCACGGGCCTCGAAGCCACATTCTGCATCCCGTCGCGCTATGTCGTGCAATCGAGCGGGCCGCAGGCGCGACGCGGGGCGCATCGGTGGGAACCCGACACCAGCGAGGTCGCGGAACGTCCGCTGTCAGGGCGCGTGCTACTGGTCGAGGACAGCATGATCATCGCCCTCGACGGCGAAGACGTGTTGAAGGCGCTGGGAGCCGAGGATGTAGTGGTCGCCCCCAGTCTGCGTCAGGCGCTGGCGGCGGTGGATCAGACGCCGCCCTCGTTCGCGTTGCTGGATGTCAATCTCGGGACCGAGACCAGCCTGCCGGTCGCCGATCTGCTGGCCGAACGCGGCATCCCGTTCATCTTCGCCTCAGGCTATGGCGATCAATTCGATCCCGGACCCGGCCACCGCGATGTTCCGGTCGCGCACAAGCCTTATCGCGCCGAAAGCCTGGCATCTCTGATTGCCCGCGTGTCTCGCGGTTGATCCGGCTCAGTCGCGGACGCGCACTTCGACTTCTGCCGACAGGCCAGCGACCAGCACTTCAGGAGGCGCGTCCTTCAGTCTCAGGCGCACCGGCACCCGCTGCGTCACCTTGACCCAGTTGCCGGTCGCGTTCTGGGCGGGAAGGACGGAGAATTCGGATCCGGTGCCGGCACCGATCGACGTCACCTCCGCATCGAAGGTGCGGCTGGGCAGGGCGTCGAAACTGATTGTCGCCGGCTGGCCAACGCGCATGTTGGTCAGCTGGGTCTCCTTGAAATTGGCTTCGATCCAGGCATCGCCGGCGACGACGATGCTGACCAGGGGCAAGCCCTGAACCGCCAGCTGACCGAGCTGCAACCGACTGGTCTGACTGACGATGCCGGCCTGCGGCGCGCGGACGACGGTGCGCTGCAGGTCGAGGGCGGCCTTGTCGCGCGCGGCGACGGCGGCAAGAACCAGCGGATGGTCGGCCGGTGTGCCGCTACCCAGCGCGTCATGAGCCGAGACCGCGTCAGCGGAGGCCGCCACCGCGTTCTGGCGGGCGGCCGCCAGCACACGAACCGCCTCGTCATGGGCGGCGCGGGTGGTGAAGCCGTCCTTCAGCAGCTTGGTCTGGCGATTGAGGGTTTCCTGGGCCAGGCGGACGTCGGCGTTTCGAGCGCCGACATCGGCCGTGCGCGCGGTATAGTCCGAGCGCAGCCGCGATACCTTTATCCGTGCGTCGGCCAGCTGCGCTTCGGCTTCGGCGAGCGCGATACGATAGGGGGCGTCATCGATACGGAACAGCAGGGCTCCAGCCTCGACGCGCTGATTCTCGTGCACCTCGACCGCGACGATGCGTCCGCCAACCTCGGCGGAAACGCTGACCCGGTTCTGCTGGACATAGGCATTGTCGGTCGTCTGGATGCGGCCGGCGTGCAACCACATCCACCCGCCGACCCCAAGCAGGATCAGGGGCACCAGCAGCATCAACGCGACACGGATGCCTTTTGGTCTGACGGGCCCGGGATTGTCGACGGCGGCGATGGTCGTGTCGTTCATCCGGTCAACCCATTGTCACGGATCGCCATCGCCTATCTCCCTAGCCTTTTGCCTGGCCGCGCATGCCCCATAGCGGTCAACGCGCGCCTTGCCAAAGCAATCCATCCACAATGCCATCCCCAGAAGAATGGTCCGTCACCGTGGACGGCGGCGCATAACGGGTGGATATAGGGCGAACGATGCTGACAATGCGTGCCTCACCCGCGCCGGACGTTCCGGACGCGACCGCCCTGCCTCACAATCTCGAGGCGGAGGCCGCGCTGCTCGGTGCGCTGATGATCGACAACCGGCTGGTCGAGGATGTCCAGCAGACGCTGCGGGCCGACCATTTCTTCGCCGAGCTGCACGGCCGCATCTATGACGCGGTGCTGAAGCTGGTCGATCGCAACATGATCGCCAATCCGGTGACGTTGAAGCCGCTGTTCGACGGCGACGCGGAGATGCGCGAGGTGGGCGGGCCGGTCTATCTCGCCCAGCTCGCCCAGCGGACGGAGGCGCTGATCGGCGCGCGCGATTTCGCGACCCAGATATATGACCTCGCCTTGCTGCGCGAACTGGTTCGGGTCGGTCGAGGCATGGTCGAAAGCGCGCTCGACACGTCCGAGGATGTCGATCCGCGCGCCGAGATCGAGAAGGCGGAAGTCGCCCTCTATCGGGTCGCGGAGACGGGCGAGGTCGCCGGCGGCACCAAGACCTTCGGGCAGGCGACCCAGCTGGCGGTCGAGATGGCGGAGCGAGCGCTCAAATCGGGTGGCCATCTGTCAGGCGTGACCACGGGACTGGAGGGGCTGAACTCCAAGATGGGTGGGCTCCACCACTCCGACCTGATCATCCTCGCCGGCCGTCCGGCGATGGGCAAGACGGCGCTGGCCACCAATATCGCGTTCGCCGCCGCCCAGCGTCTGGCCCGCGATCGCGGCGAGGGCATCGAAGCGGGCGAGTCGCCGGGCGCGGCCGTCGCATTCTTCTCGCTGGAAATGTCATCCGACCAGCTCGCCACCCGCGTGCTTGCCGAGCAGTCCGGGATCAGCTCTGAATCGCTGCGCATGGGGCGGATCAGCTCGACGGAGTTCAGGAGTCTTGCCCGCGCGGCCGCCGAGCTTCAGGACCTGCCGCTGTTCATCGACGATACGCCTGCGCTGACCATCGCGGCGCTTAGAACCCGCGCCCGGCGGCTGAAGCGCCAGCGGGGTATCGGCCTCATCGTCGTCGATTATCTCCAGCTTCTGCAAGGTTCGGCGCGTGGGTCCAACGATAACCGCGTCAACGAAATCTCCGAGATTACGCGGGGCCTCAAGACGCTGGCGAAGGAACTCAATATCCCCGTCCTTGCCCTGTCGCAGCTCAGCCGCGCCGTCGAGCAGCGCGAGGACAAGCGGCCGCAGCTGTCGGACCTGCGCGAATCCGGCACGATCGAGCAGGACGCGGACATCGTGCTGTTCGTCTATCGCGAGGAATATTATCACGCCGCCCGCAAGCCCGAGGACGGCACCGACAAATTCCAGGGCTGGCTGGAAAAGGCCAACCGGATCGAGGGACGGGCGGAGGTCATCGTCGCCAAGCAGCGTCACGGTTCGACCGGGCCGGTGCCGTTGATGTTCCACAAGACGACGACCAAGTTCGCCGACATCGCGGACGACGACTATCTCCCGGAACGCTACGAATGATCGGGCGGGGCTGGACTTTTCACCCTTGAGGCGGCACCGCCTTCGGCTTTAGCCATGGACTGACACATTGGCCGCGACTTCCGACGGACCTTCGCCGACTCCGCTACGCCTGATCCTCGACGGTCAGGCACTTGCCGCAAACTGGCGCTGGCTGGACCGGGCGAGCGGCGCGGCCGCGTGCGGCGCGGCGGTGAAGGCCGAAGCTTATGGCATCGGGGCGCGCGAGGCGACGGTGCGGCTGGCCGCGGCGGGGTGCCGTGATTTTCTCGTCGCGACCTGGGACGAAATAGCGTCCCTGGGGTCGCTGCCCGAAGGCGCGGCGCTATCCGTGCTCCACGGCGTCAGGACAGGGGACCTGCCGGCCGCCCTGGCGTCGACGGCACGCCCGGTACTCAACAGTCCCGAACAGGTGATGCGGTGGAAAGCGGCGGCCCCCGGCCGGCCGTGCGACGTGATGGTCGACACCGGCATCAACCGCCTTGGCCTGACGCCAGTCGAGGCGCTGTCCGGCCTGCTCGACGGCTTGAACCTCGATACGGTGATGAGCCACCTCGCCTGCGCGGATGAGGACAGTCCGATGAACGGCGCGCAGCAGCAGGCCTTTGCCGTGCTTGCCGCCCGGCTGCCGGCGCGCCGCTACAGCCTGGCCAATTCAGCGGGCATCTGTCTGGGGTCCGACTATCATTTCGGTCTCGTCCGGCCTGGCATGGCGCTTTACGGCGGTGTGCCGCGCGCCGAGGCCGCCGGTCACATCGCCCAGGTCGCGCGGTTGGAGGCGGAGGTGCTGCAGGTTCGCACCGTCGCCGTCGGGGACAGCGTCGGTTATGGCCGCACCTGGGTCGCGGACCGGTCGACTCGTGTCGCCATCCTCAACATCGGCTATGCCGACGGCTATTCCCGCGCGTTCAGCAATGTCGGCCGGGCACTGGCGGGCGATATCGCATGCCCCGTGCTGGGCAGGGTGTCGATGGATTTGCTGGCGGTCGGTGTGGGCGGTGCCGATGTGGGTGAGGGCGACTGGCTGGCGATCGACTATGATCTGCCCAACGCGGCCAAAGCCGCCGGCGTTTCGCAATATGAGTTGCTGACTGGCCTTGGTGGCCGCTATCAGCGCCGGTGGATATGATGTTGGGCAACCTCCTCCACGATGTGATCGAGGTGTTCGCCACCATTGGCAGCTTTCTGCTGAACGGATTGGCGGCGATCGGGCGGATCACGCGCTTTGCGGGCGTCGCCATCGGCCGCGCGGTGACGCCGCCCTATTATCCCGCTCGATTGTTCGAGCAGCTGACGATCATCGGCTGGTTCTCGCTGCCGGTGGTGGGCCTCACCGCCGTTTTCACTGGCGCGGCGCTGGCCCAGCAGATCTATACCGGCGGCTCGCGCTTCAATGCCCAGTCGACGGTGCCGGCGATCGTCGTCATCGGCATGGTCCGCGAGCTTGGGCCCGTGCTCGCCGGCCTGATGGTCGCAGGACGAATGTCTTCTGCGATGGCGGCTGAAATCGGCACGATGCGGGTCACGGAACAGCTCGACGCGATGACGATGCTGCGCACCGACCCGTTCAAATATCTGATCGTGCCGCGCCTGATCGCGTCGCTGATCGCGCTGCCGGTGCTGGTGCTGATCGCCAATGCGATCGGCATCTTCGGATCATGGCTGCTGGCGACCGGGCGGCTGGATTTCAACAGCGTCAACTATCTGTCGATCACCAAGCAGTTTCTGGAAGCCGACGATATCGTCATGTCGCTGGTCAAGGCGGCGATGTTCGGGTTCATCATCGCCCTGATGGGCTGTTATCACGGCTATCATTCCAAGGGCGGGGCGGCCGGTGTCGGTCGGTCGGTGACGAATGCGGTGGTGTCCGCCTTCATCCTGATCCTGCTCTCCAACCTCCTCATCACCGTGATTGCGTTCGGCTGATGGCGGGTCCCAAGATCGAGCTGCGCGACGTCCACAAGCGCTTCGGCCGCAAGCTGGTGCTGGACGGCCTCAACCTTGCCGTGGAACCGGGCGAATCGCTGGCGATCATCGGCGGGTCGGGCACGGGCAAGTCGGTGGCGCTGAAATGCGTCATCGGGCTGCTGACGCCCGAGAGCGGGTCGATAAAGGTCGACGGCGTCGAAACCCTGGGGCTGAAGGGCCGGGCGCTGGAACAGGTGCGGGCCAAGTTCGGCATGCTGTTCCAGGGCTCCGCCCTGTTCGACTCTCTGCCCGTTTGGCGCAACGTCACCTTTGCCCTGACGCGCGGCCACATCGCCAGCCAGTCGAAAATGAAGGCGGTGGCGATGGAGACGCTGGAGCGGGTGGGGCTGGGCAGCGAAGTATTGAACCTCCGGCCGTCCGAGTTGTCGGGCGGGATGCAGAAGCGCGTCGCCTTGGCACGCGCGATCGCGGCCAAGCCCGAGATCATCTTCTTCGACGAGCCGACCACGGGTCTCGATCCGATCCGCGCGGATGTCATCAACGATCTGATCGTCGAACTGGTGCGCGACCTCGGCGTCACCGCCGTCACCATCACCCATGACATGGCCTCTGCGCGCAAGATCGCGCACCGGGTGGCGATGCTCTATCATGGCAAGATCATCTGGAGCGGCCCGCGCGACCGGCTCTATTCGTCGGGCAATCCCTATGTCGACCAGTTCGTGCAGGGGAAGGCGGAAGGGCCGATCAAGACCGGCGTGAAGCTGGCCGATGAGGACTGAACTCCTCGCCGCCGCGCTGCTGGCGGCGGCCGCGCCGGCGTTCGCAGCGGCGGCGGAGGGAGAGGCGGCATCTCTGGTGGTGCTCGACACCGATTTCATCGTCGAGATCGCGGACGAGAATGGCGACATCATCCGCCATTCGTCGACCACGGTGCCGCTGGTGCCGGACAGCAGCTGCTTTCGCTGGCAGATCAAGGTCGCCCCGGCGATGCGTGTCGTTCCGATCGTCGAGCTGTTCGAGCTGCCGTCTCCGCCCGGTCAGTGGACCGGCGTGGAGGACATGACGGAGTCGCCCACCCGGACGAGCGCCGATGGCCGCGTCGCCACGACCGACATCATGGCGCCTTTGAACAAGGGCCTGATCGAGCATGGCTGGTGCATCGCCGAGGGCGATCCGGCCGGCCGCTACCGGATCACCGTTTCCGAGAACGGGCGTCTGCTCCATCGCTTTCAGTTCACGGTGAAGTAGCCGCCACGATCATTCTATCATTCGTTCGTGCTGCATTGCGGGATGAGTGTTTTTCCGTTATGGGCGCGCCCAACTCCACATTTCAGGACATTACTCGCGATGTCATCCCGTAACATCGCCATCATCGCGCATGTCGATCATGGCAAGACGACTCTCGTCGATCAGCTTTTCCGTCAATCCGGCACCTTCCGCGACAACCAGCGGGTCGAGGAGCGGGCGATGGACTCCAACGACCTCGAGAAGGAACGCGGGATCACCATCCTTGCCAAGCCGACCTCGATCGAATGGGAGGGCACCCGCATCAACATCGTCGACACGCCCGGCCACGCCGATTTCGGCGGCGAGGTGGAGCGGATCCTGTCGATGGTCGACGGCGTGGTCCTGCTGGTCGATTCCTCCGAAGGCGCGATGCCGCAGACGAAGTTCGTCACGGGCAAGGCGCTGGCGCTGGGTCTGCGGCCGATCGTCGTCGTCAACAAGGTCGACCGCCCCGACGAGCGTATCCAGGAAGTGCTGGACGAGGTGTTCGACCTGTTCGTGTCGCTCGATGCGACCGACGAGCAGCTCGACTTCCCGGTCCTCTATGCCTCGGGCCGCAATGGCTATGCCAATGAAGACCCGACGATGCGCGAGGGCACGCTACGTCCGCTGTTCCAGAAGATCGTCGACCATGTGCCGCCGCCGGCGCTGGATGCAGACGCGCCGTTCAGCTTCCTGGTGACGCTGCTCGATCGCGACAACTTCCTTGGTCGCGTGCTGACCGGCCGGGTCCAGTCTGGGACCATCAAGGTCAACCAGCCGATCCACGCCCTGGACGCCGCCGGCAATATCATCGAGACGGGCCGCGCCTCGAAGCTGATGTCCTTCCGGGGGCTGGAGCGGGTGCCGGTGGAAGAAGCCAAGGCTGGCGACATCATCAGCCTTGCCGGGCTTACGGTCGCGACTGTCGCCAACACGATTGCCGACACGTCGGTGCAGACGCCGATCAAGGCGCAGCCGATCGATCCGCCGACGCTGTCGATGCGCTTTGCCGTCAACGATTCGCCGATGGCGGGCCGCGAAGGCGACAAGGTGACCAGTCGCATGATCCGCGACCGCCTGCTGCGCGAGGCGGAAAGCAACGTCGCGATCCGCGTCACCGAGGCTGACGATCGCGACAGCTTCGAGGTCGCCGGGCGCGGCGAATTGCAGCTTGGCGTGTTGATCGAGACGATGCGCCGCGAGGGCTTCGAGCTTGGTATCAGCCGTCCGCGCGTGCTGTTCCGCGAAGAGGGCGGCCAGCGGACCGAGCCTTATGAAACCGTCGTCATCGACGTGGACGACGAGCATTCGGGCACCGTGGTCGAAAAGATGTCGCTGAGGAAGGCCGAGCTGACCGACATGCGCCCGTCGGGTGGCGGCAAGACCCGCATCACCTTCTCCGCCCCTTCGCGCGGGCTGATCGGCTATCATGGCGAGTTCCTGTCGGACACGCGCGGCACGGGCATCATGAACCGGCTGTTCGAGAAATATGGGCCCTATA
This sequence comes from Sphingomonas sanxanigenens, assembly GCA_037190805.1. Lineage (GTDB taxonomy): Bacteria > Pseudomonadota > Alphaproteobacteria > Sphingomonadales > Sphingomonadaceae > JBBCJR01. The sequence goes on along the minus strand of JBBCJR010000003.1, from coordinate 62,117 downwards.
AGGGTTTGATTGCGGGCCGTAAGAACGGTGTGCTGATCTCCAACGGCACGGGCGAGGCGGTGGCCTATGCGCTCAATTCGCTGGAAGAGCGCGGCGTGCTGATGGTGGAGCCGGGCGAGCCGCTCTACGAAGGCATGGTCATCGGCGAGAACGCGAAGGAGGATGACCTGGAGGTCAATCCTCTGAAGGCGAAGCAGCTGACCAACTTCCGGGCTTCCGGCGGCAAGGACGACGCCATCCGCCTGACGCCGCCCCGGCGGCTGACGCTGGAGCAGGCGATCGCCTATATCGACGACGATGAACTGGTCGAGGTGACGCCGAAGTCGATCCGCCTCAGGAAGCGCCACCTCGATCCGCATGAGCGCAAGCGCGCCAGCCGCGCCAAGGCGGCTGCCTGACCTGGAGCGGCCGGGGGCTATGCCCCCGGCGCCCGGTCCGCGAAACCAATATCTGTCATCGTCGTTGATGCCCTGTTCGAAAAAAGGAACAGGAGGGACCAATGTCCAGCGGCGCACGAACCGGCCTTGTCATCGCCGTGGTGGCGATCCTCGCCGTGATCGCGGCCTTCGCCTTCGGTCTGATCGACGTTCGCCAGATCCGCGACGCCCGAATGCCTGAAGTCCGGGCCGAAGGTGGCCAGATGCCGGCCTTCGACGTCAATACCGCCAAGGTTGAGGTCGGCACCAAGACGACGGATGTCGAGGTGCCGAAGGTCGAGGTCAACCGCGAGAAAGTCGATGTGAAGGTACCCACCGTCGACGTGAGGCCGGCCAACTGATGACACGGGCGGCGGCATGAACCCCCAGCGCCTGTTGGCTTCGGTCGTTCTGCCGCCTCTTGGCGTGTTCATGGGGGAAGGCCGGAACCGGCGGTTCTGGCTGAACGCGGGCCTTACCGCTCTGGGCTATATACCCGGCGTGATCCATGCGGTGTGGCTGACGACGCGGCGTTGACCGGACTTTCCCGAACGGTACCGGCGCGCCATAAGCACGGATATGCAATCCCCCTTTCCTCCGTCCGGCGCGATGGCGCTCGCGCTCGATGCGGCGCGCGCGGCGGCGGCCATGGGGGAGGTGCCGGTCGGAGCGGTCGTCACCGGCCCCGACGGCATGGTGCTGGCTGTTGCCGCCAACCGGGTCATCGCCGATCGCGATCCCAGCGCCCATGCGGAGATGCTCGCCATTCGGGCGGCGGCAGCCAAGCTGGGCAGCGAGCGGCTGAACGGCTGCGATCTTCATGTGACGCTGGAGCCATGCGCGATGTGCGCGGGCGCTATCTCCCTGGCCCGTATCGCCCGGTTGTATTTCGGCGCCTCCGATCCCAAAGGGGGCGGGGTGGAGCACGGCGCCCGCGTGTTCGATCAGCCGACCTGTCATCATTCGCCCGAGGTCTATAGCGGCATTGGTGAAGTGGTCGCAGGCGCCTTGCTAAGGGACTTCTTTCTGGCGCGGCGTTAGCGCGGCCGCGGTTTTAGCTTTGTTGGCCTTTGGGCATGATGCGCGCGGGAATGCCCACGGCCAAGGCGCCGGCAGGCACGTCGTCGAGGACCACGGCATTGGCCCCGATCAATGCGCCATCGCCCAGATGGACCCGGCCAAGGATGACCGCACCCGCGCCGACATCCACATTCGCGCCCAGGATCGGTGCGCCTTGGGGGTCGTCGCGGCGACGGAGACCGAGGGTGCAATTCTGACGGATCGTGCAGCGATCCCCGATCACCGCCGCGCCGTGGATGACGATCCCGCCCTGATGCTCGAACACCACCTGCCGGCCGACGACGGCAGACCACGGCAACTCGATGCCGTAAACATTGCGGCAGAAGCGAAACAGCGTTCGGTAGAGCAGGCTGAAAGGCGCGCGCAGCAGCCGGCCGCGAATCCCCATCCGCCAATTGCCGAAGCGATGAACAGCCAGCGCACGGAAGCCGGGGCGGGTCCAGTCGCGGCCATGGGCACGCCAGTCCTCCGCAATCAAGGCGAACAGGCCGGGGGAGGTCATTGGCCGCCCCTCCCGCCAGGGGTGCTGTCATCGCCTTTATATTCGATCAGCGTGGCCTGGCGGCCGCGCAGCCGGTTAATCGCCCAGCGCGCCATGCCGACGGCCTGAGCAGGTTTGACTAGCATGTGGAAGGCGGCGACGGTCAGTGCGGATGCCCAAGGTCGGGAAAGGCGCGCCGCGGTGCGGAGAATCTGCAACGGCAGCAACAGGGCGACCAGCACTGCGGCGCGAATGTCGATGGCGATGAGGGCGAGAGCGGTCACCGGAATCGCCACGCCCCATAGCAGGGCGCTGAAGGCGCGGCGGCGATGATCGCCGCCATGACGCGCGGCCAGTTCGGCATAGGCGTGGCCAGCGCGCGTCGCGCGTCGCCACCACTGACCGAAATGGTGGATCGCCGCATCATGGAGGGTCATTTCCACGTCCAGGCATTCCAGCCGCCATCCCGCGCGGCGCAGGCGGATCGACAGGTCCGGTTCCTCGCCGGCGATCATGTCGTCGGGATAGCCGCCAACCGCTTCCACCGCGCTCTGGCGCAGCATGACGTCCCCGCCGCAATAACGGACGGGACCCGGCGGGACGGCCCATTCCACGTCACACAGCCAGTTGTAGATCGACGCCTGCGGATGGCGCTCGCGGCGCCTGCCGAACACGATCGCCAGGTCCGGATCGGCTTCGAGCGCTGCTCGTGCCCGTTCCATCCAGCCCGGTGCCAGCTGGCAGTCGCCGTCGATCATCTGGACGAACGTGCCGGTGAAACCCCGTGCCTTCAGCCGTGCCAGCCCCATGTTGCGGGCCCGGGCGGCGGTAAACGGCCTACGCAGGTCGAGATTGACGACATCGGCTCCACGTGCCAGCGCCGCCTCGATGCTGCCGTCGGTCGATCCTGAATCGACATAGACGACGGGTCCCGCGCTCCCGATCGATTCCAGACAGGCGATCAATCGCGCGCCTTCGTTGCGGCCGATCACGACGACGGCGAGGTCGGCCATGGTGGTCATTTTTCCACCCAGGCGGGGAGGGCGCCGGGACGCTCGTCGATCGCCACCGGGCCGCCGGCCCCCCGATCGGCGCGTGACGGCCACAGCCCGAGGCGCAGCAGGTCTCGGCCGCCACGGGGCGGGGTGTCGTCAATGCGCCGGGTCAGCAGGCACCGGGTCCGCCACAGCGCCCGTCCCGCCAGCCACGACAGGCCTGCGATCACCGCCACAGCGCTGCCATGGACGCGAACCCAATAGCGCCGGCGCGAGCGATACCAGTAGGCGGGCAGGCGGGCGGCGCGATGGGCGCCAGTGACGGGATCGCGCAAGCCTGTCGCCTGGCCATAATAATGGACGACCCGCGCCGTTGGCTCATGCCAGCATGCCCAGCCTTTCCGACTGAGCCGCTGCATCAATTCGGTTTCCTCGAAATAAAGGAAGAATCCGTCGTCGAACAGGCCGGTTTCCGCCAGCGCGTCGCGGCGCAGCAAGACGGCGGCGCCGGTCACCCATGGCACTGCGCATGCGACATCGGTGTCGATGACGATCGGCGGTCGCCGCATCAGGCGATCGATCACGGCAGTGCGGGCTCCACGACAGAACTCATCGCGCAGGGATGGAAACCGGAACACTCCGCCCTGGGGCCTGCCATCCTCATGCTCGAGCCGGGCGCCTACGGCGCCGATCCGACTATCACTGGCGAGCCGCCCTAGCAGTGCCGCCAGCGCACCGGGCCGCACGATCGTGTCGGGGTTTAGGAGCAGGATCGCTTCGGGCCGCCGGCCTTCCGCAGCCAGAGTCAGCATGGCCTGATTGTTGGCGTAACCGAAGCCACCGTTCACCCCCAGGGCGATCAGCCGCACCCAATGGCGAATATCGCTGTCGGCGATCAGGCGGGCCAGCCGGTCGGCCGATCCGTCAGCGGAGCCGCCATCGACGACAACGACGCTGAAGCCAGGCGTGCGCAGCCGTTCTGCTGCAAGCGAATCCAGGCACCGCGCGACATGTTCCGGCGTCCGGTAATTGACGATGATGACGACCAGATCGCGGCCATCAAATCCAGACGGAAGAGGGCGGGCGTCTCGGGTTGCGCCAGCGTCAGCCTTCGGCTTTATATTCATAACCATAGGCAAAGCCGTAGCCATATTCATCGGCCACCAGACCGCGCCGGTAACGGTTGAGAACAGTCCCGAGAACAGGCGTCGGCGCCAACAGGCGGATGCCGTCCTTGATCTGTTTGCCGGTGGTGACGCCGTCCTCGACCACGAACAGCAGCGCGTCGACGCGACTGGCAATGATCGCGGCGTCGTCATTGGCGAACACCGGCGGCATGTCGACGATGACCACCGCTTGTTCCGGCAACGCACGTAGCCCGGCAAACAGCAGGTCGGCGCGGGGATTGTCGAGCAATTCGGCCGAAGGCGCCGGTCCGCCGGACGACGGCAGCACGACGAGGCGCTGATCGGATGGGCGGAAGGCGGCTGCGGCGAGGTCGTCCAGCTCTTCGAGCAGATAATCCTGAACGCCCGGCATCCGTTCGAGACCGAAGCGGTCGGCGACCGAGGGGCGGCGCAGGTCGAGATCGACAAGATAGGCGTCGACACCTGGAATGCGTGACATCGCCGCCGCCAGATTGCAGGCGACGAAGGTCTTGCCCACGCCTGGCGTCGCGGAAATGACACCGATCAGCTTCGCCTGGCTGCGGCGCAGATATTTGCGCACCTGCGAGCGCAGCAGGTTGAAGGGCCGCGACCGGATGTCGTCGACGTCGAAACCGAACACCCCGTTGTCGAGCAGGAGATCGTGGCCGATCTCGATCGCCCGCGTCGCCTCGGGCGAGGGCAGGATCGGTTGCGCATCCGTCAGAAGGACCGATGGTCCGGCGTCGCTATTGGCTGTCAGCATGGGGAATGATCCTGCTGGCCCGGCTGGGGCCGTTACTCTGCACTTGTGGGAACGAGCCGGCGCATGCGCTTGCGGCGGGGGCTGAACCGCGCGCTGATCCGCTTGACCAGCCGTTCCGCGACCGATGGCTTGGGGCTGAGCGTTGGAATGACGACCAGCGGCGGTGCGCCGACGATGCCTCGCAAAGCCTCCGAACCTCGGACGGGGCGGCGCAATAGCTCCACCGCCAATGCCAGCGCCACGCCAAGCGCCAGGCCGCCGACGACACCTCCGGCGATCAGCAGCGGTCGGTTGGGACGCAGCGGCGAATCGGGCACGACGGGTGGATCGGCGACCGTAAGGCGCTCGCCCTTCTGCTCGCTTTCCATGCGGGCTGAAACCTGGGCGGTCATCAGCTTGCCGCCGAGCTGCTGATATTGGAGGCGCAGGCCCTCGGCCTGCTTCTCCAGCTGATTGACCTCTTCCAGTACCACGGGCGCGCGAGCACGGGCTGAGCGCGAGGCGGCGTCCATCGACGCCAAGGCCGATTTTTCGCGCAGCAGCGCCGCGATGCGGGCGCGATTGGCTGAAATCTCGGCCTCTTCCGGCGAGATGCCGCCTGTGGCGCGGGCGGAGGCGCGGGCGGAGTCTACCCTGCGCTTGGCCTGAATGACGTCGGGGTGATCCTCGGAATAGACGGCGCTGAGTTCGCGCAGCCGCTGTTCGGCCTGTGCAACTTCGGTTCCGCCACCGGCGCGCTGCTGGGCAAGCAGGCGGGTGTTATCGCGGTTGATGGCATTGATCTCGGCGTCGATGCGGCCATTGTCCATCATCGGCGGCAGGCCCATCATGTTTTCGGACAGGATGCCTGCATTCTGCGCCTTGAGCTGGGTGATCCGCGCTTCCACCTCGGCGATCTGGGACCGTAGCCCTTCGCCCTGCTCGCCAAGGAATTCTGCGGTGCCGACGGCCTGCTGGGTCTTCTCCGCCGCGTCGCGCTCGAGAAAGCGGGTGACGAACTCCTGCGCGATCAGCTGTGTGGTTGGCGCGTCGGCATATTCGAAGCCGATTGCAAAGGCGATCGTGTTCGATGTGCCGGGCCGCGCCCGTGCCTCGATGTCGGCGCTGATCGCTTCGACGACGGTCGCATCGCGCATTTCCTCGATCACCTTGGACAGCGGCATGCTCTGCCGCTCATCGGGATAGAGGTTGTAGCGCTGGATAAGGGCGATGAGGTCGGGCCGGCTGAGCACCTGCTGGCGGACCTTGGCGATGCGCTGGTCGATGACATTGGTCAGCGACGAATTCACCAGCTCCAGCGGCAACTGCTGCGATTCGACGACAACGATCGCCTGCGAACGGTAAAGCGGCTTCATCAGCAGGGCGGTCGCGGTCGCGCCGATGATGACGAGAAGGGCCGGCAGGATCACCAGCCAGCGACGCTGCCATAGCATCGCCGGCAGGTGAGAGATCAGCCCTCCGCCGCTTTCCTCGTCCAGGCGCTCATCGACGCTCATCGACGGGCGCCCCAACGGACGGTGAGAGTGACGTCGCCGCTGATGTCGTCAGCGCTGACGATGTTGCGAAGATCGCGCCAGCGATAGCTGGCCCCGGCCGACACGGTCATCCGTTCGTTGAGCTGACGGGCATAGCGGCCGCCGACGGACGCGTATTCGATACGATCGCCGATCAGGACACTGCGGCCCGAAGACCGGGAATAGAGGCCGTTCAATGTCACGGTGTCGCGTTCGGTCACGCGATAGGAATAGTCGACGCCGGCTTCGTTGAGGGTCCGCAACTCACCCAGCCCGGTCGAGGTGGAGTCTCGGCGGACGCGAAGGCAAAGATTGCCCCGTGTTGTCGTGTCGCACAGGCTGAGGCCGGTGGAGAGGCCGGTGAACTTGTCGTCAGGTAGACCACCGCCGCGCGATTTGCGGAACATCACGCCGACCGATCCGTCGAGCGTCAGCCGATCGCTGAACCGCTTGTTCACGGTCACCGCCGGTGTGAACATATCGCTGTTGAGCCCGAACGCTGATTCGAAGCGGAGAGCGGAAAAGCGCACACCGATTTCCAATGTCTCGGACACCGCGCGCCGATACCCGATGCTGCCATCATATTGGTCGTAGTTGAAGGCGAACAACTGGTTGATGTTCTGATCAGGATAGCGGGCATGTTGATAGCCGGCCTCCGCGGTCCAGGTCGAACGGCTGTCCGGCCGATAGGCGATGCCGCCCCTGGCATGGAACAGGTTGCGCCGCTGCCGGAACGCGCCGGTGCCGATGTCGATCGGATCGGTCAGCCCCGTCAGCGAGCTATTATAGCCGACGCTGCCGTTGATGCTCAGCTTTTCGTTGACCTGCTGATCGTGGCTGAGATCGACCGAATAGCCTTCGGCATGGGAATAGCGCCGGAAGTACTGGCTGCGTGAATAGGTGCCCGACAGGCTGGTGACCCCGCGCGCCGTTTCATGATCGTAGCGCGGACGCAGGGTAAGATTGCCATAGCCGCTTCCAGTCGACGCGCCGTCGATCAGGAAGGGATTGCTGCTGTAGCCGACGCTCGCATCGGCCGTGACGGAAAAGCCCGACTGAGCGAAGGCTGGCGAGGCGGCGACCAGCAGGGCCGCGGTGGCGAGAATGCGGGGCGCGATCATGGAACGATCACCACGTCGCCGCTCATCAGCGTTGGCAGGCCCTCACCCAGTTCATTCGCGCCTGCCCGTCCGCGCAGCACATCGGTAAGGCGGGTGCGGATGACGGCCGGCTTGTCGCCTTGCCGCCGCAGGATCATAACCGACCCCACGTCGGCGAACTCGCCCGGTCCGCCGGCAAGGCTCAATGCCTGCAGCACGTCTAGGGGACGGCTGAGAGGGAAGGTGCCGGGCGACCGGACCTTGCCGATCACCGAAAACATCATTCCGGCCGCATCACGGACCGAGACGGTTACCTGAGGTGGCGCTTCGCGATACTGGGCGGCAAGTCGCTTTTCCACCTCGTCCTCGACATCGACGGTGGTGCGCCCGGCCGCGTGGACGACGCCCACCAGCGGGAAGGAGAAGGTGCCGTCCGGCAGGACCTTCAGGACCCGCTGCAGACGTTCTTCGCCCCAGACATAGATTTCCAGTTCGTCGCTGGGATTGATCCGGTAGGTCCCGGCCGGTCCGGCGGGGACGCTGGCCGGCGCTGGGGTCTGTGCCAGCGCTGGCGCGGCAAGGCCGCCAAGGCACGCTAGAAGTAGTGCCATTCGTCCGTATCTCATTCGATGTCCCCGTCGAATTTCCTTGAGCGGCCTTATCGCATCGGCGCGGCGAAATGGCCAGCGCCGCGTTGCCGATTCGGGCGCCGTTCACCGGCCGTTCCTACCAGCCGATCACCAGCAGAGTCTTAACGCCTTCTCCCCCGCGGATGCGACAGCCGGTGCCAAGCCCGTGGCAATCGATATTGTGCTGCGGCTGCGAGGATGGCAGGTCCGGCGGAGCCATGATCAGTCACGCCCCCTCCGTCACCTCGTCCGCGCTGCCGGGACGCTATTGCCTGATCAGTCCGGTCAGGAACGAGGCCGATTATATGCGGCGCACCCTGGATTCGGTGATCGGCCAGACGATGCCGCCGGATCTGTGGGTGATCGTGGACGACGGGTCGACCGACGACACCGCAGCGATCCTGGCCGACTATGCGGTGCGTGTGCCGTATATCCGCATCGTCACCCGGGCCGATCGTGGCCATCGGGCAGTGGGGGGCGGGGTGATCGAGGCCTTCAATGCCGGCCTTGCCGCCGTGGGCGACGTTCGTCACGAATTCCTGTGCAAGCTGGACATGGACCTGATCCTGCCCCCGGCCTATTTCGAATCGCTGATCGCGGAAATGCGGGCGGATCCGCGTCTCGGTACGGTATCGGGCAAGGCCTATTATCCGGGTCCGACCAACCGCGATGCGCGGTTCGATGGCGAATTGATCAGCGAGGCGATTGCCGACGACGTATCGGTGGGGGCGTCCAAATTCTATCGCCGGGCCTGCTTCGATGCGATCGGGGGGCTTGTCCAGTCGGTGATGTGGGACGGGGTCGACTGCTACAAGGCGCGGATGCACGGCTGGCGCGCGCGTTCCATCGACCGGCCCGAACTGCGTTTCATCCACCTGCGGCCGATGGGGTCCAGCGATCGGGGCATCCTGATCGGGCGTCAGCGGCACGGACGAGGCCATTGGTATATGGGATCGTCACCCGTCTTCGTGCTGGCGACCGCGCTTTATCGCCTGCGGTTCGCACCGGTCTTTACCGGCAGTCTGGCGATGCTCTGGGGCTATGCGAAGGCCGGGCTTACGCGGCAGCCGCGGATTGTCGATCCCGCCTTCCGGCGTTATCTGCGCCGCTACCAGTGGGCGATGATGCGCCACGGCAAGGCCGAGGCAATGCGTCGGTTCGAAAGCGAGGCAGGATGATGACGGGGATCGTGGGTCATGGCTAATCCCTCGTCGCGCTCGCCCGCCGGCTGCCTGCTGGCCCTTTCGATTCTGATCGGCGCCGGCATCGGGCTGGTGGTGGGCCAGCAGACCATCGGCCTTCTGGGAGGGATCGGCGTTGGCCTCGCCATCGCCGCGCTGCTGTGGTGGCGGGACCGTCGCTGAAGGCTCCTCCCACCCCGCGTTGGATTGTATAGGATTTTTCCTAATTTATTCGCCGCCCTGACCACAGCACCCGCCCGATCACGGTCAGGGACCCCGGATCGCAATCCGGCCAGCTGGGATAGTGCGGGTTGTCTGACCGGATCGTCAGCCGGCGGTCGGACGGGTTTACCGCGATGCGCTTCACAATCAGCACATCGTCGTGCCTGAGCACATAGATACCGTCGCGTAGCCGATCGGCATTGTCAGCGGTATCGACCAGAATATCGTCGCCGTCGTCGAGGAGAGGGGTCATGGAATCGCCCTTCACCTGAATCACCGACAGCGCCGCCGCATTGCCGCTGCCCACCCGTCGCAGCCATGCGTCCCGAAACGCGAGCGGACCAAGGGCACGCTCTTCATCGGTCAACGCGCCGTGACCCGCCGATGCGCCGATATCGAGCCGGGGCACCAACACGAAGCGATCTTCGACCCGGGACGCGAATGTCGGGACAGGCGGTGCCGCGACATCGGCTGGCGCACCCAGCAGCCGCTCGTCGACGTCAAAATAGCGCGCGAGCATGCGGCGATCCTCTTCGGATAACCGCCGGGGCACGCCTCGCTTGATGAACTGCTGGATATAGGCCGGATTGCGGCCCAGCAGCTTGGACAGCGAGGCGTAATCCTCCCCCCGCTCGCGGATCAGGGCGTCCAGCCGCCCACGAATGTCCACTTCGGTCATGAAAAACGACATAGTGATAGGAATACGCCTAGACAAGTAGGAAATTGCATTTGAGGATAGGCAAATAACGATTCATGGCTCAGGAGGTGCCGGTGTCCTTGCTCCACAAGATAGAAGTCTATTTGCGCCGCACCGGCACGCCACCGACTCGCTTCGGCCGGGCCGTGGTCAATGACCCGCGCTTCGTTCTGGATCTGCGTAACGGACGTGAACCCGGTCAACGGACGGCGCGGCGGGTTGAAGCCTATCTCGATGCCGAGAACGGAGCGGCACGATGAGGCCTGTTTTGACTGGAGGCCAGGGTGCGTTGCTGCGCAGCCTCACCCGCTGGCTGGAGGCGGAACGGGTGGGACGCGACTTGCCGCTGCTGGTCGTGGAAAGCCTCGAGAGCGAAGCCTGGGCCAGCGCCACCTTCGCCGGCGCCCGGCATCAGCTGGACGTGCGGATCGAAGGTGACCGCGCGATCGTCGCGGCAGCCGGGATCGCCGGCCGGCTGGGTGAGGCGGAGTTGCTGGTCCCGGGCGCAATCGTCGCCGACGTCGCTCTCGTCCATCAGGAGACCAGCATGGGTTCCGACGGCACGACCTGCCGGTTGCGGTTCGAACTGCTTACCGTTGACGACTGACGCGTCGCGGGGCGAAGTAAAGTGGACACATGCAGTCATTCCCGCAGTCTTTTGAAAATAATAATTAATCTCATCAAAGGCTCGCTATGGCTCGGGCAAGAAGTCGTTCGTGCCGATGTCAAAAAAGCCGTCACATTTAGCGGCCAAAAGCGTTAGCAGCGTGGACAGACAATCTAGCCAGGAGAATCGACATGGCCTTTGAACTTCCGCCCTTGCCCTTCGCCAAGGATGCGTTGGCGCCGGTGATGTCGGCGGAGACGTTCGACTATCATCATGGCAAGCACCACAAGGCCTATGTCGATAAAACCAATGGTTGGATCGACGAGAAGGGCCTGGCCGGAAAATCGCTGGTCGAGGTGATCCGCGAGGCCAAGGCCAAGGGTGACAAGGGCCTGTTCAACAATTCGGCCCAGATCTGGAACCACACCTTCTTTTGGAACTCGCTGGCGCCGGCTGGGCAGACCAAGCCGTCCGGCAAGCTCGCTCAGCTGATCGACGAGGGCTTCGGATCGACCGATGCGCTGATCGCCAAGCTGAAGGACGAGGCCGTCGGCCACTTCGCCAGCGGCTGGGCGTGGCTGGTGCTGAACGGCGGCAAGCTTGAGGTGACCTCGCTTCACGACGCGGATACGCCGGTGGTTTATGATGGCATGAAGCCGCTTCTCACCCTCGATGTGTGGGAGCATGCCTATTACATCGACTACCGCAACGCGCGGCCGGATTTCGCCGAAAAGGTGCTGAAGAACGTCGTCAACTGGGACTTCGTGGCCCAGAACCTCGACGGAGAAGGCATTTCGCGGGCGGACCAGCAGCAGGGCTGATCCCAGGTCGCACATGATGGTAAAAGGGCCGCGCCGGGTGACGGTGCGGCCCTTTTCATATCTGGGTCGGTCGCCGCTTTCGAGGCCGTTCGCCCTTCACGGGGTGGGAAGCTCTTTTAACCTGACGTTCTCGCTTCAAGAAAAGCGGGCCTGGGCGGTGGCTTCTCAGGAGCGTGCGGTGGTGTCCGCAGCGTCAGTCTTGCTGGCGTAGATGAAGCCGTAGGTCGGGTAGGCGCGGGTGCCGATGTCCTTGATCGGGGCGTACCAGACACGGACCTGGCTCCAGTCGCCGGCGTCGGAGGTGTCGATGACCGATACGTCGGTTTCGACCTGCCCACGACGGCCGTTGATGAGCGACCAGTTGGCGTGGGTGACCTTGATTTCGCGCGGGGACACGATCTCGCTGACCGTGGCGACATGACCGGAGCGCATCGGACCGGCCGCCTTGAAGACCAGCACGGCGCCAGGCTTCGGCGTATGGCCCTGGAGGTATTTCCCGACCGCCGACTTCCACCAGCCAGCGGCGGCGCCGAACAGCTGGATACCCGAGAACATGCGGGCAAAGGGCGCACACTGCCAGCTTGAACCGGCGGCATGGGCCGGAGCTGTCGCTATCAGCATGATCGCTACCATCGTGGACCCGAGTGTGGTCCGCGCCCAATTCGCCATGTTCGAGAGAATCCCCAACCCGCTTCGACATCGTTGCTACGGCGCCTATGCGGGCGTGGGGAAGGCCAACAGGTTAACGTCTTTAAGGAGTCGCGGTGAACGGTTGGACGGTCACGATCAATCGTGACAGACGGGCTGGATCGACCCTTAGCCTTGGGGAGGCAGCGGCGTCTCTTCTTCCGATTTCAGGCCATGACGCATGAGAATCGGGGCCTGGGCGAGGGCGAAAATGATCGACAATGGCATCACGCCCCAGACCTTGAACGCGACCCAGGTGTCGGTGCTGACGTTGCGCCATACCAGCTCGTTCAGCATCGCCATGCCGACGAAGAACCAGGCCCAGTTGCGGGTCAGCTTGCGCCAGCCATGCTCGTCGATGCCGGGATAGGCGCTTTCAAGCACGATCTTCAGCGTCGGGCGTCCAGTCAAAAGACCGAAGAACAGGACTGCCGCGAACATGCTGTAGACGATGGTCGGCTTCAGCTTGATGAAGGTCTCGCTGTGCAGCCACAGGGTCAGGCCGCCGAACACAAGGACCAGGCAGCCGCTGAACCACAGCATCGGCGAGATGCGGCCCAGTTTGAGTTTCGACACCAGCATCGCCACCGCCGTCGCCACCATGAAGGCCGCGGTGGCGGCGAAGATGCCGCTGGCCCAATTGACCAGGAAAAAGGTCAGGAGTGGCCCGAAATCGATGCCGAGGCGGAAGCCGGCGCTGGCCTCACGCGGGGCGGCGGGCGGCGGGGTGGGACTGGCATCGGTCATGACCGCACTCCGGCGATGGCGTTGGCGAGTTCGGCGGGGTCGAAGGGGCGCAGGTCGTCCATGCTTTCGCCCACGCCCACAGCATGGATCGGCAGGCCGAAGCGTTCGGCGGCCGCCACCAGCACGCCGCCGCGCGCGGGGCCGTCGAGCTTGGTCATGACAAGGCCGGTGACGCCGGCGCGCTCCTTGAACACCTCGATCTGGTTCAAGGCATTCTGGCCGGTGGTGGCGTCGAGAACCAGCACGGTGTCATGCGGCGCCGCCGTGTCCAGCCGGCCGAGGACGCGGCGGACCTTGGCCAGTTCGTCCATCAGCTGCGCCTTGTTCTGGAGGCGCCCGGCGGTGTCGACGATCAGCACGTCGACACCGGCCTCGCGCGCCTTCTGCAGGGCGTCATAGGCGAGGGCGGCGGCGTCTCCGCCTTCCTGTCCGGTGACGACCGGCACGCCGGCGCGTTGGCCCCACAGCTCCAGCTGGGCGATGGCGGCGGCGCGGAAGGTGTCGCCGGCGGCCAGCATGACCCGGTAATCCTGTTCGATCAGCAGATGCGCCAGCTTGCCGATAGTGGTCGTCTTGCCCGATCCGTTGACACCCACGATCAGGATGACGTGGGGGCGCGGGAAGGCGGTGATCTCCAGCGGCTTTGCCACCGGCAGCAGCGCCCTCGCGATCTCGTTGGCGACGATGCGGCGCAGACCGCCCGCGTCCAGCGATCGTTCAACCTGCCGGTCGCCCACCAGCGACGCGATGCGGCCGGCGGTGACCGGACCGAGGTCGGACGCGATCAGTGCTTCTTCGATCTCGTCGAGGGTGGCGTCGTCCAGCTCGACCCGCCCTTCGACGGCAGCGGCGAGGTTTTCGGTCAGGCGCTCGGAGGTGCGGCTGAAACCGGCGCGCAGGCGATCGAGCCAGCTCATGCGTCAGGGCTTTCCAGTCGGGTGGCGAACAGGGTGTCGGCGGTGGCGTCGGTAATCACGATATCGATGAGATCGCCGCGCGCGCCCGTTTCGTCAATGCGGATCGGCGCGAAACTGCGTCCATGGCCGCGGCTGCCGTCCCCTTCCAGAAGCAACTGGTCGCGCCGGCCCACCTGGGATTTCAGCCAATGAGTCCGGTTGACGTCGGCAGCGGTGCGCAGCCGCGCGGCGCGGGCCTTGCGGACGGCAGGGGGCACTTGCGGCATCCGCGCCGCCGGGGTGCCGGCACGGGCCGAATAGGGGAAGATATGGCCGAAGACGATGTCGCAATCCTCGATCAGCGACAGGCTGTTGTCGGCCATGGCGTCGGTTTCCGTGGGAAAGCCGGCGATAAGATCGGCGCCAAAGGCCATGTCCGGACGGGCGGCCTTGAGGCGCTGGCAGAACTCGACGGCCTGGGCGCGACTGTGACGCCGTTTCATCCGCTTCAGGATCATGTCATCGCCGGACTGCAGCGACAGGTGGAGATGCGGCATCAGGCGCGGTTCGTGGGCAAGGAGGTCGAACAACTCCTCGTCCACCTCGACCTGATCGATCGAGGACAGACGCAGGCGCGACAGGTCTGGCACGTGGCGCAGGATACGGTGGACAAGCCCGCCCAGCGTCGGCTTGCCTGGCAGGTCCGCGCCCCATGAGGTGAGGTCAACGCCGGTCAGCACCACCTCTGCCACCCCGTCGCCTGCCAGCGCCTTGATCCGCTCGACCACCAGTCCGGCGGGGACCGAGCGGCTGTTCCCCCGGCCATAGGGGATGACGCAGAAGGTGCAGCGATGGTCGCAGCCTGTTTGCACCTCGACAAACGCTCGAGCGCGGTCGGCGAAGGCACCTGCAAGGTGCGGCGCGAGGGTGCGGACGGTCATGATGTCCGACACCCTGACCTCGGCCGGCGGATCGGCGTCGGTGAAGGCGAGATTGGCGGCGACGAACTTGTCGGCATTGCCGAGGACGCGGGCGACCTCGGGCATGGCGGCGAAACTGTCGGGTTCCGTCTGGGCGGCACAGCCGGTGACGATGATGCGCGCATCCGGCCGGCGCTGACTGGCCTTGCGGATTGCCTTTCGCGCTTGGCGCACCGCCTCTGCCGTCACCGCGCAACTGTTGACGATGATCGTGTCGTCGCCAGGGCCGAGGGCTCGGATCGCCTCGCTGTCGGCGATGTTCAGACGGCAACCGAAGGTGATGATCTCCGCCGTCAAGCAAGCGCCTCGAGGTCGATCTCGCCGGTGAAGACATGGGTGGCGGGACCGGTCATGCGGATCGTGCCGCCAGGCGCCCAGTCGATCACCAGGTCGCCGCCGGGCAGGGTGACGGTGACCGGGCCGTTGGCAAGGCCGCGCCGGATGGCGGCGACGGCGGTGGCACAGGCGGCGGTGCCGCAGGCTTGGGTGAGCCCGGCGCCACGCTCCCATGTCCGGGCGCGCAGGTGGTTCGGGCCGACGACTTCGGCGGCCGTGACGTTGACCCGGGCGGGGAAAAGCGGGTCATGCTCGATCAAGGGGCCGATGATGTCGAGCTGCAGGCTCGCCACATCCTCGACAAAGGTGATGACGTGGGGGTTGCCGACATTGACCGCCACCGGATCGTCGAGGCCGTCCCAGTGGACCGGCATATGCAGCGTGTCCATGGCGAAGGCGAGAGGGATCTCGTCCCAGCCGAACCGGGGCTGGCCCATGTCGACGCTGGCGCCGCCGTCGATCGGACTGGCGGCGAGGCGGCCCCCCGCGGTGTCGATGCTGACCGCGCGCCCGGCGAGAATGGCGACGCAGCGCGTGGCGTTGCCGCAGGCCTCCACCTCCGACCCGTCGGCGTTCCAGATCCGCATGCCGAGGTCGGCGTCGATGCCCGGCGTCACCAGGATGACCTGATCGGCGCCGATGCCGACATGGCGGTCGGCAAGCGCGCGTGCGCGCGCCGGCGTGATTTCGACCGCGCCGTCACGGGCATCGATGACGACGAAGTCGTTGCCCAGGCCGTGCATCTTGTGAAAGCGTTGCATATCAAGGCGCGATCTAGGGTGCCTGCCGGAACAAGTCCACTGTGGAGGGGCGTGATGACGATCGACGAGCAAGCCGATGCCGTGCTGAATTTCTGGCTGGAGGAAACCCCGGCCGACAAGCGGTTCGCACGCGACGACGCGCTGGACGAGGCGATCCGGGAGCGGTTCGGGCCGCTTCAGGCGGCGCTGTCGGCCGGCCTTGATCCGGGGTGGTGGTCTGCGCCCCGGCCGCTACTCGCGGCGATCATCGTCCTCGACCAGTTTTCCCGTAATCTCCATCGTGGCCATGCGGCCGCCTTTGCCACCGACGACGTGGCGTGCGATCTGGCCCGTTACGCCGTCGCCCGCGCCTGGCAGGTCGGGATGACGGCGGCGGAGCGGCAGTTCCTGTTCATGCCGTTCATGCACAGCGAGGCGATGGCGGACCAGCGCCTGGCAGTGGCTTTGTTCGAGGCGCTGGGCGAACCGGTGGCGCTGGACTTCGCCCGCCGGCACATGGCGCAGGTCGAACGGTTCGGACGCTTTCCACAGCGCAATGCCGCGCTTGGCCGTGACAGTTCAGCGGCTGAGCTGGAGTTCATGGCCCAGCCGGGCGCGACCTTCTGACCCGTCCGTGCCCCTCCGGCGGTCACGCGGCGCGAATGTCGGGGTCTTCGTCGACGATATCCGCCAGGGCCGGGAGCAGATTGTCGATATAGGCCCGCGCCTCGGCTGCGGACATCGCCTTGCCGAAATGCCAGCCCTGACCTTGGTCGGCGCCGAGCGCTTTTAGCTGGGCTTCGATCTCCGCATTCTCCACTCCCTCGGCGGTGACGGGGAGCGACAGGCTTTCCGCCAGCTTGGCGATCGCCGTGACGATGGCGCTGCTTTCGCCATTGGCGAGGATCGACTGGACGAAGCTGCGGTCGATCTTGATGCGGTCGAACGGCAGCGCACGCAGGTGGGCGAGCGAGGAGTAGCCGGTGCCGAAGTCGTCGAGCGCGACCCGGATGCCCTGGTTCTTGAGGCTGCCGACGATCGACTGGGCCAGCGGCAGATTCTCGAACAGCGAGCTTTCGGTGATCTCGACCTCCAGCCGGCGGGCCGGAAAGCCGGTCTGGGTGAGCAGGAGGACGATCTTCTGCGCCAGCCAGGGGTCTTTCAGCTGAGTGGGCGAGATGTTGACGGACAGGGTGAGACCGGGATCCCAGTCGCGCGCTTCGAGCAGGGCGCGCCGCATGACCGACATCGACAGATCGCCGATCAGTCCGCAATCTTCGGCCACGGTGATGAACTGGTCGGGCATGATCATGCCCCGGCTGGGATGGTGCCAGCGGGCCAGCACCTCGAAGCCGCTGAGGGCGCCGGTCGCCAGCGTGATCTGTGGCTCATACACGGGAACGAATTCACCGGCCGGAATGCCGACCCGTAATCCCTGCTCGAGGGCGTTGCGGGTCTTGAGTTCGGCATCCATCGATGCATCGAACCACAGGCAGCGTCCGCGCCCACCGCGCTTCGCCGCATACATGGCGATGTCCGCGCGGCGGAGCAGCGCGTCGACGGTGAGGCAATCCGGATCGGTGCGGGCGATACCGATGCTGCCCCCGACATGCGCCATGATGCCATTGAGGTTGAAGGGCGCGTTCAGCCGGCTGACGATATGCTCGCCGACATCGCGCACGATCGCGGGATGACCTGGAGCGAACGGCATCAGCACCGCGAATTCGTCCCCACCCAGCCGGGCGGCGGTCGCGCCCCGCGGCAGGACGGCGGTGATCGAAGCCGACACCGCTTTCAGAAGCATGTCGCCGATCAAGTGGCCATGGATATCGTTGACCTGCTTGAAATGGTCCAGATCGATGATCATCAGCGCGATCGCCCGATCGCGCAGCGATGTCCGGCCGAGCAGGGCGCGCGCTTCCTCGCCCATGGCGTGGCGGTTATGAAGGCCGGTCAATGGATCGCGATAGGCGAGGGCGTGTATGCGGTCCTCCACTGCCGTCGTGCCATGGCGGCGGTCGATGCTGTCGAAATAGCGCCTGCCGGCCAGCAGCAGCAGCGCGGCGTTCAGAAGGATGGCGACGACCAGTATCCGCTCGATGGTCGGCAGAGCGCCGCCCAGCAGCCACATCAGAATCGGGTGAAAGATGGGCGCGGCGACGGAGACCAGCATGACGAGCGCCGTCAGCGTGATGGTCAGCAACAGCATCTGGCGGCCGGCGCGTGCGTGGCCTGAAACGATCCGGCGGTCGATCTTCGGCGGTGCCGTGCTGTCGTTGGTCATACCCGGCTTATCCCGAGCCTATGCTCAACAAGTCGTTAATATACTCGCCGGTTCGGGTGAGGTTGCCGAGGATTGGCGGCTGCGGGTTTGACTCGGGCGGGCAAGCCGTTTACCCGGCGCCAATTGTTCGCGGATCACGACGTGTATCCCGCGCCGGTCGACGAGGTTTCGTCCACCGGCGTTTTCGTCGTTTCGCGGAATCGGGTGACCGGGAGGTGTCGATGTTCGAGACTCTGAGCGATCGGCTGGGCGGCGTTTTCGAACGCCTGCGCGGTCGCGGCGCGCTCACCGACGCCGATGTCCGCGCTGCGATGCGCGAGGTGAGAGTCGCCTTGCTGGAGGCGGACGTCGCGCTGCCGGTGGCGCGAGACTTCGTCGACAAAGTGACGGAGCGCGCGGTCGGTGCCGAGGTCATCCGGTCGGTGACGCCAGGCCAGCAGGTGGTCAAGATCGTCAATGACGAGCTGGTCGCCATGTTGGGGTCCGAAGCAGCCGAGCTGCAGCTGGCGGTGACGCCGCCGGCGGTGGTGATGATGGTCGGCCTGCAGGGTTCGGGCAAGACGACCACGACGGCCAAGCTCGCCAAGCGCCTGACCGAGAAAGAGCGCAAGAAGGTGCTGATGGCGTCGCTCGACGTCGCCCGCCCCGCCGCGCAGGAGCAGCTCCGGGTCCTGGGCGAGCAGACGGGCGTCGCGACGCTGCCGATCGTGCCCGGCCAGCTGCCGGTCGACATCGCCCGCCGTGCGCTTCAGTCGGCGAAGCTCCAGGGTTTCGACGTGCTGATGCTCGATACGGCGGGTCGCCTCCACGTCGACCATCAGCTGATGGAGGAGATGCGCGCCGTCGCCGGTGTCGCTACCCCGGATGAGACGCTGCTGGTCGTCGACAGCCTGACCGGCCAGGATGCCGTCAATGTCGCCCGCAGCTTTGCCGGCGAGGTCGAGCTGTCGGGTATCGTCCTCACCCGCATGGACGGCGATGCGCGCGGCGGCGCGGCGCTGTCCATGCGCGCGGTGACCGAAAAGCCGATCAAGTTCGTCGGCACCGGCGAGAAGCTGGACGCCATCGACGTCTTCGATCCCAAGCGGGTCGCCGGCCGCATCCTGGGCATTGGCGACGTGGTCAGCCTGGTCGAGCGCGCCGCCGAGACGATGGAGGCCGACCAGGCCGAAAAGATGGCGGCGAAGCTGGCCAAGGGTCAGTTCGACATGAACGACCTGGCCGCGCAGCTCAATCAGATGCGCCGCATGGGCGGTCTCGGCGCGCTCGCCTCGATGCTGCCGGGCATGGCCAAGGCCAAGGCGGCGATGGCGTCGGGCGCGGTCGACGAGAAGATCCTGGTGCGGATGGAGGCGATCGTGGGGTCGATGACGCCGCGCGAGCGAACCAAGCCCGAGCTGCTCAACGCCAAGCGCAAGATCCGCATCGCCAAGGGGTCCGGCACCACGGTGCAGGACGTCAACAAACTGCTGAAGATGCATCAGGAAATGGCGAGCGCGATGAAGCGGCTGAAGAAGATGGGCGGGTTGAAGAGCCTGCTCGGCATGATGGGCGGTGGCGGCAAGCCGGGTGGCGGGCTTCCCGCGCCGGGTGGCTTGCCTGGCCTGCCCGGGCTTGGCGGGGGGCCGTTCAACCTGCCGCCCGGTTTCGACAAGTTTTTGAAGAAGTAAGTCTAAACGCACACACAACGCATTGATTACGGAAGGAAAATATCATGGCTCTTTCGATCCGGCTGTCTCGCGGCGGCGCCAAGAAGCGCCCTTATTACCGCATCGTCGTGGCGGACTCGCGCTCTCCGCGCGATGGCCGCTTCATCGAGAAGCTGGGCACCTATAATCCGCTGCTGGCCAAGGATTCGCCGGAGCGCATCAAGCTGGACGCCGACCGCGCCAAGCATTGGCTGAGCGTTGGTGCTCAGCCGACCGACCGCGTCGCCCGTTTCCTCGACGTTGCCGGTGTGCGTGAGCGCGCCGCCCGCAACAACCCGGACAAGGCGAAGCCCGGCGAGAAGGCCGTCGAGCGCGCCGAAGCCCGCGCCGCCAAGGCTGCCGAGGCTGCTGAAGCCGAGGCGGCAGCAGCCGCTGCGCCGGCTCCCGAGCCTGAGGCAGAGGCTGTTGAAGCCGACGCCGCTCCGGCGCCGGCAGAGGCTGAGGCTAAGGCTGCGCCTGCTGAAGCCGAAGCAGCGCCGGCCGAGGTGGCTGAGGTTGACGCCGCGCCGGCCGAGGTTGCGGTTGATGACGCCGCCCCGGCCGAGGGTGGCGAGACCAGCGAGGCCTGATCCTGTCTGCTCCGCGCCCCGTCACGCTGGCCGCTATTGCCGGCGCGCACGGCATCGGGGGCGAGGTGCGGCTGAAGCTGTTCGCGGACGATGTCGCCAGCCTGAAGCGCCACCAGGGTTTCATGGCTGGCGACCGTCCGCTGACGCTGAAGGGCGTGCGCGACGGTCCCAACGGCCCTGTCGCCCGTTTCGCGGAGGTTGGGGACCGGGGCGCTGCCGAGGCGCTGCGAGGGACGTTGCTGACGGTGGATCGCGCCGACCTGCCGCCGCTGGCGCCGGGCGAATATTATCATGCCGACCTCATCGGCCTGCCCTGTGTCGCCGATGACGGTGCGGCGCTGGGCACGGCGGCGGCGGTCGACAATTATGGCGCTGGCGACGTGCTGGAGATCGCACCCGCAAGCGGGGCGACGTTTCTGGTGCCGGTCGCTGCCGCCGTGACGATTGAACCCGATCGGCTGGTGATCGACCGGGCGTTCGTCGTCTGATGTGGCGGGCGACGGTCCTCACGCTCTATCCCGAGATGTTTCCGGGGCCGTTGGCCCATAGCCTGGCGGGCCGAGCTTTGGGCGAGGGGCTGTGGTCGCTGGATGCAATTCAGATTCGCGATTTCGCTACCGACAAGCACCGCTCGGTCGATGACACGCCAGCCGGCGGCGGGGCTGGAATGGTGATGCGGGCCGACGTGCTGGCGGCGGCGGTCGACTATGCGTTGGCTGCGCGGCCAGACGCGCCGGTGCTGGCGATGAGCCCGCGCGGGGCGCCGCTGACCCAGGCGCGGGTGCGGGCGCTGGCGGCAGGGTCGGGGGTGACCCTGCTCTGCGGCCGGTTCGAGGGCTATGACGAGCGGCTGTTCGAGGCGCGGCCCGTGGAGCCGGTGTCGATCGGCGACTATGTGCTGTCGGGCGGCGAGCCGGCGGCTTTGGTGCTGCTCGACGCTTGCATCCGGCTGATTCCCGGCGTAATGGGCGCGGCTTCGAGTGGTGACGAGGAAAGCTTCGACAGCGGCCTCCTCGAATACCCTCATTATACCCGACCTCAGATGTGGGAAGGGCGTGGGATCCCCGAAGTGCTGCGATCGGGGGATCACGCGAAGATCGCCGCCTGGCGGAAACAACGGGCGGAGGATGATACTCGGTCACGGCGACCGGACCTTTGGGAGCGCCATGGGGGCGTTCGGGGTCAGTCGCCCTCTGGCGCGCGGCGAGAAGAAGAGGACGAATGAGATGAACCTCATCCAGACGCTCGAAGCCGAGCAGATCGCCAAGCTGACCGAAACCCGCAAGATTCCCGAATTCCGTGCCGGCGACACGCTGCGCGTCGGCGTGAAGGTCGTCGAGGGCGAGCGCAGCCGCGTCCAGCAGTTCGAGGGCGTGTGCATCGCCCGTTCGAACAAGGGCATCGGGTCGAGCTTCACCGTGCGCAAGATTTCGTTCGGCGAGGGCGTCGAGCGCGTCTTCCCGCTCTATTCGCCCAACATCGACGCGATCGAGGTCGTCCGCCGTGGCGTCGTGCGGCGCGCGAAACTTTACTATCTGCGCGGCCGCTCGGGCAAATCGGCCCGAATTGCGGAGCGTCGTGATCCCCGCCCGGCCGCCGAGGCCAAGGAAGGCTGATCGTCAGCCACCAATCCTGAAAGTTCTCGGACGGCCGGCCTCCCCAAGCGGAGCGCCGGCCGTTCGCATATTCGGAGACGAGAGACATGGGTTATCGCGTTGTAGTCGTCGGTGCGACCGGCAATGTTGGTCGCGAGATGCTGAATATCCTGGCCGAGCGTCAGTTTCCGATCGACGAGATCGCGGCTGTCGCCAGCTCGCGCTCGACCGGTGACGTCATCGACTTCGGCGAGAACGGCCAGACGCTGACCGTCAAGAATATCGAGCATTTCGACTTCGCTGGCTGGGACATTGCTCTGTTCGCAGCGGGTTCCGGCCCGACCGCGATCTATGCGCCCAAGGCGGCAGCGGCTGGCTGCGTGGTCATCGACAACTCGTCACTCTATCGCATGGACCCGGACGTGCCGCTGATCGTGCCCGAGGTGAACCCGGAGGCGATCGACGGCTATACGGCGCGCAACATCATCGCCAACCCCAACTGCTCGACCGCGCAGATGGTGGTGGCGCTGAAGCCGCTCCATGACTTGGCGACCATCAAGCGCGTCGTGGTTGCGACCTATCAGTCGGTGTCGGGCGCCGGAAAGGCCGGCATGGACGAGCTGTTCGAGCAGACCCGCGCCATCTTCGTCGGCGATCCCAAGGAGAACAAGAAGTTCACCAAGCAGATCGCGTTCAACGTCATTCCGCACATCGACGTGTTCCTTGAGGACGGGTCGACGAAGGAAGAGGCGAAGATGGTCAAGGAGACCCAGAAGATCCTCGATCCCGCTATCGAGATCATCGCCACCTGCGTGCGCGTGCCCGTGTTCGTCGGCCATTCGGAGGCCGTGCATATCGAATTCGAGCAGCCGATCACGGCCGAAAAGGCCCAGGCCGTGCTACGCGAGGCGCCGGGCATCATGCTGGTCGATAAGCGCGAGGACGGCGGCTACATCACGCCGATCGAGTGTGTTGGCGACTATGCGACCTTCATCAGTCGGGTCCGTCAGGACAACACTGTCGCGAACGGCCTCGCCCTGTGGTGCGTCAGTGACAACCTCAGGAAGGGTGCGGCGCTGAACGCGGTCCAGATCGCCGAGCTGCTCGGTCGTCGACATCTGAAGAAGGCCTGAGGGAGTGGGGCGTCCGTCGGCCTGGCGGACGCTGCCCCCCGTACAGCGCGCGTGGCTGGCGGTCGTCGCGCTGGCGGCGATCGCGAGCCTTGCCACCACGCCCTATCCGACGGTGGCGCCGCTGCATCACCTGCCGACGCTGGCGCTGATCGGCGCCGCGCCATGGCTGCTCCGGCGCTGGCCCCTTTCTGACCGCGCGGTCACTTGTCTCGGCCTGTTTCTGCTGCTCCACACGCTGGGTGGCCATTTCACCTATACCAACCTGCCCTATGACGACTGGGTTCACTCCATCACCGGCGCCAGCCTCAATGAGGCGATGGGGTGGCGGCGCAATCATTATGATCGTCTGGTGCACCTGGCGTTCGGGGTGTTGGCGGTGCCGCCGACAGCTGAATGGTTGAGGCGCCGTGGCGGTTTTAGCCCGTGCGCGGCAGGATGGGGGGCGATCGCCGGCGTGGCGGCCACCGGCGCGGTCTATGAGATTTTTGAATGGCTGCTGGCGATCGCCGTCGCAGGACCGGCGGCCGACAGCTATAACGGCCAGCAAGGCGATGCCTGGGACGCGCAGAAGGACATGGCCTTGGCGCTGGCTGGCGCGCTCGCGGCGTTGGCCTGGGGGCGCTATGGTCGGCGCGATCGTCCATAAGCGAAGGAACTCAGCCATCATGACCGCCGCCATCCGCGACTGGACCTTCGCCGCGCCGGACGGGGAGCGGCTGGCCGTCCACGAGGCCGGGCCGGCGGACGGACGGCTGCTGGTGCTGCTTCACGGCCTGTTTTCGAACGCGACCGTCAACTGGATCAAATACGGCCATGCGGCGCGGCTGGCGGATGCCGGCATCCGGGTGGTGATGCCCGACCTTCGCGCCCATGGCGACAGCGCGCGGCCGCACGATGCCGCCGCCTATCCGCCCGACGTACTGGCCGCTGATGCTGAAGCGCTGTTGGGGCATCTGGGCGCGGGCGATGGCGACTATGACCTTGGCGGTTATTCGCTGGGCGCGCGGACGGCGATCCGCATGGTGATCCGCGGCGCGCGGCCCCGGCGACTGGTGGTTGCGGGGATGGGCGTCGACGGGATGCTCGACACCGGCCGGCGCGCGGCGCATTTCCGTCGCGTCCTCACCGGTCTCGGCACCCATGAGCGACTGTCGGGAGCGTGGATGGCCGAACAGTTCCTGAAGACCACCGGGGGTGATCCCGAAGCGCTGCTGCCGCTGCTCGGCAGCTTCGTCGACAGCGATCGGAGCGAACTGGCCGCCGTCACGATGCCGACGCTGGTGGTGGCGGGCGTTGATGATGACGACAACGGCTCGGCCCAGGCCCTGGCTGAGGCATTGCCGGACGCGACCTATCGCGACATTCCCGGCAATCATATGAATGCCGTCACCAACGCTGAGCTGGGCGAGGCGATTGCGGATTTCCTGACCGCTTGACCGGGCGGACCGGCAGACGCCACTGTCTGTCCCCTGACACAGGGAGGAAAGCCTGATGAAGCCTGCCGTCTCCATTCTCGCCTTGGCGATCATGCTGGCCGGCTGCGGCGGCGAGCGCGCGGCCGACCCCGGATCGGCCGACGGACTGGTCGCCGACGCCGAGAAGGAGATCGCCGATTTTGCGACCTTCAATGCGCGGGTGCAGTGGATCAACGCCACCCATATCACCGAAGATACCGATGCCGTCGCGGCCAAGGTCGGAGCCGAGGGCACCGAGATGTCGGTCAAATGGGCGAAGGCAGCGGCGCGGTTCGACGGCGTTTCCGGCCTGTCCCCCGACACGAGGCGCAAGCTCGACATTCTGAAGCAGGGGATAGTGCTGCCGGCTCCGACGACGGAAGGTGCGGCGGCGGAACTGAACACCATCGCCACCCGCCTGCAGTCGACCTACGGCAAGGGCACCGGCACCTATCGGGGCACGGTGACCAACGGCAGTGATATCGAGGCGCTGATGGGCGAGGTTCGCGACCCCAAGGCGCTGACGGAGATGTGGACCAGTTGGCACGACAATGTCGGCGGGCCGATGCGGGACGACTATAGCCGGCTGGTCGAGATCGCCAACCAGGGCGCCAAGGACCTTGGCTACAAGGATCTGGGAGCGATGTGGCGGTCGGGATACGACATGCCGCCGGACGAGTTCGCCGCGATGATGGACGAGCTGTGGCTGCAGGTGAAGCCGCTCTACGATCAGGTCCATTGCTATACGCGCGCAAAACTGTCGGAGAAGTATGGCAAGAACGTCCAGCCCGAGACCGGGCCGATCCGCGCCGACCTGCTCGGGAATATGTGGGCGCAGGAATGGGGCAATATTTATGATGTCGTCGCGCCGCCCGGCGTTGGCGACCTTGGCTTCGACATCGGCAAGCTGCTGGTGGCGAAGCAATATGATCCGGTAAAGATGGTGAGAACCGGAGAGGCGTTCTTTTCCTCGCTTGGTTTCACGCCGTTGCCGGAGACGTTCTGGCAGCGGTCGATGATCGTCAAGCCGCGTGACCGCGAGGTCGTTTGCCATGCCTCGGCCTGGGACGTCGACAATGTCGACGACCTGCGGATCAAGATGTGCACCAAGGTCAATGGCGACGATTTCGTCACCATCCACCATGAGCTGGGGCATAATTATTATCAGCGGGCCTATAATCGCCAACCCATCCTCTATCGCGACAGCGCCAATGACGGGTTCCACGAGGCGATCGGCGATACCATCGCCCTGTCGGTGACGCCCGACTATCTGGTGTCGATCGGCCTTCTGAGCCAGAGCGCGGTGCCGCCGGCGTCGAAGGATATCGGCCTTCTGCTCAGGCAGGCGATGGACAAGGTGGCGTTCCTGCCGTTCGGCCTGCTGGTCGACAAATGGCGCTGGGGGGTGTTTTCGGGCGAGATCACGCCCGACCGCTACAATGCGGCGTGGAATGACCTTCGCCTTCAATATCAGGGTATCCGCCCGCCGGTGGAGCGCGGCGAGACCGGGCTCGATGCCGGCGCGAAATATCATATTCCGGGCAACACGCCCTATGCGCGTTATTTCCTCGCCCGCATTCTGCAATTCCAGTTCTACAAGGCGGCGTGCGATCAGGCGGGCTGGACCGGCCCGCTTCACCGCTGTTCCTTCTACGGCAACAAGGAGGTCGGGCGCCGGCTGAACGCGATGCTGGAAATGGGCAAGTCGAAGCCCTGGCCCGACGCGCTGGAGGCCTTCACCGGCAGCCGCGAGATCGATGGGCGAGCGATGATTGCTTATTTCCAGCCGCTGATCGGCTGGCTGGAGGAACAGAACCGGGGCCGCACCTGCACCTGGTAGGATTGGGCCGATGCGGGCGGTTTACTCGTCGTCCCGCTCCTGCCGGCGCTTCAGGAAGCGCCGACCAAGGATGACGGCGACGGCGATGCCGGCGGCGCTGAGGCCGCCGACCGCCGCCGCGGTCATCACCGGGCTCAATTCCATCCGGCGCCGGGTGCGGGCGTCCGCCTGATCGGCGTCGGGGTCGTCAGCTTCATGGTCCGCAATGTCGCCCTCTTCGACGATGCCATCGTCGTGGGGGTAATCCGTATCGGCCATCGGGTCAGAGCTGCTCCAGCATATAGTCGGCGGCGCTGACCTTGAAGTCGCCGGGCGCCTCGACGTTCAACTGCTCGACGATCCCGTCGTTGACGACCATCGAAAAGCGCTGGCCGCGCCGGCCCATGCCATATTTGCTGCCGTCCATGGTCAGGCCCAGCGCCTCGACGAAGGCGCCGTTGCCGTCGGCCAGCATCGTCACCTTGTTCTCGGAGCCGCTCGACTTGCCCCACGCGCCCATCACAAAGGCGTCGTTGACGGCGGTGCAGACGACTTCGTCGATGCCCTTGGCGCGAAGGTCTTCGGCTTTGTCGACATAGCCCGGCAGGTGGCGGGCCGAACAGGTGGGCGTGAACGCGCCGGGAACCGAGAACAGGGCAACACGGCGGCCTTTGAAGAACTCTTCTGAAGAAACCGGCTGCGGCCCGTCGGCGGTCGCCTTGGTGAAGCTGGCGTCCGGAACCTTGTCTCCAACCTTGATCGTCATCGCATCTGCTCCTCGTCTGTGCCCGTCCGCGTCGGCGGCGATATCAGTCCACTCCTCCGAGGGCCAGCGCCTTGGCATTGCGCCGGTCCCGGAACCGGAGGAGCGGTGCCGCCAATGCGGGAAAGCGTGTGAGGAAGGCGAGCAGCGGTATCCAGCGCCGATAGCCGAGCCGCGGCGCGGCGGTAGCCATCATTCGCACGCCCTCTAACGCGCGGCCGTCGCGGATCGCGGCTTCGCCGGAATCCCAGTCGATGACAGCGCGGTAATAGGCCGCCTGTGCCTCGGCGGCCGCCCGCTCGGGACGCCCCGCGAGGCTGGAGGCCAAACGTTCATAGACAGCGACCGCCGCCTGGTTGAGTTTGATCGGCGCGGCGGACAGTGAATCGGTACGGCGGCGATAGTCGACCAGCGCCGCATCGACTCGTGCCGCGCCATGACCGGCGGCGAGAATCCTCAGCCACAGGTCCAGATCCTCGCAGGCGCGGAGGCGGTCGTCGAAACCGCCGACGTCGTCCAACGCCGCGCGGCGGATTGTGGTTGAACCGAAGATATTGATCTGGCGAAGGATGATGCGGGCGAGTGTGACTGGTCCGTCCTGCGGCTCGAATTCCGAAAAGCGGCGGCCCTCGCGGGTAGGAGTGCCGAACATGGTTGCATCGCAAAACACGAAGCCGAGACCGGGATCGGCGGCAAGGGCTGCCAGCATGGCCTCCAGATAAGTCGGGCGATAGCGGTCGTCCCCGTCGAGAAGGGCAATGATATTGGCCCGCGCCTCGGCTATGCCGCGATTGCGGGCGCTTGCCAGACCTGTGTTCGCCTGGTCGATGACGCGGATACGTGGATCGTGCGCATAACGAGCCAGGACCTCGCCCAACGCGTCGGTGCTGCCGTCGTTGACGATCACGGCCTCCCAATCATCGCGTGTCTGGGCGATGAGCGAGTCGAGTGTCTCGCCGATATAGGGAGCTACATTATAAGCCGGGATGATCACCGAGACGGCCGGGTTGCTGCTCATGATTGCCCCAAGGGGTTGGAACTCAGATTCTCGCGCCTATAGTCGAGAAATGGGCGAGTCCATCTCTCTGTCCGGTCGGATGCTTCTGGCCATGCCGGGGATCGGCGATCCCCGTTTCACCCGTGCGGCGATCGCCATCTGCGCCCATGACGGGAAGGGGGCGCTTGGTATCGGTGTCGGTGACGCCGCGACGGGCTTGACCCTGCATATGCTACTCATCCAGCTGGAAATCGATCCTGGGGTGGCGCCGGATGTTCCAGTACTGATCGGAGGGCCGGTGGAGCCGCATCGCGGCTTCGTTCTGCACAGTCCCGACTGGGGCGGCGAGGAAACGATGCTGGTCGCGGACGGCCTGGCGCTGACCGGGACGCTCGACATCCTGCGCGCGATCGCCGCCGGCGAAGGCCCGCGTCGCTGGCTGGTCGCGCTCGGCTACGCCGGTTGGGGACCGGGACAGCTGGAGGACGAGTTGACCCGCCACGGGTGGTTTGAGGCGCCGCTCGCGCCTGCGCTGCTGTTCGACACCCCGGCCGATACCCGCTGGACCGCGGCGTTCGCCGGCGCCGGGGTCGACGCCAGCCTGCTGACCGCGACTGCCGGCCGGGCATGAGGCTTTGCGCTGGAGGGCGCGCGGGCTCATGCCCCCTCCAGCCAAGGACCCCGGGAAGGACATAAACAAATCTTTATATTTGCGTCGGACAGGTGGTCGCGGCTAAGCAGCGCCGGCGACGGGCGCTGCCCGTCATCATTTTTATCGACCGGGAGATCATGATCGTGGCGACGCAACCAGCCGCAGGCTTCACCGACTTTCTGGTGCACGACATCTCGCTTGCGGCCTGGGGACGCAAGGAGATCGACATCGCCGAAACCGAGATGCCGGGCCTGATGGCGCTGCGCGAGGAGTTCGGGAAGTCGCAGCCGCTCAAGGGCGCGCGCATCACCGGATCGCTGCACATGACGATTCAGACGGCGGTGCTGATCGAGACGCTGACGGCGCTGGGCGCGGAAGTGCGCTGGGCATCGTGCAACATCTTCTCGACCCAGGACCATGCCGCCGCCGCCATCGCCGCTGCCGGTATCCCGGTGTTCGCCGTCAAGGGCGAGACGCTGGCCGAATATTGGGACTATGTCGGCCGCATCTT
Organism: Sphingomonas sanxanigenens; assembly: GCA_037190805.1. GTDB lineage: Bacteria > Pseudomonadota > Alphaproteobacteria > Sphingomonadales > Sphingomonadaceae > JBBCJR01. Next base: position 32,591 of record JBBCJR010000003.1, on the reverse strand, counting down.
CGACTGGGGTGACACGCCCTGCAACATGATCCTCGACGATGGCGGCGATGCGACCATGTTCGCGCTGCTGGGCGCCAAGCTCGAAGCCGGCGGCACCCTGGCCGATCCCGAGAATGACGAGGAGGTCGAGTTTCACCGCGCCCTCCGTGCGTTCGTGGCGCGCAAGCCCGGTTATCTGACGGAGACCGTTCGGGCCATCAAGGGCGTGTCGGAGGAAACCACCACCGGCGTCCACCGCCTCTATGAGATCGCCAAGCGCGGCGAACTGCCGTTCCCGGCGATCAACGTCAACGACTCGGTGACCAAGTCGAAGTTCGACAATCTCTATGGCTGCAAGGAAAGCTTGGTGGACGCGATCCGCCGGGCGACCGACGTCATGCTGGCCGGCAAGGTCGCGACCGTGTGTGGCTTCGGCGATGTCGGCAAGGGTTCGGCCGCGTCACTGCGCAACGGCGGCGCGCGGGTTCTGGTGACCGAGATCGATCCGATCTGCGCGTTGCAGGCGGCGATGGAAGGCTATGAGGTGGTGACGATGGAGGAGGCGGTAAGCCGCACCGACATCTTCGTCACCGCGACCGGCAATGCCGACGTCATCACGGCCGATCATATGAAGGCGATGAAGCCGATGGCGATCGTCTGCAACATCGGCCACTTCGACAGCGAGATTCAGATTTCGGGCCTCAGCAACTACAAGTGGACCGAGATCAAGCCGCAGGTCGACCTGGTGGAGTTCCCGGACGGCAAGCAGATCATCGTGCTGGCCAAGGGGCGGCTGGTGAACCTCGGCTGCGCGACGGGGCATCCGAGCTTCGTGATGTCGTCGAGCTTCACAAATCAGGTGCTGGCGCAGATCGAGCTTTATACCAAGGCTGGTGATTATCCGAACCAGGTGTTCGTGCTGCCCAAGCACCTCGACGAGAAGGTCGCGGCGCTCCACCTCGACAAGCTGGGCGTCAAGCTGACCAGGCTGACCGAGAAGCAGGCGGCCTATATCGGCGTCAGCCGTTCGGGGCCGTTCAAGCCTGATCACTACCGTTATTGAGTCTCTCGGACGCTGATCCAGTCGAAAACTGGATCAGCGTCCGTCCCGACCCTTCCGAACGGAGGGCCGGGTGAATGGAGCCAGGGAGATCGCTGGCCGAACCGCTTCTGCGCCTGCGCGTCGCGAGTTTCTCGCGACGGGGTGTTTGGGGTTGCTGACTCTTGCGTTAAGCACCGCCGGGTGAGTGTGAGACATCCCGACATGGCGGTTCGGTGATCGAGAGCCTTTCCCTTTCGGCGCAGGCCATCCTGGCGCTGGTCGTCGGCGCGTGGATCGCTGCCGCGTCGTGGGCGATGGTGCGCGGCCTGAGAGCGCGGGCCGAACGCTATCAGCTACGCCGCTGGGGCGAAGGGCTGGCGGCGCTGCTGTCGACCGCGCCAGCCGCCTATGCGGTCATCGATGGCGGTGGCCGCGTGATGGGCTCCGGGCGTCTGGCCGCACTGCTGGGCGCGGACATCGAGCATGGCGACCTCATCACCGGTCATTTCGACCCTGAGGACGGGGCATTGCTGGCGGATGATATCGTCGCGCTCAAGGCCTCCGGCGCATCCTTTACCCGCCTGGCGCACACTTTGAGGGGCAATCGGGTGGTGTCGGTCAATGGCGTGCCGGTGCCGCGCGATCTGGGCGCGGGCGAAGCGGTGCTGTGGCTGACCGACGCGACCCACGATCGCAATGAGGTTCGCGCCCTGACCCAGGATGCGGAGCGGCGCGGGCGGGCGCTGACCGCCTTGTCGATGCTGATCGAGGCGGCTCCCTTCCCGATGTGGTTGCGCGGACCCGATCTGAACCTTGCGCTGGTCAACGCCGCCTACGCGGTGGCGGTCGAGGCCAATAACGGCGACGAGGCCGTGGCCCGGTGGATCGAGCTGATGGAAGGCGGGCAAGGTCCGGAGGGTGCGGCGCGGGCTCGTGCCGCCAACGAGATGTTGACCCGGATCGAACCGGTGATCATCGGCGGCGCGCGGCGGATGTTGAAGATCGTCGATGTCCCTCTGGGCGAGGCGGGGGTGGCCGGTTTCGCCTTCGACGTCGAGGAGGTCGAGGATCTTCGTCGTGAGCTTGCCCGGCTGGAACAATCGCAGCGGGCGACTTTCGACCAGCTGTCGGCGGCAATCGCCATGTTCGGTGCCGACCGCAGCCTGAGCTTTTTCAATCAGCCTTTTCTGCGGCTGTTCGGCATCGACGCCGACTGGCTGGCCGAACAGCCGGAATTCGAGCGTGTCCTGGATCGGATGCGGGAAAACAGCCGGGTGCCGGAAAGCCGCGATTATCCAAGCTGGCGGGCCGAACGGCGCGGATGGTTCAATGCCGCCGTCGATGTGGTCGAGGAAAGCTGGTCGCTGCCGGGTGGCGAACATCTGCGCGTCCTTGCCCAGCCCCATTCCGAGGGCGGTCTGTTGCTGATCGTCGAGGACCGGACGGAGCATATGCGGCTCGCCAGCGCGCGGGATACGCTGCTCAGGGTCCAGGCTGCGACACTGGACAATCTGTTCGAGGCGGTGGCGGTGTTCGCTGCGAATGGCCGCCTGACGCTGTGGAACAGCCGCTTTTCCCGTCTGTGGCAGCTCGATCCGGTTGAGATGCAGTCGCCGCCGCATGTCGATGAACTGGTGACAGCCGCCGCCGCCATGATGCAGTCGCCGCAGCGGGCCGAGTTGCTGCGCGACTTCGTCCGCTCGGCAACCAGCGACCGCAAGCAGCGGAGCGGCCGGTTTGCGCTGGCCGACGGACGTCATCTGGAATTCGCCGCCGTGCCCCTGCCCGACGGCAACGCGCTGTTCACCATTCTCGATGTCACCGACAGCCGGCGCATTGAATCGGCGCTGCGCGACAGGAACGAGGCACTGGAGGCTGCCGACCGCATGAAGTCCGCGTTCGTCGCCAATATGAGCTATGAACTGCGCACCCCGCTGACGTCGATCACCGGCTTTGCCGAGATGCTGCAGGCTGGCTATGCGGGCGATCTCAACCCGCAGCAGAGCGGCTATGTCGATCCGATCCTCGAGGCGGCGGAGCGGCTGAAGGGCCTGATCGACAATATCCTCGACCTTTCGATCAGCGAGGCGGGGCCGGTCGAGCTGGAGTTCGCCCCGGTCGATACAGGGGCGTTGGCGCGCGAGGTGGTCGACGAAGCGCGTGAGGCCGCGGTCACCCGCAAGCTCGATTTGCATGCCGATATCCGCGCCGACGCCGGCATTGTCGAAGCGGATCGTCGGCGATTGAAACAGGCGTTGGGTCATGTGGTCGCCAACGCGCTCGCCTTTACCCCGGGCGGCGGCAAGGTGATGATCATCGCCGAGGGGGATGAGCATGGGGTTCGCCTGATGGTCTCGGACAGCGGTGTCGGCATTCCGCCCGACGAACAGGCACGGGTGTTCGACACGTTCCACGGCGCGGGGAAAGCGAAGCACGGCGCGATCGGCCTCGGTCTGCCGCTGGTCCGCCGGTTCGTCACCCAGCATGGTGGACGGGTGGACCTGGTTTCCGCCGTGGGTCAGGGAACGATCGTGACCATCCATCTGCCACGGACGCGCCCGGCATGACCCTGATCATGGACGAGCAGGCGATGCTGGCACTGGGCACGGCGATGGCCGACATTCTGCGGCCGGGGGACGCCGTGCTGCTGTCCGGCGATCTGGGGGCGGGCAAGACGACCCTGGCGCGAGGCATAATCGGTGGCCTCGGCCATGTCGGCGAGGTGCCCAGCCCGACCTTTACGTTGATACAGACCTATGATCCGCCCGATCTGCGCCTGGCGCTCTGGCATGTCGATCTTTATCGTCTCGAAGACCCGGAAGAGACCCTGGAACTTGGCCTTGAAGACGCGCGCCGGGATGCGGTGCTGCTGATCGAATGGCCGGAACGGCTGGGGCGAGGGGCGTGGCCTGATGCGCTCGCGCTCAGGATCGAGGGCGCCGGAGAAACTGGGCGGCGCTTGACAGCCACGGTGCCACCGGCTTGGGAAGGGCGATGGCCTCCCCGATGATCCCACCCGCCGCCGCACCCGCCTTTCTGGCCGCCAATGGCTGGGGTGGGGCCGCCATCCTGCCTCTGGCGGGGGATGCCAGCTTCCGACGTTATTTCCGGGTCGTCGATGGCGGACGCAGCGCCGTGCTGATGGACGCGCCGCCCGAGCATGAGGATGTGCGCCCGTTCATCGCCATCGCGCGCCACCTTGGCGGTCTGGGCCTGTCGGCGCCCGAGATTTTGGCCGTGGACCTTGATGCCGGGCTACTGCTGCTCGAGGATTTCGGCGATGCGCGGGTGGGACCGGTGCTGGCCGCCGCCGGCGCCGACGAGCACGCCGTCTATGCCGCCGCGATCGACATCCTGGTGGAACTCGGGCGTCATCATCCGCCCGCTGTGGCGTCCTATGACGATGCGGCGATGGCGCGCGAGGTGATGTTGTTTCCGGACTGGTACGGACCGGCGACGGGCCTCGAGATCGATCCCGAGCCGTGGCTGGCCGCCTGGCGGGCCGCCTGGGAGCGGGTCGCGGAGGAGGCGGGGGCCGCGCCCGTGCTGGTGCTGCGCGACTATCATGCCGATAATCTCATGCTGATCGACCGGCCGGGACTGAACGGCCTCGGGTTGCTCGACTTTCAGGACGCGCTGGCCGGGCACCGGGCCTATGATCTTGTCTCGCTGCTTCAGGACGCGCGACGCGATGTGACGCCTGAACTCGAGACCGCGATGCTCGCGCGCTATCTGGATCGGGCCGGGGTTGCCGATCGGAGCGGTTTCCGCGCTGCCTATGAGGTGCTGGGCGCGCAGCGCAACACCAAGATCCTGGGCATCTTCACCCGGCTGTGGAAGCGGGATGGCAAAAGCGGCTATCTGGCCATGCAACCGCGTGTCTGGGGCTATCTGGAGCGCAACCTCGCTCATCCGGCTCTGGCGCCGGTCAGGGACTGGTTCGATGCTCATGTCCCGGCCGATCGTCGGGCCAGGTTCTGGGCGGTAGCGCAATGACACCGGTGCCCGACACCGCCTTCGTGCTGGCCGCTGGCCTCGGCAAGCGGATGCGACCGCTGACCGCTACCCGGCCCAAGCCGCTGGTCGAGGTCGCCGGGCGTCCGCTGATCGACCACGCGCTGGATCATGTCCGCGCCGCGGGCGTCGGCAAGGCGGTGGTCAACGTCCATTACATGGCGGACGCGCTGGAGGCCCATTTGCGGGCGCGGGCAAGCGATCTGGCGATCACCGTGTCGGACGAGCGTGGCGCTCTGCTGGAGACGGGGGGCGGCATGGTCCGCGCGGCACCGCTGATCGGCGCGGACCCTTTCTTTGCCATCAACAGCGACAATTACTGGGTCGACGGGCCGGTCGACAGCCTGCGTCTGCTGGCCGGGATGTGGGATGGGGCGGCGATGGACGCGCTGTTGCTGGTCGTCCCGCTGGCGCGTGCCGGCAATCATCGCGGGCAGGGCGATTTCCACATGGATGCCGCCGGCCGACTGCATCGACGACGCCCGTCGCGGGTGGCGCCGTTCGTGTTCAGCGGCATCCAGCTCGTCTCGAAACGCCTGCTGGTGGGGGCGCCCGAGGGGGCGTTCTCGACCAATCTGCTCTGGGACCGCGCGATCGGCGCGGGGCGGCTTTACGGTGTTTCCCACCAGGGCTTGTGGTTCGATGTCGGCACGCCGGCGGCGGTCATCGCGACCGAGGCCGCCCTTGCCCATGGCTGAGCGGCGCGGACCCGCCGTCTATACCATCCCGGCGCATCGCGCCTTCGCCGACGCGCTGGCCGCCGGTTTGATCGAGCGGGCCGCGGGTGACCGCATGGCCTTGGCGCGGGGCGTCATCATGCTGCCTTCGCACCGCGCCGCGCGGGCGCTGACCGAGGCGTTCGTGCGTCGATCCGGCGATGGCGGCTTGCTGCTGCCGAGGCTGGTGGCAGTAGGCGACATGGACCTTGGCGAGCGGGTCGGACTGGCGTTGGACAGCACCGACATGGACCTGCCGCCAGCCATCGACGGCTGTGCGCGGACGCTGATCCTGGCGCAGCTGGTCCGGCGAATGCGCGAGCGAACCGGCGATCCGGTGACGATGGGCGAGGCGGTGCGGCTGGCCGAGCAACTCGGCCGGACGCTCGACCAATTGCTGATCGACGAGGTCGACGCGACCCGCCTCGCCGATCTGGTGCCGGCAGAACTGGCGCATCATTGGAGCGAGACGCTGGCGCTGCTGCGCATCGTCGTCGAAGCGTGGCCAGCGTTGCTGGCGGAGCGCGGGCTGATCGATGCCGCCGACCGCCGTAACCGGCTGTTCGACGGGCTGGCACAAGCGTGGCGGGCGGCGCCACCGGGCGGCATGGTGGTCGCCGCCGGCATTGCCAACGCCTCCCCGGCGCTGGCGCGGTTGCTGAAAACGGTTGCGGGGCTGCCCGACGGCATGGTGGTGCTGCCGGCGCTCGACACCCGGATGCCGGAGGATGAGTGGGAGGCGTTGAGCGACTGCGACACCCATCCGCAATGCGCCCTGAAGGCGCTGATCGATGCGATCGGCGTTGCGAGAGGCGAGGTCATGGGCTGGCGCCGGGCGGGCGGCATGGACGGCCCGCCGATGCGTGTCCAGGCGGTGGAGCAGGCGATGGCACCCGCCGCCTTCACCGGTCGCTGGCAGCAGATGCAGCCGCGCGAGCGTCGGCTGACCGGCGTTCGCTTCGTCGAGGCGCCGACCCCGGCGGCTGAGGCGCAGGCAATCGCGCTTGCCTTGCGCGGGGCGCTCGATACGCCGGGTCGGACGGCAGCGCTGGTGACGCCGGACCGGAGCCTCGCCCGTCGCGTCGCCGCGCATCTGGGCCGCTGGGGGATCGCGATCGACGACAGCGCGGGGCGGCCGCTGTCGCGCACGCCGCCGGGCGCGTTTCTGGCGGCATTGGCGCAGGCGGCGGCAGAAGGGTTCGCGCCGGTAGCGTTGCTTGCCCTGCTCAAGCATCCTCTGGCCGATCCGGACGGCGACCGGCTGGCGTGGCTGGGCGATGTCCGCGCGCTCGACAAGGCGCTGCGGGGGCCACGACCGGGACCGGGACTGGACGGCATCGCCCGCCGGGTCAGGCATCCCCACGATACGCGCTGGCTGGACCCCGACGAGCGCGGGCGGTTGCCCGGTTGGTGGGCCGGGGTGGAGACCCTGCTCGCGCCGCTGGCGGCGGCGATGCGGGATGAGGCGCCGTTCCGCGACCTGCTGGCGGCGGTGGTCGAGGTCGCCGAAGGATTGGGCGGCGAGACGCTGTGGGCTGGTCCCGCCGGACAGGCGGCGTCGGCACTGATCGACGATCTTTCGCGCCAAGCGGATGAGGTCGGGCGGCTCGATCCGGCTGAATTGCCGGGTCTGCTCGGGGCGTTCATGGACGGGGTGGCGGTCAGGCCGCCCTATGGCGGGCATCCGCGTCTTGCCATCTACGGCCTGATCGAGGCGCGGTTGCAGCGCGCCGACCTGATGATCCTGGGCGGCCTCAACGAAGGCACATGGCCGGCGCTGCCCGCGCCCGACCCGTGGCTGGCGCCGCGGTTGAGGATCGAACTGGGTATCGGCGGACTGGAGCAGCGCATCGGCCTTGCCGCGCATGACCTGGTGCTGGCGATGGGCGCTCCCGAGGTGCTGGTGACGCGCGCCCGGCGCGACATGAGCGCACCGACGGTGGCGTCGCGGTTCTGGCTGAGGTTGCAGGCGATGACCGGAGGCGTGCCGCGTCAGGCGGAGCTGGCGGCATGGGCGGTGGCGGTCGACCGGCCCGAGGTCGTGACGCCCGCCCGGCGGCCGGTTCCCGCTCCGGCGGCGGCGCTGCGGCCCCGGCGGATATCGGTGACGGCTGTCGATCGCCTGCTGGCCGATCCTTTCGCCTTTTACGCCCAGGCGATGCTGCGGTTGCGGAGGGCCGATCCGGTCGATGCCGAGCCGTCGGCGGCCGAACGCGGCAATCTGGTCCACGACATCTTGGAACACTGGCTGAAGGATGATGGGGGCGACCCCGCCATGCTCGCCGTGCGGACCGAGCGGATGATCGCGGGTTGGAGCGAACATCCGCTGCTGCGCGTGCTGTGGGGGCCGCGCGTGCGCCGGGCGAGCGAGTGGGCGGCGGCGCGGCTGGCCAGCGATCGGGCGGCCGGCTGGCGGCCGGTGGGGCTGGAATCGGCCGGCGAGGCGGAGCTTGCCGGCATCAGGCTGCATGGTCGCGCCGACCGTATCGACGCCAACGGGGCCGAACTGGGCATCATCGACTACAAGACCGGCAGTGCGCCCAGCCATCGGCAGGTGCTGGCGGGGTTTGCGCTGCAACTGGGGTTGCTGGGGTGGCTGGCGCGCGCAGGGGCGTTCGAGGGCGTGGCGGGCGAGCCGACGCGGTTCGAATATTGGCTGCTGAAAGGCGGCGCCAACATGCCGGGAGACATGAAGGACCCCCGGAGTTTGCGGAACAAGGTGCCTCCTGAACTGGAAGACCTCGCCAGCTTCGCGGCGGCGCGGTTCGGTGAGGCGGCGGGGCGCTATCTCAAGGGGGACGAGCCGTTCGTCGCGCGGCTGCACCCCGAATATGCCATCTGGTCCGACTATGACCAACTGGCGCGGGTCGACGAATGGCTGGGGCGCGGGCGTGGCTGAGGCGAAGCCGCTCTATCCATTGACCGACGACCAGCGCGCGGCTGCCGATCCGCTGGGCCATGCCTGGGTGTCGGCATCGGCCGGAACCGGCAAGACCCAGGTGTTGACGGCGCGGGTATTGCGCCTGCTGCTGGCGGGCGCGGAGCCGTCTTCGATCCTCTGCATCACCTTCACCAAGGCCGGCGCCGCCGAAATGGCGGAGCGGCTGAACGAGCGGCTGGCGCGCTGGGTGCGGCTGAAGGACGAATTGCTGAAGAAGGACCTGTTCGCGATCGGCGCGCCGCATCTTGACGCCGATGTGATGGCGCGGGCGCGGACGCTGTTCGCGCGGGTGCTGGAGGCGCCGGGGGGCCTCAGGATCCAGACCATCCATGCCTTCGCCGGCTCGCTGCTCGCCAGTTTCCCGGTGGAGGCAGGGGTGTCGCCGGGTTTCGTCACCCTCGACGACCGGTCCGATCGCGTGCTGCGCCAGCGGGTACTGGCGGAGGCGGTCACTGATGCCGAGGCGGAAGGCGACGCGCAGTTCCTCTCGGATCTGGAAGCGCTGGGCGTCAGGATGGGCGAGGGCGGGGCGCTGAGCCTGATCGGCAGGCTGATGGCGCGGGGCGGGCAGCTTGAGGTGTTTTCAAGCCGCGAGGCGATCCTGCCGCGCCTGAAGCGCTTCCTCGACGTGCCGGCGGACGGGCCGGTCGAGCACGTGCTGGCCGCGGCCTGCGCGAACTTCGATTGTCGTGATATCGAGGCGATCGCCGCCGCCAACCGGACATGGGGGACGTCGACTGGCCTCGCCTTCTGCGACACCATCGCGGCCTGGCTGGCCATGGATGGGGCGGGGCGGGCCGCGACACTCGACGATCTGCTGGCGGTGGTGGCGATCCTGAAGGGTGATCCGCGCAAGGTCAGCGCCGGGCAGGAGAAAGCCGACCCCGATTATGCGGCCCGCGCCGAGCGGCTGCGCGAGGCCGCGGCGGCGCTGATCGATCTCAGGCAGCGGGCGGCACTGGCTGAGCGGCTGGCGGGTGCGCTTAGGGCAGGCTGGACGCTCGCGCGCCGCTTCGTGACTGAGAAGCGGCGGCTGGGTGCGGTCGACTATGACGACCTGATCGACCGGGCGGCGCGGCTGCTCGACACCGAACGCATGGGCGCCTGGGTGCGCTACAAGCTCGATCAGCGCATCGATCATGTGCTGGTCGACGAGGCGCAGGACACCAATGCCCGCCAGTGGACCATCGCCCGCCGCCTGACCGAGGAATATTTTGCCGGCGAGGGCGCGACCGAGGGGCGGCGAACGCTGTTCGCGGTCGGCGACTTCAAGCAGGCGATCTTCAGCTTCCAGGGCACCGACCCGCTGGAATTCAGTGCCGCGCGCGACTGGTTTCATGCCGCCGCCGAACGGGTGCGGGATGCATTGCCCGAAATCGACCTCGCCCGCTCCTTCCGGTCGACGGAAACGGTGCTGAGGCTGGTCGACGAGGTTCTGGAGGGGCTGGGGCACGCTGCGCTTGGTCTCGACCGGCCGATCCCGCCGCACCGGGCGGCGCGGGGCGATCAAGCCGGCGAGGTGATCCTGTTGCCCCCCGTCACCGCCGTCGATGCCGAGGATGCGATCGGCGAAGAGGACTGGCTGTCCGACGCGGACCGGCTTTGGGCGCAGCGGCTGGCGCGCCAGATCGGGACCTGGCTGGGCGATGCCGCGCCGATGGTATTGGCCGCGCGTGGACGGCGGCTGCGGCCCGAGGATGTGCTGGTGCTGGTCCGGTCGCGCGGGGAGTTTGCCAGCCTGCTGGTCGCGCGGCTCCATGAAGAGGGCGTGCCGATCGCCGGTGTCGACCGGCTGCGCCTGACCCAGCCGCTGGCGGTGCGCGATCTGATCGCGGTGATCCGCTTCGTGCTGCAGCCGGAGGACGACCTCAACCTCGCCGTGCTCATGGTGTCGCCCTTCATCGGCTGGGATCAGGATCGGCTGTTCGGCCTCGCGCATGGCCGGACCGGGAGCCTGTGGCGCGCTCTGCGCGGCAATGATTCGGCGGCTGAGGACTGGCTGGGTCGGGTGCTGGCAATGGCCGACTACGCCGCGCCCTATGAGTTTCTTGAGGCGCTGCTGTCGGGACCGCTGGGCGGACGCGCGCGCCTGCTGGCGCGGCTGGGCGAGGAGGCGCGCGATCCGATCGACGAATTGCTGAATGCCGCTCTTCAGTTCGAAGCGGCGAATCCGCCGTCGCTGCAGGCATTCCTCGACTGGATCGAGCGCGACGAGGTCGACGTGAAGCGCGATCCATCGGCGCCGCAGGGGGCGATCCGTATCATGACCGTTCATGGCGCCAAGGGATTGCAGGCGCCGCTCGTCATTCTCGCCGATGCCACCCGCGATCCCGACAACAGCCGCATGGACGGCATCGAGCTGGCGCTGGCGGACGGCGAGCCGCCCTTGTTCCTGCCGATCAGCCGCAGCGAGGCGCTGGGTCCGCTCCGCGACGCGTGGGAGGATCGCGCCCGCCGCGACCGCGAGGAGCATTGGCGGCTGCTCTATGTCGCGCTCACCCGCGCGGAGGATGTGCTGGTGGTGGGTGGCGCGCTGGGGCCAAGAGCGAGGGGAGAGACGCCGGCCGAAAGCTGGCATCGGGCGGTCGAGGCGGCAATGGATCGGCTGGATGCGCGGCCGGACGAGGATGACCTGACATGGCCGGGAACGCGGCGGCTGACCGGGGGGCGGGCGATGGCCACCAGGCGTCAGCGGTTCGTCAAAGTCCGGCATGACCTGCCGCCGGCCTTGCTGGCCCCGCCGCCGGTCGAACCGCGCCCGCCCCGTCCGCTGGCCCCCTCGTCGCTCGGCACCGATGACGCGCCGGTACGGCCGTTCGGGCCGTCAGCCGTTGCCGCCGCGCGGCGCGGGTCGCTGATCCATGCCCTGTTCGAGCGACTGCCCGCTATCCCGGTATCCGACCGTGCCGCCGTTGCCGAAAGCTGGCTGATGGGCGCTGAGCGCGAGCCGGATCCGCTCCTGCGCGGGGCGATGATCGGCGAGGTGCTGGCAATTCTGGACGATCCGGGTTTCGCGGACCTGTTCTCGCCCGCCGCGCTGGCGGAGGCGCCGGTTGCCGCGACGGTCGATGGTGTGGTCGTCGCCGGCACCGTCGACCGGCTGGTGGTCGGGGAAGACTATGTCCGACTGGTCGATTTCAAGACCGGCAGCGTGGTTCCTGAAGGTGTGGAAGCGGTGCCCGTCTATCACGTCCGTCAGATGGCGGCCTATGCGGCGGCGCTCGGCGTCATTTTTCCCGGCCGACGTGTCGAGGCGGCATTGCTCTATACCGCCGGCCCGCGCCTTATCGTGTTACCGGCCGATCTGCTGGCCCGGCACAAGCCCGGCTTTGCTATCATGGAGCAAAGCTAGGGCTTTCCCCGTTGAGGCGAGGCGCCGACATGCCTACATCGCTGGCAAAGAGGAGATCAGACGCATGGCCACCAAGAAGATCACCGACGCCAGTTTCCACAGCGACGTCATCAGCGCCGACCGCCCCGTGCTGGTCGACTTCTGGGCCGACTGGTGCGGCCCCTGCCGGATGATCGGTCCCGCGCTGGAAGAAATCTCGGACGAACTGGGCGAGCAGGTGACGATCGCCAAGATCAACATCGACGAAAATCCCGATGCGCCGACTCGCTATGGTGTGCGCGGCATTCCTACGATGATCCTGTTCAAGGGTGGTGAAGCGGTGGCGACCAAGGTCGGCGCGGCGCCCAAAAGTCAGCTGAAGAGCTGGATCGAGGGGGAAATCTGAGGCGGGCCCTCCAGACGACCTGACGTGCATTCGGCGGCTGGATTCTAGCCGCGTTCTTCACCGAACAGCGCCATGGCGACGTCCCATTCAGCGGGCGTCGCTGCGGCGATCAGCCCTCGCCGTCCGTCCGCAACGTCATAGGCTGTCCCGTCCGGCCGGGTGATGCAGCCACCGGCTTCTTCCAGGAGCAGTGCGCCAGGGGCATGATCCCAGGGCAGGCTGCGTTCGAACAGCGACAAGTCGTTGGCGCCCAGAGCGAGTCGCGGATACTGCTCGCCGGCGCAACGGGGAACCGGGACCACGGTGAGACGACCGGCGGCTATGGCTTCGACCTTGGCACGGCGTTCCGGGGCCATGAATCCTGTCGCCAGGGCCGCGACCGGCGGTGTTTGGCCTGTCGCGCGCGAAGTGATGCGATCTCCGTCGACGAAGGCGCCTTGGCCGCGCGCGGCGTGGCACATGCGGCCGGTGACGGGATCGAATATCCACGCCGCGTGCCGCTCCCCGCGATCGAGCAGGGCCACCATGACAGCGAACGGCGACTGGCCAGAAGCGAAGTTGAGCGTGCCGTCCAGCGGATCGACCAGCCACAGCGTGCCCTCGTCCAGCCGGTCGAGCAGGGTCGGATCGGCCGCCGAGGCTTCCTCTCCGACGACCCGCGCGCCGGGGATCAGGCCGGCCAGCCCCTCGGTCAGCCTTTCCTCCGATTCGCGATCGGCAATGGTGACGAGATCGCCCGGCGTTTTTTCCATCACGTCGCCGACGGCGAGATGCTGGAACCGGGGGAGGATGATCGTTGCCGCGACATCGCGGACCAGCGTCTGGACAGCGGCGTCCAGCGACACCGGATCAGCTCCGATAATCGGCGTTGATCGAAATGTAGCCATGGGTCAGGTCGCACGTCCACACCGTCGCCCGCCCGTCGCCAAGGCCAAGGTCGACGCCGACCCGGATATCCTGGCCTTTCAGATGCGCGGCAACCGGACCCTCGTCATAGCCTTCGACCGCATTGCCGCCGGCCGCGACCTGCGTGTCGCCGAAGCGGATCGACAGCAGGTCGCGCTCCGCCGGCTCGCCGGCCTTGCCGACGGCCATCACCACCCGGCCCCAATTGGCGTCCTCGCCGGCCACGGCGGTCTTGACCAGCGGCGAGTTGGCGATCGACAGACCGATGCGCCGGGCGCTGTCGTCAGATGTCGCGCCCGTGACGCTGATTTCGATGAACTTGGACGCGCCCTCGCCGTCGCGGACGACCAGATGGGCAAGGCGGGTGCAAAGATCCTCGAGCGCGGCGCGGAAGGCATCGGCGCCTGCGTCCTCGTCCTCGGCAAGGGGCTTATTGCCTGCTTTGCCGGTGGCGAAGGCCAGCACCGTGTCCGAGGTCGAGGTATCGCCATCGACGGTGATGCAGGAAAAGCTGCGGTCGTTGGCGTCGGCCAGCGCGCGCTGGAGAAAGGCGGGTTCGACCGCCGCGTCGGTGAAGATGAAGCCCAGCATCGTCGCCATATCTGGCGCGATCATGCCGGAACCCTTGATGATGCCGACCAATGTCACCGGGCGTCCATCGACGATGGCGTGAGCGACGGCGCCCTTGGGGAAGGTGTCGGTCGTGCCGATGCCGGTGGCGGCGTCGGCCCAGGAGGCGGCAGGCGCCGACAGGACGGCGTCGATGCCGGCTTCTGCCTTGTCGATCGGCAGCGGCACGCCAATGACGCCCGTGGACGCGACGAACACGTCCGATGGCTGGCAGCCGATCCGGCCGGCGACGCGGGCGGTGATCGCTTCCACCGCAGCACGGCCGCGGCTGCCGGTGAAGGCGTTGGAATTGCCCGCATTGACGACCAGCGCCCTGGCGTGGCCCAGTGGCAGGGCGGCGCGGCACCATTCGACCTCGGGCGAGGGACAGCGGCTTTTGGTCAGCACGCCGGCGACCGTGGTGCCGGCGTCGAGCGCAGCATAGGTGAGGTCGGCACGATCCCATGCCTTGTAGCCGGCGCGGGTAACGCCAAGGCGGACGCCGGCGACGGGCGGCAGGTCGGCAAAAGCGGCGGGGGCGAGGGGGGAGCGGGCGATGGGCATGGTGCTTCGCGCATTAAGGCGCACCCCGCGCGCCCGCAAGCGGCGTCGTTCATTGACTTGAAATGCCCCCGATCCTACATCGGCCGCCTGTTTCGGGTAGGGGCGGCCGGGCGCATGTGGCGCCCTTTTCGACCCGCTTATTCTGGTTGAGGACACCCCATGCTCGGCGGCATCGCCAAGGCCATCTTCGGCTCGTCAAACGATCGCTACGTGAAATCGATGCGATCCATCGTCCAGCGCATCAACGGCTTCGAGCCGCAGATGGAGACTATGGACGACGCCACGCTTCAGGCCCAGACCCAGCGTTTCCGCGAACGGTTGGCGGCCGGCGAGACGCTGGACAGCCTGCTGCCCGAAGCCTTCGCAACGATCCGCGAAGCTTCTCGCCGGGTGCTGGGGATGCGGCATTTCGACGTCCAGATGATCGGCGGCATCGTCCTTCATCGGGGTGAAATCCCCGAAATGCGTACCGGCGAGGGCAAGACTCTGGTCGCGACGCTGGCGACCTATCTGAACGCGCTTGAGTCGAAGGGCGTCCATGTCGTCACGGTCAACGACTATCTGGCGCGGCGCGACGCCGAATGGATGGGCCAGATCTATCGCTGGATGGGCCTGACGGTGGGTGTCATCGTTCCCAACCTCAGCGACCCGCAGCGCAAGGACGCCTACGACGCCGACATCACCTATGGCACCAACAACGAATTCGGCTTCGACTATCTGCGCGACAACATGAAGTATGACCGCTCGCAGATGGTGCAGCGACCGTTCAACTACGCCATCGTCGACGAGGTCGACTCGATCCTGATCGACGAGGCGCGCACCCCGCTGATCATTTCCGGCCCGACCGAGGACAAGTCGGAACTCTATCGCCAGATCGACGTGATCGTGAAGACGCTGGAACCGGCGTCCTACGAGCAGGACGAGAAGCAGCGCACCGTCATCCTGACCGAGGAAGGGACCGAGGAGGTCGAGCGCAAGCTGGAGGCCGCCGGCCTGATGGAAGGCGGCAACCTCTATGACTTCGTCAACACCCAGGTCGTCCATCACGTCAACCAGGCGCTGAAGGCGAACGTCGTCTTCAAGCGGGACATCGACTACATCGTCAAGGACGACAAGGTCGTCATCATCGACGAATTCACCGGGCGTATGATGGACGGCCGCCGCTGGTCGGACGGCCTCCACCAGGCGGCCGAGGCCAAGGAAGGCGTCGAGGTCCAGCCCGAGAACCAGACCTTGGCGTCGATCACCTTCCAGAATTATTTCCGCATGTACCCGAAGCTGTCGGGCATGACCGGTACCGCCGCGACCGAGGCGACCGAATTCTACGACATCTATAAGATGAATGTGGTCGAGATCCCGACCAACGTCCCCGTCGCCCGCCGCGATGAGGACGACGAATTCTACAAGAACATGAAGGACAAGTTCGCCGCCATCGCCAACGGCATCGCCGAGGCGCGCGACCGCGGCCAGCCGGTGCTGGTCGGTACGGTGTCGATCGAGAAGTCGGAAATGTTGTCCGACTTCCTGAAGGAGCGCGGCGTTCCCCACACCGTCCTCAATGCCCGCTATCACGAACAGGAATCGCATCTCGTCGCCCAGGCCGGGCGGCTGGGCGCGGTGACCATCGCGACCAACATGGCCGGGCGCGGCACCGACATCCAGCTGGGCGGCAACGCCGAGTTCCGCTTCAACGCCGAACTGGGCGACATGCCGGCCGGTCCCGAGCGCGATGTGGCGGAACAGCGGATCAGGGACGAGGTGCTGGCGGAACGCGAAGCGGTGCGCGCTGCCGGCGGCCTGTTCGTGCTCGGCACCGAACGGCATGAGAGCCGCCGCATCGACAACCAGCTGCGCGGCCGCGCGGGACGTCAGGGCGATCCGGGCGTCAGCCGCTTCTACCTGTGTCTCGAGGACGATCTGCTCCGTATCTTCGGCCAGCAGACGCTGTTCGCGCGGATGATGAACAGCCAGCTGCCCGACGGCGAGGCGGTCGTCAGCCCGTGGATCACCAAGGCGATCGAGACCGCCCAGAAGAAGGTCGAGGCGCGCAACTACGACATCCGCAAGCAGGTGGTCGAGTACGACAACGTCATGAACGACCAGCGCAAGGTCGTTTACGAGCAGCGCGCCGACATCATGGATTCCGAGACCGTCGGCGATGTCGTCATCGACATGCGGCAGGAAACCGTCAATGCGCTTGTCGGCGAGGCGGTGCCGCTCAATTCCTATCCCGAACAGTGGAACGTGGCAGGCCTGACCGAACGGGCGCGCGATATTCTGGGTGTCGATCTGCCGATCGCCGACTGGGTGGCGGAAGGGAATATCGATCCGGAAATGTTGGAGGACCGCGTTCGCGAGGCCGCCAACATGCACATGGCGGCAAAGATCGAGGCGATCCCGCCCGAAATCTGGGTGCAGATCGAGAAGAGCGTCCTGCTCCAGTCGCTCGACCATCACTGGAAAGAGCATCTGGCGACGCTGGACGCGCTGCGTCAGGTGATCCACCTGCGCGCCTATGCGCAGAAGACGCCGCTCAACGAATATAAGCAGGAAGGCTTCGCGCTGTTCGAGAAGATGCTGGGGGATATCCGCGAGGACGTCACCCGACTGCTCGCCCAGGCCCAGTTCCAGATGCCGCCGGCAATGCCGGAAATGCCGGAATTCGTGACCACCCACATCGATCCTCTGACGGGTCGCGACGATACCAACGACATCGATGCGGCATCGCACGGGTTCGTGACCAGCCGGGTCGTTCCGCAGGTCGCCCAGCCGACGCCGCTGCCGCCCATGAACGAAGCATCGGCCGAGGATGTCGAGGAATGGAAGGCGACGGTCGGCCGCAACGCGCCTTGTCCCTGCGGATCGGGCCGCAAGTTCAAGCACTGTCATGGCGCCTGGTAGCGCAGCCTGATCACCGTCCGACGCGAGGTTAGCGCTTTGTAAAGACCCGGGGTTTAGGTCGTAGAGCCACAACGCTTCACATGACGGGTGACGGCAAGGCTCATGAGTGCTTTCGGACGGCGGCCGGGAACAAGCGGCGCGATCAGGCCTAGTTTCGGTTCGGCGCGGCCCATGCAGGGCGGCCCGGCGCCGGCGTCCTCTGCCGTCAGCGACGCCCCTGCTCTCGAATCCGAGGCAGTCGAAGAAGATGCGCCGCTGGCGATCACCGGCAGCGCCTCGACCGACGCCATGGCCCGGCTGGTTGCCCGTGAGACCGCGACCCACGACGATACGCCCCAGATCGAAGGGTTCGAGGCCAGCATTCACCGCATCAAGGAGCAGGTGCTGCCGCGCCTGCTGGAGCGGGTCGACCCAGAGGCGGCGGCGACGTTGTCCAAGGACGAATTGGCCGAGGAGTTCCGGCCGATCATCGTCGAGGTGCTGGCCGACCTCAAACTGACCCTCAACCGGCGCGAGCAGTTCGCGCTGGAAAAGGTGCTGGTCGACGAATTGCTGGGCCTGGGGCCGCTCGAAGAGCTGCTGGCCGACCCCGATATCAACGACATCATGGTCAACGGGCCGAACCAGACCTACATTGAACGCAAGGGCAAGCTGGAGCTCGCGCGCATCCAGTTCCGCGACGAGGAGCATCTGTTCCAGATCGCTCAGCGGATCGTCAACAAGGTTGGCCGCCGCGTCGATCAGACGACGCCTCTGGCCGACGCGCGGCTGTCCGACGGCAGCCGCGTCAACGTCATCGTGCCGCCGCTCTCCCTGCGGGGCACGGCGATCTCGATTCGTAAATTCTCGGCCAAGCCGATCACGCTCGACAAGATGGCGGGTTTCGGCTCGATGTCACAGAAGATGGCGACGGCGCTGAAGGTGGCAGGCGCGAGCCGGTTCAACATCGTCATTTCGGGCGGTACCGGCTCGGGCAAGACGACGATGCTGAATGCGCTGTCGAAGATGATCGACCCTGGCGAACGCGTCATCACCCTCGAGGACGCGGCCGAACTTCGCCTGCAGCAGCCGCACTGGCTGCCGCTGGAGACCCGCCCGCCGAACCTCGAGGGGCAGGGCGCGATCACGATCCGCGATCTGGTCATCAATGCGCTGCGTATGCGCCCGGACCGGATCATCCTGGGCGAAATCCGCGGCGCAGAGTGCTTCGACATGCTCGCGGCCATGAACACCGGCCATGATGGATCGATGTGCACCCTTCACTCCAACAGCCCGCGCGAGTGTCTGGCGCGTATGGAAAACATGGTGATGATGTCGGACATCAAGGTGCCGAAGGAGGCCATCAGCCGGCAGATCGCCGATTCGGTCGACCTCATCGTCCAGGTGAAGCGCCTGCGCGACGGTAGCCGGCGTACCACCAACATCACCGAAGTGATCGGGATGGAGGGTGACGTCATCGTCACCCAGGAACTGTTCAAGTTCGAATATCTCGACGAGAGCGCCGACGGCAAGATCATCGGCGAATATCGTTCGATGGGCCTGAGGCCATATACGCTTGAAAAGGCGAAGCAATATGGCTTCGATCAGGCGTTTCTGGAGGCTTGCCTCTAGATTAGAGGCATCGGTTTGAACGTCCTGCCTTAAAGCCTGCGCAGGGCAAGGTCCGGCTTGTCCAGTCGACCCAGCATGTCGATCAGGGGTTCGACCGTCACGGCCATCCAATAGGCGTTGGCGTGAATGATCCGCCTTTCGTCGACCATCATCCCGACATGGCCCGGCACGAACACCAGGTCGCCGCGCCTCAGGCTGGCGATGTCGGCGACCGGCGTGCCAAGCCCGTCGCGCTGCTGGTCGCTGTCGCGCGGGGCGGCGACGCCTGCCATCCCGAGCGTCAGCTGGACAAGGCCGGAACAGTCGAGCCCGTCGCCCGCACGGCCGCCCCATAGATAGGGTGTACCGGTCAGTCGTTCCGCCACCGCCACGGGATCGGCCGCATAGTCGTCGAGTGGCGAGAGGTGCTGGTGGTGTATCCAGCCATGGGCTGTGGCGAGGAAAGAGCCGTCCTCGCGGTCGGCATGAACTTGCACGCCCATTGGCAGGCGGACCTGGAGCGGCGATTTGATGTCGGGGGCCGAGAAGGCCAGCGCAAGCGGCGCTGTCACCCGGTGAGTGGGGGCAGGGCCGATCCCGATCGTGTCAGTCCGCACATAGCCGACATAATGATCGTGGGCGCTGTACCCCCAGGCCCAGTCGCCGACGGTATCAAGGAGCGCGAACGCCTCTCCCGCCAGCAGTTGCGACAGGGCTGATGCGCGGTCGTCCGGCGCGGCGCGCAGCATGGCGGTGGGCGCGAGCGTCCGACGCAGCCGCGGTTCCACGTAGTGGGGCACGATGACCCGGCCTGCGGACGCGAGCTCGGCGAGGTCCTCGCGTCGGGCGCAGTTGCGGCGGTCTAGGGCGGTGGACGGGCCGGAAATCCGGAACGAGCTAGGCCGGTGAGAAAGCGCGGGCAGGGGCCTCGGCATGGTCGGTGGCGATGCCCTTTTCGATCAATCCGGCGAAGGAATTGAGAAACGCCTCGCCATTGTCCGTGCCTTCGACAAGAACGTTGCGCAGGTCGCGTTCATCCTTGCGGCGTTTGAGATAGCCGAGGCCGCCCAGCGTGTTCAAGGCCCGCGTAACCACCGGTTTCGATACCTTGAGTCGCCCTGCCAACCCCCGCACCGTATGCGGGCCGGGCGTGAGATAGACCAGCATCAGCAACGCCATCTGGCGATTGGTAAGGTCCGCGCGGCCGGATTGGACATAGGCGATCAGCGCCGACATCCAGCCTTTCAGATTTGCCGCGACGTGATTTTCGCTGATCGATCGCACCTTGGTCCCTCTCCGGCCCCCATCTCCTTGTGGGAATAAACACAGAAAAGGGCGGATCGTTTCACCGGCGGGAAGATTCGGTTGAGGGCCCTGCCTCCAGAGCACGAAGATCAGACCGGGTAGCGGCTTTTCAGCAGCGCCCAGGCGGCGCGCAGGCCCAGCGCCTCGCCCCCCTTGGGCCGGCCCGGCTTGGCCGCCGGCATCCAGGCATAGGTGTCGAGATGGGCCCAGGGGATATCGTCGGGCACGAAACGCTTCAGGAACAGCGCGGCGGTGACGGCGCCGGCCATGCCGCCTTCGCCAGCGTTGTTGATATCCGCCGTGTCGGACTTCAGCATGTCGGCGTAATCGTCCCACAGCGGCAGGCGCCACACCGGATCGGCGCTGAGTTCGGCGGCAGCGGAAAAGTCGGCCGCCAGTCTGTCGTCATTGGCGAACAGAGCCGGCAGCGCTGGTCCCAGCGCGACCCGGGCTGCTCCGGTCAAGGTGGCGAAATCAATAATCAGCTCGGGCGTATCCTCGCTCGCCCGCGTCAGGGCATCGGCCAGAATCAAGCGGCCTTCCGCGTCGGTATTGCCGATCTCGACGTTCAGCCCCTTACGGCTGGCGAGGATGTCGCCCGGCCGGAAGGCGTCGCCGGACACCGAATTCTCCACCGCCGGGATCAGCAGATGTAGCCGTACGGGCAGCCGCGTCTCGATCACCAGTCGGGCAAGCGCCAGCGCATGGGCAGCGCCGCCCATGTCCTTTTTCATCAGCAGCATGGCCGAGGATGGCTTAATGTCGAGGCCGCCGGTGTCGAAGCACACGCCCTTGCCGATGATGGCGATGCGTGGATGGGCGGCTTCGCCCCATTCCAGCTCGATCAGCCGGGGCGCGCGATCAGGCGGAGCGGCGCGTCCGACTGCAGCGACGAGGGGAAAGCCGTTTTCGAGATCGCCGTCGCGGGCGACGCGGATCGTCGCGCCGGTGTGGCGTGCGAGATCCGCTGCCGCCGCTTCCAGCGCGGCGGGGCCGAGATCGCTGGCGGGCGTGTTGACCAGGTCGCGGACCCAGGCGACCGCGCCGGCCAGGCGGATCTTGTCATCAATTCGCGCAACGTCCTTGACCAGCAGGACCCGAGGTCCGGCGACGTCGACCGGTTTGCGGTAACGGTCGAACCGATACTGCGCGAGCAGCCAGCCAAGCGCTGCGGCGCCTGTATCGTCGGTGGTCAGCCGATACTGTCCCTCAGGCAGCCGCTCCGCCGCGCGGGCAAGGCACCAGGGCGTCAGCGCGGCGGCATTGGCGACACCGGCGGCCACCGACCAGTCGTCCGCCGCTTCTCCGGGCAGGATCGCGATTTCATGGGCGGCGCCGGTGAAGCGCTGTGCCGTCAGCGCGGCCCGGACGCGGGCGGGCTGATCCTTCAGCCAGATATCCAGCCTCGCTTTGTCGATGATCGCCACGGCGCGTGCCGCCTCTCCCCGATCAGGCTGGAGAAGGGCGGCAAAATCGGTCATCGAATGGGAACCCCGTACAGATCATGCTCGTCCGCATCCTCCACCAGGACACGGATGATGTCACCGGCGGCGAGGTGTCCGGCGTCGCGAAGCTGGACCTCACCGTCGATTTCCGGGGCATCCGCTGTCGAGCGGCCGGTGGCGCCGCCGCTACCGGTGTCCACCGCATCGATGATGACGTCGATCGTGCGACCCACCTTCCCTGCCAGCTTGGCGGCGGAAATGGCGGCGGTCTTTGCCATGATGCGGGCGTAGCGCTCTTCCTTCACCTCCTCGGGAACGGGGTCGGGCAGGGCATTGGCGGCGGCGCCGGTCACCGGCTCGAACCGGAAAGCGCCGACGCGGTCGAGCTTCGCCTCGTCCAGCCAGTCGAGCAGATACTGAAAGTCGGCCTCGGTCTCGCCGGGGAAACCAACGACGAAGCTGGAGCGGATAGCGATATCGGGGCAGATCTCGCGCCAGCCACGTAGGCGTTCCAGTACCTTGGCGTCATTGGCGGGACGCTTCATCGCCTTCAGCACCGACGGCGCCGCGTGCTGGAAGGGGATGTCCAGATAAGGCAGCACCAACCCTTCCGCCATCAGCGGGATCACCCGGTCAACATGGGGGTAGGGGTAGACATAATGCAGCCGCACCCATGCCCCCAACCGACCAAGCTCGCGCGCGAGGTCGGTCATGTGAGCCCGGACAGGCGCACCCTTCCATGGCCATTCGGCGTGTTTGAGGTCCAGGCCGTAGGCGCTGGTGTCCTGGCTGATGACCAGCAGTTCGCGCGTGCCGGCGGCGACCAGTTTTTCCGCTTCGCGCAGGATTGCGTCGGGCCGGCGGCTGACGAGGTCGCCCCGGATCGAAGGGATGATGCAGAAGGCGCAGCGGTGGTTGCAGCCTTCGGAAATCTTCAGGTAGCTGTAGTGACGCGGAGTCAGCTTGAGGCCGGCCTCGGGCACCAGGTCGAGATAGGGCGAGGGGATGGGCGGGGCTGCCTCATGAACCGCGCTGACCACTGATTCATATTGATGTGGGCCAGTGATAGCGAGCACGTCCGGGAAACGGGCGCGGATCGCTTCGGCCTCATTGCCCATGCAGCCGGTGACGATGACGCGGCCGTTCTCCGCGATCGCCTCGCCGATTGCTTCCAGGCTTTCCTCCTTGGCGGAATCGAGGAAGCCGCAGGTGTTGACCAGCACGACGTCGGCACCGGCATAAGCGGGCGACAGGCCGTAGCCATCGGCGCGCAGCTTGGTCAGGATACGCTCGCTATCGACCAGCGCCTTGGGGCAGCCGAGCGAGACCATGCCGACCTTGGGCGGGGTGGGAAGCTCAATTGTCACGATGGCCGCGCAAATAGGGACTTTCGATGCGTTTGACGAGGGGCAATCGTCGCGCTTGCATTCGCGTTCGTGGACCGGCGCCGCAATCATCGCGCATTGACATGGCCTGTTGCGGCTTCGGCGACGCGCGGAGCGGCATGGCGCGGGATCATGCGCCGCGTAGCATCACCGTCCTGTGGGCAAGTATTTGAGGGGATCAACGGGCTTGCGGCCCTGCCTGATCTCGAAATGCACCTGTGGTTCCTCGACAGATCCGGTCTGGCCGGCGCGGGCGATAACGTCGCCGCGCTTCACGGCTTGACCGCGTTGCACCAGCAGGGCGTCGGCGTGGGCATAGGCCGTGACCCAGTTGCCGCCGTGTTTGACGAGGATAAGACCGCCAAAGCCAGGAATGTCGTTGCCGGCATAGGCGACGGTGCCTGCGGCCGCGGCGCGTATGGGGTCTCCCGTCGCCGCGCGAATGTTGATGCCGTCATTGTAGCGTCCGCCCGCCTTCGGCCCGAAGCGGGACAATATTGCGCCGTTGGCTGGCCAGCTGAACTGTCCGGGCGCGGGGGCGGTGTTTTCCACCACTGGCTGGCCGGGCGGCAGAGGGCGCTGGGGCGTCGCCGACGGTGACGGGCGGCTGGCTGCGGCTTCGGTCGCGGCGGGCTCGCCCCCGGTGATGAGGTCGTCGATGTCGAGTTCGAATGCCGACGCACGCTCCTCCATGGTCATCGCCGCGACTTCGGCCTTCGACGGCAATAACAGCTTCTGACCGTCGCGGAGGATGTAGGGCTCCTCCAGTCGGTTGAGTTCGACCACCTTCAACCAGTCGACACCATAGGCGCGAGAAATGGCGATGCCGGTCTCGCCGGGTTTCACGTTGTGCCAACGGCCGCCCGGAATGGTCAGCCTCTGACCGACCCGGATCAGAAACGGTGGCGACAGATTATTCGCCCGCGCGATCGCTTCCGATGCCGCGCCGATGCGGTCGGAAATGCGGCGCAGCGTATCTCCCGACTTCACGATATAGGTCGATGGCCGAATCTCGACGGCGTCCGCAATCACCGAACGCGCAACCCAGGCCGGCTTGGGCGCGGGAGCAGGCGGTGCGGGGGCTGGCTGTGGCGCGGGGGACGGTGATGGCGGCGCGACGGGACCGGACGGCAGCGGTGGCCGCTGTGGCGCGCATGCAGCCAGCGCCACGAGGCAGACAAGGGTCGTCGGCAGGCCGAAACGCATGATCCGTGTCATAAGCGCCTCCGGGGCGCCCTGGCTACCCCATGCCAGTGCCGTAGCGTTCGGCAAGCGCGGTCATCGTTCGATCATGGGTCATGTCGAGATGAAGCGGAGTGACGCTGACGAACCCGTCGGCAATCGCTTCCAGATCGGTCGCGTGGGCCGGGGTCGTGATTGCAGGGCCGAGGCCGAACCAGAAATAAGGATAGCCCCTGGGGTCGGTGCCCTCGACGATCTTCAGCCGGCCATAGTCGCGCAGGCCCTGGCGGGCGACGCGGATACCGCGAACATCCGCGGCTGCCAGGGGCGGGAAATTGACGTTGATCAGCATGCCAGGCGTGAACGGCATCTCGATCAGCGGTGCCAGCACCCGTTCGCCCCAGCCGGTGGCGGCATCGAAGGGTACGGTGTCGGCCATCCCCTCGCGCGCATAAACCTGACTGAGCGCGATGGACGGAATGCCGGCCAGAGCACCTTCCATCGCAGCGGATACGGTGCCTGAATAAGTCACGTCCTCTGCCAGATTGGCGCCCCGATTGACACCCGACAGGATGAGATCGGGGCGGGCGTCCTTCAGAATATGGGCAAGCCCCATCATCACGGCATCGGTCGGCGTGCCCGTCACCGCATAGCGGCGATCGTCGAACCGGCGCAGGCGCACGGGACGAGTCAGGGAGAGCGAGTGGCCCGTGCCCGACTGCTCCTCGGCGGGGGCGACGATCCAGATATCGTCGGAAAAACGCCGGGCGATCGCCTCTAGGATTCCCAGGCCACGCGCGTCAACGCCGTCGTCATTGGTCAGAAGAATGCGCATCGTCGCGAGCCTATGGCCTCTGGCCGCTCACCACGCAACTGTGCTCGCGACGCGCGCGTTCACTCCCGGACAGCCAGAAAAGGAGATGATAGTGCACAATTCCCGCAAGACATTCGTCGTGGTCGCCGATGGACGGCGGATGCTGTTCTTCCGCAACGCAGGAACTCCGCTGGAACCGAACCTGGAACTGGTGCAGTCGGAGGAGCAGGACAACCCGGCTGATCGTGATCAGTCGTCCGACGCGCCGGGCCGCACCTTCAACAGCGCCAGCACCCGCCGCCATGCTTATGAAGAAACCGACTTCCATCAACTGGAGGAAGACAGATTCGCGGCGGAGACCGCCGGCCGGTTGCGGGAATATGCTCTCAACGGCAGCTTCGACCAGCTGATCGTGATCGCCCCGCCGCGCACTCTGGGCGAAATTCGCAAGCATTATCACAAGGACGTTTCGTCCCGACTGATCGGCGAACTGGATAAGGACCTGACGGGTCATACCGTCAGCCAGATCGAGCGGGTCGTCGCTGGGCTCTGAAAACCGGCAGTGGCGGTGTTCGTTAGGGCACCGCCGATCCGGTCATTGCGCTAAGCGGGATGCGGGAAACAGAAAAACCCCCACGACCTGGGCCGCGGGGGTTTGATCGATTCTGCGTCAGAACCGAAAGGTCGATCAGCTGGCCGGATCAGTGGCGGCAGGCTGCGCAGCCTTCGCGGCTGCTTCGTTAAGCTGGCTGCGGGTGAGACCGATGACTGCGCTGGTTTCCGTCAGCGCGAAACTGGTCTGGGGAATGACCGCCTTCACGGTGCCGGTGTCGACAGTGACAAGCTGGCCGGAACCGTCCGGCGCGGGCGTCACCTCGGTGATTTGACCAACGTCATTCATCTGCGGGTCCTTCACGGGGACCCCGACAGCCAGAATAACCTTACCGTCAGGACCTGTAGCTGGCGCCGCAGGAATCGCTGCCTCAGCTGCGGGCGCCGCTACGCTCGGGTCCGTCGCCTCGAGCGGAGCGGGCTCCTGAAGCGCCCAGGCGGGCGCCGCCATCAGGCCAATCGGAAGTAGAACCATTGAAATATAACGCATATTCCCTCCATTCAGCCCCAGTTTTCGGATTATGAACCTCTCAACGAGGTACCGCCCGCCAAAGTTGCAAAGATGCGCCCTGGTGCAAGGTTGATACGATGAATTGAACTTTCACCACGACGAAGTGATCCGCCTTCGAGGATTTTCCGGTCAGATGGGTCGCTCTCATGATCATTGCATCGACATGAGAGAGAGACGGAGAGGTCGGCACTTATGATTGTATGACTATGATATTAGCCGTCAGCGATCGTTTCCGCTCGGGGAAGATCATCATCGACGATGCGTTATTGTCCGGCTTGACGCCTCGGATTCCCGGACTGTGAGAGCGGAGTTACAAGGCGCTTGAGAGGCTTATCTTCGCTCGCTATAGGCCCCGCCTGGGGCTGGTGCGTCGAATCACAATAGTGACGGCGCCACTGCCGGCGATCCTGGACAGGCAAGGGATCGCCGCAGAGCGGAGAGTTGTTCATGGCCGAGGCCGACCAGGGTATCACGACGACCAAGGCGTTCGAGGAAGACGAACTGCCGCCAGGCTATGTCCCTGCTGCGGACGAGCCATTCATGAATCCACGACAGATCATCTATTTTCGCCGCAAGCTGCTGCAATGGAAAGACGATATCCTGCGTGAGACGCGCGAGACGCTGGCGACCCTGCAGACTGAATCGCTGCGAGAACCGGATGTTACCGACCGCGCGTCCTGCGAAACGGACTGGTCGATCGAACTGCGCACGCGTGATCGCCAGCGCAAGCTGGTTGCCAAGATCGAGAGCGCCCTGCGACGTATCGAAGAGGGCGAATATGGCTATTGCGAAGTGAGCGGGGAGCCGATCTCCCTGGGCCGTCTCGAAGCGCGGCCGATCGCAACCATGACGCTAGAGGCGCAGGAGCGTCATGAACGCCAGGAAAAAGTCTCGCGCGACGAATAGATTCCGCGATCTTTACAAGCCGGTAGGCTTGTCTGCATAGCTGCGACGCGTCTTGGACGACGAAGCGGTCGCATGTGAACGATGATCCCTCCACTTCTGATGAAGAAACCGCCCGGCCGCGGTCTTCTGATCGCGACTCGATGTTGCTTCTGGTGCCCCTGCGAACGAGCGACGGTGCCGAAACGCTGGTGCGGGTGCGCAATGTCTCGGAAGGGGGACTAATGGCGGAAACCCCCGTCATGTTTGCGGTGGATGACGAGATCACGATCGATTTGCGGGGAGTGGGCAGCGTGCCGGGCCGGATCGTCTGGGCTAGAGAGGGCAAGATCGGCGTGGCGTTCGCGCGGACGATCGACCCTAAGCTGACCCGTCGCCGGATCGGTGGCGTTCGCTCGTGAGGAATGCTGAAAGCGGGTTTTGGGTGAGAAAGAAGGAAAGCGGCCTCAGTCCGCGCCTTCCACATCCGTCGGGC
This sequence comes from Sphingomonas sanxanigenens, assembly GCA_037190805.1. Classification (GTDB taxonomy): domain Bacteria; phylum Pseudomonadota; class Alphaproteobacteria; order Sphingomonadales; family Sphingomonadaceae; genus JBBCJR01. The sequence goes on along the minus strand of JBBCJR010000003.1, from coordinate 4,960 downwards.
GCCCGCCGTCCGATGAGGTCCGGCGGACGCCATTTGCGTCGGATGTCAGTTAAGGCCGAGCATCTCTTCCTTGATGCGTAATTTACGGGCCTTCAAAGTGTGAAGAGTGCCAGCGTCCGGGAGAGGTTTTAGCATCTCCCGACTGATCCGGCGATCGAGATCGGCGTGTTTCTGGCTAAGGGCTGCGATATGCCCACGATCCATAGCAGATCCTCCTTCTTCCCAAGTGGGGAATCGAATAAATCATAGACTGGCTGGAATGTCCCGCCTGATTGGTTATTTCCGCGTCAATCGTGTGGCGGATGAGACGGGCCGGTGCCTGCCGCCCCTGCCCGACAGGATGTCGACTGTGGTAATCGGATCGCGACTCGAAGCAGCGATCGGCGGGCCCAAGGCATGAACGAAACGGAAATCCGTCAGCGACTCGATCAGTTGGAGCAGGAGCATCGTGCCCTTGATTCCGCGATCGACGCGCTGGGCGAACGGATCGGTCACGACCAGTTGCAATTGGCCCGCCTCAAGAAGCGTAAGCTTCACATCAAGGACGAGATATTCAAGCTCTGTGACCAGCTGGTGCCGGATATCATCGCCTAAGGTCGACCCTACTTCCCTTGCGGTCGGGCAAGGTATATTCTGCGCAGTCTGGAAGGAGACTGCTATGAAAGCGCTCTACTGCCTCGCGCCGCTGGTCTTCCTTGGATTGACTGCGCCGACGCTCGCTCAACCCCGTATGTCGGCTCTGGGTGCGACATCATCCGTCACGTTCTTCGGAACGTCTGCAGGGCGACTGTGTTTCGAAGCCGCTCAACTGCGACGCAATACATTGGAAAGTCTCGATATCTGCAACCGCGCTCTCAGCGAGCAGATGTCGCCGCGCGATACCGTGTCGACCTATGTCAACCGAGGTATCGTCAAGATGCTCGCGGGCGATATGATGGGCGCGATCGCGGATTACGATCAGGCCATCGCCATGGACCCGAATGAGGCCGACGCCTACGTTAATAAGGGAATGGCGGTCCTGCATTCGGGGGATAATAACGGGACGGCCTCTCTGGCGCTGTTCACTGCCGCGATCGAGAAAGGGACCCGCCGGCCAGCAATAGCTTATTATGGCCGCGGCGTTGCGAATGAACTCGTTGGAAATTCCAAGGCGGCGTATGCCGACTATGTGCAGGCGACGACGCTGGAACCGACCTGGGAAGAGCCAAAGACCGAGTTGAGCCGGTTCAAGGTCGTCCCGCCGCCGGGAGGCGATGCCGGATAGAGGAGGCATGGAAGGGAGAGCCGGTTCCGGCTCCCCCTTCGTGCGGGACGGCGACCGGGATCGCCGTTGGCGTTCAGTTCGCGTCGCGGATGTTGCCGTCGATCACGGGCTGCGGGCCGTGACCGATCTCGATCTTCCGAGGCTTCTTGTGTTCAGGAACCTCGCGAACGAGATCGATATTGAGCAGACCATGCTCATAAGAGGCGCCGGTCACCTTGATGGTATCGGCAAGCTGGAAGCGCCGCTCGAAAGCGCGTTTGGCAATACCGCGGTGTAGATATTCACGGCCCGCGGTCTCACCCTCGGTCGCCTTGCCGGTGATGATCAGCATGGTTTCCTGCACCGTCAGGTCCAGCTCGCTTTCGGCAAAGCCGGCCACGGCCATCGAAATGCGATAGGCGCCTTCGCCGGTCTTTTCGATATTATAGGGAGGATAGGCATCGCTGGCGTCACCTCGGGTGGCGAGGTCGGCAAGCCGATTGAGATTCTCGAACCCCACCGAGGAACGCAGCAGGGGAGCGAAGTCGAAAGCACGCATAACCCAATCCTTTCATTCAAGCGATCGAGACGCGTCCGGGCACAGTGGCCCCGGACAGCCGCCCAGCCCGTTCGGCGCCGGCGACGGCCGCGAGATTGGATCAGATCGCGCTCCGTTCAAGGGGGGACGCCGATTTCCTGCCGTTAACGTCGTTCATCCGTTCCGCTTGGCCAGCGCTTATGGCAAAAGAGGTACATGACGCAGGTAGCTTCCTACAGCGCGATGGCGCCCAAGCTGGTCGACGGCCTTTATGTCGAGGCAATGTTGCTCGCCGATGAGGCGCGGTCGTATTTCGACCAGTTGGGCAATGACGATCGCGCCAGCCTCGATCCGATTGGACGGGTTGCCTTTTCATGCGAGAGCTTGAAGATCACGACGCGCCTGATGCACGTCGTTTCATGGCTGCTGGTTCGGCGAGCGGTCGAGGCGGGGGAATTGACACGCGCGCAGGCGGATGGGCGCGACCGGCGGTTGGGCCTGGCGATGGGAAGCGACCCCGACACGCTGAATGGCCTGCCGACGCGGGCCAAGGAACTGGTGTCGGCCAGCGATGATCTTTATGCTCGCGTCAGCCGGCTCGACCGCGATCTAGAAATGACGCCAGCGACCGAAAGCCCGGCCCGCAGCCTGCTGGACCGGCTGGAACGAGCCTTCTGATAGCTCACCTCGACGTCGGGGCTATAATTCACGGATGAGCGTGGTGACGCGGCCGATCCAGGGCGGGTCGGCGATCACCGACTGACGACCGCCGACATTGAGTGGGAGCAGGTGCAGCTTGCCCTGCTCCCGCCCGATCAGGCGGCCAAACAGGTATCTCCCGGCGGGACGTGGAACCAGCACGTCATGGTTGATGGCGGTGGCGAAGCGTTCGGGGGACAGCCGGTCCAACCACAGCGTGTCGCCGGCCCGGTAGTCGCCCATCGCGGCCCTGACCGGCATTGCCAGTACACCCGGCTGGGGCGCGGGTGGCAACAGAGTCATGGCATTGCGCGACACTTCCGGGCCGCCGACACCAAGCAGGGCGACGACCGGCAAATCTACTCGGCCCGGCAGAACGACCAGTTCGCTGGCGTCGACGCTGAGGGCACGGGCGATCCGTTCCAGCCATTCCATCGAAACGGTGCGGGTGCCGGTTTCCAGCCGTCCGATCGTTTGCGGCGTCGTGGGCGGATCGCAGCGGTCGGCAACCTGCTGAAGGGTTAGTCCGCGAGCTTTGCGGACATCCCGGATGCGCGTGATCATGACCACCTCTAAAAACCATATTGGTTATTTACTGTCCTACAGAATTGCCCCTGTGGCAACCCGGTCGCTCATTTGTCAGGGGAAGGATCGGCGATGGGTGGACAATTGCTGGCGGAACGGATGCTGGATGGAGGCAAGCGGTCGGTAATGGTCAATCTGGCCGAATCGCCCCTGGGCTGGCTGGCGCGGCGCGGCCATGTCAGCGCGCTTCAGTTCGAGGCGGGCGAGCGATTGCGCGCGGATTATGAGATGGCGGCGCTGGGGCCCCGCGTCACCATGCGCTGGGATGCGCCGACCATCGGCCGGGTAGCGCGGGGAGCGCCGGATGCACCCGATGCGACCACGGCGCAACTCGCCGCCAAACGCCGGTTCGAGCAGGCGGTGGCATCCGCCGGGCCGGGCTTGGACGATATATTGTGGCGGATCGTCTGTGCGGGCGAATGCATGACTGAGGCCGAGAGGGCTTTGGGGTGGCCGGCGCGGGCGGGAAAAACGGTGCTGGGTCTTGCCTTGGACCGGGTCGCGGCCTTCTATCGACTGTCGTGAAAAGCGACCCTCACAGGCGATCCAGCGCCAGTCCATCCAGGCGCAGATAGATGCTGTCGCAGAACTCGTCGTCGATCTGGAAAGTTCTTTCGGCCCGGCCGGTCTCCCGGAATCCGAGCCGGTGGAGAAGGCTCAGCGAGGCCGTATTGCGGGGATCAACATCAGCGAAGAGATGATCCAGTGGGCGAACCCGCACATGGCGGATGAAGGCGGTCACGGCTTCGGTCGCGTAGCCCTGACCCCAATGGGACGGGGAAAGGATGTAGCCGATTTCCGGCAGGCGCCAGCATCCGACCTTGCCAATCACGCTGGATCCCAAGGTGATAACGAAGTCGTCGCTGAGATCGGCGGGCGAGTCGATCATCGATTGCAGCCAGTCCACGGTCTGGCCGATCTCCCGGTGCGGCGGTGTCGACCAATGTCGCATGGCGACCGGATTCGACAGTATCTCATGGAAGGCATCGAGATCCTCTGGCCTCGCACGGCGCAGAACCAGGCGAGGCGTGACAAGAACCGTCATGCCGGGGAAGATAACAGCGGAAGGGTAAAGCGCAACAGCATTTTAGAACCAAATAGGTAAAAATGATTGACAAGCGTCACGCTATTTGGTAAAAGATTCCCACGCTGAAGAATTGCGGGTCGGGCGCTGCGGCGCCGGCCCCTAATGGGCGGAGCAGCCACAGTGAAGGATGGGGATACCCGCGTGACGGTGGGGGGCTCTCCCCATGCCAGGCACCTGCAGGTGCGGCGGTTGGGCAGGCGCCGCTTCACCGCCGCCAAGCAGGCCAAGTTCATGGCGGTGCTGGCGGAAACCGCCAATGTCACCATGGCGATGGAGGCCGCGGGCGTCACCCGCGCTGCCGTCTATCGGCTGCGCAAGGAATCGGACGCGTTCGCCACGGCGTGGAAGGAAGCGCTGGCTGAGGGCATCGAGCAGTTGGAGATGATGGTGCTTGAACGTGCCCTCAATGGCACCGAAAAGCCGATCGGTCGTGGAGAGGGCGCGCGGACGACGCGGGTCTTTGATGAACGGATGATCCTTCATCTGCTGAAAGCGCATAAGCCGGAGGTTTATGGCGTCGCCCCTTGGCGCGCCCGTACTCAGGCCGAACCGATGCCGTCGCCGGTAGCCAATGTGGAGGAAGCGCGGGCACGTCTGCTGGCTTTGCTGGAGGAGATGGAGGGGACGCGTTCGAAAGAGCCGTGAGCTAGAAAGATCGGAGCATTTCTGATCGGCCCCCACCGAGTGGTCCGGTTTGATTGTTAGTGCATTGTTGCTTCCGCCGCCATTGTCGTCGGTAGGTGGAGCGAAGCGGAACCGGACGACGACAATGGCGGTGTCGCGGTTTCCGGGACCAGCGGTCGGTAGC
>JBBCJR010000002.1:0-165970 GCA_037190805.1 Sphingomonas sanxanigenens | reverse complement strand
CGCGCCGCTCTGTTCAATCGATCTTCAAAACATTCGGTTTGTAGCTCCATCCGACTTTTTTCGTAGCAGCGTAAAATGCCAACTCCTCCCGCTTTTCGTGGGTTAAAGGCTGACCGCTGAGCGCGTGATATTCGGCACGATAAATCCGATACAGGCGCTTTCCTTTAGGCGTATCGGCATCCTTAATGATTTGGATGGCGCCGGGTATGTTGACCAGATACTCCCCGTCGACTTCTGGATGGCGAAAGGCTTTCGCCTCGGAAATCGGAGGATCGAACCCAATCACGCCGCTCATGCCGACTTCCCCTTGCTTTCAATCGCGACATTTTGACGCGATTGAAGATCACGGCGTGGTTGCGTCCGCGCCGCGACCAGATCGGCGACTGAACTTGCCCACCTGAGTTGGCGGACTGGCGTCCCGGAGCTTCGACGCTTGCCCGTGTCGAGCATGACGGCCCCGGCCTTTAATCCCGCCTCAGTCGGTTCATACTGGAGGACGCCCTTGGCATCCCGCTGAACCCGCTGGAGACCCATGAAGCAGAGCACGTGGTTTGCCTTCTGCGCGGACGCGAGCCCGGCCCGCTTCGCAATGTCCGTTGGCGTGATGAGATGCTCGCTGTCGGGGGCGACCATATGCGTCACGCCCAGCAGCTTGAGATTGTCGATGCCGGTCATCTCCGCCGTGGCCCGGTTGGCGGCGATCAGCGCCTGATTGCCTACCAGGCCTGCCATCTTCGCCCACTTGAGATTATGGCTCATGGCTAGGCGGTTCTCCCGCGACGCCTTGATACCAGCCTGTTGATTACGATTGGCAGGCTTGACGAAGTAGCTTTCAACGAGCTTGTCCTGAACCTCCCATGCCAGGTCATCGTTCAGGGATTTGACAAGCATCAGATAGCCGCGTTCGGCGAGTAGGATCAGGCCGTTCGGCGCCTTAATGCCCAGCGCAGCGGCTTCGTCCGTTTTTCGGACGAAGTAGTGAAGGCCTTCCTTCATACGGCGCCTATGGTCATTAAAGCGCTTGCGCGCCGTCCCGCTAGTCCGCTCGTGCACTTCGTCTATCATCCCGAGCGTGATCACGCGCTCGCCGTTGACCTCAATCGGGGGTAGCGGAACGTTGTTGATGATGACGGCTGGAACTCCGCCGGCCGATGATATATGTGTCATAGCGTTCATTTTGGTTTTCTCCTGAATGACAGGCGTCCGAGCGGGTTCTCAGGCCGTGTGCTCGGACGCCGTTTCCCTCGCCGCCAATGCGCTGTTGAACAGGAGCAGCAATTGCCCGTTCAACGGTAGGCAGTTGTCGGCTGCCATATCTTCAAGCCGGTCCTTCATCCCGTCTGGGACACGCACTAGGATGCGATCCCACTTTCTCACTGGTTTAACCATGATCCCTCCTTGGATGTGCAAACATGTTGCGATACATGTATGCACCGCTGCGTGGTAGCACGTCAATAGCCGTGTTGTCACGGCCAGAATATTTTTTGCAATCGAGGGAAATAGGATAAGCGGCGGGCATGAGTGACGATAAGAATGTCAGAGATTGGGACCGACTCCTGCTCAGGGTGCCTGACGGCCTTAAAGAGGCGCTAACGCGACGGGCGGTAGCGAAGGGGCGATCCGTAAACACTGAGGCCGTCGCCATTCTGGCTGAAGCGCTAAACCGTCCGGATGAGATGGGCTTTAGGGAGCTTGAGGAAACGCGGAGGACCCTCAGCCGCGAGGAACAGCAAATCAAGGAAACCCTGACGGCGATCCAGCAGCGCCTTATGGCCATCAACGATCAGCTCATGAGCTACAAAGATCGGAAGTAGCTACATTTACCAAACTAGGTTTGGCCGTGACTAGACCCGTGATAAGAGGCTGGGATGAGGTTTTCGACCGTGGCCCTGTTAGGGCTTCTATCTGTCGCCGCCTGCGAGAAGAGACCTTCTGACTGGAAGGGATGGGTTTATCCCAACAAGGATGATCTCACTTATGATCTTCCGCTTGGCAGCTTTGCCGATCTTGAATCGTGTCGCGCATCAGCTTTAGGGGTGATTGAGGCGCTTCCTGGCGGTACTGTCGCAGACTACGAGTGCGGTTTCAGGTGCAGACAAGACGGCGGATTGGGTGGACTAAACATCTGCGAGAAAACCGAGCGTTGATCCACATCATATCCCCGCGTTTCTGGCTAGCTACCGCCCTAGCGTACTGGTTCGCCCCGAACTGGCTGTTCGCCATCAGCGGCAGCACGGGTGGCTGGTGACACGCCGAATGCCTCGGCAAGTTGCCTCTGTAGCTGGATAACCTCATTCCTGATGGTGGGATCTCGCGCAGCAACCTGCGACAGGCCTTCCACGCGGGCCCGCGCGACGTCCGGCGTCTTGGCTTGGGCGATGCGAAGCAGGACTTTCGCGACACGCGGGGATGATAACAGCATCCCCGCTCCAGCCTGACCCGCCAGGACCGCGCCCAATGTCGGAATGCTGCTGAACGCCGTCGACGCAGTCGCGCCGCTCAGGATGGTAAGTCCCGTATTCGAGTAATTGCGATATCGCCCGGCCGCCTTCGCCTTTTCGGCGATGAGGGCGAGCTGGTCGATAGCCTTCCTATTGTCTCCCCGAAACAGGGTATTTTTCGCACTCTGACCGATCGAGTTCCAGTTCGTCAGGAACGTGTCGAAGCTGAATTGGTCACCCGCCGCGTTCTGGGCACCTGACCGCGCCTTGCCCATCTGTGAGATGAGCGAGGCTCGCACTGCGCCCGCCTCATCGGCGGGAAGAGAATCGAAGAATTTGGCGAGGCGCGCGTTGTTACCCTTAGCGGCAGCGTTCAGCCCGTCGACGATTTGCTCTCCGGATTTCTCGCCCTTCTTCCCAATGATAGGCATGACGACGCGATCAAGTGTTTCCGCCCGTTCCTTCCACGCCCTGTCGGCAGCCTTGTATAGGCTGGCTGCTTCCGATTTCCCGGCCGCATTGAGCGAGGCAAGAACATCTTCGCTCGCTGCGTCGAGAACCTGTCCCACCCGGCGCTCAAGATCGCTGCCTACGAGACCTTCCTTCATGAACTTCTGACGGAGCTGCGTGCGCATCCCACGGATGCCCTCGATCGACACCGTGCCTCGATTGGCGATGTCGTCCCTCAAGGTCGTCAGCGCGGCCAGACCATCCGATCCCCCAGGAACATCGGACAATTCGACGATGTTTCTGTCGAGCGCCGCTAAGGCGCCAGCCGGCTCCACACGCGCATCGTCTGCCGCACGCGCAGCTCGGTCATATTGCCGCCCGATCCGGTCACGAGACGAGGAACGATAGGCGAGCGCACCGGATCGGGCGGCATCACCGGCTGCTTCTTTCTCTAGGGCAGCGCCCTCGCGCCCCGCGATCGTCTCCAGCGCGCCCCCGCCCTGAATCTGTGCCCGGCGCGCAGCCTGAGTGATTGGGAACACTCCGCCCGGAGTTGATGCCGCTGCCGACGTCAGAAGGCGCGTCGTAGGACCGCCAGCGTCCGCGGGCAACACATCAACACCGAGGTCGTTGCTGGCTTCCAGAAGTGCGGAGGACTCATTGCTCCGCGTCGAAGGGGCCCGCGCTGCCCTGCGCGCCATGTAAAGATCGGACAGCTTGCCCACGGCCAGCCCACCCACCGCGCCAGCCGCAGCGCCCGTGCTAGCGCCCGTGAACCGCTCACTCAGCGTTTCGCCAGAGCCGATACCGTACAGAGACCCAACCGTCCCGCCTGCAACCGCCAGCTCGCGCGGGCTGCGGGCGCCAAGCCCGATCCTGCCGGCCCCGATCGGTGCAGCCGCACCCGCAAGCTGGCCGACACCGCGAAGGATCGGGTGGTTCTCCTGGTCGTAGGAGTCGACCGCACGCTGACGCTGGAGGTTGTCCCGCATCGTGCCGCCACGGAAGATCGTGTCGCCAGCAGCGGCGAGTTCATCAGCAAAGCCGAGCGTCGCTGTATCGGCAGCACCACGGACGAAGGCGTCTGCGCTCTCGACTGCGCCGCCCTTCCCCCGTTCAACCGATGCTGGCTGATCATCGCCCGCAGAGATTCTGACAGTCAGGCGACCCGTCTGGGGGTCGAGGTAATAGCCGGCCCCTTCGAGCGACACGTCCTTGTCCGTGACGCCGGCAGCCTTGTCGATTGCGCGCTCAACGCCCTCACCTAGACCGAGCACTTCTTGTCCATCAGGCGGCCCGCTGCCGGGCGTCTTGCCCTCCACAACGCCGGCCGGCGCCTCGCCAAGCACGGCGGCCCGAAGGTCATCCTGTATCTCTGACAGATATTCCTTCTGTGTGGCAGTTAGCCCACTGCCGGCGCTTTGGACAAGCCCATCCAACGCCCGCAAACGGGCTTGCCGCTTTTGCTTGATCGCCTCCGGCCCGTCGCCTGGCATCGGAAAATAAATGCGACGCTGGCGCTCCAGTTCCTCTTCCGGGATCGCGGCGCCGGAATCCTGCCGCAGAGATGCGGCAATGAACTCGTCTTGCGCGCTGTCGGCAACCTGCCGGGCCTCGGTATTGAGGAACGTGTTCGTAGCGTTCGGAAAAGAATCGCTCAAATTCTGCGTCAGAATGTTCCGGGGGCCGACGCCGGCCGACTCATAATCGCGGTTGGAACCCAGCGCGCGCGACAGAAACGCTGACGCCTTGCGCTCGCCTTCCGTCCCGGCGCCACCAGATTTCTTGGGCGCCAACCCCTGAGCGCGGTAGGTGTCCAACTCGGTCTGATGTTCGGGCCTAATCGTCCTAGCCACCTCCTTCTCGATGAGACGACTGATGCGAGGCGGAAGCGGTTTTTGAGCGTCAGCCATTAGTAGTCCAGATCCGAAGTGTCATCGAACGAACGCCCCCCGACACCTAGCCCGGCGTAGCGGCCAGAGAGCGCTTGACGGTCGAGGTCGCGTTCCTCGAAACGGCGCTGCGCTCTGCCCTCCGCACGAGCCGCACGGGCTTCAGAGACTTCCCATCGGCCGCGCGCTTCCTCGCGCTGCGCCTGTGTCGCCTCAAAAGATCGATCAGAACTGCGATTGGAGAAATATTCCTTCGTCGCAGACGACCCCGCGATGGCGCTGTTCAACGCCTGCGGGCTGTACTGACCGATGTACCGTTCCAAGCCGTCGTATCCCTGCGAGGACAGGTTGCGGATGGCATCATCCCAGAGCGCGGAGCGGAGTTCCTCGGGCTGGCTCTGGACGAACAGAGCGGCATTACCGATCGCATCCGCACGCTTGCCAGCTGCCACCCGGTTATTCTCGCTCATCCCGTCAAGTGCCTTGACCAGATCAAAGTCGCCCGCGGACGCGGCTGTCTCTCGTGCGCCCTTCGTGTCACCAGACGCCACCAAACTTCCAGCCTTCTGCCGGGACATCAGAAGCTGATGCTCGCGATCGGCCTTTGCCTCATCCAAGGCGAACTGACGCTGCTGCATCATATCCGCGATGCGCTGACGGTTGGCGCCCATGTAGAGCGCCCCGAGGTTCGGTGTGTCCGCCCGCGCTTGGGCGAGGATGCTCCAAGGATCAGCCATCAGTAGATGCCCCCCGATCCGGCCACGCCATAGGCATTGCGCCCACCGCCAAACGCTCCTGTGAGATAGGCTGACGCTAAATTGTTGGTGATACCTGTGATGGCCGCCCCGGTGTTGGCATAGCTCGATGCACGCGCATTGCCGGCAGCGCCAATCGCGTTGCCCGCTGCGCCGCGCGCATTGGCTATGCCTCCTACGGCCGCCTGTCCTGCTGCCGCCGTCGATCCCGTCGCGGACTGCCCGACCCCTGCCAACGCTGCTAGGCGGTTGGCGTACTGGCCATATTCATCAGCCGCCAAGCCCTCGGCAAAGCGTAGGCGCGCTTTATCTGCCCCCCCGCTATTCAGGACGCCACGCGCCGCATTCGACCGATCAATCGCCTTCAGCCCCTCAGCCATGCGGAACTGATAGCCCGGCGTAGCAGCGACAGCCGCCGATGGATCGAGCGTTCGGCCGCTTGGGTTGACGCCATAGAGGCTGGACAGCGTATCCAGTGCCCTGGTGCCGGTTTCCCGGTAGGGTGCGAAGTCGGATCGCGTCAGATCGAACTGGCGACGTTCCTCTGCGATTTGGTCGTTTGCCAAGCGCTCCTGCCTCGCCGCCGCATCCTTCTGCGCTCCGGCCGCTTTCCCGCCAGCGATGACGCTCGCGCCGGCGCCAAGAACCGAGCCGCCGATAATCGCGGCAGTTGTCCCGATAGCCATCTAAGCCTCCAATGCCTTGATGTATGTGCGCTCCGAAGGACGGTAGCCGTGCCGCTCGTAGAATTGGCCAACACCATCAGGATTGAGTGTGGACAGCGCAATCATCGCCCACGATCGAGCGCCTTTCGTTCGCGCCTCTAACTCTAGAGCGTCGAAGAGCGACGATCCGACAACGCCTCTGCGATCAGGGTCAACCCACCAAAACAGTTCCTGCCCGGTGATATGGGCGCGATTGAAGTAGGACGGATGGACCAAGCCCCCAGCCACTCCGATCAGGTTCACTGGGCCGGCAGCAACCAGCACGATACCGTCTGGGTCTTCGATGAGCTTTTCCAGCGTATCCCGCAGGCTGTCGGGATCGAATTGCATGACGTCCGCGAAACGCGACTCATCGAAGAAGCGCTCCCCAATCAGGACAAGCGCCCCGATGTCTTCTTTAGTCGCATCTCTGATCACGAATTGACGCATCTGACCTCAGACAATTTGCCGCTTGGCGATGGTTGTCTGAGTGACCGGCCGCCCCATCTGCGGCCCGCATTACGCGTCACAGCCACAGGATAAATGAAGCGACCAATTAAGGCAAGCCGACTAGTCCGAACGTGTCGCGGCAATACAGCTGAACTGCGCGCCGGAAACGGCGCCGCCGAAGATATTGAACACGGAACCAAGAAGTAATGTGACAAGGTTCTGCGGGATCGTCTGGCTCCGCCACGCGCGCACGACGCATCCGGTGTAGCGCCCGCTCGATGTTACCCAACTTTCGACCTTGAACACGGCGGGTTGTGTAGCTGACCCAGCAATCTCGGTAATCATCAGCCCCGGCTGGGTCGGGAAGGAACGACTGAAGGTCACTGTTGCAGTGCCACCCGACCCAATCGCCCCATAGGTGACACTGGTCGATCGCGGGTGAACATGGCCTTCGCGGCTGACCCATTTCGTTTCATCGCCTGCCCATGCGGCCAACGCTTCTGTCGCCGGATTGTTAGGCGACGGTATCGGCATCGCGTCAGCCAATGCCTCGATGCTGCTTTGGCTTGCCTTGCCACTCATGCCCATGACCAGTGCGGCGATCGCGGCGCTGCTTGATGGATCATAGGTCATATGACGAACCATCCTGCGCCGTCGCAATGAATGGTGTATGACTGCCATTGTGCCGTGATCGAAATCGTGCCTGAACCGTCAATCAAATCCCCCCCAGAAGCGGCGACCGTGACACTGTTCGCGCTGACGTCCGTCTTTTTTATCCCGATGATCCGCCGCGCGCTGGCAACTGCGTCCGGGAGTGACACGGTAATAGGACCGCCGGCCGCGTCACACAGGATCGTGTAATCCACATCCGTTACGGCGGAACTTCCTGTTAACGTGCGGATGCCAAGCCGTGACGCCTCGTTAGCAAGCGCTATTACGCCGGTGGCGTCGTCGTAGTTCAGCCCTTCTCCAGCCGATAGCGCGGCGCGGGAGCGGGCGTCGGTGAAGAAAAGATTTGCCGCGCCTTCCGTCACATTGTCACTATTCAGTTCTACCTGCGAGGCGGCCGTGATCCTGCCATATCCATCGACCGTTATCGTGACGAAATGCGAGCTATCGCCATAGGTATCGGCAGCAACGCCGCTGGGCTCAAGGCCGACCTCGAAAGACTGGGCGCCAAGCGCGAGGTCAATTCCTCCGCCTGCCGTCAGCACTCGCTCGTTACTCAACGCCGATGATGGTGCCCATGTCAGGATCGGAGACTGGACGAGCTGGCTAACGATCTCATCGCCCAAGACCTTTTGGATCCTGGCGAAGAACCTATACCAAGGTGGGGTAATGATCCCCCGGCTGTCGACAAGCGCGCTGTTCGGCGGGTTGATCGTGAAGGCCATCAGCGGATATCCGCGTAGAACCCCATGACGAATTTCCGCACTGGGTCCGTCATGGTCAGGCGAATTTGCCGGGTCCGAAAGCGGCCGAGACGGCGCCAGATTGCACGCGCCCTATACTCGCCTATCCGGCCCAGTGAACGCCACAGCTCGTTCGACCATGTCCGGCCGCCGTCATCACTGTATTTGAGCATGATTTGCGGGTCGGAGCCCTGCCCGTCATTCAGTCCGACGCCACTTTCGCAGAACGCCTCGAAGGCGTACATTGCGACCTCTTCTCGGCTTGCTTCCATGGTCGGAAGGCCGATCTCGACCGAGATCATCTCACCATTCTCGGTGAAGACGTCGAGGTCAGGCGCGTAGACGTTGCCGTTGAATCCATCCAAGAGGAAGGTCCGGCCCCACGCTGCCACTGCCGACTCTACGCGGTAACGCTCCATGCCTCGGGACTTGCGCTCGTGCCAGGCTCCTGTCGCGAGGTCATAAACAAACGTCCCGACGTCCGTGCTCAGGCAGTAGAATTTATGCCCTTCCTGCGTGTAGGTGAATCCGCGCGCATATGAACAGTCCGCGAGGCGATGCTCGATCGCATGGGTGGAAATGCGAATCGGCGAATAGCCGTCGAGGCGGTAGACGATCCGATCGTCACCCCAAAACTGGACGCTGTTGTCGATCTTTACGATGCTGTCTCGATCGAAGCAGCCACGCTCGATGAACGCATTACCCTGTCGCTCGAATATCTGATCCTGGCCACCCGCATTGTAGAAAATCTCGATGGTGCTGTCGCCAAACAGCTGAAGCTCTCGGTGGTCATTGATCAGCCCCTTCAGACCGTCCGGCGAGCCCTCTGCGGTGAACACGTCAAGAATGTCGTAGGATAGGGCGTCATTGATGCCCGAAGGGATCACTTGGTCGGAATCGGCGATGGTCCAGACGATATAGCTGTCGATATAGGCCACATCAGACACGAACATTCCGACAGGGGTCGATATGACTCCGCCCGACAGAACATAGCCTGTGCCAGAACTGCATATCGCCAGCTCGTCGCCATTGTCTGCCATGCGAACAGGGCCACTACCTGGCAGTGACCCGATTAGAGACACCGAACCCGTCCTGGTCATCGACCACAGGCTATTCCCTGAGACAATGTAGACTAGGCCGCCCATCACATGGGCGCCCCGCAGCGGGCCGCTGCCAACCTGAGCAAAGACCCTTAGTCCAGGAATGGCCATGATTGCGAATTCGGTCGTCTTGTCCCCGTCTGCCATCTCGGAGAAGCAGTTGACCAGCTGCGAGCCAGCCCAAGGTTTTGAGCGGCCCTGACTATACTGAAGCGCCGGCTTCGTGGGCCTCACCGCGCGCACCCCCACCGGTCATCAGGCTGAAGGAAGATCGACACCGGCTCATTATCCCAAGCCTTGAGGCGAGCGAACAGATTCACCGCTGCGCCATCGACCTTCGCAGCGATTGCGGGATCATTGACCGGATATTTCATCATCAGGCGAGAGGCGAGGTTCATCACCACCGTCTCCTGCCATTCCTCCGGCAGATCGAGCGTGTCCGCGCTGCTGTCCATGATGAACATCGGCCGCAGAACGTCCAGTTCGACTGTGATCGTCGGGGCGACGGCCACAGAAGGCGCGGGCCAGACGTAGAGCAGACCGTCGTCGCGCTGCGGGTCATAATAGAAATTGACGGGCGTCGATGGCGACTGCGTCTTTGATGGCTGGTCCAGATACTCCTGCCTCGACCACTCCGTCATCGGGGTCTCATACCCGCCCACCGCCTGCTTCCGGCGCGCGGAGAGGACGCGCATCGGCTTCGGCGCCAGCGCGTACTGCGCCACCCCCGCGACCATTGGAACTGAAACCAGCGTGCGGCGCCACAGGTCATCTTGCGCGTTCCACGTCTTCAACATCAGGTTGAGCGAACGCTTGCCGCGCGCATACATGTCGGCCGTGATCAGCTCGCCCTCTGAGCCGACCCCGATCACGTCCAGAGCCTCCTCGATGATCTCATTGAGGCCGAGCGTGTAGGTAATGACCCCACTAACCGACATTGATCGGCTCCCAGCCGTTGCGGCGAATGGCGAGAGAGAGCTTCTCGTCCAGACGCGCTTCTTTCAGCGGAATGGAACGGAGAAGCGTGTTGCCCTGCCGGATTTCATAGACATCGCCGGTATTCCGCCCCTCGATGCGCCCTTCCATCATAGGTCTTCGGGCCTCACCGGGCTCATCGGGTCGATAAACTGGTCAGGCGACTCCGGGCGGCTGTAGGGCAAGTCCTGCCGATCCGGGACGCCGCGCACGAAATCCTGAGGGTTGCGCCGATCAACGAAGCGTCGGTCGACAAGGGCGCCGTCCCACTGGCGGACCAGAGCGGACAGCTTCACCTTGAAGCCAGACGCATCGCAGATAGCGTTGGCGTCCATCAATATTCCGCCAGGATATCGGTCGCTGTCGTGGCGGCTAGAACCTGGTCGACCTGCACCAGGTGACGCCCTGCCGGAACAGCGGCGTACTCCACAACGCGCCTCGTCGCGGCAAACCTGACTGTCACATCACCCGCTCCACCAATCCACAGCGCACGAACCCCCGCGGGCAGGACAGTGGTATCGCTTGGCGTCACCGTGAGAGCGTCATGGACGGTGGACAGGTCATTCTGGATGCGGCCCATCGATCAGCCCTCCAAGCCCTTGGGGATGGTCCAGCCGTTCCGCCGGGCAAGCTCGATGAGCATCGCCAGTTTCTCGTCAGCGCTCACCACCTTGGTCGGAGCCTTCGCTGTGCTTTGTGTGGACTTCGCCGTCATGTCACCCTCCCGATCAAGCCGCAGCGATAACGCCAGCGTCCCGAAGCGCCTGAAGCAGGTTGTTGAAGTTCGCCTGCGATGGCGCCCCGCCGATGTTCCCAAAGGCCGGCTGCTGAAGGACACCACCGCGCACTGATCCTGTCGGGGCCGGAAGGCCTCCAGCACCGCCGATCGGCACGCCGTCGACCTCGATGCCATCGGTTACGTTGAGTGTGCCGCGCAGTTTCGTCGTGGCCATTTTCGTATCTCCAGAAAAAGAAGGGGCCGATCCGAAGACCGGCCCACATCATCACGCGCCCGGCGAACCGTACAGGCCACGCCAGTCGCTCCAGCCGGTGCTGTAGCGCTCGTAAGCCTTGTACTTGAGGTTCGACGTGTCGAAATCCTCGTCCTGCGCGAAATCCGCCTCCTCGCGCTGGAACAGCTTGAGGCCCTCATCCACGTTGGTGCGGATGAAGAACGCGTCGGCATCGGTAAGGTAATGATTGACCTTCACGCCATCCGGGAAAATGCCCATTGCACGCAGGGCATTGATGGCGTTGTTCGCAGTGTCATTCTGAAGTGCGGACTTCAGAATGCGAGCGGCCTCGAACTGCAACGCCACCGGGACGATCAGAGAGCGGGTCTGAAGTGAAATCTTCATGCCGCGAGAGTTCGTCGCCTGACCGATCTGGATAACCAGATCCTCAAGGGACGCCTCCGACAGGTCAGCCGAAACTGCGATAATGTTCGACTGATTGCCGGACAGGGTCGGGTGTGATGCCGAAAGCAGCGAAACACCATCGCCCCCGACATAACTGCCATTGGTGGCGCGGTTGTACATGTTCGCGACCACATTCTCCTTCGTCTGGCGCATGGAGAACGCGAGCGAGCCGGTACGCTGCATGCCGATCTTTTCATAGAGATTGTCCTTCAACGCTTCGCGCGTGATGGTGAACCCCAGAGAATAGGCGATATGCGTGTACCGGGTGGTGATGCCCTGCCCGGCAGTGTCGTACACCGTGGACGACCCCTGAGGCTTCACGGGAGCTAGGCCGAAGCCCGTCATCTCCTGATCTTCCTCGTAGGCCATGTCCGAGGAATGAACGTCCACAAGGTCCGTGTATTCCTTGGCATGCTCGGTGTACTTGGTGCCCCAGCGGGCGTTGAGGCCGGGCCAAAGCAGCTTGGCGATCTGGCCAGTGGTAATCGTGCTCATGGCTTAGACCCCCGCGACCTGGTTGACGAACTGGTGCCGGTTGATGCGGACGAGGAACTTCGCAGGCCCCGTGTCGCCGCTGGCGTTGTCCGCGCGATTGACGAAATCGACGATCTTCAGGTCGAGCGTGTTCGTGGTCGCCTCGGTCGTGTTGTCGAGCGTGACGTTCGACCATCCGTAGGCGGCATTGCCGCCCGTGCCGGCGAAATTGACATTCAGGCCAACGGCGGCATCGGTCAGAGCCGTACCGGAATTCGTGTCCTGGATTTCGAACAGGCTGTTCGGATCGTCATCGACGAGGACAACGCGCTCGGTCGATGCAGCCGCGTAGGGCAAACTCTCTCGTGATGCCGGGAGAACCCCGACGACCGCTCCGACCATAACATCGCCGGTCGATGCCCGCGTGATGCCGGGCAGCGACACACCGTTGACGGTGTAGTTCGTGCCAGTCAGCTTGACGGGGTCGCCCTGATACAAGGCAGTTGAATCGCCACTCGCGTGGACATAAGCGCGGAGTCCGCCAGTCACATACTGGCTGTTGACCCCGCGAGCGGGGACGAGTCCCCGAGGAACATTGGGATTGGCCATGTCGGCACCTTTTGCGCTCCACCGGAACGCTGGTGCCGACCTTAGCGGCTGTCAGCGATCCGATTTGATCGAACCCTGGCCATATGTTTCAGCGTTGGCTGGCATCTGGCCCGTTGAATCACGACCGGCGACGATGGCTTCGTCGATTTGCCGGTTGTGAGCTTCCTTCTCGGCCACGCCCTCGGCATAAAGCTCGTCAGGGGTTTCCATGAGATAGGCCCGAAGTGGTTCGCCGTTCGCCTTAGTGCCTACAAGGCGGGAAATGCGAGAGCCGGGGTCAGATGATTGTACTCCCGCTTCGGTGACATAGTCATACCCCAAAGCATCGGCATCCGCAATACGGTTACCGTCATCGTTGAACCACCGCCGGACAAAACCTTTTCTGATTGGCGCGGACAGCTTCAGGGCGTGGCCGCCAACAGACGCGCGGCGGCGGCGTTTCGTCTTTCCGCCTTCAGCATCCGAGGCAGGAACAGACGGCGACGTCACATCCTGAACTTGAGGCGGACGCCCCCGGCGCGGACGGGGGGTGTAATCATCAGTCATCTTGATCACCATGCATAGTTCTTGATGTAATCATCACGGCTTTTGATCGTGCCGTTCTTGACCCATTTGTCGCACATGCGCTGGGCCTCGGCTGGCAGGTCGGCAAAGGACTTGCCCCCGGACCTCCCGCGAGGCGCCGTGACACCCTCGACAGGATTGCGAGGCTTGGGGCGCGGGTTCATGCCCAGATCCTCTGGAAACTCATCAGCGAACTTGGCTTTCACCTTGGCCGCGACATCATCGAGGTCATCCCGATCAAGAAAACCCCCGCCCTTTGCCTTCACCAGCTTTTGAGCTTGCGCGTCGGCGTAGGCCTGCATCACGGAGTTGGTCGCGTACCACTTGTTGGCCTTGCCCCAATCGGCGAATTCTTCAGTGCGGCGATCCTCATCGTCGTCACCGACGACAGTGCCGGGTTTATCGAGCTTGTCGAGCTTTTCAGCGGCTCTGCGGTGCGCTTCGAGATCGCCGGATTCGACGGCGGCCTCCTGCTCGGCGCGAATTTCAGCAAGCGCCCGCTCATAGGCACGCTGCTCACCCTTGCTGAAGAAGTCAGCCCGCTTTCGAGCATCTTTGTCCATGCGGTCGATCCGCTCGGAAAGCTTCTTTATGGTCGCCTTCGCGATCGGCATGTACTCGACAGCGCGCGTGTAGAATGTCTCGGCATCAAGGTGATGCTTTGGGTCGCCCTTGAACTCATCGAGCGGGCTCCAGCCCATCTTGCGGGCTTCGGCCTCATAGTCGACAGCTTCAGGCTGAGTATCAGCCGCCTGCTCGATCATATCCGGTGCCGTGGCCATCATTCCTCCTCCAGACGTCCGATCACGTCCTCGTCGTTCATCAGGATGTATTCGGCGCCATCCAGGCCAGTGACGCGCACACCCCCATATTTCGCGATCAGGATGCGATGTCCGACCTGCGGGCGAGTGAATGCGGGCGAGCGCGATGACGCCTCTTCCCATGCGTTTTCACCCACAGCGACCAGCGTCGCCTTCTGCATCGCGAATTTTTTCTGATCGGTCGCGGCTTCTGGAAGGATGATCCCGCCAGCCGTGCGCTCCTCCACCGCGTCCGGCTTCACCAAGACCCGAAGGTCAAGCGGCGCTATCCCGCTACTGTTTGTCATTGTCATCGCCATAAAATGCCTGCACGTCCTCAGATTTGAGATGGATTATCGAGCCCATGGTAACTGCCTCCGCCTGGTTGGCCGGCGTCATCGGGTTCCCCCGCCCCCACAAGTCCATCAAGACCCGCTGACGATCCGACAGGTAAGTCAGGAACTCCGCCGTCACCGGGTGGCGCTTCCATTCCGCCAACTCCTCCTGATTGATCAGGTGCTTCATCACTGTCCTCCGTTCTGGCCGCGTTGTTCGCGAGGGAGAGCGAGGTCGCGGCCAATCGTGCCGCGTCATTGATCAGGCCCAACCCATTCGCGTCGACAGCAGCCGCCATCAGCGAGGCTGCTGACGCGGCATCGTTCTTCCTCACCTCGGACAAGGTTTTCTGCCGCTCATTGGCTTGCCGCGCTCCATCGATAAGCAGTTGCGGGTCCGGCGGCGGCGGCGGGACGTCAAGCAATTCCTCGATGTTGGGCTGGCCCGTTCCATCGAGATAACGACGTCGCAATTCGACCTGATTGGTCAACGGGTCGCCATTGAAAGCCAACAACGCCTCTGCCTTCATCACCTTCTGCGCATCATTGACCATGGTCGGATCGGACACGGGGATGACGTCGATGTCCTTGTCCTCATAATCGGCGCGGCCGACTTCGCCCGGCTGATCGGTGAGCGCATAGAAAGAACGCTCGTCGAGGAAGTCGCGATTGAGCGCGAACAGGATGCGCAGCTCCTTGCCGAAAGACCGGTGGATGCGCTTGAAGATGGCGTTCATCACCTTCCCAGCCTGCTCGATGCGGGCAAGCAAGGTGGTGGGCTTCTCAGTGCCCGAACTCGCCCCCGTCAGCGCGTCGGACGAGCTGGTGATTTTCTCCGCCGCTGTAATCAGCAGGTCGAGCAGGCTGAACAGGACTGCAGACGGTCCCGGCAGATTGAGCGGAACGATATTCTCCCGCAACGTACCGCCAGTGACGTCGAGCCGCTTCCACTCGCCCAGCCGGAACCGCAAATCGCCGGAACGGATGTTGACGCCAGCACCAACAAAGCCCCCTTGGGCGTTCTGAAGTGCGCCCGCGTCGAGCAGCTGGTTCAGGGTCGTGTCGATCGCTGCTGTGATGTCGTCGAGCAGGAATCCGAATCCGATATCGTAGAACGCGTCATCAGGGCTGGGAATGAAGCCGTATTTGACGAAATATTCCTTGCGATCGATCCGGATCACGGTCTCGTCACGCATATTGACCGTGACGTCGTCCGCGTCGAAGCAGGGGACCAACCGGACAACCGCACCGGATTCACGAACGAGCGTAACGATATATGGTTCGGGATAGCCGTCCCCATCGAGGTCGAGGCGGCAATGCTGCTCCAGAAATTCGACCGGCGCCGTCGCGGACTGATCCTTGTCCGACTGCGTCACCGGCAGCGAGACACGGCGCCACTGTCCAGAGCGGAAGCGCTCCTCCGCCTCATATGGGTAGAAGCGCAGCACCTGCGTATATCGCGGCGCTTCCTCGATCGACGAGGCCCAGTAGTTGATCACGAAATCCAGCGCATTGACCATGCGGGATACGTTTTTCTGACGGACGCTGTCGTAATAGGTCTTGCGGAAGACGCAGCCGACGATCGGCAACATCAGCAGTAGGCGGTCTGTGTCCTCCTCCCATCCCGGCATGTCGTAGAGCAGCTGCCATGTCATATGCTCGCCGATGCGGTCGGCACGATCACGCTTGGCGCCTGGGGGCACCTGCCAGACAGGTTCGGGTTGTACGCCCTCCTCGGCCGGCGGCTGGAACATGGGCTGACCATCGGGGCTGATCTGCGGGATGCCGCTATCATCCCCAAGCACCCGGCCCTTGACCAAGTTCGAGCCGTCCACGATCGCCGGATAGGCGCGCGCCTGGAACTGCACAGCCGCCGTCGTCAGCATCGGGTACTTGACGTTGCTGGCGTTCGGCCAGGGGAAGGTCTTCGCCTTCCGAACCTGCATGGCGATGTCGAGATATCGCTTGTAGCGGTCTTCCCAGCAGTGACCCTCGTCACCGTCCTTGCGCGACTGAAGGTCTGCCTCGAACTCCGTCAGGCACAGCGAGCCGATGCGGGTAATTTCGTTATCCTCGATCAAGTCGAGGAGGTTTTCCGCCTGTAGTATGTCCTTGATCGTGAGCGGACCGCGCTCTTTGGTCTCCGCCTCAACGTCGTCCATCACCATTGCATCGGCCATGTCAGTACCCCGTCACGGACGAGCGGCCGTCATCGCGCCATTCGTCCTCGTCATAGTTGTCGTCGAGATCGCGCTCGCGCGGTTTGCCCATCGCGAAGGTGCGGAAAGCATCAGCCGGGTCAGATGCCCAGTCGTGCAGCGGACGGTCGTTGTAAGATTGCAGCTTCTCGTTCCACTCGCGACGGTATGACCGCAGCGCGTCGAGGCCATCGGCACAGCGCGCCTCGTCGAACATGCAGATCGGGATAAGCTTCCTGACCTCGTTGATGTCGTTCGCGACGCTGCCGGTGCGCGGGACGATGCGCACGAACTCAAGGCCAAGCTGCCTCAGGGTGTCGGCATACGTCGCCGCGTTCGGCAATCCTTTCTGGACATGCCCCGCATCATGCGGAACGAGATGCTCGCCATATATCCACGACTTGCGATGCTCATGCCCCGGCTCGCGCCCTGTGATGCAGGCCACGAAATAGTCAGGACCGCGCCCATTGGTCGCAAGATAGTCAATCACCGCCCACGCTGCGCCGGTCCACTGGGTGAACCAGATCGCGGTCTGATCGGACCCGCCAATATCCCATGCCGTATGAACTTGTCGTGATGGATTGTGCGGCACGCGCCCGATCCCACCGTCACGCTCCAGCTTGTCGATCGTGCGAGCGTAATAGGCCCCAGGCAGCGCTGCCGACCATGAAGTCATATATTCCTGATCGTAGATCGCCTGCCCGTCATCTTCCCCACGCTCGGCAATAAGCTCGGCCCGCTCCCGCTCCAGCTGCTCGTCGGTGAACACGCCAGTATCGAGAGCAGTCAGCCGCTCGCAGAACCATTCATCCGACTGTTCGGCCATCTGATGCATGCGGTAGGCATGGTTCCGCCCGCGCGGGGTCGTGATGAAGACGGCCCAGCCATCATTCTCCAACAGGATCGGCCGGATGAGCGACCACGCCTGAGGATCAGACAGCGCCCACTCCGAGAACACAACGCCCACCGGCGGCGTCCCGACAAGGGCATCATAATTGTCAGATCCGATCGCCTGCCATGTCGAACCACACTTGAACTCGATGTACATTTCGTCATCGACGGTGCGGGCGCGAAGTTCACGGGGGAATGCGTCATCAATCCGCTTGCGTCCGGTGCGCGGGTTGATCGCGTTCCAAATCGCCTTGCGGGCCTGGTTCTGCTGCGGCAGCAAGTGCCAGTACGACCCGACGCGCTCATGTGCAGCGCAGGCTGTGTAGTGCAGCGACAAGTCATCCTTGCCATGGCGACGCGGCCAGATGGCGATGGCGCGCTTTCCGCCGCCATGCATGTAGCCCCACATCGGCTCCTGATAATCGCGGGGGCGCCAGTCATGGGGCAGGTTGACGATCGTCACGGCTTGTTGACCATCACCGTGACGCCACCGCTATGTTCGACTTTGTCGGTGAATAGCTTCAGGTGCTTGCCGAGCTTCTCTAGCGCGCTATTCTTGTCCCAGATTTTGATCTTGGTGACCGTTTCAGGCTCATCGTCGCCATCATCGTTCTTCTGGCCACGCCGCTGAACAAGTTCGATCGATGCGACGGAAGCGGCAACGTCATCGCCCCAATCATTTGGATTCAGCAGATTGCCGCCAGCGGTCAGGACCTTGCGAATATCGCTGAAGCCGATGCGGGCGATCTCCTGAAGGACGCGGTCAGCGGTAATCTGTGTGCGCTCAGCGCGTTCATCCATCGCCGTTTGGATCGCTGATGCTATTTCCGGTTTGCTCAGGTTTTCATGGCCAATAGAATGCGCGGTCTTCTGATTGTAACCAGCCCGAATGGCGGCCTGAGTTGCATTCAGGTCCACCAGATATTCGTCGACGAATGTGCGCTGTTTGGCGGTGAGTGCCACCTGACTGTCGAGCCTCCGTACCTATGCTCGACAGACCAGTTACATCACGAATGCGTGCTACGGCACGGGGTAATAATCCTCATATATTCTTTTGTGGGAGCGACCCTTTCGAATATTGCACACTGCCGAGGGCGTAAGTCCTAAGCGACACGCGATATCGACGTTGCGCTCAGTCGACCTGTGGACTTCATGAACAATTTCGTCGGCCAGCCAGTGCGCTCCCCTCCTCCCACGCTGCCTATGATCCTCGTGGTTTTCCTCATCGGTCCCCCACCTCAAGTGTGAGGGATTCACGCAACGCTTATTATCGCAGCTGTGAAGGGCTATCATCCCACGATCTGGGCGTGGACGGCCGTCGATAGCCATGGCGAGATGTGTGCCACGAACATTTTTGCCGTCGATGAGTATGCCCTTCGCATAGCCAGCATGATCAAGGCTCCCTGTCCACACCCAGCAACTTCCCTCAGGCCCATGACCCGGAGTTTTGTCAACTTTAAGGGAAAATCTATTCCTCACGTCTTCGCTAATTTTCATTCCTGCTCCATGTACCATTTTCGAGCTTTCCTGAAGAAGAAGGCGCTTCAAATAACTTCGTTCCGCCCCCGTCGCTCTTATTAGCTGGCCTAGCGAGCATGGGCCATGCTTGCGCCAGTAGGTGAGGACGCGTTGGCGGGTGACAGGGGGACGGCCACGCGTCGCCATTACCACTCCTCATCCCGGCCAAAGCCGATAGGGTTCGGCGCACGCCAGATCGCGTTGCCGTCGCGGTCGATCAGCCCTGTGTCGACAGGGTCGTGATCGGGAACGTCGAGACTCGCCGGACGCGGGCAATCATCACTCGTGAACCAGTCGCTCGAGCGCGGCCGCGTGAAGTATCGGGCCAACCTACTCCCCCTTGTCTTGAGAGGGGACGTCGGGAAGCCACCAGTCAGACCAATCCATCCGCGTCTTTGGCAATGTCGCCGCGATGGCGGCGGCGCAGCGCTCGGCTATCGCGCGGTGCTTCGCGGACGTCAGGCGCGATCGATGGTTGCGACCCCTCGCCACTCTCTCCACGATGTCAGTCATGGGTTGCTCGGCCTCCACTGTGTGATGTCCCACTCGCTCTCGAAGTCCCACGGCTCCCAGCGGCGCCTTTTCGGATCGATCCCACGGGTGACGACACCGTTTCGATATCGGATATCAACCTGATCATGTTCGGGGCGCTCGCCATTGTTACGCGGCACGGCTGCCAGCCCGGACATCGCCCGGCTGATGGTTCGTGGGGTTGACCCAGTCGCGAGCCTGCTTCGAGAAGAACGGCACGATAATCCCGCCCTGTCCGTCATCCTTGCGATGCTCACCGGGCGACCCGACGCGCAAAAACTCCCATGCCCCGGTGTCCGGGTGGACGAGCGACCGGACGCTCGATCCCTTGGCCCGGTTCTCGATGTTGTTCTGCCGGCAGCGTTGCTCGGCCCACGTCTCGGAAGACCGTGACCGCTGGTCGTCGACTTCCGCTTTCACGAACACCCTGATCTCCGCCGCTGTCGGCAAGAACCGGCACTCCCGAACCGCACGATCACACGCGGCTTTCAGCACCCTCGGGTCGATGTCTGCGCAGTCCGCGACCAGCAACTCCAACCGCTGCCGGTGCTGGTCAGGAGTCGTATTCGACGGGAGCGAGAAGCGCCGGGAAAGGTCCGCTATCACCCCCTTGATCGCCAAGTAATGCGGCGACTTCGGCCCTGGCTTCGTCGAACATGTCGAAGGCGGGGTTCCTCCGGTCTGCCCCGGATCGTCGATCCAGCGATCCTCCTCTAGCATCGTAATTTCCCTCTAAAAGCTTGAGAAAGCTTGTTTCTGACAGCATGAAGTCGATACCGGCGGTCCACCCCCGGTCGTTCTCGCCCCGGCAGAACGGGGAGCCTCGGATTTTGACCAGCGCCTCTCGCCAGCCCGGCAGGCCATGCTCGGCAAGCCGGCGTTTCAGCTTGGCGTGGCGGTCAGCGGAAAGTCTCCGAACCGGGGAAAGGCCAAGCTCTCCAGCCAATCCGTTCCAATCGGCTATCGCCGTCTCGATTTCGGAAAGGGGGGCCTCCCCTTTAGGGGAGGGGGTTTTATGTATTTTTC
Source organism: Sphingomonas sanxanigenens (assembly GCA_037190805.1). Classification (GTDB taxonomy): domain Bacteria; phylum Pseudomonadota; class Alphaproteobacteria; order Sphingomonadales; family Sphingomonadaceae; genus JBBCJR01. Next base: position 145,427 of record JBBCJR010000002.1, on the reverse strand, counting down.
TTATGGGGGTCTGGGGGGATTTCTTTTCCAGAATTTCGTCAATTCCAGTGGTTTCCACGGATTCCGGTGGAATTCCGGTGGAATTCTCCTTGGCTTTCCTTTTCCGCTCACGATCATAGGCGCGACGCTTCTCCGCAACCGTATCGATTGCTATCGGCATCGCCGCTTCCATCTCAGCGACGGCGCGCACCAAGTCGTCACCGCCAATCCCGGCAGCTATCAGGTGCTTTACGGCGGTGGCGATGATGCTCACCCCAGCCTCCCACCACAATGTGGGCAGCAGGGAAGATGATCGTCGCCCAGCGCACTATCCGTTGCTGATCGGAAGTATGGGTCAGTCGCCCGAAGCTGCTCCGCACGACGCTCCGCGCTCAGGATCGTGGTGTGGTCTCGATCACCGAGGCGCTTCCCGATCTGCGGGAGTGAGTAACCCCGCTTCCGGCTTACCCAGACGGCGGCGAAGCGTGGGATGACATGATCATGGCGACGAGATGGGCCGATGATGTCCGCAGGCGAGACGCCGAACGCCTCCGACGCTGCTCTGATCGCCCCCATGACGCTCATTTCGACTTCACCCGCGCGCGTTCAGGCTTCGGCGGGTAGATCTCGATCGATAGCCCTGGGTTGAGGGCTTCGACGATCTTGCGCTTGAGACTAAAAACGGGGGTAGTGAACCCCTTCACGTCCTCGACGACACGACGGTCATCGGTGAAATATCGGAAGTCCGCCTTGTAGGTGCAGATCAGCTTGCCATTGACCACGCACGCATAGGCTGGCTGCTGCTCCAGGTGGCTGATCTCCCCCGCACGTTCGAGCAGATGGAGGTCGTTGCACCGTCGCGCTTCGATCTTGCTGTCGTGAACATGGCCGTGCGCACAGGGCGTCTTGATGGCTCCGTACTTGCTCACGCTCCTACCCTCACCCGCTCAGAGCGCTCCGCACGGACCCATTCGGTGATCTGCTCAACAGTGCAGCCATAGGTCGCGGACCACTTGCCGGGCACGATCCGGTCCAGATCAGGAATCTCGGCAATGCGCTGCTTGATGGTCTCGTCTGTCGTCACGTCGAAGCGCCTCCGCTGGGCGGGAGAAAGGTCGCAGCAGCGATGGCGAGAAAGATCACCAGCGCCGTCTTGCAGATGATCAGGGACGACATGCCGCGAGTTTGGCAGTCATCGCGTCGCGCTTGGCCCGCTGCTCCGCATTGCCCTTCTTGCCGGCTGCGCTCAGCTTCCGTTTCCACTGGGCGAGCGTGTTGGCGGCGGACGCATTCTCCTGCGCCTCGCGATACCAATACTCCTTGAGATGACGCTGCCGCTCGATCTCGCTAAACGGCCACACGCGATTCAGAATGCTCATGGCTTCCTCGCTGTTGTCAGTTGGCGGAGAGGCGTTCGCGAAGGGCGTACCCCTCCAGCGGCCACAGCTTGCGGATGGCGTTCTCTCGAGCGAACTTGCGCCCAAGGTCCTTGTCGTAGTTGGCGGGCGATGCCGGGGCGCTTTCGCCGATCACGACAAATCCGTTCGTCATGACGATGATGCAGAGTGTGAAGGTATCGAGCGGATTATTGGTCGAGCCGCGATTGTAGATTGCATGCTCGATCTCGCCGGCCGTGAAATACAGCTCCCGCTCAATCTTCGCTTCGATGCTGTCGAGGGAGACGCGCGGAGCAACCGCCACGGCGGCGCTCTGGTCATCGGTCACACGTAGGCTGTCCATGATTGTTACCTCACTTTCGCTGTTGTCAGGGGTTTGTGGATGATGGTGCCGTCAGGCTGACGGACGGGGATTGTGGACGGCCAAGGCCATGCCCAGTTGATGAACTGCCACTTGCCGCTGGGCTGATCCTGGAAGCGACCGCCGATCACGCCGCACCTGTCGGCACAGCTGACATTAACCCAATCGCTTGATCATGAACGATTTTGGTTAACTCAGCGCGCGCGCCGATCCTCGCGGCATGGCATGGATGCTGCATTGCAGCGGGGAGATGTCCGCCCGTGTAAAAAGCCCGCGTACCTGTGCCCCCGGTCGCGCTGTTGTTGAGCGCCGTAGAGGGGATGGAGTTGCAGGCGAGAGTCGCCGGAGAAAGGGCGCCGCTGTTCACAACGACGCCCTCCCCGCTATCCTGCGGTTGTCGAGACCAGCAGGAGAGAGAAAATGGACAATCAGTTGGCCGAGCGGTTTGAGGCCAGCCTCATGGTTTACCGGCATATCGCCGCGACAACCCTGGCCATCGCGCTTGCAAGCAACCCGCGTCGAAACGAACTTCTCGCGCAGATCGAGAAAGGGTCTATCGCGGCGTGGGAAACCTCGATCACTGCGCCAGGCGCGGCGGTCAAAAGCCAGTTCTTCAGCCATGTCGGGCTCCACGAGATGGAGCAGTTCTTTCAAGACGCTCGTCAGGCGGTGGCGAATTATCCGGGAAACACCCGCGCATAATCTGGTGGAAAGTGCGCCAATAGACTGCGCTGATCCGGGAACTCTCATCTGCGCGCAGGCACCTTCTCACCCTCAGGGCCAGATACCTCGGCAGATTGAGCAGCCGAGCGCTCATGCCGCTTGCTCTGTGGTGAGGGCGGACTCGAAATCGGCCATCCAGGTCAAGACGCGCTCAGCGTTCTTGAGGGACAAAGATCTCCCGTCCCGAAGGTGCTGGACTAAAGACCCATCACCCATCGTCTCACGCCCAAAGCGACTTTGGGCCATGCTATGCCGCGCTAAAAATCCTTCGATGTGCGCCAGGAGCGCGCTGTCGGTGATGATCTCCATAGAGGGAGACTATCATAAATTCCCAACGCTTCAAGCCTGACGTGATGGGAATAAATGAAATAGAGCCTTCGCGGCCAGTGTGGGATATTCCCAACATGGCTGCGAAGGCGAACAAGAAGGCTCTATCGGAGGCGCGCGCAATCGCCCTAGCGGAGCGGCTTGTGGCATTGAAACCCGACGATTTGTCGGAACGACAGTGGTGCATCAAGGCTGGGCTTAGCACATCGTTTTTCTCAAACCTGCGCGGAACACCGACAAAGCGTCCGAGCGAACCAAGTATTGGCAATCTCCAAGATATCCTGGAAGCTGCCGGCAGTTCTTTGGTAGAATTTTATGGTGCCCCCCTTCCCTCTCCTTGGCTGCCTAAGCCGGAGACATTGAACGAGATGCTGACAGGCGCTGCACACACCGCACCGGAAATCCTTTCAACGCCAGATGGCATTCTAGCGCTTTCTCATGCGCTCTTTGGATCGCTCGAACTTCTCGCAGAGATGCCTTCCAAAGAGGATAGCGAGGACTATCGTGCGGCGGCCGTCTCCGCATTAACGCTCGCACTGCGAGATTACCGGCCAGCGCCCCCAGCAAATAGCGCTCGCAGAGCCCGTCCTCGACCGAGCAACGATGACACCACCTCATAAGTCCTCCCCTAGTTAAACGGGAGAGCATCTTGGAGCAGGTCTAAACAGGGGGTTTAGGGATGGGGTGATGAACCGGGGTCGCCCAGCGGCAGTTCGTCCGCTTGATAACGCAACGCCAGGACATCGGTAACGCGCTCAATGGTATAGCGCTCCATGATCAACTCGTTGTCGAAACCATAGAGCATTTCGACCTTCACAATGCACTGCAACGCATCTCCGGGGCGCACATCAACCTGACGCCCCTGAAACCGTCCCAGCCATTCGTCGTCCTCGATCTTCGCTGATATCGTGCGCTTGCCGTGCCGCAGTTCCCATTTGCTCGTCCCCAGATAATCTGGCTTCTTGACCGCCAGAATCATTTCAGAGGCCGGGGATTCTAGCGTTCTGGATACGGCGAGCGCCTCGATATCCTCGATCGGCAACGACACCGACAGGTTCATTTCGATGTTGCCGTCATGCGTCAGCAGCAAGGCGCGGTCACCGGGTAGCAGGCGTTCCTTAACGGATTGGAAGTCGCGCACTGCATTGATCAGCGCCAAGGGCGACGGCGGCGCATAGTCAGGCAGATGGCGGACGTCCGTCTCTGCCGCAATCAGCTGGATTTCACGCCGTAGCTCGGGAAGGCTGCGCGGCGCGCTGTCGTCGTCTATCCACCGGATGACCGCGTATTTCGCGCGAACCAGATATTTCCCGACCAGAGGCTTCCAGTCCAGGCTCTTGAGCGCATCGTCCTCCGCTGCGGTGAGCGCATTGCGAAGCCATGTCTTGATCGATCCGGCTTCGATGTCCTCCAAGATCAGGACGGTTTCGATGCTTGCGTCGATCGACTGAACCAATTCCGCGTCAAGGGCCTCGCAGGCCTTGATAAATTCGTGCGTCGCGGAAAATACGCGCGAAGCCGGGCCGACGCCGCGCTGAAAGTCGATCTCGAACGCGAAATCCGCCTTGGGCGGCTTCGGCATCCTGTCGGTCAATGTCAGCACCGCGTCGTTCATTGTCGCACACTACCCACTCCCGCGACTCCCGCCTAGCTAATCTCCTCCCCGCTTCGCCGGCTGATCGGCGCCCGCTAGTTTTCTGACTCCCATCGTTGTCCGCGCGTCCACCGCTCCACGAAGCGTTTCCCTGTCTTGCCCATGTAGGCCATCTCTGGGGTCTGCTTCACTCCCACTTCTCTGTATATCCCGCTGAGGACGGCAAACATCTCAACACCTCGGCAGCGGTTCGCCAGATGGTCGCTTGATTGCTTGCACGTCTGATCGCTCATCAGGCGCCAGAACTCGTTGCACGTTGCGCGATCGACGCCCTTCATGTTCAGCCACGCCAGCGCCAGGCGCGTCCCCCACGCTCTCTCGACAGTGCCGCGGTGCGCGCGTTCCCCGACGTCCTCCAGCGTCAGTAGGGCATAATGGGTCAGCTTCTCGTGATCTATCGGGGGCATGGCGCGGACGAACATAAAGAGAACAATCGAGTCGTGGCAATGGGTTGATCGCAGCCGTCCGGCATGATCACATCGCTCCATGTGCAACCTCTATGCGAATCGAAAGACGGCCGTCGAAATCGCCCAGCTGTTCGGGGCGCAAATGCCCTTGCCGATGAATGCGGGCGCCGACGTACTGCCAGGACAGCCGGGCCTGGTCGTCCGCGAAGACGCAGGCGAACGCATCGTCCAGCAGATGACGTGGGGCTTCCCCCTTCCCCAGACCAGCAAGCGGACGGGCCAGCCGATCAAGCCCAAGCCCGTCAACAACATCGCCAACCTGGCCAGCAGTATGTGGCGCGGGATCGCGGGCAAGCCGCATAACCGATGCCTCATCCCCCTCACCGCCTTTGCCGAGGCCGTGGGAGAGCCGGGGCAGAAGCGCCGCGCCTGGATGAGCGTCCGTGGTCATGAGGTGATCGCGTGGGCAGGCATGTGGCGACCCAGCGCGGAATGGGGCGACGTCTATTCAGGGCTGATGACGGATGCGAACGAGACCGTCCGTCAGGTCCACCATCGGATGCCCGTTCTGCTGCTGCCCGAGGATCACGACCGCTGGCTGCATGGCTCGATCGAGGACGTAGAGGCGTTTCAGCAGCGGGTGTTGCCAGCAGATCTGATCGGGATCGAGTTTACGACGACGCCTTGGGTTGGGCGTTAGCCAAAATTGCGGCAGCCGAATTCTCATCTCTTACTAGGGCAGGAAGCGACACCGGAGGCAGAGTATCCAGCATATAGCCCATGCACGCGCGAATGGCCGAGTAGAGACTTATAGCCTCATCATCATTCGGGATCGAATGGTCCGGGTGAGCGATCGGATTGCGGTGAAACGAGATGATGTTCTTCAGCGCAGCACGGATATCCGCGTGACCTAGGTTGGCCTTCTCCATTGTTGACACCATCGTCCCCATCGTCAGTATATTTGGGCGCCTTGCGTCACCAATGACACTGTCGAAATACCTACGCAGAACCGCTTCATTGGCGCGATGAAAATGGAACCCCATTGCTGTCCAAAGCTCGAACGCCATGCAGCGCGCGCCCATTAGAACGTCCTCGGTAGCTTCTGGGCACTTTAATGACAGAGATGACGGGAAGAGCGTCAATCCCGCATCCGTGAGGCACGAAATATCAAAGCCGCCCTTGGAAAACACAAGATACAGAGGATAGTTCTGTAATTCAGCCGAAAGCACAGCATCAAACGCGCGGAATTTCGTCTGTATTCCTGAAATATCCCACGGCATGACAATCTCTTCCACGCTCTGCATGTCCCGTAGGTTAATTTTTACAGATGACAATGCCTCTAGGAGGGCTTTCGCCGAGGCATGAGCTGTTCTGGCATGCTGCGCGAATACACTTTGATATAGAAATTCATTGATCGCATCATGGGCGGGGCCGACGATGTGATAAATTTCGATACGCTTTGCTTGCTCTTCCTTGAGAGACAGGATTGGTCGCAGCTTGGCTCCGAGTTCGTAAATATAAGCGCCGTCAACTCGCAGCATGAATTCCCCCCATCCACCTGAGTCGGATCGGGGCAGCCTCGTATGAACGGCGCCTGCCTGCAACGTCTCCATAAGCACGCCCTACACCCCGATTCGCCCGATGGCGAGAAAAATGTTGGGAATTTATGATTATCCCTATTGACGTGTCATAAATTCCCAACGATAGTCCTCCCACACCCCCGCTGATCCGAAAGCGAAGACGCGGGACATGGGAGATAGGGAATGGCGAAGAAGATTGAGAGGCTGACACCGGAGCAGGAGGCGATGCTCCCGAGCTTCGTCGAATATGGCCTCCGCTATAGCCTCTCGACTGAGCCATGTGACCGTCCGAAGGCAGAGGCTGCGATCCGCGCGCACTATGCCGCACTGGGTCGGGATGAGCCTCGCTTGATCATCTGGCTCGACAGCCCGCATCAGGGCGCGATCGGAGCCGCCATTCTAGCCGGCTCGAAATTTTCGGGGGATCAGGTCGGGGCTCAGGTCAGGGATCAGGTCGGGGCTCAGGTCTGGAATCAGGTCAGGGCTCAGGTCTATCGCGCCGGCTACGGCGCGCAGGATATGGGATGGGTCGCTTGGTTCTCGGCGATGCGGGCCATTGGTGCCGACCTGCCAGATTCCGCCGCCACAATTGCCGCAATTTCTGAGAATGTAGGCTGGTGGTGGCCATTCGAACGCGCCGTCATTGCGACGGAGCGCCCACGGGTGATCCACTTCGATAGCCAGCGCCAACTCCATTGCGAGAATGGCCCGGCTGTTCGCTATGCTGATGGGTTCAGTGTCTATTGCTGGCATGGCCGACGCGTCCCTCAGAACTGGATCGAGCAGCGCAATGAACTCGATCCGGCTGAGATTGTCGCCCACGAGAATGTCGAGATGCGCGCGATTGGCGCTGCCATCATCGGCTGGCCGAGGATGCTTTCGGTCCTCAAAGCCAAGGTCATCGACGACAGCGGCTCGCCCGACGTCGGCCAACTGATCGAATTGAAACTGCCTGGTCTCCGCGAGCCGGGGCGTTTCCTAAAAGCCGAGTGCCCACGCAACGGCATCATCGTCGAGGGCGTCCCGCACGTCAGCGACATTGATGGGCTCCCGATCAACACAGCCATCGCCGCGCAGGCGTGGAGGATCGGCGATCCGCAGGCCAAATATGCCCACCCTCCTCATCGCACCTAAACATCAAGGAGAATGATCATGAAGAAGGTTATCGGCGCCCAGGGTGAAATCACCATCGTCCAGATCGACGCGCTTCCCGAGGGCATGGAAACCAAGCCAGTCCAGCGCGTGAACGCTGGTTGGGTCATCAGCCATAGCGAGAGCGGTCATCATCACTGCCTGACCGGCGGCAATGTCATGGAGCGGACGGACAACGTCCCGGCTGGGATGCAGAAGCTCTACGCCATCCTCGAAGAGCCCGCGTCTCTCATCCAGGACGCCGCTACCCCTCACGGCGAATACGACTTGCCGGCAGGCATCTTCGAGTTCCGCATTTCCAGGGAGTTCGACCCCTTCGCCGAACAGGCGCGCCGGGTCGCTGATTGATTTCCCCGGACCCGGCGAGTGCGGCGACGGGCGAGGATGAACGCAGCCGAGCAATCGGAGGATATGATGGACTACAGCCAGCAAGTTGCCGAACTGAGTACGATCATCGCATCTGCGACGGCGGCGAAGGCGCGTTACGAGCGCGGTATCACCCCCGCCCCGCAAGATGAGATCGATCTGCTGATCTCAGTTGGCAATCTGTTCAACGGGTTCGCTCTCGACGTCGAGACGGCGAGGGTCGTTCGGGATATCTGCATCGAGAGCGATCTTGATCAGGACACCTACGAGCGCATCCCGCACGATGGGCTGACCGGCGATTACGATGACGACCGCGAAAGTTGGTTAGAGCGTCGGTCGACGTTCGGGATGGTTCCGGCATGAGCCCCATCATCATCCGCCCTATTCGCATGGTCACGCCGTATCGGCCGACCGGCTTCTGGTTTCGGGTTCGGAAGTCCGTGCAGGCTGTGTGCGAGGCGCTCTGGCTTGCGGGTCCAGTTGAGGCAGTCGCGGTGTTCGCGTTCTTCGGCATCTGCCTCGCCAGCCTGGCGGTAACTGGTCCCATGGTCCTCGGCTGGCTGACCATGATCATCGAAGGGATGCTGTCATGACCAGCCAGGAAGATGCGGACGACATGCTCCGCGAGGATCAGGACCGCCGCCGTGGCGAGGCGATGATGCGCTACGCCCAAGACAACCGCGAGCAGGATGGCCGGTTCGCCACGATGGTCTGTCTCAGTGTGATCATCCTCGTCTTTGTCGGGGTGATCGCGTCGATGATCAGCCAATGATTTCCACCAGCTCAAACCAGACAGCGATCCAGGCCCCCCGCCCACGCATCCGCATCTGGCAGTCCACCAAATTCCGGCCGTCGTGTGGACACGATGAGACGACCGCCGGGGAGATTTCGAGATGAGCGCCGTCACGAAAGTAGAAGGCACCTTGCCACAAGTGCAAGATATGGGCGCCGCGATATTGGCGGTGATCGAACGGGCGGCACGGGATCAGAGCGTCGACATCGACAAGATGGAGCGGCTTCTGGCGATGCAGGAGCGCGTCCATGCGCGCAACGCTGAGGCCGAATTCAACATAGCGATGAACGCGGCACAGTCTGAAATGCGCCCCATTTCAGCTGACGCGAACAATCCGCAGACCCGTAGTAAATACGCCACCTTCGCGAAACTCGATAGCGCGCTCCGACCGATCTATACTCGGCACGGCTTTTCGCTGTCCTACGACGAAGGCGATTCACCCAAGCCAGAGCATGTTCGCGTCCTGTGCTATGTCGCCCATGTTGGCGGCCACACCCGCACCTATCACCGCGATATGCCCGCCGATGGCAAAGGAGCCAAGGGCGGCGACGTGATGACAAAGACGCACGCTGCGGGGGCGGCGGGGTCTTACGGAGCGCGTTACCTCCTGAAAGGTATCTTCAACGTCGCCGTGGGCGAGGATGACCGGGACGGGAACACGGTCGATAGCGGCCCAGTCTCGGAAGATCAGTTCCGCAAACTTCAACATGAAGTCGATGCCACCAATGCCAACTTGCAGGCATTCTGCAAGCTGTTTGGGGTTATGTCGCTCAAAGAACTCCCGGCATCGCGCTTTGATGAGGCCATGGCGAAATTTGCCACGAAGCGCCGTCAGATGGGGGCCGCGAAGTGACCGCCGGTTATGCCCAGGGCACCGAGGCGTGGCTGCTGGCCCGCTGCGGCAAGGTGACAGCCTCCCGGATCGCCGATCTGATGGCCGGGACGAAATCCGGGTGGGGCGCCTCACGCGCGAACTATGCCGCCGAACTGGTTGCCGAGCGCCTGACCGGGACGCCGGCCGAGAAGTTCACCAACGCGGCGATGAACTGGGGCACGACGACCGAGCCAGAAGCGCGCGCCGCCTACGAGTTCGCGCGCGATGTCGAAGTGATCGAGGTCGGGATGATCGAGCATCCGACTATCGCCATGTCGGGAGCTTCTCCGGATGGTCTGGTCGACGACGACGGGCTGCTTGAGATCAAATGCCCCAACACCGCCACGCATATCGACACGCTGTTGTCTGGCAAGGTGCCGGAGAAATACCGCCTCCAGATGCTCTGGCAGATGGCCTGCACGGGTCGCGAGTGGTGTGACTTCGCCAGTTACGATCCTCGGCTGCCAGAGGAAATGCGCCTGTTTGTGACGCGCGTTCAGCGTGACGACGAAGCGATTGCTGAGATCGAGCGCGAGGTCCGCGCCTTTCTCGCGGAGGTCGATCAGACCGTATCCGCACTCACCGACAAGTTCATAAAGGAAGCCGCATAATGGCATCGCTCAACCGCTGTTCGTTCATTGGCAATCTCGGTTCCGACCCAGAGGCCCGCAGCCTCCCCAGCGGCGGGGAGGTCGTCAACGTCCGCATCGCCGTGACCGAGAAATGGAAATCCCGCGACGGAGAGCAGAAGGAGCGCACGGAGTGGGTTCCGATCGTGATTTTCAACGAGGGTCTCTGCCGCGTCGCCAAGCAATATCTCCGCAAGGGATCGAAGGTTTACATCGAGGGCAAGTGGCAGACCCGGAAGTGGCAGGCGCAGGACGGTAGCGACCGCTACGCGACCGAGTGCGTGTTGCAGAACTTCGACGGCAATCTGGTGTTGCTTGACGGTGCATCGGGCGGTCAGCGTCAGCAGGGCAGCCAGAACAATCGCGGTGGCGCGCAGCGTGATGACGACGACGGTTACGACCTCAACGACGACGTGCCTTTCTGATGGCCCTCCCCGCCCGCCTTCCCTCCCGCAAGTCCGGCCGCGAGAACGCTGGAAAGCGTTCCCCGGCGCACTGCAACTTCGTGCGCTCGCACCATTGTTGTGTGCCGGACTGCGACGGCCTGCCGATCGAGGTCGCGCATGTGCGGACTGGGACCGGCGGTGGCATGGGTTTCAAGCCCTCGGATCGCTGGACGATCAGCCTGTGCCGCGAGCATCACACGCTCCAGCACGCGGTAGGCGAGCGCACGTTTGAAGCGACGTTCGGGATCGACATGAAGGAGCTGGCGCTGGAGTTCGCGCGGAAGTCGCCGCATTGGAAGAAGCTGGAGGTCATGCCGTGAACACCACGATCGGCGACATCCTGCTGTCGGTCCTCTTCCACGGATCAATCGCATGCGCCTGCTACCTTGCCCTATGGGCATTCGGTGCAGTCACATGAGCCGCGACCGCGAGCCATTGCTGTTCACGCTCAAGCTGGGAGCGCTGCGGGCGCTGTCCAAGGCTTCCATGGACGCTCTCGCCAGCCTGATGCCGGGCGACATTGTCGAGTTGGTGATTAAGCGCGCTCGTCCGAACCAGCGCAGAATGAACCTGTATTGGGCTGTCGCCGGGAAGGCCGCAGAGAACTGGCCGATGGCAGTGGGCACGATGACCTCCCAGATGCTCCACCGGGAGACCAAGGAAAATCTCGGGATCGGTCACGTCGTCGAGACGAAGAAGGGTCGGAGAATATTCGACCCAGATAGCATCAGCTTTGCGGACATGACCGAGGACCAGCGCGCCGCCTACATCACGGCAGCTTTCGCGCTGTGGAGCCGTGCGCTCGGGGTCGATGTCCAGACACTTCTTGACGAAGCAAAGAGGGAGGCAGCGTGATGGGTATCGAGCTTCCCGGCTGGCCCCGCATGCTCCGCAGGGAGAAAGCGGCAGCCTATTGCGATCTGTCCGTGGCGGCTTTCGAGCGCGAGGTTCTCGCAGGTCGCCTGCCTCATCCTGTCATGCTGGGCGGCAAGGAACATTGGAGCCGCGTCGCGATCGACAACGCGCTCGAGCGCCTCTCTGGCGAGGCCCCAGACGATTGGCGGGCCAAGGCACCGCTCTACCGTGAGCGTTATGCGTAACCGAGGCCGCCTGCCCTACACCAAGACAGTGCGGTCAAAAGGCCGTTCATATGTCTATTTCGTCACCGGCCAGCTTCAGGACGGAAAGCCGATCCTCAAGCGCTTGCCTGACAAGGCCTCACCGCAATTCGGCGCGACCTATGCAGCCATGCTGGCCGGACGGACGCGCAGGGAGTCGGTCGAGGTAGAATTGACGTTGCCGCGCCTGATCGGCCTCTACCAGAAATCCCAGAAGTATCAGGCCCTCAAGCCGTCATCGCGCTACGCCTACGACAATTATCTCAGGAAGCTCGTCGAAGCCTTCGGGGACGCGCCGGCTAGCCAGATCGAACGCAAGGACATTGTGACGCTAGTGGACGGCATGGCTGATAAGCCGGGCGCTGCGAACCTCATCCTTTCTATAACCAGAGCCCTCTACGCTTGGGGGCGCGGACGAGATCACGTTTCGAATGATCCATGCCGCGATATCGAGCGGTTTGAGGTAGGCGAGCATCAACCTTGGCCCGAATCGCTGGTGGCTGACGCTCTGGTGAGCAGCGACCGTGATGTTCGGCTGATCGTGTCGCTACTCTACTATACCGCCCAGCGTATCGGTGATGTGATGGCCCTGCGCTGGTCAGACATCCGCGATGGCGTCATCCACATCGAGCAGGAAAAAACCGGCAAACCGATGACGATCCGGGTCCACAAAGACCTGGCAAAACTTCTGGGTGAGACGCCTAAGCGCGGCATTACGGTCATCACAGACGAATCTGGCCGACCAAAAAGGAAGGCGGATGCCCGTCGATCTCTACAGGCTTTTGCCACGGCACGCGGGTTCAAAGTCGTCCCCCACGGCCTGCGCAAGAACGCGGTCAACACGCTTCTGGAGGTAGGCTGCACAGTCGCTGAGACAGCGGCGATCAGCGGCCAGTCCCTCCAGATGATCGAACATTATGCCAAGCGTCGGAGCAGCGAGAAGCTGTCCACGTCGGCTATTCTTCGCTGGGAGAACGCCAAGTGAACGGGAAAACATTCGGAAAACTATCGCCCGTAGTGGCGGAATTGCGTTATCTGCCTAAATATCGTCTTTCGTTCGACGCCGGCACTGTGAACGCACTGGCCGTCGCGAACCCCTAGGGATCGAAAAGCAACAGTGTCCACGGGCTCATCGATCGACGGCACCGACCGGGTCATCCTCGCGGCGTTACAGGAAGACGGGCGAATCACCAATGTCGAGCTGGCCCGCCGCGCCGGTATCACCGCCCCACCCTGCCTGCGCCGGGTGCGTGGACTTGAGGAGAGCGGCGTCATCCGCGGCTATCATGCCGAACTGGATGCGGAGGCGCTGGGCTTCAGCATCACCGTGTTCGCGCTGGTCAGCCTGAAAAGCCAGGCGGAGGACGACCTCAGAGCGTTCGAGGATCATGTCTCGGCACTCCCCGAAGTCAGGGAATGCCATATGCTGAACGGCGAGATCGACTTCATCCTGAAGATCGTCGCCCACGACCTTCATGCGTTCCAGCGTTTCCTGACCAGCCGGCTGACGCCGGCCCCCAACGTCGCCAGCGTCAAGACGTCACTGGTCATCCGCGCCGCCAAGACCCTGCCTGGCGTGCCGGTGGCGGCGGGGGAATGATGAGCGCCTGGACGGGGTCAATCGCGAAAGGTCGCTTCCTGCGACCTCAAACCCTCAGTGCCCCAGCGCCTTGACGATCTCCTCGACCATCTTCTTGGCGTCGGCGAGCAGCATCATGGTGTTGTCGCGATAGAAGACCTCGTTGTCGACGCCGGCATAGCCCGCGCCGCCCATCGACCGCTTCACGAACAGCACCGTCTTGGCCTTCTCCACGTCGAGGATCGGCATGCCATAGATCGGGGATGACTTGTCGGTCTTGGCAGCCGGGTTGGTGACATCGTTCGCGCCGATGACGAAGGCGATGTCCGCCTGCGCGAACTCGGAATTGATGTCCTCCAGTTCGAACACCTCGTCATAGGGGACGTTGGCTTCGGCCAGCAGCACGTTCATGTGCCCCGGCATGCGGCCCGCGACCGGGTGGATGGCGTATTTCACCGACACCCCCTCGGCCTTCAGGAGGTCCGCCATCTCACGCAGCGCATGCTGGGCCTGCGCCACCGCCATGCCATAGCCCGGAACGATGATCACGCTTTCGGCCTGACTCATCAGGAACGCCGCGTCTTCCGCCGAACCGCGCTTGTAGGGCCGGTCGACCGCCCCGCCGCCAGCGGCCGCTTCGGTCGCGCCGAAGCCACCGGCGATCACCGACAGGAAGCTGCGGTTCATCGCCTTGCACATGATGTAGCTGAGGATCGCGCCCGACGAACCGACCAGCGCGCCGGTGATGATCATCGCGGAATTGTGGAGCGTGAAGCCCATCGCCGCCGCCGCCCAGCCAGAATAGCTGTTCAGCATCGAGACGACGACCGGCATGTCCGCGCCTCCGATCGGGATGATCAGCAGGAAGCCGATGGCGAAGCTGAGCGCGGTGACGGTCCAGAACACCCACGGGCTCTGGTCGGTGACGAAATAGCCGATGAGGCCGAGAATGCCCGCCAGCACGCCCAGGTTGATCAGGTGCCGGGCCGGGAGCAGGATCGGCTTGCCCGACATGTTGCCGTTCAGCTTCAGGAAGGCGATGACCGAACCGGAAAAAGTGATGGCGCCGATGGCGATACCGAGCCCCATCTCGACGCGGCTGACGGCCAGGATCTGCCCTGTCGCATCGACGATCCCGAACGCGGTGGGGTTGAGGAACGCCGCCGCGGCCACCAGCACCGCCGCGAGGCCGACCAGCGAATGGAAGGCCGCGACCAGCTGTGGCATGGCGGTCATCGCGATCCGGCGGGCGATGATGAATCCGATCGCGCCGCCAATGACGATCGCGCCCAGAATTTCAGGCAGGCTGGCGATATCGTGGGTAACCAGCGTCGTCACCACCGCCAGCCCCATGCCGATCATGCCCAGGCGGTTGCCCCGGCGGCTGGTGGCGGGGCTGGACAGTCCGCGCAGCGCCAGAATGAAGCAGACCCCGGCCACCAAATAGGCGACGAGGGCCCAGGACGGCGTCGCGGCGACCAGATGCTCCATTGAACCCCCTTCACAAAATCGTCGTTTCGGCCCGCATCGGGAGCCAGTGCCGCCGGGACACCCCGGCGCGGGCGGTTACTTCTTTTTGTACATCGCGAGCATGCGCTCGGTGACCGCGAAGCCACCGAAGATGTTGATACTGGCAAAGACGACGGCGATCAGTCCCAGCCATTTCGCGGCTGCGGAACCGGCGGCGGCGCTGGCGATCAGCGCGCCAACGATGATGACCGAGGAAATCGCATTGGTCACCGCCATCAGCGGCGTGTGGAGCGCCGGGGTCACCGACCAGACGACGTAATAGCCGACGAAGCAGGCAAGGACGAAGATCGACAGGATCGAGATGAAGTCCATGGGTACGATCGCTCCTTTCCTCAGCCCGCCAGAAGGCGCGGGTTCACGACCTTGCCACCCTGGGTCAGGCGGATGGCCTGGGTCACCTCATCGTCCTCGGGCAGGACCGGGCGGCCCGCGTCCTTGTCCCAATAGGCCGACAGAAAATTGTAGAGATTGCGTGCGAACAGCGCCGAGGCGTCGGCGGCCAGACGCGAGGGCACGTTGCGATGGCCGACGATCCGGACCCCGTGCCGCTCCACCACCTCGCCCGCGACCGCGCCCTCGACATTGCCGCCCTGCTCGACCGCCAGGTCGACGATCACCGAACCTGGCTTCATGGTCGCCAGCTGGTCGTCGGAAATGAGGCGGGGCGCCGGACGGCCGGGGATCAGCGCGGTGGTGATGACGATGTCCTGCTTGGCGATGTGGGCGGACACCAGTGCCGCCTGCGCAGCCTTGTATTCTTCGGACATTTCGGTGGCGTAGCCACCCGATCCCTCGCCCGCGATACCAGCGACATTGTCGACGAAGATCGCCTTCGCGCCGAGCGATTCGATCTGCTCCTTCGTTGCCGCGCGAACGTCGGTCGCCGACACCTGCGCGCCGAGCCGGCGGGCGGTTGCGATCGCCTGGAGACCGGCGACGCCAACGCCCATGATAAAGACGCGCGCCGCAGACACCGTGCCGGCGGCCGTCATCATCATCGGAAAAGCGCGGCCATATTCGCCCGCTGCGTCGAGCACCGCCTTGTAGCCCGAGAGGTTCGACTGCGACGACAGGATGTCCATCGACTGGGCCCGGGTGATGCGCGGCATCAACTCCATCGCCAGCGCCTCGACCCCCAGCTGGGCATAGGCGTCGACCCGCGCGCGCTCCCCGAACGGATTCAGGCCGGCGACCAGCCAGGCCCCCGGCTTCACACCGCTCAGCGAGGCTGGATCGGGGCCCTGAACACCCAGCAGAATATCGGCATCGGCAATGGTCTGCTTGCGGTCGCCCAGCTTCGCGCCAGCCTCTCCATAGACCGCATCGCCAATCGACGCCGCAGCACCGGCTCCCTGCTCCACCGCCACCTCGGCGCCGAGCGCCGTCAGCTTACGGACGGTTTCAGGTGACGCTGCGACGCGCCGCTCATCCGCGGCGCCTTCTTTGAGGACCGCGACCTTCATCGACGCGGCCGTCAAGAAACGAGAATGGCGACGACAACGATCGCGGTGATAACCGACACGATCGTTCCCCATTTGGTGAACACGAGAAATCCCGAATAGGCGCTTTCGTGCGGCTTGATATCGGTCGGTGCCGGAGTTTCGTCACTGGCCATGGCTGTTATCCCCTTAAATTCCTGCGGCTGATGCCTGTCACCGACTCGATAGCCGCAGACGGCAAACCGGGCAAGGCGGCCATATCCACGACCTATGGGGTCAGCGCCGCATCCCTTAGGCCCCGCCAGACCCGCAGCGCCTGCTTGCTTTCAGCAACGTCATGCACCCGCAGGATCTGCGCCCCCTGCGACAGGCCATGAACGACCAGCGCCACCGACCCGCCCAGGCGCTGGTCGACGGGCGCTTCGTGGGACAGGGCGCCGATCACCCGCTTGCGGCTGGCACCGAGGAGCAATGGCAGGCCAAGGCCATGAAACAACGCCAGGCCATTGAGCAGCGCCAGATTATGACCCAGCGTCTTACCAAAACCGATACCCGGATCGACGATGATCCGCGACCGGTCGATACCTGCCGCAACGGCCGCCTCGACCCGCGCCTCCAGCCAATCATAGACGTCGAGCAACGCATCGTCATAGCGCGGCGCCGCCTGCATCGTCGCCGGGTCGCCCTGATGATGCATCAGGACGACCGGCGCACCGAAGGCGGCCACCACCTCCGCCGAACGCGGATCGTGCAGCAGCGCGGACACATCGTTCACAAGATGCGCACCGGCCGCCACCGCCGCTTCCATCACCGCCGCCTTGCGGGTATCGACGGACAAGGTGACGCCGGCGTGACGCAGCCGATCGACGACCGGCACCACCCTGGCGATCTCATCCCCTTCCCAGACCACCTCGGCGCCCGGCCGTGTGGATTCTCCGCCGATGTCGATGATCGACGCGCCCGCCGCCGCCTGCGCGATCGCTGCCGCCGCCCCCGCGTCCGCATCGGTGATCCGTCCTCCGTCCGAAAAGCTGTCCGGCGTGAGGTTGAGGATCGCCATGATATGCGGCTGGTCGAAGCGGATCGTCTGCCCGCCCATTTGAAGCGCCGGTCGTGCCGCCGTCAGTCGGTCGAGAAGCGGCCGCGCTGCCTCTGGCAGACGATCCAGCTCCGTGACCGGGATCAGGGCCTGCATCACCCGTCGGCCACCGGACCGGATGATCAGTTCGACGGCCGAAAACCAGATCAGTCCGCCGGCCAGCCGCAGCAGCTGTCCGTCATGGCCGAACGGCGCTTCGACGAAACCGGTGGGGCGAAGATAGAAGCGCGCGTCGCCCGGAAACGGTGGCTGGTTCACCCCTCACCCATCTCCGCGGCACGATAGCGGTCGCGCAGATGGTCGAGCGAGGTCAGGCGCGAGCCTTCGTCCACATGCCAGAAGGTCCAGCCATTGCAGGAGGGTGCCCCTTGCGCAGCGGCGCCAAGCTGGTGGATCGAGCCCGCCTTCTCGCCCATCTGGACGCTGCCGTCAGCGCGAACATGGGCCCGCCAGCGGCGCTTGAGGTCGGTCAGTGTCGCGCCCGGTTCGATCAGCCCGGTCTCGATCAGCGCACCGAACGGGATGCGCGGCGCGGCGCGTTTCGACTGCATCGTCTCCATCGCGCTTTCGTCGAGTGCCAGCACGCTTTCCATCCGCTCGCGAGCGACAGCGCAATAGCGCGCCTCGCGCTCGATGCCGATGAAGTGGCGACCCAGCCGCGTGGCGACCGCGCCGGTCGTGCCAGTGCCGAAGAACGGGTCGAGGACGACATCGCCGGGCTTCGTCGTCGCTAGCAGCAGACGATACAGCAGCGCTTCGGGCTTCTGGGTCGGATGGGCCTTGACCCCGTCGGTTTTCAGCCGCTCGCCGCCCGAACAGATCGGCAGCACCCAGTCGGAGCGCATCTGAACCTCGTCGTTCAACGCCTTCATCGCCTGATAGTTGAAGGTATAGCGGGCATTCTCGCCCTTCGAACACCAGATCAGCGTTTCATGCGCGTTGGTGAACCGCGTACCCTTGAAATTCGGCATCGGGTTCGACTTGCGCCAGACGATGTCGTTCAGGATCCAGAAGCCCAGGTCCTGGAGCACGCTGCCGACACGGAAGATGTTGTGATAGCTCCCGATTACCCACAGGGCCCCGTCATCCTTGAGGATGCGGCGGGCTTCCGTCAGCCAGGCGCGGGTAAAGCGGTCATAGCTGTTCAGATCGTCGAACTTGTCCCAGTCGTCATCGACCGCATCGACCCGGCTTCCTTCGGGACGATAAAGATCACCGCCAAGTTGCAGATTATAAGGCGGATCTGCGAAAATCAGGTCGACCGACTTGGCCGGCATCTGCGCCATGATCCGCAGACAATCTCCCTCGATCACGCGATCGAGCGTTAGCGTGGTCATAAGCCCCCCGGAAACACAATCGTGCCCACGGTGAATCCTTGCGATTCAGCGGTCAAGCGGCATTATCCACAGGCTTATCCAGAGCAGGGAGGCGCGCGAAAAGAACGAAAAGAGTCCGACCGCCACATGTAGAGTCCCGATCGCTTACGCAGACTCAACCCCTAGTGGTGTGATCGGAAGGACTCACCTGCTCCGACAAATCCGAACGAGAGCCGCATTGGACTGAAAAAGTGCTATTCAGCCTCCGAAGCGCCCTGCGCGAACAGACGCGCGACCGGCGCGAAGCTCCGTCGATGGAGCGGCGTCGGCCCCAGACGCACCAGCGCGGCGCGATGGGCCGCCGTTCCATAGCCCTTGTTGCGGCCCCACCCATAGCCGGGAAAGGTCGCATCATAGTCCCGCATCATGCGATCGCGCGTTACCTTGGCAATGATCGACGCGGCGGCGATCGACCGGCACAAGGCATCGCCTTTAACCACCGCCCGCGCCGGATGATGCCATCTGGGCAAATGGTTGCCGTCGACCAGCACCATCGCCGGCTCCGCGTCCAGTGCGTCGACCGCCCGCGCCATCGCCAGCATGGTGGCCTGAAAGATGTTCAGCCGATCAATTTCCTCGACATCGGCGATACCGACCCCAACCGCCGCCGCAGCGCGTATGCGGGCATACAGCCCTTCGCGCATCGCCTCGTCCAAACGCTTGGAATCGTCGATGCCGGGCGGAAAATTTGATCGGCTGAGGATGACCGCTGCGGCCACAACGGGTCCCGCCAGCGGTCCGCGGCCCGCCTCGTCGACGCCCACGACGGGTTCGGGATGCTGACTCTCGATGGCAAAACAGGGGCCGCCCATCCACCGTCCTTAGCCAGCGAGATTGCGATCGTCACGTCGGACCATCGCAGGCCGCAAACGGTTCGACTCAAAAAAGGCCCGGCAGCAATTGCGAACCCCCGTAAATTCCGCATAGAATCATGGTAAAGGAAGGGCATAGGGGGAGTGATTTGGCAATGACGGGTCTCCAACGGCCGCTTCGCGGACTCTCGCTGCTGGCGCTCGCTGCACTTGCCGCGTGCAGTTCCAAGCCCGCGCCGGTGGAAGTGGCCGCTGCTCCGCCACCGCCGCCGCCCCCACCGCCGCCCGCTCCGCGCCCCGTCCCCCCCGCGCTAGTCCCGTTCGAGCATTATGCCACGCCGCCGGTCGGGTCGGACGGGCGCTATGTCACCATCAACAGCAGCCTCGCGCCGCAGGAAATGGTCTGGCATCTGAGGTCGGCCCTCAATGTCGCCGCCATCGCCTGCCGGGGGCCGGAAGCGGTAACGCTGGCCGCCAACTATAACGGCTTGCTGAAAGTGCGGAAAAAGCAGCTGGCTGCGGCCTATTCAGCCACTCGCAAGCAGCATTCCGACTATGACGCCCACGTTACGCGGATTTACAATTTCTTCTCGCAGGAGCCGGCACGCGAAGGGTTCTGCGCGACCGCCTACCTCGTCAGCGCGGAAGCCCTGAACACTGACCCGGCGGTGTTCGAAAATTTTGCAGCCATGGCGCTGACCCGCCTGGAAGCGCCGTTCATCGCCGTGTTCGACGCCCATATCGATTATCGCCGCCGGCTCGCAGCCTGGGAGGCGGGCAACCCGTCCTCAGCGACCACCGTCACCGTCCCGGTGGCCGCGACGCAGGCTGGAGTGCCTGGCTGGCGCGTCCAGCTGGGCGCCTTCGCGAATGAGGACCAGGCCCGGCAGGCATGGAACGAAGCCCGTAATGTGTCGGGGTTCACCATGCTGGAGCCCAGCTTCCAGCTGGAACCAACCAGGCAGATGGTCCGCCTGCAGGCCGGCCCCGTCAAGGATCGAGAAACCGCCAGCGCTTTGTGCGCAGCAGCCTCCGCCGCAGGCCGGGGATGCTTCCCGGTGGCGCCAGGGCTATAGGAGCACGCGCCCGTTCAAAGCGGGTCGATCGATCCGTTCCGTAGGCGAAACCCATGGTCCATTGGCCCGTGGCCGGCCCCATAGCCGGGCGCCGCGCGGATCGCCGCCTGCACGAAATCACGCCCATCGGAGATCGCCTCGACCAGCGACCGCCCCTCACCGAGCCGGGTCGCGATGCCGCTCGCTAGAGTGCAACCGGTGCCGTGGGTATGGCGACTGTCGATGCGGGGCGATGTCCATCGCATCACGCGACCGTCAGCCATGACCAGCCGATCGGTGACATCGACCGCATCCTCATGCCCACCCTTGGCCAGCACCGCGCACCCATGGCGCGTCGCAAGCATCGCCGCCGCGGCCTCGATCATTCCGCCGTTGCCGACCGGCATGCGCGTCAATGCCCCCAGTTCGGGCAGGTTGGGCGTGATGACGGTGGCGCGGCGCATCAGTCGTTCGAACCCGGCCACCGTCTGCGCATCAGCCAGCACGGCGCCACTGGTCGCGATCATGACCGGGTCGAACACCACCGGCACGGGAGCCAGCATCTCCAGGCTGTCGGCAACGGCCGCGACCGTGTCCGCCGCGCCGATCATGCCGATCTTGACCACATCGACACCGAGGTCACTGTTCACGGCGTCGATCTGGGCGGCCACCATCGCCGGCGGAACCGGCATGACGCCGGTAACGCCCAGCGTGTTCTGAACGGTAATCGCCGTCACCGCCGTCATGGCGAAACCGCCAAGCATGGTGACGGTCTTGATATCCGCCTGAATGCCTGCGCCACCGCCGGAATCCGACCCGGCGACGATCAGCACCCGCGTCGGCCGGCTCATCGCATCGCCCGCCACCGCTGTGCGCCTTCGAACAGGATCAGCACCACGGCAACAGCGGCGACATCGGCTACCCAGTCCCTGATATCGGCCTGCCGCCCCCAGCCCATCGTCCCCTGAAGCAGCTCGATCAGCGCGCCGAACACGGCCAGCGCCACCAGCAGCCACGGCCAGCGGACGGCTGGATAGGCGACGCGGGCAAGCACGGTCAGCACCACGAACGCAATGACATGCAATGCCTTGTCGGACTTCACGCCGACCTCAGGCGGCTGAGGCGCCAGCGCGAAATAAAGCGTCACCGGCAGCGCCACCCACAGGGCAAGTCGCGCCGCACGGGTCAGAACAGGCATTTCAGGCCGCGGCTGTCACGGCATCGCAGATGCTGTCGACCAGTTCGGAGACCAGCGCCGCATCCTCGCCCTCGGCCATCACCCGGATCAGCGGTTCCGTCCCGGACTTTCGGATGACCAGCCGGCCGGTAGCGGCCAGGCGCGCCTCGGCGTTGGCGATCGCGCTCTGTACGTCGGCATCGTCCAGTGGTTGTCCGCCCGCGAAGCGCACATTCTTCAACAGTTGCGGCAATGGCTGGAACAGGTTGAGCATCTCGCTGGCCGGACGACCGTCTTCGACCAATGTCGCCAGGACTTGCAAGGCCGCGACCAACCCGTCGCCCGTCGTGCCATAATCGGTCAGGATGATGTGACCGGACTGCTCGCCGCCGATGTTGAAGCCACCAGCCCGCATGTCCTCCAGCACGTAGCGGTCGCCAACTTTCGCCCGCTTCAGGCTGAGCCCCATGCCGGCAACGAAGCGCTCCAACCCCAGATTCGACATCACCGTGGCGACGATTCCGTCGCCCTTCAGCCGTCCCGCGCGATGCCAGCCCTGGGCGAGGCAGGCCATCAGCTGATCGCCGTCGATGACCCTGCCTTTTTCGTCGACGACGATCAGCCGGTCGGCATCGCCGTCCAGCGCGATACCGATGGCGGCGCCCGTCTCGACGACCTTGGCGGCCAGCGCCTCGGGATGCATTGAACCGACGCCGTCGTTGATGTTCGTGCCATTGGGCGCGATGCCCAGCGACACCACGTCCGCCCCCAGCTCCCACAGCGCCGAGGGCGCGACATTATAGGCGGCGCCATGCGCGCAATCGACGACCACCTTGATGCCGTCGAGCCTCAGATGGTCGGGAAAGGTCGATTTGGCGAAGTGAATGTAGCGGCCACGCGCATCCTCGATCTTCCGGGCGCGGCCGATCTCCTCGGACCGGGCAAGTGGCGCGCCGCTGTCGATCAGCGCCTCGATCTCGGCCTCGTCGGCATCGCTCAGCTTATAGCCGTCGGGACCGAACAGCTTGATGCCGTTATCCTGATAGGGATTGTGGCTGGCCGAGATCATGACGCCCAGATCGGCGCGCATGGACCGGGTCAACATGGCGACGGCGGGCGTCGGCATCGGTCCGACCATGACCACGTCCATGCCAACGCTGGTGAAGCCGGCAACCATGGCCGATTCCATCATGTAGCCCGACAGGCGCGTATCCTTGCCGATCACCACCCGATGCCGGTGGTCGCCGCGCAGGAAACGGGTGCCTGCCGCCTGGCCGACCCGCATCGCGATTTCAGGAGTCATCGGGGCCTGATTGGTGCGCCCGCGAATGCCGTCCGTGCCGAAGTAATTCCGCGTCATTCCACCCCGCGCCGCATTTCTGTCGTTATGCGCGCTCCTTACGCCTGTCGGCGGGCTTCGTCATCCCCGCCGCGCGTCGTCACGCCGTACGTCGACCCCGGCAGCCTGCGGCTCACCGATTTCCGACCGCCCAGGCAGGTCGGGGTCGTCGGTCAGCGTATCGAGATGCATCAAACGCGTCACGAACGGAGACAGCAACAGCACGACGACGCCGATCCCCACCGACACCCAGCCGATCTGCTGATAGACGGACAGGAACATTTCCTTGGTCGCCGCCCCCTCGGCGCCGCCCGCCGCCTCGCCGATCTTGCCGGCGACGAAATTGCCCCCTGCGGTGGCGAAAAACCACGCCCCCATCACCAGACTGGCCATATGGGCTGGCGCCAGCCGGTTCATCGCCGACAGCCCCACCGGCGACAGGCACAGCTCGCCCGAGGTGTGGAGCAGATAGATCAGGAAAATGAAGATCACCGGAGTCGCATTGCCGATCCCGGCCGCGCCTGCCCCCCACACCAGGACCAGGAAGCCAAGGCCGACCAGCATCAGCGCGATGCCGAACTTCGCAGGCGTCGGCGGCTCCAGCCCGCGACGGCCGAGAAGCGGCCACATGATCGCGAACAGCGGCCCCAGGGTGATGATGAAGATCGGATTGATCGACTGGAACAACGATGCCGGCACCCCGGCCCGATCGACGTGGCGATCGGTAAACAGGTTGAGCGACCCGCCCGCCTGCTCGAACAAGCCCCAAAACAGCGGCTGGAGCAACAGCAGGAAGATGACCGCGAAGATCCGGTCCCGGACGTCGCGTTCCATCCGCAGCGCCTGGCTGACCAGCCAGAGGAGCAGGCCCGCGCCCGACACCAACATCAATCCGCCGACCAGTTCCTGATAGCGCAGCATCACCCACATAGCCCCGATCGCGGCAATACCGATGAGGTAGAGCAGCCATTCGCGCTTGATCCCCGCGACCCGGACAGCCAGCCACGCCGGATCGCGCGATTCTCCGCGACCGTCGAGCCAGGAGCGGAAAGCGGTGAACACCAGCAGGCCGAGGATCATGCCCGCGCCGGCAACGCCGAAGCCATATTGCCAGCCATAGGTCTCGCCCAGATAGCCGACCGCGAGCGTTCCCAGCATCGCGCCCAGATTGATGCTGACGTAGAAGATCGTATAGGCCGCATCGCGGCGCACATCGGTACGGGCATAGAGCTGCCCCACGATCACCGAGATGTTGGCCTTCAGAAAGCCCGAGCCGACGATGATGAACGCCAGCGCCAGCCAGAACACATTGATCGCCGGATCATACTGGCCGCCGTCGCCTTCCACTGCCATCAGCAGATGGCCGATCGCCAGCAGCACCGCGCCGAACTGCACCGCCTTGCGCTGTCCGAGATAGCGGTCGGCCAGATAGCCGCCAAGCACCGGCATGATGTAGACGAGCGCCCCATAGGCGCCGTAGATGACCTGCGCCTGGGCATCGCTGAACAGCCAATGCTTGGTCAGATAGAAGATCAGCAGCGCCCGCATCCCGTAAAAGGAAAAGCGCTCCCACATTTCGGCGAAGAACAGGATGACAAGGCCGCGCGGGTGACCGAGGAAGGTTCGGCTTTCTGCGTCAGAACCCATCAAACTGCTCCTCGTGATCAACGACCCACATAATCATTCTTCACGGAACCTGCGCCGGGCGACCGGATTCCGCGATCATCTCCATGAGCTTTTCATTGTCGAATTCATCACCCAGCTTCTTCAATTCAGCCTGAACCGCGGGGTTCGACATGAGGCCCAGCGAGGCGATTTGTCCCAGCATGTTGAAACTGGCTTCAATCGCGCTCGCGCCTTCATATTTGATCGCTGCGATCGATTCCTTCCGGCACCGCTCGGTCAGGAGCACCTCGAACAGATCAGCAGTGGCTGCGATCGATTTCCGGTTTTCGTTTTCATTGATTGCAGCCAGGTCCTTGACCGTCGGGCTCACCGACATCGCGCCAAAGAACCACCGCATGAAGGTCGCCCTGTCCGCATCCGAGGTCTGCGCCACGAGGCATTTGGACAAATCATCCGAATAGACGCCCGCAACCGCCGGCTGCACGGCAAAAGACAGCAGCAGGCTGGCCAGAACCGCACCCCTGACTCCCATCGCCATTTGCCCCCAAATGAGTTCGGACCCGCCAAATGGATGGCGGCTGCCATCCATTGCGTCAACGTCAAACCCCGTTCTTCGAACGAGGGCGAACATAGGCGGCCCGATCAGGATACAGGCGCGCTGAAAGGCCATTGTTGCGAACGATTCGCGATGCTAGGCGAGCGACCATGACCTTCAACGACCTGTCCACGCCCGCCACCCTGCTCGCCACCCGCCGATCGGGCAAACCGCGCGATATGGTCGCGCCGGGTCCGGGCGAAGCCCAGTTGCGCGCCATCCTGGCGACCGCCATTCGCGTGCCGGATCATGGCAAGCTGGCGCCCTGGCGTTTCGTCATCGTCACTGCCGAGCAGCGCGACGTCTTCGCGCGCCTGCTGATCGACGCCTATCTGGAGGAAAAGCCGACCGCCGGCCGGCTGGAGATCGAGGCATTCGATCAGTTCGCGCGCCAGGCACCCACCTTGGTCGTGGCGCTATCCGCACCCGCCCATGCTAGCCACATCCCGATCTGGGAGCAGGAGCTGTCCGCAGGCGCGGCGTGCATGAACCTGATCCTGGCCGCCCACGCCGCCGGCTTCGTCGCCAGCTGGCTGACCGGTGGGCCGACCTATTCCGCCGCCGGGCACGCGGCCTTCGGCGCCGACGGCCAGCGCATCGCGGGCTTCATCTTCATGGGTTCGCCCAGCCGGCCGCTGGAGGAACGTCCCCGGCCCGACTATGATGCCGTCGTCTCGCACTGGCGACCCTGAGCGCCCGTTCAGCGGAGCGACAGGGCCTCGTCGCTGACTGAATAGAGCGCGCTGGCACCCATTGTCGCCGCGGCGGCCAAGCCCGCCGCCTCCGGCACCACCGCGTCCAGGAAATAGCGCGCCGCCGCCTGCTTCAGGGCCAGGAAGTCGGAGGCTCCGGACGTCGTTGCCGCGATCCGCGCCTGCCGTGCCATCTGCCAGCCCGCAACCGCCACAGCCGCCATGGTGAGCAGCGGCACGCTGCCCGCCAACCGGTCGTCGACGCCCGCCCCCGCCATCCAGGCCGCCGCATCCTCGACCGCGTCGACCAGCGCGAGGAGCGCCGGTTCGCCGGCGGCATCGGCGCGGATGTCATCCAGCAGCGTCGAAAGCACCGTGCCGCCTGCCAGCGGCAGTTTACGGCCGACCAGATCGGCTGCCTGGATGCCGTTGGTGCCCTCATAGATCGGGGCGATCCGGGCATCGCGCCAATGTTGGGCAGCGCCGGTTTCCTCGATATAGCCCATGCCGCCATGAACCTGGACGCCCAGGCTGGCCACCTCGACGCCGACATCAGTCGCCCATGCCTTGGCGAGGGGCGTCAGAAGGTCGACCCGGGCGCCTGCGGCGGCATCGCCAAGATGCGCGCGATCGACCTGCCCGGCCGCATAGTAGACCAGCGCCCGCGCCGCCATCGTCAGCGCAGTCATCCTCAGCAGCATCCGGCGCACATCGGGATGCCGGATGATCGCCACCGGCTTTCGGTCATCCGATCCGGCCCGTGCCGACTGGACCCGATCACGCGCGTAGGCAACCGCCTGCTGCGTCGCCCGCTCGGCGATCGACACGCCCTGCAGGCCCACGTTTAGACGCGCATTGTTCATCATCGTGAACATCGCCTTCATGCCGCCGCCTTCCGCGCCGATCAGCTCGCCGATGCACGCGCCCTGATCGCCATAGGCCATGACGCAGGTCGGCGAGCCGTGGATGCCCAGCTTGTGTTCGATCGATACGCAGCGAACGTCGTTGAGGCTGCCATCGGCCCGCCGCTTGGGAACGAGGAACAGGGAGATACCCCTCGTTCCGGCCGGGGTGCCGGGGGTGCGGGCCAGCACGAGATGGACGATGTTGTCGGTCAGATCATGGTCGCCGAACGTGATGAAGATCTTCTGCCCTTGAATTCGGTAACGCCCGTCGCCCAGCGATTCGGCGCGGGTGACGAGAGCGCCGACATCCGATCCGGCCTGCGGTTCGGTGAGGTTCATGGTCCCGTTCCACGCGCCGCTGATCAGCTTTGGCAGCCATTCGTCCCGCTGCGCGTCGCTGCCATGATGAACCAGCGCGTCGACGGCGCCCGGGGTCAGCATCATGATCAGCGAGAAGGCAAGGTTGGCGCTCCCCAGATCCTCCATCACCGCCGTCGCCAGCGCGAAGGGCAGCCCCTGCCCGCCATGCGAGACGGGGCCCGCGATACTGCTCCAGCCGCCGTCGACATAGGCCCGGTAAGCATCCCGAAAGCCGTCGGGCATGACCACGCCGTCGGGGGTCCACCGGGCGCCGACCGTATCGCCAACCCGGTTGAGCGGCGCGAAGAGATCGGCCGCCAGGGTGCCCGCGCCGTCCAATATCGCATCAACGACATCCGGCGTCGCATCCGCGAAGGCGTCGTTACCGGCCAGTTCGGCGATACCGACGACGTGATCGAGCAGAAAGCGCTGCTCGGCGACGGGCGGGACGAAGCTCATCGAAGCCATCCTCGTTGTTCCAGACCTGTCCCCCGGCTATAGCGCCGCCCCGTGAGCCCGCACAATCAGAGCTTCGCGACCCGTGTCGCCGCGCCCGACGCGACAGGGATCGCGGCGGCCGCCCGGCTGATTCTGGATGGGCAGCCGGTCGCGGTGCCCACCGAAACCGTCTATGGCCTCGCCGCCGACGCGACATCGGGTGAGGCGGTGGCACGCATCTATGCCGCCAAGGGGCGACCCAGCTTCAATCCGCTGATCGTTCATGTCCTCGATCTCGAGGCGGCTGAGAAGGTGGCGGCGGTCAACGAGCCGGCCCGCCGCCTCGCCGCCCGCTTCTGGCCGGGACCGCTGACCATGGTCCTGCCGCGCCGCGAAGGCGCCGCGATCGCCGCCATCGCGACGGCCGGCCTGTCGACCATCGCTATCCGCGCGGCGGCGCATCCGGTCATGCGGACGCTGATCGCGGCCGCCGGACGACCGCTCGCGGCGCCGTCCGCCAATGCACGCGGCCGCATCAGCCCGACTCGGGCGGATCACGTGCTGGCGAGCCTGAACGGCCGCATTCCGCTCGTTCTCGACGGTGGCCAGACCGCGCATGGGCTGGAATCGACCATCGTCGCTGTCGAGGATAACCAGCTGCGGCTGTTGCGGCCAGGGCCGATTGATGCCCGAATGCTGACCGAAGTCACCGGACTGCCGCTTACCGCCGCCCATGCCGATCTGATCGTGGCGCCGGGTCAGTTGTCCAGCCACTATGCGCCGACGAAGCCGCTCCGCCTGAACGCCGTATCGGCCTCCGCCGGCGAATGGTTGATCGGCTTCGGAGCCATTGGCGGCGATGACAATCTCAGCGCTGCCGGCGATCCTGTGGAGGCGGCGGCCCAGTTGTTCGAGGCCCTGTACGCTGCCGACACCGCGCCGGGCTCCGCCATCGCGGTCGCGCCGATTCCCGACGCGGGCATCGGATGGGCGATCAACGACCGGCTGCGCCGCGCGGCGGCGCCGCGAACGAATTGAGAAAAGGGCCGTCAGGTCTTTACGGCATCACAATGATAGGTCAGTCTTCGATCGTGCGCGGCCCACGCGATGCCCGCCTTGGCGCGCGAAACTGGGGGAGACGACGATGAACCTGTCTCAACGGCTTGCAGCTGAGACCCTCGGCACATTCTGGCTCGTTCTGGGTGGTTGCGGCAGCGCGGTGCTAGCCGCCGCCTTTCCCGATGTCGGCATCGGCCTGCTTGGTGTGTCGCTGGCCTTCGGCCTCACGGTCCTTACCATGGCCTATACGATCGGCCATATTTCGGGCTGCCACCTCAATCCTGCCGTCACGATCGGCCTGTGGGCCGGCGGTCGCTTCTCGGCGCGGGACATCCCCGGCTATGTCGCGGCGCAGCTGGTCGGCGGTATCGCGGCAGCGCTGCTCCTTTATCTGATCGCCAGCGGCAAGGCGGACTGGTCGCTGGCGGAGAGCGGACTTGCGGCCAACGGCTATGGCGACCATTCGCCGGGCCAGTATAATCTTATTTCGGCCTTCCTGATCGAAGTGGTGCTGACCTTCTTCTTCCTGCTGGTGATCATGGGCGCGACCGACACCCGCGCGCCGGCCGGCTTCGCGCCGATCGCCATCGGCCTGACGCTGACCCTGATCCATCTCATCAGCATCCCGGTCACAAACACCTCGGTGAACCCCGCGCGCAGCACCGGTCCCGCCCTGGTGGTCGGCGGCTGGGCGATCAGCCAGCTGTGGCTGTTCTGGGTCGCGCCGATCGTCGGCGGCGTACTGGGCGGCATCGTCTACAAAGCGATCGGGGCGGATGCCCGCGAACGGCCACCCGTCGAGGGCGCGCCGCTCTAGAGTCCGTTACAAAACCGGACATGACGGGCTGACCCGATGATCGGGCCAGCCCGTCAGCTTTTTAGACGAGCGGCATGGCGGCTGCCGAATTTTTCCAGCTTGGGCGCGACGACGACCCGGCAATAGCCGTTGGCCGTCCCTTCGCGGTTGAAATAGTCCTGATGATATTCCTCGGCCGGGTACCAGCCCGCCAGCGGTTCGATCGTCGTCACCACCGGGGCGTCGTGATCGGCCTGGACGCGGGCGATGGCGGCTTTCGCCGCCTCGGCCTGAGCGGGTGAATGAGGGAAGATCGCCGACCGATATTGGGTACCGACATCATTGCCCTGTCGATTGAGCTGTGTCGGGTCATGCAGGTCGAAGAAAATGTCGAGCAAGTCATCATAGCCGATCACCGCCGGATCGAATGCGACCCGCACCGCTTCGGCATGGCCGCTATCCCCGCCACAGACCTCGCGATAGGTCGGATTCGGCAGGGTCCCGCCGATATAGCCGCTTTCGACCTGCTCTATCCCACGCAGCCGACGCAAGGCGGCATCGATGCACCAGAAACAGCCGGCCGCCAGAGTCGCCGTCTCTGTCGTCATCACGCAACCTCCCTGTCAGGACCGGGAAACATATGGGATGCCGCCCGCCGTTGGAAAAGGCCGGTTATTTGTTGACGTTGAACGCCAGCTGGTCATCCCCGAGCTGAAAGCCGACCAGAACCTCGAAGCTGTGCTCGCGCACCGCGTCGCGCACTTCGGGTTCCGCCATCGGGTCCAGGGCCGCATCGAGATCGCCGGTCTTGCGCTCGCGGGTCAGACGCTGATTGATAGCGGCCGGTAGGGTCGCGGCGCTGCGGGCGACCTCGGATCGCGCGGTGGCGGTGGCTGTGGCGCGGTCCTGCCCGGCAGCGAAGTTCAGCGTCACCTGCCCGACCTGCTTCGTCACCAGCCGATCGCCCGCCTGAACGACGGCGGCGAACCAAGGCAATGTCACCTGCCGCGCCGGCCCGGCGTCGGTACGGCGCGCCTGAACCTGGAAGCTGGCGTCCGTGATCAGCGTGTCGGCCGCTTCAGTACAGCCGCCCCGGACATTGGTGATCGCCGCGACGAGATCGATATCTGCGGCGGCGTCGCTACCGGGGCGGGTGAACAACGTCACCTCGCCCGTATAGGCTGGAATCGCGACGGCCGGACAGGCGGATCGCGTGATCCTGAGCGGATTGCGGTCGCCGCAAGCGGTAAGGCCTGTCGCGGCGAGCGCCAGGAGAGTCATGGTCAGGATCGGACGGGCCACGAAAGCGACTTCCTCGTGTAAAGTTGGAGACCCATCATAGGAAGCGGGTTCCCGCCCGACAAGCGATCGGTTAGGGCGTATCAGCGATGATCGACAAGCCACCTCTCACCCTGCTGATCGCCGCGCCGCGGGGCTTCTGCGCCGGGGTCGACCGCGCCATCCGCATTGTCGAGCTCGCGCTCGAGAAATATGGCGCCCCGGTCTATGTCCGGCACGAGATCGTCCATAATCGCTATGTCGTCGACGAACTGAAATCCAAGGGCGCGATCTTCGTCGAGGAGTTGAGCGACGTGCCCGACGGCGTGCCGGTGGTATTTTCCGCCCATGGCGTGCCCAAGATCGTTCCGGCGACAGCCGAAAGTCGCGGCCTCGATTATCTGGACGCGACTTGCCCGCTGGTCTCCAAGGTCCATCGTCAGGCCGAACGGCTGGTCCAGAATGGCCGGCACATCCTGTTCATCGGCCATCGCGGCCACCCGGAGGTGATCGGCACCTTCGGCCAGGTGCCCGACGGCACGATGACCCTGATCGAGACGCTGACCGACGCCGAGACGCTGCTACCCGACGATCCGGACAATCTGGCCTTCCTGACCCAGACCACGCTGTCGGTCGACGACACGGCCGAGATCGTCGCCACGCTACACCGCCGCTTTCCATTGATCGCGATGCCGCGCGGCGAGGACATCTGCTATGCGACGTCCAACCGCCAGGCGGCCGTCAAGGCGATCGCCCGCCAATGCGACGCCATGCTGGTCATCGGCGCGCCCAACTCCTCCAACTCGGTCCGGCTGGTCGAGGTCGCTGAACGCGAGGGGTGCCGCGCGAGCCTCGTGCAACGCGGGGCGGACGTCGATTTCGATTGGCTGGGCGATGTCGCAACGCTTGGCATCACCGCTGGCGCCTCGGCACCTGAAACGCTCGTGCGCGAGGTCATCGACCGGATCGCCACCCGCTTCTCCGTCCGCGAAGAGGAAGTGACGACCGCCACGGAGCGGATGTCGTTCAAGCTTCCCGCCGCGCTCACCACCACCGTTTGAGTTTTACGATCCGATGGCTGTCTATACCCATGTCCCGGCCGAAGCGATGGCCATCTTCCTCGCCGATTACGACGTCGGCACCCTGATCTCCGCCAAGGGCATCGCCGAGGGCGTGGAGAACTCCAACTATCTGGTCGAAACCAGCCGGGGGCGCTTCATCCTCACCCTTTATGAACGGCGGGTGGCGGAGGCCGACCTGCCCTGGTTCATGGCGCTCACCACGCATCTGGCCGACGCCGGCCTGCCGGTGCCCCGTCCGATCCCCGCGCGCGACGGCGAGGTGCTGCGCCGGCTGGAGGGGCGCCCCGCCTGCCTGATTCAATTCCTCAGCGGCGTCTCCCTGACGGTTCCGACGCCCGCGCAGGCGCACGCCACCGGCGCCGCGCTTGGTCGCCTGCACAAGGCTGCCGCCGATTTCGCGCCGACCCGCGCCAACAATCTCGGCATCGGCGGATGGCGTGACCTGTTCACGCGCTGCGGGCCTGCACTCGACAGCATCGCCCCTGGCCTGGCGGCCCGTCTGGGCGACGAACTGAAGGCATTGTCGGCCGCCTGGCCCGCCGATCTGCCGGTGCAGGCGATCCATGCCGACCTGTTCCCCGACAATGTCCTGACGCTGGGCGACGAGGTGACCGGACTGATCGATTTCTATTTCGCCTGCACGGACATTCGCGCCTATGATCTGGCCATCACCCACGCCGCCTGGTGTTTCAGCGCCGACGGCCGCCGATTCGACGCCGACCTCGGCCGCGCACTCATCACGGGCTACGAAAGCGCTCACGGGCTTTCCGATGAGGAGCGCGCCGCCCTGCCGATCCTCGCTCGCGGTGCCTCGATCCGCTTTCTGTTGACCAGGGCCTGGGATTGGCTGAACACGCCGGCCGACGCGCTCGTGACGCGCAAGGACCCGTTGGCATTTCTGCGCCGTCTGGATCATTATCAGTCCCACGGGGCCGACGCCTTCACCGGATGACAACCGTCGAGATCTTCACTGATGGCGCCTGCAAGGGTAATCCCGGCCCCGGCGGTTGGGGCGCGGTGCTCCGCAGCGGCGCGCGCGAACGCGAGCTTTCGGGCGGTGAGCCGCTGACCACCAACAACCGCATGGAAATGATGGCGGCGATCGAGGGTTTACGCGCCCTCTCCCGCCCTTGCGATGTCATCATCACCACCGACAGCGTCTATGTCCGCGACGGTATCACCAAGTGGATCCACGGCTGGAAACGCAACGGCTGGCGAACCGCGGCCAAGAAGCCTGTCGCCAATGCCGATCTATGGCAGGCCCTGCTGGATGCCAGCGCGCCGCACAGGATCGACTGGCAGTGGGTGAAGGGTCACGCCGGCCACCCCGAGAATGAGCGTGCCGATCGCCTGGCCTGCGACGCGGCCATGGCTCAGGCCGCAGCGAAACGCCCCGGCGCGTAACGTCCGGGATCGACCGGCGCCAGATCCTCCCGATCCAGCAACAGCGCGGCGGCAAGCGTGCTTGCGGCAGGCGCGGTCTGGATACCGAAACCGCCCTGCCCCGCACACCAGAACAGCCCCGGCACCGTCGGATCAAACCCATAGACCGGCACCCGGTCCGGGGCGAAGGTCCTGAGACCTGCCCAGCGCCGTTCGACCCGCCTGACCTGCCAGCCGGCCGTCGCCTGTTCGAACCGGTCGATGGCGATGGCGATGTCGATCTCCTCGGGCGCGGCGTCGCCCGGCACCTGGAGAATCTCGTCATGCGGGCTCAGCCACAGTCGCCCACCGGCCTCGGGCCTGAAATAGAAATTGCCGGCCACGTCCATCACCACCGGCAAGGTCGGAGGCGCCGGCGGGTCGACGATCAGCTGGGCCATCGTCCGGCGGAACGGGGACAAGCCGAGCCGCCGGGCGCCGGCCATCTCCGCCACCTCGTCCGCCCAGGCCCCGGCGGCGTTGACGAGCAAGTCGGCCTCGATCGCGCCGGCCCCCGTCTCCAGCCGCCAGCGACCACCATCACGACGCGCGGCCTGCAATGCCGCATCAGTCAGCACCGTCGCACCGGCACGACGCGCCTGAGCGAGGAAACCGCCATGAAGCGCGGCGACGTCGATATCGCGGCACCCCGGCTCCAGCCGTCCCGCCACCCATTGCGGTCCCAACAGCGGCACGCGGCTCAGCATCGCATTCCGATCGAGCGGCCGAAGCATGACATCGGACGCGGCGAAATCCCGGTCCATCGCCTCCAGCGTAGCGCGGTCGGCCGCCGTCGCGACATGCATCGCACCCCGGTCATGGGTCAGCGGACCATCCGCGAAGCCGGATGGGGGCGAGAGGAAAAAATCGCGCGAGGCGGTGGACAAGGGCTGTACCGCCGGACCGCCATAGGTTTCGGCGAAGAACGCGGCCGAACGGCCGGTACTGTGATAGCCAGGCTGGCTTTCCGCCTCGATCAGCACCACCGATGCCGCCGTGCCGATGCGCGCCGCCAGGCTCGCGCCGGCAATCCCGGCGCCCACGATAACGATATCCGCTCGGATCACTGAGGGACCTTTTCGTCCAGAAACGTGTCGATGGCGGCGAGAGCGGGCAACCGCACCTCATCCCGCTCGCGCAGCAGCTCATGCGCTGCATTGGTGAAGAATTGCCCACGTGCCACGGGCAGCCGGGCAAGCAGCCGGCGCATGGCGGGGGTCGACACCACCCGGTCACGCATAGCGCCCAGAAGCAGGATCGGCGTCGTCACCCGCTCCACCGCGCCCGGCCGCAGGAGTTGCGCGACCGACTGGAACGCCGCCGCCAGCCAACCCCAGCTGACCCCCCCCAGCTTCAGAGCGGGCACCTGCTGCCACCACCAGCCTTCGTCGGCATATCGGCCGGCATCGCTGGTCAGCACCTCGGCGCGCTGGGCGCTGCGTTCGACCATCTCCTGACCCCAGGCGTGCGCGCCGCCCCGTCCCCGGCCGACATAGTGACGGGCCACCCCAGCGACCACGGCATCGGGCAGAAAAGGCAGCTGAAGTCCGACCAGGGGCGAGATCAGCACGGCGGCATCGGCGTCGGCCGGACGCGCCATCAGATGCCTGAGAACGAGGTTCCCGCCCGTCGAATGGCCGATGATGACATAGGGTCCCGCCTCATCGCGTCGCCAGTCGGCGATCAGCGCGCCAAGATCGGCGATCCATGGATCGAAGCTGTCGGCATGGCCCAGCATCGCCTCCCCCGACAGCCGGCCCGACAGGCCCTGTCCGCGCCAGTCGAAGCTGGTGACGGCCCACCCCCGGCCGCGCCAGTGGCACAGCGCCTCAAGATATTTCTCGATGAAATCCGCACGGCCGTTGCAGAATAGCAGCGCCCCACGCCGCGCGCCCTTGGGAGCGAGGCGGATACGCCGGATCGGCCAGCCATCGGCGGCTGCCCACTGATCGATCACCGCGTCAGGCGGCAGGCAGCGGCGGATATCGGTCGTCGGCATCGCCACTGGTTACGATTTGGCAAGAGCCGTCGTCTAGGCTTTGCGACATGGGCGGGCTTTTCTCCGTCGCCTGCACGGCGGTGCTGGCGGCACTCCTCATCACCGCGATCGTCACCGACGTGCGCAGTTTCACCATTCCGAACTGGCTCACGGCCGGCGTCGCCCTGTGCGCCCTGCCCTGGTGGTGGGCCTCGGGCTGGGCGCTGTGGCCCGACATCGCGATCCAGGTCGGCATGGCCGCGCTCGTCCTTGCCCTGTTCGCGGCGCTGTTCGCCGCCGGCGCCATGGGTGGTGGCGACGTCAAACTGCTCGCCGCCCTCGCGCTCTGGCTGCCGCCGCTGCCGCTGGTCCGGATGCTGTTCCTGATGGCCTTGCTGGGTGGCGTCCTGACTCTCGGCCTGGTGCTGCTCCATCGCGCCCGGCGGCGCGAGGGGCGGCCGGAGATTCCCTATGGCGTGGCAATCGGCGCGGCGGCGTTGTGGGTCCTTGGCGAACCACTTCTTAACCAGTTCACGGCATAGCACAGTCAAGAATTTTGCCGGGAGGCGATTGAGTCATGGATTTCCGAAAGCTCGCGTTGCTGGTGGGGGCGCTGATGGTCGCGGCGATTTCCGCCGTGCTTGCCCGCGGCCTGCTGGCCGGCGGCACTGACACGGCCGAAGCCACGCCGCAGCCCGGCATCGAAGTTCTGGTCGCCGCCCAGACGCTGCCGATCGGAACGATGATCGACCCCTCGATGATCCGTTTCCAGCCCTGGCCACAGGACATGGTCGACGGCGCCTACATCCTGCGCGCGCAGGGCGATCCGCAAACGCTGAAGGGGCAGGTCGTGCGCTATGCCATCGCTGCCGGCCAGCCCGTCACCCAGGGCGCATTGATCAAGCCCGGTGACCGTGGCTTCCTGGCCGCCGCGCTCGGGCCGGGCATGCGCGCCGTGACGGTCAGCGTCAACGCATCCACCGGCGTCGCCGGCTTCGTCTTTCCCGGGGACCGGGTCGACGTGGTCCTGACCCAGCAGGTCGCCGGCGGCGGCTCGGGCGAGCCGCTGAAGGTCGCCGAGACGATCATCCGCAACATCCGCGTGCTGGCAACCGACCAGCGCACCTCCAGCGAACCCGCCGAGGGTGAGGATGCAACCGCGCGGCTGTCCAACACGGTCACGCTCGAAGCGACCCCGGCGATCTCCGAAAAGATCGCCGTCGCACAGACCATCGGTCAGCTGTCGCTGTCGCTGCGTTCGATCACCGATAATGTCGCGGAGCTGGAAGCGGCCATCGCCGCGGGCGACGTCGAAATCCCCGAAGGCACGGACGCCAAAGGCGAGAAGCGCATCCTGCTGGCCCTGGCGGCCCGGCCCAACGACACCAAGGGCACCTTTTCGACCGGCGGCGACGTCTCGCGCTTCCAGCGCACCAGCGTTCCCGCGCTGGGCGATGACGGCTCCCTGTCGCCCGAGCGCAAGGAAGCCCAGCGCCTGTCCGACCAGCTGACCCTGCGCAACCTGCGCAAGCAACTGGCCGATGAGAAGAAATCGGCGAGCAGCGTCACTGTGCGGCGCGGCGCGTCAACCAACGAGGAAGATGCCAGCGGTAATCTCGACCGGCTGTCGTCGGCGACGCTCTCACCCTATGCGCGCGCCCTCGGAAACCCGATGAGCGGAGGCCGTAACTGATGCGCGCCCATTTGATCCTTCCGTCCGGTGCGCTGATCGCCGCCGGACTGGCGACGGCGCTGGCCGTGGGCCTTCCCGTCATGGCGAGAGCCCAGATCAGCAGCTCCGCCGGCGCCAAGGCCGTGCCGGTGTCCAGCGGCGCCCAGATGCACGCTGCGACTGACGGCATCACCCTGGCGGTGGGCCGCGGCACCATGATCAGCTTGCCGCGACCGATGACCGACGTGTTCGTGGCCAATCCCGCGATCGCCAACGTCCAGGTCCGCTCCACCAGCGCCCTCTACGTCTTCGGCGTCGCCGGCGGCGAGACCAGCGTCTATGCGACCGACAAGGGCGGCCAGGTGATCTGGTCGACCAACGTCCGCGTTGGCCCGAACTACGACCAATTGCGCTCGATGATCGGGCTGGCGATGCCCGACGCCAAGATCGAGGTGACACCGATGAACGGCTCCGTGCTGCTGACCGGCACGGTCGCCGCCCCCGATGACGTCGAGGAGGCGAACCGCCTCGTCACCGCCTTCGTCGGCGAGAATATCACCCTGTTCAACAAGCTGAAGACGGCAACGCCGCTTCAGGTCGGCCTGCGCGTCCGCATTGCCGAGGTCAATCGCGGCTTTCTGAAGGAAGTCGGCGTCAACCTCCTCACCCGCGACACGACAGGCGGATTTCAGTTCGGTATCAGCCGGGGCCGCAACTTCGGCTCGATCGCCAACACCAATCTCAGTGCGTTGCCGCAACTGGATGCCTCGTCGCTGTTCGGTCTGCCAACGGGGTCGATCTCGCTGCCGTTCGACCCGACCTCGGGCCAGTTCGTCACGGGTGGCACGAGCTACAATTTCAGCGACTTCGCTGACGGCAAGACCGCACTGAAATTCGCCGGCAAGCTGTTCGGCCTCGACATCATGTCGGCGCTCGACCTGCTCGAAAACGACAACGTGGCGACGACCCTGGCCGAACCCAATCTGGTCGCCCTGTCGGGCGAAACGGCCAGCTTCCTTGCCGGCGGCGAAATCCCGATCCCGCTCGCCGGCGGCCTCGGCACCGTCAGCGTCGAATACAAGCCTTATGGTGTCGGCCTTGCCTTCACCCCCACGGTCCTGAACGACGGCCGCATCTCGATGCGGGTCCGGCCGGAAGTGTCGCAGCTCGACTATGCCGCGGCGATCACCATGGCCGGCACCCGCGTTCCGGGCCTGACCACCCGCCGGGTCGAAACCACCGTGGAGCTCGGCTCAGGCCAGAGCTTCATGATCGGCGGTTTGCTGTCCAATGCCAACGCCAACGTCGTCGACAAGGCGCCGTTCCTGGGCGACCTGCCGATCATCGGCGCGCTGTTCCGGTCGCAAAGCTTCCGCCGCAGCGAAAGCGAACTTGTCGTCGTGGTCACGCCTTATCTAGTGAAGCCGGTGTCGGACGAGCAGATCAAGCTGCCGACTGATGGCTATCGCTCGCCCACCGACGCTCAGCGTCTGCTGGGCGGCCAGACCTTCGACGGCAAGTCCGGCGATAAGGCCAAGCCGCAGGCCCGGCGTCAGTCGGGCGCCGCCGTATCCGGCAACGCCGCCGCGGCCGCAGCCACGCCGGCCCCCGGCTTTTCGCTGCAATGATGAGGCACCCCCAAGGAGGTCGCTCGATGACCCGTTTCGCCAAGCCGCTGCTGTCTCTCGGTGTGCTGGTCGCCGTCGCTGCCTGCGGCCCGGTCAACCGCACGCTGGAATCGGTGCATAAGCCGGTCGTTCAGCGCAGCGACATGGCCATCAACCTCACGACCCAGGGCGACACCCTCGCCCCCGGTTCCGCCGAGCGGCTGGACGGATGGTTCGAAGCGATCGGCCTCGCCTATTCCGACCAGGTGACGATCGACGACCCGGTCGCCGCCGGCGCCGCCGGACGGCGGGCGGGGGTTGCCGCCGTGGTCGCCCGCTATGGTCTGCTGCCAGAAGCGACATCGCCCGTGACGCCCGGCAATGTCACGCCCGGAACGCTCCGGGTGGTTGTCACCCGTGCGACGGCGAGCGTCCCCAATTGCCCTGACTGGAGCCGTATGTCCCAGCCCGAATTCGCCTCCTCGACCATGTCCAACTTCGGTTGCGCCACCCGCAGCAACTGGGCTGCGGCGGTTGCCGACCCCAATGATCTCGTAACCGGCACCCCCTATCGCGGCGGTGAGGCGACCTCCACCGTCAAGGCCGTCAACGCCTGGCGTAAGATGGAGCCGACAGGATCAGGGGCCTTGCAAGGCACCACCGTGGGAGGTCGTCGATGAACGCGCCCTGGAATCCGAGCCGCCGGCCAGGCGGCGGCATGCGTGACCCGTTCATCGCCTTCGTCTGCGACGAGGAAACGGCCGAAGCGCTGCGCCCGGTGGCGGCCGAAATGGGCTGGCCCACCGACAAGATCAACAAGGGCGGCCTCCGGAACGCGGTTCAGACACTGTCCGTTTCGGCGAGCCCATCGATCCTGTTCGTCGACCTGTCGGAATCCGGCGATCCGCTGAACGATATCAACGCACTCGCAGAAGTCTGCGAACCGGGAACGATCGTCATCGCCAGCGGCATGGTCAACGATGTGCGGCTTTATCGCGACCTGCTGGGCTCGGGCATCCACGATTATGTGCTGAAGCCGCTGTCGACGGATCAGCTGCGGGAAACCTTCATGGCTGCCCAGACGGTGCTGATGGGTCCGCGCACGCCGGAAGCCGACAAGTCGAAGCCGCGCGTACTGACCGCCGTCATCGGCGTGCGCGGTGGTGTCGGCGCCTCGACGCTATCGACCTCGCTCGCCTGGCTGATCAGCCAGGATGGCAACCGCGCCACTGCACTGCTGGATCTCGATGTGCATTTCGGGACCGGCGCCCTCGCCTTCGATCTGGAACCGGGCCGGGGCCTGACGGACGCGCTGGAGAATCCCAGCCGCATCGATGGACTGTTCATCGAGCGCGCGATGGTCAAGGCGACCGACACGCTGTCGGTGCTGTCGGCCGAGGCGACCATCAACCAGCCGCTGCTGATGGACGGCCAGGCGCTGTTCCAGCTGCAGGAGGAGATGCGCAACGCCTTCGACTGCGTGGTGATGGACCTGCCCCGCTCGGTGATGGTGCAGCATCCGCACCTGATCAACGATGCCCAGACGGTCGTTGTCGTGACCGAACTGACGCTGGTCGGGACACGCGACACCATCCGGCTGCTGTCGTGGCTGAAAGCCAATGCGCCAGCCGCCCGCGTCCTGATCGTGGCCAACAAGGTGGGCGCCCAGGGCACGGAGATCGGCCGCAAGGATTTCGAAGGCTCGATCGAACGCAAGATCGACGTCATTCTGCCCCTCGACATGAAGGTCGCGGTGGAAGCCGCAAAGCTCGGCAAGTGCCTGGCCGACGCCGGCAAGGGATCGAAGCTGGCGACACCGATGGGCCATCTGGTCAGGGCGATCGTCGATGGCGGCGACACCGATGCCGGCGAAGAGACGGCGGGCAGCAAGTCGCTGCTCGGCAATCTGAAGTCGCTGCTCCCGGCCAAAGCCAGGGCGAAAGCCGAAGCCGTCTGAGATCGAAAAGGCATGGCCCGCACCGCTCCGGTGCGGCGCCACGGAGGTGAAGCATGGGTCAAGTCCTGCCGGCACTGCTGCTGATGGTGCTGCTGTGCCTGATGGCGGGCATGGGCTATCTGGCTTTTTCCGGCTCCGGCTCGTCCAAGCGCATGACCCGGCGTCTGGATGGTCTGAAAGAACGCCATTCAGGCTCGCAGATCATCGCCGCCCAGGCGCAGCTGCGCCGCATCCAGCACGCCCAGGCGACCCGCATGGATCAGGTGGTGAAGCGGGTGCTGCCGAACCCGGCCCAGCTTCACAAGCGGCTTGAAAAGACCGGCAAGGACTGGTCGGTCGGCCAATACGGCATAGCGATCGGCGGGATCGCGTTCACCTTTGCCATGCTGCTGTGGTTGCGCGGACTACCCCTCGCCCTGGCGCTGCTCGTCGGTCTTTTCCTCGGCCTCGCCATTCCGCATTTCACTGTCGGTTTCCTGATCCAGCGGCGGATTGCCCAGTTCACCAAGCGTTTTCCCGATGCCATCGACCTCCTGGTCCGCGGGCTGAGGTCGGGTCTGCCGATTTCCGAGACCATGAACGTCGTCGCGCGCGAAATCCCCGGACCCGTCGGCATCGAGTTCCGGCGCGTCACCGACAAGGTGAAGATCGGCCGCACGATGGAGCAGGCGCTTCAGGAAACGGCCGATCGACTCGGCACCCCGGAATTCCAGTTCTTCGTCATCACGCTGGCGATCCAGCGCGAGACCGGCGGCAACCTGGCCGAGACGCTCGCCAACCTGTCGGATGTGCTGCGGAAGCGGTCGCAGATGAAACTGAAGATCAAGGCGATGTCGTCGGAATCGAAGGCATCGGCCTATATCGTCGGCTCACTGCCGTTCATCGTCTTCGGTCTGATCTGGTCGATCAACCCCAGCTATATGGGCGGTTTTCTCACCGATCCGCGCCTGATGGTGACGGGCGGGCTCGGCCTCGTCTGGATGTGCATCGGCGCCTTCATCATGGCCAAGATGGTCAGCTTCGAGATCTGATATGGACGAAAAGACGCTGTTCATGGGCTTCACCGCCACCGATCTCGCCACGGTTCTTGCCGGCGTGGCGACCCTGTCGGTCATCCTGGCGATGTGGGCGGCGATGAGCGTCCGCGACCCCATGACGAAGCGCGTCAAGGCGCTGCAGGAGCGGCGCGAACAGTTGAAGGCGGGCATCACCGCCACCCGCAAGCGCGCCAGCGTCACGGGCAAGAGCAGCGCCAACACCGACCA
Organism: Sphingomonas sanxanigenens; assembly: GCA_037190805.1. Taxonomy (GTDB): domain Bacteria; phylum Pseudomonadota; class Alphaproteobacteria; order Sphingomonadales; family Sphingomonadaceae; genus JBBCJR01. Next base: position 103,483 of record JBBCJR010000002.1, on the reverse strand, counting down.
GATGCGCGCCATTCTGAAGCGCCTGTCGGTGCTGCAGGACACCCAGCTCAAGGAAGCGCAGCAGAAGCTGGCCCAGGCCGGCGTCCGTTCCAAGGATGCCGCCATCGCCGTCATCTTCGGGCGGCTGGCCTTGCCGATCATCATCGGCGGCACGGTCATCTTCGGCCTCTACGTGCTCGACTGGTTTCCCGAATGGGCGACATGGAAGCGCACCGGGCTGGCCTGCGGGTCGCTGATCCTCGGCTACAAGGCGCCGGATCTGTTCGTGCAGAACATGATCACCAAGCGCGCGGCCGCGATCCAAAAGGGGTTGCCCGACGCGCTCGACCTGCTGGTCATCTGTGCCGAGGCCGGCCTCACCGTCGATGCCGCCTTTTCCCGCGTCTCGCGCGAACTGGGCAAGGGGTTTCCGGAGATCGGCGATGAGTTCGCGCTGACCGCGATCGAGCTCAGCTTCCTCACCGATCGGCGTCAGGCGTTCGAGAACCTCGCCTGGCGGTGCAACAGCGATGCCATTCGCGGCGTCGTCACCACCATGATCCAGACCGAGAAATACGGCACCCCGCTGGCCAGCGCGCTGAGGACCCTGTCGGCCGAGTTCCGCAACGACCGGATGATGCGGGCCGAGGAAAAGGCGGCACGCCTGCCGGCGATCATGACCGTGCCCCTCATCCTCTTCATCCTGCCGACGCTGTTCGTCGTCATCCTCGGCCCGGCGGCCTGTTCCATCGCCGACAACCTGATCGGCAAATAAGACCGGTCAGTCGTCGTCCGGGGCGCAGACGCATTCCGTCCGCGCCTTGGGTGGCGCCCGCTTGACCGCGGTGGTCGCGAATTCGGCCGCGTTCAGCCCGCCCGAGCGGTCGGCATCGGCCTGGGCGAATTTGGTTGTCGTGCGGATTGCCCACTCCTCGAAGCTCAGCCGCCCGTCGCCATTGGTGTCGAGCTTGGCGAAAGCAGTCCGCCGGCTGCGCAGATACTCCTCGCGCGCGACGATCCCGTCCCGATCGCGGTCATAGCGGCGGAAACGTCGCTCCTCGCGCGTTGCTTCGCTGGCTGCCGGTGGTGGATCATCCGCAGGCGTCACCTCGGCGGATGCGGCGGGGGGCGGCGCGAGCATCGGCGGTGCCTCGGCCCCCGCCCGGTCATGACGCCAGAACAGGATGCCCACCACCATGAGCACGACCGCCAACGCGGCGGCAAGCCAGCGAACCATTTTCCATCCCTCTCCACGTATCGACCAGGGTCAGACTAACCAGCGTCAGGCGGCGGATGTAAGCTCTTTTCATCCCGCCAGCATGCGATGCCACAGATAGCGCAGCTGTCTGGCGGGAGAGCCCGGCCGATAGCGCGATGAATTGGTGACATCGTGACGCGCGAGGGCAGCCAGCGCCAGCAATGGTCGCGCCCTGCCGGCATTGGCCGGAATGCGCCAGCCCTTCAGCCGTGCCCGTGCCTCCTCACGCGCCAGGGCGCTGATGGTAGGCTCCCCAAGCCGGCGGGACAGGTCGGCGAAGGCCCACCCCTCCCCGGCCGTCCGGAGATCATCATTGATATCGACAACCCCGAGTCGGCGGGCGATCAGCTCGAACAACACCCCGCCCCGCCGGCGCGCGTGACGCATCAGCGCGGCGCGGTCCAGCCGGTCGTCGAGCAGGACCAGCCAGCCGTCCTCCATCACGGCCAGCTCTTCCCCGCCGATGCCAGCCGGCAGAACATGGGTGGAAAGCGCGGCCAGCACCGGCTCCGCCGGAGGCTCGGCACGTCCCAGTTTCTCCAGTGTCTCGCGCCACCAGGCGAAACGCATTTCGCCCAGCATCGGCTCGCGCGTGGTGACAAGCACATGACCGAATGCCAGGTCGAGCGCGAACAACGCCGCAACGCCGGCCCGCGCCGGACGGGAGCAATGGCTGGCCGCCAGGAAGCGGTCCGGGTCCTGCGCCAGGAGATCCGCGAACAGGGCCTCATCTATGTTGGTTTCCGGCATGTTAACCTTGTCGCTTGAATGGTCCTTAGGCGTGATACCGCCATAGCTGCCCGGCTTCGGAGTCGACAGGGCGGACGCGATCATGATGCGGGCGGGGAACAGGCTGCGCGGGTTGGGATACAGGCTTGCCGCCTGCGTGGGAAAACTGGCACGGGACCAGCGCGGCAATACGCTGGCGCTGATCGCGGCCGCGGTCATACCGGTCATGGCCGCGATCGGCGGCGGTGTCGATATTTCGCGCGCCTATCTCGCACAGGCGCGTCTGCAACAGGCGGTGGACAGCGCCGCGCTGGCCGGGCGGCGGTCGCGGATCGGCACCGGCATGACCGAGGCGACCGAAGCCGCGAACAAGTTCCTGTCCTTCAATTTCCCGCAGTCGTCCTACGGCGCCAGCCCCAGTCACTGGACCAGCAGCATCACCGGCCCCGACACCTCGTCGGTCCGCGTCCAGGCAGCGACCAAGATCCCGACGACGATCATGAAGCTGTTCGGTATCCAGACCGTCGATATCGGGGCGGTCTCGATTGCGCGCCAGAACTGGATCAACACCGATATCGTTCTGGTTCTGGACACCACCGGATCGATGAGGGACACGCCGAGGAACGACAAACAATCAAAGATCCAGTCGCTGCGCGATGCGGTGATGAGCCTCTATGACGAACTGACGCAAGCCCAGAACGACCTCACCTCGCGTGGGCTGAGGCTGCGCTACGCGGTCGTTCCCTATTCCAGCGCGGTCAATGTCGGACGCGTGTTGACCGCCGCCGAACCGACCGGGAAGCATTATGTCCGGCGCACTGCGCCCTATTACTCCTATGGCTGCATTTCCTACCGCGCCAACGGCAATTGCCGCACCTATGGCAATGCCGAATTCGATATCGACGTCACCAGCCGTCTGACGAGCACGTCGACCTGGGATGGCTGTATCGAGGAACGCCAGACGGTGTCGACGATCACCTCCTCGTCGGGATACACCATTCCCACGGGCGCCAAGGACCTCAACATCAACCTTGTCCCCACGACGGACCTGACGACCCAGTGGCCCGCCTATCTCCCGGCACTGGTCGAAGGCAAAAGCCAGGTCGCCTGCCCGACGGAGGCCAAAAGGCTGGCCACCTGGACTCGCGCTGACCTCAAATCATATGTCGACAAACTGAATCCGGACGGCGGCACCTATCACGACATCGGCATGATCTGGGGCGCCCGCTTCATTTCGACCGGCGGCGTGTTCGCCAATCCCGACGAGTTCAACGGCGCGCCCGTCAACCGTCACATCATCTTCATGACCGACGGTCTCCTGGATACGGGCGGCACGCTTTACAGCAGCTACGGCGTCGAATCCTACCAGAAGCGGGTCAGCGGAGGGGGCTCGGACCTGAATGGACGGCACAAGCAGCGCTTCCTGATGGCTTGCAACGCGGCCAAGTCGCTCAACGTCTCGATCTGGACGATTGCCTTCGCCACGGGCGCCGACGGCACGCTGACCACCTGCGCCAGCGCGAGCGACATGGCGGTGACCGCTTCCAACCAGGATCAGCTCAACTCCCGCTTCCAGGAAATCGGCCGGTCGATCGGCAAGCTGAGGATCGCGCAGTGATCGGGCGTGTTCGCTTCTGGCGGCGGCTGCGACACGACACGCGCGGCGTGTCGGTGGTCGAGTTCGCGCTGTTCTCGATTCCCCTGCTCACGGTCATCATGGGCGGCATCGAGCTTGGGTATCGGATGATGATGCTGTCGCGCCTCGACGGCGCGGTGAAGGCGGCCGCCCGCATGGCGACCACCGGCCAGTTCACGGGCACCCAGATCGACAATTACGTCACGACGGTCGCCAGCGGCATCCGCGGGTCGGCGCCGCCAGAGATCAGCAAGCGATCCTACGACACCTTCAGCGCCGTCGGAAAACCCGAGCCGATCACCTCCGACACAGCGCCGGTGGGCGAATATAACATCGGCGACTGCTATGAGGATCGCAACCGCAACGGCGTGTGGGACAACGGCAATTCCAGCGGTTACGCCGGCCTCGGCAACGCCGACGACATCATCCGCTATTCGGCGACTGTGACCTATCCAACGCTGTTCCCCTTCCTGGTCAAGATGGCTGGCTTCACCGAAACGGCGACGATCAGCGCGACGACCGTGATGCAGAACGAACCTTATGCGTCGTCCAGTTCGTCCTCGCCACAGATCAAATGTTCATGAAGATGGTCATCACATCCACCTCTCATGATCTCGACCACCGGCTCGTTCGGGACGATCGCGGCACCGCCATGGTCGAGTTCGCCATGGGCATGCCCCTGTTCCTGATTGCCATCATGGGCGGACTGGAAGTCGCCAACATGGCGCTGGCCCACCAGCAGGTGAACGGCATCGCCAAGATGGTCGCCGACACCTCCGCGCGCGGCCGCGCGACGATGGACGAATCGGTGGTGCAGGAAATCTTCCTTGGCGCCAAGGACAGCAATGCCAGGCTCGATTTCGCCAATCGCGGCCGCATCATCCTGTCGTCAGTCGCCAATAATGCCGCCAGCAACGGCCAGTGGATCGTCTGGCAGCGCTGCACCGGCAGGCTCAGTTCGACGTCGAAATACGGCACTCAGGACAAGGGCAAGTCCGACAGTTCGCTGCCCGCGATCGGCGGCAAGAACGTCAGCGGCACCCAAACCGTGACCGGCGTCACCGCGCCAGCTGCCAACGCGATCATGTTCGTCGAAGTCGAATATACCTACAAGCCGCTGATCAGCAGCAAATTCCTGGGGTCGCCCAAGATCCGTTCGGAAGCCACCTTCGTCATCCGCGAACGCAACAGCTTCGGCATCACCAATACCGCCAGCCGCGCCGTCGCCGCCTGCAATCTCTTCAACGCCTGATCGGCTGCTTTCGCGAACGAGGCACCAGGATCAGCGCTGATCGGGGGCCTGGGCCTCGGCGGCCAGCATCGCGATCACCTGCTCCACGGTCAGAATCTCCTGCCTGCCATCGGTGCCCAGCCGGCGGAGCGCGACCGTGCCCTCCTCCGCCTCGCGCTTTCCGACGACCAGCAGGCACGGCACCTTGGCCAGGCTGTGCTCGCGGACCTTGTAGTTGATCTTCTCGTTGCGCAGATCGGTTTCAACCCGGATACCCGCCGCCGCCAGCCGCTCGCCCACCTGCCGGGCATAGTCGTCAGCGTCCGAGACGATGGTCGCGACCACCGCCTGCACTGGCGCCAGCCAGACCGGGAAGCGCCCGGCATGATGCTCGATGAGGATGCCCAGGAACCGCTCGAACGTGCCGAGGATGGCGCGGTGAAGCATCACCGGGCGATGCCGCTCATTATCCTCGCCGACATAGGAGGCGTCCAGCCGCTCGGGCAGCACATAGTCGAGCTGGATGGTGCCACACTGCCATGTCCGGCCGATGGCATCGGTCAGGTGGAACTCCAGCTTGGGCGAATAGAAAGCGCCCTCGCCAGGCAGTTCTTCCCAACCATATTCCGGCCCGGCGCGGCCGGCCTGGGCGACGGCGTCGCGTAGGTTCTGTTCGGCTCGATCCCACATCTCGTCGGTGCCGAAGCGCTTTTCCGGCCTCAATGCCAGCTTGATCGCATAGCTGTCGAAACCAAGGTCCTTGTAGACGATGTCGAGCAGGTCGCAGAACAGCCGCACCTCTTCGACGATCTGGTCCTCGCGGCAGAAGATATGCGCGTCGTCCTGGGTGAACTGGCGCACCCGCATGATGCCGTGAAGCGCGCCATGCGGCTCGTTCCGGTGGCAGCAGCCGAACTCGGCCAGCCTCAGGGGCAGATCGCGATAGGATTTGATGCCCTGGCGAAAGATCAGGACGTGGGCCGGACAGTTCATCGGCTTCAGCGCCATGAGGCCGCCCTCGCCGGTGAACACCGGCTGATCATCATCGGTGTTCGGTACCTCGTCGGGGACGACGAACATGTTCTCGCGATATTTGCCCCAGTGTCCGGACTGTTCCCACTGGCGCGAGTCCATCAGCTGGGGAGTCTTCACCTCGCGATAGCCGGCAGCGTCGAGGCGGCGGCGCATATAGGCCTCCAGCGTCCGCCACAGCAGATAGCCCTTGGGGTGCCAGAAGACCGAACCCTGCGCTTCCGACTGGAGGTGGAACAGATCCATCTCCTGACCGATACGGCGATGATCGCGCTTGGCCGCCTCCTCCAGCCGGACGAGGTGCGCGTCGAGCTGCTTCTTGTTCAGCCAGCCGGTGCCGTAGATACGCGACAGCATCGCGTTCTTCTGGTCGCCGCGCCAATAAGCGCCCGAGACGCGGGTCAGCTTGAACGCCTGCGGGTCGAGCTTGCCGGTCGAGGCGAGATGCGGCCCCCGGCACATGTCGAACCAGTCGTCACCGCTGTGATAGACGGTCAATTCGTCGCCCGCCGGCAGTTCAGCGGCCCATTCGGCCTTGAACGTCTCGCCCTGCGCCCGCCACTTGGCGATCAGCGCGTCACGGTCCACCACTTCGCGCCTGAGCGGCTTGTCGGCAGCGATGATGCGGCGCATCTCGGCCTCGATCGCCGGCAGGTCCTCCTCGGTGAAGGGCCGCTCCCTGGGCGCGAAATCGTAGTAGAAGCCATCCTCGGTCGCCGGGCCGAAGGTGATCTGGGTGCCCGGAAACAGCGCCTGTACCGCTTCGGCCAGGACGTGGGCATAGTCGTGGCGGGCAAGCTCCAGCGCATCCGCCTCGTCCCGCGCCGTGACCAGCGCCAGCGACGCATCCTGCTCCAGCGGGCGGCCGATGTCGACAAGCTCGCCATTCACGCGCGCCGCGATCGCAGCTTTCGCCAGCCCCGGCCCGATCGCCGCCGCGATATCGGCGGGGGTCGTGCCCGTGGGAACCTGTCGGATCGAACCGTCGGGAAGGCTGATGTTGAGCGTCATGGACATAGCGCCACGCAATAACGCCCCCGACGCCATGAGCAAGACCGAACGATGAATGGTGAAGTTTCGTTCCTGAAATGATTTGCAGCCGTCTTCTGGACGGGACATGCTGCCGCTCAGCAGGGGGAGAGCAACTTATGGATGCGATGATTTCGCGTGCGCCGGATTCGGACAACCCCGATCCGTCGACGGCATTCCAGTTTACCGGCAACTGGCGGGAATTCGCGCCCATCGCACTGACCAACCTGCTGCTGACCATCGTTACACTGGGCATATATCGCTTCTGGGCCGCAGCCCGCGAACGGCGCTATCTGTGGAGCCACACCCGCTTCATCGACGATCGGCTGGAATGGACCGGCACGGGACGGGAAATGTTCATGGGGTTCCTGTTCGCCATGGCCATCTTCCTGCCGCTGGTGCTCATTCTCCAGTTCGGCCTTCAGGCAATGATGTTGCGCGGCCATGTCGGGCTGGCAGGCGTCGTCGGGCTAGCTTGCTATGTAGCCCTCCTCTATCTTGTCGGCCTCGCCCTGTTCCGAGCCCTGCGCTACCGCCTGTCGCGCACCTACTGGCACGGCATTCGCGGCGGCAGCGACGATCCCGGCTGGCGCTATGCCCGATCCGCGCTGTGGAAGCCGATCGTCGGCGTCCTCGCTTTCGGCCTGCTGGTCCCCCGCGCGATGGTCAGCCTCTGGAACCAGCGTTGGAACGCCATGCAGTTTGGCCCGCACCGTTTCTCCGCCAAGGGGAGCCGTAAGGGCCTGCTGCGGCGTTGGCTCCTGATCTATGGGGCCGGGATCCTGGCGGGTTTCCTGCTCATTTCGATGGCAGCGGCGTTCGGCATGGCCGGCAGCCAGCCCGGCCAGCCGCCATCCGGCTCGACCATGGCGGCGTTCCTCGCCGGCATATTCATATTCTACCTGGTGATCGGTATCGCCGGGGTGCATTTTTACGCAGGCTATTACACGCGAATGCTGCAAGGCCTCAGCCTCGGCGAATTGCGGTTCGACTTCACCGCGACCGCCACGGACTGGCTGAAGCTGGTGCTTGGCAATCTGGGACTGGTGATCGTCACGCTCGGTGTCGGGCTTGCCTTCATCGGCTATCGTAACTGGTCGTTCGCCATCCGGCATCTGGAAGCGTTCGGCGACGTCGATACCACCCTCTTCACCCAGACGACGGCATCACCCGCCGGCGATGCGGAGGGCCTGGCCAGCCTGTTCGATATCGGCGCGATCTGAAACCGGTGGCCGACGGCTGGCTTTACGATGGCATCACCGCGGTCCGGCGAAGCGTCACGATCCGGCGCGATGCCGACAGGGTCGTCATCGACGAAATCGGACAGGGACAAACCATCCTGTCCCCCGAAGAGCTGACGCCGGCCGACCGCAGGTCGGACGCGGTCATCTATCGCCGCAGCGGCGTCGATGGCTGGCGGCTCGGCATCATGCCCCCGGTCGAGGCGGAGTTGAGCGCCATCCTGCCGATCGCCGGCAACTACGGGCGGTGGATCGACCGCATCGGCCTGTGGCCGGCCGCGGCCGTCGCGACCACGATCTCGGCCGCGGTGCTCGCAATCGGATTTTTCGCGCCCGCCTGGCTGGCGCCGCTCGTGCCGCCCTCCATCGAGAAGCGCTACGGCGATCTTCTCGTCGGTGATTTCGGTGGCGAGTTCTGCACGACCCCGGGCGGGGATGCCGCGATCGAAACCCTGACGCAGCGGTTGGGCAACGACGATCAGGGGCAGGCGTTCGACATTCGCGTGGTCGATATCTCCATGGTCAATGCGGCGGCGTTGCCAGGCGGCCATATCGTGGTCTTCAGGGGCTTGATCGACAAGGCGGACAATGCGGATGAGATCGCGGGCGTTCTTGCCCACGAGATCGCCCATGTCCGCAACCGGCATGTCACGGAGGCGCTGCTGCGCCAATTCGGGTTCAGCATGATCATCGCCGGCCTCGGCGGCAGCACGGCGGGCAATATCGATACGATGCTGTCGTTGAATTATTCCCGCGAGGCTGAACGCGAAGCAGATCTGGGCGCCATCGCCACGCTCGCTGGCGCGCACGTTTCCCCCGCGTCCACGGCTGCCTTTTTTGATCGGCTGGCGCACGACAAGGACAAGGACACGTCCGGCAGGCTCGACGCCTCCCTTGCCTATCTGTCGACCCACCCACCATCCGCTGACAGACGCGATGTGTTCACGCGCAGCATCGACCCGAAGGTGCGCTACCAACCGGCGCTGACCGAGGTGCAATGGCAGGCCTTGCAAGGCATATGCGACCCGCGTCGGCCGTGACGGACGGCGGCTGAGCCGCTATGTGTGGCGGATGACCGATCACGCTTTTCTCTCCCGCTCCGGACGGCCTGCCCTCGCCTATGACGTCACCTCTGGCAGCGGGCCGACGATCCTGTTCCTGCCCGGCTATGCGTCCGACATGACTGGCGGCAAGGCGGTGGCGCTGGCCGAATGGGCCGCGGCGCGGGGACAGAGGATGACGCGCTTCGACTATCGCGGCTGCGGCGCCAGCGAGGGAGCGTTCGAGGATGCCTCGCTGGCGGACTGGCGGGACGATGTGCTCGACATCATCGACCAGCGGACAGAGGGGCCGCTGCTGCTGGTGGGATCGTCGATGGGGGGATGGTTGATGCTCCTCGCTGCGTTGGCGCGTCCGGATCGGGTCGCCGGCATGGTCGGCATCGCCCCGGCGCCGGACTTTACCGACTGGGGGTTCAGCGATGCCGAGAAGGCGACGCTCGGGGCACAAGGCCGCCTGGAGCGGTTTACCGATTACGGCCCCGATCCCCTGGTGACGACGCAGCGTTTCTGGGAGTCGGGCCAAGCGCAGCGCCTGCTCGGCGGGCCGATCGCCATCGACCGACCGGTGCGGCTGCTCCATGGTCAGCGTGACGATGCGGTTCCGTGGCAGGTGTCGCTGGACATCGCCCAGCGGCTCGGTTCAGACGACGTGCAGGTGACACTGGTCAAGGATGGCGACCATCGCCTCTCGCGACCGGCGGATATCGATCTGCTGATCGGGACGGTGGCCGACCTTCAGGCCAGGATTGCGGAGACGCCGTGACGCCATTCCTGCTTTTTCTGGCCGCCGCCACCCTCGCCCCATCGACCGGCGGCGCGTCGGCGCGCTTTGAATATTGTGCGACGATGGCTGAAACTGACCCTCAGAAGGCGGTCGTCGAGGCGAACAAATGGCGCATCGACGGCGGCGGTATAGAGGCGCGACAGTGCCTGGGCCTTGCCTATGTCACGCTGAACAAGTTCGACGAGGCCGCTGCCACCTTCACCGCCGCCGCCGAAAACGCGACCAGCGACAAACCGGACAATGTTGCCCGCCTCTGGGCACAGGCCGGGAATGCCCAGCTGCTGGCGGGGAATGCCAGCAACGCCAAGGCGGCGTTGGACAAGGCCATCGCGCTCGGCGGCGATCCGACGATGCTGGGCGAGGCGCACCTCGATCGGGCCCGGGCGCTCGTGGCGATCGGCGACCAGCCGGCGGCACGTGCCGACCTCGACGAGGCGCTCAGGCTGGTTCCGGTCGACCCGATGGCCTGGCTGCTTTCGGCGACGCTGGCCCGCCGGCTGGGTGACCTTCCCCGCGCCCGCACCGACATCGCAGAGGCGCTGAAACGCGATCCCGATGCCGGCGATATCCTGATCGAAGCCGGCAATATCGCAATCATGAGCGGTGACCTGTCCAGCGCTCGCGCCTTCTGGTCCGATGTCGTCGCTCGGTCGCCGGGAACGCCGCAAGCGCGCGCCGCCGCGCAGGCCCTGGCCCAGAACCCGGAATGACCTTGCCCCTCGCCCTCAGCGGGGCCAGACTGGCTTCATGAAGTATCTCCATACCATGATCCGCGTCGCCGATCCCGCCGCCGCCATCCGCTTCTTCAACCTCCTCGGCCTGAGGGAAGTGAAACGGATGGAGAGCGAGAAGGGCCGCTTCACCCTGATCTATCTCGCTGCGCCGGGGGATGAGGATGCCCAGATCGAGCTGACCCATAATTGGGATCATGAGGGCGCCTATGGTGGCGGGCGCAACTTCGGACATGTCGCCTACCGCGTCGATGATATCTACGCCGTCTGCCAGCGATTGATGGACGGTGGCGTCACGATCAACCGGCCGCCGCGCGACGGGCATATGGCGTTCGTCAGGACGCCGGACGGTATTTCAGTCGAATTGCTTCAGTCCGGCACGGCGCTGCCATCCGCAGAGCCCTGGGCATCGATGCCCAATATAGGCGAGTGGTGAACATCATGGCGGACTGGCTCGATACGCGCTTCACCTCGCTGGTCGGCCTCCGTCACCCGATCATCGCTGCGCCGATGGCCGGTGCCGCCGGGCCGGAACTGGCGATCGCGACGATCCGTGGCGGCGCGCTGGGGTCGCTGCCCTGCGCCCTTCTGCCGCTGGCCGAAATCCGTACCGAGGTGGGCGAGGTGCGAGGGGCGACCGACGGCCCCCTCAATCTCAATTTCTTCTGCCACACCATGCCGCATGGCGTCGACGATCGCCGGTGGCGGACGGCGCTGGGTCAATATTACACGGAATATGGCGTGTTGCCGCCTGAGGACCCGCCCCTTCTCCGCCAACCCTTCGGTCCCGAACTGTGCGAGCTGGTCGAAGAGTTGCGGCCAGCCGTCGTCAGCTTTCATTTCGGCCTGCCCGCCGATCCACTTCTGGCGCGCGTGAAGGCGACCGGCGCGATCGTGCTGGCCAGTGCGACAACCGTCGCCGCCGCCCGCTGGCTGGCCGATCAGGGCGTCGATGCCGTCATCGCGCAAGGCTGGGAAGCAGGCGGCCATGCGTCGCATTTCCTGCCCGGCGATGCCGAGGCGCCGATGGCGTTGATGGCGCTGCTGCCACAAGTGGCCGATGCCGTCACCGTGCCCGTGATCGCCGCCGGCGGGATAGCCGATGCGCGCGGCATCGTCGCCGCGCTGACGCTGGGAGCGAGTGCGGTCCAGATCGGCACCGCCTATCTCGTCACGCCCGAAAGCGATATTCCCCACGCCCACCGGCTGGCGCTCGCCGGCGAGGGCGCGTCGCGCACCCATTTCACTACCCTGTTTTCCGGTCGCCCGGCGCGCGGCATTCCCAACCGCCTGACGGAGGAACTGGGTCGCCGCCATCCGGCAGTTCCGCCCTTCCCCTATGCCAGCGCCGCCCTGGGACCGCTGCGCCAGCGAGCGGAGGCGACCGGCGACTACACATTCTCGCCGTTCTGGGCCGGCCAGAGCGCGCCGCTGGCCCGACCGCTGCCGGCGACGGCGCTGACCGAAGCGCTGGCGGCAGAGGCCCTGGCGATGTTGAACGGCGGCGGGGGATGATCGAGGTCGTTCGCGTCCCCGCCTTTCGCGACAACTATATCTGGCTGCTTCACGACGACGCCAGCGGCGAGACAGTCGTCGTCGACCCCGGTGACGCCGCGCCGGTGCTGGCGGCGGCCGCCGCGCGCAACTGGACGATCGACCAGATCTGGAACACCCATTGGCATCCCGATCATGTCGGCGGCAATCTGGAGGTGAAGGCCGAATCCGGTTGCACGATTACCGGCCCAGTTGGCGAAGCGGCCAGGATTCCGGGCATCGACCGTGCCGTGGGTGGCGGCGACATGGTCGCGATCGGCAGACATGAGGCAGAGGTGATCGACGTTCCAGCCCATACCGCCGGCCATATCGCCTATCATCTTGCGAGCGACGGCCTGCTGTTTCCGGGCGACACCCTGTTCGCCATGGGGTGCGGCCGCCTGTTCGAGGGGACGCCCGAGGACATGTGGACCAGCCTTGGCCGCCTGATGGCACTGCCCGATGCCACGGCGGTTTATTGCGCGCACGAATACACCGCGGCGAACGGCCGCTTCGCCCTCGTCGTGGAGCCGGACAATCCCGCACTGGTCGATAGAATGGTGGTGGTCGAAGCCGCTCGCGAGCGCAATGAGGCAACAGTGCCAACCACCATCGCCCTCGAACGGGCGACCAACCCCTTCACGCGCGCGAGCGGCTTGGCCGAATTCACGCGCCGCCGCGCGGCCAAGGATGTGTTCCAAGGCTGAAGGCTTAGGAACCGGTCAGCAAGCGGATCGTTTCGCACTCTGTGCGAATATCAGCCGAAAGGGTCAATGATGCGTATCGCCTTTGCCATCGCCGCCGGTCTGGCCACTGTGTCCATCCCGATCTCGGCTGCGGACCTTCCGGCGTCAGCAAAACTGGCCAAGGCGCTGGAAGGACGCACCGCCGGCGAACCGCAGATCTGCGTCAACCTGCGCGAGCTGCGGTCGACCCAGATCATCGATCGCAACACGATCCTGTTCGAAGGCCGGGGCGGCGTCATCTGGCGGAACGATCCGCCGGGTGGATGTGCCGGCCTGATGCCCGGTCGCATCATCATCACGCGCAATTTCAATAACCAGATGTGCAATACAGATGTTGCCCAACTGGCGGAGGCAGGCACGCCCATGCTTCTGGGTAGCTGCCCATTGGGCAAGTTCGTGCCCTATAAGGTCGATCGCTGACCGGCGGCGCTTCCCAAGTCCAGCCGGCCGGGTTAGGCTGACGGCCTAGCCGGGGCAGTATCGGGATTTGGGATGCAGGCGATCAGGACAGTCCTCTGGGTGGCGCTTGCCGTGCTTCTGGCATTGTTCGCGATGGCGAACTGGTCGCCGGTGACGATCAACCTGTGGGGAACCCTGCAGCTTCAGACCAAGCTCGCCGCCCTGGTCATCCTGGCCTTCCTCGTCGGCTTCGTCCCGATGGCGATCGTTAACCGCACGCAACGTTGGCGCTATCGCCGTCGCCTTGCCAACGCCGAACGACGCATCGCGGAACTGACCCCGCCCGCCCCCGACGTCGTCGAGACGACAAGCTCGCCGGTGGCGACGCTGACCGAACGGCCCGAACGGCTGTCCCTGGCGGATTTGTGACATGTCGAGCCCCGTCTTCCTTGCCCTCGACACGCCCGACCTGACCCGCGCTCAGGATCTGGCGGAAAAGGTTCGCGTCCATGTCGGTGGCCTGAAACTGGGGTTGGAGTTTTTCACAGCCAACGGCCGCTCTGGTGTGCGCGAGATGGCGAAGCTCGGTCTGCCATTGTTTCTCGACCTCAAGCTGCACGACATCCCCAACACGGTCGCCAAGGCGATCCAGGCCCTGCACCCGCTGGAGCCGGCCGTCCTCACCATCCACGCCGCCGGTGGCCGAGCAATGATGGAAGAGGCGAAGGCCGCCGCGCCGACCGGGACCAAGGTTGTGGCGGTAACGGTCCTCACCAGCCTCGATGACCGAGATCTGAAGTCTATCGGCGTGGACGATGCGCCCCATGACCAGGTGGCGCGCCTGACCGAACTCGCCCGCGACGCCGGCATCGACGGCATCGTCTGCTCCGGCGCCGAGGTGGCGGCGGCCAAGGCGCTATGGCCGGAGGGCTTCTTCGTCGTCCCGGGCGTCCGCCCATCGGGCAGCGCCGTTGCCGACCAGAAGCGGGTGATGACGCCCCGCGCCGCGCTCGACGCCGGCGCCTCGATCCTCGTCGTCGGCCGCCCGATCAGCGGCGCTCCCGATCCAGACGCCGCAGCGCGAGCGATCGCCGCCACGCTGTGAGGTTTCGGGCGACACGGCCCGAACATCGAAAACTTGCGATGCGCGCCCGCGACGCCTAGCTGCGGCGTCATGCGTGTCGATGCGAAGCTGTGCGGCCTCAACGACGGTGCGGCGGTCGACGCCGCCGTGGCCGTTGGCGCGCGCCATGTCGGCTTCGTCTTTTTCCCACGAAGCCCGCGTCATGTCGGCTTCGATCGCGCGGCGGGCCTTGCCGCGCGGGTTCCGAGCCATATCGGCCGGGTTGGCGTCTTCGTCGATCCTGAGAACGACACGGTGCTTGCCGCTGTCCGCGCCGCCGGGCTCACCGCGCTCCAGCTCCATGGAGACGAGCCGCCGGAGCGCGCGGCGGCGCTGAAGGCGCTGACCGGCCTTGCCGTATGGAAGGCGATCCCGGTCCGCACCCGCGCCGATCTGGGCGCCGGCCGCGCCTATCGCGGCGTGGCCGACCTGTTGCTGTTCGATGCCAAGCCGCCTAAGGGTGCCGACCTTCCCGGCGGTCTTGGCCTGCGCTTCGACTGGGGGCTGCTGGTCGGCCATGATCCGGGGCTGGCCTGGGGTCTGTCGGGTGGGCTGGATGCCGCGAACGTCGGCGAAGCGGTGGCCATTTCGGGCGCGTCGCTGGTCGATGTGTCGTCAGGCATCGAGACCGCCCCCGGCATCAAGTCGGTGGATCGGATACGGGCGTTCATGAAGGCGGTGGAACAGGCGTGACGATCGACAGCTTCAAGTCCTATCCCGATGCGGCTGGGCATTTCGGAGCCTTTGGCGGCCGCTATGTCGCCGAAACCCTGATGCCGCTGATCCTAGACCTCGAGGCGGAATATCGCGCGGCAAAGGCCGACCCGGCCTTCCAGACGGAATTCAACGGGCTCCTGACCCATTATGTCGGCCGCCCAAGTCCGCTCTATTTCGCCGAGCGGATGACGGCGGCGCTGGGCGGCGCGAAAATCTATTTCAAGCGCGAGGAACTGAACCACACCGGCGCGCACAAGATCAACAACTGCATCGGCCAGATCCTGCTCGCCCGCCGCATGGGCAAGACGCGGGTGATCGCCGAAACCGGCGCCGGTCAGCATGGCGTCGCCACCGCGACCGTTGCCGCCCGCTTCGGCCTGCCGTGCACCATCTTCATGGGCGCACGCGATATCGAGCGGCAGAAGCCGAACGTGTTTCGCATGCGCTTGCTGGGCGCCGAGGTGCGGCCGGTGACATCGGGGTCGCAGACCCTGAAAGACGCGATGAACGAAGCGCTGCGCGACTGGGTGGCGACCGTCCATGACACGTTCTACATCATCGGCACCGCCGCCGGTCCGCATCCATATCCCGAGCTGGTGCGCGACTTCCAGTCGGTGATCGGTACCGAAACCCGCGCCCAGATGCTGGCGGCGGAGGGGCGGCTGCCCGACCTCCTGATCGCGGCGGTGGGCGGCGGATCGAACGCCATCGGCCTGTTCCATCCCTTTCTCGACGACCCGAGCGTGCGGATGATCGGGGTCGAGGCGGCCGGCCACGGCCTCGACAAGCTGCATGCCGCCAGCCTCGCGGGCGGACGGCCCGGCGTGCTCCACGGCAACAAGACCTATCTTCTCCAAGACGAGGACGGGCAGATCACCGAGGCGCACTCGATCTCGGCGGGTCTCGACTATCCCGGTATCGGCCCGGAACATGCCTTTCTGCACGAAGCCGGGCGGGCCGAATATCACGGCTGCACCGACGCGGAGGCGCTGGCCGCCTTCCAGACCTGCTGCAAACTGGAAGGGATCATCCCGGCGCTGGAATCCAGCCATGCCCTTGCCGTCGCCGAAAAGCTGGCGCCGACCATGCCGCCGGACAAGCTGATCGTCGTCAACGTCTCGGGCCGGGGAGACAAGGACATCTTCACCGTCGCCGACTCGCTGGGCGTAGAGTTGTGACCCAGCGCCTCGATGCCGCCTTCGCCCGCGCCGCCGCCGAGGAGCGGGCCGCGCTTGTCACCTTCGTCACCGGCGGCGACCCCAGTGTCGCCGGCACCGCCGACGTGCTCGACGCGCTGGTCGCCGGCGGCGTCGACGTGATCGAGATGGGCATGCCGTTCACCGACCCGATGGCCGACGGACCCGCCATCCAGGCGGCGAACCTGAGGGCGCTGGGCGGCCATGTCCGCACGCGCGACCTCCTCGCCATCGCCGCCGCCTTTCGCCAGCGCCATCCGGCCGTGCCGCTGGTGCTGATGGGCTATTTCAACCCGATCCTCGCCTATGGCGTCGACCGCTTCGCGGCCGATGCCGCCGCGGCCGGGGTCGATGGCGTGATCTGCGTCGACGTACCGCCAGAGGAAGATGCGGAGCTTGGTCCGGCCCTGCGCGCGGCGGGCATCGACTTCATCCGCCTCGCCACGCCCACCACCGATTCCAAGCGGCTGCCCGCCGTCCTCGATGGCGCGGGCGGTTTCCTCTATTATGTCTCGGTCGCCGGCATCACCGGCCAGCAGCAAGCCAGTCAGGCGTCGATCGAAACCATGGTCGCGCGGCTGAAGGCGGCCACCGACCTGCCGGTCGCGGTCGGCTTCGGCATCCGCACGCCAGAGCAGGCGGCGGCCGTCGGCCGCATCGCCGATGGTGTCATCGTCGGATCGGCGATCGTCGACCTCATCGGCCGCGCCGCCGCCGCCAAGGCCAATGATCTGCCCGAACAGGTGACGGCGCTGGTCCGCAGCCTTGCCGACGCCCTCGCCTCTGCCCGAAGGAGCAACGCCGCATGAGCTGGCTGACCCGCGTGCGCGAATCCCTCCCCTTCCTTCCAAAGCGGGAGACGCCCGACAATCTCTGGCACAAATGCCGAGGCTGCGGGCAAATGATCTTCACCAAGGAGCTTGAGGAAAATCTGTCGGTCTGCCCGAAATGCCAGTTCCACGACCGCATCGGGCCGGCACGGCGGTTCGACCAGTTGTTCGACGGTGGCATTCATGTCCGCCTGCCCAGCCCGACGGTGCCTGAAGATCCACTGAAGTTCCGCGACGCCAAGCGTTATACGGACCGGCTGAAGGCGGCGCGGACGTCGACGGGCGACCAAGACGCGCTGATCAACGCCGTCGGCCGGATCGAGGGCCGCGAGGCGGTGGTCGGCGTCCAGAATTTCGGTTTCATGGGCGGGTCGATGGGTCTCGCCGTCGGTGCCGCATTCGTTGATGGCGCGCGGGCCGCGCTCGACCGCGAATGCCCCTATGTCATGTTCACCGCCGCTGGCGGCGCGCGGATGCAGGAAGGCATCTTGTCCCTGATGCAGATGCCGCGCACCACCGTGGCGATCGAGGAACTGCGCGAAGCGCGCCTGCCCTATATTGTCGTCATGACCGATCCCACGACCGGCGGCGTCACCGCCAGCTACGCGATGCTGGGGGACATCCAGATCGCCGAGCCGGGCGCGCTGATCGGGTTCGCCGGCCAGCGGGTGATCGAATCGACCATCCGCGAGAAGCTGCCCGAAGGCTTCCAGCGCGCCGAATATCTGCTCCAGCACGGCATGCTCGACATGGTGGTCCACCGGCACAAGCTGCGCGCGACGCTGGCTGAGCTGTTGGTCTTCCTCTGCCCCGAACGCGAGGCTGCATGATCGACGGCGCCCGGTCCGACGATCCGGCGCTTCAGGCAGCACTCGACCGGCTGGCAGCCCTGTCGCCCGGCGCCTCTGTCCTGGGACTGGAACGGGTCAAGGCGCTGCTCGCCAAGATCGGCAATCCCGAACGCGACCTGCCGCCGGTGTTCCATGTCGCCGGCACCAACGGCAAGGGATCGACCTGCGCCTATCTGCGCGCCTGCCTGGAAGCGGCCGGACACCGGGTCCACGTCTATTCAAGCCCGCACCTTGTACGCTTCAACGAGCGTATCCGCCTGGCCGGTCAGCTGATCACCGACAGGCTGCTGAGCGACCTGCTGAACGAGGTGCTGGACGCCAACGGAACGGACGAGATCAGCTTTTTCGAGGCGACGACGGCGGCCGCGTTCCTCGCCTTCGCGCGTGTTCCGGGTGACGCTGCGGTGATCGAGGTCGGGCTTGGCGGGCGGCTGGACGCCACCAATGTCCTGTCCGCGCCGCTTGTCACCGGGATCGCCCAGCTCGGGCTCGACCATCAGGCGTTCCTCGGCGACAAGATCGAGGTCATCGCGGCGGAAAAGGCAGGCATCGCCAAGCCGCACGTGCCACTGATCACCCAGCATTATCCTGCCGCCCTCGGCAACCCGATCGGCGCGGTGGCGAGCGCTGCCGGCGCCCACTGGCTGCCGCGCGGCGGGGCGTGGGACGCGACCGTCTATGAGCGCCGCCTCCATTACCGGGACGAAAAGGGCAAGCTGACCCTTCCCCTGCCCCGGTTGGCCGGCGCCCATCAGGCGGACAATGCCGCGCTCGCCGTCGCCATGCTTCGTCATCAGGATCGTCTGGCGATGACGGAGGCGGCACTGAAAGCCGGCCTCGGCTGGGCCGAATGGCCTGCGCGGCTGCAACGTCTGGATGCAGGCGCCCTTCACGATCTGCTGCCCGCAGGTGCCGAACTGTGGCTGGACGGCGGACATAATCCGGCCGCAGGTCGCGCGCTGGCCGATGCGCTGCGCCCGCTGACCGCCGACCGGCCGCTGGTCGTGGTCCTCGGCATGCTGGCTAACAAGGATGCCGCCGGATTCCTGAAGCCCTTCGCCGGGCGGCTGACGGCGATCTACACGGTCCCCGTCCCCGGGCACGACCATCACAGCCCCGCCGCGCTGGCCAGCCTCGCCAAGGCCAACGGCCTGTCCGGCATCGCCAGCAAGGACGTGGGTGACGCCCTGACCCGCATCGCCCGCGCCGCCGACCCGGCCAAGCCGCCGCTGGTGCTGATCGCCGGCTCCCTCTACCTCGCCGGCCGGGTGCTGGAGGAAAACGGCACGCCGGTGGATTGAGGCCGCTAATGCCTCGCCTTTTAGGCTCCTCCCGCCCGCGCATCGCCCTCGCCGTCCGTGCCGGCGGAGCCGATTGAACGATCGACCAAGCCTGCGCGGGCCATCCACCAGAACAGGATGATGCCGGGCAGCGCCAGGACGGTGGTGAGCAGGTAGAAATCGACATAGCCGAAGGTTTCGATCAGTCCGCCAGCCGTGGTGCCGGTCGCGACCCGTCCGACGATCGATGCGGCGGCCGAGATCAGCGCATATTGGGCGGCGGTGAAGCGCAGGTCGGTCAGGGCCGAGAAATAGGCGACGACGGTGACGCCGCCGATACCGCTGGCGAAATTCTCGAACCCGATCGCGGTGGCCATGCCGATATTGCTGTGTCCCGCCATCGCGAGCCCCGCAAAGCTGAGGTTCGACACCGCCATCAGCACCAGGCTGAGCAGCACGGATCGTTTGAGGCCGAGGCGGGCATAGAGCATGCCGCCAACGAAGATGCCGATGAGCAGCGCCCAGAAGCCGACGCCGATATCGTAGATGGCGATCTCGTCATTGGTGAAACCGAGATCGTCGAACAGCAGGCGTAGCGTCAGGTTCGCGAGCGTGTCGCCGATCTTGTGAAGGAGGATGAAGAGAAGGACGAGGAATGCCCCGCGCCGCTGGAAGAATTCAGCGATCGGGCCGATTATCGCGGCCATCACCTCGCCCCCGCGCGAGCGGGCCCGAGCCTCGCGGTGGCGTTCCGGCTCCCCCGCCCACAGACCGGTCAACATCGCCGGCAGGGCGAAAGCGGCGCAGGCGACATAAGCCACCGACCATCCCCAGCGCGCGGCCAGCAGCAACGCCAGTGCCCCTGCCCCCGCCGCGCCGATCCGCCAGCCATATTGTGACATGCCCGAGCCGGGGCCGAGCTGGCGTGGTTCCAGCAATTCGATGCGATAGGCGTCGATGACGATATCGTATGTGGCCCCCGCCGCGCCGACCAAAACCGCCGCCCATGCCGTCGCCAGCAGGCTTGCGCCAGGATCGACCAGCGCGAGATTGACGACAGCGGCGATCACCAGAGCGCCGGCCAGCAGCAGCCACGACACCCGTTGCCCCAACCGGCCGAGAATCGGCAGGCGCACGCCGTCCACCACCCACGCCCACAGGAACTTGAGATTGTAGGCCAGGAAAGCGAGCGTGAAGGCAGTGACGCTTTTCTTGTCGATACCGTCCTGCGCCAGGCGCGTGGTCAGCGTCGCCCCGATCATCGCATAGGGAAACCCCGAGGAGATGCCGAGGAACAGAGCCGCCAGAACGGGCTTTTCGGCATAGGGGCGGATGCTGGCCGGCAGACGGGCGTGCCAGCCGGACGCCGGGGCGGGTTCGGTCATGGGTCCGAGACTTAACCGACTTCGCGATCGAGGCCAGCCCTGTTTCGCAAGCCCTCCAGCGTCCCGGGGTAAAGACTAAGCCCCGTCGGCAGGCGGCGCGGCGTGCGGCCTTCGACCAGCCGCTCGACGGTTTCCACGGCCGCGCGCAAGCTGCCGGCCGTGAATGGTTTGGCCAGGCAACCAAGCGCGAAGGCCTCGCCGCCCACCGGACAGGCGCCGGCGGCAAACAGCACCGCGATACCCGTCGCCGAAGCCGCCCGGGCCACATCCAGCCCGCTGCCGTCGCCATTGATGCGAACGTCGGTCAGCACCAGATCGATGCCGCCCCGCTCGATCAGCGCCAGCGCGTCGGCGACGTTGTCGACGGCGCCAACCACCTCATAGCCTGCCGCCTGGAGCATGGTTTCATTGTCGAACGCGACCAGGGCCTCGTCCTCGACGACGAGAATGCGGTTCAAGCGTCTTGGCCTGCGTTGAAACAGCATCGATCCCTCCACCGTCGATAAGGGTTTTGCCCCGCCTCCGGTTCCCTTTTCCTGACGACTGATCCGCAATGGAGGCAATGCCAAGCACCCCGAAAGCGCTCGCCCGGTAGGTCCGCCGGACTAGCGGAGTGGAATGCCATGAAAACCGTTCTTGCCCTCGTGCCTCTGGCCCTCGTCGCGACACCGGCCAGCGCGCAGCTGCTATCGCTCGATCTCAACGACCTCAATGCCCTGCTCGGAACCCTGCAGGGCGGCGTCACCGCCAATGCCAATGCAATCGCCGGGATCGCGACGGACGTATCTGCGAACGCCGCTGCCGCTGCATCCGCGGCCGCCCAGCTCGGCGCGCGCATCGACCTCAGCGAAGGGGCGATCGCGCTCAACGCCGCCGCCGTCGCCGATCTGCAGGCGGACGCGGCGGTATCGGCGAGCGCGGCAGCCGCGCTCGCCGCCCAGGTCGACGCCAATGCCGATGCCACGGCTCAACTCGGCATGCGCACCACGCTCAACGAGGACGCGATCTCCGACAGCAACACAGCCATCACCGACCTTCAGGCCAATGTCGCCGCGAACGCGAGTGCCACCGCCGCGCTGGATGTCCGGATCAGCGCCAATGAACAGGCGATCACGCAGCTGGCGGTGGACGTCGACACCGATCTCGCTGTCCTCGACCAGCGGATCACGGGCAACGGAACCAGGATCGACACTGTTTCGCGCCGGATCGACGATGTCGAGAACGGGCTTCTGGTTCGCCAGGACCAGCCAGACGGCGCGATCACCGTTGGCCACGCGACAGGCGGCGAGAGCGTCGATTTCGCCGGCACCGATGGCCCGCGCCGGCTGACCGGGGTGGCGCCCGGGATCGCCGCCAGCGATGCCGCCACGCTGGGACAGGTGGACATGGGTGACGCGCGTACGCTGGCGTCCGCCCAGGGCTATGCCGACACCCGGTTCAACGCCGCCCGCAGCTATACCGACGAACAGGTCGCGGCGGCGCGCAGCTACACCGACCAGCGGGTGGCGGCGGCCGGCGCGGGCCTCAGGAAGGAACTGCGTTCGGGAATCGCCAGTGCCGCCGCGCTGGCTGGGCTGCCGCAGCCGATGCGGCCGGGGGCCGGCATGATCGGCGCCGCTGTCGGTGGCCGCGGGGATGCGGTGGCGTTCGCCGCCGGCCTCAGCAAGTCATTCCGTTCGGCCAGCGCCCCAGTCGTGAAGGCGGCAATCGCGGTCGATGCAGACCACGGCCGCGTCAGCTACAATGCGGGGGTGGGACTGCATTTCTGATGCCCCGGCTCACGCTGGGGAAGTGGCGCCCGCCCACCCTGGCCCCGCTGTGGGGCCAAGCGGGCTGGCGTCACTTTCAAGGGATTATCGCGTCAGTTTCTTGTAGCTGATGCGATGCGGGCGGTCGGCGGCGTCGCCCAGACGACGGCGGCGATCCTCCTCATAGGCCTGGAAATTGCCCTCGAACCACTCGACGTGGCTATCGCCCTCGAAGGCGAGGATGTGTGTCGCCAGACGGTCGAGGAAGAAGCGGTCGTGGCTGATGACCACGGCGCAGCCGGCGAAATTCTCCAGCGCTTCCTCCAGCGCGCGCAGCGTCTCGACATCGAGGTCGTTGGTCGGCTCGTCGAGCAGCAGGACGTTGCCGCCCTTGGCCAGCATCTTAGCCATGTGGACGCGGTTGCGTTCGCCGCCCGACAGCTGGCCGACCTTCTTCTGCTGATCGCTGCCCTTGAAGTTGAAGGCGCCGACATAGGCGCGGGTGGCGACCTCGTTCTTGCCGAAATAGAAGCGCTCGTTGCCGCCTGACACTTCCTCCCAGACATTCTTCTTGTCGTCGAGCGCGTCGCGGCTCTGGTCGACATAGCCCAGGCGTACCGTCTCACCGACCTTCACCTGGCCCTGATCGGGTGTTTCCTGACCGGTGATCATGCGGAACAGCGTCGTCTTGCCGGCACCGTTGGGGCCGATGACCCCCACGATACCGCCCGGCGGCAGGGTGAAGCTGAGGTCGTCGATCAGCAGCCGGTCACCATAGCTTTTCGACAGGCCATTCACCTCGATGACGTTGCCGCCAAGCCGCTCGGGCACCTGAATCAGGATCTGGGCGCCGCCCGAACGCTTTTCATCCTGTTTGGCAACCAGATCGTCGAACGCCTTGATGCGGGCCTTCGACTTGGTCTGACGTGCCTTGGGGCTGGAGCGGATCCACTCCAGCTCGTCCTTGATCGCCCGCTGGCGGGCTTCGTCCTCGCTGTCCTCCTGGGCGATGCGCTTCTGCTTCGCTTCCAGCCAGGACGAATAATTGCCCTCGTGCGTGTGGTAACGGCCGCGCTCCAGCTCGAGCACCCAGTTGACGACGTTGTCGAGGAAATAGCGGTCGTGGGTGACGAGGATGACGTTGCCCTTGTACTCCTGCAGATGCTTTTCCAGCCAGGCGACGCTTTCGGCGTCGAGGTGGTTGGTCGGCTCGTCCAGCAGCAGGATATCCGGCTTTTCCAGCAGCAGGCGACACAACGCGACGCGGCGACGCTCGCCGCCCGACAGCTTCGTGACATCGGCATCGCCCGGCGGACAGCGCAGTGCGTCCATCGCCAACTCCAGCTGGCTGTCGAGCGTCCAGCCGTCGACGGCGTCGATCTTTTCCTGAAGCTCGCCCATCTCGGCCAGCAGCGCGTCGAAGTCCGCATCCTCGGGCGGATCGGCCATCAACCCGGAAATCTCGTTGAAGCGGTCGACCAGATCGGCCACGGGCCTGACGCCGTCCATGACGTTGCCCTTGACGTCCTTGGTCGGGTCGAGATGCGGCTCCTGCGACAGATAGCCGACCTTGATCCCCTCGGCGGCCCAGGCCTCGCCCGAAAACTCGGTGTCCATGCCAGCCATGATCTTCATCAGCGTCGACTTGCCGGCGCCGTTGACGCCGATGATCGCGATCTTGGTGCCGGGAAGGAACTGAAGGTGGATATTGTTCAGGACCGGCTTTGGCGCGCCGGGGAAAGTCTTGGTCAGACCCTTCATGACAAAGCTGTACTGCACGGCCATCGACGCGCTTCCTATCTTTCGATGCGGATGAAATCGGGGTCCGCCAATAGCGGGCGGCGGCAAACTTGGCAAACACACGGGGTCGATGCGATTTCGGGAGTTCACCTTGCCCCTGGCCCCGGCTAACGTATCGCGCATGAAACATCTCGCCTTCGCCGTCGGCCTGCTCCTCGCCGCCACGCCCGTCCTTGCCGACCCGATCGACGATCAGGCGGCCGCACTGCGGGACGCGGGACTTGAGGATGCGCTCGCGTTCGACATTACCGAGGGCCTGACGACGGAAGTCGGTCCCCGCCTTGCCGGCACCGAGGCCGAGGCGCGCGCCCGCAACTGGGCGGTGGAGCGGCTGACCGCGCTGGGATTCAGCAACGTGCGGGTCGAGCCATTCCAGATTCCCGGCTGGGTGCGCGGGGTGGAGAAGGCCGAGGTGGTTTCGCCCTACCCGCAGCCGCTGGTTCTTGCCGCGCTCGGCAATTCGGGTGCGACCCCGGCAGGGGGCGTGCACGGCGAGGTGGTGGCTTTCGCCGATCTGGACGCGCTGAAGGCCGCGCCGGAGGAAACGATCAAGGGCCGGATCGTGTTCATCACCCACCGCATGCGCGCCACCCAGGACGGGTCGAGCTATGGCGCGTTCGGCATCATCCGCCGGCAGGGTCCGGCGATCGCCGCTGCCAAGAGCGCGGCCGCCATCCTGATCCGGTCGATCGGCACCGATTATCACCGCAACCCGCACACCGGCAGCGTCACCTGGCCAGAGGGAACGAAGCCGATCCCCGCCGCCGCGCTCACCCTGCCGGATTCGGAGCAGCTGGAGCGCATGCTCGCGCGCGGCCGACCGATCGTCCTCCGCCTCACCTTGACGCCCCGGTTCGTCGGCCCCCTGCCTTCGGGCAATGTCATCGCCGAGATCCCCGGTCGTGACCCAAATGCGGGCGTCGTCGTGGTCGGCGGTCACATCGATAGCTGGGATCTGGGCACCGGGGCGATCGACGATGCCACCGGCGTCGCCGTCACCACGGCGGCGGCCAAGCTGGTGATGGACGCAGGACAGCCCCGGCGGACCATCCGTGTCGTCTGGTTCGGGGCTGAAGAACCCGGCGTCTATGGCGGCGAAGCCTATTTCGCCGCGCACAAGGACGAACGCCATGCCGTGGCGTCGGAATCCGACTTCGGGGCGGGTCGCATCTGGCAGCTCGACAGCCAGGTGGGACCCGGTGGCCGGGCAACGGTGGCCCGTATCGCCCGCGCGCTGGAACCGCTTGGCATTGCACGCGGCAGCACCACGACGCGGGGCGGCGCCGACGTTGCGCCACTCTCGCGCGTCGGCGTGCCGATCATCAGCCTGCGTCAGGACGGCAGCGACTATTTCGACCTGCACCACACGCCGGACGACACATTGGACAAGGTCGATCCCGCGGCCCTGAGGCAGAATGTGGCGGCCTGGGCGGCCATGCTGTCGATCGTCGCCAATGTCGAAGAGCCGCTGGGTCCGGTCCAACCTTGAGATCGGTCAGCCGGCGGGTCAGTCCATTTCCTGGATCAGCGCCTCGATCGGCACGAACGCGAACGCCACCGAACTGTCGGCGACCCCATAGGGGATGAACAGATATTTGCCGTGGCGGATCGCGCCGCAGCTATAGACGACGTTCGGGACATAGCCTTCGCGATCCTCGTCGGCGGGCGACAGCACCGGCTGACGGGTGCGGCCCAGTACCTTCGACGGATCGTTCTTGTCGAGCAGGATCGCGCCGATCGAATATTTGCGCATCGCGCCGACGCCATGCGTCAGGAGCAGCCATCCCTCGGCGGTTTCGATCGGCGATCCGCAATTGCCGATCTGAACCATTTCCCACGGATAGCGCGGCTTCAGCAGCAGTTCGCCGCCCTCCCAATGACCGAGCGTGTCGGAGGAGAGCAGGAACATGTTCTCGCCGTCCTGGCGACCGATCATCATGTAGCGCCCGCCGACCGTTCGCGGAAACAGGGCCATGCCCTTGTTGCGCGCCGCGCTGCCGCTCATCGGCTCGAGAACGAAGGACCGGAAGTCGCGGGTTCTGAGCAGTTCGGAGCGGATGGTGGCGCCGTTATAGGCGGTATAGGTACCCAGCCATTCGGTCGACCCGTCGTCATGGGTGAACTGGACCAGGCGCAGATCCTCCAGTCCGTTGCGCTGGGCCGGCGTCATCGGGAACAGCACGGTGCCGGACAGGTTGCTGTCGGCGTTGCGATGAACGATGACCGCCCCGTCATCGGCCTCTCCGTCGCCCCGCGCCGTGGCGGAGTTGGCGGCCGTGGCGAAGGGCGGCTCAGGCGCCAGTTCGAACCCGCGCGGCGGCGCCAATATGCCCTCGCGGAAAGCGATCGAGGAGATATGTCCCTCGCCGACGGCCCGCAGCGACATGACGATGCGGGTCGAACCCGGCGTCAGCCCGCTCTGGTCGGGATGCGGCACGATGCTGGGGTTCATCAGCGCCGCCGCCGCATAGCTGTACTCATGGCAGAAATAGGCGCCGATCAGCTGCTTCTTGTCCTCCTCGATCGGCTGATCGCCAAGGTTCAGCGCCGCCTCGACTTCGCGATAGCGGTGCAGGAACACGCCCCGCGTCTGCCAGTGCCGCGCCTCGAAATCCTTCAGCACAACCGCCAGCTCCGCGCGGGCAGTGGCAAGGCTCATCGCCAGCACCTCGCGAACGATGCGCTGGACACGGGTTTCCCTGTCTGGTTCGACCCGGTCGAGGGCGATGTGGAATGGTCGGACAACGACGCGGGATGGATCGGCCTGAAGCCGGAGTGGATGATGATGGACGTCGAGCAAGCGTCTTCTTCCCCCCGAGACAGCCTCTCCGGTCGGCTATTCAGCCGCCTGCCGCGCGGACTTGCCGTCGCTGCCCGCCGCCCTCGCCTTCAGCCGTTGCATCGCACATTGCGCCAGCTGGAAGGCAAGCACCGATTCCGCCCCTTGATTAAGGTTCGCACGGTCCGGCATCAACCCGTCATAGCAACCGCCATCCCCCGGCGTCGCCATGCGCATACCCAGGTCATTGGCCCCCAGATACCAGTCGAAGGCGTGACCGGCGGTGGTCAGCCAGCGCGGGTCGTCGGTCACGGCACGGGCGACCTCGGCCGCCTCGATCATCGCCCAGGCTTCCAGCGGCTGCTGGTCATAGGGGAGCGGCGGCTGAAGCTTGCGACCGAAGCTTTCAGTGCCCACCGCGCGAAAAAATCCCTCGTCGGCGGTCTGCATCGCATCCAGCCACTCCAGCGCCCGCAACGCATCGCCGATCATCGTACGATCGCCCAGCCGCTGCCCCGCGCGCAACAGTGCCTCCGGCAAGCGGGCATTGTCGTAGGCGAGAACATCCTCGAACCAGTGCCAGCCTTCCCGGCGACTGCGGACCAGCCATTGATGGAGGCGCGCGCCAAGCTCCGCCACCAGCGCCTGCGCGCCCGAATGGCGCTGATGCGCATCGAGCAGCGCCTCCGCACCCAGAATGGCGAAGGCCCAGGACCGCTGCGAGCCGAGATCGACCGCGCGCGGACCCACCTGACCGAACAGATGCAGCGCCCAGTGGCGGATATCGGGCCGCGCCGCTTCGCCAGCAGTGACTCCGATCGCCCACAACGCACGTCCGAAACTGTCCTCGGAGCCGACCTCCTCCAGCCAGCGGCGGTCATAGCTCATGAAGTTCCGGAACCTGCCGCGATCTGGATTCCAGGCATGCTGGATGAAGGCGCAATAGGTCGCGATCAGCCGATCCACATCGGCGGCGTCGACATCACCCGCCGGCACCCGGTGCGCGAGGATGAGGGCGCGGGCATTGTCATCGAGGCAATAGCCATGATCGCGGTCGGGGACGGAAAAGATGCCGTGCTGGAACATGCCGCAGGAATCCGACATGCGCATCACCGCCTTCAGCGTCGGACGCGGCTCCTCGCGGGTCACCCGCGGACGCGGCAGGCGCACGGGCGCCTCCGTGACGACGGCATCGGCGAGATCCATGGCGGCTTCGGCAAGCCGCTGCCAGGTCATCTCGCGACCCCGGGCATAAGCGCGGGCGCGGATCGCATCGCGCTTCCCGTCATCCTCGAGCAACGCGATGATCGCATCCGCGAAGCCCTCCGGCTGGCCGAAATCGACGAGGACGCCGACACCATCGGCGAGCAGTTCCTCGGCATGCCAATAGGGCGTCGAGACCACCGGCTTGCCAAGCCCCACGGCATAGGACAAAGTTCCCGAGGTGATCTGCGCCGGATTGAGATACGGCGTCGCATAAATGTCGGCTGCGCCCAGATAATCGAGCAGATCATCGAACTCGACGAAGGCGTCGATGAAACGGACATGATCGGCAACGCCGAGTTCGACCGCCCGCTCCATCAGGAACGCGCGATAACGCTCGCCTTCCCTTGCCACCAGATGGGGATGCGTCGCACCAAGAATCACATAGAGCGCCCTGGGGTCGGCCGCGACGATGCGGGGCATCGCCTCGATCATCGTTTCGATCCCCTTGTTCGGAGACAAGAGGCCGAACGTCAGGATCGTCCGCCGGCCGCCAAAGCCGAACCGGTCCTTGAAGGCGGCTGTATCCAGCAACGGGCGGTCGGGTATGCCGTGAGGCAGCACGACGATCTTCGCCGGATCGACCCCATGCACGTCGATCAGGATTTGCCGGCCGCGCTCGGCCATCACCATCAACCGGCCCGCACGGCGCGCAAGGGCATCCATCACCCGGCGCTGGTCGGGTGTTGGATCGGTCAGCACCGTATGCAGGGTGACGACAATCGGAATCGACACGCGATCGATCAACCGCAACAGCAGATCACCCGCCGCGCCGCCGAAAATCCCATATTCGTGCTGAATCCACAAAAGATCCGCGCCGCTCGCCCGAATTCGTTCGGCGGTCGCGGCATAGGCGATCGGATCATCCTGATCGATGCTGGCGGAGACGGTAGCGGGATAGATGTGCGCGCCGCCGGGGTCGGTCATCGCATAGACGTCGATCGCAATGTCGGGGAAAGCCGTCGCCAACGCCGCAGAAAAATCCGCCGTGAAGGTTGCGATGCCGCAACGACGCGGCGGGTGGTTGCCAAGGATCGCCAGTCTACGCACGCTACAAGACCGATCGATCCGGTTGGACATGCCCACTTTCCTTGCGATTTCAATGCCGACGAGAGTCGTCGCACTGCCTGCCCAACGCTAGGAGGCGAGGATGGTTTCATGTCCCGTCAATGTTGCATCGCAGCATGGCAAGCGCGCTACCTTTCTGTAAGATGAACATTGACTGTCATAGAGAAATGGATATGGACTCCGCCGCTGGGTCTTCTCCTCAGGGATACCCACCAGCAATCTTGGAGGTTTTTGGTGAACAAGTTCACTTTTGCTCTGGCCGCTGCGGGCCTGATGTCGGTTGCCGCGTGCAGCGGTCAGTCGCCGGAAGCCGCCGCTGTCGAGAATGCGGCTGACAACAGCGCCGACCTGATCGAAAATCAGGCCGATCTGCTCGAGGACGCTGCCGACAACGCGACCACCGAAGGTGCGGAAGGTGCCCTGGAGAACCAGGCCGACGCGCTTCACAACACTGCCGACGCCGTCCGCGATGCGGGCGAGGCGAAGGCTGACGCGATCAACAACGCCACCGGCAACTGATCGCGGACAGGATTTTCCTGACTGCAGAAAGGGCGCTCCCGCAAGGGGCGCCCTTTTTCTTGCCCACGTCGTCAGCGTCATTCAACCCAGACCCATTGCCTTTCGTGCCCGCCCGGCCCATGACAGGCCATCCCGAGGGGGGCCGCCGGCCAGGCGGCTGAGATTGGACCCGATGCCGGTCCTGACCCTTGAACCTGATCCGGTTCGCACCGGCGGAGGAACGGGGATGATGGCTGTTCCATGCCTGACCGCTCCAGACCCTCCGTCCGTCGACCGGCGCGCGACGAACGGAGCAGTGTCATGGCCGATATCCACGCCCCCACCGATCTCAAGGTGACGACCGGCCCGATCCGGGGCAGCCGCAAGATTCATGTGCCAGGCCCAGGCGGCATCCGTGTCGCCATGCGCGAAATCGCGCTGGAGGCGTCGTCGGGTGAACCGCCGCTACGCGTCTATGACTGCTCAGGCCCCTACACCGACCCCGCAGCGAAGATCGACATCATGGCCGGCCTGTCTTCACTACGCCGGGACTGGATTTTGGGTCGGGGGGATGTCGAGGACTATGCCGGCCGCGAGATCCGGCCCGAGGATAATGGCCAACTCGGTCCCGATCGCTCGGGCGGGGTCGCGCCTTTCCCCAACCTCGGCCGCCGTCCGCTGCGGGCGAAGTCAGGCGCCAATGTCAGCCAGATGCACTATGCCCGGCGCGGCATCATCACCCCCGAGATGAACTATGTCGCGATCCGCGAGAATGTCGGCCGCGCCGCGCTGAAGGACCAGCTTGCGCGCGATGGGCAGGATTTCGGCGCCGCGATCCCGGACTATGTCACACCCGAATTCGTCCGCGACGAGGTGGCGCGCGGCCGCGCCATCATTCCGTCCAACATCAACCACCCGGAATCGGAGCCGATGGCGATCGGCCGCAACTTTCTGGTCAAGATCAACGCCAATATCGGCAACAGCGCCGTCGCGTCCGACGTCGCGCAGGAAGTCGACAAGCTGGTGTGGGCGATCCGCTGGGGCGCCGACACGGTCATGGACCTGTCGACCGGCCGCAACATCCACGACACCCGCGAGTGGATCATCCGCAACAGCCCGGTGCCGATCGGTACCGTGCCGATCTATCAGGCGCTGGAGAAGGTCGGCGGCATCGCCGAGGATCTGAGTTGGGAGATCTTCCGCGACACCCTGATCGAGCAGGCCGAACAGGGCGTCGATTATTTCACCATCCACGCCGGCGTTCGCCTGCCCTTCATCCCGATGACTGCTGGGCGCGTCACCGGCATCGTCAGCCGGGGCGGATCGAGCATGGCGAAATGGTGCCTCGCCCATCATCGGGAGAGCTTCCTCTACGAGCGGTTCGAGGACATCTGCGAGATCATGAAGGCTTATGACGTCGCCTTCTCGCTGGGCGACGGCCTGCGCCCCGGATCGATCGCGGATGCCAATGACCAGGCCCAGTTCGCCGAGCTGAAGACGCTGGGCGAGCTGACCGAGATCGCCTGGCGCCACGACGTCCAGGTGATGATCGAAGGCCCCGGCCATGTGCCGATGCACAAGATCAAGGAGAATATGGACAAGCAGCTGGAGGCTTGCCACGAAGCGCCCTTCTATACGCTCGGGCCGCTGACCACCGACATCGCACCGGGCTATGACCACATCACCTCGGCGATCGGCGCCGCGATGATCGGCTGGTTCGGCACCGCCATGCTCTGCTACGTGACTCCCAAGGAGCATCTGGGCCTGCCAGATCGCGATGACGTCAAGGTCGGCGTCGTCACCTACAAGCTGGCCGCCCACGCCGCCGACCTCGCCAAGGGCCACCCGGCGGCGAAATTGCGCGACGACGCCCTCAGCCGCGCCCGGTTCGAGTTCCGCTGGCGCGACCAGTTCAACCTGTCGCTCGATCCCGACACGGCGGAGCAGTATCACGACCAGACGTTGCCGGCCGAAGGCGCCAAGTCGGCGCATTTCTGCTCCATGTGCGGGCCGAAATTCTGCTCGATGAAAATCACCCAGGAGGTCAGGGACTTTGCCGCCCGTCAGAACGCGCCCGCCGACAGCTTCCTCGCTGCCGAACAGGGCATGGCCGAGATGAGTGAGAAATTCCGGGACAAGGGCAGCGAACTCTATCTGCCCGCCGAATAGGCCGTCATGGCGATATCACGGAACTGTTGATAGGCTCGATCGCTCCAAGGCAAAACGGATTGGAGCGTCATCATGTATATCGATGGTTTCGTGCTGGCTGTTCCCAAGGACAAGGTTGAGGAATACCGCCGCTTCGCGGCCTCCGCTGGCGAGGTCTGGAAGGAATATGGGGCCCTTGCCTACATCGAGGCAGTGGCCGACGACGTTCCCTATGGGGAGCTGACCTCCTTTCCCCGCGCGGTGCAGGCGACCGAAGATGAAACCGTCGTCTTTTCCTGGATCACCTATGCGTCCCGCGCGGCCCGCGATGAGATCAACGAAAAGGTGATGGCAGACCCACGGGTCAGTGGCATGAGCCCCGAAACCATGCCGTTCGACGGGAAGCGAATGATCTATGGCGGATTCCAGCCCATCGTAGAATTGTAACCCGGTGGCGACGGGGGCCATCCGCGTCGGCATCGGCGGCTGGACCTACGAGCCGTGGCGCGGCACCTTCTACCCGCCCGGCCTGCCCCAGTCGCGCGAGCTGGCGCATGCCGCGACGCGCGTCACCGCGATCGAGATCAACGGCACCTACTATGGGACCCAGTCGCCGAAGACCTTCGCCAACTGGGCAAAAGCGGTGCCGGACGGTTTCGTCTTCACGATCAAGGCATCCCGCTATGCCACCAACCGCCGTGTGCTCGCCGAAGCAGGAGATTCAGTCGCCAAGTTCCTGAATCAGGGGCTGACGGAACTGGGTGACAGGCTTGGTCCCATTCTGTGGCAATTCATGCCCACCAAAGTCTTCGACGCCGACGATTTCGGCGCCTTCCTCGGTCTGCTGCCCGCGACACTCGGTGGGTTGGCCCTGCGCCATGCAGTCGAGGCACGACATGAAAGCTTCCGCGATCCCGCCTTCGTGGCTCTGGCCCGCGCTCATGGGATCGCCATCGTCGTCGCCGATGCCGACGATCATCCGCAGTTCGCAGACCTGTCGGCGGACTTCGTCTATGCCCGGCTGCAGAACGCCCTGGAGACCGAGACGACCGGCTATTCCCCGGTAGAGCTTGACCGCTGGACGGCAACCGCACGCGACTGGGCGGCGGGCCACGCGCCTGATGGTCTGCACTATATCCAGCAGAATCAACCTGCGGGCACAGCGCGCGACGTGTTCCTGTTCATGATCAACGGAGCCAAGGTCCGCGCGCCCGCAGCGGCCGAAGCGATGCTTGCCCGATTGAACGGCTGAAACTGCCCATGAAAAACCGGCCGGCGCACGAGGCGCCGGCCGGTCCGTCATTCCCGCTGAAATGATCAGAAGTGGAAGACGACGCCCGCCATCGGACGGATGCTGTCGAAATCGTAGGTTTCGGCCTGGAGACGGATGCGCGGGCCGGCATTGCCGGTGATACCGCCAAGACCGATGTCCTTGGGCCCGACCTCGACGCCGACCCCATAAATCCAGTCCTTGCGATCGCCGAAACCGCGCGCGTTCTCGGTGTTCACCCACTGATAGCCCGCGGACACGAACACCAGGCCGCTGTCACCGGCGCGCACACCCGCGCGGCCACGGACACCATATTCCCAGTCGATGTCCTTGAAACCATAGGTGGCGTTGCCTTCAACGCCTACGACCAGCGGACCAAGCGGCGCGTTGACGCCGGCGATGCCGCTGATCAGCGCGCCCTTCGGACCCCGGAAGCCGGTGGTGCCGGTGCCGAACTCGCTACCCCGGTCGAACAGGTGATAGCCGCCAAGCACGCCGACATACGGCTCGATACCGAAGGCCGCCGAGCCGTCAGGTGCAGTGTCCTGGGCGTGAGCCGCAACGGGAAGGACAGCGGCAGCGACGGCTGCCAGGAAAAACTTGCGCATAAAATGCTCCTTTGACGCAGAACTTATCAAATCGCGGCCCGCCCCCGTTTCGACCGGAACGCGATCAGGCTCTAGAACCACAGCGATCCTGAATGGTTGCTGCAATGTGGCCCATTGCCCTCGTATCGTGGTATAAATGCAACAGCGTCTTGCGGGGGTGGCATGCGCCGGACAACCGGCATACAAGCGCTGCCATGACCGAAATTCCGATGATCTCGCTGCGTGTGAACGGAGAATCCCGGCGGGCTGCCGCCGGCACCACGCTCGCCGAACTGACCGCCAGCCTCGGCCTCGATCCGGCCAAGGTGGCGGTGGAGCGCAACCTCGCCGTGATCCCCCGCTCGACCTATGCCGACGTCACGCTCGAGGACGGCGATGAGCTGGAGATCGTTCATTTCGTGGGCGGCGGCGATCATGTGGTGGCGGAGACCGATCACGACGACCGCTGGACGGTGGCGGGACGCAGCTTCCGGTCGCGGCTGATCGTCGGCACCGGAAAGTATCGTGATTTCACCCAGAATGCCGCCGCGGTCGAAGCAGCGGGGGCGGAAATCGTCACGGTCGCCGTGCGCCGGGTCAATGTCGCCGACCCCAAGGCGCCGATTCTGACCGACTATATCGACCCGAAGAAGATCACCTATCTGCCCAACACCGCCGGCTGCTTCACGGCGGAGGATGCGATCCGCACGCTCAGGCTGGCCCGTGAGGCGGGAGGCTGGACGCTGGTCAAGCTGGAAGTGCTGGGCGAGGCGCGAACCCTCTACCCCGACATGATCGAAACCGTGCGTGCGACCGAGATCCTGGCCAAGGAAGGGTTTGAGCCGATGGTCTATTGCACCGACGATCCCATCGCCGCGAAACGGCTGGAGGACGCGGGCGCCGTCGCTATCATGCCGCTGGGCGCGCCGATCGGTTCCGGCCTTGGCATCCAGAACCGGGTGACGATCCGCCTGATCGTGGAGGGCGCGACTGTGCCCGTGTTGGTCGATGCCGGGGTCGGCACCGCGTCCGATGCGGCAGTGGCGATGGAGCTGGGTTGCGAAGGAGTCCTGATGAACACTGCGATCGCCGAAGCGAAGGACCCGGTGATGATGGCGCGGGCGATGCGCGCCGGCGTCGAAGCGGGTCGCCTGGCCTATCTGGCCGGACGGATGGGTCGGCGGCTATATGCAGATCCGTCCAGTCCGCTGGCGGGGTTGATCTGATGGCCGTGGCACGACTGACCGAAGCGGAGCGGAACGCGGCGCTGGCCGCGCTGCCCGACTGGCATCATGATGCGGCACGCGACGCACTGGTCCGCAGCTTCCGCTTCGCCGATTTCGTCGAAGCATTCGGCTTCATGACGCGCGTGGCGTTACTGGCCGAGAAGGCCGATCACCACCCCGAATGGTCGAATGTGTGGAACCGCGTCGATATCGCGCTGACCACCCACGACGCCGATGGCCTGTCCCACCGCGACGTCGATCTGGCCAACGCCATCAATCAGCTGATCACGGCCCCCACAGCGCGCTGAGGAGGGCTTCAGGCAGCCGAACCGCCCGTCGCCTTGCCCTCGTCAGTCGTGGCCGGCAGGATCGCTACGTCGGCGGTCTCCACCCCGTCACCGCCGCCGACATCCCCCGCTTCGGCCACCGCGACAGCCGGAGCCGCACCATCGCTAGCGGCCGCGGCATTACGCGCTTCGGCGGCATTCTGCGCCGCGGTGCGAGCCGACTGGATCGCATCGGCAGCATGGTTGCCGAGCTGACGGGTAGCGTTGCCGACGCCCTTGCCGATGCGCGCGAACTGATCGCGCAGGATCGCGCCGTCGTCGGTCCGGAACAGCGCGCCTTCCTGCAACCCCGCTTCGTCGGCGGAGAAATAGGGCGCTTCGGGAAAACCGAGATTGCCGGCGATGAGCACGGCGGGGAAGCTGGCGCGAAAGCTGTTATAGACCTCGACCTCGGCATTCAGCGCTTCGCGCTTTGTCTGGACGTCATTCTCGATCGTCTGGAGCTGGTCCATCAGCTTGCGATAGGTTTCGTTGGCCTTGAGTTCGGGGAAACGATCGGCAACGAGATTGATGCCGGCCAGGACGTTGCTGGTCGCCCGTGCGAGGACCGAAGGATCAGCTTCGGCATCCACCGTGCGCGCCGCCGCCAAGTGCGTCAGCTTTTCATGATCGCCATAGCCTTTGCACACCTCGATCAGCTGATTCGCGAGGGTCGCGCGCTTCTTGAGCTCGCCCACCAGATTCGACTGGGCCCGCTTCACTGCTTCGGAGCGCAGACGCAAGCGGTTGTAGAGGCCGATCGCCCACCACAGGACAGCGGCGATAAGTATAAGGAAAATCAGAAATTCCATGCCCCTGCTCCCCGGCTCTCAATCGCTGATGCGCGCAGTCCACCAATCGATCGTACACGCCCATGGCGTCAGCGATCTTGCACCGATCGGATCGACATCGAAATAATGGCGCGAGCCCGCCGTGGCGTCAACGCAGACGCTCTCAATACCCCATCAGCGCCAGCACTTCGCGGCGCGAGCGCTCATCATCGCGGAACACGCCCATCATTCGGCTGGTGGTCATTGCAACGCCGGGCGTGCGCACGCCACGCGCGGTCATGCAGGCGTGGCTCGCTTCAATCACCACGGCGACACCGATCGGATTGAGATGCTCCCAGATGCAGTCGGCAACCTCGGCAGTCAGCCGCTCCTGGACCTGGAGGCGGCGGGCGAAACCGTGGAGAACACGGGCCAGCTTGGAGATGCCCACCACCCGGTCGCGCGGCAGATAGGCGATATGCGCTTTGCCGATGATCGGCGCCATATGATGTTCGCAATGCGACTGGAACGGAATGTCCCGCAAAAGGACGATCTCGTCATAGCCGCCCACTTCCTCGAAGGTCCGCGACAGGTGCAGGCCGGGATCGCTGCCATAGCCCTGACAATATTCCTTCCACGCCCTCGCCACCCGGCCAGGCGTGTCGATCAGGCCCTCGCGCGCGGGATCGTCGCCGGCCCAGGCGATCAGCGTGCGGATCGCGTCCAGCACCGCGTCCGGCACGCCCACGTCCCGCTCCTGCGGTTCGTGGTCATGATCGCCGCATCCGCCCGCCATTCGATCACCCTTTGCTGACATGGCCTCGCATGTGGGCCCTGAACCCGCGCTTGTCGAGGGGTCAGAGGCTCCAGCGCGAGACGCCGGCCGGCAGGTCGCGGCCCCGCAACATGCCTTTTAGGTCCGCCACCAGCCCCTTGCCGTCGACCAGGCCGGCAATGCGGTCCGGAGACAAGGCGCGATAGGCATCATGCGCGACGGCCAGCAGCACCGCGTCATACTGGCCGTCCAGCGCGTCGGCGCTCAGACCCAGATCATATTCATGGGCGGCCTCCGCGGCATCGGCGAGCGGGTCGTGGACGGTGACGTCATGCCCCAGCCAGTCCAGTCGACGGATCACGTCCACGACCCGGCTGTTCCTAAGATCGGGAACATTCTCCTTGAAGGTGAGGCCCAGCACCAGAATGCGGGCCGGACGGCGCAGCCGGTCGTGGATCTGGTCGGCCACCCAGCTGCCCATGCCGTCGTTGATGGAGCGGCCGGCGAGGATGACGCGCGGCAAATGTCCGAGCTGAAGCGCCTTGTAGCTGAGATAATAAGGGTCGACACCGATGCAGTGGCCCCCGACCAGGCCTGGCACGAAGGGCAGAAAGTTCCACTTCGTCCCCGCTGCGGCCAGGACATCGTGGATCGAGATATCGAGTTTCGAGAAAATCTGGGTGATTTCGTTCATGAAGGCGATGTTGATGTCGCGCTGGGCGTTCTCGATCACCTTGGCCGCCTCGGCCGCCTTGATCGACGCCGCCCGGAACGTGCCGCCCGTGGTCGCGGCGCCGTAAAGGTCGCACAGAATGTCGGTGACGGCATCATCCTCGCCCGCGACCACCTTGATGATGCGGTCGACGGTATGCTCCCGGTCGCCGGGGTTGATCCGTTCCGGGCTATAGCCAAGCCGGAAATCGACCCCGCGCCTGAGGCCACTGATGCGTTCGATCTCGGGACCACAGATCTCCTCGGTCACGCCGGGATAGACCGTGCTCTCATAGACGACGATGGTCCCCCGCCCCGCGTCCAGCACCGTCGCCAGGCTGCGGGTGGCGCCGATCACCGGGCCGAGGTCGGGCTGGTTGGCGCTATCGACCGGCGTCGGCACGGTAACGACGATGATATCGGCGCCGCGCGCCGCCTCGATATCGGTCGACAGGCCAAGGCTGGATGCCTCCAGTCCTGCCCGGTCGATCTCGCGCGTCCGATCGTGGCCAGCACGCAGTTCGGCGACGCGTCCCTCGTCAATGTCGATGCCGACGACGTCGAACGCCTTGGCCAGCGCCACCGCCAGTGGCAGTCCGACATAGCCGAGGCCGATCACGGCGACCTTCGAGGCGGGGTTGAGGGCCATGGTCACTCCCTATGCTTGCTCAGGCGGCAGCATCTAGACCGTCATTGTTAAACACTTCCTGCATGGCCG
The DNA here is from genome assembly GCA_037190805.1 of Sphingomonas sanxanigenens. GTDB lineage: Bacteria > Pseudomonadota > Alphaproteobacteria > Sphingomonadales > Sphingomonadaceae > JBBCJR01. Next base: position 65,025 of record JBBCJR010000002.1, on the reverse strand, counting down.
CGTCGCCTGTGGCCGGTTTCATGCCCAGCTTGTCCAGCAGGCGAGCGTCAGCGTCGCTTCCGGCATTGCCTGTCGTCAGCAACTGGTCGCCGGTAAAGATCGAATTGGCGCCCGCCAGAAAGCACAAGGCCTGCGCGGCTTCCGACAGACTTTCGCGCCCCGCCGACAGCCGCACGATCGACCCGGGCATGGTGATGCGCGCGACCCCCACGGTCCGTGCGAACTCGATGTCGTCGATCCGGACCACATCACGCAGCAGTTCGCCCATCACTGTTCCCGGCACGGGCACGAGGGCGTTGATCGGAACGCTTTCAGGATGGGTCGGCAGCGTCGCCAGCGCATGGATGAATCCCACCCGGTCGGCGCGCGATTCGCCCATGCCGACGATACCGCCGCAGCACACCGCAATACCCGCCCCGCGCACACGCTCCAGCGTCGCCAGCCGGTCGGCATAGGTGCGCGTGGTGATGACCTCCCCATAATATTCAGGCGAGGTGTCGAGGTTGTGGTTGTAGTAATCCAACCCCGCCTCGGAGAGACGCGCCGCCTGTGCGTCGGTCAGCATGCCCAGCGTCATGCAGGTGTCGAGACCCAGCGCCTTCACGCGCCGCACCATCTCGCACAGCGCGTCCATGTCGCGGTCCTTGGGCTCGCGCCATGCCGCGCCCATGCAGAACCGGTCGGCGCCCCCGTCCGCAGCGGCGCGGGCCGCCTCGACGACCAAGTCGACATCCATCAGCTTTCCCGCCTTGACCCCGCTGTCGGCATGGGCGCTCTGACTGCAATAGCCGCAATCCTCCGCACAGCCGCCGGTCTTGATCGACAGCAGCGTCGACAGCTGGACGGCATTGGGCTGGTGATTTGCGCGATGGACCGTTTGCGCCTGAAGCAGCAGATCAGCGAAGGGCAGGTCGAACAATGCCGCGATTTCGGCTCGGGTCCAGTCGGTACGGGTCAAAAGGCAAGTCTCCGTCTCGGATCGTGTCGGCTCTAGCGATGATGCACCACGGCGACAATCGCGCTATTGGCAACGGATGATTCCCATCATGCCCGGCATCGTGCTCGACCCCGACGAGTTGGACTGGCGCGCCGCGCGGGCGAGCGGGCCGGGCGGCCAGCACGTCAATCGGACCTCCACCGCTATCGAGCTACGCTTTGACATCGGTGGGTCGCTGACCCTGGCTCCCGACGTCAAGGGCCGCCTCGCGCGCCTCGCTGGCAGCCGGGTGACGCAGGACGGCGTGCTCGTGCTGTTCGCACAGAGCCACCGCAGTCAGGAAATGAACCGGCGCGATGCGCTGGACCGGCTGATCGACCTGATCCGTCGCGCCGGGGAACGCCCCAAGCCCAGAAAGGCGACCCGCGCCACCCTGGGGTCGAAGGTTCGGCGGATGGAGGCCAAGGGACGGCGCGGCGCGGTCAAGGCGATGCGCACCAGACCGTCGACCGACTAAGTCGGTGACAGCCAATTCATTGATTAATAATGATATTTTTGTCGCGTGGTGGGCTCGCCGGGATTCGAACCCGGGACCTACAGATTAAAAGTCCGTTGCTCTACCGACTGAGCTACGAGCCCGTGACGCGGCGCCTCACTAGAAACAGCAGCGGCCCCGGTCAATGACTGCGCGCAAGGCGGGCCCTTAAATGCCGTGGCGTCAGGGCCGTGCCCGGCAGACGCCAGACGCCCGCCACCTCGACCAGCGGATCGAGAACGAATCGCCGCTCTGCCAAGCTGGCGTGCGGAATGACCAGCGACCGGGAGCGAAATGTCCCGCCCGACCAGAGAATGAGGTCGATATCGAGCACGCGCGCACCCCAGCGCCGTCCCCGCCGCCGGCCGAACGCACGCTCGATGCCTTTGACCAGGGTGAGAAGCGCCAGCGGATCGAGGGGACTGGAGACCAGCGCCACCGCATTGGCGAAATCGCGCCCTGCCGGTCCCAGCGCCGGGGTGCGGATGATCCGCGAGCGGGCGATGACGCGCACCTCCGTCGCCTCCAGCACGGCAAGGGCAGCGGATAGGACGGCTGCGGGGCCGCCATGGTGATGATGACGACGATTCGACCCCAGCGCGATGACATAGCGCGCGGGTGGCGCGTCATCCGCCATCTCAGACGCCCGTCGCGGGGTCGATATTGATGCCCGCGTGGACGATCGCCTCGATCTCGCGGCGCGGCAGACCGGGGGGGATTGGCTCGCCAAAGCGGAAATGGATGGTGCCGGCATGCTTTACGAAGCGATGACGGGGCCACAGGCGGCCGCTATCCAGCGCCAGTGTCACCGTCGGCAAGCCAAGATGACGGTATAGGCCCGCAAAGCCGGCTCTGACAGGCGGTTCCGTGCCGGGTGGGACGCGCGTTCCTTCGGGAAAGATGACGACTGGACGGCCGCTGGCGCGCGCGGCCTCGACGGCTTTCAGCATGGCTCTCAGGGCCGCGGTCGATCCCTCGCGGTCGATCGGGATCATGCCATAGACCTGGGCCATCCAGCCCCACAGCGCGATGCGCGTCAGTTCGGCCTTGAGGACGATGACCGGGCGATCGAGCAGCGCGACCAGCGCCACCGTCTCGAACATCGACTGATGCTTGGCGGCCAGCAGCACCGCGCCGCGCGGCACTTCCCCATGCACCTTCAGCCGGATGCCCAGCAGCCAGCGGACGCACCAGTTATGGAATCGCGCCCAGCCATGGGCATAGGGGATGAGCGTGCGCTGGCTGAACGCGAACGGCACCCCCAGCGTGACGATGATCGCGCTGCCGCCGTAGAAGACCAGCGCGAACAGCAGGGAACGAAACCAGGCGATCATCGCGAAAATCCTGCCTTCAGCGCGACGAGGCGCAGCACATATTTGGCATATTCCTGAATCAGGGGCCATGGTGCCCGTTCGGCTGGCACGGCATCCTCGATCAGGTCGACATCGGACCCGAACCGGGCCGACAGCTCCAACCGGGCGCGAGGCATGTGCCAGGCCGAGGTCACGATCCGCAAGGACCGATAGCCATGCTGCTTCATCCACGCCGCCGTTTCATCGGCGTTGGATCGCGTATCGACCGCGCCGAAGCCCAGATCGATGCAGCAGTCGAACAGCCGAACCGGCGCGCCGGTGGTCGCAGCCAGTTCGCGTGGTCGCACGGTACGGTCGACGCCGGAAATCAGCAGCCGCTTGGCCCGCCCCGCGCGGAGCAGTTCCACCCCACGCGCCACCCTGCCTGGTCCACCGGTCAGGACGACGATAGCGTCGGTGCGGATGGCGCCAGCTGGACCCGGCAGAGTGAGCACGAAAATCGCCAGGCCAAAAATCCATGCCAGCACCATCAGTGCCAGCAACCGGGTCGCAAACCGCATCATGTGTAGGATGCCAGCGAACGGATGACCGTGACATGGGCAGTCGCCATCGCCAATGCGGCGGCGGCCAAGGGTAGCAGGACCAGGGTTACCCACGACCCTGGCCCCAGCGTTGCCGACGCCAGCATGCCGCTACCCAGCGCATTCGCCCGGTCGCCCAGCAACAGCACGACCAGCACCGCGGCCGCCAGACCCGCGAGGCCGCCGAATAAACCGTCCAATCCGGCCCGGCGGCGAAACAGGGCAGCGATCTGTTCGTCCTTGGCGCCAATCAGGTGCATCACCTCGATCGTCGCCATATGGGTATTCAGGCTGGCCCGGGTCGCCAGCGCCACGGTCGCCATCGTCGCCAGTGCCACCAGCAAGGCCACCGCAACCGCAACCGCCTGCAGGGCGGCGAGAAGGCTGTTGATCGGGCCGAGTGCTTCCTTGTGATCATCGATGCGAGCGCCCGGCGCGACGCTGCGGGCCAAGGCGGCCAGACGTTCCACCGGGGGCGCCTCCGCCGGGTCGAGCTCTACGTCGATCAGCGCCGGCACCGGCAGGTCGCTGTCGGCAAGGCCGGTTCCCAGCCACGGCTCCAGCAGGGCAGACAGTTCCGCCTCGGGCACCAGCCGGACAGCTGCGACGCCCGGCTGACCGGTCAGGGCCGTCACCACCCGCCCGGCAATTTCGGCGCGCTGATCGGGATTGGGTTCGATGATCTGGACCGTCAGGCTGCGATCCAGTTCGCCAGACAGGCTGTGCGTCGCCGCCGCGATCGACAGTCCCCCCGCCAGCGCCAGGGCGCACAGGAAAATCATGATCGCGATCACCCACGGCATCAGGCCGATGGCGCGCGACAGCGGGAGCACGGCTGGCGGGCGGCGGCGGAAACCGAGCATCAGCCCCCCTTCCCGCCGCCACTGCGCGGCGGATGGCGAAGCGACCCGGTCGGATCATCGAGGCGCCCGCGGTCGAGGCGCATCACCAGCGCGCCCCTGATCCGCGACAGCAGATGAACGTCGTGGGTAGCGACGACCACGGTGGTCCCCAGCCGGTTCAGCTCCTCGAACAGATGGAGCAGCCGTTGGGCCATGTCCGGATCGACATTTCCCGTCGGCTCGTCAGCGACCAGGACATCCGGACGGTTTATGACCGCGCGCGCGATCGCCACGCGCTGCTGCTCGCCGCCAGACAAGGTGGCTGGCCGGGCACTGGCACGTTCGGCAAGGCCGACCCAGTCCAGAAGCTCGCCGACATAATCGCGCACTTCCGCTTCACCGACGCCCGCGATCCTCAGCGGCAAGGCGACATTGTCGAACGCGCTGAGATGCGGCACGAGGCGGAAGTCCTGGAACACAACGCCGATCCTGCGCCGCAGCGCCGGCAAGGCACCGCGCGGCAGGGTGACGGCATCCTGTCCGAAGATCGAGATCAGCCCCCGGCTGGGGCGCTGGGCGAGATAGAGCAGGCGAAGCAGCGATGTCTTGCCCGCGCCGGAAGAGCCGGTGAGGAAATAGAATCCCCCCTCCTCCAGCGCGAAGCTGATGTCGGACAGCGTTTCCGCGCCAGTGCCATAGCGCAGGCCGACATGTTCGAATCTGACGACGTTCGCCATTCGATTGCCATCGCATGACGATCCGCGCCGCGTCCAGCGGGTCCGAACAGTTACGCCGCCGCATGTGCTTGCCCGCGACGCGGGGGGCGGCTACCCAAGGCGACGATCCCCAACCGACGGGGCGAGGAGGCGACACCAGGCAATGCTGCTGACCTGCCCCAATTGTTCGACACGCTATCTCGTGCCGGATGCGTCGATTGGCGTCTCCGGTCGGCGCGTGCGGTGCAGCCAGTGCGCGCACAGCTGGTTCCAGTCCGCGCCAGACTCGCTGCTGGCGGCCGCTACCGCGCCGTCCGAACCGGTCCCCACCGCACCGCCGCCACCGCCGCCATCCTCCTGGGCGGAAGAGCAGCCCGCCCGCCGGCCAGTCGAACGAGCCGAAGAGCCATCGCCCGCGCCCCAGGCGGCTGAGAACGATTTCGACCCCTTCGCTCATGCGCCGCCGTTCCGGCCACGCCGCAATCCGGCCCGTATCCGCACGATGATCGCGGTCACGGTCGGCCTCATCCTGCTTGCTCTGAACGTCGCGCTGTGGATGGCGGGGGGCGTCGACAGCCTGCGCGCCATGATCGCCAGCGGCGGCACCTTTGAACCGGCCGCCCTGCTGCGCCTGGAACGCATCGGCGGCGCCGAGCGGCGCATGGTCGAGGGTGGCCACGAGGTTCTGGAAATTCATGGTCTGGTCCGAAATCCGACCAATCGGGTGATGGCGGTGCCCGACATCCGCGCCGCCCTGGTCAGCGGCGACGGACAAACGCTTTATGCCTGGACGATCCCGGCGCCGGTACGGCGTCTCGACGCGGGCATGACTGCGACCTTTTCCGGCGTCACCATCGACGCCCCGCGCGAGGCCGCCGGCCTCAAGCTGACCTTCCTGCCAGCGGCCGGACGCTAGCCTCTCGGCACCCCATCCCGGTCGCGCGCGTTCGCATTACCGGGACGACAGGCAAGCAATGGAGGACAACCCATGCGTATCGGATTGCTGACCGGCGGCGGCGACGTGCCCGGACTGAACCCGTGCATCCGCTCGATCACCCTGTCGGCGATCGACCTTGGCTGGGAGGTGGTTGGCTTTCGGCGCGGCTGGCAGGGCCTGCTCGCCATTGATCCTGCCGATCCGGTGACGATCGCCGCCAACCGTTACATCCTCGACCGCGAGGCGGTGCGCGGCATCGATCGGACGGGCGGCACAATCCTCCACACCTCCCGTATCGACCCGCGCACCGTGAAAGGCGGCGATCGCACCAGCCATGTCCTCGATGTCATCGACAAGCTGGGCATCGATGCGATGGTGACGATGGGCGGTGACGGCACGCTGCGCTTCTCCGCCCATCTGTCGAGCCTCGGCGTGCCGGTGATCTCCGTGCCCAAGACCATGGACAACGACGTCTTCGGCACCGACTATTGCATCGGCTTCGCCACCGCTGTCAGCCGCTCGGTCGAGGCGATCAACGCGCTGAGGACGACCACCGAAAGCCATGAGCGCATCGCCGTCGTCGAGCTGTTCGGCCGCCGGTCGGGCGAGACCGCGCTGCTGTCCGGCTTTCTGGCGCAGGTGGATCGGACGGTGATCGCCGAGGTGCCGGTCGATCTCGACGTGCTTCTCCCCCTTCTCGACAAGGACAAGCGCTCGCGCCCCGCCGGCTATGCGGTATGCGTGATATCGGAAGGCGCCCGCATCATCGGGGAGGATGAGGACGAGGACGGCGATCTGTCCAAATCCGCCACCCACCGCGACGATATCCCCGTCGGCCGCCGCCTCGCCCATGCCATCGAGGCGCGGACCGGACATGGCACCGTCGTTCAGGAACTGGCCTATCTGATGCGCGCCGGCGCGCCCGATGCCCTCGATCGCATGGTCGGCTTCGCTTTCGGCGGCCTTGCCGTGCAGCTGATCCAGTCGGGCGATACCGGCCGCATGGTGGCACTGCGCGACGGCAATTACTGTCACGTCCCGATCGGTACCCTGCTGGAATCGACCAAGACCGTCGACGTCGCGGGCCTTTACGATCCCGACACCTATCGCGCCAAGCTGCTCAAGATCGAAGGCCTGCCGATGTTCCTCTATTGAGGGGCGACCTATTTCAGCAGCACCAGTTCCTCCGCCATCGTCGGATGGATGGCGACACAGGCGTCGAACTGAGCCTTGGTCAGGCCGGCCTTCACCGCGATGGCGACGGCCTGCATGATCTCCGGCGCGTCCGGGCCGATCATGTGGGCACCGACGACCCGGTCGGTGCCTTCGTCGACGACCAGCTTGTAGAGCGAACGCTCGTTGCGGCCTGCCAGCACATTCTTCATCGGACGGAAATCGGACGTATAGACCCTGACCGATCCGAACGTGTCGCGCGCCTGCGCCTCGGTCAGGCCGACACCGGCCAGCGGGGGGTGGCTGAACACGGCGCTCGGGATGTTGTCATAGTCGACCGTAGTCGGCTTGTCGCCAAACACCGTATCGGCAAACGCCTGCCCTTCCCGGATGGCGACGGGGGTGAGCTGCACGCGATCCGTGACATCGCCAACCGCGTAGATGGACGCCACATTGGTGCGATTATCCTCTCCCACCCGGATCGCGCCCTTTTCGGTCAGTTCCACCCCAGCCTTATCGAGGCCCAACCCCTCAACGTTCGGGACTCGGCCAGTGGCGAACATCAGCAGGTCGCAGTCCACCGGCTCGCACCCGCCCATATGGACGGTGAGGCTGCCGTCCTTGCGCTTCACCACCTTTTCAAACGGCGCGTTGAAGCGGAACTGGATGCCCTTCATCGTCGAAATCTGAAGCAGCCGGTCACGGATCTGCTCGTCATACCCGCGCAGAATGCGGTCGGAGCGGTTGACCAGCGTCACCTGCGCCCCGAACTGGTGGAAGATCCCGGCGAATTCATTGGCGATATAGCCACCACCGGCGATCACGATCCGCTGCGGTATAGCGTCGAGGTGAAACGCCTCGTTCGAGGTTATGCCATGCTGCGCGCCGGGGCAGTCGGGGATCAGCGGCCGCGCGCCGGTGGCGATGAGGATCGTTTTCGCTGTTACCTCACGCTTGCCGACCTTCAGGCTGTTGGGCCCGGTCAGCACCGCGCGCTCCAGAATCACCTCGACCCCGTGCGACTCCAGCGTCGTGGTGTAGATGCCGTTCAGTCGATCGACATCCGCCAACACATTGTCGCGCAGCACCGTCCAGTCGAACCTGCACTCCGGAACGTCCCAGCCGAAACGCCGGGCGTCATGCAAATCCTCCGCGAAATGGGCGCCATAGATCAGCAGCTTCTTGGGCACGCAGCCGCGGATGACGCAGGTGCCACCGACCCGATGCTCTTCCGCCACGGCGACCTTGGCGCCATGGGCAGCCGACACGCGCGCGGCCCTAACCCCGCCTGAGCCGGCACCGATGACGAACAGGTCATAGTCGAACTTGGCCGGCATTCGTTCATTCTCCCGAAACTGCTTCGGGCACCTAAGCCGGTCCACCCGCGCGCTTCAATGGTCTTTGCCCGATCACTGTGATCGAGGCAGCTTGCGTCGGCGTCACCGGACTGCCATCTGCCCCCGCCAGGGTGGCCTCCACCGCTTTTGATCGAGGTGTTGCCGATGTCGCTGCTCCAACCTGCCGAATGGGCGCCGCATGACCGGGTGTGGACGGCATGGCCGTCCGCCGCCCATCTTTGGCTGGACGACCTCGGCCCCGCCCAAGCCGAGGTTGCGAACCTCATCCGCGCCATCGACGACGATGGGCACGGCGAGGTCGTGGAACTGCTCGTCCACGGCGACGAGGCGGCGGCGAGCGCCCATGCAGCGCTGGGCGACACCCGTACGCGGTTCCACCAGGTCCGGTTCGGCGACATCTGGTTGCGTGACACGGGACCGATTTTCGTTCGCGAGGGCGATCGGCTGGCCGCCCGTGATTTCGGCTTCAATGGCTGGGGCGGCAAGTTCGACCTGCCCGGCGATGCAGAAGTCGCCGCCTTCGTCGCCGAACGCGCCGCAGTGCCGGCGAAGCGCTGCGACTGGATTCTGGAAGGCGGCGCGATCGATACGGACGGCGCCGGCCTTGTCGTCACGACCGAGCAGTGTCTGCTCAACCCCAATCGCAACCCCGCCCTCAGCCGCGCTGAAATCGAGGCGCGGCTGGCCGCCGACCTCGGCCTCGACCGCGTGCTCTGGCTGGGCGACGGCCTGGCCGGCGATCATACCGACGGCCATGTCGACAATCTCGCGCGCTTCGTCGCGCCAGGCGTTCTGGCTCTGCCATTGGCGACGGAGGCGGACGATCCCAATGCCGCCGTCTATGCCGATGCGCGGGCACGCGCGCGGGCCTTCGGCCTCGCCATCGCCGATATCCCCTCACCGGGCCGGGTGACGACGGACGACGAAGTGGTGGCCGCCAGCTATATGAATTTCTACATCGCCAACACGGTCGTCGTGGTGCCGCTCTATGATCGGCCGAACGACGATGCGGCGGTCCGCGCCGTGCAGGACCTGTTTCCCACCCGCCGCGCCGTCGGCCTGCCGGCCGCGCATATCCTCACCGGTGGCGGCAGCTTCCACTGCATCACCCAGCAGCAGCCGCGCCTTGCGGTGCCGGAGCAGATTTGATGACCGATATCACCGTCGCCGCCCTTCAGCTGGCGCTCACGGACGACATCGACGCCAACATCAGCGCCGTCGAGACGCTGGTCCGCGACGCTGCGGCCCGCGGGGCGAAGATCATCCTGCCCCCGGAACTGTTCGAAGGGCATTATTTCTGCCGCGTCGAGGACGAGGGCGCCTTCGCCCGCGCCCGGCCGACCGCGCAGCATCCCGCGGTGCTGGCCATGCAGCGGCTGGCGGCGGAGCTGAAGGTCTATATCCCGACCAGCTTCTTCGAGGTGGACGGACCGCATCACTATAACAGCCTGGCGATGATCGACGATGCCGGCGACATCATGGGCGTCTATCGCAAGAGCCACATTCCCGATGGGCCGGGCTATGAGGAAAAATTCTATTTCCGGCCCGGCAATACCGGCTTCAAGGTCTGGCCGACCCGCTACGGCACGATCGGCGTCGGCATCTGCTGGGATCAATGGTATCCTGAAACCGCGCGCGCGATGATGCTGATGGGGGCCGAAATCCTGTTCTTCCCCACCGCCATCGGATCGGAGCCACATGATCCCGGCCTCGACACCAGCAGGCTATGGCGGCGGGCGATGATCGGCCATGCGGTATCGAACGTCGTCCCGGTCGTCGCCGCCAACCGCATCGGCACCGAGGACGGCCAGCACTTCTATGGCCACAGCTTCATCGCCGACGAGCGCGGCGATTTCACCGATGCGTTTGGAGCAGACGAGACCGGCGCCCTGGTCGCCAGCTTCGATATCGCGCGCGTGCGCCGCCACCGCGCCGCCTTCGGTTTTTTCCGCGACCGTCGTCCGGACCTCTATGGACGGCTGGCACAGGATATCTGAGACGGATAGGGCTGACGCCGCGATCCAAGCCTAGCGCAGCTTGATCCATGTGGGGGCGTGGTCCGACGCTCTTTCCTTGCCGCGCGTCGCCCGATCCACCCCTGCATCGAGCAGCCGGTCGGCCACCTGCGGGCTGAGCAGCAGATGATCGATCCGGAGGCCCATATCGCGCGGCCACGCATTCATCTGATAATCCCAGAAAGTATATGCCCGGCCGCGAGGGATGCGGGCCCGAATGGCATCCGTCCAGCCCTGGAACAGCAGCCGGCGATACGCGGCACGGCTTTCCGGCTGAACCAGCGCGTCGCTCGCCATCTGCTCCACCGAAAAGACGTCCTCATCCGTCGGGCAGACATTATAGTCGCCGGCCAGCACCACCGGCGTCTCCGTGGCCAGCAGGGTGGTCGCATGGTCGATCAGCCGGTCGAACCAGGCAAGCTTGTAATCGAATTTCGGCCCCGGCTGCGGATTGCCGTTGGGCAGGTAGATGGAGGCGACGGTAAGGTCGCCGACCCGCGCCTCGATATAGCGGCTGTGGGTGTCGTCCGGATCGCCGGGCAGGCCTCGGCGGATCTCCACCGGGTCCGTATCGCGGGCGAGGATGGCGACGCCGTTAAACCCCTTCTGCCCATGCCAGACCGCGCCGTAGCCGGCGGCGCGCAGGTCGGCCTCGGGAAAGGTTTCATCCGATGTCTTCAGTTCTTGGAGGCAGGCGATGTCGGGTTTCGTTTCCTCGAGCCATTCGAGGAGGCGCGGCAGGCGCGCCTTGATGCCGTTGATGTTGAAGCTGGCGATCCGCATGTCGCTGCTTATGGCGCCTGAGGCGACGCTTGGAAACCTCCGGTGCCGTTTACACGCGCCTAAATCGAGAAGCTGGTGCCGCAGCCGCAGCCCGACTGGGCATTGGGATTGCGGACCTGGAAGGACGCCCCCCCCAGGCTTTCGACGAAATCGACCTCGCTGCCGTCGAGCAGGTCGAGACTGACCGGATCGATGACCAGTTGCACCCCATCGGTGCTCGCCACCTGATCGTCACCGTTCACGGCATCCGCAAGACCGAAACGATACTGGAAGCCGGCGCAGCCGCCGCCTTCGACCGACAGGCGCAATATGGCCGGCTTGTCCTGACGCGTGGCGATAGCTGCAACGCGCGCGGCGGCGGCCGAGGTCAGTCGAACGGGTTCGGTAGCACTCATGACCATCCAGATAGGATGGCAGAGGTCCGGCTGCAATCAGTTGCCGGGGGTGATCCGCGCATCGGGGCCGCCCATGGCGACATCGCTGGCCCGATCCTGAACGGCCGCCAGTGCTTCCGACGACTGGAGGAAGGGCAACGGGCTGACCGCGGCGCCGTCGATCCGCACCTCATAATGAAGATGGCTGCCGGTCGAACGGCCGGTCGAACCCATCAGGGCGATCTTGTCGCCGCGACGCACCTGGTCACCGGGCTTCACCAGAAGCTTCGACAGATGGCCGTAACGGGTCTGGATACCCTTGCCGTGACCCAGTTCGACCAGATTGCCATAGCCACCATACCAGCCGGCCCGGTCGACGATGCCGTCGGCGGTGGCATAGATGGGTTCGCCCACCCGGCCAGCCATGTCGATGCCGGCATGCATGGCCGCGCCGCCGTTGAAGGGGTCGACACGAACGCCGAAGCCGCTGGTGTAGCGGAAATTGCGGACCGGCTTCATCGCCGGCACCGCCAGCATGGACCGTTCCAGCTGGCCAACCTTGCTCCAGCTGACGAACAGTGCCTTGAACTCGGGGTCTGCGTCCGCCAGCGGGCCGCCGGGGGCATCGGCCGCTTCATAGGGACCACCCATGCCGGCGAACGACTGGCGCAACAGACGCGCCGGGGTCAGGCCGACGCGACGGACCAGGGTTTCGGTATCACGATAGCGGGCGTGCGCGGCAGTCGTTGCCTGACGAACGAAATCGAGCTGACGCCCTTCAAGCGCCGCAAAGGGCGAAACCAGCCCGGCGAACCGGCCGGTCGCAGCGGCGGCATCGGCGGCTTCGGGCAACAAAGTGGCAAGCTGGCTCAGGTCCGCATCGCCCGACAGCATTGCAGCCAGGAATTTCTGGCGCTGCTCGATCCGCTCGACGGTGGCGCCGGCGGCCGACTTCATCGAGCGCACGTCGGCGCGCATCGCGGCGACTTCCTGCTGCATGCGGGCCAACTCGGTGTGGCTGCTCGACAGGTCGGCGCTCGACGGCACAGCCGCGATCAGGCCGATGGTCGCAACCGCGCTCCAGCCCACGAACAGCGTCGCGGCGCCAGCCGTCATCATCTGGGCGCGCGACGATATGCGGATGGTGCGAACGCCGGTGGTGTCCTGCAGCTGAAGGGTACGCGGACGGAAAACCTCATTCGCGCGCTGCCGCCACTGGCCAATAACGGAACCGAATCCAGCGACAGTCGTTTTGAACTTGCTCAACTCAATCTCCCCCGGCGACCCTACGGGAAGTCGGCTGGGCCGTTTTTGGCCCTATCCGATTATGAAAATGTTGATGGCAGTCAGACCCCGCCCGACAACCGCCATGGCTTCATGCGGGTCTAGACGGCTGCTCCGCAAGCAAACTGTAGTAGTCGCGCGTTAAACCGGCTTGTCGACGCGCCGAGTCGTTGAACGGCGGCTTAATGGCCCCGCCGAAATGGCTTGAGACCAGCCGGCGGAACTCTGTCGCCGAATCGGTTCCGGAGACGGAACAAAGCCACCTAAACCAATGATTTCCAAATCCAACATGACGAATTTCGTCATGGTAAATGCGGGTCAGGATGATTGCCGAGCGATGGTCTCCGGCAGCTTCGAGTCGCGCCACGGTCTGCGGTGTGACGTCCAAGCCCCGTGCCTCCAGAACCTGGGGAACCACGGCGAGCCGCGCCGCGACATCGCCCGCCGTATCGAGGGCCGCCTCGTCCAGTCCGGCATGGGCGGGAAGCGCGCCATAATGGCTGCCCAGGCTGCGCAACCGCCGATCGAGCAAGGCGAAATGCATCGCCTCGTCCGCCGCGACGGAGATAAAATCGTCGGTAAAGCCTCGCGGCATCGCGGGGCCGAACCGCCCCACCGTGTCCCAGGCAAGATCGATCGCCACATATTCGATATGGGCCAGGGAATGGAGCAAGGCGATGCGAGACCGTTCGCTGCCCGCCCGCCCGCGTTTCGGCATCCGGCTGGGCGGCAGCAGTTCCGGCCTGTCCGGCCGGGAGAAACTGTCCGGCATGGCCATGGCAACCCCATGCTTCAGTCGCCCCTGGCGCCACGCCCGCGCCAGAAGCCGCGACAACCGCACCTTGGCGACAGGCGCCGGAGTCAACAGCACCAGCCGCGCCGCAGAGGTCACATTATCGACCGGAAGATCAATCAAGGCGGCGCGCTTCCTCCAGGACCGCTTCGGCATGGCCCGGCACCCGCACCTTGCGCCAAATGCCGGCCAGCCGCCCGTCGCGACCGATCAGGAAGGTCGCCCGCTCGATCCCCATGAAGGCGCGGCCGTAAAGTTTCTTTTCGCCCCACACGCCATAGGCTTCCGCAACCTCACTGTCGGCATCGCTGCCCAGTGGGACGCCAAGATCATATTTGGCGGCGAATCGGCTGTGACTGTCGACACTGTCCTTCGACACGCCCAGGATAGCGGTGTCGGCGGCATCAAACGCGGTGTTGAGTGCGGTGAAGTCCTGCGCCTCCCGCGTGCAGCCTGGGGTGCTGTCGCGTGGGTAGAAGTAGAGAGCCAGTTTGCGGCCACGATAATCGATCAGGCGATGGCGTTTCCCGTCAACGCCGGCAAGATCAAAATCCGGCGCGATATCTCCTGTTTCCAAAGGCTTGTCAACCATTCCTCTTGCCTCCTGTCTGCTCGGCCCAGAGCGTCGACACGAGCGCCCGCGCCTGATCATAATCCCGCATCAGCGATGCCCAATCCCCACAGCCCGCAGCCCGCGCCACCAGCGCCTGGACATCGGGTGTCAAATCTCGCGCCTCGGCAGCCGCCGGCGCGACGAGGCGCATCGTCACCAGAAACCGGGTCATGAGGTCGTGCGCAGCGCGCAATCCCGCAGGCGCCAGACCCGCTGCGACCAGCCCGCTGACCGCTTCGCCCAGAAAGGGCGACAGACCGGTGCGGGTCCGCAGCTGGAGATGGTGGACCACGAACTCCAGATCGACGAGGCCGCCTTCGATCAACTTCACGTCGAGCGGTCCGGCCGGCGGCTTGTGGGTGCTGATCTCGCTCCGCATCTTGACGACATCGTCACCCAGCTGGCCCGGATCGCGCACCTGGTGCAACGCCATGTCGATGATCGCTCCGATCGCCGCGCGGTCCTCCGCGGTGCCGTGAACGATCCGCGCGCGGGCCAGCGCCATATGCTCCCACGTCCAGGCATTTTCGCGCTGATACTGATCAAAGCTGTCGATCGACACCGCCAGCAGCCCCTGACTGCCCGACGGGCGCAGCCGCGTGTCGACCTCGTAGAGCGGACCGGCAGCCGTCGGCGCGCTGAGCGCCGCCGTTACGCGTTGCGCGAGACGGTTGAAATAGAGCGTCGCCGCCAACGGCTTGGCGCCATCCGATTCAACCGAAAAATCGCCGGAGAACAGATAGATGAGATCGAGATCGGACGCCGCAGTCAACGCCGCGCCGCCCAATCTCCCCAGTCCCAGAACAGACAGCCGTCCGCCGGGAACATGACCGTGACGTTCCGCGAAGCTAGTTTCGACCGCCTCGGTCAGCACCCTCACAGCAGCTTCCGCAATCCGTGCATAGCCGGCCGCCACCTCCAGCGGGTCGGTGATCGCTTCGATCAGCTGGACACCCAGCGCGAAGCGACGCTCACCGACGCGACGCCGAACCTGGTCCAGTAACTCCTCGAACGGGGGGGCACCCGCGCCAAGTTCTGCCGCCAGTTCCTCGACCGGCGGCATCGGCTGAAAGGCGCTTGCATCCAGCAGGCCATCGATCAGGGCTGGCCGCGCCGCCAGCTCTTCAGCAAGGGACGGGGCCAGACCCAGCAATCTTGCCAGCAGCGACACTAGCCGCTTGTTGGATTTCAGCAGCTGGAAGAACTGCGCACCGGACGGCAAGCGCTCAAGAAAGCGTTCGAAGCGCACCAGCGTGTCATTTGGCGAAGGGGTGCGGGCGGCCGCTTCCAGCAACACGGGCAAGACGACCTCGAACGCCTCCCGCGCCGCGGCGGTTCTGAGCGACCGTGCGTCATAGCTGCGCCACCGCTCGATCCGGGCGGCAAGATCCGGGTCAAGCCCTAGTGAGGCCAAATGATCCGCGACAGATGCGGTATCTGACCCCAATCCCACCTCATCCTCTGGCGCGAGCAGCATTGCATAGGTGGCCGCCACCGTTCGGGTCGGCCCGGCAAGGTCGGCTATCAACGCCGCGCCGTTCGTCCACCCACCAAGTTGGGCCACATTGTCCAGCGCCGCCGGATCCTTCGGCAGGCTGTGGGTCTGTCGATCGTCGACCATCTGCAGCCGATGCTCGACGGTGCGATAGAGGCGATAGGCCTCCCCCATCATCCCGGCGTCTCCGGCATCGACATGCCCCGCCGCCGCCAATGCCGCCAGGGCATCGAGGGTCGCCGGCACCCGCAATGCCGGGTCGCGCCCGCCAAAGATCATCTGCTGGATCTGGGCGTAGAACTCCACTTCACGGATGCCGCCCCGGCCGCGTTTCAGATCGAACCCCGGCCCGAGTTCCTGGCCCTGCGCATAATGGTCGCGGACCCGGTTCGAGATCGCCCGGATCTCGCGGATGGCAGTGAAATCAAGGGCCCGGCGCCACACGAACGGCTTGACCATGTCCAGAAAGGACTGGCCCAGCGCCACATCGCCGGCCGCCGCGCGGGCACGGATGAAGGCCGCCCGTTCCCACGGCAGGGCAGCGGATTCATAGTAACTGATCGCCGCCCCTACCGAGAGGGCGATCGGTGTCACCTCGGCATTGGGTCGAAGGCGCAGATCGACCCGAAACACGTAGCCGTCGCCGTTCTGCCGCCCATGCATGATCTCCACCACCCGCCGGGCGAGCCGGACCGCCGCCTCCGCCGGTTCCTCGCGCGGGCGACAGGGCAGGCGATCGGGATCGTAGATCAATATGGGGTCAAGATCGGACGAATAGTTCAGCTCGAAACTGCCCTGCTTGCCGAGTGCGATGACGGCAAATCCCTGTGGTTCGGCATCCGGCACGCGCTCTTGCAGGGCCGCAACGATCGCGGCATCCAGCGCCCGATCGGCGAAGCGGCTGAGCGTGCCGGTAACGGTTTCCAATGGCCAGACGCCAGCCAGATCGGCGATCGCCGTGACCAGAGCGACGGCGGCCTTTTCCTGCCGCAGCCGGGTCGGTGTGTCAGCCTCTTCCGCTGCACCCATGGCCAGTGCCGCCTCCGGCCCGTCCGCCTTCAACCGCGCGACGAGTTCCGGTTGCCGACGGATCAGCATGGCGAGATAGGGCGAGTGCGCCTCCGCGCGAGCCAGGGCTTCGTCCCAGTCAGGCTGCATGCCACTCCCCTCTACAGCGGGCCATGTCTATGGCGTCGGATAGAGGGATTTGGCAACCGTCAGGCCCGACGTTCGTTTATTCTTCGTATGACTAGGCATTCCACTTCGAACGCCGATCGGCAGCAGGCTCACGCTCCGGATCAGGTGTACACCACCGAACCGCGGGCGCTGGGAGTCGGAAAGGCCCTGCGTTGCGCCTATGCCCAGGCCAGCAGGTTTTCGGACATGCGGATGTTCGAACCGCTGATTGCTGCGCTGGACAAGAAAGAGCCAGCCTAAAGCCCTGCAGTCGCCGACGCTTTGATGACGGCTACTCGTCGCCGTTCGAGCGATCGCCGGCAAGGACGTCTACCTCGCGCATGATCGAGCTCAACGGACCTTCGGGATTGGCTTCAGCATGTTTGCGCGATGGCAACCGCCCCTCGGAGAGAATTGCTTCGAGCGCGGACCGGCCTCGAGCGACCCGGCTTTTGATCGTTCCCACGGCGCAGTCACAGATTGCCGCCGCCTCTTCATAGGCAAAACCACCCGCACCGACGAGAATCAAGGCCTCGCGTTGGGCCTGAGGCAACTCCAGCAGCGCGCGCTGGAGATCGCCCAGTTCGACGTGCTTGTCCTGGCTGGCGGGGGCGGCCAGCAACCGGCTCGCGGTAAGCTCGTCCCACTCTCCCTTGAAGCGCGCGCGGCGCATCTGGGACAGGAAGATGTTCCTGAGGATGATAAAGGTCCAGGCCCGCATGTTGGTGCCCGCCTGAAAGCGCTCACGCGCCGCCCACGCCTTCAGCATGGTTTCCTGGACGAGATCGTCGGCCAGATCGCGGTTTCCCGACAGTGAACGCCCAAAAGCGCGCAGATGCGGGATTACCTGCGCCAGCTCGGCCTTGAACTGATCGTCCGACAGGGGCCGCACGACCGTCTGACCGGCATCCGATTCATCCATTCAGATCATTCCCCACGCGATGCCGGGCATAAATTGCAAAGACATCGAACACATTGATATCATGAGTCCAATCGGGTCAACCAGCCGCAGGCCAGCGGCTATTGCGCAACCAGCAAGCCACCCAGGGCCAACACCGCCAGGATCAGCGAAAACAGCAGCACATAGCGCACGACGTGAGGCGTCGAACCTGCCCGTGCCTCGGTTTTGGTCACATCGATTTGCGGATCAGACATATGGATCGCCCCATTCTCGTTATGGGAGGGAAACGTCCGACCGAACCGCCGGTTCCTGCTCCTATGCCGGCACCGTCGCAGCGTTCATAAACAACGCCTGGCTGATCGCAGCCTTGACCGTTGAACGCTGAAACGGCTTCGTGATCAGGAAGGTGGGCTCAGGCCGCTCCCCGGTCAGCAGCCGCTCCGGAAAGGCCGTGATGAAGATCACCGGCACCTCGAAGCGCGCCAGGATGTCCTTGACCGCATCGATGCCCGAACTGTCGTCGGCAAGTTGAATGTCGGCCAGGACCAGGCCGGGGTGAGTGTCGAACGCCATCGCCACCGCCTCGTCGCGGGTCACGGCGACGCCGACGACGCTATGGCCCAGATCCCGCACGATGGTTTCAAGATCCATGGCGATGATCGGCTCATCCTCGATGATCAGCACCTCGGTCCGGGTTTGGCGTTCGATTTCCACCATCGCCTCGTCCACCAGCGCGCCAACGTCCTCGACGGTGGCGTCGATCAGATATCCCGCGTCTTCGGCGATGAACCCTTCCATCGCCGTCAACAGCAAGGCCTGGCGCGACAAAGGCGTGATCCGCGACAGACGCCCCGTGGCAACGGCTTCGCCGCCGGACAGGCCGTCATCGACAACCGGGACCTCGACATGCGCGCTCGACCAGATCGAATGAAACACCTTGTAGAGGCCCAGGCGCGGATCGACATCACGCGGAAACGCCGCCGGCTCCGCCACGATCGCCTCCAAGGTCGCCCGCACAAATGCATCACCATGGGCCTGGCTGCCGGTGAGGGCACGGGCGTAACGGCGCAGATACGGCAGATTAGGTACGATTTCATCGGCGAGGGACATTGACGACCTTCCTCATAATTGGGCGACGCAGCCGCATCGCCGGCTCCTCATCTGGAAGGCGCTACCGGCAAATGCAACCGGCTTGCCGTCACCCCCAAACGACAACTCACAACCCACGGAACCAATGACGAGCTTTTTTGTTTCAAGACCGGGTGACGATAGCTAGTTGTCGTTCCAGGAGCGAAATGGCGATGCTTCCTGAGACAACGGCCACGATGGTGTTGGAGAATTGGTTTGACGCGGGGTGGGGACGAAAAATCCAACAGGACGTTCGCGGAACCCCGCGCAAAAACCAGCTCCAGCGCTCCCGGCACTGCGGCGACAGTGCGCAAGGACAATCTGGGTCGAGCCCTGAGGTCCGTGTACGACGAGACGTTGACCGAGAATATTCCCGATTCAATGTTGGATTTGTTGCGCCAGCTCGACTGAGCGCGCACAGCCACTGATGGCCGCGTCGCCCCTACCCGCCACCCGGGCTCGGATCAGAACGCTCTGGAACTCCTTGCCCAGCACCGCGACTTTGCTGATCGCGCTCAGCCTCGCGTTGCTGCCGCTCGGCATCCTGTCACTCTTGGCGGCGATCGATAATTACAGCTTCGCACGGGACCGGCAGGGCGAAGATGCAAGAATGCAACTGATGACGGTGGCGGGCGAATTGTCCTCCACCATCGACCGGGACGTGGTCGCACTCCGAGCCGCATCCAGCGTGTTGCATGGCGACGAGGATGATCAGGATCAATGCGTCGGCCAGTTGGCGAGGCTGATAGCATCCAACCGCTCTATCGAGGGGTTGGCCGTCGTCGCCAACGACACCGATGTGCTGTGTGAAGCCGGGATCATCGACAATGCGGCGGCGAATTCCGCCGACATCGCACGCCTGGCGACGGTGCCGGCCGAGCCCTTGATCGTCATCGATGACGATGGTCAGGGCCTGCGCCTTTATGTGCGCGGCGATGAAGGCCAGACCGTGGTGGCGACGATCGCCCTGCCCTATCTGCAAACGCTGACCGAAGCGCGGCAGCTGGCTGATATTTACGACTTCGCCATCCAGGCGGGACAGCGGTCGATGGCTATCGACCCGCAATCGCTCGGCAACACCAGTACCCTCAGCTTTTCCCAGCCCCTGCCGGGCACCGGCGCGGAGATGATCATCACGGCACGCGATTCGGGTATTCGGCCGGGCGAGGCGCTGGCGGCCATGCTGCCCCTGCTGATGTGGGTGGCGGCGCTGGCGGTGGCATGGCTCGTCGTCCATACGCTGGTCAGCCGGCCCCTGGGGCGGATGCGCCGCGCTGTCGGCCTGTACGCCGCCGGCCATCCCGACATTCGCCTGACCGCTATCGCGCCCGGCAGCATCGAGACCGCCTCATTGGCCCAAGCGTTCGATGACATGGCCGAAGGTGTGGACCGCCACGAGCGCGACATGGTCGCCAGTCTCGAACGTCAGCGGCGATTGGTTCGGGAAGTCCACCACCGGGTAAAGAACAACCTCCAGATCATTGCCAGCCTGCTGAATATCCACGCGCGACGCGCTACCTCGCCCGAAGTGGCGCAAGCCTATGCAGCCATCCAACGGCGGGTGGACGCGCTCGCGCTGGTGCACCGCCATCACTATGCCGAAGAGGAAGACGCTGGCATCCGCATCGACGCTCTGCTCAAGGAGTTGTTGCCTTCGCTGAAGGGACGCGACGATGACGGCCTTAGCCTGTCACTATCCGTGGACGAAGGACGCGTGACGCAGGACGTGGCAGTCGCGGTCGCATTCATCCTGGCCGAAATCCTGTCGGACATCGCCCAGCGACCGGGTGTGGTCGCGCCCCTTGCCATCAGCTTTCGCAACGAAGCGGGCAATGGCGAGCTTTCGATCGCCTCGGCGGACTTTCGAGGCGGCGACCCCTATGGTCCGACGGCGCAGAGCGACGTAGCGCGGATCATCCAGGGCATGGCCCGCAAGATGCGCGCGCCGCTGCTGCATGACGCGGACGCGGGCCGCTATAGCCTCGCCGTGCCGCTGGTTTCGCCAGCAGACACCCTCTTATAAGCGAGCTCGCGGAAACCGCTTCCGCGTCGAACATTGCCTCCTCGCCTGACCCGGCTTCGCGGAAGAATGCTCCCTAGAGCTTTAGAGCTTTACGTGTGTGACATCGCCGGTGGGCGGCGTGGAGCCAGTCATGGCAGCAGCGAGCGTGCGCAACCGGTCGACGATCCGTCCGCCGCGGCTGTCCCAGATCACCGCCTCCTTCGGAACAACGGTGAGCAGGGCCGCATCGGGGCCGTCGGGACCGCCGGGAAGATACGCCTCGGCAAACGGATTCCACAATTCGCGGAGCATCTCGCGATCCTGAGACAGCGTGCCCACGCCTTCGAGCGAGACATATTCGTCCTTCCCCTCGTCCAGCCAAGCCACGTTAACCGGGGCAGCAATGCCGACATCACGGCTCTTGCCGCTCGAACGGGATGTGATGAACCGGATCAATCCGGCCTCACGATCGAGATAGGGGCTCATCGGGCGGCTTTCGAGGCGATCATCGCTGAGCGTCGTCAGCATCGCCACATGCTTGCCGTCGATTGCCTCCCAAAAGGCGTCATGCTTGTCGGTCATGGCTCACGCCTCCATTGCGGGTTGAGGGATTGGCGGCAGGGCGTCCGATTTCCTCCTGTGCCCTCAGGCGGGCCTCCTGGCGGGTACGGGCATCGCCGTTGGCAGGGTGGTCGATCGGCTTTTGGTCTTTGCGGACGCCCTCGATATCGGAAGCGGGGGGTGCTTCTGGCGGTTTTGGCATCGTCACAGGTCTCCCTCGCGGTGGAGCGGATTCGCCGAGAGACAACGGCCGACCCGGATGAGGGTTTCAGACGGAAATATTTGCACAAGCGGGGAACCCGCTGGCCTTCCCCTCGTTCTGCTTTCGGACAGTGATAAACGCCCCCCCCGCTCTCGCTGTCCAAACGCTGAGCCCGGAGACTTTGACCCCCAATAGTCTCCGGGCTTACTCGTTTCAGGGCCTGATCTTTTCTCTGAAAAAAGCATAGTTATGGGTCGGCAGGGGAACCTTTCGCCGACCCTGTGGTTCAGCCAAACGCCCAATCTTTCGGGAGTAAAGCCATGATCCGCAAGCTGATAACCCTGTCGCTGCTTGGCCTCGGCCTGGCAACCGCAGCCTGCAATACCGTTGAAGGCGCCGGTCGCGACGTCAGTTCTGCAGGCGACGCGGTCTCCGACGCCGCCGATAGCGCCCGCTAAATCGAATTTTCGTAGCTGAAGCGTCGTCCCCAAGGGGGCGACGTTTTTTCTAGGAAGGCTGTTCGATTTCCGCTTCGGCCTCTGTCTGCTCCCGCCGCCGGTTCGTAATCCGGATGACGATGAGAGCGATTTCATACAATCCGACCAATGGCACCGCCAGCATCAGCTGAGAGATGACATCCGGAGGCGTCAGCACCGCCGCCAAGGCGAACGCGCCGACGATCGCGTAGCGTCGTGCGCTTTTCAACTGGTCCAGCGTGACGATGCCCGCCCGCTCCAGCAGCATCAGCAGCACGGGCAGCAGGAAGGCGAACCCAAAGCCGAAAATGAACTGCATGGTGAAGGACAGATAATCCCCCACCGCGGGCAGCGCTTCCTGCTTAACACCGCCAAGATCACCCTGGTAACTGAGCAGAAAATGGAACGCGACCGGCATCGCAACGAAATAAGCGAGCGACGCACCCATCAGGAACAGCACCGGCGTCATGATGATGAACGGCAGGAAAGCCTTCTTCTCGTTGCGATAGAGGCCGGGCGCGATGAACCGCCACAGCTGGGTGGCGATGACAGGGAAGGCCAGCATCATCGCTGCAAAGAACGCTACTTTCACCTCGGTGAAGAACGCTTCGTAGAGCTTGGTGTAGATGATACGGCCCTGCCCGGCCTTCAGCAGCGGCTGCACCAGAAAGGCGAAGATCGGCTTGGCGAAATAGAGGCAGACGCCAAAACAGACCGCAATCGCCGCCACGCTCAGCAGCAGCCGCCGACGCAGCTCGATCAAGTGATCCAAAAGCGGCGCGCGGGTGTCGTCGATATCGCGGATCACGCAGATGCCCCCTTGCCGCGATCGGCCGCCGGCCGGGCATTATCAGTCTCGCCAGCGGGGATAGCGGCCTCAATCGGCTCATGCTCGGCGGCATCATGGAGACCGCGCATTGCCCGCCTCGCCATCGAATCGGGATCGCTGCCTGGCGCAATGGTCGGAATTTCCGTCAACGACTCTTCCGAATCGAGCGAGGCTTCGGACGGTTCGGCAGCGTCAACACCGGTCACCGATGGCGTGGGCGCTTCCCCGCGCTCATCCAGCTTGTCGGCCACGGCCTTCGCGCCCGCGGCCTCCTGTGCGTCGGGGTCCGGCAGAAGAGGGTGTTCGGCCATGATCTTGGCATTCACCTCGGCCCACTTCTTCTGCATTTCCTCCAGTTCCGCCTCGCGCATCATGGTGTCGATGCCCGATCGGAAATGGCGGGCCGCACCGCGCGCCTTCGCCACCCACTGGCCGACGAAACGCATCGCCTTCGGCAGGTCTTTGGGACCAATGACGAGCAACGCCACCAGCGCGACCAGCATCAATTCTGTTGGGGCGACGTCGAACACCTGCGGACTCCCTCAGACACCCCGCCAAGGCAGGGCTGCCCGGCCAGGCCAGAACCGGTCGATCAGGCGCTGGGCCGATCGTCCTTCATCGGATGCAGCTCGTGCTCGACCGACGGTTCCAGCGGCGGCTGCGCCTTCAGGCGCGGCGCGGCCTTGGGATCGTCTTCCTCGGCCATGCCCTTCTTGAAGCTTTTGATGCCCTTGGCGACATCGCCCATCATGTCCGAGAATCGCCCCTTGCCGAACAGCAAGAGGACGATCACCCCGACCACCAACCAATGCCAGAGGCTAAACCCACCCATCACAACTCTCCATCTGCGTTGTCCCTAACTAGGCGTCATCGCCCGCGCTTTCCAGCGATACCGGCTCTGCGTGACGTTCCAGCGCGAGATCGATCGAGTCGAGCAGGCCTGCAGCGCGCAAATCCGCCAGTCCTGGAAGGTCGCGACGGGTTTCCAGGCCGAAATGCGTCAGAAAAGCCGCCGTCGTCGCGTAAAGCAGTGGCCGGCCCGGCACTTCGCGGCGGCCGGCGGGGCGAATCCACCCTGCCTCCATCAGCACGTCGAGCGTGCCTTTCGAGATCGCGACGCCGCGAATCGATTCGATTTCGGCGCGGCTGACCGGCTCATGATAAGCGACGATGGCCAGTGTTTCGATGGCCGCGCGCGACAGCTTGCGACTCTCCGGCTTTTCGCGGCGAAGGATGTGGCCGAGGTCCGGCGCGGTCTGGAACAGCCAACGACCGCCGCGCTCGACCAGTTCGATCCCACGACCGGCATAGCGCGTCCCAAGGACTGCCAGTCCGGCCTGGATGTCTGCATCATCGGGCAGATAGCGGGCGATGTCGGCGACGGTCATTGGCGCCTCGGCGGCGAACAGCACGGCTTCGATCTGGCGTTCGGTCTCGTCGGTCACGATACCGCCTTCAGGTAGAGTGGCGCGAACGGCCCGTCCTGCGTTAGTTGCGCCCGGCCCTGCCGCGCCAGTTCCAACGCCGCGACGAAGCTGGAGGCGAGCGCCGAGCGCTGGAACAGCGAGTCGACGCCGGCAGGCAGGAAACCGCGAATCTCCGTCCAGTCGACTTTCAGCGCCAGCATGTCGGACAAGCGCTCCAGCGCCGTCTCGAGCGTCATCACGGGCCGACGGCCAACGACATGGATCGCCGGCCGGGTCCGCGCCCGCACCCGGCCATAGGCGCTGATCAGCTCGTAAAGGCTGGCATCCCAGCGCGCCTTGCGTTCGACGCGCAACCCCTCGGGTGCGCCGCGCGCGAAGACGTCGCGGCCCAGCCGGTCCCGCGCCATCAACCGGGCGCCCGCCTCGCGCATCGCATCCAGCCGCTGGAGGCGCAATTGCAGGCGAAGCGCCAGTTCCTCGGCGGACGGCTCCTCCTGCGCCTCGCGCGGCAGCAACAGGCAGGATTTGAGATAGGCCAGCCAGGCCGCCATCACCAGGTAGTCGGCCGCCAGTTCCAGCCTCAGCGCCCGCGCATCGGCGATGAAGTCCAGATATTGCTCGACCAGCGCCAGGATCGAGATTTTCGACAGATCGACCTTCTGCGCCCGCGCCAGTTGCAGCAGCAGGTCGAGCGGCCCTTCCCACCCGTCGAGATCGAGGGTCAGGGTTTCCGGCGCCGCACGGACGGGCATCTCGAACGGATCGGTGGTCATTGCCGGCAAAGTCTAGAGCATTTCCGACGCGCGTGGCACTCCCCCGCCACCGGGCGTTCAGGCAACCGCGAGCAGTCCATCACGCGCCGCGATTGCCGCCGCGAAATCGCCCTGCGGCGCGCCGCGCGTCGCCGCCATCGCCCGGTCCAGACGAGCGACGGCGATATCCGTCATCGCGGCGGGCGCGGCAGCCGCCACCGCCTCCATCTCGGCCATATCGCCGGAGCAGTGCAGGGCGACGTCGCAACCGGCGGCAAGCACGCCTTGCGTCCGCTCGCCGAAATCCCCGCTCAGTGCCTGCATGCCCAGGTCGTCCGACATCAGCAGGCCGTCAAAGCCGATGCGGCCGCGAATGATGTCACCGATGACGACCGGAGACAGGCTGGCGCAGCGGTCGGGGTCGAAGGCCGTGTAGACGACATGGGCGGTCATCGCCATCGGCGCGTCCGCCAGCCGCTCGAACGGTTCGAGATCGATCGCCAGTGCGTCGGCATCCGCCCTCACCACCGGCAATTCGAGGTGACTGTCGGCCGCCGCCCGGCCATGGCCAGGAATATGCTTCACCACGCCGACCGCGCCGCCTTCCGTCAGGCCGCGCAGCACGGCCGACCCCAGCGCCGCCACCTGCATCGGATCGATGCCCAAGGCCCGGTCGCCGATGATGTCGTGCGCGCCCGGCTGCGGCACGTCGAGAACCGGCAGGCAGTCGACATTGATACCCAGCTCGCGCAGCATCAGGGCGAGTGCCAACGCATTATGGCGCGCGGCTTCGATCGCAGTCACCGCGGCGATCCGATAGAGCCGGTCGAACACCGCGCCAGCAGGAAAGGCCGGCCAGTGCGGCGCCCCCAACCGGGCGACACGGCCGCCTTCCTGATCGATCAGGATCGGCAGATCGTCACGGCCCGACAGATCGCGCAAGGCATCGGTCAGCGCGCGGACCTGGGCCGGATTGTCGACATTGCGCCGGAACAGGATGAACCCCGCCGGATCGACCGAACGGAAAAACGCCCGCTCGGCCTCGGTCATGACGGGACCGGCCAGCC
Source organism: Sphingomonas sanxanigenens (assembly GCA_037190805.1). GTDB lineage: Bacteria > Pseudomonadota > Alphaproteobacteria > Sphingomonadales > Sphingomonadaceae > JBBCJR01. The sequence goes on along the minus strand of JBBCJR010000002.1, from coordinate 38,755 downwards.
CCAGAATCAGCGGCGTCATCGGATCAGGGCGCCACCACCGAGCACGCCTCGCCAGCGACCTTGAGCCGGGCGCAGAGCGATTCGGCCGACGCCTTCGATGTGCCCATGGCGCGCAGGCGATAAAGCGTCTTGCCGCCACTGGGTGCCGCCGTGATCGACTTGCCCAGCGACCCCAGAAAGCCGAAGCGGCCCGACAGCGTTTTCCACGCCGCCTCAGCACCGGCCTGAGTCGAAAAAGCGCCGAGCTGAAGCCCGTAGCCGCCGCCGGTCGCGGATGCCACGGGAGCGGCCGGGGCCGCGGGAGCAGGCGTCGGCCTGACCGGAGCGGTCGGCGCCGCCGCGGCCTGCACCGGCTTGGCCGGCGCGGGGGGATTGGCAGGCGGTGCCTTGGAGACCTCGACGGGTTTCGGCGCTGGGCGACCGGGTACAGCCGCAGGTGGCAACTCGATGATCTTGGCATCGCCAGCCTCGACCGCCGGGGCGCGGGCAGCCGGCGTTTCGGGCAGGGCCGTCAGATCGATGGTGCCGTCGGGGTCGATGCCCGCGCCGGCCGCATAAACGCTGTCGCCCTCTCCCTCGACTGTCATACCACCGGGGGTGTCGGGTGCCTCCTTATAAGGCCCCTCGGGCGCGGCGATAACGTCGGCGTTGCCGCCGGCCGGCGCGTTGACGGTATCGCCACTGCCCGTGAACAGGCCCACGGCGGCGATCACAAGCGCCAGTACGGCCACGCCGATCAGCACATAGGTCACCGTGCGCCCGCCGTCCTGGCGGCGGCCGCCATCCTCGTCCTCGACCGCTTCGAGCCAGGGCAGCGCGTCGCCCTGACCTTCCTCGTCGTCCCAGCCCCTCGGTCCGCGTGCCATCAGTGCATCTCCTCGGCAGCGACCACCCCGATGATCGCCAGCCCGTTACGGATAACCTGCCCTATACCATCGGCCAAGGCGAGACGCGCACGGGTGAGCGCATGGTCTTCGACGATGAATCGCCGGCCGGGATCATCATTGCCGCGATTCCACAGCGCATGGAACGCCGCCGCAAGGTCGCCGAGGTAAAAGGCGATACGGTGTGGCTCGTGCGTGTCGGCCGCCGCCTGGACGATGCGCGGGAATTGCGCGGCGAGCTGGATCAGCGCCCGTTCCTCCGCGTCCAGCAGCGTCAGGTCGGCCGCGCCCGGCACCACCCCCGCCTCGACGGCGCGACGGCCGAGCGAGCGGATGCGGGCATGGGCGTACTGGACATAGAAGACCGGATTGTCCTTCGACTGCTCGACCACCTTGGCGAAGTCGAAATCCATCTGGGCATCGGCGCGGCGCGTCAGCATGGTGAACCGCACCACATCCTTGCCGACTTCACGCACCACATCGGCAAGCGTCACGAAGCTACCGGAACGCTTGGACATCTTGACCGGCTCGCCGGCCCGGAACAGACGCACCATCTGGACCAGCTTGACGTCCAGCGGCACCCGCCCATCGGTCAGCGCCGCGACCGCCGCCTGGATGCGCTTCACAGTCCCGGCATGGTCGGCGCCCCAGATATTGACCAGCTGATCGGCACCCTCCGCCTTCTGGCGATGATAGGCGAGGTCACCACCGAAATAGGTCCAGCTGCCGTTCGATTTCTTCACCGGCCGGTCCTGATCGTCGCCGAAGCGCGTCGAGCGGAACAGGGTCAGCTCCACCGGCTCCCAATCATCAGGTGTCTCGCCCTTCGGGGCCTCGAGCACGCCCTCATAGATCAGCCCCTTGTCGCGCAACGTCTGCACGGCCGCCTCGACCTTGCCGGCGGCATGGACCGCCGCTTCCGACGCGAACACGTCATGATGAATGCCGAGGAGCGCCAGATCGTCCCGGATCATGTCCATCATCGCCGCGACGGCACGGGTACGGAAAGTCGCCAGCCATTCGGCCTCGACCGCGTCGCGATAACGGTCGCCGAACTCGGCGGCCAGCGCGGCTCCTACCGGCTTCAGATAGTCGCCGGGATAAAAACCCTCGGGAATCTCCCCGATATCCTCGCCCAGCGCCTCGCGATAACGCAGGTGCGCCGAGCGGGCGAGCACGTCGACCTGACCGCCAGCGTCGTTGATATAATATTCGCGTACCACCCTATGGCCCGCCCATTGGAGGAGCGTTGCCAGCGCATCGCCGACCACCGCGCCCCGGCAATGTCCCATGTGCATCGGCCCCGTCGGGTTGGCCGAGACATATTCGACGTTGACGGTGCTCCCCGCGCCCTTGGCCGAGCGGCCATAGTCGTCGCCCCCTGCCGCGATGGCGCGCAGTTCCGCCTCCCACGCCGCCGGGGTCAGGGTGAGGTTGATAAAGCCGGGTCCGGCGACGACGACCTTGGCGACGTCTTCCGCCAGCGACAATCGCTGTGCGATCAGCGCGGCGAGTGCGCGCGGATTCATGCCAGCGGGCTTCGCCAGCACCATCGCGGCGTTGGTGGCGAGGTCGCCGTGACTGGGATCGCGAGGCGGCTCGACCGCCACGGCGCGTCGTTCCAGACCGGCAGGCAGCGCCCCTTCCGCCTCGAGGGCATTCAGAACCGTGTCGATCTCGGTCGCGAACCGCGCATAGATGGTGGTCAAGAGATGGTCTTCCCAGCATTGACGAAGGCCGCCGCCATAACGGATGGCACTGTGCCTCGTCCATAGAAGCGACCACTTGCACCGCCCGGTGACGAGGAGCAGCATGGGTTCGGCTTTTGAACCCTGTCGTAATCGAGGCCCGCCATGTCGCTCGCGCTCTACGGCCACCCCTTTTCATCCTACACTCAAAAGGTTCTGATCGCGCTTTACGAGAACGATGTTCCGTTCGAATTCCGCCGCATCGGGCCGGACACGCCGGATCATGTCGCTGAATGGAAATGGCGCTGGCCGATCGGCAAGTTCCCCCTGCTCGTCGATGGCGATCGCGGAGTCGCGGAAACCAGCATCATCATCGAATATCTGCATCTCACCCGTTCCGGCCCGGCCCCGCTACTGCCCGACGATCCGATGGCGGCGCTCGACGTCCGGTTTCTCGACCGCTTCTTCGACCTTCATGTCATGAATGCCGCCCAGCACGCGGTCGACGGCGCGCTGACCGGCGATCCGGTCAAGCGCCGCGAAGGGCTGGCGCTGTCGAAAGAAAAACTCGACCGCGCCTATGCCTGGCTGGAACAGGAACTGCCCGGACGGACATGGGCGGCGGGAGATGATTTCACCCTCGCCGACTGTGCGGCAGCGCCTTCACTCTTCTATGCCGACTGGGTGCATCCGATCGCCAACGCCTTTCCCACCGTGCGCGCCTATCGCACCCGTTTGCTGGCGCGGCCTTCCTTCGCCCGCGCGGTGGACGAAGCCCGCCCATTCCGTCCCCTGTTTCCACTCGGCGCGCCCGACCGCGACTGATCGCGGCGATCAGAACCCTTCCGGCAGATCGACCGGGCCGATCAGCCGCTCATGCTGGCGAATGGCGAAACGGTCGGTCATGCCGGCGATGAAGTCCGCCACATGACGACCCCGATCCGGTTCCTCGAAAGGCAGCCGCAGCGCCCAATCCTCGGGCATCAGCGACGGATCCGCGCGATAGGCTTCAGCCAGGCGAGTCACCACGCCCTTCGCCGCCTCGCCGATCCCGAGCTGGCGAGGATGATGATAGAGGCGGGCATAGAGAAAGGATTTCAGCGCCCGCTCCGCCGACGCCATGTCCGGGGAAAAGCCGACCAGCTGCCTGCCCGCCCCGCGCGCATCCTCGGCCCGGCCGATGCCTGACGCCGCAAGCCGACGTTCCGTCTCGGACAGCACGTCGTTGACCATGCGCCCGATCTGGTCGCGAACCAGTTCCGGCACCAGCCGGGCAGCCGGCAGATCGGGATAGCGACCCACCACCGCCCGCCAGCCCTCGGCGACCAGCGGCACCGTCAACACCTCGTCGAAATCGAGCAGCCCGGCGCGCAGCCCATCATCGAGGTCATGATTGTCATAGGCAATATCGTCGGCGATCGCCGCCACCTGCGCCTCCAGCGACGGCCACTGGTCAAGGTCGAGCGGATGCAGCGCATCATAGGCCGCCAGCGCCCAGGGCGGCCGGATCACCGGGCCGTTGTGCTTCGCCAGCCCCTCCAGCATCTCCCACGACAGGTTGAGGCCAGGGTGGCGCGGATAGGGCGTCTCCAGACGGGTCAGGATGCGGATGGTGTGGGCGTTGTGGTCAAAGCCGCCGACATCGGCGGTGGCCGCCTTCAGCGCATCCTCGCCGGCATGGCCGAAGGGCGGATGGCCGATATCGTGGGCCAGGGCCAGCGCCTCGGTCAGGTCCTCGTTGAGGCCGAGCGCCCGGGCCATGGTGCGGGCGATCTGGGCGACCTCCAGGCTGTGGGTCAGGCGGACGCGGAAATGATCACCGTCGGGCGCGACGAAGACCTGCGTCTTGTGCCTCAGCCGCCGGAACGCGACCGAATGGATGATGCGGTCACGATCGCGCTGAAAGGCATCGCGCGGTCCGCGTGTCGCCCGATCCGGTTCAGCGTGGAAGCGGCCTCGCGATCGCGACGGATCGGCCGCATAGGGTGCATGGCTCATCCCCCGGGCAGCGCGTCGACCGCCTCGCCGACGCCGCTTTTCCACGGGAAGGCGGACAGGCCGCTGGCGCGCAGGCGGTTGACCATCGCGCCAGCCGCAGCCTGATCCTTGAAGGGCCCGATGACCATCCGGTTGCTGCGTCCATTGGCAGCCACGGATGCCGACTGTCCACGCAGGGCGGTGGCATGAGCCTGCTTCAATCTCTGCCACTCCTTGGGCAAATCGCCCCGATTGGACCCGCTGGCGACCTGAACCCACACTCGCGCCGCCGGCCGCGCCTTGGCGGCGGGAGGCGTCGCGCGCACCGATGCCGATGCCGATACTGACGCCGCGCGCGTTTCGCCAAGCTCCGCGAGCGCCAGACATTCCGCCGTCTTGCGTCCGCCAGTGCAGCGCCGCACCAGAGCGCGCGCGTCGATCTCGCACTGACGGAGGGCGGGGCCAGCCGCATCGGCGCAGATCAACGCCACCTGATCGACAGGCCGGGCGGGTCGCGTGGCGGACGATGCCGGAGTGGCGACCGGCGCAGACACCGAAGCATCGACCGAGGCGGAGACGTTCGTTCCTGCCTCGCGACCGGCGAACGCCACGCATTCGGCTGTTTTGCGGCCACCGGCACAGCGGGCGGCCAGCGCCCGGGCATCGATCTCGCACTGGCGCCGGGCACCGGCCCGGCCTTTGGCGCAGTCGGCCAACGCAATCTCGAGCGGCGTCTGGGCCTTGGCAGGCGCAGCGGCAACTGCCGCGAGGGCCACAGCAGGCGGCGAGGCGTTCCGGAAATCCAGGCATTCGGCAGTCCGGCGACCACTGGCGCAACGCTTGGCCAATGCCTGGGCGCTGGCGTCGCAGCGACTGCGTGCGTTGGCGCGGCCGGTGGCGCATTTGGCGAGCGCGATGTCCAGGGGTGTCTGTGCCCTGACGGGCGCAACCGCCGGCCGTTCCGCGCTATCGAAGGCTTTACACTCGGCGGTATTGCGCCCCCCGGCACAGCGTCTGGCCAGTGCACGGGCATTCGCCTCGCACCGGGAGCGCGCACCGGGCGCCCCTTCAGCACAAACGGCGAGCGCGATGTCGAGCGGCGTCTGTGCTTTGGGCGACACGACGGAGGCCGGTGCAGAAGAAGCTGTGGCTGTCGACTGAGCCGGTGACGAGACAATGGTGGACTGCAAATGCGGCAAGGCCGGCTTGGCGACAGTGGGTTCAGGCGGCTTTTCCGGCCGCAGCACCGCCAGGAGGCGCGAAGCCAGCGACGGCTTACTGGCCGCCATCGCCGACGCGGTGGGCAGATCGCCAAAGTGGACGGCCCTCGCCTTTTCCTCGGCATTGAGGTGGGGCAATGCCTCGACCAGACGCGCCATGCCAGCGGCAGCACCCGGCATGGCCGACTGCGTGATCGTCATCGCCGCAGCACCATCGCCGGTCAGTGCGTTTGCAAAGGCGAGCGTCCGCTGGGCCCCTCCGTCCGAGGTGGCCACGAGGGGTTGCAGCGTGGAGAGCGCCGCCGCCCGGTCCCCCGAAATGGCGAGGCTGAGGCCCATGCGGGATATCGTCGTCACGTCGTTGGGTCGGCGGGCGAGCGCGATCTGATAATCGCGCTGGGCGCGGCGCGGTTCACCCATGAGGTCACGCGCAAACCCCCGATCGGACGCGACATCTGCTTCATCAGCACCGAGCCGGATCGCCCGTTCGAAAATTCGCAGTGCGTCGCGCGCGCGGCCGTCGCGCGCCAGCGACCGGCCGAGCAGGACCATCACCCCTTCGTCGCGGGGGCTGAACGATGCTGCCCGGACCAGAAAACCGAACGCCGCCTTCGGATCGTCCTGCTCCAGCGCCAACCTGCCCGCCGCCGTCAGATAGGTGGGGTTATTGGGTTCGATGGTGATCGCTCTGAGATAGTGCGCCAACGCCGTCGCGCTGTCCCCCCGCTGCTCGCCTTGCTGGGCAGCGAAGGTCAGAGCGGCAAGACGGTTACGGCGTTCTTCGTCTTTGGTGAGTTTTCGTGGAGCTTCCGTATCGGGCCCCTCACCTTCCGCCGCCGCCGAAGCGGCAACATCCTCGACGTCCGCAGCGGGGGCTTGGGCAGACGCCACGGATGGCACCAGCAGGGCCAGAGACAACAGAAAGGCAAAGCGCAGCGACAAGGAAACCAATTCTCCCGAGCAGTGTGCGCTCTTCAATGAAGCGGTGGACGGCTCGCGCAAGGCATAGCGCGTCGCCCACAGCCGGCACACGGTGGATCGCCCCTATGACACGCTAAACGGAAGGGGCCCGTCTTCGCAATGCGAAGCAGGCCCCGAGCGCTGCCGTTACGGCAACCACTGCATCCGATCGTCAGTCGTTCACCTGGCGCCGGAAGAAACGCGGAATTTCCAGCGGATCCTGCGTCTCGCGCTCGGCAGGGGCAGCCTGCTCCGGTGATGGAGCGCCAGCCTTGGCGGCGCCGTTGTTGATGTTCATCAGCCGCTCGAACAACGTCATCGGCTTGGCTTCGGCCTCTTCAGCCTCCGCAGGGGCGGGCGCCGGCGTGGCCGGCGGCACATGACTGATCAGATCCGCAGCCGGGTCTGCATCAAGGGACGCCGCCTCAGCGGTGACGCTTTCATTCTCTTCGGCCACCGCGTCGGTCGATTGAAGCTCAAGCTCGGTCGCGGTGTCCTCGACCGTCTCCGCCACGGGGGCGGCAGGCGCCGGCGCGGCTTCGGGAACCGGGACCGGATCGCTCGACGCTGCGGGAGCGGACTTGTCGTTGCCGAGGTCTACCACCCAGGGCTTGGCGCCGAAGCTGCCCTGCCCGGGCGCGAAAACCGTCTTGGCACCACTGGCGGACGGCGCGAGGGCGGCGCGGGCCTGGGCGTCGATGCCGGTGGCGACCACCGACACGCGCATCCGGCCTTCCAGATCCGGATTGAACGCCGAACCGACGATGATGTTGGCATCCTCGTCGACCAGTTCGCGGATATGGTTCGCGGCCTCGTCGACTTCCATCAGGCGCAGATCGTCGCCGCCGGTGATGTTGATGATGACGCCCTTGGCGCCCTTCATCGACACTTCGTCGAGCAGCGGATTGGCGATCGCCTTTTCCGCCGCCTCGATGGCGCGATTGTCGCCCTCGGCCTCGCCGGTGCCCATCATCGCCTTGCCCATTTCCGACATGACGGTGCGGATGTCGGCGAAGTCGAGGTTGATGAGGCCGGGCATGACCATCAGGTCGGTGATGCCGCGCACGCCCTGGTGCAGCACCTGGTCGGCCATCGCGAACGCCTCCTTGAAGGTGGTGTTGGCGTTGGCGATCAGGAACAGGTTCTGATTGGGAATGATGATCAGCGTGTCGACATGCTTCTGCAGTTCGACGATGCCGTCCTCGGCTGAGCGCATGCGGCGGCCGCCCTCGAAGCTGAACGGCTTGGTGACGACGCCGACGGTGAGGATGTTCTTCTCGCGTGCCGCCTTGGCGATGACGGGCGCCGCGCCGGTGCCGGTGCCGCCGCCCATGCCGGCGGTGATGAAGCACATGTGGCTGCCCTCGAGCGCGCCTTCGATCTGGCTCAGCGCTTCCTCGGCGGCAGCGCGACCGATTTCGGGGCGCGAGCCCGCGCCCAGACCCTCGGTGATCTTGAGGCCGAGCTGGATACGGTTCTCGGCCGGGTTCTGGGCCAACGCCTGCGCGTCGGTATTGGCGACCACGAAATCGACGCCCTGAAGCCCCGACTGGATCATGTTGGTGACGGCGTTGCCACCCGCGCCGCCACATCCGATGACGCAGATTCGCGGTTTCAGTTCAGTGAGTTCCGGCGGCAGCAGCCCGATCCCCATGATATGCTCCTTGACTAGCCCGTGACGCGCCCGTGTCGTCCCTTACCTTCCTTCTAACGTGAAGCGATTCAGGACCCCAACCGAAAACTTAACTCTTAACCATGTTTTTTCATGGGCCGCCCATTTTATCGGACGGTTCGTGCTTTGTTTCGGGAAAGCGGCGCGAATTGGGCCAAATATTTAGGTAGGCTACGGGAAAACAACTTTGCCTCCTCCATCACAGGGAGGCCCTGAGCCGTGGCACATTACACATCGACGACCGCAGTCAGCATGGCGCGACCGGCGCTGAAGCTCTCGATTTGCTGCACCGGCCCGCCGCCTGACAGGATGGCGACGAAGGTCTGCCGGTCATTGGGCGTCGACCCGGCCCCCGACCCATGCTCGCGCCAATAGATAATCCGCCCCGCCGTCGCCGTGCGCCCGATCAGATACGGCACCGGCGACCCCGGATCAGCCGCGAACTCCGTCGCATTGCCGGACACACGAGCTGTAGCGCGCGATGCGAGGGCGCTGGCGCCTGCCGCGAGGACAGCAGCTATAGTTCTTCCGGTCGCAGCAATGCCTGCTACGGTGACCTTGCCAATCAACGTCGACGACGCGACACCGTAGCCTCCTATGGCCCCAACGCCGGTAGCGACAAGAGCAACGGCGCCAACTACAATCGCCGCCGTGCGAAGCGTTTTAGCCATTAAGGTGCCCCTAATGATAAGATTTCATTCTACTCTATGGATTGCCCTATCCATGGTAGCGCTTACGATTCCTGCAAATGCAGGCCAAATATCTAATTTCGAAAATAAGAAAATCGTTGCTGACTATGTATCAAGCGCCAAATTAGAGATATCGAACGTTGCATGATGGACATGGACGGATGGCTAATCCCAAATGTTTATAGACAACCGGATCGGCCTGATGATGCGATGCTCGTCTGGATAGCGGCTGGCGGCATGAACGTCGGCGCCGCAAGCGCCAGAGTTGACTTGAAACGCACCGAGTCCGGCACACACATCAAATCATGGATGACCGCGAAGCAAGCCCGCGCCTGCGCCCCGGAGAAGTAACCTCCAATGTTCGTGTCGCCGGTCAGCCGGTAAACAAAGGCCGGCGATCACAGCGCCCGCCACGCCGCCGCGAACGCTGTCGGTTGCATGACGACCGCGCCCTTGGTGTCCTGATGAAAGCCCAGCACCCGGCCATTGCCAAGCGCGATGCACAGCGAGCCCAGCGCATCCTCGCCGGGCAGCATGACGATGTCGCCGGCCAGCGCCGCCGCCGGGGCGATGCGGTCCAGGCCATGGGCGTCCACCGCCTCCGCCAGGGTGGCGAATGATGTTTCTAGATATTATTCCGAAACGCTGCGATCAGGCGGCCGACGATCGAAGTCTGGCCAGTGCGCGCGGCAGCGGATTCCGCCCGGGACTGACGGCGGAAATCGGTCGCGCCGGAGGCAACGTGGAGGATGAGGCCGGCCACGCAGGAAAAGGCGGCCGATCCCTGCGTCTCGGGCAAGCCGATGAGGCCAGCAGGACGGCCGATCCGGACCGCACGGCCAAGCGCGCCCTGGGCGAAGTCGGCGATGCCCTTCAGCTCGGCACCGCCGCCGGTCAGCACCACCTGTCGCGCGCCGGGGCCGGAAAAACCCATCTCGCACAGCCGGGTGGCGATCTCGCCCATCATCAGGTCGAGGCGCTGACGGATGACCGCGATCAGCTGGGCGCGGGTGGCCCGCCCGGGTTCGGCGCCATCTTCGTCCGACACGCCGACGACCTCGACCATCGCATGATTGTCGGACGGGGTCATGGTCGCCGCGCCGTGGAAGCATTTCAGCCGTTCGGCATGTTCGCGGCGGGTGGCGAGCGCCGAGGCGATGTCGTCGGTGATGTCGTTGGCGCCCATCGCGATCGACGACAGCCCGACCAGGATGCCACCCGCGAACACCGCGACATTGGTGACGCCCGCGCCCATCTCGATCATCGCCACGCCGAGGTCACGCTCCTCGCGTGACAGGCAGGCAAGGCCGCTGGCGAGGGGTGCTGCCACGATCGACTCGACGCCGAGATGAGCATGGCGGACAGTCAGATCCAGATTCTGAACGGGCGGCGTGTCGGCGGTGACAACGTGAATATCGACCCCCAGCCGGTTCGCATGCAGGCCGAGCGGGTTCAGCACGCCCTGGAGGCCATCAAGCGTATAGAGCGCCGGCTGAGCGTGAAGGATGGTCCGCCCGCCCGGATCGATATTCTGGCGCGCTTCCTCCAGCACGGATTCGAGGTCGCCCTGGTGGACCTGATGGCCGCCGATATCGACATCGAAATGCTCGACATCGCTATCGAGGCCGCCGGCCGAAAAGCTGATCCATGCCCCCTCGACGCTGACGCCGGCATTGCGTTCGGCCTGGTCGATCGCCTGGCGGATGGCGATCTCCGCCTTCTCGCGATCGGCGATATAGCCGCGCTTGACGCCCTGACAGGCACGCTGACCGCTGCCGAGCACGCGCAATGATCCGTCCTCGGCCGCCTCGGCGATAAGGACCGCCACCTTGGACGTTCCCACGTCGAGTGCGGTGATGATCCCCTGCGCCCCCGTCCTGACCACGCTTTGCTTCCCGCCTTCTAGATCTTGGTGGCGCCTTCCAACGGCACGACCTGCTTACCCGGTTCCTTCGACACCCTGACCACCATCCGGTCGGGCAGCCGCATGTCGAAGCGCACAAAGCCTCGTTTGAGCAGGCCGGTGGCTGCGTCAAGCCGGGCAAACAGCTTCAACGCCCGATCGGCCGCCTCGCCTTCCGGCAACGCGAGGCTTTCCCCGGTTCGAAAGTGCAAATCCCAGCGCCGCTCGCCAACCCAGACCGCGTCGACCACCTCGGGCTTGAGGGCCGGAACCCCCTCCAGCATCGTCTGCAGGCGGGTGACCTCGCGGTTCGCGCCCTCACCGACAACCAGCGGCAGCTTTGGATAACTGCCCGGATCGACGACCTGCAAGGCCACGCCCACCGTATCGATCAGGACCACCCGACCCTGGTTCTGCCACAGCGCCACGGGCACACGTTCGGTGATCCGGATGGACAGGGTATCGGGCAGGCGCCGCGACACCTCGGCGTCCTTCACCCAGGACTGGGCAAGCAGACGTTCCCGGATCGTGCCGATGTCGATGAGCGGCATCGCGTTGGACGGCTGGTCGAGCGCCGCAGCATAGACTGGCAGCTTCGCCATCTTGTCGACGCCGCTGACCTCGATCTGGCGAACCGCGAAACCCATGCGCCCGATCGCCTCGCCGGTTTCCCAGGCCAGGCGCTGGGGAAAGCCCGACCACCAGATCACCCCGCCGGCCGCAACGATGATCGCCACCGCGCCGCCCCGAACCGCCCACCGGCGCACCGCCAACGGATCGATCGACAGTGCCTGCAGCGCGCGCGCGGCGATGCCCGGGCCCTTCGGACGCGGCCGGCTGGCCGACCGACGGCGGGGGGCGGGACGACCACGACGCATGGCGATGGCGCCGCTCATCCGAACGCCTCGTCGACGATGCGCTGGACGAGAGCATCATAGGAGATGCCCCGATACTTAGCCTGCTCCGGAACCAGGCTGAGCGGCGTCATGCCGGGCTGGGTATTGACCTCCAGCAGATAGAGACCGTCGACCCCCGCACGTTCGTCATAGCGGAAATCGGCCCGCGACGTCCCCTTGCAGCCCAGCACGCGATGCGCGTCGAGCGCCATCGCCATCGCGCGTTCGGCGACGTCGGGCGTCAGGTCGGCCGGGCAGATATGGACCGTGCGGCCGTCCGTATATTTCGATTCATAGTCGTAGAACCCGCTCAGCGGCTTCAACTCGGTCACAGCCAGCGCTTCGTCGCCCAATACCGCGACGGTCAGCTCGCGGCCGGGGATGAACGGTTCGGCCAGCAGCTCGTCGAAATGACGCCACGGCCCTTCCGCATCCGGCGCGACGGGATTGCCGTAATTGCCCTCGTCGGTGACGATGGCGACGCCCACCGACGACCCCTCGTTGTTGGGTTTCAGCACATAGGGACGTGGCAGCGGATCGGCGGAATGGATGCTGGCCGACGACACGACGCCGCCGCCCGGCACCCGGATGCCGGCGTCCGCCAGAATCTGCTTGGTCAGGCGCTTGTCGATGGCGAGAACCGACGCGGCGAGGCCGCTGTGGGTATAGCGGATACCCATCAGGTCCATCAGGCCCTGGACGGTCCCATCCTCGCCCGGCGTCCCGTGGAGGGCGTTGAACACCAGGTCCGGATTCGTCTCCGCCAACCGAGCGGCAATGTCGCGGCCCATGTCGATCCGGGTGACGCGGTGGCCCAGCCGTTCCAGCGCATCGGCGATACCGGTCCCGGACGTAAGCGAGACGTCCCGCTCGGCCGACCAGCCACCCATCAGCACCACGACATGCAACGCCTTCACTCCGTTCACGCCACGCCCACCCGTTTGATCTCCCACTCCAGCTCGATGCCCGACGCGGCCTTGACCCGCCGACGCACCTCCTCGCCCAAGGCCTCGATATCCGCGCTGGTCGCGCCGCCGAGGTTCAGGAGGAAGTTGCAATGCTTCTCGCTGACCTGTGCGCCGCCCAGCGTCAAGCCGCGACAGCCGGCAGCATCGATCAGCGCCCATGCCTTATGCCCGTCCGGATTTTTGAACGTCGAGCCGCCAGTGCGGCTTCTGAGCGGCTGGGAAGCCTCACGTTCGGCGGCGATGCGGTCCATCTCGACCCCGATCACCGCGGGATCGCCGGGCTGCCCCCTAAACAGGGCCTCAACGATCACCGTTCCGTCAGCCAGCGACGAATGACGATAGGAATAGCCGAGCGCCGCCGCTGGCAACACTTCGACCCGCCCGTCACGATGGACGAGCGTCGCCTCGACGAGGATATCGGCAACCTCGCGGCCATAGGCGCCAGCGTTCATGCGCACCGCGCCGCCGACCGTACCGGGAATGCCGCGCAGGAACTCCAGTCCCGCGATGCCGGCATCGCGCGCGGCGCTGGCGACGGTGATGCCCATCGCGGCAGCGCCAGCCCGCACGTGATTGCCGCCCTCGATCCGAACCGCCGCGAACGCCTTGGGCAGGCGGATGGTGACACCCGTCACGCCGCCGTCACGGACGATCAGGTTCGATCCGACCCCCACCGTCCACAGCGGCATGTCCGCCGGCAATGCTTCGAGCAGCGCCGATAGATCGGCAAGATCGGCGGGGCGCACCAGCCATTCGGCCGAACCGCCGGTGCGGAACCAGATGAAATCGGCGAGGCTGGCCCCCGCCTCCGCGCGCCCGCGCAGGCCGGCGAAGGGCATGTCACCGATCGGCGCGGGAGCGGCGCTCATGCCGCCGCCGCGCGCCGGGCGGCGATGGCGTCGGCAAGGCCCGCCGCCCATTTGGTGATATCGCCGGCGCCCAGGCAGACGACCATGTCGCCGGGGCGAACCGTCACAGCCAGCATCTCGGCCAGCACGTCCGGTCCGGCGATGGCGGCGGCGTTGCGGTGACCGCGCCGCTTCAGGCTGGTGGCCAGCGCCTCGGCATCGGCACCCTCGATCGGCGCCTCCCCGGCGGCATAGACCGGCGCGACCAGTACCATGTCCGCATCGTTGAAGGCCTGGGCGAATTCGTCCATCAGGCCGGCAAGGCGGCTGTAGCGATGGGGCTGGACGACGGCGACCACACGGCCCTGAACCCCCTCGCGCGCAGCGGCGAGCACGGCGCGGATTTCGACCGGGTGATGGCCATAGTCGTCGATGACGACGGTGCCGTCGATCTCGCCAACCTTGGTGAAGCGGCGCTTGACGCCCCCGAAGCGGTTGAAGCCGGCGCGGATCGCAGCCTCGTCGATCCCCAGTTCCAGCGCGACGGCGACTGCCGACAGCGCATTCTGGACGTTATGACGACCGGGCATTGGCAGTTCCAGCGCGGCGATCGTCCGATCATTGCCGTCACGGTCGCGGATCACAACGTCGAACCGATTGCCGCCGGGAACGGGCGTGACGTTCACGCCCCGCACGTCGGCCTGCGCGGAAAAGCCGTAGGTCAGGATCCGCCGGTCGCGCACCCGCGGCAGGATCGCCTGCACTTCCGGATGGTCGAGGCACAGAATGGCGGCACCGTAGAAGGGGACATTCTGGACGAATTCGACGAACGCGTCCTTGACCTTGTCGAAACTGCCATAATGGTCGAGATGCTCGGGATCGATATTGGTGACGACCGCGATCGTCCCGTCAAGGCGCAGGAAGCTGCCGTCGCTCTCGTCCGCCTCGACCACCATCCAGTCCGAGCTGCCGAGCCGGGCGTTCGAGCCATAGCTGTTGATGATGCCGCCGTTGATCACCGTGGGATCGAACCCGCCCGCATCCAGCAGCGCGGCGACCATAGAGGTCGTCGTCGTCTTGCCGTGGGTGCCGGCGATGGCAACGGTGGACTTCAAACGCATCAGCTCGGCCAGCATCTCGGCCCGGCGGACGACGGGAATGCGCCGCTCCATCGCCGCCTCGACCTCGGGATTGGCGCGGCGGATGGCGGTCGATGTGACGACCACGGCGGCATCGCCCAGATTTGCCGCGTCATGGCCGATCATCACCTCGATGCCGCGCTGCCGCAGCCCTTGGACGACATAGGAGTCGGCGACGTCCGAGCCCTGCACCTTATAGCCAAGATTGTGCATCACCTCGGCGATGCCGGACATGCCGATGCCACCGATTCCGATGAAATGGATGGTGCCGATATCAGTGGCGAAACGGTTCACGCGTAGGCTTCCCTGAAGGCTGTGGCGCCGCCCCGGCGTACCGACGCGACGTCGCCGTCGACGTCCGGAGACAGGCTTTCTATGATATCGGCGAGATCGCCGGCAGCGTCGGGACGACCGGCGCTGCGTGCCCGCGCCGCGGCATTGGTCAGCGCGTCGGGCTCCAGACCCAGCTTCTGCATCTGCTTCGACAGTTCCACGGGGGTGAAGCGATGTTGGGGGATCGATCGCGCACCGCCCGCCGCCACGATCTCACGCGCATTGGCGGTCTGATGATCGTCGGTAGCAGCGGCATAGGGAACCAGGATCGCAGGCCGGCCGGCCGTGGTCAGCTCCGCCACTGTCGACGCACCCGATCGCGCGATGACGAGATGAGCCAATGCCAGCCGCGCCGGCAGATCCGCGAGGTATGTGGCGCATTCGGCGGGAATGCCGAGGCGACGATAGGTTTCGCGGACCATCGCCAAATCTTCGGCCCGGCATTGCTGGACGACCTGGAGGCGTCGCCGAAAGCCGACCGGCAGCATCGACAGCGCGTCCGGCACCACTTCGGACAATATGGTCGCGCCCTGGCTGCCGCCGATCACCAGCACCCGCAGGATGTCGTCCTCGTCCAGCGGCGGATAGGGTCGGTCCCTGAGCGCCAGCACCTCGTCACGGACCGGATTGCCGACCAGACGCACCTTCGGCCACACCCGCTGCGGCACCCGCCCGATTTCTTCATAGGCGGTGGCGACGACATCGACCTTGGGCGCCAGGAAGCGATTGACCCGGCCAAGCACGGCATTCTGCTCGTGAATGACGGTCGGGATACCGGCCTTGCGCGCCGCCAGCATCGCCGGCAGCACCGGATAGCCGCCAAAACCGATCACCGCCGACGGCTGGAAGCTGCGATAGAGGCGGAGCGCCTGCCCCCGCCCGCGCATGATGGCACGGATCGCCTTCGGCCAACCGAAAGGCCGGCGGACGCTCAACGTCCCGCTGTCGATGACATGGCGCTGGACATCCTCGAACAGCCCAGGAAAACGCAGGCCGCGTTCATCCGTCAGCAGCGCGACATGGTGACCACGCGCCATCAGTTCGTTCGCCAGCACATGCGCCGGGACCATATGCCCCCCGGTCCCGCCGGCGGCGATGACATAATGACGCTGGGCGATCACCTCTCTCTCCACCGGTCCAGATAGGGCGAGCGGCGAAGATAGTCGTTGCGGCGCGTGAAGGCGAGCAGCAGCCCCATGCCGAAGCTGAGGGCGATCATCGACGAACCGCCATGGCTGACGAACGGCAGGGTCATCCCCTTGGCCGGCAGCAGGCTGAGCGCGACCCCCATGTTGATGAAGGCCTGGGCAGCAAACTGGGTGATGAGGCCGGCCGCCGCCAGGAACAGGAAGGGGTCGTCCTCCTCGGTCAGCCGCATCAGCACCCGGCTGACGATACCGAGGATCAGAAAGGCGAGGACCAGGCAGGCGATCGCGCCGAACTCCTCTCCGATGACGGCGAAGATATAGTCGGTATGCGGTTCGGGAAGCTGGAGCTTCACCCGCCCCTCGCCCGGCCCGGTGCCGAACAGCCCCCCCGCGCGGAAGGCGTCGAGAGCGCGGTCGATCTGATAGGTATCGCCACTGCCGGTGAGAAAACGGTCGATGCGGCTGGCGAAATGGTCGACCGACAGATAGGCGACGCCGGCCAGGCACAGGCCGCCGACCAGAATCATCCCGAACATCTGCAGGCTGAGACCGGCGAGCAGCGCCTGCGCGGTCCATACCGCCAGGAACAGCGCCGTCTGGCCATAATCCGGCTGCTGGACCAGAAGCAGCGCGACCAACGCCAGCGATGCGAACGACACTTGCATCATCGGCAGCTTCTGATCCTCGAACCGAAGCGACAGCAGCCACGCGGTAAAGACGATGAAGCAGGGCTTCAGAAACTCGGACGGCTGGAGCGAGAAGGCCCCGACCCCGATCCAACGCGTGGCGCCATTGGCGCTCGACCCGATGAAGGGGGTGAGCAGCAGCAGAACGGCAAACACGCCCGCGCCGATGATCGCCAGTCGGCGCGCGGCCAGCCGCGTCATCATCGACACCGGGATCATGACGGCGAGGCCCGTCAGTGCCCAGAACAGCTGGCGCTTGAAATAATGCAGCTCGCCGACCTTCACCGTGCCGCCGGAATAGCGATAGGAAGCGGCCGGCGACGCCGCCAGCACCGCGACCAGCCCGCAGCCGATCAGGATCAGGACCATCAGCAGCAGCGGCCGGTCAACCGTCCAGAACCAGCGGCCCAGCGCCGAGCGGTCGGAACGACCGAGACGGGCTATAGTCTTGCCGCCCTGTCCACCGTTATCGCGTGATGACTCGGTCGTGCTCGTGGTCACGCTCATGCCCCCAGCCTTCCCACCGCGGCGCGAAACGCCTCGCCCCGCGCCTCATAGTCGGTGAACTGATCGTAGGAGGCACAGGCCGGCGACAGCAAGACCACCTCGCCCGGCCGCGCCGCCTGTGCCGCGGCCGCAACGGCGCGGTCCAGCGTCCCGGCATCGACCACGGCCACATGCGGCGCCAGCAGCTCGCGGAACAGCGGCGCCGCATCACCGATGACATAGGCCGCGCGCACATGGCCGAGATGTGGCAGGCACGCGTCCAGCTCGTCGGTCTTGGGCAGGCCGCCCGCGATCCAGTGCACCGCCGGGAAAGCGGCAAGCGCGGGCGCGGTCGAGGTTGGGTTGGTGGCCTTGCTGTCGTTGACGAACAGCACGCCATCCCGCTCCACCACCCGTTCCATGCGGTGTGGCAGACCCGGATACGTCGCAAGCGCGGCGGCGATCACCGGCGGCGAGATATCGAGCGCCAGCGCCGCGCCGATGGCGGCGGCGACATTTTGGGCATTGTGGGGCCCTTGCAGGGTCGGCCAGTCCGCCTGATCGGCGAGCGCCCGGCCGTCGATGAAGGCGGTTCCCCCGACCACCGCGATGCCTGACGACACCGACCGTGACGCCGACACTTCGACGAGACGCGCGCGCGTAGAACGGGCTATATCGCGCGTATGTTCGTCGTCCGTGGCGATGACGGCCACGCCGCTGGGCCCCTGCATGGCAAATAGCCGTGCCTTGGCGGCAGCGTACCTCCCCATGTCGCCGTGGCGATCGAGGTGGTCGGGAGAGAGGTTGAGGAGCACCGCGACATCCGCGTCGAGGCGCTCCGTCAGATCAATCTGGAACGAGCTCAACTCCAGCACATAGACGCCGCGGGCCGGCAACGGGTCCTGCCCCAGGATCGGCAGACCGATATTGCCGCCCAGCCGGGTTGGCAGCCCCGCCGAAGCGATGATGTGGTGGATCAACGCCGTCGTCGTCGACTTGCCGTTGGTGCCGGTGATCGTCACCAGTCGGTGCGGCGGCAGGTCGGCCCGCGCCTGGGCGAACAGCTCGATATCCCCAATGATGGGAAGGCCCGCCTCGCGCGCCCTGACCGCCAGCGGATGACGGTCGAGCGGGATGCCGGGCGACAGCACCAGCGCGTCGAACTGGCCGAGATCGGCGTCACCGGGATCTGCGACCACCACCTGCGGCGGCAGCGCGGCGCGCGCTTCTGCCCGGTCGTCCCACGCGGTGACGCGGGCACCGCTGGCGACCAGCGCGCCCACCGTGGCCAGCCCGGTGCGGGCCAACCCCAGCACCGCATAGCGGCGGTTCGCGAAGGCGCGCGAGACGATCATCTGAGCTTCAGCGTCGCGAGGCCGGCAAGCGCGAGAACGAAGCTGATGATCCAGAAACGGATCACCACCGTCGGTTCCGACCAGCCGAGATGCTCGAAGTGGTGATGGATGGGCGCCATGCGGAACACACGCTTGCCAGTAGTCTTGAAGCTGATCACCTGGACGATCACCGACACCGCCTCCAGCACGAACAGCCCGCCGATGATGGCGAGCACGATCTCGTGATTGGTGACGACCGCGATCGAGCCCAGCGCGCCGCCCAGCGCCAAGCTACCGGTGTCGCCCATGAACACCGCTGCCGGAGGCGCATTGTACCACAGGAAGGCGAGACCCGCGCCGATCACCGCCGCGCAGAATACCGCAAGGTCGCCGGCGCCAAGGACATGATGGATGCCCAGATAATCGGCGAAGATCGCATTCCCGACCATATAGGCGATGACCGCGAAGGCGAGCGAGGCGATGATCACCGGCATGATCGCGAGGCCGTCCAGCCCGTCGGTGAGGTTCACCGCATTGCCGGCGCCAACGACAACGAAAGCGGCGAAGGCGAGGTAGAAAACCCCGAGGTTGATGCCGGCATCCTTGAGGAACGGCAGGAACAGCGTTGTCCCGGATTGGGACGAGATCACGGCCACGGCGATGCCGGCGATGATGAACTCGGCCAGCAGCCGGGCCTTGCCGGAGACGCCCTTGTGGCTGCGCTTCTTCACCTTGTCATAGTCGTCCATGAACCCGATCGCGCCGAAGCCGACGGTGACCATCAGGCAGGTCCAGGTGAAGATGTTGGAGAAGTCCATCCACAACAGGGTCGAGATGATCAGCGAGGTCAGGATCATCAGCCCGCCCATGGTGGGCGTGCCCTTCTTGGTGATCAGGTGGCTGGCCGGTCCGTCCTCGCGGATCGGCTGGCCCTTGCCCTGGCGGACACGCAGCCAGCCGATAAATTTCGGCCCGATCAGAAGGCCGATGACCAGCGCGGTCAGGGCAGCCGCCCCGGCGCGGAAGGTGATATAGCGGACGAGATTGAGAAGGCCCGGAAATCCCAGCGCCTCGGCCAGTTCATACAGCATCAGATATCCCCGGACCCGAGCGCGGCGACCAGCCGGCCGAGCCCCACCGAATTCGATCCCTTGACGAGAACCGCGTCCCCGTCGTCGATCAGCGCGTCAAGCGCAAGCGCGGCGGCAGCGGCGTCGTCGCAATGCGTGACATCGATGCGGTTGCCAAGCGCCGCGACCAGCGCCCTCATCTCCGCCCCGACGAGCAGTGCATGGCTTGCGCCGGATGCGAGCAGCGGTTCGACAAGCCCGGCATGGAAAGCCGGGCTGTCGTCGCCCAGTTCCTTCATCGCGCCCAGCACCGCGATCCGCCGCCGCGCCGATGCCTCGCCCAGCACGGCGAGCGCCGCGGCCATCGATGTGGGATTGGCGTTGTAGCTCTCGTCAATGACCAGCGCCTCGCCACCGTCAGGCAGTGCGATGCGGCGGCGCTCCCCGCGCCCCGGCAGGCCGGTGAGACCGCCAAGGGCAAGGCCGGCGGCCGCGATGTCCGCGCCCAGGGCGTCGACAACCGCCAACACCGCCAGCGCGTTGTGAACCCAATGCGCGCCCGCCATGCCAATGGTGAATGTCAATGTCCGACCACCCGGCAGCGCGGCGGTCACGACCCGTCCGACCCCCGCCGGCGCCTCGTTCACCAGCCGCACGTCGGCGCCTTCGTCCCGCCCAAAGGTCAGGATGGTGTCCGCATAGGGGCGGGCGTGACTGATCAGCCGGTCGCGATGGATGCTGTCCTGAGGCAGGATGGCGATCCCGCCCGGTTCCAGCCCGAGGAAAATCTCGCCCTTGGCATCGGCGATCGCCGCTTCATCGGGGAAAAAAGCACTGTGCGCCTGGGCGATCCAGGTGACGAGCGCGACCTGGGGCCGGACGAGGCGGGTGAGTTCGGTCAACTCGCCCGCAGCGCTCATCCCCATCTCGAACAGGCCGTAGCCCGCATGATGCGGCATCCGCGCCAGCGATAGCGGGACGCCGACATGGTTGTTGTAGCTCTTGACCGAAGCATGGACCCGCCCCCGCGCCGAGCGGTCAAGCGCGCGGGCCAGCGCCTCGCGCGTCCCCGTCTTGCCGACCGATCCGGTGATGCCGACGATCCGCGCGCCCGTCGATGCACGGCGGTCACGGGCCAGCGCGACCAGCCCGGCCATGGTGTCGGGGACCAGCACATGCGGCCCCGGTGCCGGCTGGTTGACCAGCGCGCCTGCCGCGCCGCGCGCATAAGCCTGGTCGAGATAGCGGTGGCCATCGCTCGTCTCGCCCGCCAGCGCCACGAACAGGTCGCCGGGCCCGACTTCACGAGAATCGAAGCTGACGCCCTCCGCCGCGAAGGACGCGGACGCCACACCGCCGGTAGCGGCGACGATTTCATCGGCCGTCCAGAGCACCGTCATGCCGCGCACTCGCGCGCGACCGAGACATCGTCGAAGGGCAGGACGCGCACGGCATCGCCGCGCCCGACGATCTGGCCCTGCTCGTGCCCTTTTCCGGCCAGCAACACCACGTCGCCGTCGCCCGCCGCCGCAATAGCGGCAGCGATCGCGGTGCGCCGGTCGCCAATCTCCGTCGCATCCGGCACGCCCGCCAGGATCGCCGAGCGAATTGCCGCCGCGTCCTCGCCGCGCGGATTGTCGTCGGTCACGATCACCTGGTCGGCGAGCCGCGCGGCAACGGCGCCCATGTCCGGCCGCTTGCCGGCATCGCGATCGCCACCCGCCCCGAACAGGACGATAAGGCGGCGGCGGGTATGGGGACGCAACGCCTCGATCGCCGCACGCAAACCGTCCGGGGTATGGGCATAGTCGACATAGACCGGCGCGCCCGCACGGGTGATGACAGCCCGCTCCAGCCGGCCGCGCACGCCCTGCACCCGCGCCAGATGGCCCAGCGTGTCGGCAGTGTCGCCGCCAGTGGCGACGACCAGCCCCGCCGCGACCAGTGCGTTCGCCGCCTGATAGGCCCCGATCAGCGGCAGCTTCACCTTGTGGACCGCACCATCGGCTGCGATCACCAGTTCCTGGCCGAGCAGCGTCGGGGTGCGCGACATCAGTTGCAGCGTATCGCCACTCATTCCCACCGTCAGCAGGCGGAGTCCGCGCTCGCGCGCGATCGCGCCCACCTTGACCGAGGCGGGATCGTCGGCCCAGGCCACGGCGGCGCCGTCATCGTCCACAACCTCGGTGAACAGTCTGAGCTTCGCCGCCAGATAGGCGTCCATCGTGCCATGATAGTCGAGATGGTCGCGGCTGAGATTGGTGAACGCCGCCGCCCGGACCGGCAGCCCCTCCCCGCGATGCTGGTCAAGGCCATGGCTCGACGCCTCGAACGCGGCATGGGTGACGCCTTCGCGGGCGAGCCCCGCCATGGTGGCAAGGAAGGTCGCAACGTCGGGCGTCGTCATGCCGGTCGACAGCTGCTCGTCGGCGGTGGTGACGCCAAGGGTGCCGATCGATGCGGCGCGGTGCCCCGCCATCCGCCACAGCTGGCGGGTCAGCTCGACGGTCGACGTCTTGCCGTTGGTGCCGGTGACGGCGACGACCGTTTCCGGGAACGGCGCATAGAAGCGTGCGGCAAGACGGGCAAAAGCGCGGCGCGGCTGATCATCGGCGACATGGACGGCCCCGACCACCTTTGCCTCCGCCCGCGCGACCACGGCGATGGCACCGGCCGCAATAGCCTGGTCGATAAAATCCTCGCCGTTGAAGCGCGTGCCCGGAAAAGCGCCGAACACGGTGCCGGGCGCGACCTGCCGATGGTCGATCGCAAAGCCCGTCACCCGACTTGTGGAGGGCGCGCCGACGATCAGCTCCCCCAGCCGCACTCAGTTCTCTCCCTTGCCCTGCCAGACATATTGCATCAGCGGCGCGACATCCGCCTCGCGTCGCAGACTGGGTGCCACGCCGAGGATCGGCGCGATCCGGCTGACGACCTTGGACACCAACGGCGCCGCGTTCCAGCCAGCGGTCGCGAAACCATAGGTTTCCTTGGTGCCCTTGGGCTCGTCAAGCATGGCGACGACGACATATTTGGGATCGTCCATCGGGAACGCTCCGGCAAAGGTCGACACCAGCGAGCGACGGGCATAGCCGCCGTTGCGCGCCTTTTCGGCCGTGCCGGTCTTGCCGCCGAGGCGATAGCCCGGCGCATCCGCCTGACGCCCCGTGCCATGCAACACCACCAGCCGCATCAGCGCGCGCATCTGGGCGCTCGCTTCCTCGCTGAACACGCGCCGGCCGGCGGGCACCTTGCCCGGCTCGCGCTTCAGCAAGGTGGCCGGGCGCCAGACGCCGCCATTGACCAGCGCGGCATAGCCCGACGCCAGATGCAGCGGCGTCACCGCCAGTCCATGACCATAGCCCACCGTCAGCAGCGCGGCCCGCCCCCAGGGATTGGGAGCAAGGGTGCGGCCGCGTTCCTTCAGTTCGCTTTCGACAGGATCGAGGAAACCCAGCTGCTTCAGGAAGGCCCGCTGCTGGTCGACGCCGATCTCATCGGCCATGCGGGCGGTGCCGATGTTGCTGGAATGGATGAACACTTCCGGCACGGTCAGCATCCGGTTCTGCGGATGGTCGTCGCGGATGGTGAAGCGGCCGATCTTGACGTTGTGGATGCCGTCATAGCGCTTGGCCATGGTGGGGATGGTCCCGGCATCGATGCCCATGGCGATGGTGAACGCCTTGAACGTCGACCCAAGCTCGTAGACGCCAAGCGTGGCACGATTGAACATCTGTTCCGGCGACGCGGTGGCGACGTTGTTGGGATTGTAGCTGGGCAGCGAAACCATGGCCACGACTTCACCGGACTGGGCGTCCATGACGACTCCGGCCGCGCCGATCGCCTGGAATTTCGCCATCGACGCGGCCATCTCGCCTTCCAGGGCCTGCTGAACACGGGCGTCGATGGAGAGCGCGACCGGCGCGTCGCGGTCACCCTCGGCAGTCAGCCGCTCGTCCAGCGCCCGTTCGATGCCCGCCCGGCCGTGGCCGTCGATGTCGGTGAAACCCAGCACATGACTGGCCAGCGCCATATGGGGATAGAGGCGCTCCGGCTCGCGCTCCAGCGCGATCGCCGGCTCGCCAAGCGCATTGATGCGCCGGGCCGTGCCGGGCAGCACGCGGCGCTGGATGAAGGCGAATTTCCGGCCGCTGGTGAGCGTCCGATAGAGATGCGCCTCCGACAGGCTGGGAATGATCTCGGTGAGTTGACGAGCCAGGTCGCGCGGGTCGCCAACCAGATCGCGCGGCCGGACGGTCACGACATAGGCTTCGAACGTCGTCGCCAGCACCGTGCCGTTGCGGTCAACGATGTCGGCACGCGGTGGAACCAGCGCGGCGAACGGATCACCCGTCCGGCGTCCCGACCGGTCCTGGAGAACCGCGAGATCGAAAAGACGCAACGCAACAAAACCAATCAGCAGGGCAAAGATCAGCAGGCCGAACATCAGCCGCTGCCGCGCCAGCCCCAGCGCCACCTGGCGCTGGCCCGCGAGCTTGATCCGGGCTTCGCGGGCAAGCGTGGCGTTCACTGCCCGGCAACCTCCTTCGCGGCGGCGGCGCGAATTTCGGTCAGCACCGAACTGGACAACAGGCGCCGGGCCTCCTTGGCAGCAGCGGCCGGCGCTTCGTAACTGGCATTGTGAAGCAGCGGCAATGCTGGGCGGCCGACCTCGCGGGCCTCCACGGGATCAGCATCACGGAAGGCGACCGTGACCACCTCTGCCCGCCCGGCGGGTCGCGATGGCGCCGTTGCGACCTGGACCGGCTGGGCCGGTTTGGCGGTTTCAGCCGGCGTGACCAGAACGGCCTCGCGGATCCGGGCTTCCATGGCCGGCTCGCGAACCTGCGAGAAGGCGGCGAGTTCGACCGCCCCGTCGAGATATTGACCGGCCTTGGGCGCCGCCAGGGCCAGCACCGAGGCGTTCCAGCGCTCCAGCTGAGGAAGACGCGCGCGCGTGCCGAGTTCAGAGCGCAACTGGCGGATATCACCCACCAGCTTGGCATTGCCCCGGCGCAGCCGTTCCACCGCCGACCGCTCGGTCGAAACGTGGAGCGAGACGCTGTAGAAAGTCAGCGCCGATGCAATCACGCCCGCCGTCAGCACGATGACTCGAAAAGGGCTGGCGATCGTCAAGACTGATACTCCCAGGCGGGGGCGTTGGTACGGGTGGCGGCACGCAGGGTCGCCGAACGGGCGCGTGGATTGCGGGCGACTTCCGCAGTGGCGGCGCGGACCGGCCGCACGACGTCGCCGAAACTGGGCTCGCGCCGATCGGTCACCACCGGCAGATGACGCGACCCCCCGGGCGCCTGGCCGGATCGATCGCGCAGGAAGCGCTTTACCGCTCGATCCTCCAGTGAATGGAAGGACACCACCGCCAGCCGACCACCAGGAGCCAGCGCCCGCTCAGCAGCGGCAAGACCCAGCTCAAGCTCCTCAAGCTCGCGGTTCAGATGAATGCGGATGGCCTGAAATGTCCGGGTCGCCGGATCGCTGCTCTGGTCGGGACGCCAGCCGACCGCGCGGCGGACGACGGCGGCAAGCGCACCGGTGCGCTCGATCGGCCGCGCCGCGACGATCGCGCGAGCGATGCGGCGCGCCTTCGGCTCGTCCCCATAGCGGAAGATGACGTCGGCGATCTCGGCTTCCTCGGCGGTGTTGAGGAAGTCGGCGGCGCTGACCCCTTCCTGGTCCATCCGCATGTCAGCGGGGCCATCGCCCTGAAAACTGAAGCCGCGCTCGGCCCGGTCGAGCTGCATCGACGACACGCCGAGGTCGAACACCACGCCGTCAACCGCACCCAGATCACGCTCGGCCATCACCTCGACCAAGCGCGAAAAGCGATCGTGGATCAGGGTCAGCCGACCACTGGAGGCGGCTTCCATCGCCCGCCCCTCGGCAATCGCATCAGGATCACGGTCGAAGGCCACCACGCGCGCTGCGCCGGCCGCCAGGATCGCCTGGGCATAGCCGCCCGCCCCAAAAGTGCCGTCGATCACGGTTTCGCCGCCCGACAGCGCCAGCGCGGCCACGACTTCGTCCCTGAGGACCGGGATATGGCGGGCGGCGTCGATCATGCAGCCTCCCCCTTCTGCTTGAGGCAGAACTGGACGGTGCGAGCGATATTGGGCTCAGCATCGCCCTTGACCTCGATCAGGCGCCAGGGGTTCCAGATTTCGAACGTCTCACCCTTGGCGATGAAAAAGGCCCAGCGATCAAGCTCGAACATCTCTTTCAGCAGGGCGGTCATGACGATCCGACCCGGCTCGTCATAGCTGAACCGCTCCGACAGGCCGAATGCGACCAGTTCGGCATTGTCCCGAGCCGCGCCATCGGCGCAGCGGCGCTCGATCAACTCGTTGAGACGGGCGGAATAAGCAGTGTCGAAACCAACCAGGCAAGGCTGCGTCTCGTGCGGGGCAAGCAGGATAGCGCGAGTCTTCGAGCGGGCTTCGATGACGTCGCGATAGGCGGCGGGAACCGAAACGCGACCCTTCGCGTCGATCCCGTTGAGCGCATAGCCGTGGAAGAAATCCTGCATGTGCAGCGCCAGCCCCTTTGCAAGGACGACGGCAAACCTTCTCCGCTCGCCGCGAACCGCTGTTCACGACGCCTGATGCGCAAAAGGGAGTGCCCGCCCTTGTGGATAGAGCGGTATCAGCGGGACTTCATGGGATCAATAGGGAAATTATGGGAAAAGGCTTCAGAGTGGGCTGAAAACCCCTAAATCTGCGGTCATTAGCCCTCTTCCCCTTTTTCGTCGGCATCCGTTCGGCCGACTCTCCACGGCTGTGGATAACTCGGTGTATTAACCCCCGCAACGGCCAGCCACAAACCAAGCAGAAAAAAACCGGACGGCCACGCCAAAAGCGCTCTCCATCGCGGATTTTCAGGAAGCCAGGGGATGCCGTCGACAGCGATGCGAGCCCGGGCGATCGCTTCCCGTCCGGCTAGCCCGTCGATCAGACCAGCGATCCGCAGCGGCGTGTCGGCCGTGCGATAACGTGATCCCACGCCATCCCGTCCCATGCCCACCCATTGCAGATCATGGAGGGGGTCGACGTCGGTCAATACCAGCGCCCGCCCCTCCCCCACGCGGCAATCAAGGGGCGCGGCAGGTTCGGCCACCCGACACGTATCCGCCCAGTGGGCCAGCATAGGCGCAAGCCCCGTTACCCGCGGCGGACGCAACGGATCGCCGACTGCTCGCGCACTCGGCCAATTGAGATCGGCGTCATCGAGGATCAACACCCGCCCGCCACCTCGCACCCAGGCATCGATCGCCACCAATCCACGCGGACCGGCGGGGCGTGGCTGCGCGAGCAGCAGCAGGTCGAAGCGATCAAGATCGTCGATACCGACGGGCACGATGCTGAACTGGGTGGCCAGATAGCGATAAATCGCCGTTGGCGCCGTTTCATCAGCGCCGGCCAGCACCGCTCGCGCATCCGCTTCTCCCCAGACCAATGGCAAACCCGTAATGAGTGCCAATGCCGGCCGATCGGGCGGGCGGTATGTGAAGCCGGACGGACGGGCGAAGGCCCGGTCGAAGAGCGCCACCGGCGCCCAGGGCCATGGCGCGGCGAGCAGGAACAGGCCGCCAGCCGCAGCGATCAACAGCCCGCCGCCTCGGCCCGCCCACCGTCCAACGAGAAACACGAACGCAAGCGCGACGGCAATCACGGCGGCGCCGGCGAACCACTGAAGGGCAATCGCCCCGATCGGCGCGCCATTGGCGGCAAGGAAGAGCAGCGTCCCGCCAGAGGCCAGTGCGGCGAGCATGGCCAGCGCCACCGCCTCCGCCGCGCGCAGCTGCGATGCGCTGGCCAGCCAGGCCAGGGCCAATGCGAGAGCGGTCCACGGACGATAGACCATGAACGCATCCAGCTCGGCCCGCCGCCGGATCAGGAAGTGACCGGGGCCGAAACCCAGTGCCAGCTCAACGCCGGCGAACAGGGCCGCCAGAATCAGCAGCAGGGACAGGCGAGGCACGCAGACCGGCCGGATCAGAGACGAATACTGCCTTCGGGCGGCGGCGGAATATCAAGGCGCACAGGATCTTCGGATGACATCGGCTGCAACGGCGGCGCGGCGAGGGCATTTTCCGCCTCCTGCTGGACCGCGCTGGCATTCGCGTCCGCAGTGGCGGCTGCGCTGCTGGCGCCGCCTGGCGCGACACCCAGTTCCGCCAGCGGCTCCTCCCGCTTGGGAAGGTCAGTGGCGGGCCGGTCGACAGGCTGCTCGGGTGAGAAGCCGGCCGCAGCGATCATGGTGACCAGGAACACGGCGGCCAGGCCGGTCAGGCCGATGCGAACCCTTTGCATGCCGCGCAATATGATCGCATCGGTCGAAATCGCAAGTCGGGAATACCGTCTGCCCCGCCGCCGGGATGCGTCAAGCCGTCATCCAAGGCGGCGGCGGCAAGGATTTGGACGCACACCACTCCGGATTGAACAGGGTCGATAGGTAACGCAGGCCGCTGTCGCACAGGATGGTGACAATCGTCTTGCCCGGGCCGAGTTGCCGCGCCAACGCCACCGCCCCGGCAACGTTGATGCCCGACGACAGCCCGATGCACAGCCCTTCCTCGATCAGCAGGCGATGGACCCAATGCAGCCCGTCCAGATCGCTGATCCGAAACTGCGTGTCGACCGGCGCGCCATCGAGATTGGCGGTGATACGGCCCTGCCCGATACCTTCGGCGACGGAACTGCCCTCCGCCTTCAGTTCGCCATGCGCATAGTAATTATAGAGCGCCGCGCCGTGCGGATCGGCAAGCGCCACGACAATGTCATTCGACTGCGCTTTCAAGCCCATGCCGACGCCGGCCAGCGTACCGCCCGTACCGACCGCGCAGATGAAACCGTCGATCTTTCCGCCCGTCTGTTCCCAGATTTCCAACGCCGTTGTCTTGATATGCGCCAGCCGGTTGGCGGTATTGTCGAACTGGTTGGCCCACAGCGCGCCGGCCGTCTCCTCGGCGATGCGGCGCGAGGTGTGGACGAAATGATTGGGATTGGAATAGGGCGCGGCCGGCACCAGCACCAGCTCGGCGCCCAGCGCGCGGAGCGTCGCCTTCTTCTCGTCCGACTGGGTTTCAGGCATGACGATGATGGTGCGATAACCCTTGGCGTTGCCGACCAGCGCCAGGCCGATCCCGGTATTGCCCGCCGTCCCCTCGACGATGACACCGCCGCTGCTCAGTACCCCACGCGCCTCCGCATCCTCGACGATGAACAGGGCGGCGCGATCCTTCACCGACTGGCCGGGATTCATGAATTCGCACTTGGCCAGAATCTCGCAACCGGTCTCGGCGCTCGGCCCCGTGAGGCGGATAAGCGGCGTATTGCCGATCAGCGACAAGACATCGGAAGAGGAAGAAGGGCGGTCACGCATGGCTAGGGTGATGCCGGGCCGGACCACGACTGGCAAGCATAAGGATGCTTGGGACGGGTGAAGCCAAAACGCCTGTGCCCAGCCCCGCGTCAGCTCTTTCCAGCCTGCGACAGCAGGCGGCGCGCGGTGGCGACGTGCATGGCTTCGATCATCCGGCCACGAAAGCGCTCCGCGCCCCCTGTCGCCGCCGCGACAAGGGCCGCCGCATCCTCCAGTTCGCCCATCGTGGGAGAAAAGGCCCGATTGGCAGCCTCGATCTGGTTGGGGTGGATGACCGCCTTGCCATCGAACCCCAATCGCCGCCCGACGGCACATTCGGCAGCGAACCCCTGGGGGTCGTCGAGACCGTTGAACACCGAATCATAGGCGGCGATATCCGCCGCCCGCGCCGCCAGCACCACCATCTGCAAGGGCAGTGACAGGCCCTGCCGGGCAGGATCGTCAGACAGACGCAACGCCGCGGCCAGGTCGTTGGCTCCGACGATCAGGCCCGCCACCCCCGCCGCGGCGGCGATCGATGGTGCGGCCAGCACAGCGGCCGGCGTCTCGATCATCGCCCATACCGGTTTGGCCGCCGCCCGCGCGACCGCGGCCGCGGCCTCCGCCGTTTCGACCTTGGGCAGCACGACGAAATCTGCCGCGACTGTGGCGGCAAGGGCCAGGTCGGCACCATGGTCCCCGCTCTCGACCCCATTGATCCTCAGCGCTGTCACCCGATCGCCGAAGCCCGCAGCCAGCGCCGCCTCCGCTCCATCCCGGGCGGCCGCCTTGTCGCCGTCCTTCACTGCATCCTCCAGATCGAGGATCAGGGCGTCGGCAGCCAGGGTCCCCGCCTTCGCGACGGCGCGCGGGTTGGATGCGGGAAGGAACAGGAGCGAGCGACAGGAAGGCGGCATGCGATTTCCTTTGGCCCCTTGCCCGCGCGCAGGCAATATGCGCTCAGCACGGGAGATTGCCGATGGATATCTTTGCGCTGGTCGTGGTCGCGGTGATCGTGGTGGTGGTCTATTCCTCCGTCACGGTCGTTCGCCAAGGCTATGAATATACGTTGGAACGCTTCGGACGTTATGTGCGGACGCTGAAACCCGGGCTCACCTTCATCATGCCATTTTTCGATCGTATTGGTCGTAAAATCAATATGATGGAACAGGTTCTGGATATTCCAGGGCAAGAGATCATCACCCGCGACAACGCGATGGTGTCAGTAGACGGCGTGGTTTTCTTCCAGGTTCTGGATGCGGCACGAGCGGCCTATGAGGTGTCAGACCTCTACAATGCGATTCTCAATATCGTCACCACCAACCTGCGCACCGTGATGGGGTCGATGGACCTCGATGAAACGCTGTCGAAGCGGGATGAGATCAACGCCCGCCTGCTGTCGGTGGTCGATCACGCCACCCATGCCTGGGGAGTCAAGATCACGCGCGTCGAGGTCAAGGACATCCGCCCGCCCGCCGACATCGTCAACGCCATGGGTCGCCAGATGAAGGCCGAACGCGAGAAGCGCGCCGTGATTCTCGAGGCGGAAGGCGCCCGCGCCTCTGAAATCCTGCGCGCCGAAGGGCAGAAGCAGAGTCAGATCCTGGAAGCCGAAGGTCGCCGCGAGGCGGCGTTCCGCGATGCCGAAGCCCGCGAGCGCGAGGCGGAAGCCGAAGCCAAGGCGACGGAGATGGTCAGCCAGGCGATCGCCGGCGGCAACGCGCAGGCGATCAACTACTTCGTTGCCCAGAAATATGTCGATGTGGTGGGCGAGTTCGCACGCTCACCCAATGCCAAGACAATTCTGTTCCCCGTCGAGGCGACACAGTTGATCGGCACGCTGGGCGGCATCGGCGAGTTGGCGCGCGATGCCCTGACGGGCGGCGATCGTTCGGCCCCGCCGCCATCCACCCCCGCACCGCGCCCCCGCCGGCCCGGCCCGTTCGAGCAGGCCTGAGATGGTGATGCCGGTCCTTGCCCCTTATTGGTGGTGGCTGATCGTTGCGGTCCTGCTGGCTGGCGCGGAAATCATCGTTCCCGGCTTTTTCCTGATCTGGCTTGCCGCCGCCGCGCTTGTCACGGGCGTCGTGGTGGCAATCACCGGGATGGGCCTGGGGCTAGCGCTGCTGCTGTTCGCTCTGTTGGCAGTGGGCGCCGTCCTTGCAGGCCGCCATTGGTCGCGCACGCACGAGTTGGCGACGGATGACGCGCATCTCAATCGCAGAGGTGAGCGGCTGATCGGCGAGGTGGTGGTGGTGATCGACCCGATCGCCGGCGGCCACGGCCGCGTTCAGATCGGCGACAGCCCCTGGCGCGCGCGGGGGCCCGACCTGCCGGTCGGCGCGCGCGCCCGGATCGTGGAGGTCAGTGGGACGGAAGTGACGGTCGAATCACTGGACTGACACCCCGTCGCCACGGAAGGGCGGGCAAGGACGGATCAATCGCCGCTGATCTTGGCCGGTCCGAGATCGCCTGCCCCGATCGTCGCCGAGGCCATCTCCAGCATCCGTTCCAGCGGACGCAGCGCGGCCAGGCGCTCCGTCTCTTCGATTTCGATCCGCGGCTCAAGGTCGCGCAAACATAAATACAGCTTTTCCATGCTGTTAAGCGCCATATATGGACAAATGTTGCAATTGCAGTTGCCGTCCGCCCCAGGCGCTCCGACAAAGATTTTATGCGGGGCCTTCAGCGCCATCTGGTGAATGATACGCGGTTCAGTGGCGACGATTATCGTTTCGGCCGGACTAGCGAGCGCGAACGCCAGGATCGACGACGTGGATCCGATATGGTCGGCATGATCGAGGATATGGGCCGGGCATTCCGGGTGCGCCGCCACCGGCGCATCCGGATGCTGGGCCTTCAGTTTCAAGAGTTCGGTTTCCGAAAAGGCTTCGTGGACGATGCACGACCCCGGCCACAACAGCATGTCGCGCCCCGTCTTGCGGTTAAGATAGGCCCCCAGGTGGCGATCGGGCGCAAAGATGATCTTTTGATCGGCGGGCAGCTGACTGATGATCTTTTCAGCCGATGAGGACGTGACGATGATGTCGCTCAGTCCCTTCACCGCCGCCGAGCAGTTGATGTAGGTCAGCGCGATATGGTCCGGATGCTGCGCCCGGAACTTCGCGAACTCCTCGGGAGGACAGCTGTCCTCGAGCGAGCAGCCGGCCTTCATATCGGGCAATACGACGATCTTCTCCGGACTCAGGATCTTGGCGACCTCGGCCATGAAGCGAACGCCGCAAAAGGCGATCACATCAGCGTCGGTAGCGGCAGCCTTGCGGCTCAATTCAAGGCTGTCCCCGACGAAGTCGGCCAGATCCTGAAGCGCGGGCTCCTGATAATAATGGGCGAGGATGACGGCATTGCGCTCCTTCCGCAGCCGATCGATCTCGACCCGAAGGTCAAGGCCAGCCAAGCTCTCGCGCGTCATCAATCTGGCGTCCATCCGATTCATTGTCCCCTATTGATCGGCAAAGCGGGCGACGACCGTCGCCTCAATTCCGGCCGCACGTAGCGGCATTGCAAAACTGCGTTCAATGGCCCGTGCGCTGGCATCACGCGCCAGCCGCATCGGTACCTCACCTCGCGCCTGACGCAACAGCTCTTCGCGCGCTGCCTTGCGATTCGCAGCATCAAGCTGCGTTTCGGCATCGGTCAACGCCATCAGGACACGTCCGTCCTGGAATTCACGCAGCGCGGTGAGGTCAATCTCCGGACCGCTCAGCTCCACCGAGGGCAGGGTGACGGTCAGGGTTTGGCTGTCCGCATTCCAGGCCAGATCACGCTCCCGCAGCTTGGCTAGGTCGATCTCGTAACGGACGAGGCCGGGCAGGATCAGCGTTTTCTTTGCCGACAGTCCGAACCGGCTCTGCTCCGAGGTCACCACGGCCACGAAGCGCGCGGCGAAAGGCGTCAGCCGGTTTTGCTCGCGCACCGCCTCAAGACTTGCTGAGGCGATTGTTACCGGGTCCGGCGCCTTCCACAGCCGATTGAGCACCGTGCCGCTCCCGAGCACGACGGCAATGCCGATCGCGATGCCGACGATCAATGCGAGTGGAATCCATAAGCGTTTCATGCCGCGCACCGCCATTCCTCGCCCGAACGTGCCACCAGCCCGCGCTGCTCCAGATCAAGCAGGTGCGCCAGCACCGATTGTCCCGCCGCACCGTGAAGCCGTACATCGATACCGCCATAGAGGCGCTGTACGATGGCGGGGATGGCGCCGCGCCCGGCTGCGACGCTATCAAGAATCTGGCGCTCCCGCTGACGGCGGTGGGCTATCATGCCACGCACCAGCCGGTGCGGCGCCCTCACCGCCGCGCCATGGGTCGGATAGTAGACCGCGTCGTCGCGCAGCAGCAGCTTTTCCAGGCTGCCGAGATAGGCCGCCATATCACCATCCGGTGGCGATACGACCGTCGTCGCCCAGCCCATGACATGATCACCGGTAAACAGTGCCTTCTGCTCTTCGTATGAAAAGCACATATGATTCGATGTATGACCTGGCGTCGCGATCGCTGCGATCGTCCAGCCCTCACCCCGCACAGTCTCACCATCCCGCATCACATGATCGGGGGCATAATCGGGATCAAAACCCGCGTCGGCACGCGGTCCTTCGTCCAGCATCACCAGCGGCGCGCAGCCCATGACCGGCGCTCCGGTTCGCGTGCGCAGCGCATTGGCCAGCGGCGAATGATCGCGATGCGTATGCGTAACCAGGATCGCGGCTACCCGCTCATCCCCCAGGCCTGTCATCAAGGCCGCGAGATGGGCCGGATCGTCCGGCCCCGGATCGATGACCGCCACCGCGCCCGTGCCGATAAAATAAGTACCCGTACCCTCATAGGTGAACGGACTGGGGTTGTGGGCGAGCACCCGACGGATACCGGGCGCAATACGCTCGACAAGACCATAGGAAGGAGGTGCGTCCGCCATCTTGCACCCGATGTGGCACCTGGAGGGCTTTATCTCAAGGGCGGAGGGTGATGCTTGACGACCGCGTTCGCGCGGCCGACATGCGGGATGTGATGCCTGCTTCGTTCAGCCCCCGCGCGACTCGTATCGATGATGTGGAGTGGACCGTATCGCCCGGTCTGACCGACTATGAGACGGCATTGGGCAAGATGGAAGCGCGCAATGCCGCGATCGCCGCGGGCACGGCCTCCGAGCAGATATGGCTGCTGGAACACGACCATGTTTACACGGCAGGCACCAGCGCCGTCCGGCAGGAACTGCTGGACGCCGGTGATGTGCCGGTATTCGAAACCGGTCGGGGCGGGCGGTACACCTATCACGGACCGGGTCAGCGGGTCGGCTATATCATGCTGGATCTCGGCCAGCGGGGACGCGATGTCCGCGGCTTCGTGGTGGCGCTGGAAAACTGGCTGATCGCCGCCCTCTCCCGGCTTGGCATCGATGCCCGGCTCGCCGAGGGCCGTGTCGGTCTGTGGGTCGACACTCCCACAGGCGAAGCGAAAATTGCAGCGATCGGGCTACGTATCCGTCGCTGGGTGACCATGCACGGCTTTGCCGTCAATCTGGCCTCTGATCTAGCGCGCTTCCAGGGCATCGTACCCTGCGGCATCGCGGAGCACGGGGTCACTAGCCTCGCAGCGCTGGGCCGGTCGGCCGGCAGCGATGACTTCGATGCCGCCTTAAAGGCAGAGTTTGCGAATTTTCTAGCGGCCGTCGGCGGAGGAAACGGTCAGGCGACGCTCTGACGCTCCTCGACGGCCGTCTGAAAATAGGCGCCGAACAACGACGCTGACAACCGCTTCTGAACGGCGCTCGCCTCACGGCGTTCCACTTCCAGCAGCCGGTGCGCCCGCACTGCGATATGAACGGATGCGAAGACGATGCCCGTTATCAGGGCCGCACAGAATGCGACTGAGGGCGGGACCTGGCACAGCCATTGCGCCAGGGGCGTCACCAACAGCGTTGCAAGCAAATAGTAGCCGAGAAGCGTTCGCATGATCCATCCGTCTGTTCAAATGCCGGCCCAGGATCGCAGCAGCATGGTTAAAGAACCGTTTTCGCCCTCGCGCGTTGTTCGCATTCTAGCCGTCTTGAGAGGATGGAATCGAAACGCTAATGTTCCGCGCGATTTGGGAACCGATACGCAAAATAGAGCCCAGATCAGCCTTGCTAGGGAGCCAGCCAATGCAGATTTTCGTCAAGAAGTTCGCGCTCGGCGCGATGGTCGCCGGCGCCGCGCTTGCGGTTTCGGCTTGCGGCAGCAACGATACTACCCCAGTCGACAACAGCGCTGTCGATCTCAACGCCACCACCGACATGAGCATGGATGGCCTTGCCAACGATGCCACCTCACTCGACGCTGCGGCAGGCGCTGACATGAACGTCACCGATGCCAATGCTTTGGCGAACGAAGCGGCGCCAGCAGCCGATGCGACGACGAACACCACCAACGCGATGTAATTCGCCGCAGGTGACCTGATGGAAAGGGCCGTCCCCCAGGGGCGGCCCTTTTTGTTTCTAGCCCAGGGGCAGCGACGAAGCAGCGTATTTATGCTCCGCAAATCGCTATTAACCGGCTATGCTGGTGTTTCTTTTGAACTGCGGTGGATGATCATGGCGCGTATTGGAAAGTCCATTCTGTCCTTTGCGGTCGTAGCGGCGTGCGTCCCTGCCGCCCACGCCCAACTTTTTCTGGTCGAACCACAGTTCCCTGCGGGCCCCATCGAGACATTCGAAGCCGGAGTTTTGCAACCATTGACGAAAGCCACTCCCGAGGAGGAGCGCGCCAATATCGCTTGGGCCATGCGCGCCGGACTGAACGTCGCTGCGCTGCAATGTCAGTTTTCACCTCTTCTGCGGGCCGTGCCGCATTATAATCAAATTCTTCGCCATCATTCGGTGGAGCTTGAAAAGGCGCGAGCCATCCTGGCTGCCCATTTCAATCGGGTGCAGGGGCGTGCCAATGGCGCTAGGGCGTTCGATCAATTCACCACCCGCACCTATAACAGCTTTTCGACCTTCTACGGTCAACTCGGCTTCTGTCTGACCGCCGCCAAAATCGGACGACAAGTGCTCGGTGGTCCCAAGGGAACATTCACGGCCTCAGCGATTGGCAATCTGCGCGAGCTCACGAACAGCTTGAAGCCGGCAGGCGAAGCTTTTTTCCGGGTCACTTACCCCTCTATCCAGTCTATCGCGATCGAACCTTGGGTGGATCCGTGCATCGACAGAAAAGGGCGTCGTATAAAGCGCTGCGTGTCCTGACAGCAGCTGGAAGCGACGATTTATCCTCAGTCTCTGCTATAGATTGAAGCGCTCCCGGAGCGCCGCACTGAGTTTCGCGCAATTCGGATAGCGCTTATTGCGCCCATCGGCGGCATCGCCTCGCCACCACTCATGTTTCAAGGGAACTGAGCAGGTATTTTGCCTCGCTCAGATAGACTGGGTGATGCGCAATTAAAAAACTACTGCAG
The DNA here is from genome assembly GCA_037190805.1 of Sphingomonas sanxanigenens. Classification (GTDB taxonomy): domain Bacteria; phylum Pseudomonadota; class Alphaproteobacteria; order Sphingomonadales; family Sphingomonadaceae; genus JBBCJR01. The sequence goes on along the minus strand of JBBCJR010000002.1, from coordinate 2,025 downwards.
TCGGACTATGATGGCCCAACCCTCATTCAACAAAAAAGAGCCGCCCGAAGGCGGCTCTTTGATTAGAGATCGTGGTGGAGGTTCTTGAGAACCCCCACCACAAGTCTCTTATTGGCCGGCGCCTGCGCCAGGCCCGAAGGTGATTTCCACGCGCCGGTTCTGCGGCTCGCGGACACCATCGGCAGTCTCGACCAGCGGACGGCTCTCACCGAACGCCTCGGTGGTCAGAGCGCTCTCGGGAACGCCCCTGCCAGCGAGATAGGTCTTCACGGCGTCGGCACGACGCTGCGAAAGGCCCTGGTTGTAGTTGGCCGAACCCGACTTATCGGCGTGGCCAGCAAGGACGACAGAAGCCGAACCCGTCTGTTGATAAGCCGAAGCCGCATTGTCCAGGATACCTGCTGCCTCAGGCGTGATCACCGACTTATCCCAGTCGAAGAACACGATGAACGGCCCAGGCGTGACCGGCGGCGGCGGCGGAGGCGGCGGCGCAGGCGGCTCGGGCGGCGGCGGCGGCGGAGGCGGAGGCGGAGGCGGAGGCGGAGGCGGAGCAGCCGGTTCGCCGAAATTGAAGATCAGGCTCGCCAGCACGCTGTGCGACCGAATCCGGCCTTCCATATCCGCGCCGTTGAAGGCAACCGTCCGGACGTTGTCGACGTTGAAGAAGCGATACTTCAGGCCAAGGTCGATATTGTCGCTGAGCGCCCGGCGAACGCCGGCAATCACCTGCCAAGCGAAGCGCGAGTCAGAATCATCGACAAAAGCGGGACCGAACTTCTGGGTCTGATATTCAGACAGCTTGACGCGAGCGATACCGACACCACCGCCCAGATAGCCATTCCAGCCATCGTCATTGCCAAAATCGGCAAGGCCGTTGACCATGAAGCTGAGAACGCGGGTGTTGCCGTCGGCCGACTCATGACGACCAGCAGGCACAAAACCACTGATGCCCGGCAGCGGAACGCCGCTGGTCACTGCATCCAGGTTGGCATCCTTGTAACCGACTTCGAACTCGGCCCGGAAGCCGCCGAAGTCGTAACCCACGATACCGTCAACGTCGAAACCATACTCGCTATCAACTTTGACAGCACGGTCGACTGCGCCCAGATCGAACTTGGAATCTTCGACGAGAAGAGCACCGCCCTCCACACCGACATACCAAGCCCCATCGCGAGCAAGCGCCGGCGTAGCCAGCGCAGTGGTCGCGAGCGCCATTGCCATGGCGAGTTTCCGCATAACCTTCCCCTTTCCACATCGTGTCTCGATAACGAGACCGCACAAACGCCTTATCCAAGTCATTACTTCCGTGCAAGGAAACAAAAACTCGGACTGTTGCCAGAAAGCTGCACTTCCCACACAACTGTGTAGGATGAAACACCCCTCAGTCTCGGCGCTAACGCGCCTATCGGAAAAGAGTTGCACTTAGGTTTCGATTAATCCGTGCGCGCGCATTCGATCCAATATGGAGGCGATCGCTGCCCGCGCCTCTATATCAACGGTTGCTCCACCTGACGGCGCCGCCACGCTGGGCTTGCGCGCGGACACTACGACAGTGCCGTCGATCTCTATAGCCGCAACCGGCCATGTCGCTTCTGTCCATGCTCCGTCGCGATTGATCATGAACACATTGCGGTCGATACGCCACACCAGCATTCCCGCCTGCGCCGCGACGAAGCGCCAACCGCCTTCCGTTGCGCAGGCCACCGCGCCGACGTGGCCGGCCCACGCGCCCGTGGGGGAAGCACCGATGATCCAGCTCGCGCCAGGATCCGGCATCGGAGGCGGGTCGTTCCGAGGCCCTTCCGCCGTCGCCGGACACAGCAGGTGGTCAGCGTAGTAGTAGCCTCGTTGTGCGTGATTTCTTTCTGGGCCTGACCCGCCTGCTGATCTGGCCCCGCCTGAGTGGTCCATCGACTATGATAGTCTGGATCACGAAAGGGACGACGAATGCCGAGCAAGAAGCACAAGCCGGAAGAGATTATCGGCAAGCTGCGTGAAGTTGAGATCGTGTTGGCGCAGGGTGGG
>JBBCJR010000001.1:0-123390 GCA_037190805.1 Sphingomonas sanxanigenens | reverse complement strand
AGACCGAGACTGCCCCCGAGCGCTCCCACAGCGCCGGTAACACCGGTGGCTGTTGGCAGTACGCCACCCGGCGAAACTCCGGCATCCGCGCTGGCGCTTGCATCTCCCGCATTGGCCTGGGCGCCCACGCCAAGCGGAGCGAGGAGGCCACCCGTCGCCTGCTGAACCGGAGCGACAATCCCTTCTACGGCATCGAGCGCTCCGCTGGTGTTACCCCCGGGTCCGCCGACTCCGCTCGGCAGCACATCGGCGTTGACCAGAGCTGGATTTCCGCCACCCAACAGCTGATTGCCGCCCAGGGCGACATTAAGTAAATTTTCGGAGAGGCCGCCGGTCGGTGAGGTGATGTTGGTGATCCGCACATCCGCGACGCCATTCACCGTCGCCAATGCGGTATTGCCAGCGTTCAGCACGCCTGCCGTTGCAACAATGCCTTCAGCCTGACTATTCCCCAGCACACCAACCCCGACCGCCCCAGGCGTACCATCCAGCCCATTCGTCACGGTCCGGCCACCGATATCGATTGACACCAGATCCCCGACGACGCCTTGCGCTCCTTCAAGCAGTAGCGTGCGCCCCTGACCTGCATCCACCAGCACCGTACCCGTGTCGTTGAGAAGGCGTGTGATGGTCCCCGTCACGGGCTGAGCGACGGGTAAGGCTGTAGCGACGGGCATGGTGACATTATTTTGCCCATCCGAAACGCCCAGCACGGCATTGCCGGCGGTGACGAGGACGGGCGAAAGTTGGCCCAGTGTCGCGGTGACCGCGTCCCCGGAGCCGCCTGACGATCCACCACCGGAACCGCCCCCATTGTTGTTGCCCGAATCTCCTCCATTGCCGCTGCCTGAGCCGCCCCCTGCTCCCCCGTTGCCCGACCCGCCGCCACCAGCACCCGGAGGCGTCCCGACGCTGGCGAAACGTGCGCCACCGCTGCTTTCGCAGGCACTCAGCAAGAGTGCGAATGCGGAACCCACCGCCAATGTCGCGAACGTCTTTCGTGAGGTTTGGCGACTAGATGATTGAGTGTCTCTCATGGCACCATCTCCTGTCTTGACCGGCGGATGAGGATGCCTGGCAAGTGGAGGGGTGCAAACGATAACGAAGTGTCGGGATCATTGACGAAACAAGCCTATCCATTCTCGCGACCAGCAAGAGTGAATGACTGTGACGCGCCATATACATCCTGCGAACCTCGGCTCCTTCGGCAACCCCGCTACCTTGCATCCAAGGCCGGAAGCTTTGCGTCCCGGCGTTGCCGCCGGTTTGCCCTTGTCGGGATCGAGTTATCCCGGCCTCATAAACCCATGAATTCAATAACCGATCCCTGAAATGATGCTTAACGAAATACATCATACATCGACACATGGCTCTCTTCAGATTCATGAGAACCTAATGGACTTAAAAAAATCAAATTAGGAAAATGCTATTAACTTTATTTCGATCTATATGATAAAATCTCCAAGTAAAATTTTCGGAGAAATTTCTCCGTTTATAACTTCACTGGTTATAGCATTGATATTATACATGCCTATAAACACCTCACCAAATCTTTGGCCAGATGAAATTCAAAAGCTTACACGCTTGTAAAGAAAAGAAAAACAATGACACAAAGTGAGGAATTTACTAAAGATCAGTCAAGCCACTGCGCGGCGGCTAGCTGACGGCGTGAGCAGATCGACCGCTAAGCGCCCTACCTATCGCCGCTTAGCCAACCAACGGGCAAGCCGAAGAGCCGCAGTTCGTTCATGCGACCCTGTAAAGAAAAATCAGAGACTAGTTCACCTCAAAGTGAGTTTTGCTGCAAACGACTCAAGCGGGCATCGTTGGTTTGGCTGGCAAGGCCCCATCACATCTAAGTAGTTGGGCCAGTTCTTTCTAACACTCACGATGATGCTGCCCCGACCGTTGGCCAGACTGATGGTCGCCCTTTCATCCATCGGCAGCCGGAGCGCCCTTCGCTGAACGTCACTGTTACGCTGCGGATGATTTCCTTCGTAAATGTCGAACTGATCACCCTGCCACTCAACCCGATAAAGGTTGAAGTCCTCTACAGATGACTGCTTGTCCACCAGTCGGGCGTCGGTTGGAAGACAAAAGCTCTCTCCACAGGCTCCAGTGGCTAGCTGCTTGGCGCACCCAAATAAAATCAGCGCAATACACGGCAATATGCGGCTATCCATCCAGCGATGATGTCAGAGCACCTGAACGTCCGCAATGCGCCTTAATTTCGGACGTTCGCCGCACCGCCTGACGAGCCTGAAAGTCGCCGTTCGTTCAGGCGGCGTCCTACGACTGCTATGGGTGGAAAGCGGACTGGCGGCTTTCGCGGGAGGGCCGCATCGAATAACACAACACTATGGACGCTTGGGTTACTGCTGATCTTATAGAGCCGGGCCTCGCAATGGCGGCGGGTGCTGCTCTCTTATGGTTTCCGCGCCAGCATCGACAAAATGCACAGCATAACCATGCTGCTCGGCTTGTAGAGTTGGATGCTGGCGCCGAAGAACGCTATTTCGAAGAACGGCGTTCGCTCGAAACGTATCGGCCTGCGAAACACGACTTAACCTGGCAAATTCTCGGAGCCGTCCTGTTTCTGCACGGTACGGGTCAGGCGTATTTTCTCGTGACTGGCTGACTAACGTCAATGTGCGCTATTGGGCCGTTTGCATCTTAATGGAGCGGAGTTGCGCATTCTGCATATTCGATGGAGCGGGTCTTCGGATTATACATAATCTGAACCGCACGGCAGCCTTCAGCGCTTACGGCAGGATAGTCTCCGAACTTCACCCACCTCCGACGACCGGGTTTTAAGTCAGCTCTCGCCGGACACTCCATGGCTCTGGTGCTGTCATCAGCTTGAAATTCTTCACAACCAAAGTCGGCGGGCCGCTTTTCGATCTCGGTCGTATACGCTCCGTGAACTTTGCCGCCTTGTTCCGCATAGTAGCGTGCATACTGTGCCATCGGGAGCGCGCCCTTCGGCAATATCAGCTGAGCCTCAATCTCGTTCATCAATCTATGATGTCGTGGCTCCTCCCCCTCGTCGCAAGAGGGGATGATGAGCAATGCAACGAGTAGACCGGCCCACTTCATTCGGGTTAGGTTTCATATCTCGGATACGTCCGCAATGGGGTCGTATCCAGACAAACTGCTTACCGATGATCAAGGCGAATAGCCGCCGTTCGAATTTGTCCAGCGCCCTAGTGATCCGGCTGCGCCGCCTATCGCGGAAAACAGCCGGACTGCAAGTCCGACCGAGACGAGGCGACCCTCCAGTAGCGCCGGCCGGCCGGTTCTCACATATTCTGACTGGTTGATGTGGTGCCCACTGCCTCTTTGTAGAAAGGACAAACATCACTCCTGAAGGAGTCGTGGAGCTGCTTTCCGCCGGTATCGATCGACGTAGTGATTGAAAATCTGAACGACAAACCAATCCTCCGGATTGTCGTTCCATCGAGTCAGACCAAGCCACACTGTACGCCCAAAGGCGTCTATTGTCGGCGAGATGGTTCCCGGAACCGCGCCCTTCACCCCGGCGAACTCCTGAGAATCTTCCTTGAATCTGAGGGTAAAACCTTTGCTAAACGCTTCGAGTCTGCCGCTGCAGCCATCTCCGAAGAGATCAACAACCTCGAAGAATCGCTTGCCAACACGATCCGCAGCATGAGCGATCAACTCGGTTGGGCAGAGTCCAACCTCGACGACACCTCGAGCACGATCGATACTGTCTTGGCCTATGCCAAGCTAATCAAGAATGAGACCGACGACACATCGTCCCGCCTTCGGGCGTTGTTTCGCCAAGATACGCGAGAGGACCCGATCCGTGAGCGTGAGCGTGAGCGTGAGCGTGAGCGAACAAAGCTGGTCGAATCCCTCGTCGAGCAGATCAGCAAAAGCAAAAAAATCACGAAGGCTGCCGTGGACGGGGAATCTCTCTCATATACGATGAAGGGTAAAAGCGCACTCGAACTCACGGTTGAAGATGGCCAAAGTGCCTTGGATGATGCTGTCAAGATCATTCGCGATCGCGAAGATCGAAAGAAATACAAGGCGCAGTGTGCGCCGCCAAGCGAGTACGACGACGCCACACTGGATGAGATCGTCGCGCTTGTGGCTGCGGATGAAGATCAGGCACAGACGCGTAAGGAAATTGCCAAGGCATTTGTTCTCGGCGTTTGCACTTACGACGAAAAGGTCGTCGCCGTGGCGGGCCTCAGGCAGCCACGCCTCGCAGAACGCCGCAAAATATTCCACCAAGTTGACGCGGACGCTAAGGCATTCAGGTTGCAGTTTGATTGGGTCAGCTGGCATCCAGATCACCACAACAAGGGCGTACTCTCTGAGCTGGTGCCCAAGGTGCTCGCTCAGGCCAATGACCGCGCCGTGTTTGCAATGGTTCAAAGGGAAGACGAACTGACAGGGCCGATCCTTGAACGGTGTAAATTCCAGTTGGTCCCCACGGCATCAGGAGCGCCGACGACGAGTGTACCCGTCAGGCTTTATCTTTCCGAGTCAGGGTGACTTCCTGAAATCGTAAAAGAGGAGAGTAATTTGCAGATGCGAATTGTCTTAGAATCTATGTCAGTCGGACGAAATTATCCCGTCGCTAGCGAGTGTTCACTAGCAATAGAAGTGAATGACCGGCAGCTTTCGACAGTTCAGTTTGAGGTTACGACAGTCGATTATTTCGGCGACGGCGGCCGATATTCTGCGGCTCAGAAAAGCAACTTCCGGCGGTTCATTTCAAACCACCTGTCGGCCAGAGCATGAACACTCGCTTGAAGCGGTAATGCCTCAAGATCCTCGGTTCCAGCCTCGATCTACCGTCATCCTGTATCAGTTGTGATTACCTTACTCTTGCAGAACTAAGGTAAAGGTTCAACGTCATCGCGACATTGACTTGACCAAATTTTCTCAGGAGTTTCGCAGGAGAAGCCCACAATTCTGCAAGTGAAAATGGTCGAGTCCGGGCGCGTGAGCTCCAGAAGCCATTGATGATAGGCATGGAGGACATAGAGACCGCCAAGCGCGAGCAGCGTGTTAAGCTGGTTGGCAACACGTCTCTCATTGATGCGATCATGTTTCACGCAATTATAGGCTGACCACCATGGAGGCGACCGGTCTTGGGTGGGGCTCCAGTACCGCCATGGCATCATCTGGATACCATATTGTCGAGCATAAACCCGAGCGCAGTAGAACCAAGGGTATTTCTTGGCGATCGTGTTACGATACTGAAAGATCTTCGAGGGGCGTGATAAAGGATCAGCCAGCTTGCAGATGATCTTCGCCATAACATCGATCTCGCTGCCGATCAGCAGCATAAGCGCTGCATAGCGATCCGAGAACGCACTATAATTGTGGTCATCGATCTCGACGAACGCGGTGGTGGCAACGAAATCGCGCTCTAAGGTCAGATAATATCGCCATAATGATAATTCACTGTCAGTCATCGTACTCACAAGATTGCCTTCACACAACTTCTATCAATAGCAGAACGCCTATCTATGAAAAGCCTTCTTTGCCAACCGCTCAGAACTGTCGCAGGATCAGCGCGTTAACATCGCTCATGGCTGAATCTGAATTTTGGCTGACTATAGAAGGAGCGCCACGAAGGCCCCAGTTCGGCCGCGCCGACTTGGCTATCGCGAGATGAGCAGAAGAAGCGTCGCGCTTGGGGTGATGCTAATCGCGCGTGAGGTAGGCGATGCCGTTAGACTGAACGGCAGCCCCTTACCCGAAAAAGATATGCGTTGCTCTTTGCTTAATCGGCAGCATTAATGTGAACCGACTATAAACAGTGCCAGGCTGGAACGTTTTGGAAAGGCGCTGTCGAGTGAGGCGAGGACAGGCTTTGGAGAAAGAGAAGGTTGCCGACATCGTAGCTGACGCACAGGCGATGTTCGCCCGAGAAAAGGTAGTCAAGCTGCCGCATAGGATGGCTTTAATCGGCCATTTAATGAATTTCTATCAAGTGCCAGCGTTCGCTCGAGAAGACGGGAAAGCATTCCATTATACAGATGCAGCCGGACTGTTCGGTATCGCATCATCGAATAAATTCTGGGATACTCATCTAGATTTCTTAAATGACCCAACAGAGGGAAGGCATGGGATTGCCTTGGCCCGTCAAGAATTGGCCAAATTTGTTGATGATCCAAAGCTCCGACCACTCATCAATCGCGCCTTGCCGAAGCTGGATGAAAGCGGAAAGTTCGAACACTTCGTTGTCAGTTTCTCCCGCGATGGTGATTTGCTGAGCCAATGGCGCGGCTATGGAGCTTTCGGGAGCGGTTATTCACTTGGTTTTGACTTGAAACAGCTACAGCCCCATCCTCAGGTGGGATGGCTTATAGAGGTCGGATATAATGATATTCGGCTTCGCGAGAGCATAACTGTACTAACGGATATCTTCCGAGATCATATTGATCTTGAGAAATACATCGATTACGATGACCTAGCCGATTGGTTGGTTGGAGCGTTGCGATTCCTTTCCGAGGCATTCAAACATCCTGGTTATTCCGAAGAGAGAGAGATCAGGCTTATATTCTCTCGTTTGCGGAAGCACCCCCTCCATCCTTATGAGGCCCCGATCCAGTTTCGGCCGAAGGGCGCTAGTGTGGTACCTTACTTAGCTACACCGCTTGGATCTTTTGCTGATGCACCCAGAAATTTGCCCCTTACGGATGTGATGCTTGGGCCGGGCGTGCCCGAGGCGAACATGCAGTCTGTCGCTGATTTCCTGAAGTCTGTTGGGCACGAGACGGTCCACCTACACTGCTCCACAGTGCCGTTCACGAGTTGATTCGCCCAGGTGTTCGATGAGGAACATCTCCATTTCGACGGCGTCTGCCATCCACCGTCAACACGCCGCAGCCTAAGGTGACTCTTGTGAACAGCTGGCGGGGTACACTTGGTCGCTCAGAGCCCCGCCGCCGTTCAACGGCTTCGAGCTCAAGATAAAGGAATGATCGGAATAGAGCGACCGCCTGATTACAGCGAGTTGAGTTTGCGCCTTAGGTTCGAGGGGTCGATTCCCAGCCGTGCGCGGTTTCGCGGAGTCCATGTCGGCTTCGCATTTCCCGCAATCGCCGCAATTCGGTCTGTCGCTCTTGGTTATGCTCTGCGCATTCCCGAAGCGTGCCGGGCAGCTGCGCGACCACCTTCCCAGCCCATCGGATATTGCCAGGGCTTGATGGGGCCGCTGCGAGCGCCGTCAATCACCGTGCCGATATGCCGAGCGCCTTCGCCACCTTCGATTCCCCCAGGTCAGCGATGAAGGCGCGCAGACGTTCGGCAAGATCGTCGACCGATACGCCGTAGGCGACTTCGCTTTCCCGGCTCAACCCCAGGACAGCCTGCCGCTCCCAATCTTGCGACTCCTTCCCGATATAGCGTGCCGCCGTCATGTAAACGTGTCTCCGGATGGTCGTTCCCCGATCGAGATAGCCAGCGTTTAGCAATTTCGCTTCGGGCGAGAGGTGATATTGGCTGAGCGCCTCGGCATAGATTCTGAGCAGGGCCGCTGGCACCGACTCGCCGGTGTCGCGATCGAACGCGGCCGCCGTCGCCGCTTTCAAATCACTATCGAACGACGAATCGGTTTGACGGCGTTGCGCTGCTTGCGCCGCCGCCGGCGTCCCGGCGCGACGATCCGCCCTCCGCCGCTCAGACTATCGGAGACGACAACAAAAAACGGACGTTGGTCATCGTGTCGCCGGGATCAAGTCACAGGAATGAGGTTGGCGGTCGTACAGGGACGTTGTCATCTTGGGATTGCCGAACACGGTCCCGCAGGCTGCCGCGGGGCAAGGCTCAATCAAACAGCATAAAGCGGAGAAATTTTCTTGCAAAAAAGCTCATCGCGGTTAGGATTTGTCCAGCTTACGTGATTAGTGCTTTTGCACTGGTTCGGCGTTTCGCCGAATCTCAGTTTATTGTTCCCATTTGGGGCCCTGAAAGAGAGCGATGCGAAATCGCCATAGGACGCTCCGCTCGATTTCGCATCGCTCTCTTCCAGGGCCTAGGTAAGTAGATGCTGCCATTAATCGACGACTTGGACGTCGGCTCGCTCCACGTTCAAGCGCCGACAGAGGTGATATTTCTGTGTGGCGGTCCTTACGACGGCCCGAAAGAAGCCGGGTTGAAATCGCTTAGGCACGCATTTCATTGTATTGTGGAACACCCTTCCCTCAAGGGCCGTGACATCCTCATGGCAGAGGATGTGACCCGCCGATCCGATTTCGCGGCTCATTATGATGACCTGCTATTGTTCGAGCGAGATATCGCTCAAATAACCGAACTCGTTCTTCTCTTCTGCGAGAGCGAAGGCAGCTTCGCTGAGCTGGGTTCATTTTCTTCATATGAAGAAATATACCGTCAAATGCTGGTGGTTGTCCGGGATATCTATTGGGAAAAGGATTCCTTCATAAAGTTAGGTCCACTTAATTTCCTGAAGAACAAATGCGGTTCTACGTCCGTTTTTGTAATTCGCGATGAAGATATCGGTATTAAGGCATCTGAGATATCCACCCTTGATATCGATAAATTCAAGAAGCTTATTCAGGAGCCGCTCCGCGCACGGCTTGAGGTCACTCGCGAGCCAACCACTTTTCGTCCCGAACGCGCGGGTCACCGCATCAAGTTGATCGTTGGATTGATTCAGGAATACAGCGCGCTCGCGGTCGACGAGATCATATCGGCGATGCCGTATTTCAACGTCTATGCAACCGAGGCCGAAATTCGCTGCTACCTCATGTGTGCTCGCTCAGTCGGCTGGATCGAAGAGAAATCCAGCGGTTTCGATACCTACTGGGTCTCTCTTGAGGCAAACGAAGCGTTGAATTATCCCGTCAGTGAAAGCGCTTCATTGCGCGATCGCCCTCGACGGCGTCTTGCGATACTCGACTATTGGCGCAACAAAGATATCAAACGCTTCAGGCTTGTAGCTCCCGCCAGTGAGGAGCAAGAATTATGAGCAAGCTGATCAGGCTCTTGTCTGTTCAAACCGGGCTTACCGATCAGGACGTGGAGCGAATAATCAATCGCGCGCCAGATACATACAAAAGCTACACGATTCCCAAACGGAACGGGAAAGGCGACCGGATCATTTCGCAGCCGGCCCGCGAGGTGAAAGCTCTCCAGCGAGTCTTAATTGAGCGTCTCCGAAGCCTGCGTGTTCATGACGCCGCGATGGCATATCGGAAGGGCATTTCCATTCGAGCGAATGCTCTCAAACACGCGCAAAACGGGCCGATCAGGAAGTATGATTTCGAGTCCTTTTTCCCGTCCATCAAAGGATCAGATTGGGAGCAATACTGCCTGAAATGCCCAATTTTCTCTGACCCGGGGGACATTTCCCGGTCCATCAATCTGTTCTTCCATCGAGAAAGACGGACTCATGTGCTGCGTCTCGCGATCGGAGCTCCGGCGTCTCCGTGGCTATCGAATGTCCTCATGTATGATTTCGATGACGCCGTTTCGCGCGCGGTCGCGAAGGATCGCGTCACCTATACGCGTTATGCAGATGATCTGACGTTCTCCGCTCCGAGGACAGGACACCTAACCGTGGTCGACGCGATTGTCCGCAAGGCTATCCGCGATATCCAATTTCCGCGCCTCCAATTGAATGAGACCAAAACCACGGTTGCGACAAAAAAATATCGCCGGGTGGTGACCGGCCTAATCTTAGCCGATGACGGCGAAGTGTCGATTGGACGAGAAAAAAAACGTCTGGTGCGAGCGCGGGTTCATCATGCTCTGACAGTCGGTGTGGGCTGGAAAAACGCTGACAAGCTACTGGGATATATTGCACATGTGCGATCGATCGAACCAAGCTTCTATTACAGGTTACTAGCGCACTACGGAGAAGATTTTGAGGCACGCATTCGGGCAAAGAACGGGCCGCCAGTTCTCAATCTGTAGCCGCATATCCGTTTCGCCTAGCGTGACGCCAACGCCAGTAGGCTGTAACGACCTAGTCTTTTCCGTCGTCAGTGAGTTCCTGAATGTATGGCAGCTCTCGATAGGTTAATTCGAGAGGTGAACGACCGCTTTGTCGGCGAATGCGGGCATCAGAATCCGACCCCATTTGGTACGCTGCGTTGTTTCGAATGAGCTTTGCAATGCGCCTTTGGACAGTGAGGCAATTCGCCGCCTAGATCGCCGGATCATTCTAACGACCCGAAAAGATGATCGTGGAGACGCTGCTGCCATATCCCTCACCTTAGCGATCCGACGCCTTCGGCTTTGGCGTGTATCCTCGATACGGGCGCGAGCCCAATTGCCATGATCAACTCTTGCAAGCGATTAAGGGTGCGTGGATCTAACAGTCAGTCTTTGTCGCACTATTCCGACCGCCATGTAGTGGCGGGAAGAGCGTCGGAAATCCCTCGCTGGCAGCCATCGAGGTCTGGTACCCAGTTGATGCCCACTGCATCGAGCAGCGGGTCGCCACATCCTCTAAGTCATTGAGATATGGTGCCCAGGGACGGAATCGAACCGCCGACACCGTGATTTTCAGTCACGTGCTCTACCAACTGAGCTACCTGGGCCCGCGCGGAGCCGGGTCTATAGGGCGGGATCGCGGCCCTTGTCCAGCGTCATGTCATCCTCATCGGAAACCGACGGACCGGGAATGCGATAGCCTTCGCCCAGCCATTGCAGCAGGTCGCGGTCGCGGCAGCCTTGGCCGCAGAACGGGGTGTGATCCGGTACGGCCGGACGGCCGCAGAGGGGGCATTGGTCAGCAGGGCGCGCAGTGGACATCGAGCGACCATATGGGGCGATCGACCTCGATCCGCAACGCCGCCGTTCCGCCGATCCGGCGGCTCAGCGCCGTCAGCCATGCGGGGTGCGCCTCCAGTACTCCGGCCACGGCCGGGGCGACGATGAGCGTCACGCCGCCCGTCCCCTTGCCCGCGCGGCGGATCAGCTCAAGCGCAGCGGAAACCGGCGCATCACGCCGCATCCGTTCGACCAGTGAAGCGCGCACGCGCGGCCGGACGATCTGGAGAAAGCCGAAACCGTTGACCGCCGTCCGCTCGAACGGCTGCGGCAGCAGACGATCCACGGCCTCCGCCGCCGCCTGCCGCGCCGCCTTGCCGGCGACGGTGGGCAGGTCGATACCGATCGAGCCGCCGATATCCAGCCGCCGGATCGCCCCCGCCGCAGCCGCCGCGCCCGCCGTCATCAGCGTTGCCGGATCAAGGTCGCCATCGATGTCGATCAACGTCATCGCCGGTGTCGAACTGATTCTGAGCCGACCGCCCGGAAAGCCGATCTCGCCGGTGCGCGCTTCCTCGATCAGGTCGGCCCAGCCGGCCGCGTCCAGTAGATCAGGGCCATAAGACGGCACAGCGCGGCCAGTGGCCAGCGGGAGCGGCACGGCCGGACCGTCCGCATCAGGTGCATGGATGAGCCGGGCGAGGCGGGGCCGTCCATGCTCGGGAATCGGCTCGCGGACGACGCGGAACAGCGACCGACTGCCTTCGGGCAGATCCGCCGGCAGGGGCTCCAGCAACGCTTCGCCCGCGTCGGTGGCGACAATGGCGCGGCGGCGGGGGACGAGGATAGTAGCGACGCGCCCGGCCACGACGGCGCCTGCCGCCAGTCCCTCCTCACGGCCGATCCGCGCCTCGACGATCATGTCGCCGTCGACCAGCGCGGCGCGAGTCTCGCCGATCCCGGCGTCGACCAGCCACTCAGCCAAGCGCAAACCCGGCGGCGCGCAACAGGGTGCGGGTTTCGTAGAGCGGAAGGCCGACGACACCCGAATGGCTACCCTGGAGATGGCGGACGAATGCCTCGGCAAAGCCCTGGATGGCATAGCCACCGGCCTTGCCGCGCCATTCGCCCAGAGCGATATAAGCGTCGATCTCCGCCCGTTCGAGACGACGAAATGCCAGCGTCGAGGTCGACAGACGGTGCCGCGCCCGCCCCTCGGCGTCGATCAGGGTGAGCGCCGACAGCACGCGGTGGCGCCTCCCCGACAACAGGTTCAGGCACTCACGAGCCGTGTCCTCGTCCTCGGCCTTGGGCAGGATGCGGCGGCCGGCTGCAACCACGGTGTCGGCAGCCAGCACCAGTGCGCCTGGGTGACGTGGGGCGACGGCTGCGGCCTTGGCGGCGGCAAGCCGGCGGGCGTGATCGGCGGGCAGTTCGGCCGGCAGCGGCCGTTCGTCGATATTGGCGGGGTCGACCAGCGTCGGCGTCACCCCCAGCCGGGCGAGCAGGTCCAGCCGGCGAGGGCTGGCCGAGGCAAGGACCAGCGACATCGCCACCGCGCCCGCCTATTTGAAGCGATAGGTGATACGACCCTTGGTCAGGTCATAGGGGGTCAGCTCGACCAGCACCTCGTCGCCGACCAGCACGCGAATGCGGTTCTTGCGCATCTTGCCCGCCGTGTGGCCAAGGATTTCGTGATCATTCTCAAGCCGGACCCGGAACATCGCATTGGGCAGCAGTTCGACGACCTGCCCGCGCATCTCCAGAAGTTCTTCCTTGGCCATCCACCACCATCATTCATGAAAACAGGGCCGGGCTTTGCGCCCAACTTGACCAAAATGCAAGCTCTGCGGCGATTTGGCTGGGCGCGCGTGGCCTTATCGACCCCCGCCCGCCGGGTTCAGGACGAGCCGCTCCGCCGTCGCCGCCTCGACCGCTTCGCGCGAATAGAGCATCGGGACATAGCGCCCGTCCGCCCACAACGGCGCGAGGTCGCGATAATGGGGGCTGAACGGGTCGCCAGCCTGACCGGGCGCATTGATGACGCGGCTGGCATCCCAGTTGCCCACGTCCAGCACCATGCGAAACGAGGCACCGGCCGTCAGATCGAAATTGGCCCCATAGGATGCGGCATGAGGGGTCGTCGCGCTGCCGCCCAGTTCCAGCGGTCCGACCGCCAGTTGCCCGCGCTCACGCGGGTCGGCGAGCGGCGTCAGGGCATGAACGAACTTGGCCTGATGCAGCCGCCCCCACTGCCAGCGATCGGGGTCGCTGCCGAGAAGCCCGGACAACTGCGCCACCGTCGCCTTGAGGCTGGCCGTCAGGATCGTGTTCCGGTTCGCTGGTCCCCTGTCCATCATGTCGAGCGCGGCGCCAGGCGAGCCGGGGTTGACCAGTGGCCGCGCCGCCTCCGGCAGCGTCGCCGCCGCGATGGCGGGGATCAGGTGCCGGTTCAACCACAGTTCGGCGACGCTGGCGGCGCTGCTGTCGCGGCCCACCGTCGCGTCCCATCCGCGCACCAGCTCCAGCGCTTTTGCTTCCAGCGGCGACAGGCCATCAACGGGCATCTGCCGCGCGAGGGCCACCAGGCGCCGCTGCAGCGGGCTGACATCGTCGTTCTGCAAGGCCATCGAGCGGGCCAGCGTCATCCGGTTATCGGCCGCGAGCACCTCGGCGATCCGTTCGTAACGCGACGGGTCGGCCCATTCGAAACCGACCGGCTTCTTCGCCAGCGGCCAGTCGGCCGGCAGGTTCATCTGGTTGGCGGTGGCGAGCCAGCCGGCGGCGGGGTTGTAGCTGCTGGGCAATTCGTCACGCCGGTAAAAGCCATCCCAGTCATAGCGGCCGTCGCCGGGCACCGGCAGCAGTCCGTCATAGCCCTTGCGGCGCGGGATCATGCCCGCCGCCACCCAACCGATGTTGCCGCTGGTGTCGGCGTAGATCTGGTTCTCGCTCGGCGTCGCCCAGCGGTCCATCGAGTCGAGAAAGCCCGTCCAGTCGCGTCGGGTCATATAGTCGGACGAACCGAAATAGGCCGAGGTCCCAGGCTCCAGCCAGACGGTGCGGACCGCCCAGGCGCGGCGCGTGGCGGGATCGACCTTCAGCACCGGGCCGTGGCGGGTGAACGACAGCTCGACGGTGCGCGGCGCCCCACCCTTGACCTCGATCGTCTCGGTGATCGTCCGGATCGGCTCGTAGCTGCCGCGATAGCGATAGGCGGCGGCCTTGTCGTCGAGCTGATAGACGTAGAGATCTTCCTGATCGACGTTGAAGATGGTGAGGCCGAAGGCGATGGTGCCGTTATGGCCGATCGAGATGCCCGGCAAGGCCGGCTCGCCGGCGCCGATCACCGACAGGCCGGGCGCCGTCATCTGGACAACGTAGCGGAGCGAGGGCGCGCTATGGCCGCGATGGGGGTCACTCGCGAGGATCGGGCGGCCAGTGTCGGTGCGGCTGCCCGCGACCGTCCAGTGGTTCGACCCGATCGTCTCCACCCGGTCGGCGGCGTCATCGAGGAAGGCATCGGCATCGAAAGCGGCGACTTTGGTCGCCTTGTCGAACCGCACGCCGGCGGTGGCGAGCGCATAATCCTTCAGGACGTCCGCGGGGATCGAGCAGGGGTCGAACCCGGCCGGAACCTTCGTCCTCCAGGCCGGCTCCATCCGCGAACGCAGGCCATCCGCCTCAAGACCGGCAGCGCAGGCGACCTGGGAACGACGCACTTCGGATGGCACGTTGCGGGTTAGACCATGGCTGCGGATACGGACCACATCCTCGGCCTGCCAGCGGTCCGGGCGGGTGCCGGCGATGCGGAACTCGGTCGGTAGCGGGCGCTTGCCCGAGGCGATCTCGTCGACGAAGGCGTTGATGCCGGCGACGAACGCCTCTGTCCGGCCTTTGGCGGGGGCTCCATAGGCGGCCCATTCACGATTCATGTCGCCGCGATAAAGGAACAGCCGCGCCGCCCGGTCCTGGTCGACATAAGCCACGCCGAAGTCGCGGGCGAGCAGGCCCAGACCGCGCTTGCGCCACAGGTCAATCTGCCACAGCCGGTCGCGGGCGGCATTATAGCCCTGAAGGAAGAACGCGTCGCGTTCGCTGGCGGCATAGATATGCGGGATACCCCAATGGTCGATGAGGATTTCGGCGGGCGCGGTCAGCCCCGCGACGTCCTGTGTCATCGTGCGAGCCGAGGAGGGCACACCCTCCGCCATTGCCGGCGCAGCCATCGTCAGCGCCATCAATCCGATCGTAACCCGCATTCACCCCTCCCCCATTATCCGTGGAACACCTAACATCGGCCACAGGGCGCGCGCAATTCGCCGCCCCGTTGCCGGATCGGTCCGCCACCGGTAAAGCCGCCCATCATGGCCGCACCGATCGTCATCGCCCTGCCCAAGGGCCGCATCCTCAAGGAAGCGCTTCCCCTGCTGTCGGCGGCGGGCATCGTTCCCGAACCCGCCTTCGCGGACGAGAACAGCCGCGCGCTGCGCTTCGCCACCAGCCGCCCCGACATCGAACTGATCCGCGTCCGGTCCTTCGACGTCGCCACCTTCGTCGCCCATGGCGCGGCGCAGCTGGGCATCTGCGGCAACGACGTGCTGATGGAATTCGACTATTCGGAGATCTACGCGCCGGTCGACCTCGGTATCGGCCGCTGCCGGCTGTCGATCGCCCAACCCGCCGACCTTGCCGAGGGCGACGATCCGCGCCGGTGGAGCCATGTCCGCGTCGCGACCAAATATCCCACCGTCACCCGCCGCCATTTCGAAGCGCGTGGCGTCCAGGCCGAATGCGTCAAGCTGAACGGCGCGATGGAACTGGCGCCCACGCTGGGCCTGTCGACCCGGATCGTCGACCTGGTGTCGACGGGTCGCACGTTGAAGGAAAACGGCCTCGTCGAGGTGGAGGTGCTGGCCGAAGTGACCAGCCGGCTGATCGTCAATCGCGCCGCCTTCAAGACCCGCGCGGCGGAAGTCGCGCCATTGGTCGATGCCTTCCGGCAGGCGGTGAAGGAGGAGGCCGATGCAGCGGCTTGACGCCAGCGAGCCCGGCTTCGCCAGCGCCTTCACCGTGCTGGTCGATGCCCGCCGCGAGGCCGACGATGACGTCGCAGCGGCCGTCGCCGACATGCTGAAGCGGGTGCGCGCCGAAGGGGACGCAGCGATCGCGGACTATACGCGCCGCTTCGATCGCATCGACCTGGATGCCGTGGGCTGGTCGATCCCGCGCGCCGACTGGGCCCGCGCCCTCGAGAGTCTCGAGCGGCCGCTGCGCGACGCGCTGGAGCTGGCGGCGGCGCGCATTCGCGATTTCCACGCCGCGCAGCGCCCGGCCGACCGCGACACGACCGACGCCGCCGGCATCCGCCTCGGCCATCGCTGGACGGCCGTGGAGGCCGCCGGCCTCTATGTGCCCGGCGGTCTCGCGTCCTATCCCTCTTCGGTGCTGATGAACGCCATCCCCGCCAAGGTCGCGGGCGTCGAGCGGCTGGTGATGGTGACGCCGACGCCCGATGGGCGGCTCAATCCGCTGGTCCTCGCCGCCGCCGAGCTGGCGGGCGTGGACGAGATCTGGCGCATCGGCGGCGCACAGGCCGTCGCGGCGCTCGCCTATGGCACAGAGCGGATCGCCCGCGTCGACGTCGTCGTCGGCCCCGGCAACGCCTGGGTGGCGGAGGCCAAGCGTCAGCTGTACGGTGTCGTCGGCATCGACATGGTCGCCGGCCCCTCCGAGATCGTCGTCGTCGCCGATGGGCGCAACGACCCCGAATGGATCGCCGCCGACCTGCTCAGCCAGGCGGAGCACGACCCGACCAGCCAATCTATCCTGTTCACCGACGACGCGGCCTTCGGCGATGCCGTCGCCGACGCCGTCGACCGCCAGCTCGACACGCTGGCGACGGGCACGCGGGCGCGGCAAAGCTGGGATACCAATGGCGCCATCGTGGTCACCGCGACGCTGGATGACGCAATGCCCCTCGTCGACCGGCTGGCGCCCGAGCATCTGGAGATCGCCACCGACGATCCCGATGCCCTGTTCGCCGATGTCCGCCACGCCGGGTCGGTATTCCTGGGCCGCCATACGCCGGAAGCGGTGGGGGATTATGTCGCCGGGCCGAACCATGTCCTCCCGACGGGACGCCGGGCGCGCTTCGCCTCCGGCCTGTCGGTGCTGGACTTCATGAAACGGACCAGCTTCCTCGACGTCGGCGCGGCGGGGCTTGCCGCCATCGGACCCGCCGCCGTCGCGCTGGCGGATGCCGAGGGTTTGCCCGCCCATGCCCGCTCGGTGGCGATCAGGCTGGGCCAATGATCCCCGCCCTCGCCCATGTCGAGGCGTGGATCTTCGACCTCGACAACACGCTCTATCCGGCGTCGAGCGATCTGTTCGGCCAGATCGACGTCAAGATGGGCGCCTATATCCAGCGCCTGCTGTCGGTCGACCCGATCGAGGCGCGACGGGTGCAGAAGGCGTTCTTTTACGAGCATGGCACGACTCTCGCCGGGCTGATGGCCCATCATGGCGTCGAACCGCACGAATTCCTAGATTATGTCCACGACATCGACCTCGACGTCCTGGCCGAGGACCGCCGCCTGATCGAGAACATCGCACGGCTGCCCGGCCGCAAGCTGATCTTCACCAACGGCGACGAACCATATGCCCGGCGGGTTCTGGAGCGGCTGGGCCTATCCCAGAGCTTCGAGGCGATCCACGACAGCCCCGCCGGCGGTTAGCTACCCAAGCCAGCGCCCGAAGCCTATGCCCGGCTGTGCGCCGCCAACGACATCGACCCCAAGCGCGCCCTGTTCGCCGAGGACATGGCCCGGAACCTGAAGCCGGCCAAGACGCTGGGCATGGCGACGCTGTGGGTCAACAACGGGTCGGAACGGGGCAATCACGATGCCCATCCGGACTTCATCGATTTTGAAACCGACGACGTCGGCGCCTGGCTCGACAGCGTTATCCTAGAGGAAAGACAAGTATGACCGACGACCTGCGCCAGACCATCGAGACCGGCTGGGACGCCCGCAACGACGTCAACGCCGGGACGCAGGGGGCGCTGCGCGACGCGGTCGACACCGCGCTGGACGGCCTTGGCGACGGATGCTTCCGGGTCGCCGAGAAACGGGACGGTACCTGGGCAGTCAACGACTGGCTGAAGAAGGCAGTGCTGCTGTCGTTCCGTTTGAACGACATGGTGCCGATTTCAGGCGGCCCCGGCGGATCGAGCTGGTGGGACAAGGTGCCGTCCAAGTTCGACGGCTGGGATAGCGATCGCTTCCGCGCCGCCGGCTTCCGCTCGGTTCCCGGCGCGATCGTCCGTCGCGGCGCCCATGTGGCGCCGGGCGTGGTGCTGATGCCCAGCTTCGTCAACATCGGTGCCTTTGTCGGCGAGGGGGCGATGGTCGACACCTGGGCGACGGTCGGCTCCTGTGCCCAGATCGGCGCCAACGTCCACCTGTCGGGCGGCGTCGGCATCGGCGGCGTGCTGGAGCCGTTGCAGGCCGCCCCGACGATCATCGAGGACAATTGCTTCATCGGCGCCCGATCAGAAGTGGTCGAGGGCGTGGTGGTCGAGGAAGGCGCCGTGCTCGCCATGGGCGTGTTCCTGTCGTCGACGACCAAGATCATCGACCGGGCGACCGGCGAAGTCTTCGTCGGCCGGGTGCCGGCCTATTCGGTGGTGGTGCCGGGTACCCTGCCGGGCAAGCCACTGCCCGACGGCACGCCGGGACCTGGCCTGGCCTGCGCGGTGATCGTCAAACGGGTCGACGCCCAGACCCGCTCAAAGACCGCGATCAACGAACTGCTGAGGGACTGACGCGCGATGAGCGGGCTGGCCGAGGTTCTGGACGATTATCAGGCGCTGGAGGCGGACGACCGCTATCGTCTGCTGATCGACCTCGGCCGGGCCCTCGAACCAATGCCCGACGCTCTGAAAACCGACGCGACGCTGGTGCGCGGCTGCTCGGCGGCGGTGTGGGTCTATCCGACCCGCCTTCCGGACGGCCGCCTCCATTTCCTCGCCGATTCCAACGCGGCGATCACCAAGGGCATCATCGCGCTGGTCCTGCTCGCAGTGCAGGACCAGAGCCCTGAAGATATCCTGGCGACCGACATCGACGCCCGGCTGGCGCCGTTCGAGCTGAAGCGCCAGCTCAGCTCCAACCGCACCCAGGGTATTCCCAACATGATCGCGCTGATCCGCGCCACCGCAGGACGACTGGCGGCATGACCGGCCGGGATGACATTGCCGGCAGGGCGCCTATCGACATCGCCCAACTACGCCAGGTGATGGGCGGGTTCGGCCATGGCCAGTCGATCGGACTCGTCTATCGCGACCATGGCGACGACTGGGCCGAGTTCGGCCTGCCCTATGACGCGCGACTGATCGGACAACCGGCAACGGGCATACTGGCGTCAGGGCCGATCATCACCCTGATGGACGTGGCTACCAGCACCGCCATCTGGGTCCGGCGGGGCGAACTGCACCCGCAGGCGACGCTGGACCTGCGCGTCGATTATCTGCGGCCGGCGACACCCGGCAAGACGGTTATCGGGCGCGGCGAATGCTATCGCCTGGCCCGCCAGATCGCCTTCGTGCGC
This sequence comes from Sphingomonas sanxanigenens, assembly GCA_037190805.1. Classification (GTDB taxonomy): domain Bacteria; phylum Pseudomonadota; class Alphaproteobacteria; order Sphingomonadales; family Sphingomonadaceae; genus JBBCJR01. Next base: position 104,058 of record JBBCJR010000001.1, on the reverse strand, counting down.
GGCATCGCCCATGACGGCGACCCGGCCGATCCGATCGCCCATGTCGCCGGCACCTTCATGTTCACGGGGAACGAGGGATGACAACGCCGCCGCTGCCGCCCCTGCCGCCTTATGCCGAGGTTCTGGGCCTCAGCCTCACAGAGGACGGCGCCCTCATGATGCCATTCGGTGACGGCATCGTCGGCCGGCCAGGCTTTCTTCACGGCGGCGCGATCTCGGGCCTGCTGGAGCTGGCGGCATTCCGCGCCGTCCACACGGCACTGGCCGACCGCGCCGTCCGCATCAAGCCGATCAACATCACCGTCGACTTCATGCGCGGCGGCCGGCCGCGCGACACCTTCGCCATCGGCCATGTCTCGCGGCTGGGTACGCGCATCGCCAATGTCGAGGCAGTGGCATGGCAGGACAACCGCGACACGCCGATCGCCGCCGCCCGGATCAATCTGCTGCTGAAACGTCCCCGCGCCTGAGGCCGAGCACGACCGCCAGCGCCGGCACACTGCTATCTCCCGACAGCAGCAGCCACTGATCAGGCCGCCGCGTGTCGATCGCCACGATGGCGCGCTTGGGACAGATATCCTGGCAGGCGATCTCGATCACCCCCACGCTCGCCTTGCGGCCCTTCTTCAGTCCCACGGTCTTGCGCAAACGCTTGGCGAGGCCGGGGTGACCCGCCCGACGGGCACATTTGCCGCAGATCAGCAGCGCATGATCCCAGCGCGCGGGCAGATGGCGGAGCGCGCTCATCCCGCCGTGCGCCGTTCCTCGCCCCGACGCAGCACCTCGTAAGCGGCCTGGACGGCCTGAAACCGTTTCGCCGCATCCCGGTCGTCGGGATTGGTGTCGGGATGGTTCGCCTTGGCCAGCCGGCGATAAGCGATCCTGACCGCCGCGAAGTCGGCGTCGACCTCCAGTTCCAGCACCTCCAGAGCGCGCAGCTCGTCACGGCTGCGGCTGCCGTCGCCGGGCCCCGACCAGCCGTAATGGGCGGTCTCGGCGAAACCCGAGGCGGAACGCCGCTCATCCGCCTCGCGGGCGGCCGCCTCCTCGGCGGTCAGTCCCTCGAAATAGTTCCAGTTGCGGTTGTATTCCGCCGCGTGCACCTCGCAGAAATACCAGCGGTCGGGGCTGTTGGGGGATTTGGGTGCGGGCCGGTCACCCGGTGCGCCGCACCCTTCGCGGTCGCAAAGGCGAACCGTGCTCGCCTGGCGTTCGGCGCCATAAGCGCGCCAGCGGGGAAACCCCCAGTCATTGGATCGTGATGATCGGGCCATCTGAACTCTTGAACGATGGCGGCCCGTCATGGTTGCCGGGCCAGGACAACATCGTCCGCGCCCGGCAACGCGGAATCAGGCCGCGCGCTTGGGCGCCGACTGGCGCACACCTTCGTCGACATGCGCCTCGAACTGGGCGAAATTATCGACGAACTGGCCGACGAGCTTGGCGGCGGTGGCATCGTAGGCCGCCTTGTCGGACCAGGTGGAGCGCGGGTCGAGGATGCCGGAATCGACGCCCGGCACCGCCACCGGCACCTGGAAGCCGAAATAGGGATCGGTACGGAACTCAGCGCTCTTGAGGCTGCCGTCGAGCGCGGCGTTGAGCAGGGCGCGGGTCACCTTGATCGGCATCCGGTTGCCGACGCCATATTGGCCGCCAGTCCACCCGGTGTTGACCAGCCAGCAGTCGACACCGCCCTTGGCGATCCGCTCTTTCAAGAGGTTGCCATAGACAGAGGGATGACGCGGCATGAACGGCGCACCGAAGCAGGTGGAGAAGGTCGCCTCCGGCTCGGTGACGCCGATCTCGGTGCCGGCGACGCGGGCGGTATAGCCCGACAGGAAGTGATACATCGCCTGGTCGGGCGTCAGCCTGGCAATCGGCGGCAGCACGCCATAGGCATCGGCCGTCAGGAAGATCATGTTGCGCGGCACGGGGCCGAGATTCTTTTCCGACGCATTCGGGATGAAGTCGATCGGGTAGGAGCCACGGCTGTTCTCGGCGAGGCTGGGATCGTCGAGGTCCAGCTCGCGCGTCACCGGGTCGATCACGACATTCTCGAGAACCGTGCCGAAGCGCTTGGTGGTCGCGAAGATTTCCGGTTCTGCCTCGGCCGACAGGCGGATCATCTTGGCGTAGCAACCGCCTTCGAAGTTGAACACGGCCTCGTCGGACCAGCCATGCTCGTCATCGCCGATAAGGGTGCGGCTGGCATCAGCCGACAGCGTCGTCTTGCCGGTACCCGACAGGCCGAAGAACACCGCCGTGTCGCCATTGGGGCCGATATTGGCCGAACAGTGCATCGGCATGATGCCGTCGACAGGCAGCAGGTAGTTGAGAAGGCCGAACACCGACTTCTTCATCTCACCGGCATAGCGGGTGCCGCCGATCAGGATCAGCTTCTCGGTGAAATTCACCGCAACGATCGTTTCCGAACGCGCACCGTGGCGCGCGGGATCGGCACGGAAGGTCGGCAGGTCGATGATCGTGTATTCCGGCGCAAAGTCCTTGAGCGCGCTCGCCTCGGGCCGGACCAGCAGGGTGCGGATGAACAGATTGTGCCAGGCCAGCTCGGTGATGACGCGAACGCGGACACGATGCTCGGGCTGCGAACCACCATAGAGATCCTGGACGAACAGCATGTCCTTCTCGCCCACGGCGGTCAGGAAGTCGGCCTTCAGCGCGGCGAAATGTTCAGGGGTCATGCCCTTGTTGGTCTTGCCCCACCAGACGGTGTCCTCGGTGGTGGCGTCGCGGACGATGAACTTGTCCTGGGCCGAGCGGCCCGTGTGCCTGCCGGTGGCGACGACCAGCGGACCATCCTTGGCGAGGATGCCTTCTTCGCGGCGGACGGCATGCTCGACCAAGGGCGCGGCGCCAAGGTTCCAGTGCAGCACGGCGCTGGTGGCGATGCCCTGTTTATCAAGCCCAAAGGTCGGCACACGGTCGGACACGGAAGCTCTCCAGATAGAAACGACAGGATTCCGCGGAGTCCGTGGACACGGCCCGCTGACGCCCGGAGCGCATATAGGAACCGCCGCTCATCGTCAAAGAATCGCAACTGAGTCGCAGCAAGAAATCAATCTGGAGGTCAGCTTTATTGCGGGGCGCCGACAGCTGCGCTAGAGCCGTCGCACCCGCAAATGCCCGTGCCGGGAAGGATCGCCCGCGATGTCCGCTTCGATTGCGCTCGTCGACGACGACCGTAACATCCTGACGTCAGTGGCCATCGCCCTGCAGGCGGAGGGGTTTCAGGTCCGCGTCTATACCGACGGCGCCAGCGCCCTGAAGGCGATGGTCGACAATCCGCCCGATCTTGCCGTCCTCGACATCAAGATGCCGCGCATGGACGGCATGGAATTGCTGCGTTTGCTGCGCGAGAAAATCGACCTGCCGGCGATCTTCCTGACGTCGAAGGACGACGAGCTGGACGAGGCATTGGGCCTTGCCATGGGCGCCGACGACTATATCTCGAAGCCCTTTTCCCAGCGGCTACTGATCGCCCGCATCCGCGCCGTGCTGCGCCGGGCCGAGCATCGCCGCGCCGCCGATGCTGCGCACAATGACGGCGCCGAGCCTGAGACGGGAGAAGTGCTGCTGCGTGGCCGGCTGGAACTGGACCCGGCCCGCCACCGCGTTCGCTGGGACGGTCGCGACATCGCGCTTACCGTGACCGAGTTCATGATCCTGGAGTCGCTGGCCCAGCGCCCCGGCTTCGTGAAATCGCGCGATCAGCTGATGGACGCCGCCTATCAGGACGACGTTTATGTCGACGACCGCACCATCGACAGCCACATCAAGCGGCTGCGCAAGAAGTTCCGTGCGGTCGACGGCACGTTCCAGTCGATCGAGACCCTCTATGGCGTCGGATACCGCTTTGCCGAGGAGTGAGGCGCTGATCGAACGGCGACGATCGCCGCGCGACGACCTGTCACTGGTGTGGTCGCGGCGCTGGTCGTTGACCGGTCGTATCCTGGCAATCAACATCTTTGCCGTCGCCATGTTGATCGGCAGCGTCGTCTATCTCGACAGCTACCGCAGCCGGCTGGTCGAGGAACGGCGCGAAACCTACGCCACCGCGGCGCAGGTCATCGCCGCCTCGCTGGCCGCCGTCGCGCCCGAGCGCCGCGCCGCCCTGGCCGCACAGCTCGGCGAGCGCAGCCGCATGCGCCTCAGGCTCTATGCCGATGACGGGCGGCGCATGGTCGACAGCTGGGACGGATCCTCGCCCACCTATCGTCTGCGCGACCCGGCAGAGGAGCCCTGGCGCAAGCACGTCGCCCGTTTTCTCGACGGCATGATCGACACCATGGCGGCGAACGACCCACCGCCACCTTTCTCGGAACCTGCGCGCGACGTCCGCGCTGCCTGGCCCGAAGCGGAAACGGCCGCCCGAACGGGCCGGGTTGTCGACGTCGTCCGGCTGGCGCCCGACCGCACGCCGGTATTCAGCGCGGCAGTCGAGGTCGCCCCCGGAACGACGCTGCTGATCACCCGCAATGCCCGCGATGTCGTCACCAACGTTCGGGCCGAACGCTTCTGGTCCGGCGTGGTGCTGTCAGTGGTAGTTCTGGTCAGCGTCTTCCTGTCGCTGTTCCTCGCCCGAACCATCGTCAGGCCCTTACGCCGCCTGGCGATCGCCGCGCAGCGGGTCCGGCTGGGTCGGGCACGCGAGGTCACCGTACCCCGCCTGCCGTCGCGCCGCGACGAGATCGGCCTGCTGGCGCGCGCGCTGAGCGACATGAGTCAGGCCTTGCGGGTGCGCATCGATGCGACCGAGGCTTTCGCTGCGGACGTTACCCACGAATTGAAGAACCCGCTGGCATCGCTCCGCTCGGCGGTCGAGGCGCTGGACACGGTGCGCGATCCAGCGTTGCAGAGCCAATTGCTCGCCGTCGTGCGCGACGATGTTCATCGCCTCGATCGTCTGATTACCGATATCGCGGAAGCGTCGCGGCTGGATGCGGAGCTGTCGCGGGTCAGATTCGAGCCGATCGATCTGGGCGAGATGGTCTCCGGCATGATCGCCGCGCGCGAGGCGCGAGGAATGGAGCGGGGCGTGACGCTGGCCTTCGCCCGGCCCGAGCCGGGCACGGCGACGGTGATGGGAGAGGAGTTCCGACTGATGCGCGTGGTCGAGAATCTGGTCGACAATGCCATCTCGTTCTCGCCCGACGACGGTGTCGTCCAAATCTCGGCCACCCGCGACAGCGACAATGTCCAGCTACGCGTCGACGACGAGGGACCGGGCGTGCCACCCGATGCGCGCGAGGCAATTTTTCGGCGTTTCTATTCCGAACGGGTGGACGAGGATGCATTCGGCCAGCATTCGGGCCTCGGCCTCGCCATCGCCAAGGCGATCGTCGAGGCGCATGACGGTCGCATCGCGGCCGAGGATCGCACCGATACCGCATCGGGGGCACGGTTTACCGTCACCCTGCCGTCGGCATTCCGGGCATGACGGTGCTGATGCTGCACGCCGGCTGCGTGGTGATCGGCGGGCGCGGCCTGCTGATCCTGGGCGAATCGGGCGCCGGCAAGTCCGATCTCGCCCTGCGTCTCATCGACCGCGGCGCCCGCCTGGTATCCGACGACTATACCGAGATCACCGCCGATCATGGCCAGCTCGTTGCCCGCTCGCCACAACGTCTTGTGGGCGGGATCGAGGCGCGGGGAATCGGTATCCTGACCCTCGACGCGGCGCCGTTCGCGATTCTGTCTCTCGCGCTCGATCTCGGCCGCGCGCCGGAGCGGATGCCGACACCCGAAACGATGATGCTGGAGGGAATAGAACTGCCGCGCCTCGCCTTCGCGCCGTTCGAGATATCGGCGCCCTTGAAGGCCGAATACGCACTCGGCCGCTTCGGCATCTAGGTTTGCTATCCGCCGCGCGGCGGATGGCGGCACCGCCCGCCGCCGGGACTCCCTTTCCCCTGGGAATAGGCTAGCATCGCCGCATGCCGGATCAGCCCACCGATCAGAAACGCGTCCTTCTCGTCACCGGCATGTCCGGGGCGGGCAAATCGGTGACTCTGAAAACATTGGAGGATCTCGGCTGGGAAACGGTCGATAACCTGCCGTTGACCCTGCTCGAACGGCTGCTGGCCGTGCCGGACAGCGAGGACGGCACCATCCTCGACCGGCCGCTGGCGATCGGCATCGACAGCCGCACCCGAGCCTTCGACGCGCGCGCCATCGTCGACCGACTGAAGCGGCTGCGCGACCATGGGCTGGACATCTCCACGCTCTATCTCGACTGCTCCGGCAGCGAGTTGACCCGCCGCTATTCCGAAACCCGCCGCCGTCACCCGCTGGCACCCGACCGCCCGGCAGCGGACGGCATCGCCCGCGAACGGGAGCTGATGGAGCCTCTCAGGCGTTGGGCGACGCAGGTCATCGACACCACCGATTCGTCCGCCAACGACCTGCGCCTGCTGATCAGGCAACGGTTCGCCGGGCGTACGGCATCGGGGCCGGTCGTAACCTGCATGTCGTTCGGCTTTGCCAGAGGCGTGCCGCGCAACGCCGATCTGGTCTTCGATCTCAGATTCCTGGCCAATCCCCATTGGGTCGACGCCTTGCGTCCGTTGACGGGCCTCGACCCGGAGGTCGGTGCTTATATCGAAAAGGACCCCTCCTTCACCGAAGCGATGGAGCGCATCGACGGCCTGATCAATTTCCTGCTGCCGCGCTATCGTGAAGAGGGAAAGGCCTATGTCACCATCGCCTTCGGCTGCACGGGCGGGCGGCATCGATCGGTCCATGTCACCGAGATGCTCGCATCCCGCTTGCGCGACGCCGGGTTTTCGCCCACGGTCGTTCATCGTGATATGGGCGCAAGACCCAGCACCGCGGATGGGGGGCCGGTGAACTCCGCAGGCTCGGGGAGCGTTTGACGGTACGATGATTGGTCTGGTCCTGGTTACGCATGGCCGGCTGGCGGCCGAGTTCATATCCGCGATGGAACATGTGGTCGGCCCGCAGCCGCAGGTCGAGGCCGTCTGCATCGGCCCCGACGACGACATGGAGATTCGCCGGCAGGAGATCGCCGACGCCGCAGGGCGCACCGATTCGGGCTCGGGTGTCATCCTGCTCACCGACATGTTCGGCGGCACGCCCTCCAATCTTGCCATTTCGCTGATGGGGCGCCCGAATGTCGAGGTGATCGCCGGCATCAACCTGCCGATGCTGATCCGCCTCGCCTCCGTGCGCCGCAGCATGACCGTCGCCAAGGCGGTGGAAGCGGCGCAGGAAGCAGGCCGCAAATATATCTCGGTCGCCTCGGCGATCCTCGGCGAGGCCGCATGACGGCGCGGCGGACCGTGCCCATCACCAACAAGCGCGGCCTGCACGCGCGCGCCAGCGCAAAGTTCGTCACCCTCGCCTCGGGCCTCAACGCTCGTATCGAGGTCGAGAAGGACGGCGCCAGTGTCACCGGCACCTCGATCATGGGCCTGATGATGCTGGGCGCGGCGATTGGAGACAGCATAACGATAACCGCCAGCGGGCCGGAGGCGGAACGCGCCGTCACCCAGCTCGCCGAACTGGTCGAGGCGAAGTTCGGAGAGGACTGACCCCCGTCAATCCGCCGTCATCCGCCGCGACCAGGGCCAGTCGGTCAGGGAGAGGCAAGGATGTTCGGGTTGATGCAGGATTGGCCGCTGACGGTCGACAGGATTTTCGATCACGCCAGGCGCTGGCATGGCGACCAGCAGATCGTCACCCAGACGGTCGAAGGCGGCCTCGCCCGGTCGACCTACGCCGAAGCGCATGAGCGGGCCAAACGGCTGTCGAACGCGCTCCTCGCCCTCGGCATCGCACCGGGCGACCGGGTGGCGACGCTGGCTTGGAACACCGTCCGCCATGTCGAGGCCTGGTACGCGACGGTTGGTATCGGCGCGGTCTGCCATACGCTGAACCCGCGCCTGTTCCACGACCAGCTGGCATGGATCGTCGACCATGCGGCGGACCGAATCCTGCTGACCGACCTCAGCTTCGTGCCATTGGTGGTGGCACTGCGGGAGCGGATGCCGTCGATCGAACATATCATCATAATGACCGACCGCGATCATATGCCGGACGGGCTGCCCGGCGCCCTCTGCTACGAGGACCTGATCGACCAGCATCATCCCGAGGTCCGCTGGGGCAGTTTCGACGAACAGACCGCCGCCGGGCTCTGCTACACGTCGGGAACGACCGGTCCCCCAAAAAGCGTACTTTATTCGCACCGCTCGCAGTTCATCCACGCCCTGTGCACCATGACCACCGACGTCATGCAGATCAGCGCCGCCGACACGCTGCTGCCGATCGTGCCGATGTTCCACGCCAATGCATGGGGCGTGGTGTTCTCCGCCCCTGCCAGCGGCGCGCGGCTGGTGCTGCCAGGCGCGAAGCTGGACGGCGCCTCGATCCACGCCTTGCTGGAAGAGGAAGGCGTCACCTTCGCCGCCGCGGTGCCGACGGTGTGGCAAAGCCTGCTCCAGTATCTGCGCGACACGGGCGGCCGGCTGACGACGTTGAAGCGCACCGTGATCGGGGGCGCCGCAGTGCCCGAAAGCGTCGTCCGCGCCTTCGAGGATGACTATGGCGTCGAGGTTCGCCACGCCTGGGGCATGACCGAGCTGTCACCGCTGGGCACCGTCGCCTCGCCCACGGCCGACACCCTCCGCCTCGACGTCGAGGCGCGGCATCGGCTCGACCTGAAGCAAGGCCGACCGCCGATCGGCGTCGAACTGAAGATCGTCGACGCCGGGGGCGCCCACCTGCCCCACGACGGCGAGGCGGCGGGGCGGCTGATGGCGCGCGGACCCTTCGTCGTCGGTCGCTACTATCGCGACGACAGCGATATTCTGGACGCCGACGGCTATTTCGACACCGGCGACATCGCCACCATCGACCGCTTCGGCTTCATGCAGATTGTCGATCGTGCCAAGGACGTCATCAAGTCGGGTGGCGAATGGATCAGCTCGGTCGAGATCGAGAATATCGCCGCCGGCCACCCGGCCGCCGCCCTCACCGCCGTCATCGGCGCGCCGCACGCCAAATGGGGCGAGCGGCCGCTGCTGCTGGTGCGCCTGAAGGACGGCGCCGCCGCGAGCGCGGAGGAGATGCTGGCCTGGCTCGACGGCCGTATCCCGCGCTGGTGGATGCCCGACGCAGTGGAATTCATCGACGAAATCCCCCTCGGAGCGACCGGAAAGATCGACAAGAAGCTGCTGCGCCAACGCTTTGCCAACTATCGACTGGCCTGATTCAGCCAGCGCCGGAAGCGACGCCTGCCCGCGCCCCATCTGGCCCCGCACGGAAGCTTCTGCTGTGGGTGCCGCACAGGGCGTGCGAGCCGATGACGCGGGCTCTCTCCCAACGCCGGTTCCCCGCCAGCCGAAAAAGCTCTAGACGGCCGCCATGCAGTTCCTTGACCAAGCCAAGATCCATCTGAAGTCGGGCGCCGGCGGCCCCGGGGCGGTGTCGTTCCGGCGCGAGAAGTTCATCGAATATGGCGGCCCCGACGGCGGCAACGGCGGCAAGGGCGGTGACGTGATCTTCGAGGCCGTGGCCGGCCTCAACACGTTGATCGACTTTCGCTACGCCCAGCACTTCAGGGCCCAGCGCGGCCAGAACGGCGCGGGGCGCGACCGCACCGGGGCGGGCGGTGAAGACCTGATCATCAAGGTGCCGGTCGGCACCCAGATCATATCCGATGAGGACCAGGATCTGGTGCTCGCCGACTTCACCGAGGTCGGCCAGCGCATCGTGCTGTTGAGGGGTGGCGACGGCGGACGCGGCAATGCCAGCTACAAGACCTCGACCAATCGCGCCCCTCGCCAGCACGGCACCGGCTGGCCGGCACAGGAAATGTCGGTCTGGTTGCGGCTGAAGCTGATCGCCGATGCCGGCCTCGTCGGCCTGCCCAATGCCGGCAAGTCGACCTTCCTCAACGCCGTCACCAATGCCCAGGCCAAGGTCGGGGCCTATCCGTTCACGACCCTGAAGCCGCAGCTTGGCGTCGTCAGCCATCGGGGGCGGGAATTCGTGCTGGCCGACATTCCCGGCCTGATCGAAGGCGCGGCAGAGGGCGTCGGCATCGGCGACCGCTTCCTGGGACATATCGAGCGCACCCGCGTGTTGCTCCATCTCGTGGATGCGACCGGCGACGATCCGGCCGAGGCCTATCGCATCGTCTGCGGCGAACTCGAGGCCTATGGCGCCGGCCTCGAGGACAAGACCGAAGTCGTGGCGTTGAACAAGATCGACGCCGTTGACGACAAGACCCTGGCCAAACTGACGAAAAAATTGGCGAAGCTGTCGGGCGGCGAGGTTCTCCATCTGTCGGGCGCGACGGGCGCCGGCACCGACATCGCGCTCGACCGGCTGCAGGCCGCGCTCGGCCTCGACGCGGCGACGGAGGCCGAGACCGATGCCGGCGCCAAGCCCTGGTCACCCCTATGATCGCCGACACCGCCCGCCCCTTCGCACCCGATCGCTGCCCCAGGCTGGTGGTCAAGATCGGATCGGCGCTGCTGGTCGACGGCGGCACGGTGCGGCGTGACTGGTTGGCCGGGGTCCTCGACGACATCGCCGCCCGCGTCGCCGCCGGGCAGAAGGTGGCGATCGTCTCGTCCGGTTCGATCGCGCTCGGCGCGCGGCGGCTGGGCCTGCCCAAGGGCGGCCGCGCCAGTCTGGAAGATGCACAGGCCGCCGCCGCCACCGGCCAGATCATCCTGTCGCAATGCTATACCGAACTGCTTGAAGCACGCGGCCTCACCGCCGCGCAGATGCTGCTGACGCTCGACGATCTCGAGGACCGGCGACGGTTCCTCAACGCATCGGCGACGCTTGACCGGCTGCTCGGCCTCGGCGTGGTCCCGGTGATCAACGAGAATGATTCGGTCGCCACCGCCGAAATCCGGTTCGGCGACAATGACCGGCTGGCGGCGCGCGTCGCTCAGGCAGCGGACGCGCAGGGCGTCATCCTGCTGTCCGATATCGACGGCCTTTACACCGCCAATCCGCACAGCGATCCCACCGCCACCCTCGTCCCGCGCGTCCCCCGTCTCGATGCCGAGGTGATGGCGATGGCCGATGCGCGCTCAGCCTCCGGAATGGGATCGGGCGGCATGATCTCGAAGCTGCAGGCGGCGCGGATCGCCAGCGGGGCGGGCGTGGCGCTGGCGATCATCACGGGCCGGCGCGACAATCCGCTTGCCGCCTTCGACGCCGACGGACGAGGCACCCTGTTCGAGCCCGCGACGGGCGCGCGCGCCAAGCGCGCCTGGCTGGCCGGCCGGCTGACGGTGAAGGGCCGTATCCTGGTCGACGACGGCGCGGTCGGCGCGCTGGGCAAGGGCAAGAGCCTGCTCGCCGCCGGCGCCCGGGCGGTCGAGGGCCGGTTCGAGCGCGGCGACGTGGTCGATATCATTGGTCCCGACGGCCGTGCCGTGGCGCGCGGCCTCAGCGAATATCCCGCCACCGATGCTGCCAGCATCGCCGGCAAGCGCTCCAACACCCATGCCGATATCCTCGGTTATGCGCCGCGCAGCGCGCTCGTCCACCGGGACCATCTGGTGATGCTGTGATTGCGCTCGCCCTGCTGCTCGCTGCCGCCTGTCCCGGCACCACGACGGTCGAGATGGTCGACTGCATGGCGGCCGAAACCAAGACCTGGGATGACCGTCTCAACGCCGCCTATCGCGCCGCCATGGCCCGCGCGACGACGGCGCAGAAGCCGGCGCTGCGCGACGCGCAGCGGTTGTGGATCCGCTATCGCGACGCCAACTGCCGGGCCTATGGGCTGGGTGAAGGAACGATCCGCCAGATCGCCGCGGCCGCCTGTCAGCGCGATATGACCGCGGCGCGTGCCCGCGAACTGGAAAAGCTGGGCGCGGATCGCTAACTAGCGGTCATCATGACCACCGACTCCAGCCTTGCCGACGCCGAAGCCCTGATCGACCGCATGGGCCGCGATGCCCGTGCCGCCGCTGCCCTGCTGGCGACCGCGCCGACCGCGACCAAGGCGGACGCGCTGGATGCTGCCGCCAGGGCCCTCCGCGACCAGGCGCAGGACATTCTGGCGGCGAACGCGAAGGATATGGCGCGCGGAGAGGCCAACGGCCTTACCCCCGCCCTGCTCGACCGGCTGAAGCTGGACGAGAAGCGGCTGGAGGGCATCGCCGCCGCGCTGGAAAATGTCGCCCGCCTGCCCGACCCCGTCGGCCAGGTGATCGACGAGGCGGTGCGCCCCAACGGGTTGAAGCTCAGCCGCGTGCGCGTGCCGATCGGCGTCATCGGCATCATCTATGAAAGCCGGCCCAACGTCACCGCCGACGCTGGCGCGCTCAGCCTGATGGCCGGCAATGCCGCCATCCTGCGCTCAGGCTCGGAAGCGATCGAAAGCGCGCGCGCCATCCACGCAGCGCTGGTCGCCGGCATCGTCGCCGCCGGCTTGCCCGCAGCGTCGATCCAGCTGGTCCCCGTCACCGATCGCGCGGCGGTGGGCGCCATGCTGCGCGCGGCGGAGCATATCGACATCATCATCCCCCGCGGCGGCAAGGGGCTGGTCGCCCGCGTCCAGGCGGAGGCACGGGTGCCGGTGCTCGCCCATCTCGACGGCATCTGCCACACCTTCATCGACCGCGCCGCCGATCCCGAGACGGCGCTGACCGTCACCGTCAACGCCAAGATGCGCCGCACCGGCATCTGCGGCGCCACCGAAACGCTGCTGATCGACCGCGCTTATTCTGATCCCACGGCGGTGGTCCGGGCGCTGGCCGACACCGGTTGCGAATTGCGCGGCACGCCGGAGGTGCAGGCGCTCGACAATCGCGTGCGGCCCGCCGGGGACGAGGATTGGGACACCGAATATCTGGACGCGATCCTGTCGATTGCGATGGTCGATGGCGTCGACGGGGCGCTCGCTCATATCGCCCGGCACAGTTCGCACCACACCGACGCCATCCTCACCGAAGATGCGCCGACGGCCGAACGCTTCCTTGCCCGCGTCGATTCGGCGATCGCGATGTGGAACGCCTCGACCCAGTTCGCCGATGGCGGCGAGTTCGGTCTGGGGGCCGAGATCGGCATTTCCACCGGCCGGATGCACGCGCGCGGCCCCGTCGCGCTGGAAGGGCTGACCACCTATAAATGGTTGGTGCGCGGCACCGGCCAGACCCGGCCATGACCATTGCCGCCGGGGCGCGGCGCTCCTGATCCCCACCGGCCTTCTCGGCGGGTCGTTCAACCCCGCGCATCGCGGCCATCGCGGGATCAGCCGCCTCGCCCTCGACCGGCTGGGGCTGGCGGAGCTCTGGTGGCTGGTCAGCCCCGGCAACCCGCTGAAGCCCGCCGCCGGCATGGCGCCGCTTTCCGCGCGGTTGGCCTCCGCCCGCAAGATGGCACGAGGCCTGCCCATCCGACCGACGGCGATCGAGGCGCGGCTCGATACCCGCTATACGATCGACACGCTCCGCGCCCTTGTCCGCCGCTATCCACGGCGGCGGTTCATCTGGATCATGGGCGCCGACAATCTGGCCCAGTTCCACCGCTGGCGGCAGTGGCGGGATATCGCCCGGCTGGTGCCGATTGCCGTCGTCGTCCGTCCCGGCTATGATGCCTCCGCCCACCTCGCACCGGCGATGGGCTGGCTTCGGCGTTCCGTCCGGCCCGAAGCCGCGGCAGCAGGCTGGACGAAGTGGAGACCTCCGGCGCTCGTGATCCTGAGCACCCGGCCCGACCCGACCTCCGCCACCGCGATCCGCGCGCGCGACCCCGATTGGCATCTTTCCGTTCCGTCCGTTCCCCGGCGCGATCCGGTGACGCGTCATTTCATCTGAGGAGATCTGTTTGACCCCCGCCCCTGCCACCACCGCCGCCAGTTCCGGCGACAGCACCGCCGGCAGCATCGACCGATTACACGACAGTGTGCTCGGCCAGCTCGACGACGACCAAGCCGTCGACGTGGTCAGCATCGCGCTGGCCGGCAAGAGCTCGATCGCGGACTATATGGTCATCGCCAGCGGCCGCTCGACCCGTCAAGTCGCGTCCATGGCGCAGAAGCTGGCTGAAATGCTGAAGGCCGAGACCGGCCGCCCGGTCAGGGTCGAGGGCCTGCCCGCCGCCGACTGGGTGCTGATCGACGCCGGCGACATCATCATCCACCTGTTCCGGCCGGAAGTCCGCAGCTTCTATAATCTGGAGCGGATGTGGGCCTTTGGCGAGGCACCCGCTGCCGGCAACGCCTGAGCTGCCGGCGCTTCCCTTGCCACATGACATTCCGCGCGTGGTAAAAATCCGTTAAGCACGCCGCCATGCGGCTCCACATCATCGCGCGCGGAAAGATCGGCCGGTCGCCCGAGGGCGAGCTGGTCGACCGCTATCTCGACCGTATCCAGTGGCCGACCACCGTTACCGAGCTGCCCGACAAGGGTGGCCGGATGCCCGAACCCCTGCCCGCAAGCGTCACCATCGTCCTCGACGAACGCGGCCGCAGCCTTGCCTCCACCGACCTTGCCCGCCGACTGGGGAGCTGGCGTGACGACGGCGTGCGCGAGGCCAGGTTCCTGATCGGCGCCGCCGATGGCCATGACGGGGCCGTGCGCGACACCGCGGACCTGCTGCTGTCGTTCGGTATCGCCACATGGCCGCACATGCTGGCGCGCGCCATGCTCGCTGAACAGCTTTATCGGGCGACCGCGATCCTCGCCGGCCACCCCTATCACCGCGACGGCTGACAGCATGCGCCGCGCCGCCCTCGCCCTGCTGGCCCTGCCGCTGCTGATCGGCGCCACCGAGGATCCGCGCGCGCGGATGCGGGCGGCGGAACAGGCCGCGGCAGCGGCCGAAGCCAATGTCCGCGCCCTCGACATCCGCGCCGGCGAAGCGAGCGACGCCGCCGCCCGCGCCAGAGCGGAGGCGGCTGCCCTCGCCGGACGGGTCCAGGCGGCAGAGGCGTCGGTCGTGGCAGCGGACGCGCGCGTCGTCGTGATCGACGCCCTGCGTCTCCGCCAGCGGGCCAGCCTGGCTGAACGTCAGGGCGACCTCGTTAATCTGATCGCGGCGCTGCAGACCATGGCCCGCCGCCCGCCCGCCCTGGCGCTGGTCAGCCGGGGCAGCCTGGACGACGCCATCCGCACCCGGTCCCTGCTCGACGCCGTGTTGCCGGAAGTGCGCCAGCGGACCGCCGGGTTGAGCGCCGAGGTCGCGGCCGGCAACCGGCTGCGCGCCTCGGCTGCCGCCGCCGCGCATCAGGCGACGGCTGCGCGAGCGCGCCTCGACAGCCAGCGCCGCGAGCTGGTCGCGCTGGAGGACCAGCAGCGCCGGGCGGCGACCCAGCTTGCAACCCGCGCCGTTCTGGAGGGCGACCGGGCGCTGGCGCTGGGGGTCGAAGCCAATGACCTGCGCGATCTTGGCCAGAAGCTGGATCGGCAGACAGCCTTGAGGCGCCAGCTGGAAACCCTGCCTGGCCCCAAATTGCGTCCCCGCGTGCCCGAAGCGATGATCGCCGCCCTGCCGCGCGATATCGAAGCTGCGCCCCCCGCCGTTCCAGCTTCCGTGCGATTCCGCCTGCCCGCGCTGGGCGAGGTCGTGACCGGCTTCGGCGAGTTGTCGGACGCCGGGGTGCGCGCCCGGGGCATCACCCTCGCGACCCTGCCCCGCGCGCAGGTGGTGGCGCCGGCAGCGGGCCGGGTCGCCTATGCTGGCGCGTTTCGTACCTATGGGCGCATCGTCATCATCGAGCATGACGGCGACTGGACGACGCTGATCACCGGCCTGGGCGCCGTCGCAGTAACGGTTGGTCAGCAGGTCGACGCCGGCGGACCGATCGGCACGATGGCGACCGGGCGGCCCCAGCTGATGGTCGAGGTGCGCCGCGACGGCGATCCTGTCGACCCGCTGCCGCTGATGCTGGCGCAAGCCGGCTGAACCAATGGCACGTTAACGCTTTTCTCGCCGCTATTCACTCGCGCGACAGGTGGCACGCGCCTATAGTGGCGGTCTATGCCGTTTGAAAGGCCGCGAATGTCCCGCCCGTTGCTGCAAGCTGCCATCGCCGCGTCGGCGCTGGCCCTGGTTCCCGCCACCACCGCCGTGTTCGCGGCGAACGAGGCCGATACCTTCCAGGAGTTCGACCAGCTCATCAACGTGTTCCAGAAGGTGCGCTCGGATTATGTCGACAAGGTCGACGACAAGAAGCTGATCGAAGGGGCGATCAACGGCATGCTCGCCAGCCTCGATCCGCATTCCAGCTATCTGAACGGGCGCGCCTTCACCAATATCCGGACCACCACGGACGGCAATTATGGCGGCCTCGGCCTCACCGTCACCATGGAGGACGGGGCGGTGAAGGTCATCGCGCCGACCGAGGATACCCCCGCCTTTCGCGCCGGGGTCAAGGCGGGCGACTATATCACCCATCTCGACGGGCAGTTGATCTACGGCGGCTCGCTGGACGAGGCGGTGGACAAGATGCGCGGCACGCCCGGCAGCACGATCAAGCTGACGCTGGTCCGCTCGGGCCGCGACAAGCCGTTCGACGTCACGCTGACGCGCGAAGTCATTCAGCTGAAACCCGTGAAGTTCGAAGCCAAGGGCCGCGTCGGCTACATCAATATCAACGCCTTCAACAAGAATACCGGCGAGTCGGTGCGCGACGCGCTGACCCGGCTGGACACCGAGATCGGCCCCGGGATTCTCGGCTATGTCATCGACCTGCGCTCGAACCCCGGCGGTCTTCTCGACCAGGCGATCGAGGTATCGGACGCCTTCCTCGAACGGGGCGAGATCGTTTCGCAGCGCGGCCGGGAAGCGAACGATGTCGAGCGCTACTATGCCCGCGCCGGCGACTTCGCGAAGGGACGCCCGCTCATCGTCCTCGTCGATTCGGGCAGCGCCTCGGCGGCGGAAATCGTCGCGGGCGCGCTGCAGGATCATCGCCGGGCGCTGATCATGGGCGAGCGCACCTTCGGCAAGGGCTCGGTCCAGACCCTGATTCCGATGGACGATGCCACCGCTCTCAGGCTGACCACGGCGCGTTATTACACGCCGTCGGGCAAATCGGTGCAGGAAGGCGGCATCGACCCCGACCTCATCGTCCCGCAGCTGACCGATCCCGATTACAAGGACCGGCCAGTGGTGCGCGAGGCGGACCTGCGCCGTCACCTGATCAACGAAGCCAAGCTCGACGACCGCACGGTCGAGGACGACGGCAAGGTCGACCCCCGCTTCCGCCGCACCGCCGAGGAGCTGAAAAAGGACGGCATCACCGACTTCCAGCTCGACTATGCCCTGAAGACCATCGCCCGGCTGGGCGACACGGCACCCGCGCCCGCCAAGGTCGCCGGGCGCTGACCGGCGGCCAGGCGGCCGGAATGAGCAGCGACACCCTGCCAGACGCGCGCGCCGCCGAGCCGTTCTGGCCGAGCGCGGGACGCATCGTCGCCATTGCCATCGCCTTCATTCTCGTGACGTCGCTGTTCGCCTGGTTGCTGAAGCCGCTGGCGATGCCGCAGGACGGGCTGATCATTCCGCTCGACACGCCGCCGGCAAAGCCGGCCGCTGCGGCGCGCGCGAGCACGTCACCGAACGCGGCAGCGATCAGCGCCGCCCCTGCGACTGTCACACCTCCGGCACCCGCGCCGATGGCCGTACCGCCGGGACCACATCTCGCCGTGCTGGTCACCGACTTCCCGCCCGACGCGAGTCAGGGGAAAGCCCTGATCGACCGCCTGCCCACCGGCGTCGCCGTGGCGCTGGCCCCGGCGCATCCGGCTCTGACCGCACTGGCCGACCACGCCCGCCAGCGCGGTCATGAGGTATGGATCGGGCTGCCGATGGAGCCAAAGGGCTATCCCAAGGTGAGCCCCGGCCCTAACACCCTGACCGTTGCCGCGTCCGCCGACGAGAATCGCCGCCGCCTTGCCTGGGCGCTGTCACGCCTGCCCCAGCCGGCCGGCGTTTATACGATGATGGGGTCGGCCTTCACCGCCAACCGCGCCGCCATGGCGCCCGTCGCCGAGGCGGTGGCGAAGGCCGGGCTGCCGCTGATCGATTCGCATGTCATTGGCGCCACCGTCGCAGCCGACAGCATCGCCGCCGCCGGCGGACGGGCCATCAGCAATCGCCTGTTTCTCGACGACGTGCCGACCCGCGCCGCGACCACGGCCAAGCTGGACCGTGCCGCACGGCTGGCGGCGAAGGAGGGCCGCGCCGTCGTTCTCGCCCGCGCCCTGCCCGCCACGGCGGATCTTCTGGCGGGCTTCGACGCCAAGGGGGCGGGGGTTGCATTCGTCCCACCAAGCGTGCTGATGAAACCATGACCAGTTCGCCGCTCGCCCGCGCCAATCTCGTCGCGCTGATCGTCCCCGCCGCCCTGCTCGGTGGCGCGCTGGGCTTCCAGTATATCGGCGGCCTCTATCCGTGCGAGCTGTGCTGGTGGCAACGCTATCCGCATGGCGCGGCAATCGTGCTGGCCGCGCTGGCGCTCGCCGCCGGAACCCGCCCGGCCCGCCGCTGGCTGGTGGCCGCCGCCGGCCTCGCCGTCGCCATCTCTGGCGCGATCGGCGTCTATCATGCCGGCGTGGAGCAGAAATGGTGGCAGGGTGTCACCGCCTGCACGGCAAAGCCCATCGTCGGCACGCCGGACGAGATGCTGCGCCAGATCCTGGCGACGCCGATCACCCGCTGCGACGACATTCCCTGGTCCTGGCTGGGCGTGTCGATGGCCGGCTGGAACGCCATCATCTCCCTCGCCGCCGCCGGAGCGATTGCATGGCTGATCACCAGACCCCGCTGACCGACGCCGAGCGCGCCGCCATGGTCCGGGTGGATCAGGCCGGCGAGTTCGGGGCCGCGCGTATTTATGCCGGCCAGCTGGCGGTGATGGGCGACCGTCATCCCTATTCCCGCCTCATCCGGGGCATGGCGGCGCAGGAGGAGCGCCACCGGCAGGTGTTCGACCGGCTGGCGGCGGAGCGCGGCGTTCGGCCGACCCTGCTGACCCCGTTCTGGGACGTCGCCGGCTTCGCGCTGGGCGCGGCGACAGCGCTGATGGGCTCGCGGGCGGCGATGGCGTGCACCGCCGCTGTCGAGACGGAGATCGACCTCCATTATGGCGAGCAGCTCGACCGGCTGGGCGACAGCGATCCCGAGCTGTCCGCTCATATCGCGGAATTCCGCGCCGAGGAGGTCGAGCATCGCGAGACCGCCCTCGCCCATCAGGCCGAGCAGGCGCCAGCCTATCCGCTGCTCAGCGCCCTGATCCGCGCCGGCTGCCGTGCCGCGATCGCGGTCGCCAAGCGGGTTTAGCCGCTCACTCCGCCAAGGCTAGTTGAACCGCGGCCTCGGCGTGGATCAGAGTGGTATCGAAGACCGGAACCAAACTGTCCTCCGGCCGCACCAGCAGCATGATTTCGGTGCATCCGAGGATCACGGCTTCCACACCCTTTGCCACCAGTCGGGCGATGACGTCCCGATAGGCCGCCCGTGACGCCGGCACGACCCGCCCGGCCACCAGCTCTTCATAGATGATCCGGTGCACGGTGGCGCGATCCGCCGCGTCAGGAACGATGACATCAAGGCCGTGCCGTTCAGACAGGCGGCCCTTGTAGAAATCCTGCTCCATGGTGAAGGCGGTTCCGAGCAGTCCCGCCCTCGTGAACCCAGCGGCCTTGATCCGCTCGGCCGTGGGATCGGCGATGTGAATGAGGGGAATGTCGATCGCCTCCTGAACGGCAGGCGCCATCCGGTGCATGGTGTTCGTGCAGATCAGCAGCATGTCCGCGCCGCCCGCCTCCAGCCGGCGCGCGGCATCGACCATAAGGGCCGTCAGACCATCCCAATCGCCGCGATGCTGGAGCGCCTCGACCTCGGCGAAGTTGAACGACCAGAGCAGACAGCGCGCCGACGCCGTCGGTCCCAATCGATCCCGAATCCCCTGATTGAGAATGCGATAATATTCGGCCGAGCTTTCCCAGCTCATGCCGCCGATCAGGCCGATCATTCGCATAGTATGCCCCCGGTCCGCCCTGTGGCCCCACATCCTGACCCCGCGAACGAGGCCCGCTAGCCTCCCAGCTTTTCCTTCAGCTTGGCGAAGAAGCCAGCCGACTGCGGGCATTGCTCGCCAGTCTCGATCTCACGGAACTCCTCCAGCAGCTCGCGTTGGCGGCGGGACAGCTTGACCGGCGTCTCGACGTCGATCTGGACGACAAGATCGCCGCGCCCACGGCCGTTCAGCACCGGCATGCCGCGCCCACGCAGGCGGACCTGACTGCCGGTCTGGACGCCGGCGGTAATGCGGATTTCAGCCGGCTCGTCGTCAAGGCCGGGCACGGTGACGGCACCGCCAAGAGCAGCGGTGGAAATCGACACCGGCATCCGCGCGAACAGGGTCGTGCCATCGCGCTGGAACAGCGGATGACGCTTCAAATGGACGAAGATGTAAAGGTCACCGCGCGGCCCACCGCGCAGTCCCGCCTCGCCCTCGCCAGCCAGACGGATGCGGGTGCCCTCGTCGACGCCGGCCGGGATGCGCACCTCGAGCCGCTTCTCGCGGTCGAGGCGCCCCTCGCCATGGCAGGACGGACAGGGTTCGGCCACCACCTGCCCCTGGCCGTGGCAGGCCGGGCAGATGCGTTCGACCATGAAGAAGCCCTGCTGGGCGCGGACCTTGCCGTGACCGTGGCAGGTGGCGCAGGTCTTTACCCCGCTGCCAGCCTTGGCGCCCGACCCAGAGCACGGCTCGCATGGCACCGCGACATCGAAGGTGACGGTCGCCTCGCGGCCGTGGAACGCTTCCTCGAGGCTGACCTCGAGGTCGTAGCGGATGTCGGCTCCCCTAAACGCCTGGGCGCCGCGCTGGCGGCCGCCGCCCATGAAGTCGCCGAACACGCTTTCGAAAATATCCGAGAAACCGGCGAAGTCCTGTGCACCGCCGCCACCGCCGCCGCCCTGGAACGCCGCCTTGCCGAAACGGTCGTAGGCGGCACGCTTCTGGGGGTCCTTCAGGCAGTCATAGGCTTCGCTGATCGCCTTGAACCGCGCCTCGCTCTCCTGGCAGCCAGGGTTTTTGTCGGGGTGGTAGCGCATCGCCAGCCGGCGATAGGAGGACTTGATGGTGCCATCGTCGGCGGAGCGCTCCACCTCCAACAGCTCATAATAGTCATAGTCAGCGTCGAGCATTCAGCCCCCCGGCTGCAAGGATGGCGGCCCCGCGCGTCACGGTCGATGGACCGGAAACAGGCGGGGCCGCGCATGCCATGTCATCAGGCCTTGGTGTCGTCGACCTCGGAGAACTCGGCATCGACGACGTCGTCCGCCTGGCCGGCGGCGCCTGTCGCGCCGGCGGCCGCGCCGGGCGAGGCAGCGGCGGCCTGCTCCTTCTCGTAGATCGCCTGACCGAGCTTCATCGCCACCTCGGCGAGCTTGGCGGCCTTGTCCTTGATCGCCTCGACGTCGCCGCCCTCGACCGCCGACTTGGCCTCGGCGACCGCGGCCTCGATCTCGCCCTTCAGGGACGCGTCAATCTTGTCGCCATGTTCGATCAGCTGACGCTCGGTAGTGTGGATCAGGCTGTCGGCGTTGTTCCGCGCCTCCGCGCCCTCGCGCCGCTTCTTGTCCTCGTCGGCGAAGCGCTCGGCATCCTTGACCATCTGGTCGATGTCGGCGTCGCTGAGGCCGCCCGAGGCCTGGATGCGGATCTGCTGTTCCTTGCCGGTGCCCTTGTCCTTGGCGCTGACGTTGACGATGCCGTTGGCGTCGATGTCGAACGTCACCTCGATCTGCGGCACGCCGCGCGGCGCCGGCGGAATGCCGAGCAGGTCGAACTGGCCCAGCATCTTGTTGTCCGCCGCCATCTCGCGCTCGCCCTGGAAGACCCGGATGGTGACCGCGTTCTGGTTGTCGTCGGCAGTCGAATAGACCTGGCTCTTCTTGGTCGGGATCGTCGTGTTGCGATCTATCATGCGGGTGAACACGCCGCCCAGCGTCTCGATGCCCAGCGACAGCGGGGTCACGTCGAGCAGCAGCACGTCCTTGACGTCGCCCTGGAGGACGCCCGCCTGGATCGCCGCGCCCAGCGCCACGACCTCGTCCGGGTTGACGCCGGTGTGCGGTTCGCGGCCGAAGAATTCCTTCACCAGCTGGCGGACGCGGGGCATGCGGCTCATGCCGCCGACCAGCACCACCTCGGCGATGTCGGACACCTTGACGCCGGCATCGGCGATCGCCTTCTTGCATGGCTCCAGCGTGCGCTGGATCAGATCCTCGACCAGCCGTTCCAGATCGGCGCGGCTGATCGCCTTGACCAGATGCTTCGGCCCGTTCTGGTCGGCGGTGATGAAGGGCAGGTTGACCTCGGTCGTCTGGGCCGACGACAGCTCGATCTTCGCCTTCTCGGCCGCTTCCTTCAAACGCTGGAGAGCGAGGCGGTCGTTCCTGAGGTCGATGCCTTCGGCCTTCTTGAACTCGGCCGCCAGATATTCGACGATCTTGGCGTCGAAATCCTCACCGCCGAGGAAGGTGTCGCCGTTGGTCGACTTCACCTCGAACACGCCGTCGCCGATCTCGAGGACCGAGATGTCGAACGTGCCGCCGCCGAGGTCATAGACGGCGATGGTCTTGCCGTCCTGCTTCTCGAGGCCATAGGCGAGCGCGGCCGCCGTCGGCTCGTTGATGATGCGCAGCACCTCGAGGCCGGCGATCTTGCCGGCATCCTTGGTCGCCTGACGCTGGGCGTCGTTGAAATAGGCCGGGACGGTGATCACCGCCTGGGTCACGGTTTCGCCCAGATACGCCTCGGCGGTTTCCTTCATCTTCTGGAGGATGAAGGCGCTGAGCTGGCTGGGGCTGTAATCCTCGCCGCCGGCATGGACCCAGGCGTCCCCATTGCCGCCATTGACGATCTTGTAGGGGACGAGGTTCATGTCCTTCTGGGTCATCGGGTCATCGAACCGGCGACCGATCAGGCGCTTGACCGCGAACACGGTATTTTCTGGGTTGGTGACTGCCTGGCGCTTGGCGGGCTGGCCGATCAGCCGCTCGCCGTCCTTGGTGAAGGCAACCATCGAGGGGGTCGTGCGCGCACCCTCGGCATTTTCGATCACCTTGGGCTGGCTGCCTTCCATGACGGCCACGCAGCTGTTGGTCGTGCCAAGGTCAATTCCGATCACTTTGGCCATCGTGTCTCTCTTCCGTTCCCTTGTTCTTCTCTTGCAGCAGAACCGGCCGCCGACGCCTCATAAAGCACACCGACCAGCCGTCGATGCGCGATATAGGTGCCCCCCGCCCGGCTACAAGGCCGGGCCGGCTGATTCCCGGCCGCCGGCCCATGGACATGGGCAAGCCGTTCCCACCTGCCGGAAAAGCGCTTATGATCAAAGTCATGAATCAACTGTTCCCAGCCGCACTGGCGGCTATTGCTGTCTCACTGCCCATCGCCGCCACCGCCCAGCCCGGCGCCGCCGGGGCAATCACGGTGGAAAATGCCTGGTTGCGCCTGCCCGCCGTCACCGGGCGTCCGGCCGCAGCCTATTTCACGCTGGTCGGCGGCGGGGCGACGGCCCGGGTTGTCAAGGTCGAAAGCGGGGCCGCCACCCGCGTCGAACTGCACGGCAGCAGGATGGACGGCGGGGTGATGAAGATGTTTCCCCTGGCCGGCGGCGTGTCGGTGCCCGCCCGGGCGCGGATTCCGTTCCGCCCCGGCGGCAATCACGCGATGATGTTCGGCTTGAAAACCGGCCTCAGGCCCACCGACACGGTACCGATCACCTTCATCCTCGACGGTGGCACCAAGGTCGAGGCCGTGGCCCAAGTGGTCGGCCCCGGGGAGGGCCCCGGCGCCAGCGGTCATCACTGAACGGGGTGGCTAGCCCGGCCGAGCGGCGGCTGACCGCCGGCGAGGTGGCGCTTGTCACCAGCCTGTTCGGCACCGCCATCGATTGCGCGCGCGTCCGCCTGGTCCGCCGCCGCTGGTGGCCGTTCCATCCGCGCCGGTTCATCATGGCGCCCGACGGCAATCTCTGGTTCCATCCGCAGGGGCCGCTGTGGCGCGACGATTTCGCGGCGGAGAGCCTCAGCCTCCAGGGCCTGTTCATCCACGAGATGACCCATGTCTGGCAGGCACAGCGGGGCGGGCGCTGGTATCTGCCGCTGATGCGTCATCCTTTCTGTCGCTATCGCTACCGGATCACGCCGGGAAAGCCCTTCCAGCGCTACGGTATCGAACAGCAGGCCGAGATCGCCCGGCGCGCCTTCCTGTTCAGTTGCGGACAGGCGACACACGATGGGGACGCGTGCCTGAGCATCTTGCCCTTCATGTCCGCGGGGCAATCGGGTTGACGCTGTTCATGGCGGCTGCCATCGCTCGCCGCCATGAGGGAAGGCAAGTTCGAGGCATCGACTGGCTCTGTTCAGACGCCCGCATCGGCTGATCTGGCATCGCTGCCAATGCCGTCGGGCCATCTGCTGCTTGTCCTGCCTCTCCGCCTTTATCGCGACACCGCCGGGGCATTCTGGATCGACAGCCAGGCCTGCAACGGTCTGCGGCTCTGGCTGACCCATTTCGCGCGCATCTCGCTGGTGCTGCCCTTGATTACGCACGAACCGCCGCCGAAAAGCACGAGCCCCATTGCCGACATTCCCGGTTTCGACCGCGTGCGGCTGGTGCCGATGCCCGCCGCATACACACCGCTTCCCTTCGCCAAAAACCTGCCTGCCGCGAGCAGGCGCCTGGCATCCCTGATCGACGAGGCGGATCATCTGCATTTTGCCATCGGTGGTCTGTGGGGCGATTGGGGCGCGGTAGCTGGGCTAATCGCGCACCGCCGAAATCGGCGTTTCGCGGTCTGGACCGACCGGGTCGAATCGGAGGTGGCCCGTTTCCAGGCGGGAACCAGATCGAGCTGGCGGCGGCTTTATTATCGGATCGTGGCCTGGGCGATGGGCCATTTCGAGCGCGCGGTCATTCGTCGTGCCGCCATCGGGATGTTTCACGGCGCTGAAACCTACGCCGCCTATGCGTCCCTCAACCGCAACCCGCATCTGGTTCACGACATCCATGTCGGACCGGAGATCGGGGCAACGCCCACCGACCTGCTGGCCCGGCGGCAGCGACCGGCAACCGCACCGCTCATGCTCGTCTATGCGGGCCGGCCCCATCCGGACAAGGGTGTGGCGGACTGGATCAATGCGCTCGAACGTCTGGCGGGAGCCGGCATTTCGTTTCAGGCAAACTGGTATGGCGACGGACCTCAGCGGGCATGGGCGGAGGCCGAGGTCGACCGCCTGGGCCTGTCCGACCGGATCCACTTTCCGGGTCTGGTCGAGAATCGTGACGCCTTGTTCCGCGCGCTCGGCGCCGCGGACATTTTCCTCTTTTGTCACAAGACGCCGGAATCGCCTCGCTGCCTGATCGAAGCGCTTCGCCTGGGCTTGCCGCTGGTTGGCTATGACAGCGCCTATCCCCGGGATTTGATCGCCCTGCATGGGGGCGGCATCCTGACCCCCATCCACCAGCCCGAGGCTTTGGCCGCCGCCTTGTCCACCCTGGCGGCCGATCGTGACCGCCTTCACCACCTTGTCGACGCAGCCCTCGCGGACGGCGAGCCGTTCAACGATGTGGCGGTCTTCGCGCATCGGGCCGAACTGATGCGAACGATCGCCGGCTGAGCCCGGTCCCGATCAGGCTGGTGCCTTGGCCACTCCGACCAGCGCCGGACGCAGCAGGCGATCGCGCATCACGTAACCGGCCTGCAATTCCTGGACGATCGTCCCCGGCGCGGCGTCCGCGTTTTCGATTTCCATCATCGCCTGATGGCGATTGGGGTCGAGCGGCTGGCCGAGCGCCTCGACGCGTGAAATGCCGTGGCGCTGGAAGATGTTCGCCAGCTCCTTCATCGTCATCTCGATGCCGGTGAACAGCGGCTTCAACGCTTCGTCACTCTCCGCTTCGGCCGGAAAGGCCGACAGCGCCCGCGACAGATTATCGGCCACCGACAGCATGTCGCGGGCAAAGGCGGTCGCGCCATATTGGGCGGCATCGGTCTTTTCGCGCTCCAGCCGGCGGCGGACGTTCTCCGTCTCAGCGGCAGCGCGCAACAGGCGGTCCTTGAGATCGGCGATTTCGGCGTCCTGCTCCGCAAGGCGGAGAAAGCCTTGGTCGATGGCGTCCGCCTCCGCCTCGATGGCGGCATCGGAGGTGTTCTGGGTGTCTTCGGTATTGTTCACGTCGTTCGTCTGTTCGGATATCATGCCATCAACCTGGAAAGTGCCTGTGCGGTGTAGTCCACCATGGGGACGACGCGCGCATAGTTCAACCGCGTCGGACCAATGACGCCCACCACGCCCACGACCTTGCCGTCGGCGGCGAAATAGGGCGCGGCGATAACGCTGGAGCCGGACAGGGCAAACAGCTTGTTTTCGGCCCCGATGAAAATTTTCATGCCCTCGCCTGCCCTGGCAAAGTCGAGCAGGCGGATCAGTTCGGCCTTGCTTTCCAGTTCATCGATCAACTGGCGAACCCGCTCGATGTCGCCCACCGCTGTCTGATCGAGCAACTGCGCCTGACCGCGCACGATCAGCACGGAGCGGCTCGCGCCATCCTCCGACCAGGTGGCGATACCCCGCGCGATGACATCCTCGGCCGCGACATCGATCGCCGCGCGATTCGCCGCCACCTCGGCCTGGAGGCGCCGCGCCGCTTCGGGCAGCGTCAGCCCCGCGAGGCGGCTGGACACATAATTGCCCGCCTCCATCAGCGCCGTCGCCGACAGACCGGTGGGCAGGTCGATGACCCGATTCTCGACCGCACCATCGGCACCGACCAGCACCGCCAGCGCTTGGGTCTGCGACAGCGGCACGAAGGCCAGCTGGCGGATCACGGGCTCGCCCTTGGGAACCAGCACGATGCCCGCGCAGGCGGACAGACCCGACAACGCCTGGGTCGCCGCCTCCAGCGTGGTTTCGACATGGGCATGGCCGCCCGACGGCCAGCGGACCTGCGCCTCGATCAACGCCCGTTCTTCGACCGACAGCACGCTTGCCTGCATCATCCCGTCGACGAACAGCCTGAGGCCGGTTTCGGTCGGCATCCGCCCGGCCGAAGTATGCGGCGCGGTGAGCAGCCCCAACTCCTCCAGATCCTGCATGACATTGCGGATCGACGCCGCCGACAGGCCGAGGCCCGACAGCTTCGAGATCGTGCGCGAGCCGATCGGCGTGCCGGTTTCCAGATAGCCCTCGACCACGCGGCGGAACACGTCGCGAGCGCGATTGGACAGTTCGGCAACGCTGGGCGCGGTCATGACGCCCTAGATAGGATGAAGACGGAGCGTGCTCAATGCAGTGGTTTTTGGGAGGGGCACCGCCACCCCTCCCATAGCAGACCCCTTCCGCTACAGTGCGCCGTGGCCGGACAGCGCAGCCAGCAACAGCAGCGCGACGATGTTGGTGATCTTGATCATCGGATTGACCGCTGGGCCGGCGGTGTCCTTGTAGGGATCGCCCACCGTATCGCCGGTCACCGCCGCCTTGTGCGCTTCCGACCCCTTGCCGCCATGGTTGCCGTCCTCGATGAACTTCTTGGCATTGTCCCAGGCGCCGCCACCCGAGGTCATCGACAGGGCGACGAACAGCCCCGAGACGATGACGCCCAGCAGCAGCGCCCCCAGCGCCGCGAAACCGTTCGCCTGGCCGGCGACGGCGGTGATGACGAAATAGACCACGATGGGCGCCAGCACCGGCAGCAGCGACGGGATGATCATCTCGCGGATCGCTGCCTGGGTGACGAGGCCGACCGTGCGTCCGTAGTTGGGCCGGCTGGTGCCATCCATGATGCCCGGATTGTCACGGAACTGGGCCCGCACCTCTTCGACAACCGCGCCCGCCGCGCGACCGACCGCCGTCATCCCCATCGCGCCGAAGATATAGGGCAGCAACGCGCCCAGCAGCAGGCCGACGACGACATAGGGGTTGGATAGCGAGAAATCGACGCGGACGTCGGCGAAGAAGGTGTTGAGGTCGGTCGTGTAGGCGCCGAACAGCACCAGCGCGGCCAGGCCCGCCGAACCGATGGCATAGCCCTTGGTCACCGCCTTGGTCGTGTTGCCCACCGCATCGAGCGCGTCGGTGCGATCGCGCACCTCCCCTTCCAGCCCCGCCATCTCGGCGATGCCGCCGGCATTGTCGGTGACGGGGCCATAGGCGTCGAGCGCGACGACCATGCCCGCCAGCGCCAGCATCGACGTCGCGGCAAAGGCGATGCCGATCAGCCCGGCGAACTGATAGCTGGCGATGATGCCGGCGCAGATCACCAGCGTCGGCAGCGCCGTCGCCTCCAGGCTGACGGCGAGGCCCTGGATGATGTTGGTGCCGTGCCCGGTCTCCGACGCCTTGGCGATCGAGCGCACCGGGCGATAGTTGGTGCCGGTATAATATTCGGTGATCCAGACGATCAGCCCGGTGACGACAAGGCCGATCAGCATGCACCAGAACAGGTCCATGGCGGAGAAGCCGGCGCCGACGGCCTCGACAGCCACCTGACCCTCGACATCGACGCCGGCCGCCTCGACCGCACCGCCGATCACCGCCCCCATGTCCGGGAACAGCCAGGCGGTGGCGAAATAGAGCGCTGGCACCGACAGCAACGCGGTAACGATGAAGCCCTTATAGAGCGCCCCCATGATCGACTGGCCGCCGCCGAGGCGGACGAAGAAGGTGCCCACGATCGAGGTCAGGATACACACGCCGCCGACCAGCAGCGGCAATGTCATCAATTCTCCAAGCTGCGGCCCGCCGACCAGCAGCGCGGTCAACACCATGGTCGCGCCGATGGTGACGACATAGGTTTCGAAAAGATCGGCCGCCATGCCGGCGCAGTCGCCGACATTGTCGCCGACATTGTCCGCGATCACCGCCGGGTTGCGGGGGTCGTCCTCCGGGATTCCCGCCTCGACCTTGCCGACCAGATCGGCGCCGACATCGGCCGCCTTGGTGAAGATACCACCGCCGAGGCGCGCGAAGATCGAAATCAGCGAGGCGCCGAACGACAGCGCCACCAGCGCGTCGACGATCACCCTTCGGCCCGACGGATCGGACACCGACACGCCCGAAACGGCGGTCAGATACCAGTAGAAGCCAGCGATCGCGAGCAGCGCCAAGCCGGCGACGAGCATGCCGGTGACAGCGCCCGAGCGGAACGCCAGCGTCAGCCCCCCCTGCAAGCTGCTGCGCGCCGCTTCGGCCGTCCGCACATTGGCCCGGACCGAGATGTTCATGCCGATAAAGCCGGTGAGCCCCGACAGCAGTGCGCCCAGCACGAAGCCGGCGACCGCATAAAGGCCGAGGAAATAGGCGACGAGCACGGCGACGACGACGCCGACCACCGCGATCGCGGTATATTGCTTGCCAAGATAGGCCTTGGCGCCTTCCTGAATGGCGCCGGCAATCTGCTGCATCCGCTCATTGCCCGCCGGCGCGGCCAGCACGGCGCGACTGGTGATCAAACCGTAGAACACGGCGGCTAGGCCGCACAAAATCACGACGAAAATCACGTTCATCGAAGCAGGTCCCCTCTGCACGGAGGGCGCCCGGCGATAGTTATCAGTTCATGCCGGACGCATTTAACCTCCAGGCTGACTTCAGTGCGACAAGTTGTAGGCAGGTTGCGGACGGCGGGGCAAGCAGTTCATGCTGCGGTGGTTCACGTGGCTCCCGACGCCAGCAGCGCGCGCACCTCCGCGATCCCGGACAGGCCGCGTTCCCTCTGGCCCAGCACTTCGCACGCCCGGGCGACGAACCCGGTCATGTTGGCGACGGCAAAGCTGATGCCGTAGAGATTGCGCGTTGGCGGTACCCCCGGGACCGGACGCGGATAGCCGGACGCGCTGAACAACCGCCCGTCGTCCCCGTCCGTCACGCGATAATGATCGCGCGGGCACTCCCAGTCGACGCCGACGCCCAGCACCTCCGGCAACGCGCCGGGATAGCAGGGTCGTCCGTCCGCCTCGCGCGCCGCAACCAGCACGGAACCCGCCGCCGCCGCCCGGTCGGCGGCCCGCACGAAGGCGTCGCGATGGGCTTCGTTCACCGTACCGAGGCTGAGATTGATCACGTCGATGCCTTCCCCGACACACCAGTCGATGGCGCGAAGCAGAGTTGCCGCGCCCGTTTTCAGTCCGTCGTGAAACACCCTGACCGCAAAATAGCCGGCGTCCGGCGCCTTCTCCTGGATCGCCGCCATCACCGCTGTCCCATGGCCGAGACGATCAGCGGCATGCGCGAGACCGACCATCACCGTCCCGTCAGCTGACACCGCCGCGCCGCCCGCGACGGACCCGATGTGCGGATGGGGGTACGCAACCCCGCTGTCGATTACCGCGACCGTCACGCCCCGCCCGGTGGCGTGGGACAGCGCCTTCAGCCGGTCATCCATGCCGCGTCACCCGGGCCCGACCACCCTCCAGCGTCACGATCATGTCAGCCACCGCCGCCAGCGCCGGCTTGTGGGTGATGACGATGATCGTCGCATCGGGTAACGCGTCGCGCAGGCCGGTGGCGACCAGCCGTGCGGGCTCGGCATCGAGGGCCGAGGTCGGCTCATCGAGGATCAGGACCGAGGGTCGCCTCAGCAGCGAGCGGGCCAGCGCCACCCGCTGACGCTCGCCGACGGACAGCGCCAGCCCACGCTCGCCGGTCAGGGTCTGATAGCCCTGGGGCTGACGGCGGACGAACGCATCCAGCCCGGCCGCGCGAGCGGCCGCCTCGATCCGGTCGATGCCGGCATCAGGCAGCGCGAAGGCGATGTTGGCGGCGATGCTGTCGTTGAACAGATAGGGCGTCTGGTCGACCAGCATCACTTCGCGCCTCAGATCATCCAGCCGGAGATCGCGGATATCCTGGCCGTCGATCAGGATGCGTCCCGCGTCCGGGTCGAGATAGCGGACGACGAGGTCGGCGAGCGTCGATTTGCCCACGCCGCTCGGCCCCAATATGGCGCAGAAGCTGCCGGCGGGAATGACCAGGTCAACCCCGTCGAGAACCGCCTCGCGGTCATAGCGCATCGACACGCCCTCGAGCCTGATCCCCTCGCGCACAGCATCAAGCGGACACGCGCCGGGGCGCTCGCGGACATCAGCCGGGGTGTCGAACAGCTCGAAGATGCGGGCGAGCGATACCCGCGCCGAGGCAAGACTGGAGGTCATCCCCATCAGCACCTGAACCGGGGTCAAAAGCCGCATATGGTAGGCCATGAAGGCGACCAGCGTGCCGATCGTCATCTGGTCGTGGAAGATCTGCCAGCCGCCATAGAGGATCACCGCCGACGTCGCTGCGGTCAGGATCGTTCCCGGCAGCGCTCCCGACATGAACGAGGTGATCTGCATGCGCAGCATGGCACTGACGAAGGCGTCGTTACGGTCGCGGAAACGCCCCGCCTCGTGTTCGGTCGCGCGCAGCGACACCACGGCCCGCATGCCCAGGATGGTGTCGACCAACAGACTGCCGAGGTCGGCGCCGCGCTCGCGCATCTCGCGGGTGATGGCGGTGAGACGGCGCTGGTAATAGACGAAGCTGACCACGCAGGCCGGAACCAGCACGACGCTGACCAGGAACAGTTTCCAGTTCAGGCCGACCATCATCACGATGCAGCCGATGAAGAACATGACGTTGCTGAGCACCGACAGCAGCGTGTCGGCGGTGACGCGCTGGACATTGCCGATGTCGCCGTTGATCCGCGACATCAGGTCGCCCAGCCGGAATCCGCCATAGAAACGCGGCGATAGCGTCTGCAAATGCCTGAGCAGGGCAACCCGCATGTCGAACAGCATGCCCGCGGATGCCGACACGTAGCGATAACTGGCCAGGATATTGAGCAGGAAGCCCAGCACCGCCGCACCGAACATCAATCCCGCCACCCAGATCAACGCGTCCATGTCGCGGCGCAGCAGCGCCTCGTCGATCATCAGTTTCGACAGATAGGGCTGGGCAAGGCTGAGTCCCGTGGCGAGTAGGCTGATGAACAGCACCACCAATAGTCGCCCCGCATAGGGACGCACGAACACCCCGAGCCGGCCATAGGATCGCCAGGAGGCGACGGACGTCGAGGGATCGGTCGGGCCAGCGGGAACGGCCGGCGATCGGTCATCAGTCAACGCCGCCCTCCCGCTCCACCAGCCTGAACCCATTCAGCTGATATCGTGGCGGGGCCGCCGTCGCGAGCCTTGCCGTCAGCCATTCGTGGCCCGCGACCAGCGCATCCAGCTCCGCCGTCCACCACGGCCCGCTACCGCCGGCACCGTAGAAATCGGCGCACAGCTTCACGTGGCGACGCATCGCCGCAATCAGCATCGACTGATAATGGGCCAACAGGGCCGCCCTGTCGCCCCCCTCGACGATGGCGACGATGGTCGCGGCTGCAAGGATCGCCTCGCGCACCGCCTGGGCAGCGCCATCGCCGCAGATCGGATCGAAGCCGATCGCCGAGCTGCCGCACAGCAGCCAGTCCTCGCCATGCAATATCGGCGCGATGCGGGGGCAGGTGTCGAAGGCGTTGGACGCACGTCCCACCGTCTCGATCATCGGTGCCACCAGCCGGCTTTGCGCCACCAGCGCGTCCAGCGCGCCACCAACCCCCAGCAACCAGGTGGCGCCCTCCGCGCCAGGCACCAGGAACAACCAGCCGGCGTCCAGCGCCTCGACCCAGCAGCCAGCGGCATCGACGCCTTGCACCAATCCCACCTCTGCGGCCACCGCGCGCCGGGAACCGAAGCGGCGCTGGGGGGACATTGCCGGCATCGGCGCGGTATGAACGGTGAAATCGACCGCCTCATCCCCCCGGGCGGCTTCACAGCCCGGCAGGGCGGCGATCAGGGCCGCCTCCGCGACGACGACCGCATTGTGGGGGACGACAACAGGGTCGCCGCCCCAGGCGACGGCCCGCCGCTCGATCCGGTGCCCATCCATGAACAGTCCGGGCCGGTCGAAGACGTCGCGGATCAGGGCCAGCGCGGCGGTGCCCAGCATGATCGCCGGCACGCGGGGCCGCTCCACCCGGTCGGACCACACCTCGATGCCTGCCACGCCCAGCAGACGGGCGCAGCAGCGCGCCGCGATCCCATCACCGCGGATCAGGACGCGCGCGGGCGCGCTCCGACTCGTCACTGGGTTATGAGCATCCCGGCCATGGTGATGTCGTGCTGGAGGTCCCAGGTCCGTTCATATTTCAGCGTGGCGGCGTCATAGACCTCGAGGTCATAGCTCGCGCCATAGATGTAGAGCTTCCGCCCGTCGCTCGACATGCCCAGATTGAAGCGCGAGCGGCACTGGAACTCCGCCTTGTCCTCCACCGTGTTGGTGGCAAGGTCGAAGCGCCAGAACTCGCACCGCTTGTTGCCGAACGTGCCGATCGTGGCCACGGTATAGGCCTTCTTCGCATCAGGCGTGACCTGGAGGCCGGCAACCGCCGTAGGCACCGGCCCGATCGGCTTGAAATCGAATGTACGGCTGGACAGGTTGAAACGACCGATGCCGAAGACCTTGTTGTGGATAAAGGGATCGGACGCGTTGAACAGCGACACATATTCGTCCGGGCCGGCCAGCGTTTCCAGCGGCGCGCCGAAACTTGCCGTCTCCAGTCCCGTAGCCTCGGTCTTGGCCAGGTCGATACGGTCGGCAACGGTCAAGTCCGCCGTGTTGACGACCACGACCTTGTCCCGGAAAATATAGAAATACTTCCCGTCCTGCGACACCATCATGCCTGGGCGGAAGCCGGTCGCGGTCGCACGCTCGTCCTCGGGATCGACATCGCGGGTGCGCACGACCTTCTGCTCCTGAAGGTCGATGACGGCATAGCGCGGCTTGCTGATTTCGTAGCGGTCGATGCCTTTGTCGATCTGGATCAGCGTCGTGTAATAATATCGGCCCGTCGGGTCGGGCGCGCCGCCGTTGAAGCGGTAACGCGTCGTCGGCGTGTTGAGGCTGAACCGGCTCAACACCTTGCGCGTCGCGATGTCGACGACCTCGATGCCGCTGGTGGTGATGGTGTTGACGAAGATTTTCGACTTGTCGTTCGACACGCGAATGCTGGTCGGCAGGCCGGTCTCCAGCTTGATCTTCTCCGTCAACGTGCCCGACGCCTCGTCCATCACGATCAGTTGGTCGGGATAAACGCCCATGAACAGCGTCGCCGCGGTCGCCGCGTTCCAGCCGATAGCGCCTGCGAGCAGCGCGATGCCTAAACCCACCCTATTCATCAACACGCCCCTCGTTTTCCGTGCCCGACGCCCCTCGTTCAGGGAGCGATGATGTCCAGGCTGCGCCAGTCCTTGGTCGCCGTGGCGCAACCGCTGGCCCAGTCCGGCGAATTGTTGACATGATCCGGCACCTGCACCGGCCAGAAGCAGGTGACATAGCAGTCATAGATGTCGCGCTCGGCCGGCTGGCAGAGGCCGGCCGTGCCGCCGCCGCCATCGACTTCCCAGCCGGGGGAGAAGGACAGCGAGCATCCCAGCGGCACATGGTTGCGCTGCGTGGGCTGCTGCTGCAGCGCCACGACATCGTCTTCTCCGGCCGCCGGTGGCGTCACCAGGTCGTCGATCCTGCGCGCCTTGGCGTTCAGTGGACGCAAGTGCTTCATGACAGTGCCTTTCTCTCGGCAAATCGGTCGAGAAATTCGGGATTGAGCGCGCTGACCGTGCCGTAGATCTTCAGGCAGGTATCGGTCCAGTCGCGGATCCAGTCGCAATAATGCAGATTGGCATGCCCGGTATCGCCATAGCGGACGAACGCCTCGTGATGGCAGCCGCCCGCGCACAACGGACGCGCCCAGCAACTCTGGCAGTCATATTTGGCCCCGACATGTCCGCGGTTGAGGAAATCCTCGCGCCGTTCCTGGTCGATACCGGTCGAGATATGGCCAAGCGTATGTGAATCGGCATCGGCGAAACGATGGCAGGGTGACAGATCGCCCGACGGCCCCACACCCAGCAGGCCAAGGCCAGCACCGCACGGATGCGACTTGTTGACGCCCTTGACCAACTCGCCGATCGTCTCGCTGACGTTCGAGAAGCCATGCATCTGGCCTCGCAGAGCGTAGGACAGCCACTCGTCCGCCAGCTGGCGAAACTGGTCGACAACGGCATCCATGTCGGCATCGGAAATCGCATAGCCCTGATCGCCCGAGGCCGTCACCGGCGCGAAGCCGACCTCGTGGAAGCCGAGGTCGTCCTTCAGATGCCGATAGATACGTACAACATCGGTAACGCCATCGGTCAGCGTCACCCGCGCGGTGATCGCCCGGGTCCGGTGATTGGCGATCAGGGCGCGCAGCTTGGGTTCGATCACCGCATAGCTGCCGCGCCCGCTTTTATAGACCCGCCGCTTGTCCTGAAGGTCGGGCGGCCCGTCCATGCTGACGGTGACGCCGATCTCGTTCTCCGACAGGAAGTCGATGATCTCCGGCGTCAGCAGGGTGGCGTTGGTGGTCAGGCTGAATCCGACCGAGCAGCCCACGGCAGCTCCCCGCTCGCGCGCATAGACGACGACGTCCTTCAGGAGCGGGAAGTTCATCAGCGTCTCGCCGCCGAAGAAGGTGATATGCACCGCCTTCCGCCCCCCGGCCTCGGCCAGCAGGAAGTCGACTGACGCCCGCGCCGTCTCCAGATCCATATATTTCGGCTTGCCCTGAGGCGTGGCGATCTTGTCGGCGCCGAACTCGTAGCAATAGGTGCAGGCCAAGTTGCACTGGTTGGTGATGTTCATCACCAGCGACTGCAATGGAAAATCGGCCGGTGGGCTCGCAACCGGATCGGGTACCTGGTCGCCGGTGACGATCACCCGCGCGTGGCGCAACTCGCCCAGAAGCTGCTCGGCCTCGCGCAGGTCATAGCCTTCCGCCACCAGCTCGGCGGCCAACGCCTGGTGCGATGCCTCGCCTTCCGAAAGGCGCCGGATCAAACGCCCCGCCGCCTCGTCCAGTTCGAACATCGCGCCGGCCGGCAGATAGATGAAACTGCGCGCGGCGGCCGCGAAGCGATGGAATTCGCCAAGGCGATAGGAGGGTGCCAGCATCACCGTCATTGGGTGACCTCCGGATGATCCCAGCGGATATAGGCCGGCACCATCACCCGCAGGAACGACCGCGCGGCCAGCGCCTTGCCGGCGCCATCCTTCTCGGTCTTGGCGGTCGCGGTGATCCAGACATCGCCATAATTGTTGCGGCCGAAGCGGCGCGCCGGATTGGGACCGCCCTCCGCCGGCGTGAACAGGGCATTGCGATCCAGGGTTCCGACATATTTATGGTCGTCGTCGTAGAAGACGCTCATGAACTCGTCGATCGACCAGTCCGCATCGACCACGCCCACCCGCACGTCGTCGTCGGTATGCGCCTTGCCATCGGGGCCGGCATCATATCCGATCGCCTCAAACTGCTGATAGCCCTTGGCATGGGCGACACCACCCAGCCGGGCGGCGCCGGCCTCGGGGGTGACCTTCAGATAGTCGATCCGGCGATAGACCGGCACGGCGCGTTCCAGCGTCGCGCCCGCCACCCGCACATCGCGCGGACCAGGCACTGCGTCAGCCGCGACCGTTACCTCGGCCACCACCTCGCCCGGCGCCTGGGAAACGATACGGCCTACCCTGACGCCCGCGCCAAGATCGACGTCCGCCGCCTTCAGGCCCGCGGGCAAGCTGTCCCCGATGATCCGCAGACGAACGTTGCGCGCACCCGCCTTGAGGCCACCCGGAGCGACGGCCGCCACGGTCGGCGCCCCCGACGCGCGCGTCAGCTTCACGTCGAAGCCGAACTCCTGATATTCGCCCCAGAACCAACGCCCTTCGGCCTTCGTCTGATCAGGCGTGAACCACAGCGCTTCACGCGCGTCGGTCGACAGACTGTTCGGGCTCATGCCCTGTGGCGCCCCGCCGGTCGAGCGGCCGCGCCACGAATATCCAGCATAGATCAACCCGCTGCCGGATCGCGTGACAGTCGATCCGTCCTTCAACGATCGCAGGCTGATCGCGGTCTTGAATTCGTCCGCCGCCGCGCCAGACGTGACCACCATCTCACCCACGAAACTGCCCTGACCAGGCGCGCTGGCCGAGATCAGCCAGCGGCCGGCAAGATCCGGCGTCTTCATCCGCGCCTGCCATGCGGTCCATTCCGGCGTGTGCAGCGGCGCCGTCTTGACCAGATAGTCGCGTGCGACGTCCCCCTGGGGCCGGGCGGGCTTGCCGTCCTTGGCCTTGCCCGCGCTGTCATCGCCGTCCGGGGCCGGGCGCCGGAACTGGGCGTCCGCCTGCGAATAGAGCGCGACGTGGAAGTCCTGAAGATTGCTCCATTCCAGCTTCGAGCGCCGCCACGACAGAGGCTGTCCGAAGCCGTGGCACGCCGCACAGGCGCCACGCACCGATTCATTGGGGATGTTGGTTTCGTCGATCTGGCGCCGCTCGTTGACGTACATCACCGGCTTGGCTTCCTCGGGCGCCAGGCCGTGACGGGCCGAGAGGTATTTCAGCATGGCGCGGCTATCCTCAACGCTGACCTCCAGGCCGTTCTGACGGACCATGCGCCTGATCACCTGCGACCAGCCCTCGGGCGTCGTGCGAACCCAGGAGATGCGCGACATGTTGCCCTTGTCGTCCTGGACGTGACAGCCGCCGCACTGGGCGATCACCAGCGGATCAGTGACTGGAATGCCAGCCTCCTGCTCGGTAGCCGCGGCATCCTGGCCGCTGGCGCCGCTCAACGGCCCGCCGGCGACAACCGCCAATGCCGAACAGAAAACCAAGGCCGCCGCCCAACCCCGTGCAGATCGCCTAGCCAGCACGACTTTCCCCTCAGAATTTTGCGCACCGAATATGATTCGGCCCCTTACGCGCAGACATTATCTATCCTGCCAGCTTCACGCGTCCTCACGGACTCGTCAACACCAACCAGGTTGCCATTTTCGATAGCAGTGTTGTTTCCCAAACAACATGGGAGAAATCCGACCGCAATTGGCACCGCCCGGGAGCCGGCCTGTCGCGGCCGCATGGGACATCTGGCTCATCGGTCCGATACGGGGGTGATCTGCGCGGCGAGGATACCGGCGATGCTCGACTCCGCGCTACCCAGTGTCCGACCGAACCGGGATTCAGTCCATTACAAACCAGTCGACGGTTTCGTTCCGCGCCCGGAAGGGCTGATCTTCCCCATATGGAGGAAGAGGCAGGGATCAAGACATTCATCGCCCGCTGGCGCAGCGGCGAGGGTGGGGCGGAACGAGCAAACTATGGGTGATTATCCCCTTGAAACAAGTAAGCGGTTTTGCTAGATAATTGCCATGAGCAAAGCACCGACCCTTCGCCAGTTTCAGGACCGTTTTCCGACTGAGGAAAGTTGTCTCGATCATTTAATGCGCGTTCGTTTTGGGGAGCGTCACGCATGCGAAAAGTGCGGCAAGGATGCACGATTTTATCGCGTTAAATCACGTCGCTCTTATGCTTGCGAATGGTGTGGACATCAGATTTATCCGACTGCTGGCACTCCGTTCGATCGGACTCGTACCAGCCTCCGCGATTGGTTTTATGTGATGTTCCAATTCTGCGCTTCACGGAACGGTGTCGCAGCAAAGGAAGTCGAACGCCAGTTAGGTGTGACCTACAAAACGGCTTGGCGCATGTGCCATGAAATCAGAAAATATATGACTGCTATAGATGGCGATGATCCGTTAGGTGGCCCTTTCAAGACTGTCGAGGTCGATGAAACGTTCATAGGCGGCTATGAACGCAACGGGCAGGGCGGCAAGGGTAAAACCGTTGTTTTCGGGATGCGCCAACGTGGTGGCAACATTATCACTCGGATTGTCCCTAATCGCCGGAGCGGCACCCTGCTACCGATCATCCGTAAACATGTGAAACCTTACAGCGAAATTCATACTGATGAATTGATCAGCTACGGAGGTCTCAGCACTATTTTAGGATATTGGCACAAGACCGTTAATCACGGTGCTGGCGAGTACGTTTGCCGCGAAACGCGGACTACGGTGAACGGTATCGAAGGTTTTTGGGCACAACTAAAGCGTGCGATTAACGGCACCCATATTCATGTCAGCGCGAAACATCTTCCGAAGTATCTTGGCGAGTTTGAGTTTCGGCACAATCGTCGGAATCGCGCTTCAACGATGCTCGACGAGTTACTGACTTCCTTTGTACGCTAGGCGGCTGACCTCGCGCCATCACGCTTAGAAGCGCATCAAAACGGGTTAGGTCCGACATTTTCGCTCTCTAGCATGAACGCCCGGATTGTGCCAAACACGTCGCACTGATGCGGGTCTAGACAGCCTTCATCGGTGCACAATGTGCTGAGCGCGGATCGCCTATGTCGGGCGGCCCGTTGAATATAATACCCGAAAGGGGAATAGGCGGGGCGTGCTGCTCCGCGCTCGCACGTGTCTAACCACCCGGCACCAGCCGGGCTTAGAGCGCGGGGGGTGAAATGCGTAAACTTTTGATTGCTTTAACGGCTCTGCCGTTGATTGGTTGTGCGACTGTTCCTAACGACCCCACACTGTTGAATGGGGTGGAGCGATTGGACGGTGGCCTGTTCCGTGTCTCGCAACTGAAAATGGGAACGCTTGGGGCAGATGTTGCCAGTCGGGCCGCGCAACAGTGCGCGCATATCGGTGGAAATTTGGAAGTTGTATCAAGCACTTATCAAAACAGTATAATCAGCGACACACAGTACCCGGTTATGCTGTTCCGATGCTGAGTAGATACGTAAAGGGTGGTACACGGTACCACCCTTTATTTCCATAAATCGTGAACTGATTTTCTTGGCAGGGTAATGTTACGATATTGCCCTTGCTTTCCAGTCGACTGAACGAAACTTAATGGTCGCTCTCCTGTTAGTTCAGGTGGAAACCATAGGCCTCGCCATTCATCGGATGGGATTGTTCGGCGGTTAGTATCTATCTCGCTCGCGCTGAACCATTTACCGCGAGCTTCCAATCGTCCTGCCGAAAGAGCGTCACCCAAATCTTCGGCGGCAGAGCGCCAATCTTTTGATTTCGTCTTTTGGATATGTTTCAACGCTTCATGAAGCGTGTATTCATCGGTTTTCTCTCTTGAATTGAGAAGTTTGGATATTAGCGGCCACGTCACTGCCACAAATATAAGGGCGATCCCACCAAGCACGATAACAGCGTGGTATTGGTCGGGAACTTGCGATGGTCCAAATGCGCTCACCAAAGCCCCTCCAATCCCAAGCATCGATCTTCGGATGGGTAGTATGGTGAGGAAGCGCATCCCATGTTCATATCATCACTCCCACCAGAGTCGATCCTACTTGCTCCAAGGGGATAATCGCCCAAACACCGCCTGTTCCAGTTTCTCGACGCCAATATCCTGCCCGACAACATGCTGGTCTGTGTGGGATTGAACGGGGGATTCCATCTCGGCGTGCTGTCGTCGCGGCAGCATGGGATATGGGTTCTGCGCGCGGGTGGCTGGTTGGGGGCGGGGAATGACTCGCGCTATTCGAAATCGCGCGTTTTCGACCCCTTCCCGTTTCCCGATGCCGGCGTTCACGAGCATGCCCTGATCGGAGCGCTGGCCGAAGAGCTGGACGCGACCCGCAAGGCGGTGCTCGCCGAACATACCGACCTTACCCTCACCGGGCTCTACAATCTGCGCGAGGCCGTGGTGGCCGGGACAACGCTGGGCCGGGCGGACCAGGATAAACGGCTACGCGGCCGGGTCGACATCATCGCCGAGTTGCACCGCCAGCTCGATGCGGGCGTCGCCGCCGCCTATGGCTGGCCATGCGGTCTGTCTGACGAAGCGATCATCGATCGGCTCGTTGCTCTCAATCTCGAACGCGCCCGTGAGGAACGGGGCGGCACGATCCGCTGGCTGCGGCCCGATTTCCAGCTTGCCCAGGCCGGCGTCGATCGGCTGATGGCGCGGGACAGGGCCGGTGACAAGCTGGCCGCTCCACGCCAGGCGCGCTCATCG
Organism: Sphingomonas sanxanigenens; assembly: GCA_037190805.1. GTDB lineage: Bacteria > Pseudomonadota > Alphaproteobacteria > Sphingomonadales > Sphingomonadaceae > JBBCJR01. The sequence continues at coordinate 63,081 of JBBCJR010000001.1, read as the reverse complement.
GCCAAACCCCGCTTTCCGCGCGACGCGGTCGGCCAGACGGCGGCGGTGTTCGACGCCCTGCGCGGTCATCGCCGCGTGACGGCCGCCGAACTCGCCCGCCGCTTCGCCCAGGGGATGAAAGCGGCGGCGCGCATCGAAGCGACACTCGCCGCGCTCACCCGCTTGGGTCACGTGTCGACCGAAGATGGCGGCTATCGTCTGCGGCGGGTCGCCTGAGGCCGATCAACCCAGCGTCGGGGGTCGCCGCTCCGCCCAGCGCGTCGCGCGGTCATAGGCATTGGCGACCTTCAGACAATCCAGTTCGCGGCGCAGCGGCGCCACCAGTTGCAAGCCCATCGGCTGGCCGACAGGGCTGAATCCGGCCGGGACGGCCAACGCCGGACAACCGCTCATCGTGATCGGGGTCACGATCTGCATCCAGCGATGATAGCTGTCCATGGCGGTGCCAGCGATTTCGGTCGGCCAGTGGGTGGCAGCATCGAAGGCGAAGACCTGTGCGGTCGGCGCCACAAGAATGTCGAAGCGATCGAACAGCCCGGCAAAAGCCTGATACCAGCGCTGCCGACCGGCAAGCGCCGCCGCGACGTCGCCCCCGGACAGCCGGCGGCCGCGCTCCACCTCCCATTGCGCCTCGGGCTTCAGCAGCGCCCGGCGCTCAGGATCGTCGTAAAAGCTGCCGAGCGAGGCCGCATTGCCCCATGCCCGCAGCGTCACCCAATCGCGCCAGGCATCCTCCAGCGGGGCGGGAACGGTCGCCTCACCCACGGTTGCACCGAGCGATTCGAACACGCCGAGCGCGCCCTTGCAGACCTCCAGCACGCCGGGCTCCATCGGCAGGGTGCCGAAATTGCCCAGCCAGCCGACCCTCAGACCCTTGATATCCCCCGTCAGCGCGCCGCCGAAAATAGCGGGGTCCTCGTCGATGGCCAGCGGGGCCAGAGGAAACGGTCCCGCAAGCGTCGCCAGCAGCATCGCCAGCTCGGGCACGGTGCGCGCCATCGGCCCATTCACCGACATGTCCATCATGAAGCCGCCACCGCCCGGCACCCGGCCGAAGGTGGGACGGAAACCGAATACATTGTTCCAGCCTGCGGGATTGCGCAGCGACCCGCCCATGTCGCTGCCGTCGGCGACTGGCAACATCCGCGTGGCCACCGCCACCGCAGCCCCGCCGCTGCTGCCGCCAGCCGTCTTGCGTTGATCATAGGCGTTCAGCGTCGTGCCATAGACCGGATTGTAGGTCTGCGACCCGAAACCGAATTCGGGCGTGTTGGTCTTGCCGATGAAGATGCCGCCGGCCGCCCGCATCCGCGCCACCATGGCGCTGTCCACATCGGCGATCCGGTCCTTGAAGATCGGCGAGCCGCTGGTGAAGGGCAGCCCCTTGACGGCGGTAAGGTCCTTGGCCGCCAGCGGGAAACCGTGCATCCAGCCGCTGCTGGCGCCCCGTGCCAGGGCCTCGTCGCGGGCCCGCGCCTGAGCGATCAGCCCCTCTCGGGACTGCAGGGCAACGATGGCGTTGACCTTGGGATTGATGCGCTCGATCCGGTCCAGATAGGCGCCCATCACCTCGACGCAGGACAGCTGCTTCGAATGGATGGCGCGGGACAGCGCCAATGCATCCAGGTTGACGATCTCGCCGGGGGCCGTTCGCGCCGCGAGGCGGCCCGGAAGCGTCGTCATGGCCAGCAGCGCCGCCCCGCCCTGCACCATGGCGCGCCGCGTAATAGCGCCTCCCAGTCCGCCGTGATCGCCCATCAGTGCCCTCCCCTATCTCGTTGCCCTATCGTTGGACCGAGATGATAGCGGGCTTTGGCGGCGACGGATATCCGCGCGAGCAGGGATGACCGGGAAACATGTAGTCCGTCCCCGCCCCGGCCGTCCGCGGATCGTCAGAACCGCTTGATCACGGTCGCCATGACCTGGCGGCTCTGCCCGAAGAAACATCCGAGCGGGCCGTTGCAGCGGCCGGCATAGCGCTTGTCGAAGATGTTGCTGCCGTTGACGGCGAAACGCCAGCCGGGGATGTCGTAGTGCAGCGTAGCATCGAACAGCGTCACCGCCGGGCTGGTGTAAAGAACCGCCGGGATGGTAGTCGGCGTGACACCCGGGCTGCTGCTGAGGTGGCGCACACCCGCGCCGCCGCCAAAGCCCGCGAACGCTCCGGCGTCGTGCGTATAGTCGACGAACAGCGACGCCTTGTGGCGCGGGGTCGCCTCCAGGCGGGCGCCGACCTCGGGCGCGAATTCGCTGCGGGTGATCTTGGCGTCGGTATAACTGTAGGATGCGTTGATGCTCAGCTTCTGATGGAAGCGGCCCACAACCTCCAGTTCGACGCCCTTCGACACGACCTGGCCGGTCTGGATATCGAAGAAGACGGCAGTCGGATCGGTCAGCAGCGGATTATCCTGCTGGATGCGGAACAGCGCGGCCGTGGCGAACAGCTTCACATCCTCGCCGAGGTTGCGCGCGTCATATTTTACGCCGGCTTCCCACTGCTTGCCTGAGCTGGGCAGGAACCGCTCGCCCGTCACGGTCGAGCCGACATTGGTCAGGAACGAGGTGGAGTAGCTGACATAGGGCGCAACGCCATCTTCGGTGACGTAGGTGGCGCCTGCCCGCCAGGTGAACTTGTTCTGCTTCGTCTTTTCCTCGGGCGTGACCCGATAGTTGGTGACTTCCGTCCAGTCCTGCCGGCCAGCGAGGGTCAGGATGAAGTTGCCGATCTTCATCTGGTCCTGAGCATAGATGCCGTACTGCTTCAGCCGTACGTCGGTGAAGGGATTGAGGGTCGCGGGCGTGACGATCGGCGCCGTGCCATAGACCGGGTTGAACAGATCGATCGGCGGCGGCCCGGGAATGCTGGGATCGAAAAAGTCGGGAATGAACCGGAAGGCCGATTGCTCGCGGTAGTTCCGATAGTCGAAGCCCGCCAGCAGACGATGCTCGATCGCCCCCGTGGCGAAACTGCCGTCCAGACGATTGTCGATCCCGAACTGCTGCGTATCGTCCTTGAAGGGGAAGTTCGACCGCGTGATGGTGCGATTATCCGCCAGGATTCCCGTCGGATAGACGATCTGCTGATATTCGGCGTAGTCGTTCCAGCGGACGTTCTGCGTAAAGCGCAGGACGCTCGAGAAACGGTGCGTCAACTCATAGCCTAGGCCCCACTGCTTGCGGCGGTAGTAGTTATAGTCCGGCTCGCCCAGGTTCACCCCGCGCGGCACCTCGCCCACCGGGTTCGGCTCGAGCACGCCAAGCACCGGCAGGAAGCCGTTGGTGTCGCCCTCGACCCGGTCCCACTGATAATAGCCAATGGCGGTAAGCTTGGTGTCGGGCGTGATGTCGAATGCGATGGCCGGCGCGACATAGGCACGGCGGGCGGTGACATGATCGGTCTGGCCGTCGCGATCGCGATAGAGACCGGTCAGACGCGCGCTGATGCCATTGGCGACCTCGCCGGTGATCGTGCCCGCAGCCTGCTTGAAATCGTCCGTGCCGTATTTGACCTGAAACTCGCCGCCAAAACGGGTCGAGGGGCGGCGGCTGGTGAGGTTGTAAATGCCGCCGGGCGGAGTCGAGCCATAAAGGACGCTGGACGATCCCTTCAGGATATCGACCGCTTCGAACCCGTAGAGCTCCAGACCCACATTATCGATCGTGTCGCTGACCGGGGCTTGCAGCCCGTCGATATATTGAACCGGGATGAAGCCGCGCAGACGCAGGAAGTCGAACCTGAGGTCGGGGCCGTAATTCTCGCCGACGACGCCGGCGGTATAACGCACCGCCTGCTGGACATCGACGAAGTTCAAGAGATCGATCTGATCGCGCGAGATCACCGACACCGATTGCGGCGTCTCGATCAACGGCGCTGTCGTCTTGCTGGCCGTGATCGCGCCCGACGGCACATAGCGACGGGCGGTGACGATGATCGTGCCATCGTCCTGACGCAGCGCCTCGACGAGGGGCGCGGCGGACGTGTCGTCGACAGATGCGCCGTCCTGGGCATGGGCAAGCTGGGGAAGCAGCGCCACGCCAGCCAACAGCGATCCCAGGATTTGAGCCAGGCGGACCGAGTTCGTATACATAAAGACCTCTTTTGGGCGGAACCGTTGCACTCCCACTGCCGAATATGCGACTGACTTGCAATATCGTGATAGGATATTGAGACTTGGAAGCGGCAAACACCATCCCTTCTCCGGCTGCCCGCGCCGGCCCGATCTCGACCGGGCGAGCCGGGGCCTGGACGGTCGTGTTCCTCGGCGTGACGGCCGGCGTGCAGATGAGCGATCGCGGTCTGCACTCGATCCTGTCACCAGCAATTCAGGCGACGTTCGACGTTGGCGACGCGGTAATCGGCGCGCTGCACGGAATTGCGGGCATCCTCGTCGCCAGCGCGCTGGCGGTCCCTCTGGCACGACTTGCCGACCGCCATTCGCGCAAGGTCATACTGCTCTGCCTGATCGGCTTCTGGGCGCTGCTGACGGCGGTCGGCGCCCTGGCACCCAACTTTCCCTTGTTCTTTCTTGGCCGGGCGGCGTCGGGCGTGACCGAATTCGCGATGATCCCGATCGTTTATTCGCTCATCCCCGATCTGGTTGGCGACCGGCATAGGGTTACCGCCAATCTGACCTTCGCGGCGCTCATGGCGATCGGCGCCAGCGCCGGCTTCTATTTCGGCGGCGCCCTGCTGACGGTGGCGGATTCCATCGCGCCGGCCGGGGTTGAGACCTGGCGGGTCGCGCTGCTGCTGCTGGCGGTGGCTGGCGTGCCGCTGCTGCTTGTCGGCCTGTCGGTCAAGGACCCGCCGCGCCACGCCTGCCTCCAGGACGATGTCGCCGCCATCACCGTTGCCGATTTCCTGACCGCCCATCGGCGGCGGATCCTGCTGTTCCTGGGCACGGCGGGTGGGCTGGCCATCGCGGTCCAGGCCGCGATTCCGATGGCACCCATGGCGCTGGTCCGCCGTTTCACCGCCGATATCGGATTGATCGGGCATGTTCTGGGCATCGTCACGCTGGTGACCAGTCTGGGCAGCCTCGCCATGGCGGGGACGATCGACCGTGTCCTCCAGTCGCGGTTGGGAGACCGCTCGCGCCCGGCGATCATGGCGGCGGGCGCTCTGCTGGCCCTTCCCTGCCTCGCGGTTCTGGCCGGGACGCGGGAACAGGGAACGGCGCTGGCGATGATCGCGCTTTTCCTTGCCGTCACCTCGACCGCCAATGCCCTGATCCCAACGATGCTGCAGGACATCCTGCCGACAGAAATCAGGGCGCGGGGCTTTGCCCTCTACAGCTTCATCATCGCCGCCTTCTGCGCCGTCGGACCGTTGATGTCGGGCGGCATTTCCGATCGTCTGGTCGACGGCGATCTATTGCTCGCGATCGCGCTTGCGGGCCTGCCGGCGCTGCTCGTCACGGCCGTGTGCGCTGGCCTGATGAGTTGGCGGCGTTCGGGCTGAGATTTATCGACCGGACCGAAAGCCGCCGAAGAAGGCAGCTGCATTCGCGGCCAGGCTTTCCAGATGATAGCCGCCTTCCTGGACGATCACCGTCGGCAGTCGAAGCCGGCCGACCGCTTCGCCCAGGCGCCCGAAGCCCCCTTGCGTCACCGAGACGACGGCCTGCGGATCAAGCTCGTAGATGTCGAACCCCAAGGACAGCACCAGCGCGTCCGGCGCGAACCCGCGAACGGCCTCGATCCCTTCCGCCAGCCGATCGAAGAATAGCGCCTCGGACGATCCGTGCGGCATCGGCAGATTGAGGTTATAGCCCAGCCCCTCTCCCGCGCCCCGCTCGTCCTCGAACCCGGCGACGACCGGATAGAAATTGGTCGGATCGCCGTGGATCGAAACGACCAGCACGTCCGACCGGGTGTAGAAGATTTCCTGCGTGCCCTGGCCATGGTGCATGTCGGTGTCGAGGATCGCGACCCGCCCGTATCGCCGCCGCAGCGCCTCCGCCGCGATCGCGGCATTGTTGAGGTAGCAGAAGCCGCCGGCGGCATCGGGCCGCGCATGATGGCCGGGGGGACGGCAGAGCGCATAGGCCTCGCCCGCGCCATCGGCGACCGCCTGCGCGGCGGACAGGGCGCATTGGGCCGACCCGTAGGCGGCGCGGTAGGTGTCCGGCCCGACGGGGCAGCTGCCGTCCGCAAGATGATAGGCCGCCCGCGCCAGGATGCCCCGCGGATGGGCCGTGCGCACGAAGATGTTGGACAGGATTTCCGGCCCCCAGTCCGGATGCTCGCCCCATTCCCGCGGACCGTCGCTGAGAAAGTCGAGATAGGCTCGATCATGCACGGCCGCGATCGGCGCGACCCCGTGATCAACAGGCGCGGCGACATCGAAGCCCAGTGCCTGAACGGCATCCCTGAGGATGGTCACCCGATCGGGCATCTCCTGCGGCGTGCGCAGGCGGCCGCGCGACAAATAGGTCTGCGGCCGGTGGAGAAGCTGATCGGGGTGGAAGAAGGTCTGCATGGCGCCTCGGCGGGTCGAAGGGTCAGAAGGTATCGGCCGGGGTGGTCCGGCGCAGACGCAAGACGCACAGCAGCGACAGGGTGGCGATCGCCGCATAGCAGCAGGCCGCCGGCCACCACGCACCCTGGGCCGAAAAGGTCAGCCAGGCGCCAACCAGAGGCGTCAGGCCGCCGAACACCGCGCCCGACACCTGATAGGCGATGGAGATCGCCGAATAGCGCACGCCGACGGGGAAGCGGGCGCTGACGAAACCGGCGATGACGGCATAGATGGCGCCCATGCAAGCGACCGCAGCGAAGATGCCGATCGCCATGAGGTGCAGCACCCGCGTTTCGACCAACGAAAACATGACGAACGGACTGATGATCGCGGCGCCAAGGGCAATGCTCAGCACTCGGGCCGTTCCGAACCGCTCGGTCAGCTTGGCCGCCCCCAGTTGGACGATGATCTGGATGATGGCGGCGAAGAACTGGATGCCCAGGATCGTCGCCTTGGGGATCGCCAGGAACTGGGTCGCATAATTGATCATGAACGTATTGGCGAAATAGAAGCCCGAAATCCCGATCGCATTCGCCCCGATGCACAACAGCAGCGTCCGCCCATGCTCGCGAAGCACGGTCAGCAGCGGGAAATGCTTCTCCACCGGCTGCGCGGCCCGTTCGAAGGCGGGGGATTCGGCGATGCCGACGCGGATGGCGATCCCCACCGCCAGCAGAACGAAGCTGGCCAGGAACGGCACCCGCCATCCCCAACTCAGGAAATCCTGTTGATCGAGCTGGCTGACCAGCCAGAAGGCGATAATCGACAGCAACAGTCCCATCGGACTGCCGAGCTGGGCGAAGGACGCGAAGAAGGTGCCGCGTCCGGCTGGCGCATGCTCGCCGGCCATCAGTACCGCTCCACCCCATTCGCCGCCGACTGCAACGCCCTGGACCAGACGCAGCGCCACCAGCAGGATCGGCGCCCATATGCCGAGCTGGTTGTAGCCGGGCAGCAGGCCGATGAGGATCGTCACCGTGCCCATCAGGAACAGCGTCGTGACCAGCGCCCCCTTGCGACCCAGCCGGTCCCCGAAATGCCCGAACAGAACCGCCCCGAACGGACGCGCGAAGCAGCCGACGGCGAAGGTTCCGAACGACGCCATGGTCGCCAGAAAGACGCTCTGCGTGGGAAAGAACACCTGCCCGAACACCAGGGCCGAGGCGGTGGCGAAGATATAGAAATCATACCATTCGACCGTCGAACCGATGAAGGCCGCGGCGGCGGCTTTGCGCGGCTGGTGAACGCTCGCGGTCATCGCCTGGCCCACCCGGCATGATTAGAGATCATCGCGCAAGGCCCCCATCCCCCTATCGCGTGCCGGCGCTCCCGGTACGGCATTATCGACCCGTCTTATCGCCATTGATGCAGGCAACGCCAGACACCACGCTGAACGATCCCGCGCGCTCGTCATCTGCCGACGAACAAGGAGTGAGGCGACGCAGACCAGCGGCAGAATTCAAAAAGCGCGACCTTCCTGCCACCGAAGCAGGATCGAGCCCAATCCGGAATGGCACCGCGCTATCGCGCAGTCAGCCGACTGACTGGCAGAGTGACGATCATCGTCGGCGGTGATAGCGGCATCATCACATTGCGGCCGTGTCCATTCCCTTGCCGATGTTCGCCGTCTTATCCGGCGTTTCCGCGCCAAAGGCCTGAAAGGATGGCCAGACGTTGCCGGAGCATTGCTGAACTCTGCCCCCTATCAGCCGGCGTCGGCGGCCAGCCAGGCCTCCAGACGATCGAGCGTGCTGGCCCAGCCATGCTGATGGCCGTCGCGGCTGCGGTCGGATTTCAGCCCGGCCTGGGTGAAATCCATCGCCGTCCGGCCGTCCGCGATCTCGTTCAGTTCGACCGTGACCAAGGTGTTGACCGGCGCACCGTCCTCATGACCCTCGTCCCACTTGAAGGTGAAGACCAAACGCTCTGGCTCGACGATCTCGCGATAGACGCCGCCCTGCCACAGCTCCTCTCCCGTCGTCGGCGATTTCAACCCGATCCGCCAGGTGCCGCCGACCCTGAAATCGTTTGCGACGCTGAAAGCAGGCCAATCCGCCGGCCCCATCCACCGCACCAGAATCTCCGGCCGGCTCCACGCCCGCCACAGCAGCGCGCGCGGGGCATCGAAGACACGACGCATCCGCAGCGCCGGACGGCCGGCGATCTCCTGTCCGGCGACCGCCGTCACGCCACCCGGCCCGAGGGGCAGCATGTCAGAGCGACTTCAGCAGTGCATTCAGCTGGTCGGCCACCTGTCCCCAGCCCTCGTGAAAGCCCATTTCGACATGCTGCTTCATCGCCGCCTCGGTCCAATGGCTGGCGGTAGCGGTGTAGCGGGTTCGTCCGTCCGCCGTCGGCTCCATCTCGACCCGCGCGACCATGAAGGGCTGGCCGGCCGGCTTCCAGTCGGGCGTCAGCCCGTCGGTGCTGATCAGCCGCCGATTGGGCACGACATCCAGAAAAATGCCGGTGCTGGGAAAAACCTCGCCGTCGGGACCGTGCATGACGAACTGGAACCGGCCGCCCGGCCGGGGTTCGACGATGGCGTCGGTGATCCGCCACGGCTTGGGCGCGAACCACTGGCTGAGGATGTCTGGATCGGTATAGGCCCTGAACACTTTTTCCGGCGGCGCATCGAGAATGCGTTCCAGCACCAGATCGAACTGATGCGCCGCGCCATCGGTGCCGCAGGGATTGTCGTCAATGTTGTCGGCCATCGTCGGTTCCTTTCTGGACGGTGCGCAAATAGTCGTCGAGACGATCGAAGCTCATGTCCCAATAGCGGCGATAATGTTCCAACCATTCCGTGACGCCCTTCAGCGCCATCGGTTTCAGCCGCGCGGGGCGCCACTGCGCCGCCCTGCCCCGGCTGATCAGACCGGCCTTTTCCAGCACCTTCAGGTGCTTGGAAACCGCCGCGAGGCTCATGGCGAAGGGCGTGGCCAATTCGCCGACCCCCGCTTCGCCCTCGCTCAGCCGCGTCAATATCGCCCGCCGGGTCGGATCAGCGAGAGCCGCGAATTGGGCCGAGAGAGGATCGATAGACATGGCGCCCCCGTATAAAACCGATTGGTTTAGTAATGGGTGTGACGCGACTTATCAACCATGTGGTTGAATAAGACTCGAGATGTGCCGGGCCGTCGAGGCTAGGAAGGCTCTCGCCCGCTTAGGACGACCGAACCTTCCACCAAGGCCAGATCCGGATCCTCATCCCGTGCCCGCCCCGACAGCACCGCCTTCATCCGATCCCGATCGATGGCGTTTTCCCAGCGGGCGACGGCGACGCAGGCCACGGCATTGCCGATCATGTTGGTGATCGCCCGCGCCTCGGACATGAACCGATCGACGCCCAGCAGCAGCGCCAGACCCGCCACGGGAAGCGTATGGGTCGAGGCCAGCGTCGCGGCTAGGGTGATGAAGCCGCCCCCTGTCACCGCCGCCGCGCCCTTCGACGTCAGCAGCAGCACGGCAAGCAGCCCCAATTGCTGCTCGATCGACAAATCGATGTTTGTCGCCTGCCCGATGAACAGGGCCGCCATCGTCAGATAGATCGCGATACCGTCGAGATTGAACGAATAGCCAGTCGGGATGACCAGGCCGACAACCGGTTTGGAAATGCCCATGTTCTCGAGCTTCGCCATCAGGCGGGGCAGCGCGCTTTCCGACGTCGACGTGCCGAGAACGAGAACGATCTCATCCTTGATGTAGACCAGCAGGCGCCAGAGGCTGAAGCCGCAAATCCGTGCTATGGCGCCAAGAAACACGAAGATGAAGGCAAAGCATGTCGCGTAGAAGCACAGCATCAGCGCGCCGAGCTGCTGGAGCGAGCTGATCCCGTATTTTCCGATCGTGAACGCCATCGCGCCGAATGCGCCGATGGGCGCCACATACATGATGATGCCGATGACGCCGAACAGCATCTTCTGGACTTCGTCGAGCAGCCTCACGATCGGTCCGTCCGACTGGCCGGTGCCGGCCAGCACCACACCGGACAGGATCGCGACGACGAGCACCTGGAGAATCTCGCCGCCCGTGATCGCGCCCGCGAAGGAATTCGGGATCATGTGCATCACGAAGTCGAGAAAGCCCATCTTCTCGCTGTTCGCGACATAGCTGGAAACCGATGCGCCATCGAGCGAGGCAGGGTCGACGTTGAGCCCGGCTCCGGGTTTGAAGACGTTGCCGACCACCAGGCCGATGACGAGCGCGATGGTCGAGACCACCTCGAAATATACCAAGGCCTTCAGCCCGACACGGCCGATGTCGCGCATATTGCCCATCTTGGCGATGCCGGTCACCACCGTGACGAACACGATCGGCGCGATCATCATCTTGATCAACTTGATGAAAATGTCGCCGAGAGGCTTCATCGCGGCGCCGACATCGGGATAGAAATACCCCAATGTCACACCGCAGACGACGCCCACGAGCACCTGGAAATAGAGCTTCTTATAGAGCGGCCGTCTGATCGGCTGGGAACCCGCCGGCTGATAGTCCATCCCTGACCTCGTTATCGTTCCGACGCTCGTTGCCCACGACCGTGTCGCGTGACGTTGCAGCCTCGGCGCGCGTCACGCCAATGCGTCGTACAAATCATTGCATGCGCGGGCAGGAGCGCCGATTGGTTGGGCATGCCGGGGATCGAAATCCATGCGGCGCATCCGTCGCGATCGCGACGGATGCGCTGGCCGGCAGCGGGTTCACATCAGGTCGTTCGCGTCCGCGGCAGCGTTTTCGACAAGGCGCTGCCAGAACCCCTCCACGGCGGCGTTGCGCCGCGCCCGGGGACGGAACAGCATGATGTCGAACGGAACCGCCCACCGGTCGTCGCCGGCGCGGACCAGACGCCCCGTGCGCAAGTCCTCCTCGCACAGGCTGAGCGGGGACCATGCGATGCCGCGACCGTTGCGGGCCATATGCAGCAGCACGCTGGCCAGATGCGAGCGGAAAACCGGCCGCAGCGCGACGCCGCTGTCCTGAATTATGCCTGTCGCCTCGAGAATGCGCCCCATGCCGGACTGCTCGTCGAACTGGAGGTAGGGCGGCGGCCCCTCGGTACCGCCTGGCAGGGCGAAGCGGGGATTGCCGTCGACCGGGATGCTGACGGGGACCAGCATGTCAGAGCCCAGCCGGATGGACCTGAATGCGGCGGGGTCGAGACGATTGCTGGCGGCCGGATGATGATGACAAAGCAGCATGTCGGCGCGGCCCTCGAGCATCAACCGCTCGCACGCGACCATGTTGTCGGCGATCAGGTTGACCGTACCCAGCTCGCCCCGCTCCTCGAAACCGCGCAGCCACACCGGAAAGAAGGTCACGGACAAGGTATGGGTGGCGGCAAAACGAAGCGTGGCGGCGCCGCTATCCGCGATCTGCCGCGCCTCGTCACGGCCGATCGCCAGGCGGTTCAGGACATCCTCGACCACCGAACGAAAGGCGGCACCACTTTCGGTCAGGGTGATACGATGCGTATCGCGGTCGATCAGGGTGACGCCGACCCAGTCCTCCAGCGCCTTGATCCTGCGGCTGAAGGCTGGCTGGCTCAGATTTCTGGTTTCCGCCGCCCGCGAGAAATTACCCTCCTGGGCAAGGGCCAGAAAATCCTTCAGCCAGACGATATCCATCTCAACCAGTCACTGCATTGAACTATCCGAAGCCAGCATTGGCCGCGCCGATCGGTATGGAATAATCGATCCCCTCGTTCTCGGCGAGGAAAATGGGAATGGCTGGCCGCACGCTGTACGACAAGATCATCGATAGCCATCGCATCGCGTCGCTCGGCGGAAGCGGCGCGGATGAAACGATCCTGCTCTATATCGATCGTACGGTCCTGAACGAATATACCAGCCCCCAGGCCTTCAGCGGACTGCGCGAGCACGGCCGGAACGTGTGGCGGCCAGCGGCGGCGCTCGGCGTCGTCGATCACGTCAATTCCACCGCGCCAGACCGCGGCGCCGGGGTTTCCGATCCCGGCGCACAGGGCCAGATCGACTATTTCGCGCGTAACGGCCGCGACTTCGGGATCGAGATGCTCGACGTTCTCGATCCCCGGCAAGGCATCGAGCATGTCGTGCTGCCCGAACAGGGGCTGGTGATGCCGGGGATGGTGATCGCCGCCGGCGACAGCCACACCACCACTTATGGTGCGTTCGGCAGCGTCGGCTTCGGCATCGGCACGTCCGACATCGAGCATCTGCTGGCAACGCAGACGCTGCCTTACAAGCGGCTCAAGACCATGCGGGCGACCGTTCGCGGCGCCCTGCCCCTTGGCGTCACGGCCAAGGATATCATCATGGCGCTGATCGAAGCGATCGGCGCGGACGGTGCGGCTGGTCATGCCCTGGAGTTCGCCGGCGAGGCCATCGACGATCTGGAGGTGGAGGGCCGCATGACCATCTGCAACATGGCAGTTGAATGCGGCGCCCGTGTCGCCCTGATGGCACCGGACGAGAAGGTCATCGGCTCCATTTCCGGGCGGCCGCGATCTCCATCGGCGGCGCTGATCGCGCAGGCACGGCCCGAATGGGCAGAGCTGCGTTCCGATCCCAGTGCGCGCTTCGACCGCGAGATCGAGATCGACGCGACCGCGATCGAGCCGATGGTCAGCTGGGGCACCAGCCCCGATCAGGCGCTGGCGATCGGCGGCACCATCCCCGATCCGGCCGCCCTGCCGCCCGCCAAGCGCCATGATGCCGAGCGTGCGATTGCCTATATGGGACTGGCGTCGGGAATGCCCGTTCAGGACATCAGAATAGATCACGCGTTCATCGGTTCGTGCACCAACAGCCGCCTCTCCGACCTGCGGGATGCGGCGCGCGTCCTGCGCGGCCGCAAGGTCGCCGAGGGCGTACGGGCGCTGATCTCGCCCGGCAGTTCGACGGTGCGCCGGCAGGCCGAGGCGGAAGGGCTGGATCAGGTGTTCATCGACGCGGGCTTCGAGTGGCGCCAGTCCGGCTGCTCCCTGTGCCTGGCGATGAACGACGACGTCCTGAAGCCTGGCGAACGGTGCGCGTCCAGCACCAACCGGAATTTCGAGGGCCGGCAAGGCAGCGGCGGCCGCACGCATCTGATGAGCCCGGCCATGGTCGCCGCCGCCGCCGTCGCGGGCCGGCTCGCTGACGTTCGCGACTATGCGCCGCTGGAGAATTGAGCATGGAATGCTTCACCCAAGTGGTCGGCCGCGCCGCCGCCATGCCTGCCGCCAATGTCGATACCGACGTCATCATGCCCAAGGCGTTTCTCAAGGGAATCGATCGGTCCGGTCTGGCGCGCGGCCTGTTCCACGACCTCAGGTTTGACGAGCAGGGCAATGTCCGCGCCGATTTCCTCCTCAACCGCCCCGACATGGCCGATACGCGGTTCCTTGTCGTGGGGCCGAACTTCGGCTGCGGCTCGTCGCGCGAACATGCCGTATGGGGCATGCTGCAATATGGCATCCGCGCTATCGTGGGAACGAGCTTCGCCGGCATCTTCGCCGACAATGCCGCGAACAATGGCCTGCTCCTCATCACGTTGCCGGACGATGACATCGCCGCGCTGCTGGCGCTGGTCGGCGAGCGGCCAACCGATCTCGCGATCGATCTGGAGGCGCAGACGATCACCGCCGATACGCTCGAAATCGGTTTTTCGATCGACCCGGCGCGGCGACGGGCACTGATGCTGGGTCTCGACCGGATCGGCGAGACCTTGACCCGAGCCCCTGAGATACGGGCGTTCCAGGACGCCTATCTCGCCGCCCGCCCCTGGCTGACCGGAGGGCAGGTCGAATGAGCGCGACCTTGGGGCGCCCCGATATCATGCCCGGCTTTCGCTGGCTCGATGTCGATGCAGGCGGCACGCGCATTCGCACGGCGATCGGCGGTGACGGACCACCGCTGCTGCTTCTCCACGGTCATCCCCAGACCCATCTGACCTGGCACAAGGTTGCGCCCCGGCTGGCCGAGCGGTTCACGGTCGTGGCCACCGACCTGCGGGGCTATGGCGACAGCGCCAAGCCGGAAGGCGGGCCGCATCACATCAATTATGCGAAGCGTCCGATGGCGGACGATCAGGTCGCGGTGATGAAGGCCCTGGGCCATGACCGGTTCAAGGTCGTGGGTCATGACCGCGGCGCGCGCGTGATCCACCGCATGGCGCTCGATCACCCGCAGGCTGTCGAGAAGATGGTCTTGATCGACATCGCGCCGACCGCGACGATGTATGCCCGCACGGATATGGAATTCGCCCGCCGCTATTTCTGGTGGTTCTTCCTGATCCAGCCCTATCCGCTGCCGGAGACGATGATCGGCCACGACCCGGATTTCTTCCTGGACCGGCACATCGCCGGCCAGATCAAGATACCTGATTCCATCGACCCGCGCGTCATGGCGGAATATCGCCGCTGCTACGCGGATCCGGCGAGCCGTCATGCGATCTGCGAGGATTATCGCGCCGCCGCCACCATCGACCTGCTTCACGACGCGGCGGATGCCGACCGGAAAATCGAGGCGCCGCTGCTCGCCTTGTGGGGTGGGCGCGGGACGGTCGGCGCCCTGTTCGACGTGATGGAAACGTGGCGGGAGAAAGCGGCGGACGTGCGCGGCCACCCGCTGGACTGCGGACACAGTCCTCAGGAGGAGACGCCCGAGGCGCTTTTGAAAAGCCTCACAGACTTTCTGTGAGCCGATGACGGCGGCTGACCGGTCGCCTGATCCTGAAAGGACCAACCTCACCAGAACTGGGGAGTGATCTTTCCGGCATCGCCCGCGAGGATCGAAGGGATTTTGCCATTCCAGGCGCGTGTTGTCCTGGGCGGCGAAATCCGGTTTCGATCAGTGGGGGTATGCGATTTTGAGATCCCGGTTTTTCTTGGGTGTGGCCTTGGCGGCCTCGCTTTTCGTGGCGTCAGGCGCAGCGCACGCGCAGATCAACGACCCCGTGCCGCAGGCCACGGCCGAATTGCAGGCGGGGCAGGCACAGGCCGCTTATGACCGACTTGCGCCGTTGGCCGAAGCCCGCGCCGGCGATGCCGACTATGACTATGCGCTGGGCCTCGCCGCAGCCGACAGCGGCCGGCCGGCCGAAGCGATCATCGCCTTTCAACGCGTGCTCGCCATGCAGCCCGACAATGCGCAGGCGCGCGCGGAGCTGGCCCGCGCCTATGCGCTCGCCGGTGACATAGACACTGCCCGTGCGCAGTTCGACACGGTGGTGCAGGATCCCTCGCTCCCCGACCCCGTCCGACAGCGCTTCGACCGTATCGTCCGCGACTATGACCGCCAAATCGCCGGCGGCGGCACGGATGTTTCGGGTTTCCTGGACCTGTCCGGGGGCTGGGACAGCAATATCAATACGGCCACCAATCTCACCCAGATCACCATTCCGCTGTTCGCAGGCCTTGGGCCTGGCGCCCTTGGCGGCAATGCGCGCGAGATCGACAAGCCGTTCTACGAAGCGCAGGGCGGCGCCAGCGTCGTTTCCGCCGTCGGCCGGCAGACCCGACTGTTCGGCAGCCTCCTCGGCACATGGCGCGACAATATCGACAGCCGTCAATTCGACCAGGCATCCGCCACGGTGACGGGCGGCGTGGCGCACACGCTGGCGAACCGGGATGTCCTGTCCCTCTCCGCCCAGTTCCAGAATTTCTGGCTGGGACATGACAGCTTCCGCCAGGCCTATGGGCTTGTCGGACAGTACACGCATCTGCTGAGCGGCGGCCGCGCGCTGACCGTTGCCGGGCAGGCCTTCCGCTTCGACTACGAAACCGACCCGCTGCGCGACGCCAACCGCTTCGGCTTGGCCATCTCTTACGTCGACCGCGCCCTCATCGCCACGCTCTCGGCGGGCAAGGAGGAAACGCGGCGGAACGCCGGCGACCACCTGTCCAACGGCTATGCCGGATTAACCCTCGGGTTCGAGCGGCCACTGGCGACGGGCTTCGCGCTGGTCGGCGGCCTTTCGGGTGAGCTGCGTCGCTACGACACCGCCGATCCCCTGTTCCTGAAGAAGCGCAAGGACGAGCAGGTCGATGCCTCGCTGGGCGTCAAGGTCCTCCTCTCGGACCGCATCTATGCCCGGCCGCGCGTCTCCTACACGCGCAACTGGAGCAACATCGCTCTCTATGACTACGACCGCGTGACCGTCAGTTTCGGTCTGCGCGCGGAATTCTGAAGGTGAACGCCATGATCCATTCCCGTTCCCGCGCCGTCGCCGCGTTTCTGCTGGCCGGCACCGCGCTCGTTCCGGCTTCCCCTGCGCTGGCGGATGCCGGCCGCATCCTTTCGCTCGGCGCGGGCAAGAGCGATCGCACCGTGCTGATCGCCGGCGAGCGCGTGACCACCAGCGGCGTCGCCACACAGGTCATGATCCGCGACGGCGGCATCCTGTCCTTCGTCGGCGAAGGGTCCTTCACGCTGACGCCCGCCGGCGACATCACCATCCATTCGGGCAACGCCACGGTGCTGGCATCCTCGCGGCCGCTCAACGTCAGTTTGCCGGACGGCACCAGCGCGACCTTGCCACTGGGAGGCTCCAGCAGCTTCGCCACAACCGGCGGACGTCTCACCGGCCACGTGCTGACCGGCACCGCCAGCCTAAGTTCCGGTGGCGGATCGCGGAGCTTTGCCGCCGGGCAGGCATGGCGTGCCGGCGGCGGGCAGACGCCGGTGCAGGTAATCGCCAACGCCGCGCAGGCGGCGCCGCCGGTGATCAGCCAGCGCCAGGGCGGCCTGGCAGCGGCAGCCGTCAACGGCCTGCCTGTCAATCTGGGGCAGGCCCTGGCGGCGCTCGGCGCGTCGGGCGATGTGGTCACGGCGGCAACACGCCTCCAGGCCTCCGCGCAGAATCCGACGCTTGCGGCCTTCCCGGCGGCGGATGCGACGATCCTGACGCAATATGCCGCGCAGCTGGCACGGCTCTATGGCACCCCCGCCTTTCAGGGCGCGGGCGCCGACCTCGTCCGCACCTATCTGACATATCTGGGACAAGGCGGCACGCCCACGCAGTTCCAGTCGACCTATGCCGGGCTGGTCGCCAGCTACATCGACCTGCTGCGCAGCGGCGGCCTTCCGCACCAGTTCGCCGGGGCAAGCGAAGCGGCGATCAACGCCTATCTCGATTATATCCGTTCGACCGGCGCGCTGGCGACTTTGACGGCCGAGAACCGGGCGTTCATCACGGCCTATCTCGATCATCTGGGCAGCGGTGGCACAGGCGGCAATTTTACGGGCCTCTATGCCGATGCGATCAACGCCTATCTCGCCTATCTCCAGCAGGGCGGGCTGCCCAGCCAATATGCCGGCCTCAGCCAGACGCTGGTGCGGCAATATCTCGAGTTTCTGCAATCGAGCGGCCTGCTTTCCACGCTGCTGGCCGCGCAGCGGGACTTTCTGAGCGCCTATCTGGCGCATCTCCAGGCAGGTGGAAATCCGGACCAATTCGCCGGCCTGCCGGGCGGTGGAACGGGACCCGGACCAGTCGATCCGCCGCCCCCCGCGAACGAGATCGATGTCGCCGGTTCCACGGTCGTGATCATCGATGGCCGCGACGTCCATATGCCGATCGGCAACCGGCCCGTCGCCTTCACCGAGGGGAAACCAGACGCCATTCCGGATGGGACCACGATCATGGTCACCGATCAGGCCGACTTCGCCGACCTCCATGTCGATGAGCGCTTTTTCGTGGGCCGGTTGACCAACGGCACGTTCCAGATCGGCCGGGACTATGCGCTCAATGCCAATCAGGGCGTGCACTATGCCTATCTGCGCACCGGCGACCTGACGCTGCCGCAAAGCGGCACCGTGCATTACGCGCTCGCCGCAGCGACCAGTCCGACATTCGCTTCGGGCAGCAGCGCGCCCGGCACGTTCGACGCGGATCTTGCGATCGCCTGGGGATCCGCCCCGCGTATCGGTATGGCGGGATCTCTGGCGATGCCGGATGACGCGACCTACAGCTTCGCCACCGAAGGCGGGATCGCGGGCGTGACCCAAAGCGGCACGCTGCTGACGGGTTACGGCCAGACCGCCTATCGCTTCGACAGCGTCCTCAGCGGCACCGGCCGGGCGTGTTCGGGCGCGGACTGCACGATCCGCTTCCTCATCCAGCCGGGCGGGCCGGGTGCCGAGGCACTCGCTACGACCTATGCCACACGCGGCGCGGACGAGGATGACAGAATTAGTGGTGCCGCGGCCTTTGCGGCGACCGATGCGCCGCCGGTGAACCCCGACCCGGTCGACCCACCGCCGGTTGATCCGCCGCCTGTTGATCCGCCGCCGGTCACGCCCGATCCGGTTTCGCGGGCCTCTGCCTTCTTCATTCTCGGCGACACGGCGGATACCGCAAACGCCTATCATTTCAACGTGGTGACGGGGAGCGACGGCGCGCCCGACAGGATCGGCAATTACAACTTTGCTGGCCTCACCCTGCTCGATCGGACCGTCTCAGCCACCGAAGGCTGGGAGCTCGGGCGGTTTACCGACGGCACAGTGGTACTCGGTCAGAACAATTACGCCGTCGGTGCCGGGCAGGCAGCGCATTACGCACTGGCCGCCCCCCTCAGCGTCGCCCTGCCGACCAGCGGACAGGCCCGCTACGCGCTCCATGCCTACACCATGCCGACCTACAAGGATGGCCGGACAGTTTTCGACGCGCGGATGACGGGCGCACTGGGCATCAACTTCGCCATACGAACATGGGCCTATCAGGCCGGACTGGCGGTGCTCACCGAGAGTGGGGCGTATAATTACAGCTTCGGCAACGGCAATCCCGACACGCCGAACCGGGTGCTCAACAGTCCCTTCGGTGACAACAGCTATCTGATGACCGGCGGCGTCGCCGGCGCCACCAGCAACGATCCGGCCTGCGCAGGCGACATCTGCCGGGCCACGGTCGCACTGGTGATCGGCGGCGAGACGGGGAACACGATCGTCGGCACCTATCAGCTTGGCACCTATCGCAACGCGAATTTCGTCGATGCCTTGCTGGGCGGCGCGCTGGTGTTCCGCGATGAAGCGGCGGGCGGAGGCATTGTCGAGCCGACACCCGTGGGCGTGCAGCGCACCGGCCAATTCATCGCCTATGCCGGCAGCGGCATCGGTATTGACCAGCGCGATCAAGTGACGACCACGACCGAGGCGGACGGCACAATCAATGCCTATCAGTGGACCGTGAACACGGCGGAAGCACCGACGCGCGGGTCGAACGCCTCGTTCGAAACCGGCACGGCGGGGGGCGTCATCGGCTGGTCACGCTGGGCCGAAGGCATCAGCGGCGGCCGCTACCACGATGGTCCACCGCACGCCCGCACCGATCAGCAGGGCATGCACCTCGTTTACGGCACGCCGGCCACCGATCTGCCGACCAGCGGCACGGCCACCTACGCGCTTGTCGGCGCGACCAGCCCGACGATCCGCGATGGATCCGTGGCCCCTGGAAGCTTCACCGGCACGGCTGCGGTGGCGTTCGGATCGACGGCGAAGATCGGCCTGGACATGCAGGTCAGCATCGGCGGGCATGGCTATGCCGTGGCGACGACGGGCGGTGCCGCCAATCCGGCCGCAAGCCAGATGGCCGTCACCGGCAACATGGGGTTCCGTTCCAACCTCTCCGTCACGCCCGGAGGCCCGGCATGCACCGGTGCCACCTGCACCGCGACCGTGACCGGCTTCCTCGCCGGGACAGGCGCCAGCCATCTTGGGCTAAGCTACACGATCGCAGGCGGCGGCACCTTCGACAAGCAGGTGGATGGCGCAGCGGTGTTCGGTCGCTGATCAACGATGAGCCGGGCGTTTCCCGATGAGGGACGCCCGGCTGTGCACTCCACACACTGACGGCCATGCGCCAAGCGGGCGCCAGCCAAGGCTATCCTTATTTGATTGTCGATTCGGCCTGACGCGCGAAGGTTGGTGGCGAATCTTTTCGTCGACGCAGCCTCGAGGTCAGACGAGGCCGCGTCGTGCTGCCTCGATGGCAGCCTCGGCACGCGAGGCGATGTTGAGCTTGCGGTAGATGTTCTTGACGTGCGAGCCGACCGTGTTGATGCCGATCTTCAGCACCTCGGCAGTCTCCGCCATGGTGAGGCCGCGGCCGATGATCCGCAGCACGTCCATCTCGCGGGGGGTGAGCGGCACCTGGCCGGGCAAGCTCTGCGGCTCCACTTCGCGAAAGCGCGTCAGCAAGCGCCGCGCAATGGCGGGAGAAAGCGCCACTTCGCCCCGCGCCAAGCCGCGCAGGCGGTCGGCGATCACGTCGAGATTCTCGCTTTTGAGCAGATAGCCCCGCGCCCCCGCGCCCAGCGCACGGGTGACGTTGCCGTCATCCTCGAAAATGGTGGTGACGATAGCCAAAGCATTGGTGTCAGCCGCAAGCTCGGTGATGAATTCGTCTCCGGAGCCGTCGGGTAGCCCCAGATCGACCAATGCGATCAGCGGCAGATCAATCCGTCTGGACGCGGCGAACCAGGCTCGTGCCTCCGCCAGCGTACCCACACCAGCCGGATCGGCCACGCCGAACACATCGCTGGCGACCGCCATCAGCGAAGCGCGCAGGCCCGCGATATCCTCGACCACCAGGAGTTGCTGTTCGGTCACGATGGCGTTCTCTCCCCTCACCTTGAGATCGCGCGTGCGGTGCGATCAGGCCATGCCCAGTTCTGGGGAGACGGGCGGAATGACGACAAGGAAACAACAGCCCTGATCCACCGGCTCTGACGTCAGCTGGCCGCCGATATCGGTCAGGCGCTTGGTCATGTTCGCGAAACCGTTGCCGCGGACCGGTAGCCCCTCGGAGGCCAGTCCCTTGCCATTGTCGCGAACCCGTAAATGCAACGACCGATCATGAACGGTCACATCGACTTGCACCTGCGTCGCGCCTGAATGACGGATGATGTTGCTGACAAGCTCCCGCACGACGGAATGCAGCGCGCGGTTGGGACCATGGTCGATGGACAGCGGCGCATCGGGCAGGTCGGGAAGTGGCCAGTTGGCGCCGATCCCCGCCAGGCGGAGCCTGCTCACCGTCTCATGGCGCAAATCCGCCAGGCTGTCCTCCAGCGAGCGGCGCTGACCGGACAGGCCGTCGATGACCATCCGCATCTCGCTCATCGCCTGCCGCACTTCCGTCTGCATCGCGCCAACCTCGCCCTGATAGAGGCTGGTCATCAGCCGCGCGCCGACATCGTCATGCAGATCGCGGGCGATGCGCCGTCGTTCTGTTTCCGCACCCCGGTCATAGGCATCGCGCGCCTGCGCGATTTCGCGGACAAGGCTGACCATGGCTTCGGCCATGGCGGCGTCGGCGCGATTGAACAGACGCGTCCCCTTGCCCGCGAAAGACAGCATCACACCGCCGTGACCCAATGGCGACGGAACCAGCATGCTTTTCCCGCTGTCATCGATGGTCACCGTTTCACACGCCGCGGGTGCCGCCGTCAGCGGGGCGAACTGCGCCTGCAGGAAAGAACTCCACGCGGCATCCTGATCGCCCCCCGTCCGTGAAAAGGCGACCCGGTTGGCGTGGCGCAGCAGCACGATATTCTCGTTGCCCCGCGCCCGCTCACCGCGCCGCAGCGCATATTCCCGCAACGGAATCCAGATCAACGCGACCAGGAACAGCGCGAAGGACAGGGTCCAGGTCGATCCCACGAAAATCGCGACGGTGAGGTCCAGCACCAGGACGACCGTCAGGATCAGGGCGGTCCGCACGATCTGCGTCGACCAGTTGCCCAGGTCGAACAATCGGTATCGCGTAACCGCGATCCCCAGCGAGAGGAAGAACAAGGTGAAGATCGGAATGACGATCGCCACCGCGCTACGGACCGGCTGACCCGCTAGCTGGGGCAGGAAAGAGAGAAAAAAGAAGCAGACGGTCGCAAAGAGCAAGGTGCTGCCGATCCACCGGAAAGCGGCCATGATGTCCGGCCGGTCACGGCTTGCCCGGACCTGCCAGCCGACAAGCGCGATGATGACCAGCACCAACACCCCTACCAGTCCATCATACCAGGTATAGAGGTGATCGACGCCTACCAACCACAGCCCCAGACAGACCGCCGGCACCACCGCCCACAGCAGCCGCAGCCATGATCGCGGCACCAGCGGCAGGGGATAGCGGCCAAACAGATCGATCAGCGCCAGCGCGATCAGCGGTCCGACCAGATAATTGGCTTGCAGAAGCCACGCGACCGACCTGCCGGGCACTGCTGGATTGACAGTCAGGATGCCGGCCATGATCACCGTGTTGAGACAGAACAGAACCCCGCAGACCGCGAACGAGCGCGCCGCCTCTTCAGCCGGGCGGATGCTGAGCAACCAGAGGCCGATGAGCGCGCCGGCAAGACTGGAGAGACCGATCACCAACACGTCCGGCGATGGCATACGAAGGCCGCTGGTCGCGCTGACCGGACGGACAGAGCCGTCGGGCAATCGCATGACGGTACCGGGGTGTGAGATCATCCGAGCCAGCCGGTCGCGATCGGCATAGAAGCGGAGCCGCTCAGCCTGATCGCCGCGTGGTTCCCAATAATCCGCAAGCTGGCCGGCCGGCATGGCGAGCCTGTTCGCGCCCTGCGCATCGGCAAGGACCACCGTATCGAAAACACCGAAGGATTTGCCCTCCAGCACCACCTGCTGGCCGTCGGCGCTCTGCGTGAAGGAAAAGTCCGCCCTCGGTACGAAGGCCAGCAAGACCAGAGCCGCTAGAGCGATCACCAGCATGACGAGCGCCGCGAGCGCGAAACTGGTCGAGGGACGACCATGCAGCAGGCCCGCCACGCCGGCCCGACCCGACATGCTCTGGGCCATGCGGGTTACCAATCCCGCACGAGAGAGAGCGTCCAGCTCCGGGGGCGGGCCGCGTAGCGGGTCACGCTGTCATTGACCAGATAGGCATTGGTCCAGCGATACTGGTTGGTCAGGTTCTGAACGTTCAGACGCACCGTCATCTCCGGACGCGCCAACCGCAACGTCAGGCCAAGGTCGAGTTGATCATAACCGCCGATGCGGAACCGCGGGTCGCGCAGCATATCCGCCCACGACACGCTGGCATGGCGCCACGTCACCGCGACGTCGCCGTCACTGCCGCCGGGCAGGGAAAAATGTCGACCGAGCGTCGCCGTCAATTCGAGGTCCGGCGCGTAAGGAAAGATCGCGCCTTCAAAAGACCGCAGCGTGCCGAATTCGTCGTAACCGACATAGTCGTCCACCCGCGTCTTCATCCAGGCGGCCGCGATGTCGGCCCGCCACCCGCCGGGCAACGCCGCCCGCGCCAGCATGTCCGCCCCATAGGCATGGCTGCGCGGCACGTTCACGATCCGGCTCAACGTCGAGAACAATATATCCTCGACCGCGCCGAACACCTGTTTGTCGCGGTAGTCATAATAGAACAGGCTGGGCGACAGCGAGAGCCAGTCACCCCAGCGCAATTTGGCGCCACCTTCGACCGCGACCAGCCGTTCCTGCTTGGCCGGTGCGTATTGCGAAGCGAGATTGGCCTCGATGTTGGGAAAACTGCCCGCCTTTGAACCCCGCGCGACCGACAGGTAGAACATCCGACCCTCCGCCGGCGTCCAGCGCAGCGCCATCCGGCCGGTCAGGCTGTTCTCGGCCAGCCGGTCGCGAACCAAACCCTGGGCGGGAAAAGGCACGGCCCCTTCGGACAGCAGCGGCCCGGCGAGGTCGCCAAGAAAGGTCACGCAATCACCGGGAGCAAGCGCCGCAGGGATGCCGATCGCATTGTAGAAGGGATTGAGCAAGGCGGCGAGATTGCCATCGCCGAGATCGGCGGAGCAGCCGGTAAAGCGCGTCCGGTCCCGGCTGAAGCGCAGGCCCGTTGTCACGGTGAGTTCGGGACCGATGGAAAAATCCGCTTCCCCGAACAGCGCGGTGCTGCGCGTGGCCTGGGCCATGCGGTTCCGCGCCGCGCGCGCGCCGTAGAAGATTTCCGCCTGCTTGGCCGCATCGGCGCCCCCCAATGCGGCGAGGCCGCTGACCTGAGCGCGCAGCAACTGCAGCACGGAGCTGGTTCCGACCCAGGCGTCATCGATGTCGCGCACCGTGTCGCGGGCATGAGAGGCGCCGACCAGCCATGGCAGGCCCGCGAGGTCGCCCGTCAGCCTGACTTCCTGCGAAAAGCTTTCGGCGCGGCCCGTCGAACGCAGCAGCGAATTCTCTATGCTCCAGCCGGACGCATCGTTCACTTCCCGGCGCTTTAGCCGCGCATAGTTGGCGAGCGCCGTCAGCGTCGTACCGGAACCCAGCGCCTGGTCGGCGCGAAGCAGGACGGAATGGAGGTTGTTGTTCCGGCGCAGCTCAAGCGGCGCCGGCGTGAAGCTGGTGCCACCCCAGGGCACTTGTTCTCCCACCCAGTTGGCATGACGCGCCGCGCGCGGATCAAAGCCCTGTGTAAAGAATGAAGGCGGCAGGCCGATGGCGGCACCGAACGCGGCCCAGTCCGCCGGCGGCACGCCCTGCGCGATCAATCCTTGCGGATAAAGGCCGATTGATTGCGGTGCCTGGGTGTCGGATCGATCGCGCCACCAATTGAACGACGCATTGAGCATGCCGTCGTCCGAATATCGCCACTGCATCGAAAGACGCACGGCTGCCTTGCGGTCCCGCCCCAAGCGTTCCGAACCGGCAGGGCGCTGTTGCCAGCCCTTGGCGGTGCGATCGATCAGGCCCGCCGCCCGAAAGCTGAGCCGATCCCCTGCTGGCACGGTCGCCGCCGCCTCCAATCCGCCATGTCGCCATGCGCCCGTGCTCAGGCGGACATAACCCGCGCTTTCGTCCCCCGGCTTTCGCGTCACGTAGTTGATCAACCCGCCGGTGGCGTTACGGCCGAACAGGGTGCCCTGCGGCCCCTTCAAGACCTCCACTCGCTCCAGGTCGAGCATCGGTCCGCCATTCATGGCCGGAAAGGGATAGCCGCCTTCGTCGACATAGACGGCGACGGGGGACGTCGCCGATAGCGCGGGGTTGTTGAACCCGACCCCGCGAATGGCCGGCATCGGCGTGCCGCGCAGCGACGGGCTGACCGTCAGTCCCGGTACATGATCTGCAAGGTCGCTCCAGCTCTCGATCACCTGTCCGGCCAAAACATCCCCGGGCACCGCATGGATCGGCAGCGACAGCGAGGATTCAGGCTCCACCTGCTTGCGTGCGGTGACCAGAATGTCCGCGGCAGACAGGTCGCCATCCGCCGCGGCCGCCCGGACGTCGACAAACGAAGCGCACGCCAGAGCCGTCCCAAAATTCAGCAATAGAGCCGTGATCCGGCAATTCAGCCGAATAGCGATTCTCATCGAGAAATGTCCCCCTGAACGCCCACGACCCCTTCGGAATGTTTCTCTGCCCGTCAATGGCAAATCGAACCATTCGATACCGAAAGCGTCATTGGATCGCCCGGCCCGCCGCAGAAGAGCGGCCCACGGACGTAAGACCCCTCCTCATCTCCAGGCCATGGGTGCGCAGCGCAGTCCTGAGCGGGCTCCCCTTTTCGGCCAGGAGGAAATCCAAAATAAATCAGAGATTTCCGTCAATCTTGCGTGGGTATTCTGGTTTCGGCGGCCGCTTTCTTGTGGTTTAAGGATTTGGGTCCCGCTGGGGTGGGGGCGAGACCCAAACCTCAAGCCTGCGCGGTTTAAAAGCGCATGCTCAAACCAACGCCGCCACGGTGACGGCGTTCATCCTTGTTGAGGCTGGCATCATAGCTGGCGGAAACACGCATGCTTGGCGAAATATTGAATCCGATCCCCGCGCCAACGGCGACGATGGCGTCACGCCGCAACGCACCCAGTGCCGTAAATCCACGAGGGCTGCCGGCGAGCATGGCGCGCTGTTCGGCCCGCTGCTCGCCAATCTCCCATTCGTGCAGCACGCGAACGGATGCTTCGAAACCCGCGCTGGCATAGCCGGCCTCCAGCCCTCCTCCAACGCGCGCAGCGGTGTAGTTTTCACGGCCCAGCGAAAGATCGAGCGCCCCCGCGCCGGATTCTTGCGCCGCGTCGATTTTCACATTGGCAACGTCCAGCGTGGCAAGGGGCGACAGACGGAACGCGCTCGCCCCGAAGTCGTATCGGATCTGGCCCGAGAAGCCGATGGTGCGGGCGTCACGCTCGCTGCTGGCGCGCCGGTCGATCGGACCGGAAACGATCCGCCGATCGGTTTCGATGCCATGCCATCCCATGCTGAACGCAGCCCCGAGCTGGAAACGACCGGAGGCGAGGTTGAGCCAGGCGCCCAGCAACGTGCTGTCGACATCGGCATTTGACAGCCGCCCGCGAACATCGGCGTCGCTTCGCAGATATCCGGCAGCCAGGCCAAGGCGGACGCTGCCATCGCCGCCGATCGCGGCATTCACCAGATCGACGCCGCCCGCAACGCCATAGCTGCGGGTATCGAGGGCCGCGGCGTTGCCGTCGCCATCACGCTTGTTGCTCTGCCCGAGAACGCCGAGCCACAACGGAACGCCGCCCGCCGCGCCGGTTCCTGCCAGCGCGCCCCGGCGCTGGAGATTGCGAGAGAAAAGGTCGGCAACATCGGTGAGCGCATATTGCAACGCCGCATAGGCTTCGCCCGACACCAGATCGAACGTCTGGCGCGCTTCTGGCGCCGTCATGAATAGAATCTGGTTATAAGCGAGCGCCGCATCCGCGTCCCCGTCCTGATCGAGCCTGTCGAGGGCAAGGGCAGCAGCCGTCTGGTTGAGGGTGGCAGCCACGGTTGGGAACAACGGACCAGGCTCGGGCTCAGGCTCAGGCTCCGGTTCGGGATTTGGCCCCGGCCCAGGCCCGACATTGTTGGGCGTGAGGGTGAGCTGGACGAAATTCCCGCCGGCGGCCGCATAGTCCACCGTCGGCGTGAGAAAGGCGAGCGTGTTGACGATTCTGCCGAATTGGCCGTTGACGGCGCTGTCCCCATCATTCTCGATGATCGTATAGACAAAGGGATTGGCGCCAGCGAAGCCGCCCCCGGTTTCGCGCACGTCAAGGGTGGCGCCCCCCAATGAAATCGTGCCGTTGACGACCAGCCTGTCGCTCAAGCCCTGATCGTTGACCCGCATGACCAGCGTCGAGGCGGCGTCCAGCGCAAGATCTCCAGTGAAGAAATTCGAGATGGCGTCACCCGTCGCAAGGGTTCCGCCCTGCACCGACACATCCCGCACTGCGCCCATGCCGCGCAGCGTGGCACCCGGCCGGACGACGAGATCCAGGCCGGGCACCGAGCCGTTCACCACGAGGGTGCCGGCCTCGATCGTGCCCGTCGGCAGAGACGGGCCTCCGAACGCATCGCCGACGATGGTCCACGTGCCCGCACCCGTCTTGCGGATATCTTCAAAATTGCTGGCGCGCGCGGTGTTGCCCACCACGATCTCGATCGTGCCGTTCGTGCCTTCCGCACCGTCGAGCACGAAGGTGTCGAAGCCCGCGCCGCCATCCACGAACCCGGTGATCGCATAGGTGGGAAGGAGGGTGATGCGATCGTCGCCGGCTCCCAGATCGATCGCCTTGTCGGAGGTTTGCGACCGCGCCACCTCGCCGGCAATCGTCACATGCGTGTTGACCCGGCTCACGGCCGGATTCACCGGCACCTCCGGATCGTCGACTTCACCGATGACCACGCCGTTTTCAGAGAACACGCGCGCCCCGGCCTCGACGATGACGTTGGCGGTACCCAGACCCGGGAACTCACCCGACGCGCTCAGCGCGATGCCCAGGCTGTCCTGACCGGTTACTTCGATCTCGCCGCCCGATGCGACCGTGATGCTGCTGTCGCCGCCGTTCGCAAGGCCGGCGAAAACGCCGTGGGCGGCCGTCCCGCTGGTGCGCAGCGTACCGCTGACGAGGACGGGGCTGTCGCTGCCTTCGGACACGCTCGTGAAAATGCCGTGCGCGCCGTTACCGGTGGTCGTGAGCGTGCCCGCCAGCGTCACCGCCGTGTTGGCGCCGATAATGCCCTCATCAATAGCTTCGCGCGCATCGATCCCATAGGCGTGCGCCCCGCTGGTCGAAATATTCCCGTTGACGAGCACCTTATTCGTCAAGCCAGGGGTCAAGAAATTCGCGAGCCCCACCGCGCTGGCATAATCGCCATCGGTGACGATGCGTCCCGTGGAGGTGACGGTGACGTCCCCCCCGGATTCCAAGAACAGCCCCTGGACCAGATCGCCGCTGGCAGTGATCGTGCCGGCGACAGTGACCTTGGCATGTCCGAGCGCATTGATCGCCGCGAAGACCGCATCCTCTTCCGGATCGACGGCGGGATTGTCCACCGTTACCGATCCGCCCTGCGCGACCGTGATCTCGGCGCCATCGGTGGCAATGCCGACGCCCGACGACAGCACCGAACCGCCGATTTCGAGGATCGCGTCGTCCCCCGAAACGCTGATACCGGCCTCTGCTCCTTCGACACGGCTGCCCGCCTCGGTCGTGACGCGCGCACCCGCGCCGAGGGCAATTCCGACATCGTCGCCGGTCACGCTGGCGTTCGCCCGCACCGTCACGACGACATCCGTCTCGGTGCCGGTTCCGAAACCATTGCTACCATTGAGGTTCAAGGTGTCGCCGGTGCAGATCACGGTCACGCCGTCGGCCGCCGCCGGGCCACACGCGAAGGCGGGCGCGGGCGAGAAGAGCAGCGCTGCGAAGGCCATCGCCGATGACGTGGCAAGAAGCGTGCGCAACGGCTTCCGGGCAAGACCGGCTGCCGGCTTTCTGATGAGCATGATCATGAAACATTCCCCTTGTCTGACTGGATTTCGAGATATTGACTGGTCGATGCAGCGCGTTGCCGGCGGGCGCGGATCAGAATCCGACGGTGAGCCCCAGGCTGCCCCGATGGGTGCGGGCATCGCGGTTGAACACGTCGTCATAGGAGGCGGTGATCGTGGCGACCGGCGACACCATGTTCGCCAGATCCGCACCGGCGGAGACATCGCCGTGGCGCATCCGCCTGGGGCGGCGCCGTTCCGGCAAACCCACCCCCGGCGTCCATTGCGCCCGAGTGAGGCGAACGCGCTCCGTCGCATGAGGATGGCGCACGCCCGATCGGGGACGGTGCGAAATTGAACGGGCGATTGGCATGCTGCTATTGTTCCTCATCAGGGCACAGCGCCCCCGGGGTCATCCGAAGCTGTCGAGTATTGAAAAAGGATAGTGACCACAGGAACTTGCGGCCATTATGCTAAATAAGCGCAATAAGGCTCATAGTGGCTCATTTCGCATTTTCGTGCTGTCTGCCGCTTGTCTCGGCATCGAATCGAAGCAACATGACGAGCGGCACGGCCGACCCTGAAAGAGGATCAATTTCTCTCACGGGCACCAGGATGTGTGGACTAAAGGAAAGCGGTAATGTCGAGATCAGCCGCCGATGTCCGCAAGCCGGAAATCCTGCGCGCCGCGTTTCAGGCGATCAACGAACATGGGCTGCCGACCCCGTCCTATGATACGATCGCCGAGGCTGGCGGCATCTCGCGGCAGCTGATCAGGCATTATTTCCCCGATCCGGAGGAATTGATGCTGGCGCTGTGCGACATGCTCGCCGCCGCCTATCGCGACCGGATGATGCAGGGGATCGTTGCTGCGGCCAGCCCCCAGCGCCTCGATCTGTTCCTCGACTTCTATTTCGGCTTTCTGGAGGGCCAGGGCCTCGCCAAACCGGCCGATGACGCCGTTTACGATGCCATGATGGCTCTGGCCGCAGGATCGGATCGCATCCGCCGCACCCTGCACGATCAATATAGTCTGCTCAGACACACGATCGCGCACGAAGTCCAGATCAGCCATCCGTCCCTGCCGCAATCTGCATGCCGCGAGATCGCTTATCTCTTCGTCACGCTGATGTACGGACACTGGAAGATGGTGGCGAGCCTGGGTTTCTCGCCGGACCACAATCGGATCGCCCGGCAAGCGATCGACCGGATCATCGTCTCTTATTGCGAACGCTATGACGACCCGGACGAAGCGTGAAACACTGAATATTTTCAAAATGAAAATAGATGATATACACGCCGACTGGGGCACGGCGGGGGCGACGAAGCGGGGACATGGAGAGTGCTGAAGCTTCGCAGGCCCGCAAGGTGCCGCTCAACGGATGGCGCGCAATCGCCCTCTACCTGGGGCGCAATCAAAGCACGGTCAAACGCTGGGCATCGGAAGGCGGCCTGCCCATCCATCGTCCAACCGGCGGGGCGGGGCGCAAGGGCGTTCCGGTCTATGCCTTTGCCGAGGAACTCGATGGGTGGCTCCGAGGACGGTCCGCTACGGATCAGGACGTAACGTCGCCACCACATGTGGCCGTGTCTTCGGACACCTTGAAGCAGCGCGAACCGGATCGAACATCTTCCGACACGCGTTCGTGGATGTCCCCGCAAACGATGACGATCGTTATCCTGGCGCTGGTCTGCATCCTTGGTCTTGGCGGCGCGACCTGGTGGACCCTGCCACGTTCGACCGCAGGCCCAACTCAGGAATCATCCGAGGCCCGGGACATCTACTTGCGCGGCGTCTTTCACATGAACCTGCGTACCGCCGACGGCATCGCGCGCGCGATCGACCTATTCAGCGAGACGGTTGCGATCGACCCCGGCCTTGCGGATGGCCATGCCGCTCTGGCTCAGAGCTATAATCTGGCCAGCCAGTACAGCGTCATGCCGGCGCAGAAGGCCTATCCGCTGGCGCGCACCGCGGCGACGCGGGCGCTCGCGCTGGACCCGGACCATAGCGGGGCGACCGCAGCGCTGGCGTTCAACACATTCTATTGGAAGCGTGATTTTGCCGCCGCTTACGAACTGTTCGAGCGCGCGCTGCGGTTCGATCCGAACAATGCCGACATCCATCACTGGTATGCGCTCGCGATCATGCATGATCGCCGGTTCGATATCGCCCTGAGGGAGATCGATGCCGCCCAGCGATTGTCCCCGACGTCGCCGGGCATCCTGGCGAACAAGGGGCTGATCCTGCATCATGCCGGGCGGACCGAGGAAGCGCTGGCGATCCTGGAACCGCTGGCGGAAGGTCATCCGCGCCTGCTGTCGCCGATAAGCTATCTTGCAACGATCTATCTGGACACCGGACGTGATGGCGATTTCGTTCGCGCCTATCGTCAGGCGGCGGACCTGTTGAATGACGACGCCCGCCGCAGCATTGCCGCCGCGGCAGATACCGGATTGGCCGAAGGAGGCCGAGCCGGCATGCTCGATGCCATGCTGCGCACCCAGGAGCATCTTCACGGGACCGGCCAGGAGTCCGCCTTCAAGCTCGCTCTCACCGCAGGCCACAAAGGCGATATCCCCACATCGCTACGCTATCTGGAAAAAGCCATAGAGCGGAAGGAGCCCGGCATTCTGGGCATTCAACTCGAATTACCGATCGCGACACTCAACCAATCGCCGCGCTTCGCACAACTTGTCGATCAGATCGGATTTTCCCAAAAGTAAATCCGATATAGCCCGCGCAGACTAGTTCATGTCCAAGCTCGAAATAATTTCGAAGACATCAACCGGATTTGGCGTCGTCAGCTGTCCCTCAGGACATACGATCGCTCACCCTCTCGCCTACCTGTCCGCCAGGGGGTCCGGTCGGCATGGCTGGCTGAGGAATGAAAGCGTGCAACGTGCAGCCAAAGGAGGCGTGAGATCCGAAATTCGTCCCACAACCAGAGACGACGCATGGTCGGCTCCAGACCAGATACGTACCTTTCCAGGCACCGAATAATGAACGAAGATATTATCTCCGGTCGGGCTTGGTGGATCGATCCATATCCTCACCCGCGACTCTTTGCCAAATCGATGGAAGAATTTGTTGATCTCGATCCGTGCAAGCACAGGCGTATCGACCTTCACGGGCTGCGCCATGTCAATCCGATCGTGGATCACCGGCCGTAGCGGTGTGGACCGCGCTTCGTCCAGTGCGCGCCCCGACAACCGCAACCATCCACGCTGGATATAGATTTCCTCACCCGATGGCAGCAGTTCCGTCAGCGTCGCCTGAATGTCCGCGTCGCCCATCGTCACATCAACCCACAGATCGAGGCTGGCTGAGCCGTATAATGCCAAAGGATCGGAAAGTGGCGTGCTGGTATAAGCCAGGCTTGCGGTGCGCCAATCAGCCGGCTGGGGCCCCCATTTATCCCCCAGCGCCCGCGTGCCGACCGCAGGACCGGGCACGGGATAGGCAAAGCCGATCTGCCGCTCGTCGGACGGCTTGTCCCCGACTAGCTGTCCATCGGTGTTCAGATACAGCCGCAGCGGCGTCACCTGCACTGGATAGTCGGGATAGCTGATCACCCGGCCGGGCACTGCGGCCAAGGACTTGCCAATCCGATCCGTCTCCGTCGATCGGGTTCCCTCCCAGACGGTGACGTGCGGCCGGTGATCGAAATCATTGGCTTTGCCCTTCACGAAGCGATCGAAGAAGGGAATCAGATGGTCGGCCCAGAAACGTCGGGCCATATAGAGGCCGTGATGTCCGTTCGTTTGGACCAGCCAAAGTCGTCTCGGATCCAGCGTATCCTGATAATAGTCACCGCGCGGTCCAGTCTGCTCATCCTGAAACGCCTCCACCGACAACACCGGCACGTTGATACGGCCTGTCCTTAACGACAGGCGGCGGGCATCGTGCCAGGCATCGCGTACGGGATGTTGGAACAATTGCTGGGCAAGCGATGGCTGCGCGCGGTTGGTATCCAACCGCTCAAGGCAGCCCTGATCTCCATCGGCTAGTGCCGCTTCGCGATGCCGCTGCATGAGCGGGCTCGGTGCATTGCTGTTGCCAATCGCGAAGCCTGTCTGCGGCACTCCGCCCGGCGCCCAGCTATCCAGCCTTAGGTCGGCCACCACCATGCCCGGCGCAATCGCTCTCAACGCAGGGGGCCGTTCAGCGGCTGTCGCGAGCTGCGTAATCCCGGGAAAGGAGTAGTTGGCCATGCCGACATTGCCGTCCGACCAAGGCTGAGCGGCAATGAATGCGATAGCGTCACGCCCATCCGTACCGAAAGTCGGAGCCAGGAAGTCGGACCGCCCGGCAGAACAGCCCGAGCCGCGAATGTTGACGCCGACCACTGCATAACCATGCTCGAGCAGCGTCCGGTCGAGCTCGACGGACATCATGGTCTCGCCCCGCGCATAGGCGGGCCCGCCGATCACACCCGGATCATAGCCGCTATAGTTGAGGATAGCCGGAAACGGCCCCGATCCTGGCGGCAGGATGGCGCTGTATTTCAGTTGGGTGCCATCCGCGGCGTTAATGTAGCCCGTGAGCCGCCGCTCCCAGAAGCTATCGGCCGAGGCTGGCTTCGTCACCGCCAAGGTCAAAACGACTGCCAGCATGGCACGAAGATAGGTGGTCATCGATCGGGAACCCAGCGAGCCACGGCATCGAAAAATGCCATGGTCTCATTCTCAAGCGCGATCGGGCTGCCGTCGTCGGCACCGTAGCGGGTGACGGCGGCTCGTGCCGGCATCGCGCTCGTCTTGACAATGACGGTGCGCGCCGCCGGATTGATGTAGATGTACTGGCCGCCACCGCCCCGCCCGAGAAAAGCGCCGCTTGCCGGGATCGACCACCAGTAATGGCCATAGGAATAAGCGCCTTCCCCAGCGGGCCGGTGGCCAGAAAGGGAAGCCTCCACCCACGCACGTGGCAGGACCTGACGCCCCCGCGCCCTACCACCATTCAGCATGATCAAACCCAGTCTGGCGTAGTCGCGAAGGCGGGCGTTGAACCCTCCGCCCGTGAACTCCTGCCCCACAGGCTCCGGCCCGTCGAGCATCCATGAGGCATCGTCCTCCATCCCCGCCGGTTGCCACAGACGGCGAGACATGTAGCTGGCCAAAGGCTCGCCCGTCGCCCTGATCAGCACCAGCCCGAGAATGGCTGAATCGAGACTGTTGTAATGAAATATTGCGCCCGCCGGATGGGCCCGCTTCACCCATTTAGCAGCTTCTGTGAAGCGGACCTGATTATCGATGATGGACATCTGCTGGATTTGCTTGGCCGGACCTTCGGCATAGAAATTGTCGTTCCAGTCGATGCCGGACCGCATGTCGATGAGATCGCGGATGCTGACCCCCGAATAAGCGGTTTGGCCAAGCTCTGGAACATAACGCTCGACCGGATCACTCAGCGACCGGATTTTCCCATCCGCCAGCGCCAGACCCAGCACCATCGAGGCCACCGACTTCGACAGGGAGGAAGATTGGAAGTGAGACTGACGTCGGGCCTTACCACCATAATATTCGTGAACGACGCGGCCATCCTTGATGATGATGAGGCCGGTGGCATGGGTACCAGTCGCGAAATCGGCCGCTGGCCATTCCCTGCCGGCATAATGATAGGTGAAATCGAGGGGACGGAACGCCTCGGGCAGCGCCCAGCGCATCGATCCCGCCGGGACAGCGCGGGTTTCGAACACCTCCGCGACGCTGCGCGTGGTGAGGACGTTGACCTCTGGGTCATAGAGGTGGCGGCGGGCGCTCCGCAGCCCCTCAGGAACCTGAGAAACGGCAACCTCCGCGCCTTCGGATTGAGCATGCGCCGGCCAACTTGCCAAGGCCAGCGCCAAAGCCAGCATCGCCGCGCAACGCTGCGACCGTCGCATGCCCATTCCGTTCCCCCTACCTTCAGTTACTTGCGGATCGTCAGCGTCACGCCAACCGTCCGTGGCCGCAGGGTTACGGCCCGGAACCAGTTCGAGGCGGGCGTATCCTCGTAACGGGCGATCCGCGGTTGAGAATTGGTGACGTTGGCAACGAACAGGCTGAGATCGGCACCGTCCAGACGCGTTCCCACCCGAAGGTCGAGATTGTGGATCGCCGGCGGACGCGGATAATCGGGATTGATGATCGGCGACACCGTCAATGGGGTGCTGTCATGGCTGGAATAGCTATAGTCAGCCCGGAAGTAGGCGTCATGGCCCCCAACCGGAAGGTCAATCTGACCATAGCTGTACAGCGTCCACGGAGCGACGCCGAGCGGCTCGTCTTTCGCGCGGATCAGCACGCCGCCCGCGCCGGGGAAGGCGTTGGTATATTTGGCGTCGGTATGGCTGACCGACAGCCCCAATGACAGCGGATCGACAGGACGCGCCGTGACGGCGATGTCGAACCCTTGGCTGCGCGCATCGCCGAAATTGACCGTCGTGGGAACACTGCAGCTCGGTAGCGTCAGCAGCGTCTGCACATTCTTCCAGTCGATACGATAGATGGACGCGTCCAGCGTGATGCGGTTGTCGGCGAACTTGTTCTTGGTACCGAGCTCATAGCTCCACACACTGTCCGGCTCGATCACGCGATTGATGTCGGGATTGAACCCAATCGCGTCCGCATCCGCACCGCAGCGAATACGGCCCACCGGCTGAACGGCGCTGCCGACCCGGTACCCTTTGGACACATTGGCGTAGATCAGGTTGTTGCGATCGATCTGCCAGGAGATACCGAATTTCGGTGTCAGCGGCTTGTCGCTCTGGCCGAGGTCATAGGTCGAGCCGGCGGATCCGATAACCGGCCCCGCGCGGAAGCCCGTAGCCTTGAAACTAACGTCCTGGTAGCGCAGACCAGCTGTCAGCTTCAGGCCCTCGGCCACTTCCAGATCCGCTTGCGCGAAGACCGCGCTCTGCTTGTCGATCAGATCACCGTCCAGATACAGAAGATATTGATTCTGATAGAGGTTGACGCCGAACTGCTCTGCGACAGAATTTCGCGGCGGCAGGCCCTGAACGCCACGGTTATAGTTGATGGCCGACAGAAGATCCGGCGCTGCCGCGAAATAACGGTCCCGAATCTTGGAATGGGAATAGAAGCCGCCAATCACCCAGTTCAGGATCGAATCAGTGCGGGTGTTCTGCAGTCGGATTTCCTGTGTGAACACCTTCTGATCATTGGCCAACGTGCTGGGGCTGAGGAAGCTTCGCAGTGCCTGCGGTGGGACCTGGGTCCGCACTCCGGCAAAGCTGGCCAGGTTGAGGCTGGTGCCATCATAGCGGTTGCGCACCCGCCGGGCGAGGTAGGAGGTGTTCGAGATGAGCTCCGCGCGCCCCAGCTCGAGTTCGACCTTCAGTGCTGGCAGCCAGAAGCGATCGGCGCTGGATTGCCGCAGCGCATTGGCCTGGACATAGCCGTCGGACGCGTTGGACAACGACTCATAATAGGACGGCGTGTCCTCATTGTTGGTGTGCTGGAAGAAGACCGACGGGGTGATCGTCACCGTTTCGGTGGGCTTCCAGCCCAAGGCGAAGCGCCCGGCGAAATTGTCAGCCCGGTTCGAATCCTTTTTGATCACGCGACCGGTGTCGTAACGATCAACCCAGTCGACATAGCCACCGTCATGACGGTGCCAGGCGCTGGCACGAAAGCCCAGCTTGCCTTCGATGATCGGAGCACCGACAGCCGCGCCGGCTTCGTAGGTCGGCGAGCCGTTCTTGGTGAAAGCGAGTTCGGCGCGGCCATAGACGCTGGCACGGTCCAGATTAGGCGCCGGCGTGATGAATCGGACCGCGCCACCAACCGAGCCAGCGCCGAACAGCGTGCCCTGCGGACCACGCAGAACCTCGACCCGGTCGAGGTCAAATATCTGCGGATAGGGGTTGGTCAGGCTCTGGCTCGAACCAACCCGGGTCTGAACCGGGGTATCATCAATGTAGATGCCGGTCGTGGGCACGCCAGATGTCGACCGCACGCCGCGGACGGTGATGTTCGACTGACTGCTGCTGTAGACCGCGCTGCGGGTGAAGCTCACACCAGGGGTCAGACGGGCGACGTCGTCGACCTTACGGACACCTTGCTGGTCCAGCGTTTCCTGCGTGTAGGCGGTCACAGCCAGCGGAACGCGGCTCAGCGCCTGCGACTGACGGGTGGCGGTGACGACGATGTCGCCCGCATCGAATTGTGGATTGGCGGTGTCGGCTGGCTGAGCATACGCAATCGTTGCCGTTGCAGCCGAAGCAAAAAGCGCCAGCCGGAAAGCCGGAACGAAGTAACGGGTCATGTTAGATCCTTTCTATCCTCTCTGATCGTCGTCCCCGGCGCATAGCCACAGACGCGAGTGGCGCATTCGCGCTCAGATGTTGTCGACGATGTAGTAATCGAAGCAGGTATGATCTGGCGCCGGCACGCGGCGACCACGGCCGATAATGACGTGGCGAGTCAGCCAGTCATGGGGTCCAACCGGCGCATCGAACGCAGGAATGCAGAAGAAATACGTATCCTTGGCGATCGACCACTGGGTTTCCCCACCTGGCTCGATGTTGGTCTGCGACTTTGACGCGACTTTAACAGGCCTCTTGTCTTCATCTCGTCCATATAGAAACCCCCGATTGTTGATATAAATCGGTGATCCATCCGACGCTTCGAGCATGTAGTGCGCGTTAAGCTCAGACGCATTGTCGGACCGGCCTCGCGCCCAGTCGCCGCCACTATAGGGGATGACACGCCCCTGCAGACGCGGACCGGAGATGTCGCCGCTGGCCGGCGGCACGTAGACGCGGCCACCCTGTGGGGTGGTTGGCTCGAACCGCCGACGCTCCTCGAAGAAGATACGGATACGAAATGCGAATTCGAGGCCGATACCGGCGATCGGCGCATAGTCGAGGCCGAGCGGTTCGGTGGAGGTGGTGGACATGGAAACAGGCTCCCGTGCTAGGCGGATTCGGCGCGGTGCGTGTCATTGACCAGATTGCGCGCCGCAAGGATGAGGAAGATGCCGGCGATCGTCGCGCAGGCTGCGCCGACCACCATCGAGTAACGGATCGCGAGGTCGCCATAATGGACGGCCCAGACATCGTTCAGACGGCCGACCAGCAGCGGGCCGACGATCTGGCCGACGAGATTGGCGACCAGCAGGAACACCGCCGACGCGGTCGCGCGCAGCCACGGCGTCGCGATGCTGATGCAGGCCGCGTAGACGGGACCCAGATGCACAGCGGCGAAGAAGGTCGCCAGCGCGAGGCCGATCACGGACAGCGTTACCGATTCCGGGATCAGGAACAGGAGCTCAGCCGGAAAGACCAGGATGCAGGCGACGCCGGGGACCCAGAGGCGATAGCGCGGGTCGATCCGCCCGAGGCGAGTTGCGAGATAACCGCCGATAAGGACACCACCAGCGCTGCACACTCCGCGGATTGGACCGAGGATCGATCCCACCTGAGCGATGTCGAACCCGTGCACCCGGATTAGAAAGGACGAGTTCCAAACGATGTTTGCATAAAGGCTGATACCCATGAAGGCGCCGCCAGCCAGCAGCCAGCGATAGGTCGTGGCGCCCATCAGGAAACTGATCGCCGTCCGGAAATTGCCACCGCCGGCAGAGGCTTTCTTAGGCTCGCGGCGGGCCGGCTCGCGGACGGTGAGAAAGAACAGGATCGCCACCGCAATGCCGAGCACGCCTGCGGCAAAGAAGGTCGCGCGCCAACCATGGTGAAAGGCGATCAACCCAGCGATCGGAAACAGGATCACCGACCCCAGGCCGTTGCCAGCGGTCAGTACCGACAACGCGAACGGTCGCTTGGCGGCGCTGAACAGGTCGGCGACCATCGAGTTCGACGGTGCGATGCCACAAGCCTCACCCGCTCCCATCAGGAAACGAGTGACGGCCAACTGCCAGACCGTGGTGACCAGGCCCGTGACAGCGGTCATCAAGCTCCAGAAGAAGCAGCCTATGGCAACGATGTTGCGACGGTTCGAGCGGTCAGCCAGTCGCGCGATCGGTACCCCCATGATCGAATAGAAGAGCACGAATGCAAAACCGGTGATGAGACCGAGCGTGGTGTCCGACAGATGCAGGTCCTGCTTGATCAGCGGCAGGACGAGACTGATGATCTGGCGGTCAAGGTAGTTGAGGGCATAGATCAGCGTCAGCAGACCAAGCGTATAGGTCGATGCCGGCGTCCAGTCGCGCTCGTCGGCAGCAGCAGCGGTCATGGCAGGAAGCTTTCGAGGGCGGCAACGAAGGCCGCCGAATTCTCCGCCGGCGACAGATGCGCCGAGGCGGGGATATCGACCCGCAGAGCATCAGGGATGGCTTCCGTCATCAGCGCCGCCGGGCGGTCGCCGCGCGGCCCGTCATCAGCGCCGTTGACGACCAGCGTCGGCGCAGCGATCCGGCCTAGATCATCGCGCAGATCGACATCGCGCAATACCGCGCATGCACCGGCGTAGCCGGCCGCCGGCATCGCCCGCATCTTGGCGACCAGCGCCGCCGTGCCCGCAGGGTTGCCGGCCTTGTAGACGTCGGACAGCCAACCCGAGATGGTGGGCTCGGCGATCGGCCCCATGCCCTCGGCAAGCGCCTTTGCGATCAGAGGATCCCAGCTGTCCTTGACGGCGATGAACGGCGTGGTGTTGGCCAGCACCAGCCGACCAACGCGGGACGGATGGTTGATAGCCAACCACATACCGGCCATGCCACCCATCGAATGGCCGACGAAATCTGCTTGATCGACGCCGACAGCTTCAAGCACCGCCAGGGCGTCGCGCCCGATCATATCGACGGTATAGGGTCCATTCGGGACATCAGAAGCACCGTGACCTCGCATGTCGTACCGGACGATCCGAAACCGGTTTGCGAACGCCGCCGTCACCCCGTCCCAAAAAGACAGGTCACCGCCCAGGGCGTGAGAGAGCAGGATCGTGCGCGCGCCGTCTGGATTGTCGATGCGGACGTTGAGACGCGTGCCGTCGTCGGCCATCACCATCCTGATCTTCACTTTGGTCATGCCGCCAGCCTCCGGCCCCGCGCCAACTCGGACTGCGGCACGAACAATCCGTGAAACGCCATGCGCAGATTGAGAGGAATATAAATGGTTGCGACCGGCCCAGCGGCGAGCCGCGCTGCATCGAGCACGACCAGTTCGGCCCGATTCTCAGCATGGCGGTTGACGACGGACAGCAGATAGCCGTCCCCCTCGCCAGCATCAGCCGCGCGCGGCACGAATACCGGTTCCTGCACTGCCGAACCGGGCCCGGCATTCCACAGTTCCGCGCTGCCATGACGATGGTCGAAGCGCCCCAGCGCATTGAACGCGATCAGGGCCTCGCCAGGCGCATAGTCCTTCACCGCCATGAACCCATAACGATAGGGCCTGCCGACGAAGCGCGGATCGACGTCATAGAAGTCGGACGGCTTGTCGTAGAGGGTTCGCTCCGCGAAGCCCGGCTCGGGATCATTCTGTGCGAGATCGCAGGTCCAGCGCGTCAGCAGGAAATTGCCGCTGGCGGGATCTGGGGGGCTACCGTCGACATGCGGGAAGAAGCCGTTGGTCGACGCCGAAGTGGTGTCGAGATGCAGCAGCGCTCCATCCTCGAACGCATTCATGGTGTGGAACGACCACCGCGCCGGTCCCTTGAAATAGCGGATCGCGCCCACTCCGCCTGCCTTCGGTACGACGCCGATCCAGGTCGGCAGCGACGGGTCCCAGGCAAAGTGGCTACCACCGGCGCGCATCCGGTCGATATCGGACGTCGTCGGCATCAGCGGGAAAACGACGTAATTCTCGGTGATCGCGAAATCGTGGATCATGCCGGCATAGGGCGGATGGAACCACTCCTCGCTGACCAGCGTCCCGTCCCGATCAGCAATGCACAGCGCGATATCGGGGGTCGCCAGTCCCGCGCATTCGAAGGCATAGAAAATCAGCTCGCCCGTTACCGGATCGATCTTCGGATGGGCGGTCATGCTCGGGCTGCGCAGGCGATCGTCGAAGTTGAACTTGCCCACGGTTTCCAGCGTCAACGGGTCGAGTTCGTGCGGGAGACCATCTTCCTTGGCGGCCATCAGGCGGCCGTCATACCAGATGATGCTGGTGTTGGCGGTGGTGCGATCGACGCCGGCAACGCTCGGATCGTCCGTGAACGGATTGCGATAGGAACCGAACAGCGCCCGCCGCGCCTTGCGTTCGGCCAGAAACTTGTCGGTACGGACATAGCGGTGGCGAAAGTCGACATGGCCGTCCTCGAACCGGAAGGCTGAGACGAAGCCATCACCATTGATACCGATGTCGGTGCCCGTGCGCGGCGGGAAGCACGGATCCGGTCCGCAGCGATAGAAGGTGCCGTTGAGCGCGGCCGGCAGAGCCCCCTCATACTCCAGGTCGAAAATCTCGCCTTCCAGCCGCTGGGGGCGGTTCACCCCGCGAAACAACGGCTGGTCCGGAAAAACGCTCATCAATCTACTCTCTCGACAGGGACGCCGACAGCGTCGGCGGCAGAATGGAAGCGGCTGGACGCGCAATACCGGCACGATAAACGCGCGGCGGAACACCAAAGCGCGCCTTGAACATCCGGCTGAAATGAGACGAGCTGTTGAAGCCCCACGAAAACGCAATCTCGGTGATCGACGAGGTGACGCCGGACATATGGTCGAGATCGCTCCGGCAGCGCTCCAGGCGAACGGCCCAGATATAAGCAAATACCGTTTCGCCCTGTTCGGCAAACGCGCGATGCAAATGACGCTTGGTGCACCGAAGCGCGCCAGCGATCGCTTCCACCGTCAGATCGGCATTATCCGCATGATGCGCGATATAGCGGCGCGCCCGCGCCACCAGCAGCGCGCGGGCCGACACCATGGGCGACAGCTGCTGAGCCAGCCGCGACGGCGTAGCACAACTGTCCGCTGCAAAACGCAGATCATTTTCTGGCACACAAGCCAACACCGCCGCTTACCTCTCCTGCTTCAAATCCGGCCCTTCGGGCGCTTTTTATATCTGAATAAGAATATTTCTTCTTCAGAATCATTTTTCTGTCAAGAGGGCTTCGTCGAGCCCCGCTTTCGGCGGCATCGGCATGCGTTCGGCTTGGCGAATCAGGCGACCGGCATCGAAAGCCGTCAGCCAGCCGGCTCGCGCCAGCGACGCCACGCTTGCCCGAACCTTGGCGACATAGTCGGCGTGACTTGGATAGAGTTGGCGCAGCAAGGCATCAGAGAAGGGCGTCGTATTGCCCTCGTAGCTGCAGGCGGTCACCCGGCCCGGATCGCGCTCGGTGCTGCGTCCCAGATAGGTGGCAACCGGAACGTCGACGGCAGGGGTTCGCATCCCGCCCAGCGCATTGCCGAACTGGTCGACGGCGGGTTCCGATAGCCGGCTTTCTGGCTGGCTGATCGTCAGACGAGGCGCGCGAGGCGGCACAATTCCCCGGCTGGCCCAATTGTCGAGATGCCGCAGCGCCGTGTCGAGCGCGACGCCAAGTGGAAAATAGGATCGCGTTGGCTCGACGCAGTTGGGCGCATAGGGCGGGCGGAAATGCGCCGTCTCGCTCGCGGCTGGAGCGTTGAGGCGGGTCGCTACGTCTGTATGGGATGCCCCCGCTACCTCGTAGAGACGGAAACGATCATCCGGCGCATCGCTGTCTTCCCGCCGATGATGGAAAGCCCCGAACGGACCGATCCGCAGGAAATCGGACAGCGTCATTACCCGCACCACCGGCTGGGAGCTGGCGACGTCTGAATATGGATCGGTATCGGGGATCGTCGGCTGACACTGGTTCAGCCGGTTGAGCCCCGAAGTGCCGCCGGGCAGGAAGCCGTCAAATGGCGCCTTCCCACCGATCGTCACCCGAGGCTGAAACTCCTTGATGTAGGTGCCGACATAGGACGCCGTCTGCGAATAGCCCGAGGCATAGAGATATTGCGGCCGATAGGCGCGAAGCGGATTGTCGGCCCGGTCGGACCGCAGCAGGGCGGCAAGTTGGCTGATCATGTCCCAAACCAGCCCGTCCTCGGTTTCGACAACGCTGTGCGCGGTCAGCGCGCCGACCGGATGCGCAGCAATGCAGGCCTGATCCGCAGGGGCCGGATTGGTCCATGACAGC
Source organism: Sphingomonas sanxanigenens (assembly GCA_037190805.1). Lineage (GTDB taxonomy): Bacteria > Pseudomonadota > Alphaproteobacteria > Sphingomonadales > Sphingomonadaceae > JBBCJR01. Next base: position 19,793 of record JBBCJR010000001.1, on the reverse strand, counting down.
GGCGCATAACGGCCAGGATCGAAGGCTTTCAGGGCAACGACATTCACGGGCTTCGGCGTCAAGCCGACATAGGCGTAACCCTGATCCATCAGATAAGCGTTTGATGCGTTCCAAAGCACCGCCAAGTCGATCGCGCCGGTCGGATTGAGCAATTCCACCACAACCCGGCCGTTGAACCGTCCGCGATCACGGGGTATCCGCAGGATGAAACGGTTGGTATAAGGCGCGGCCGCCGACTGCACCTCAAGCGCGCGGTCCGGCCCATAGCGGTACACATTCGCCCGGCCGCTGAAGAAATACTCCTGCTCGACATAGCCGGCAGCATCCAGATCGACCGGCACCTCCTGAAACGCCGCCGCAAGCAGCGGGTGCGATGTCGGCGTCACCGCGATCGGCCCCCAGGTTCGATCCGGCAGCGCCGCCGCCGGGATCGCGGCGGGCACCGCCATCGCACCTGTGTTCACGTTCGCGAGCAGCGCCAGGGCGGCCGCCCCGATCAGCAGGCCCCGCCCCCTCACAGCGCCACGCCCATCGGCAGACTGGTTTGGGTCAGCATCTGCACGAAGGCGGCCATGTCGGCCTCCTCCTCCAGCCTCGCGACGCGGCGAATGATCTCGTCGGCGACATGAGCGGGGACGTAGCCCGAGAAAGCGACCTGCTGACGGAACTTGGCGACGATTTCATCCTCAGTGCTTGGGCGCAGGCGGGGATTCCTGGACGGCATGCCGGGATGACGCTGCGTGACGACGCGGCCGTCCCGCAGGCGTACCGTCATCAAAACCCCGCTCTCACCGCGCGGCAGCGCTTCCAGCCGACTGGCGCCGATCAGCCGCGCGATCGGGGCGCTGCGGATTGCCGCCGCCGTCAGATGCTCCTGCCTAAGGCCGCCGTGCAGCAGCGCGTTCGCAGCCATGAACTGATGACTGAAATTAGCATCGCAATGCGGGTCCCGCCGCGCCTCGAACGGTTTCGACACGAACACGTTGAGCGCCGGTTCGCTCAAGCCGATGACGATCTCGACTACGTCGTCAGCAGCCACCCGGGATGTCGAGCGCAGCGCCAACGCGCATTCGATCGTTGCATGGGTCGCGTAACACGCCGGATAGGGCTTGAAATACTCCTCGGCATAGAAACGCTTGCCTAGGCCAGTCGTGAGAAGTTCTGGTCGCACACAGCCAGCGGTGTACTGGGCGAAGAAGCCATACGGCGCGAGCAGTGGATCGGCGAGGCCGGCCCACCCACCCTTGGCGAGTTGCGCCGACAGCACCGCATTTCGTGCCACCAATCCCTGGGGCAGCTTCCAGTCCGCCGCGCCGTCCCAGATGTTCTGGACGGTCCCGGCGATGGTGTCGACGCTGTGGCCGAGCGCGTCACGCGCCTGGAGGACGGACAACCCCAGGAACCGCGCCGCGATGGCTGTCGCGGGCAGCGCGCTGTATACTGGCGCGCCATCCCAGCCCTGACCGAAATCCAGCCCTGACGCCGCCAGCAACCGTGCGGCAAGATCGTCCGCCATGACCAGCGCGGTCAGGAAATCCTGACCGCTCGCCCTCCCCTGCTCGGCAAAGGCAAGCGCGGTCATGCAGGTCGTCGGCGAGTGGTGGGACGGCACCTGGAGGTCGTCGACGACGACCGTCATCACCTCGAAATCATAGGCGCGCGCGATCGTGGCGTTGGTCATCGCCGCCTGCGCTACCGACACCCGCGCCGGATAGCCGATGATCGAGGCTTCCGGCTTGGCATCGCTGGCTGTGACTGCCGCGATCAGTGCCGGAATCGTTTCCTCCGCCGCACCACCTATGGCGCAGCCAATAAGGTCGAGAACCCGGTGCTTTGCCTTTGCGACCGTCGCCGCGTCGAGATCGGCATAGCGCAATCCGACGATATGCGTCGCGATTGCGTCCGAGGCGGCAGCGGGCAGCCGGCTGCGTGCATCGAGGCGTCCGCCAGGAGCAGGAGCCGGCTTCGTTCCGAGCACTGGCCCGGCAGGTGCGGCCATCGCGATCGCACCACCGTTTAGAGCAACCAGCGATGTACCGATGAATTTTCGCCGATCGAGCGCCATGTCCGCTTCCTCTCCACCAATCCCTTGATGGCTTGAGGATAATTTCACCTGCGCACGAATGACTTGCCTGAGAGTGTCCGAAGACCGACAGCTTCCCTAATGCGGCACTGCGTCAAAACGCGACAATATCCGTATCAGATGAGCAGCATCTTCTTTGCCAAGTCTGTCGAATATCTGACGTGTATACTGCTTGTGGCGGCGGCGAAGCTTAGTGAGTTCCGCTTTTCCTGATTCTGTCAGCATGAGCATCTTGACCCGGCGATCGCGCGGATGCGTCGCCTTCTTTAAATAGCCACGCTCGATCAGTTCATCGATATGCGGCCCCAGATTATTTTGGGTAATCCCCATCGGCTTGGCCAGATCGCCAGGGCCACAGCCTGGATTGAGGTCGACCAACACCATGACCGTATAAAGTGCGGGGGTAAAATCGATTTCCCTGAAGAAGGCGTTGAACTGACGTGACGTATCCTTCCAGGCTGCCCTCAGCAGAAAACCGATGGTTTCCTGGATTTCCCCCAGCTCGATCGAGGCATAGCGATTACGCGGCTCCCACTCTTCATCAATCCGCCGCTGCATAATCGTCTCCCTGCGCACATCCCGCTCAAGCCACACAAATATATATTATCCCATCGATACAGCATCTTAATATGCTACACAGCCCGAGATAACTAGCCGGCTGCATGGTTAGTTGAACTGCATCTCCGAAGCCAGCCTACGTCAAGCGCCGGCTTGACGATCATTCTCGAATGCGGAGCTATCTGTCTGGCGAGCCGCAGGCGCTCGGCTTTAGGGTCAGGACTTGTTGATCAGAACCAGAAGACGACGGTTGCCGCGAGGGCGATGACAGAGAAGAAGTCCTTTGGGCATCTATCGTAGCGTGTCGGGACACGGCGCAGTCTTTCAGGCGACCAAACACTCGACATGGTTACGGCGTCTGTAGCGGCGCTTGTCGTATTTGACGACCTTGTTCCGGGATTTTCGGCCCCAGGATACAAGGGGCAATTCCCTTTTCCTGCATCGCGTAACCAGCCGGCATCATAGCCGCGATCCGCCAGCAGCCATTGTGCCTTGAAATAGGTCGCGTCGATCATGATCGTCTTGCGATCAGGAGCCTGAGGCGTGGCCAGACCTTCCATCATCCGCAGGAAGATGCCCTTGTTACCCCACCGCTTCCAACGGTGGCACAGCGTCTTGTGCGGCCCATAGTCCTTTGGCGCGTCGCGCCACCGCAGCCCGTTGCGATTGACAAAGATGATCCCGCTCAGCACCCGCCTATCATCCACCCGAGGCTTACCGTAGCTCTTTGGAAAATAGGGCTCGAGCCGAGCCATCTGATCGGCCGTCAGCCAAAAAAGTCGCTCAAATCCAGTCTCCTCACGGAGCCTGGATCACATCACCCTTCTCATATCAATGGGTCCTGACCCTAGACGACGCGCGCGAGATGAGCCGCCGCCAGCCGCAGTTCTGGAATAACATCGCGCAACGCCTCCGAGGTCCAGCGATGAGACGACACGCCCATGTTAATGGCGGCAACCACCGCGCCCGCCCGATCACGGACCGCCACCGCGCAAGATCGCAAGCCGGGTTCCAATTCCTCGTCGATCATCGCATAGCCTTGGATAGCCACTTGCTGAAACTCGGACCTAAGGGCCTCGGCTGTAATAAGCGTGTTGGGCGTTCGGGCGGGGAACGGCGCCCGGCGCAGGAACATCTCCTGCTCCTCGGCAGTCACGTGCGCCAGCAGCACGCGGCCTATCGACGTGCAATAACTGGGTAAGGTGCTGCCGGGCGTCAGCGGTACGGAAATGATGCGGCTGGTTTCGGCACGGGCGACATAGATAACGCGACCCATGTCCGCGTCATCAAGCACGGCGAGCGAAACTGATTCGTGAAACCGGTCACGGAGATCGTTGACCACCGGAATCGCCGCCGTCGCCAGCGGGTTGGCGCCAAGAAAGGCGTAGCCGAGTGGCAAGGCCGTGGCCGCCAGCCGGTAGGCGCCATCCTGCAGCGAAACGTAATGGAGTTTCTCCAACGTGTGGAGGCATCGACGAGCGCTGGTTCGTGACAGGCCGGTGAGTTCGGCGGCAGTTGTCACCTTCAACTCGGGTCGCCTCTCAAAAGCCCGCAGCACGGCCAAGCCCCGAGCCAAGCTCTCCATGTAGTTCGGGTCACTTTTCGAGTCTTCCACTTGACAGCCCCTGCGACTCTATGGACGATTGTCGGATTATTTGTCCGATTATCGGACATTGGGCAGGTGTGCAAGCATGAATAAAGTGTATGATAATCCAGCCACAGCACTCCAAGGCCTGCTGTTCGACGGTATGACGATCATGTCGGGTGGGTTCGGGTTGGCAGGGAATCCGGAAAGCCTGATCCCGGAAATTCGCCGCGCGGGCGTCGGAGGCCTCACGGTTATCTCCAATAACGCGGGCGCGGACGGCTTTGGTCTCTGGATGCTCCTGGAAAGCCGACAGGTTACCAAAATGATCAGCTCCTATGTTGGCGAAAACAAGCTGTTCGAACAGCAATATCTGAGCGGCGAACTGGAGTTGGAACTGACGCCGCAGGGAACACTGGCTGAACGCATCCGTGCTGGCGGAGCCGGCATCCCGGCCTTCTACACCCGCACCGGCGTCGGCACCGTGGTCGCCGACGGCAAGCCGGTCGAGACTTTCGACGGCGAGGACTATGTCCGGGAAACCTGGCTGCGCGCCGACCTGTCGATCATCAAGGCGTGGCGAGCCGACCCGGCAGGCAATCTCATGTTCCGCCGGACGGCTCGGAACTTCAATCCCAACATGGCGACGGCCGGCCGCGTTACGGTGGCCGAGGTCGAGGAGATCGTCCCCGAAGGCAGCTTCGACCCGGACTGTGTCCATACGCCCGGCATCTATGTCGACCGCGTCGTCAAAAGCACGATCAACGAGAAACGGATCGAAAAACTCACCGTCCGTGAGCGGGAGACGGCATGATGGCGTGGTCACGTGACGAGATGGCGGCGCGCGCCGCTCGCGAGCTCAAGGACGGCTATTACGTCAACCTCGGCATTGGCATCCCGACGCTGGTGGCGAACCACATCCCGGCCGGCATGACGGTGACGCTGCAGTCGGAAAACGGCATGCTGGGCATGGGCCCCTTCCCCTTTCGCGGCGATGAGGATCCCGATCTCATCAACGCCGGCAAACAGACGATCACCGCACTGCCCACATCGTCCTTCTTCTCCTCCGCCGACAGTTTCGCGATGATCCGGGGTGGGCATATCGACCTGACCGTGCTGGGCGCGATGGAGGTCTCAGAAGCCGGCGACATCGCCAACTGGATGATCCCCGGCAAGATGGTCAAGGGCATGGGCGGCGCCATGGACCTCGTCGCCGGCGTCAAGCGCGTCGTTGTGGTGATGGAGCACTGCAACAAGGCCGATGATCCCAAAATCCTGAAGCAGTGCACCCTGCCCCTGACCGGCAGAGGGGTAGTCGACCTGATCGTCACCGACCTCTGCGTCCTTGCCGTCGACAAGCGGGTGGGCGGCCTGACGCTGGTCGAACTCGCGCCGGGTGCCGCCGTCGCCGACGTTCGTGACAGGACCGGCGCCCCCTTTGCCGTCGTGCCTACCCTCACGGGAGCAGGGGCATGAGCGCGGCTTTCATCTGCGACGCGATCCGCACCCCGATCGGCCGCCTCAACGGATCACTGGCGACGATCCGGGCCGACGATCTGGCGGCCGTCCCGATCCGCGCGCTGGTGGAGCGTAACCCGGCCGTCGACTGGGCGGCCGTCGACGACACGCTGCTCGGCTGCGCCAATCAGGCAGGCGAGGACAATCGCAACGTCGCGCGCATGGCCGTGCTGCTTGCCGGCCTGCCCGAGACGGTTCCCGGCGCCACCGTCAACCGCCTGTGCGGGTCGGGCCTCAACGCTATCGGCATCGCCGCGCAGGCGATCCGCAGCGGCGATGCCGAACTGATGATCGCCGGCGGCGTCGAAAGCATGACCCGCGCCCCCTATGTGCTGGGCAAGGCCGAAACCTCGTTCGATCGCAGCCAGAAACTGGAGGATACGACGCTCGGCTGGCGGTTTATCAACCCCGCAATGCGCACCGCCTATGGCGTCGACACCATGCCCCAGACCGGCGAGAATGTCGCCGAGAACTATGGCGTCAGCCGTGAGGACCAGGACGTTTTCGCCCTGCGCAGCCAGGAAAAGACGGCAGCGGCACAGGCGAATGGACGGTTGGCGGCGGAGATCACCCCGGTCACGATCCAGCCGGCACGTGGTGATCCGATCCGGTTCGTCATCGACGAGCACCCCCGCGCAACCAGCCTCGAGGCGTTGGCCCGGCTGAAGCCGGTGGTCAAACCCGGCGGCACCGTCACCGCCGGCAATGCCTCTGGTCTCAATGATGGGGCTGCGGCGATGCTGATTGCCTCGGAAGCCGCCGCCGGCCGTCACGGCCTGAACCCCCGCGTGCGGGTGGTGGCCATGGCATCGCACGGGGTCGCGCCGCGCATCATGGGTATCGGACCGGTCGGCGCCGCGGTTAGGCTGCTCGATGCAGCCGGCCTCAAAGCCGATCAACTCGACATCATCGAATTGAACGAAGCCTTCGCGTCCCAGGCGATCGCGACCTTGCGCGCCCTGAAGATCGACCCCCTCGACCCGCGCGTAAACCCCAATGGCGGCGCCATCGCCCTCGGCCATCCCCTGGGCATGAGCGGCGCGCGCATCACGCTGACCGCCGTCGAGGAACTTTATCGCACGGGCGGCCGCTACGGGATGGCATTCATGTGCGTAGGCGTCGGCCAAGGCATTGGTCTGCTGCTTGAACGCGTCTGATGCCTCCACCTTCGCGTTCCGCATCATGGAATGCGCTGGCCGCGGCGATGTGTTTCCGCCGCGCTTGATGCAGCGATGGCGATGACCATTGGGAGGAGGAGACATGCCGCATTTCCGGATCACGGACGCCTTGAACCAGCGTCGGCCGGTGTTCGGGACCTTTCTCAAGATCAATTCACCAACCCTGGTGGAATTGATTGGCTTGGCGGGGTTCGACTTCATCATCATCGATGCCGAGCATGGCTGCTTCACCAGCCAGGATGTCGAGAATCTGATCCGGGCGGCCGAACTTCATGGCATGAGCACGATCGTGCGCACACCGGACGACAGCGCCTCGGCCATCCTCCACGCGCTTGATGCGGGCGCTGCCGGCGTCCAGATACCCGGCCTGCAGCGGGCCGCCAGCGCACGGGACGTGGTGCAGCGCGCCCGGCATTTTCCTGATGGCCAGCGTGGCTTTGCCCGTGCGAACCGCGCCGCAGATTTCGGCGGAATGCCCCTGAACGATTATTTCGCGCGCACGCGTGGGACTTTGGTCAGCATCCATGTCGAATGCCGCGAGATGCTGGAGGAGGTCGATGAACTCGCCCGCACCCCAGGGGTCGACATCCTGTTCGCCGGTACCGCCGATCTCAGCCAGTCTCTCGGCCATCCCGGCCAAATCCAGCATCCCGAGGTGCAAGCCGGATTCGACCGTATCGTCGACGCCGCCCTTGCGGCCGGCCGGCATGCCGGGGCGGTCGCCGGAAGCTCGGATGAACTCGAAAAGCTGCTCGATCGCGGTGTGACTTATATCGTCTGGCAATCCGACATCGGCATCATCCGTAATGCGCTTGGCCAGGCCGCCGATATTTTCGCCCGTCACCGCTGATCACGGCCCTTCGCAGTCTTCCGGTTCACCGCTCGGGATGGGGGTTAACGCATCCCGAGCGACGAGAGGGCGACTGCGCGCGTCAACGCGCGGGCCATTCCGACAAGGCCTTCAATAGCACATCGGTCTCGGCAGAGGCGTCGGATGGCGTCGGCGGAAAATAGCTGAGCTTAACCACCACGGTTTTGGTCGCCGGGTCCACGAAGATATATTGACCCTGCAGCCCTACGGCCATGTAGGCCTTGGAATTCGGCACCGTCCACCATTGGTAGCGATAGCCGCGCGAGGCGCCAGGCGTGGTTGGTGCATGATCACCACCGGTCGATTCCTCCACCCACGCGGCCGGCACCACCTGAGTGCCATCGGCAGCGCGCCCACCATTCATCATCATCAGGCCCAGCCGGCCGTAATCGCGCAGCACGGCATTGAGACCCATGCCATTCAGGGGCCGGGCAGAAGCGCCGGGGCCGTCGACCATCCAATAAGCGGATGCCTCGGCCCCCAGCGGCTTCCACAGCCGCTCGCTGGTATAAGCGGTGATCGATTGCTTGGTCGCCCGCTCCAGCAGCCAGCCCAGCATGGTGGTGTTCAGGGTCGAATAGTCGAAACGACGACCCGGTTCCTCCTTGCGCTTGATTAGGAATGCCTCGTCCACCGCCGGACGAGTATTGCGGACGAAGATTTGCTCCCGGTTCACGGCGCCGGGGGTGCCGGGCGTCATTTGAGCTGCATCGGACCGATCGACGCCGGTCTTCATCTCCAGCGTGTCACGAATGGTGACGCCATCATAGGCGCTGCCCTTCAGCTCGGGAATGTAGTCGGTCAACGGCTGATCGAGCGAGCGGATGGCGCCGTCATGCACGGCGATGCCGATCAGCATGGAGGTGATCGATTTTGCCATCGACATGGAAAGGAAACGGGTCTGATCATTGGTCAGGTTGCGGTAGCGCTCGTAGACGATGGCGCCGTCCTTGATGACGAGCAGGGCGTTGGTATGGGTCCGCTCCAGCGCTTCCTCGCCCGTGACCGCCTTGCCCTTAAACCCGTAGCTCACCTGCAGCGGAACCAGCCGCGTCGGCAAGGAGCGCGACCGGCCGGAAGCGGCAACGGTCTGCGTGGGGAATATTCCGTCAATATTGTGGAATGTCAGCGCATTGACCGAGGCATCCCGAAACACCCGCCGCAATTCCAGCAGCGCCGAGGATGTCTCGGAATTCGACACCGACGGACTGTCGGTTTGAGCATGAGCCAAGCCTGGAGACAAAGGCAGCCAAGGCAGCAGGACAAGCGCGGCTACTCTGGTGATGTGAGTCATCGGGCACCTTCAGGGCTGGAGAAACAAGGGTTCAATGCGTGACCCGCACACCAATTCGGAAGCGCCGCCCGAGCAGGTCATAGGGGTTGCCGCCGGACGTGATGTTCGTCGCCGCATGCACCCACGGGTCCTTGTCGGCCAGGTTCTGGATCATGCCGAAGAGACTGAACTTCGTACGGCCTTCGGACGGAATTTGATATTGGGCGTAGAGATCAAGGTAGACGGCCGACGGGGCGCGGTTGGTATTGACGCTGTTGGCCAGCGTGGGGTCATAACCTTCGTCCTCCGGACCTTTCAGCGTGGCGTCGAACTTCATCGTGCTGAAATAGCGTCCCGTCAGGGTGGTCTGGAGGTTGCCGCTGTCGAGCGTGAGGTCGACGGTAGCGGCCCATTTCGGGATACCGCCGGATTGGATCGATCCTGCCCGCTCGATGATCGTCCCGCGGTCATAGGTGCGATTGGCCAATGCGCGTAACGCCCGCGCAGCGATGCTGAAGCGCGTATCGTCAGCCAAGGAGAAGTCCATGTTCGCGGTCATTTCAAGGCCACGGTTCAGCAACCGGTTCTGGTTGAACGGCTGTTGATTGACATAGGCGATGCCAAAGGGCGTATCGTCAAAGACGATCGCCGAACACAGCGCCGTCTCCCCTGCGAAGCACCGACGGAGGACGTCAGTGCTGGACACGGTGACGATGGCGTCCTTGATCTTGATCTCGTAATAATCGACGGAGGCACGGAAGAAGCGGGCCCATTCAGCCTGGGGCTGAACCACCACGCCTGCGGTCAATGTGTCGGCGATCTCGGGCGTCAGGCTGGGATTTCCGGTCTGCGCGACGCTGAGGCGGCCATTCACGCCGTTGAACGGGTTGGTGACGTTGGCTGATCCGGCCACGCCGAAATATCGGTAGAGTTCGGACAGATTGGGCGCGCGGATGTCGCGCGAACGGGTCGCCCGAAACTTTAACCCCGCGACTGGTTCCCAGGTTCCACCCACCTTCCACGTCGTCACCGAGCCGCTTGTGGAATAATCGGTCACGCGGATTGCCGCGTTGAGGTCCAGCGATTGCAGCGCGGTCACGTCGCGCGCCAAAGGCACGCCGACTTCCAGATAGCCTTCCTTGACTGAAACCGAACCCGAATAGGCGCCGTCATTGGCAACGTTGTAGGCCGCCTTAAGCGCGTTCGGGTTGGATTCCGATTTGATCGTGTCGCGCCGATATTCCCCGCCCAGTGCAACATCGACAGGCGCAGCCCAAGTCGAGAAGGGCGAACCGGCAATATTCACCGCCGCGACGAAGCGCGTCGGCCGGTTCACGCTGACGGACGGTCCGCCGCTGCGGACATAGTTGAGCGCTTCCTTGGATGGCGAATAAAGGCCAAAGATATCGAGCGGCACGCACCCAGGCTCAACTAGCTCGCGTTGCGCGGCGGTCAGGTTGGGGTTAGTCGCGATCGGCCCGCATGCGGGCCTGTCGTCTGGTCCCGTAACCGCATTCACCGCCGCCTTGAAATTGGCCACCAGCACGTCGTCGTTGCGATTGACGTTCTTCGTTTCGCCATATTGAACGCTTGCATCCCAATTGAAGTTGCCGGGCAGCGTCCCGCGCAGTCCACCGATACCACGCAGCGTGCGGTGGTTGGCATAAAGAGGCGTCCCACCATAGTCCGCGAGGAGGCGGCCGACATTCACCGTCGTCACCCCGGCATCGACCATGGCCGCTCGCGTCTGGTCCGGCAGAAAAGGATTGTCGATGTCGATGATCGCCGAGCCCTGATAAAAGCCCGTCAGGCTGTCCGCGTCCGTGAAACCGTAGTTGCCCTCGAAAAAGGCGGTGACGTCCGAGAGGATTTCGTAGTCCGCGCGGATCAGCAATGATTTGCGGCTGGTGGGCGTCAACAGCCGGGCGTTGCCATTGGGGTTGCCACGGTCATTTTCGCCACCAATCATCAGTGAGCCGAGAACGGTACCGTACTGGAAGGCATAGGGCACCCCTCCCGGTCCGAAGGCAGTGCCGGCCAACGGGCCTGAATTGATCAGGCCGCCCGTGCTCTGGGCCGAATATTTGACATTTGTTTCAAACGATTGGGCTGGCACACCGGCAGCTCGACCGACCCCGTTGGACACCAGATAGGATTCCCGTCGCCCCCAATCGCGCGTGTAGATGGAATCGACGCCATCACTTCTGGAATAGTCGCCGCCAATGATCAAATGACCACGCCCACCGCCCAGGCTCGTGCCGAATGCGAGGCTGAGTACCCGTTCGTTGCCGTCGCCCTGCTGGGTGACACCGATCTGCGCGGAACCGCGAAAACCCTCCAGCCTGTTGAGCAGGACGAAATTGACGACGCCCGCCACCGCATCCGAGCCGTAGGCAGCGGACGCACCGCCCGTCACCACGTCGACCCGTTCAATCAGGCTGACCGGAATAATGCTGGAATCAACGGTTCCGGTTTCCGCCGTCGGCGTGAAGCGGTTTCCATTGACCAGCGTCAGCGTTCGGACCGCGCCAAGCCCCCGCAGATCGATCGGCGCCTGGCCCGAACCGAAGAAGCGCTGAGACTGCTGCGGCCCCGTCGAAAGGCGAACGGCGGGCAGCTGGTTCATGACATCGGAAATCTGGGATGGCGCGCGCTGCTGGATCGTCTGCGCGCCTAGAACGGTCATCGGCGTCGGCGCCATATAGCCGGACTGCAGGCGCGAGCCCGTCACCACGATGTCGGCCATGCTGGCATCTTCCGCCGCTGCGCCGTCATCGACCGGTCGGCTGGAGATTGTCTGCGCGACAGAATTGGTCACGATGGACAGCGATGCAACAGTCGCCATCAGAATAACGATATGATTTTTTACAGACATCTGTGCCCCCGATATTTCAGAATGACCATCAAAAAAATGATCATCAAAAGAACAAGGCATCTATCCCCGGCAATGACGCATTGCCTGGAAATAATTATTTCATTTTTTCTTATTATATTTTCACCAGTATTTTATCTGGTGTCTTTTTCGTGTATTCCGCGATGTGAAATCGAAATCACCGTCCCTCGTGGACGGGAACGCCAACGCCTCCACGCCCGGACGAGCGCAGGATCAGCCACAGCGCCCACAACGCGATCACCATCATGCCAAGGCTCGGCACCCACAAGGCGTCGGCCGGCGTTCCAAGATGGGAGGCGAGAGCAGGCATCAGGTTGAGGGTAGCGACACCGCCCAGATTTCCGATCGTGCTGATCCCGCCGATCGCTGCGGCGGCATGAGCACCCGAGAAATGGCGGACCGGAATGGTCCAGAAACAGGCGATGCAGATGGAGATCGCGGGTATCCCGATCATCAGCGCCGCCCCCTTCAGCAACAATCCGCTACCCGACGAGGCGGCGGCGGCAAAGCTGAGCACCGCCAGGATCGCCAACGTCAGCAAGGCCCCATGCACCGACTTGCCCGACCGCAGGCGGGGCATGATCAGCACCAGAAGCACTGCGTCAAACGCCCAGGGCAAAGCGATCATCACGCCATTCATCGTGCCGCTGACGCCGAACTCCCGCAGCACCGTCGGCATCCAGTAATTGACCCCATACAGCGACCCAAGGAAAATGCCGTAGAGCAGGCCGAACCCCCAGACCATCGGTCGCAGCAGCACCGACAGGACGTGCGCGTGGGCATGATTGTCCGCCTGACCCCGCGCCACCAGCGTTTTGACGCGTCGCTTTTCAGCTTCCGTAAGGAAGCGCGCATCCTCCGGTTTATTCGGCAGGTAGCGCAGAACCAGCACGGTCGTGACCAGCGGCAGCAGGCCCGTGACAAGGAAGATCCATTGCCAGCCGGTCAGGCCCAGTTGCCCGTCGAGGTCAAGCAACATGCCGCAGAGCAGCGCGCTGAGACCATTACCGAACGCACTGCCCAAGGTCAGGTAACCCATCGCTCGCGCCCGTTCGGTCGGGGGAAACCACAAGGTCAGATAGAAGACCAGCGCCGGGTAGAGCCCCGCCTCCGCCGCACCGAGCAGGAAGCGCAGAACATAGAAAGCCGGCACTGACGCGACGACGGCAAGCAGCAACGTGGTGATGCTCCACGTCACCATGATCCGCGCGAACCACAACCGCGCGCCATAGCGATAAGCGGCCATGGCGCTGGGAATTTCAAAGGCGACGTAACCGACATAGAATAGCGAAGCGCCAAGCGCGAACACCGCCTCGGAAAAGCCGAGGTCCTCGAGCATGCCGAGCTTGGCGAACCCTATGTTGACGCGATCGATCGCCGAAATCACCAGACTCGCGACCGACAGGGGCATGATATGCCACAAGATCCGCCGCATGATCTCGCGGTCGCGGCTGCCGTCGGAATAAGGGTCGTTCACCCGGCTCTCCTGATCTGAGATGTCTGATGCACGCCAGGCCGGGCGCTCGATCCTTGCTGGTCGATCATCCGGGCATTCCCGTCGCGGCCCGGTCCAGCGCCATACAGGTCGACCTGGCCGCTTCGACGTCCGCAAAATAGAAATCCATGCCGGTCCGATCGATCGCCGCGCGCATCTCCGGGTCCGGCACCAGCGCCTGATAGGCAGCGAGGACGTCGTCATAATCGACGCGATCCTCGAAATTGGCGAACGGCCAGTCGCTGCCCCACATCAATCGGTCCAGCCGTCCCATACCCAGCAAAGCGCCGGTCGCCGCCGCCGCCAGATCGAACGAGGCCAGGCGGAAATCCGAGGCCAGCTTAACCCAGGTCCGGCCGCGACCGACTGCGCTCAGCACCGCATCGATGTCAGCCAGCGGCGGCTCAGCATCGGGCAGCGGACGGCCGAAATGATCGATGACCAAGGGAATGCCATGCGCCTCCACCGCCGCGATCGCTGGAGCAAGGCGGCGGCCATGGTCGTGCAGCTCGACATGCCAACCCAGTTTCGCAATCCGGCTCAACAGGCGACGATAGTCCGCCCCCTCGAGGCAGGGGGTATCGCGCACGCCCAGCCATTGCAGGCGAATGCCAACCACGCCCGCATCCGCCATCACCGCCAACGCTTCATCCGTTACGTCCGGCGAGACAATCACGGTGGCCTTCAGATTCGGCCAAGCCTTCAACGCCGCCAGCGTATAATCGCAGTTGTCCCCATGCAGGCTTGACGCGGCGATGACGCCATAGCGGATGCCAGCTTGCGCCAGAACCTGCTGATAGGCCTCAATCGACGCATCAGCAGGCGGGCGGTGCCAGGCCGTCGGGGCCAACGGCATATCCAGCGTATAGATATGCGCATGGCAGTCGATGCGAGGCCCAGAGAAAATGCTCATCACCCCGTTGTTCCCCATTCCATGGAAGGCGCAAATCATTCTCTGATCGACATTCCGCATGACGGAACAGCCGTCCATGCCCTGCCATCCCGATCGGGCAGAGGCCTTAGCCTTCGTAAAGCGAAGGAGGACATCGACACCGTGATCGCCACCACATCCAACACCATTAAGTCCGGCCGTTTCCAACTACCTTCTGGGGCCTGTGACACGCATTGCCATGTGTTCGGCCCGGCAGCCCGTTTTCCCTATGCGCCGTCGCGGCGCTACGATCCGGCTGACTCCCCCCGGGAAATGTTGGCGGCGCTTCATGCCGGGTTGGGAATAGACAGGGCGGTGATCGTCCAGGCCAGCGCCCATGGCACCGACAACCGCGCCATGCTCGATGCACTCCGCTGGCGGCCCAGCGCCTATCGGGGCATCGCCGTCATCGACGACGATATAGATGATGTTGAATTGCGCGACATGCACGAGGCCGGCGTCCGCGGGGTTCGCTTCAACTTCGTCAAGTCGCTGGGCGGCCACCCGAACATGTCCGTGTTCTCGCGCGTGGTTATGCGGGTGACACAGCTCGGCTGGCATGTCGTGCTGCATGTCCAGGGGGACGACCTGCTGGCGTTGGCGCCGACAATCCGCGCCCTGCCGCTGCCGTTTGTGATCGATCATATGGGCCGGGTGGATGTAACAGAGGGCACCGATGGGGCGGCTTTCCGTACCCTACTCGCCTTGCTTGAACTGAACGGCGCGTGGGTGAAGGTGTCAGGCGCCGAACGCATGTGCGCCTTTCCCTACGAAGCCGCCCTGCCCTTTGCCCGGGCGCTGATCACGGCCCGGCCGGAGCGGATTCTGTGGGGCACGGATTTTCCCCACCCCAACCTGCGCGATCCCGTTGACGAACGCGTGCTGTTGGACCTCATCCCGCGCTATGCATCGGATACAGCGGTGCAACATCAGATTCTGGTCGCGAATCCGGCCCGCCTTTACGGCTTTCCGGACGCATGACCATGACAGCCGATCACCCCAGGCCAGCGATGGACTGCCACGTCCATTGCTACGACCTCGCCCGGCAAAGCTTCAGCGTCAGTTCGGGGTTTCATGTTCAGGAGAATGAACTGGGCAGCGTCGATGACCTGAAGGCGGTGCTCGATGCCCACGGCCTGACCCATGCCCTGCTGGTCAACCCTCTCGGGGGCTATGGCACCGATAACAGCTATCTGTTGCAGGCAGTGGCTGAAGGCGACGGACGTTTCCGCGGGGTGGCGCTGCTCGCCGAAGACGTCGACGATCGGGAGGTGAGACGCCTGATCGACGGCGGGATCGTCGGTATCCGCTTCAACCTCGGATTCCCGAACAGTCCGCCGATCCACGGCCCGGCGGGTGAACGCGCCTTGGCCATCGCCCGCGAGGCGGGATGGTTCGTTCAGATCCATGCTGTCGGCGACGCCATTCTGTCCGCGCTGCCGATCCTCAAGCGCGTGGACCGGGTGGTGATCGACCATTGCGGACGTCCCGACATCACCGCGGGCATCGCACAGCCCGCCTTCTCCGGACTGATCGACCTCGGCCGACAAGGGCGGGCTCATATCAAGCTGTCGGCATGTTTTCGCTTTTCGCGCGCCGGCTGGCCGTTCGATGACTGCCGCCCCTTCGTCGACGCCCTGATCGATGCATTCTCGATCGACCGCTGCCTGTGGGGGTCCGACTGGCCCTTCATCCGTAGCCGGCGACGGATCGACTATGGCCCGCAATACGCCTTTCTCGCCCACGTGGTCCCGGATGCCACCGAACGCGCGAAAATTCTGTGGGCCAATCCCGCGCAGCTGTGCGGCATCGCATGACCCGGCGCAACCTTCCTTTTCCGCGCATTGCTTGCGGGCGGGGAGAGCCTCTCCTATCCTCGACCACACGAATTTGGGGCGGGATGCCGCGATGAAGCCTGCGGAATCAGGCAATATTCAGTCGGTGACGAGGGCCTTCGCCCTGCTGGAAGCCCTCAATCGACGCGCATGGAGTTCCGTCGCGCAACTCCATGACAGCACGGGCCTTCCCAAACCGACCATCGTCCGCATGCTGCAAACTCTGGTCCAGGCCGGCTATGTCACCCGCGACGCGAGGGAAAAGGGCTATCGGGTAACCGTGCGAGTGCGTTCGCTCAGTTGCGGCTTTCACGGCGACCCGCTTGTGGTGGAAGCGGCGCGCCCCTGGGCGATTGCCCTGACCCGCCAGTTTCACTGGCCCGCCGGAGTCGCGATCCTCGAGGGAGATGCGGCGGTGATCCGGTTCAGTACCATTGCCGACAGTTCCATTTCGCCTTTTCACGCCACCTTGAACATGCGTCTCAGCCTGTTCTCGAACGCGTTGGGTCTGGCCTATTATGCGTTCTGCCCCGACAGCGAGCGGCAGATGCTGCTGGCGCTGGCGGGCGATCGCGAGCAGTCCTTGCTAGCCGAACGGGAACGAGGATGGCTGGACTGGCGGGTCCAGCGCGCCCAGGCATTGGGCTACGCCACCCGCGATCCATGGCAGGAACCACGCAACTCCGGCACCATCGCGGTACCGATCATGGCCGGCGATCAGGTCATGGCGACTATCGGCCTTACCTATTTCAAACGCGCTGTCTCCGATCAGGACCTAGAAGGCTATGGTGCCACGTTGAAGCAAACCGCCCGGGCGATCGCTGCGCAGATCGTCTCGCTGGAAACGGCTGGCCTGGGCACGGACACGACTGTTGATCAGGCCGTTGGCGGAGCGTCGACAGCATCATAGTCCGCAGCATTGAACACCCAGCCCTTGGCGATGAAGTCGGCGCGGGGCGGCGCGAAAATGTCGAACAGCAGATGATGGCCGTTACCCACGCCTTCGGTCGTGTGAATGACCTCCGGTGGAATAACGATCAGCGCCGCGCCCTCGGCTAGCACATGCTGGTCCTGACGCCACAGGCTCGCATCCCTTCCCCACTCCTTGCGCAGATGATGGACGAAATCGCCGGCGACGGTCAGCGTCCCCTGTTCGAAGTCGCGATGAGCATGGGGACTGAGCAGTCGGCGATCACGCGCGCCCTCATATTCCACCAGGTTGATGCTCATCGTCGTACTTTGCAGCAGCTTCAGCCGAGGATTGTCAGCTGGCGCCACCAGATCGTCGAAACGATGGATGCGCGGTCCCTGCGCCCGAGGCGAAAAACGCCGACCAACCGCGATTACCCGTGGATCGCGGGGACGATCCGATGGAACGTCGTCGCCGCCTGTCGACAGCACGATTGCGCGCGCGCCCACACTCGGCATCAGGCGATAAGCCCCCGGCGGCAGGATGACGACACAGCGCTCGGGCAGCGCCATCTCGCAACCGCCGCCGTCGACCTTGCCGCCCTTGCCTGGGAACAGCAGCATGATGTCCTCTACGCTGCTGATCGCAAAGGTTTCACTGCCGCCGGTTAGCCATTCGACACTGAAATTCTGGGCCTGGACGAGCTGCCGACTGCCATTGGAAGCGGCAAAATGCGTGAACGTCACGTCATCCCAGCCTGTGGCAACGGTGGTGGATTGGTCGACGCTCATCGCTCAATAGCTCTCTTCACGCGCACGGGTGAACTGGCGCGCCAATTCGAACGGTTCCGCCGAAACGGCATATTGCGTTCCCCCCAACCGTGTCACCGGCTGCGCCGACGCGGTGTCGAAATAGCCGTCGGCATCGAGGAAGCGTTCCCTGATATGGACACCGACCACCCGGCCGAAGGTGACATGGGTGACGGGGTCCTCGGGTTCGCCGCTGAACGGGATGATCTTCAACACCTTGCATTCCAGATTGACCGGAGATGCGGCGACGCGAGGAGGCGCGACGAAACGTGAGGGGGCCTTTTCAAGACCGGCGAACTCGAATTCATCAACCCCCGGCGGCAGCGGCGTCGAGGTCACGTTCATCTGCCTGACCAGATCAAGGCTGGCCATGTTATAGACGAACTCGCCCGTCGCCTTCACGTTCATCAGCGTGTCCTTCAATTCGCGATCCTCGGGCGAATTGCACGAAAAGGCGAGGATCGGCGGTAGGCAGGACACAATGGTGAAATAGGAAAAGGGTGCGAGATTGCAGCGCCCGCTTGTATCGACCGTGCTGATCCAACCAACCGGACGCGGTGCGATAATAGCATTGAAGATTCCGCGCTTGAAATTGCTATCCCGGGCAGGGTCGATGAACCGGACGCCCTCCGCTTCGCTGATCATCGACCGCCGTCCTTCCGCGCCTCGGCAAGGAGGCTGCCATCGATCAGCATCTCCAACGCCGCGCGCGGACGCGGCTCCCGCCCGCCAAGTTTGGCCAGCCACTCCTCCTGCGCGACCATTACGTCGATCAGATCATTCGGCAACTCGCAGGAAAAGCGATGCTCTCCCCATGACGCGCGTACCAACCCGACATCATGCCCCGAAGCAGAAGCAATCCGCTCCTGCATCCGGGCAGGATTTGTCTGTGCGTCTTCGCAAGCGTCGAGCAAGCGCCGGACATAGTCGACGATCTGCGCGCGCTTGGCCGGGTCAGCCAACCGTTCGGCGGTGGTGTTGAGGTTATAAAGTTCGCGATAGGCGCCCGGTGCGTCGAGAATGATGACATCCTCGCCCAGCGCCTGGCGCGCCCGGGTCGAAAACGGCTCCCACATCGCCAGCGCATCTGCATTTCCGGCAATCAGCGCGTCGGCACTCCCGTCCGCGCCCAGATTGACGATCGTCACATCCGCCTCGCTCAATCCAGCTCGGTCGAGAACCCGGTGAAGATAATAGGCGGCGGACGTTTCCCGGGTCGTGGCGATACGTTTGCCCTTGAGATCGGCAAGGGTGGCAATTCCGGCGGAGCGCCGGGCCACAATCCGATAATGGCCCTCCGCCACCGTCATCAGGATGCGGACATCCGGGTGCTGCAACGAAGCACGCAAAGCCTGTGTTTCAGCATTGCCGGCCAGATCCGCCGCGACGACACCTTCGCCTTGCGGCCACAGCGACCGGACGTCGCCAATCCCGACCGCGACCGTTCCAGCGGGCGAGCGGTCGGCTGCCACCAGCATGGGGGCACGCTCCAGAACCGCCCGGTTGCCATTCACCATCAGCGGCGAGCCACCCGCTGTCACCGGTGCCGCGAGCAGCAGCATGAGGATGGCCGCCCAACCTCGCGCGATCCCATGTCCTGGCATCATCAACCCCCACTCCATTCGGCCGCCCCTTCATAAAAAGGCACGGCGCGGATTGCCCAGCCGTCTTGGCATTATTGCCTGGGACGATCTTGGGGCGTTGAGCGGGTGTTTCAGGATACGGAACGGCGTTTGGTGGCGGCGCTATTTTATTTTGAAGAGTTTTTCTGCGTTGGTCTGGAAGAACTTGCGTTTGGTTTCGAGGGGCATGTCCATGTTGTCGAGGGCGACGACCTCGTCGACCGGGCATTGA